>CAWKNX010000009.1:0-326900 GCA_963851085.1 uncultured Actinomycetota bacterium | reverse complement strand
CATCGCGGAAAGCGGCCAGCCATCCCTTGCGTTTTGACTTAACATAATGTTCATTATCGGTCACCTAGCACGGGAGGGGCTGCCCTCGCAGCCGACGTGATGACCGAGACGGGACACCGCGGTTGGGTTCGCGCTGGGTGGCGGCAACGCCCTGATCGCGCACGCCCGTTACGGGCTCAGAATCAGCGGAAGGGCTCTAGGCATGTCTCACCACATAGGTGTCTCCAGCGGTGACGGCTTGTCCGTGGACATATTTCTCAAGAAGGACCCGCTGGCAGATCGCGGTAACTTCTCCGAGGTATATGCGGAGAAAATACCGCGATCATGAAGGCGGGCTGGCGCCGATCACGAAAGTCCGGCGTGGACAGCGGACTACGAGGTCGCGCGGATAGGACTGCCGGGCTCGCGTCGTGCCGCAGGCGCGCGAGGCAAACAAGTCCCGCATCGGCTGGCGGTGCTTCGGTGGATCCGGGGGTCGCCTCCACGGACGCAGAGGACCGGACCGCACGGGACAGGACCGGGACACGCCGGCGGGAGGTTGATGGCCCGAAGGGCGCGGCTCAGGGCTCGGGCGGCATCGGGATCTGCAGGCACGCCGTGCCGCGCAGATCGAGCCAGGCGGTGGCTGGGCCGCGCACCAGGCGGAGCATCACGGCATCGCAGCCCGGGCAGCGGGCCACCAGGCCCGGCGCCCGGACGTACAGCCGCAGCCCGGCGACCGGCCCGGTGAGCCCGCAGCGGGCGCAGCGGCCGGCCGCTGCCGTGAGGTCCATCGCGAAGATCTCGCTCAGCGGGCCCGCCAGCGCGTTGCCGTCCAGGTACTGCTCGGTCATGTCAGCCTCCGCTCGGGCCGAAACGCTCTGTCTTGATGCGGCGGGGATCGTGGCCCAGTGCGACCAGGATGTCCGCGGCTGCCTCGACGAATCCGGTCGGCCCGCAGACGAAACACGCAGGCGCCGTTCCGGCGGCCCGGCCCGCCGCGGCCAGATCCCCCGCCGTCAGGCGGCCGGGCGGCCGGGCCCAGCCGGCGGGCGCGGCCCGGCTGTAGATGTAGGTCACCTCGACTCCGGCATCGCCGGGGGGCGGCTCGCGCAGTTCGTCGGCGTAGTACCGCTCGCCGGGCGTGCGCAGCGAGTAGACGAGGCGGAACGGTGCGCGGCTTTCCGCCACCCGGCGAGCACGGACCATGGCCATCAGCGGCACGATGCCCGAGCCGCCTGCCACCAGCAGGACCGGGCCTGTGTCAGCGGGCCGCCATACGAACCAGCCGCCCACCGGGCCGCGGATCTCCACCTGGCCGCCGATGCTCAGCACGTCAGTGAGGTAAGGCGAGACTTCGCCGTCTGGCACCCGCTGCACCGTCAGCTCGACGCGGTCGCCGTCGGCGGGCGCGGCGAGGGAGTAACTGCGCTGCGTGCTGTAACCGTCGGCGGCCGTGAGCCGCACGTCGGCGTGCTGCCCGGCCAGGTGCCCAGGCCAGCCGGGTACCGAAAAGACCAGGGTCGCTGCCGCCGCCGTCTCGGCACGGTGCCCGGTCAGGCGGGCGGCCTGCCAGCTCAGCCGGCGGTCGCCTAGTCGCCCTGGTACCGCTGCTCGCGCCACGGGTCACCATAGTTGTGGTAGCCAGCGCTCTCCCAGAACCCGGGCTCGTCCGCAAGCAGCAGCTGGATGCCGCGTACCCATTTGGCCGACTTCCACAGGTACAGGTGGGGCACGAGCAGCCGGGCCGGGCCGCCATGCTCGGGTGGCAGGTCATCCCCTTCGTATTTGTAGGCGATCCACGCCTGGCCGCCGAGGAGGTCTTCGAGCGGCAGATTGGTGGTGTACCCGCCGTAGGAGTGAACGAGCGCGAAGTCCGCCACCGTCTCGACGTCGGCGAGCAGGAGATCCAGGGATACGCCGCGCCAGGTGGTGGCGAGCTTCGACCATTTCGTGACGCAATGCAGGTCCACGGTCGGTGTCTCGCTGGGCAGGGCGAGCAGATCACGCCAGGACAGGCGGCGGTCCTGCCCAGCCTCGGTGGTGATGACGAACTCCCAGCTCTCCACCCGCACCCGTGGGGTCGGCCCGGCCGACAGGACCGGGAAGTCCCGGGTCAGGTACTGCCCGGGCGGGAGCTTCACGTCCGCGCCGCGCCGCCGACCGTGGAACCCGGGTGACACGATGCCCATCGCTCCTCATCCCCTCCCCGGCGGGTGCCGACCCCTCGGCGGCGTGCCGGTGTCCATGATTCCCGCAGTGCGCACCCGCGTCCAGACGCGTGCGGCGGCGCCGTACCCGCGTCCAGGAGGATGCGGCGGCGGATGCGGCGGCCGGGGTGGCGGAACACGTCAGCCGGGCTCGACGGTGACGGAGCCCGTCGTGGTGTGGGCCGTGATGGAATGCGGCGAGGTGCGCGCCTGCGGCACGCCGATGTGGGTGCTGCCGACGGAGCTGTGGGCCTCGACGGCGTAGGAGATACCACCCGGAACGTGCAGGGTTACCGAGCCGACGGTGACGGTGGCGGTCAGGGCCGCGGGAGCGGCGGAGAAGCTGGCGTCGACGGCGCCGGCGCTCGTGCTCAGCGTGGCCCGCGGCGACGACAGCCGCTGGCCGTGGATCGAGCCTGCGTGATCGGTGACCTCGATCGGCCCGGACAGGGCGCTGAGGTTGATATCGCCGGCGTTGGTATGCGCGGTTACCTGGCCCGCGAGGCCGGTGAGGCGGATCTCGCCCGCGCCGGTGCTGACAGTGACCGTCATGGCGGCAGGAACCTCGACCTGATAGCCGACGCCGCACGTCTCGTTGGCCGGGCAGTTACTGTCCAGGGTGAGTGTCCCGCCGCTCGTGCGGTGGGTGGTCTGCGGCATCTTGCCCCGGTAGGTCGCTCGCTCGGTGACCGACACGCTGCTCTGGTTACCACCGGTCACATCCACATTGCCCAGATGGCCGTGCACGACAAGGGCACGTAATGGCGCCTGGACCGAGTAGCTGGAGGTGCGATGCTGCAACGTCCCGACATCGACGGAGCAGCCACTCAATACCAGCACGGCCGCGCAGCCGGTGAGTGCCGCCACCGCCGTCGCCGCTCCTGTGACGCCACGCGCAAACATGATGTCCTCTTTCGTGGGAGTGGCCGGAGGGTGCGCGATCACCGGATGGAAGCCAACTCAGCAAGCGCAGCACCGCGATGGCGAATCCCCGCCGTCAGTCAGCGCAGGTCTATGCGTGGTCAAGCGTAAGCGCACAGAGGCCAAAGTCCTCCGATTTGACCTGGGGCGGCAGCGCCGGCTGACATCCGGTACTACGGCCGGCACTGCGGGCAGGCGCGGCGCCACGACCAGAGCTGAGCCGGATGGTGCCGCAGCGGCCATATGAGGGATTCGTCCGTGCCGAAGGGGTAGGTGCACACGTGAGAAAGGAGGACGAACCGCGTGCCAAGCAGCCACGACGACCAGGCGAGGGCTAGCCGGCTGTGGCGGCCGCGCTGGCGCCGGATGGTGCTGATCGCGCTCGCCGTCGCCGTGCTCACGGCCATCGTGATCATCAGCCGGCATACGCTCACGGAGTCGGTGACCGCGATCGGGCATCTCGACTGGGTCTGGTTCGTCGCCGCGGTCGCCTTCGAGGCGGTCTCGCTCACCGCGTTCGGGCTCAGCCGCAGGCGCCTGCTCCGCGCCGATGGTCATCCGGCGACGTTCGGCTCGGTCATGGCGGTCACCTACGCGGGCAACGCCCTGTCGATGTCGCTGCCGTTCGCGGGCACGCAGCTTGCGGCCGTGTTCACCTACCGGCAGTTCAGGCGCCATGGCGTCGGCTCGGCGGTCACGGGCTGGGCGCTCGCCGTGTCGGCGATCTTGTCGACGTCGGCACTCGCGCTCCTCCTGGTCGTCGGCGCGATCGCGGGGGGCGCGTCCGCTGCCACCGCGGCAAGTTTCGCCCTCGCCGCCGTGTTCGTGCTGCCCGCCCTCGCGGTGCTGCTCGCCCTGCGTTACCAGCGCGTACGCACTGCCCTGCACCGGCTCATCGCCCGCCTGGTCCACATGTCGCAGCGCGTCTTTCACCGGCCGAGATTCGACCCGAATGCCGTGGAGGACTTTCTCGACCGCGTCGCCAGCATCAAGCTCCCGTGGCCGCGATACGCCGAGGTATTCGCGCTCGCCGTCGTCAACTGGGTTGCCGACTGCGCCTGCCTGGCGTGTGCGATCCTCGCCACCGGGTCGCGGGTGCCGTGGCACGGGCTCGTTCTCGCCTACGGCGCTGGCGCCGCGGTTGGCAGCACGGGTGTCACACCCGGCGGATTCGGCCTGGTCGAGGTGACCCTGACCGCGGCGCTCGCCGCCGTGGGCCTCAGCGCCTCGCGCGCGCTGACCGCCGTTCTCACCTACCGGCTGATCAACTTCTGGCTGATCCTGATCGGCGGCTGGATAACGGTCATTGTCCTCACCCACCGTTACGGCCCAGATGAGCGGGACAAGTCCGGCGCCCGCGACGCCAGCGCGGCCGGCGTCGGCGGCGCTGACACAGACGCCGGGGCAAACACCGCCCGCGACAGCGGCGGCGGTGACCTGGGCGCCAAGGCGCGCACCGACGACGGCGCTCTTGGCGCCGCCCACGACAGCGGCGCGCCACGGCGATGCCCTGACGCGGCGCGGTGCGGCGGTGAAAATGACCAGCCTGCACCGGCGCGCCAAATCGATTAAAAGTATTTGATTGATTAATCTCGCTTGATGTAATGTCGGCATGTGGCCACGCCGCTCCCCTGCCGCTACGGCCCGCCACCCGTATTCCTGCAGCTCGTGGGCCATCCTCTGCGCTGGATCCTGCTGAGCGAGCTCGCCAGGAGCGATCGGCAGGTTCACGAGCTCACCACGCTTGTCGGCCAGCCGCAGAGCCTCGTCTCCTACCACCTCGGCCGGCTGCGCGCGGGCCAGCTCGTGTCAATGCGCCGCAGCTCCGCAGACCGGCGCGACGCCTACTACAGCGTTGACCTGGCGCGCTGCAGCGAACTCCTCGCGGGGGCCGGCGCGGCGCTGCATCCGGGGCTCCGGATGACGCCACCGCCCCTGCGCTTCACAACCAGCTCGCACGCTAGCGCCGGCGGCGCGCGAGCCAGCGCCGATTTCCTGCCGGCCAGCGGTGGAAACGCGCAGTCCATCGGCGCCCCGGCCCGCGTCCTGTTCCTGTGCACGGGCAACAGCGCGCGCTCGCAGGTCGCCGAGGCGCTGCTCGGCCACCTGGCCGGCGGGACGGTCGAAGTGCGGAGCGCGGGCAGCAACCCCAAACGCCTGCACCCGAACGCCGTGCGGGTGATGCGCGAGCACGGCATCGACGCCGCTGGCCGCAGGGCGAAACACCTGAGCGAGTTCGCCGGCCAGCGCTTCGACCTTGTAGTCACGCTCTGTGACCGTGTGCGCGAGATCTGCCCGGACTTCCCCGGTCACCCAGAACTGATCCATTGGAGCATCGCCGACCCGGCCGACGGCGACGGCGACGGCGACGAGCAGAGCTACCCCGCCTTCCAGCGCATGGCCAGCGACCTGCGAACCCGTGTCGGCTTCCTGCTCCACCTCATCAGTCACCGGCAGCGAGCAGCAGAGGGAAGCTGAACATGCGCGCAACTTGCCAGCGTCCGCGGCGCCCCGCGCGGCGGCGGCGACACCCAGGACGCGGGCGCCTTCGCCGATGATCTCTCGGACAGCAAGGCATCGCTGTGCCCGGCCGGGGCCCCGGCATCGCTGTGCCCGGCCGGGGCCCCGGCATCGCTGTGCCCGGCCGGGGCCCCGCTGCGCCAGCCGCCGGCGCCATAGCCCTGCCTGGTTACCCACGTGAGAGCAAGCGCGAGACGCACGCACGGCGCTGACGGGCGGTCAGGTCCCGGCCTGCTGACGGTGCTGCGGGAATGGGCCAGGATCGGCTGCATCGGGTTCGGTGGGCCGCCGGCCCACATCGCGCTGCTTCGCGACCTGTGCGTCGAGCGCAAGCGGTGGCTGGACGCCAGGGAGTTCGAAGACGCGCTGGCCGCCTGCAACCTGCTGCCCGGCCCGGCCTCGACTCAGCTCGCGATCTTCTGCGCCTGGCGGCTCCGCGGGCGGCCCGGCGCGCTGGCCGGCGGCGCCGCGTTCATCGCGCCCGGCCTGATCCTGATCCTCGCGCTGGCCGCCCTCTTCCTCGCCGGGTCACCGCCCTCGTGGGTGGAAGGCGCGGGCGCGGGCGCAGGCGCGGCGGTCGCGGCGGTCGCCGTGCAGGCCGGCGCGAGCCTCATGCCCGCCAGCTGGCAGCGGGCACGCCGCAGCAGCCGATTCCGCTGGCCGGTCTACGTCGCGCTGGGGGCGGTGGCGGCAGCGACCACGGGCCCGTGGCTCGTGCTCGCGCTGCTGGCCTGCGGCGCGGCCGAACTTGCCGTGGCGCGCCTGCGCCGAGGCGGCGAAGGCCCAGCCGCGGGCGAGGGCGAGGGCGAGGGCGAGGGCCCAGGATCACCAGATACCGGCCCGGAAGCTGGCTCCGGGTCAGGCGCCGGCCCGCGGCGAAGCCCTGGCGGACGCGCGGTATCGGTAACACCCGTCCCGGTACTTGCCGCGGCCGGTATCGGCGGCGGGGTACTGCTCTCGCTCGCCTGGGTCGCGTTCAAGGTCGGCGCCCTGTCCTACGGCGGCGGTTTCGTGATCATCCCGCTGATGCAGGCGGACGCAGTCACGCGATATCACTGGATGACCGGCGCCCAGTTCCTCAACGCGGTCGCACTCGGCCAGATCACGCCGGGGCCGGTCGTCCAGACCGTCGCCGTTGTCGGCTACGCGGCCGCAGGGATCGTAGGTGGCATCCTCGCGGCTGTGATCGCGTTCGCGCCGTCGTTCGTGTTCGTCCTGCTCGGCGGGCGCCACTTCGACCGGCTCAGGGCCGACCGGCGGGCACAGGCGTTTCTCGGCGGTGCGGGACCCGCGGCAATCGGCGCGATTCTCGGCTCAGCGATCCCGCTCGCGCTCGCGATCACCCGGCCCTGGCAGTACGCGGTCCTGGCCGGCGCCGCCGTCCTGCTGCTGCTTCGCCGCGGTGTGGTGCTGACACTGCTGTGCGCGGGAGCGGCGGGAGTGGTCGTGGCGCTCGCGGGCGGCCCGCTGCCGCATTGACCACCGCGGCGCGGTGATCGGGCCACTCCCCCGGGCCCGGCGCCGCCGGCCGCGCCGTCCGCGCGGAGCGGCCATACCATCGGCAGCATGAGCCAGGAACTCGCACGGTACTGGCAGCACCCGGGCCTGCCCGGAGTTGATCTTCTGCGTGCGCGTTTCGTCCGGCAGCGGTACAGCAGGCACGCGCACGAGACCTATGTCATCGCCCTGATCGACCGGGGTGTCGAGGAATTCGACCACCAGGGCACGACTCTGCGCGCCGGACCGGGTGAGATCATCCTGGTGAACCCGGACACCGTGCACACCGGGCACGCGGGGACACCAGACGGATGGGCGTACCGCGTGCTCTACCCGGACGTCGAGGTGGTCGCTGGCGCCGCGGCGGAACTGGCGGCGCCGGAATACCCCACGACCCGCGGGTCCCCATTCTTCCCTGACCCCGTGGTCGACGACCCGGTCAGCCGTCGCCTGCTCGCCACCGCTCACCTGGCCGCCGAGACCAGCGACGCACTCGCCGCATCCAGCCTCCTGCACGCCGCGGTCGCCGCGCTGCTGACACGGCACGCGGCCCGCGGGCGAGGTCCGGACGGACGGCGGTCGGCGTTTACTTATCCCGAACGGCTGCCGCGGCTGCCGGCGCTTCGCGCCGCGGTGGCCGCAAGGGAGATCCTGGACCAGCGGCTCACCGATCCGCCACGGCTGGCTGTGCTCGCGGCGGCGGTCGGCGCCAGCCCGTTCTCGCTGCTGCGCGCGTTCCGCGCCGAGACGGGCCTGCCGCCGCACGCCTACCTGAACCAGCGCCGGGTGCGCATCGCCCGCGACCTCCTTGGCCAGGGCATGCGGCCTGCCGACGTGGCGGCGCGGGTGGGTTTCGCCGACCAGGCTCACCTGACCCGCCACTTCAAGCGGATCGTCGGCGTGCCGCCCGGCGGGTACCAGCGCGGCCGCAAGAACCTTCAAGACGGCGTCGCAGGGGCCGCCTAACCTCGGGCGCATGCTGTCACCGCGCCGGGCCGGGCCGCAGAACGCGGCAGACGTGCCGAACGCAGCAGATGTGCGGAACACCGCGCCCAAGGCCGGCGACGCACGGCCCGAGCCCGCAGGAGCCGCAGCCGGCACCACGGCCGCAGCACCCGGCACCCCCACCACAGCCGCAGCACCCGACACCCTCACCACAGCCGCAGCACCCGGCACCCCCACCACAGCCGCAGCACCCGGCACCCCGGCCGCCGCAGGGGCACACGCCAGCCCGGACGCGGCACACGACGATACGCAGTCGCGCGGGCGTGCCCGCAGGGATGGGCTGAGCCTTGGGCTCGCGGTCGGCTTCTCCGGCATCGGATTCGGGGCCGCGGCCGTGACGGCGGGGCTCAGTGTGCCGCAGGCATGTGTGCTGAGCCTCCTGGCGTTCACCGGGGCGTCACAGTACGCGCTCGCGGCGGCTGTCGCGGGCGGTGGCAGCCTGATCGCCGGCACCTTCGGGGCCCTGCTCCTCGGCAGCCGTAACGCGTTTTATGGACTCAGGCTGGCCGACGTGCTGCGGGTGCGCGGCGGGCGGCGGCTCCTCACCGCGCACGCGGTCATCGACGAGACCACCGCGATGGCTCTCGCCCAGCCTGGCCGCGCGGCCGCGCGGGCCGGTTTCGCGGCGACGTTCGCCGCGCTGTACGCGGTGTGGAACGCTTCCACTCTGGCCGGAGCGCTCGGCGCGGGCAGACTCGGCAGCCCGGCCGAGTTCGGCGTGGACGTGATCGGCCCGGCGGCCTTCCTTGCGCTGCTGTGGCCCCGGCTGTCGGCTGGGCCGGCCGAGCGCCGGGTGGCCGCTGCGGGCGCCGCCGTCGCCATCGCCTGCACGCCCTTTCTCCCGCCGGGGATCCCGGTGATGCTCGCCGCGGCGGCCGTGGCTCTGGGTTTTCCCGGGCCGCGCCGATGACGCTCTGGCTGGCGGTGCTGGCCACATCGGCGGGCTGCTATGCCCTGAAACTGGCGGGGCTCACGGTGCCGCGGCGGCTGCTCGACGATCCCAGGGCCCGGCGATGTGCCGAACTGCTTCCCATCGCATTGCTCGCGGCGCTGTGCGCGGTGCAGGCGCTCGCGAACGCGCAGTCGCTCGCCATCGACGGCCCGCGGCTCGCCGGGCTCGCGGCGGCCGTCGCCGCGCTGCGCAGGCGCGCACCGTTCATCGTGGTGCTCCTGGCCGCCGCGGCCGTCACCGCCGGCCTGCGGGCCCTCGACCCGCTGCTCGGCCCGCTGCTCGGCCATCTGCTTGGCCGCTGACCCGGCGCAGGGGCCGCGTTACCCGCGCAGCCCCGCAGAAGCGACGCGCAGAACCAGGCGGCTGGCGCGCTTGAGATATGGCACCGGGCCGGTGTCGTCGGCAGCGTGCGGGGTGAACACATCCCACGCCGCGCTGACCGGCAGGACGTCGGGTTCCAGTTCTGCGCCGCACTGCCCGCACAAAACCGCGCGCATCCCGTCGACGTCGAAAGGCCCCGTCCAATCGCACTCCATACATTGCACACCGGGGAGCGTATCTCACTATGCGTATCTGACTGAATACTTAAAGCAATTGCAGACCGTCTCACCGTTGCCCGCACTCCCCCGCTGCGAGGGCGGCCCCTCATAGCGGGAGGCCGGCCTCCAGATGCGCGAGTGCCGCGTCGGTGACCCCGGCGAAATCCGCGGCCGGGTCGGCCGCGATCGCGAGCGACGCGGACAGCATGACGCCGACGACGGCGCCCGCGTAGTTGCGCACAGCGAACTCGTCCGGGTCATGCCCGGTGCGCTTCGCGATCGCGTCGGCGAAGGCCCCCACCGCCCTGATGTACTCGCCGAGCGCACGCGCGCGCAGCTCCGGAACCGACAATGACAGGGCCGCGGTCTCGCGCAGCTGCTGAAGTTCGCTTGCTGGCAGCTGCCCGAAAGCGGCGGCGACCGCGGCCCGCATCGCCGCGATCGGGCTGAGGCCCGGTGGCTGCGCCTCGAACGCCTCGAAGGCAAGCAGGTCCACGTCGTCCTGCAGCACGACGTCCTCCTTGGTGGGGAAATAGCGGAAGAAGGTGCTGGGCGAAACCTCGGCCGCCTCGGCGATCTGGTCGACGGTGGTGGCGGCGTAACCCTGTTCGCGGATCAGCCGGAGCGCGTGCTGCCTGATGGCAGCACGCGTCCTGGCCTTCTTGCGCTCACGGAGCCCGAACCTGGGGGCTTCCTGGCCCGCGCCGGGCGATGGCGGCGCCGCTTGCGGCGATTCCTGTTCAGACGCCGATCTCATCTGCCGTTCTCACCTCGTCAGATCCCTGCTCCGCCGACGGTGCCTGCCGTGGCAGGAATACCAGCGCGAGCACGGCGGCGGCGAGAGCGATGCCGCCGCATACCCACAGCATGACATCCATCGCGTCCACGAAGGCGGTGCGCACCGTGCCGGAGATGACGGCCGAACCTGCCTGCCGTGCCACCGCCATGCCGCTGACGACGCTCTTGCTAACCGTGCCGGCCACCTGCGGCGGCAGCCCGGCCAGGTCCAGGTGGCTCCGGTAGACCGAGCCGAGGATCGTACCGAGGATCGCAACCCCGATCGTCGCGCCGACCTGGCGCATCGCGGTGATCACGGCCGAACCGACGCCGCTGCGCTCCGCGGACAGCGCACCGAGCGCGGCGTTCATCGCGGCCGGCATCGCGAGACCGAGGCCGAGGCCGGTGGCGGCGAACCAGCAGGCGGCGAAGCCGGTGCCGCTGTGCACGGTGGTGAAGGCCCCGGCGGCCAGGGCGACGGCCATCAGCGCGAACCCGCCAGCCACGAGTGCCTTCGCGTTGATCCGGCCGCCCTGGCGCCGGCTGCCCGCGATCATGCCGACCATCATGCCGCCGATCATCGGAAGCAGCCGTACACCGGCGCCGAGGGCATCGAGGCCGCGGACCTCCTGGAAGTACTGCGGCGTCGCGAACAGGATCCCGAACAATGCGAAGGAGACCAGTGTCGCGAGGATCGTGCCCCAGGTGAAGCTGGCCGAGCGGAACAGCGTCAGGTCGATGAGCGGCTGGCCGCGCTCGCTGACCCTGCGCTCCCAGGCCGCGAATGCGGCGAGTGCCGCCGCGCCCGCCGCCATCGCCGCGATCGCGGCCGGGCTGCTCCAGCCGTCCTGCCCCGCCCTGATGACGCCGTAGGTCAGCCCGGCGAGGCCGAGGCTGGAGATCACCACGCCGGTGACGTCGAGCGGCGCGCGCCGGGCGCTGCGGGACTCGGGCATCGCCGCCGCCACCGCGGCGGAGGCGAGCACGACCACTGGCACGTTGATCAGGAACACCGAGCCCCACCAGAAGTTGTCGAGCAGCCAGCCGCCGAGGATCGGGCCGATGGGGAAGCTGACGAAGGTCACGCCTGCCATCGTCGCGATCGCCTTCGGCCGTTCCTGCGGGGCGAACATGACCGGCAGCACCGACAGGGAAAGCGGCAGCACCGCGGCCGCACCGAGGCCGAGGACGGCGCGGGCGGCGATGAGCGCCCCCGCTGAGGGTGCGTAGGCACAGGCGACCGACCCCAGGCCGAACAGCGCGAGCGAGATGAGGAGAACCCTCTTCCTGCCGTACCTGTCGCCGAGCAGTCCCGCGGGAAGCAGCGCGGCGGCGAGCACGAGGCTGTACGCGTCGACGAACCATTGCAGGTCACTTGTCGAGGCATGCAGGCTGGTGGCGAGCGTTGGAAGGGCCAGGTTGAGCACGGTCAGGTCGAGGCCGACGACGAGCACGCTGAGCGCGAGCGCGACGAGCGCCCACCACCTGCGGTTTCCCGATGCGATCATGGTATTCACCACCTTTCAGGAGTAACTGCTAAGAACATGTAACTCCTTTTAGATAGTCACTGTCAAGTGACAGTAACATTCGTTACTGGTGGCGAGCTGGCCCGGGCCGCAAGGGCCGCTCACCCACGGCCCGCAGCTCGGTCCAGACAGGGGAGACTGGGCCAATGCGCGACCTCCGCACAGGTGCTCACGCCCTCGCCGCCAGCCTGGGCGACTGGCGTGCGGAGCGCATGCCGCTCGCCCAGTCGATCGCTGCGGCCGTGCGGGAGGCGGTGGTGGACGGGCGCGTGCCCGTCGGCAGCGGCCTGCCGTCAGAACGCGCGCTCGCCGGCTCACTCGGCGTCAGCCGCGGCACCGTCGTGGCCAGCCTGTCGATGCTGAGGGACGACGGCTGGATCCTCACCCGCCACGGCAGCGGGAGCAGGGTACGGCTGCCACCGCAGCTCACGGAGCGCACGGCGCCATGGTCGGTGGACCGCGGCGGCGGAAACGCCGAGCTCGACCTGACGCTGGCCGTCACCGCCGCACCGCACGACGCCTATCTCGCGGCACTGCGGCGCGCCGTCGACCGCTGCGCGACTCTGCTCGTCGACGCAGGCACGCCCACGGCCGGCCTGCCACACCTGCGGGAACTGCTCGCGGCCCGCTACACCGGCGAAGGGCTGCCCACCCGGCCGGACCAGATCCTGATCACGTCAGGAGCCCAGGCGGCGCTGGCGCTGCTCACCGACCACCTCCACGACCGGCGCCGCCCGATCGCGGTGGAGAATCCAACCTTCCCTGGAGCGCTCGCCATCCTGCGCAGGCGCCGGGCCCGGCTCACCGCCGTCCCCGTCGGCGCGGATGGCTGGGACAGCGGGCGGCTCACCCAGGCCGTCCGCGCCGGCCGGGAGGGCCTGGCCTACCTCATGCCTGATTTCCACAACCCGACCGGCGCGGTCATGCCAGCAGACCTGCGAGCCGACGTGGCCGCCCTGGCCGCCAAGCACGAACTCACCATCATCGCGGACGAGACCATGCGGGACCTGGACCTCCGGGTGCCGCCGCAGCCGCTGCCGCACCTCGCCGGAGCCAACGTCATCACCATCGGCTCGACCAGCAAGGTGATCTGGAGCGGCCTGTGCGTCGGCTGGATCCGGGCGAGCACCGCGCGGATCCGTGAGCTGATGCTCAACCCGCTCCAGGCGCGCCTGGCTCCACCGCCGCTCGAGCAGGTCATCGCGCTTGAACTGCTCGGCGACATCGCCGGCATTCTCCGCAACCGCCGGGCACAGCTGCGGGCGCAGCGCGATCATCTCGCGGCGCTCCTGGCGGCTCCGGCGGCCGCGGGCCGATGGACCTACACGGTGCCGCCCGGCGGGCTGGCCATCTGGCTGCGCCTGCGGCACACGACCGCGGCCGCACTGGCCACCCGCGCCATGCGGCAGGGCCTCGCCCTCTCCCCCGGGCCGCAGTTCTCCGCCGACAGAACGCTGGCCCGGTATGTTCGCCTGCCCTTCACCGCGCCACCTGACATCCTCACGCGGGCGGTAGATCTGCTGGACGGCGAACTGCCCGCGGTGGCCCGGGTCTGATGAGGATGCGGGCAGCATGGACGCCGCCGCAGCCGGCTGCGTGGCCGTGGCGGTGACAGACCGGAGCCGTTAGGGAAAAGCGGGCTGGCCCGGCATGATCGTGAGAACCATTCCCGCTCTCGGCGCGGGATCCGGGCACGCGCCCCTTCCGCCCGACGTGCCCCTGCCTGCCCTGCCCTGCCCGCCCGCTGACCGGCTCCCAGTCGAACGCGGGTTCCGGCATAGACACTAAGCTCAGGTGCATGCGCCGCTTCGTATCCCTCCGCTGGCTGGGCCTGCACGCGGCGATGATCGTCATCGTGGCTGGTTTCCTGGCGCTTGGCTGGTGGCAGCTTCGGCGCGCCGAAGGCGGCAACGCGCTGAGCTGGGGCTACACGTTCGAATGGCCGCTGTTCGCCGGATTCGTGGTGGTTTTCTGGATCAAGGCGATGCGGGACGAGCTGCACGAAGCGCAGGCTCGCGAAGACGAGGCCTCCCCTGCTGCGGCGCCCGCTACGGCCGTCACACTGCCGGCCAGCCTGCGGACCCCGCGTGGCGGCGCCGGTCCTACCGCCCCGGACGACGCGGCAGATGAGGACGGGGACGGGGACGGGGACGGGGACGAGGAACTGGCCGCCTACAACGCCTACCTGAGCAGGCTCAACGCGGAGGCGAGCCGGACCGGAGGCTGGCTGTCCGGCCGCGCTTCGCGCCGCCAGGCCGCGAGCTGGGGCGGCCGGGCCGCCCGGCAGCCCACCGCAGGTAATCCGCCGCACATGGAGGTGTGAGTCCTTGAACGCAGCCGTGACCCGCTACCGCGTCATGGCCTACATCGTGGGCGTGCTGCTCATCGTGCTGGTCTTCGTCGGGATCCCGCTGCAAGTGTTCGCCCACCAGGACGCGATAGCCAACTACGTGGGGACCACGCACGGCATCTTGTACATGGTGTACCTGGTGACGGCCTACATGCTGGCCCGCCGCGTCAGGATGACGCTCGGCCAGACGCTCATCGTGCTGCTCGCGGGCATCATCCCGATCATGACCTTCGTGGTCGAGCGCTGGGTCACCAGGCGCTTCCTGACGCCCGGGAAGCTGGCCGCGGCGGCCGCCACCGAGACGGCCAGGGCGGCCCAGGGGGCCTGATCGCGGCGTGCCCGAGCACTATTTCACCCAGGACAGCGCCGCGGCCCACCGCCCGGGCACGGTGCACGTCGTGCTGCCCGATGTGCACCTGCGCCTCGAGACGGACAGCGGGATGTTCTCGCCCGGCAGGCTCGACACGGGAACCCGGGTTCTGCTCGAGACCGTGCCCGCTCCGCCGCACTCGGGGCACCTGCTCGACCTTGGCTGCGGCTACGGCCCGATCGCACTGACCATGGCGGCCCGCTCAGCGGCCGCAGCGAACCCGGCCAGCGCCCAATCCCCCGGCGCGACGGTATGGGCGGTCGACGTGAATACGCGCGCGCTGGAACTGTGCGCACGCAACGCCGCGAGCGCGGGCCTGCGCAACGTCCGCGCGGTCACCGCGGACGGAGTACCCGCGGCTGTGACATTCGCCGTCATCTGGTCGAACCCGCCGATCAGGATCGGCAAGCTGGCGCTGCACGGCCTGCTCGCCCGCTGGCTGGGCCGGCTCGAGCCCGGTGGCGCCGCCTATCTCGTCGCGCAGCGGCACCTGGGGGCTGACTCGCTGCAGCGCTGGCTGGCCGGTGCGGGCTGGGAGGCCACCCGGATCAGGTCACGGTCGGCCTACCGTGTGCTGCGGGTAGCTGGCCAGGGGCAGCGGCCGCACTTGCCAGCCCAGGGGGCTCCACCCCACGGACCCCCCGCGCCCACCGGCGGCCCGCAGGCCGAGGCGACCCGATGAACGCTGTCGGCCCGCCAAGGGCGCCCAGGCAATTGCGCCCCACCGACATCAAGAGGCTCAACAGGCAGTGGCGGCGCAGCACGACGGGCAGGCTTGCCCTGCTGCTCGATTCTGTGACCCAGCCGTTCAACGTGGGCTCGATCATCCGCTCGGCAGCCGCCTTCGGCGTGGAGCGGGTGTGGCTGACCGGGAACACCGCGCCGCCCTCGCACCCCTCCGCGCGCAAGACCAGCCTCGGCACCGAGCGCCTCGTCAGTTTCGAGGAGGAGCCCTCACCCGCCGCCGCGGCCAAAGCGGCGGCCGACGCGGGGTTCCGTGTCGTCGCTATCGAGCTCGCGGAGGGCGCAGCCGCGCTTCATGCCGCGCCCCTTGACGGGGACATCTGCCTGGCGTTCGGTAACGAGGACCACGGCTGCTCACCTGGGCTGCTCGCCGAAGCCGACGCGGTCGCCTACATCCCGCAGGTTGGCCGGGTCGGGTCGCTGAACGTCGCGGTGGCTGCCGCGGTGGCACTGGCGGAAGCGAGGCGGCGTGAGTGGGCCGGCACCGCGGCTGCCGAGGGCGACACCGACAGCAGCGGATCCCGAGGTGAACAGGCGGGAGCGGGCCCCTGACGGGCATACTCGACGGCATGCTCTCTAGCTTCCTCGACCAGCCGGGCCCGCTTGCGTTCGCGCATCGCGGCGGCGCGGCGCACGGGCCGGAGAACTCGTGGGCCGCTTTCGAGCGCGCGGTCGATCTCGGGTACCGCTACCTGGAAACCGACGTGCAGGCGACGTCGGACGGCACGCTCATCGCGTTCCACGACCGCACCCTGGACCGGGTCACCGACGTGAGCGGCCGGATCGCACGCATGCCCTACCGTGAGGTCGCTGCGGCCAGGATCGGCGGGCGGGAGCCAATCCCGCTGCTCGAAGATCTGCTCGCCGCCTGGCCCGAGGCGCGTTTCAACATCGACATGAAGGACGAGCCGGCCATCCTGCCGCTCGTGCGCGCACTGCGGCGGACTGTGGCATGGGACCGGGTGTGCGTGACCTCGTTCTCGTCGCGCCGGCTGCACGCGTTCAGGCACAGCGTCGACCGCCAGGTGTGCACCACGCTGTCACCGCCGGGCCTGGCCGCGGTCCGCTCGGGCGCGTGGGCCTGCGGAATGCCCGCGCGGTTCGCGCGGGCAGGCGTCCGGTGCGCGCAGATCCCCGCGCGGCTCGCGACGCCCGCGTTCCTCGGCCGGTTGCGCCGGGCCGGCCTGCAGATCCATGTCTGGACGGTCAACGAGCCCGCGCTGATGCGCCGGCTGCTCGACCTCGCTGTGGACGGCATCATGACCGACGACACCGTGGCTCTTCGCGACGTGCTCACCGAGCGCGCCCAGTGGCATGGCGGGCGCCATGACGCGGGCGAGCACAGCGCGAACGGCACCGCCTGACCTTGGGCACGGCGGCTCATCCAGGAGGCGCACACGGGCCGTATCGTGCAATGTCCGCAGCAAGGGCGGTTGGATTCGGGCAGAGCGGGAATCTTGTCCGGGTGACTCAGCGTTGACATTGGCAACGGCTACGCGCCCGGGAGGCAATCACTTATGGCGGAACGCGCACTTCGCGGCACCCGGCTCGGGGCGACGAGCTACGAGAACGATCGCAACACCGACCTGGCCCCGCGCCAGGAGGTATCTTTTGACTGCCCGAACGGTCATCATTTTTCCGTTCCGTTCGCGGCCGAGGCGGAGATCCCGACGACCTGGGAGTGCCGGGTCTGCGGAGCCGCCGCGATCACGGTGACCGGAGAGCTGCCCGCGCAGAAGAAGGCCAAGCCTCCCCGGACCCACTGGGACATGCTGCTTGAGCGGCGGTCCATCGAGGATCTGGAGGAAGTGCTCGCGGAGCGGCTGGCCGTCATCCGCGCAGGCCGCGCCGATCCGCGCGGCACCGAGCGCGGCAAGCAGCCACGGCTCAAGAGCGCCTAACTTTTCCGTTCCGTACGAGGTCAGCAGGGGGTGCGGCCGCGCGCCCGACGAGCCACCCGACCAGCACCCCACGAGCCACCTCAGCACCGTCTTCACCAGGCCCGGCCTGGCATCACTAGACCGCTAAGGGCCGGTGCCCGCGTTCCCCGTGGCGGCGCCACCATCGATGACCTCACCACGAATGATCTTCGTGGCGGGGTCGGGCGGCGTTTCGGCCGCTGCCCCGGTCCGCCCCGCTGAAGCCCGCCCCCGCGTCACCCGGCTGCCCATGCGGACGCCAGCCGCCAGAGCCCGGCGGAAAAAGATGAAGCCGAAGATACGGCGCATCACCGAGCGGGTAAGCGGGGCCACGGCGAGCACGCCGATAACGTCTGTCACGAAGCCGGGTACCGCGATCAGCGCCCCGCCAGCCACGATCAGCGCCGCGTCGCCAAGCTCGCGGTCGGGTACCACTCCGCTCGCCACCGCGCCGCGCAGTGCTCCCCAGGCGCGCCGGCCCTGGATACGCACCAGCCACAGGCCGGCCACGGTGGACGCGATGAGCAGGATGACCGTCAGCGCCCAGCCGATGAGGTGGGCGATCGCGACGATGACGTAGATCTCGGCCGCGGCGAACACGACCACCGCGAGCAACGACGCGAACAGCATGCTTCCATCATCGGTCAGCCACGGGGATGTTTGCGCAACCGGCCGGAAACTCCCCACTGGGTCACGCGCCAGAATGCCTCTCGCACGATGGCGTTGCTCATCTTGCTCGCGCCGCGGGTGCGCTCGACGAACGTGATCGGCACCTCGGCGACCTTGAGCCCGGCCTGGATGGCCCGCAGGGACAGGTCGATCTGGAAGCAGTAGCCCTGGGACTCGACGTTGTCGAGGCCGATCTTCCGCAGCGTCGTGGCGCGGTAGACGCGGTATCCACCCGTCGCGTCGTGCAGTGGGATGCCCAGCATCAGCCGGGTGTAGGTGTTGGCGCCGCGGGACAGGAGATAGCGGGATTTCGGCCAGTTCGTCACCTTGCCTCCGGGCACCCAGCGGGAGCCGAGCACAGCGTCGGCGTCATCAAGCGCCGTCAGCAGCCTCGGCAGCTCCTCGGGCTGATGTGAGCCGTCCGCGTCCATCTCGACCATGGCGTCGTAGCCTTCGTCGAGCGCCCACTGGAAGCCGGCGATGTAGGCGGCGCCGAGGCCCGCCTTGACGCTGCGGTGCAGCACGTGGACCTGATCGTCGGCCGCGGCGAGCTCGTCGGCGACCTGGCCGGTGCCGTCCGGGCTGTTGTCGTCCACGACGAGAACGTCGGCGGCTGGCACGGCGGACCGCACTCGCGCCGTGATGGGCCCCAGGTTGTCCCGCTCGTTGTAGGTCGGGATGATGACGACCACACGGCCGGTGTATCCGTCTGCTCCTGTCACGTTTCCTGCCTTCGCCTGGTCTTGTCGCGGATGGCGAATCCCAGGATCCCCAGCGCCGCCGCGCATGTTCCCGCGGCCGTGAGGATCCACTCGGGCAGCTCGCCGAGCCGGTCGGCCAGCGTCAGCGCGGTCGATGTCCGGATCTGCCGCACGAAGATTGCCTGGGTGAATTGCCTGGACTGGGCGATTACTCTCCCGTCCGGGGTGACGATGGCGCTGATCCCGCTTGTCGCCGCTATGAGCACGGGCCGCGCATGCTCCACCGCACGAAGCCGTGACACGGCGAGTTGCTGCGCGGGCTGGTCGGTGCGCCCGTAGTCCGCGTTGTTGGTCTGTACCACGATCACCTGGCCGCCGTGGGTCACCGCGTCCCTGACGATGCCGTCATAGGCGACTTCGAAGCAGATCACGTCACCGATCGTGACCTGGCCGAGACGCAGCACCCCGGGCCGATGACCCGCCACCTGATCGTAGGGCACGAGGCTGAACCGCTTGATGAACTTGGTGAGGACCGAGCGCATCGGCACGTACTCGCCGAACGGCACCGGGTGCTGCTTGATGTAGTAGGCACCAGGCCCGGTCGTTGGTGACCAGACGATGCCCCGGTTCTGCACATGGCGCCCGTCACTTGTGTAGGTCAGGGCCCCGACGAGCGTGGGCGCCCGGACGGCACGGACGGCCGAGTTGATCAGTGCGTAGGCACCGGGATCCTGGTACGGGTCGAGGTCGCTCGAGTTCTCGGGGAGGATCACCAGATCCGGCTGGCGCACCCGGCCAGACCTGACCTGGGCGGCCAGCTTGCGCATGGCGTTGGCATGATTGTCAAGCACTGCCGACCGCTGGCCGAGGAAGTGCAGGCCGAGCCGTGGCACGTTGCCCTGCACCACAGCGACGGTGACGCTGCGCCCGTTCGCGTGCGGCAGCGGGATCGCCGGCCCGGCGGCGGCGAGCGCGATCACGCCGGCCGCGGCCGCGAGCCGCCCTGTGGCGCGGGCGGCACGGCCAGCGCCGGCGCTGCCCAGCCGGCCGGATGCGGCCGTCGCGATCAGGCCACCGGCCAGCGCGACGGCAAACGTCAGCAGCGGAGCTCCGCCGACCGAGGCGTACCTGGTGAAAGGTGAGGCCGACTGGCTGAACGCGAGCCGTCCCCAGGTGAATCCGCCGAATGGGAGCCGGTCGCGCAGCGCTTCCTCCGCTACCCACAGGCAGGCGGCCCACATCGGCGCCAGACGCAGCCGCGCGACGGCCGCGATCCCGGCACCGAGCGGTGCGAAGTAGGCGGCCTCCACGAGCGCAAGCACCAGCCACGCGTCCGGGCCGATGACGTGCAGCCAGAACAGAAGCACGATGAAGAAGGCAGCGCCGGCCACCAGTCCCAGTGCCGCCCCCCTGCGGAGCGGCCTGGCCGTGCCCGGCTGCCAGATGGCGATCGTGATCAGGGCGACCGCGACGGGCGCGAGCGGCCACCAGCCTGCTGGCGGGAACGCGAGCGTGAGCATCAGCCCGCCCGCGATGGCGGCCGCCGCCGGCCACAGGCGTGAGAACGCAAAACGGCGGCGGCGGCCTGGCCCGGCGCCAATGGCGATGCCCGCGCCGCTTTGACCCGCCGCGCCGGCTGTCTCCACCGGGCCGGAAGCCGCCGCAGGGCCGTCTGTCACCACAGCGCTGTCCGGCGCCGATGGGCCGGCTGCGGGCCCGGAGCCCTGTTCCGGCGTGGTCCGCCGGGCGCTGGCTTCCACGCAGGCACGTTACCCGTTCCCTGAACACGTCGGGGTCACGCACCCGCCGACTTTCCGATGCTGTAACCGATCCGGGATGTGCACACACCGTGCCCACGGGGCGGACCACGCGAACGCCAGCTTTTTGGAGCCTGTTTGAGGACCCTCGCTCGTCGCGAGGGTCCTCAAACAGGCTCGTAGGCACCGAACACACGGAAAAGGGCCCGGACATCCCTTCGGACCGGAACACGTCCCGCCGGCAACGAGCTCGCATTCCGTTGTCTACTGGGTGCCCGGGCCCTTTCCGGGTCCAACCCCCCCGCCCAGCCAGGACCGCGGCGCGGCCATTGCTCCGTGTTCCGCACCTGGCAACAAGACGGTTCGGCTGGGAGCCCCCCGTCCGTGGCGCAGCCCGCGAAGTGGCCGGGCCAGCCGGCCCGGCTGGTTAGCCCGGTGCTGGACTGCGCAGCAACTTACCGCCCCGCGTCTCGATGTCAACCTCGCGGAGCGCCGGTCGAGACCCACTGGCACATGTGGAACTCGCTGCTGCGGTGCATGTCGGGCGAAGATCCCCGGTACGGCTACTTCCGCACGTCCGCCGTGGCCGGCCGGGTGTTCCAGCCTGGCGACGTGTACCAGGGCACGCGGCTTGCCCGGGATCGGCCAGGAGGCGCGGACGGCGCTCGCCGCCGTCCGCGCACGAGCCGGCTGGTGACCGGGCCCTGGGCGCTAGTGGAGAGCACGGGCGCAGCGGGGCCTGGCCTCCTCGGGTACCGCCGTCAGGTGCGTGGCGGCACCACCACGGTGCCTTTCGCTGTGACCACCACGATCGGCTCGCCGAGCACCCGTGCGGCGGACAGGCCGCCTGCCGGATCGGCCCGGCATGTCACCCTCGCCTCGAAGGCGAGCTCGCGGCTGCGCCGCCCGGCCCGCACCACGGTGGCGGTCGCCTCGATCACGTCGCCCGCGCGCACCGGCGCGAGGAACTGGACCTCGGAGTAGGCGGCGAACAGTCCCTCGTCGCCGTCCGTCCGGATGCACACCTCGGTGGCCACATCGCCGAACAGCCCGAGGACGTAAGCACCGTCCACGAGATTCCCGCCGTAGTGGGCATGGCCGTACGGCACGTATCTGCGGTGGGTGACTGTGCTGCCCACGATCCCCGCGCTCCCCACGCTTGCTGCGGGCCCCTCGCCGCTCACCCCGGCACCTCCCGGTAGGGCACCGCAGGCGCGGCGGGCGCAGTGGACACCGGGGACCCGGCCCTGGCGTTCGCGCCGCCCGGGCCGCCGGCTCCAGGCGCGGCAAGCGCGTGCACCAGGTAGCTCGCGACCTCCCCCGGCGTGGTCCCGCGGCCGAAAATCCGGTCCACGCCCAGGTCACCGGCCATCGCCGGGTCGAAACGCGGGCCGCCGACGACAAGCAGTGGCCGCGCCGGGGCGTCCGCCGCCGCGCCTGTCCGCCCGTAGCGGTCAGCTGCCCCGGACGGCTGCGCGGTGCCGCCCGCAGGCCCGGTGCCGCCCGGCAGGGGGCTTGGGGTGGTCAGGGCCCGTGGTGCCCCCGGCGGGCGCTGCGCCTCTGGCCGCGGGAGCCCTGACGGCCGCGCGAACGCGTCCGCAAGGGCCCGCGCGCCGGCCAGATGGGCGTCGCGCTGGGTCACCACCTGGCTGACGAGGACCGCGTCGGCGTGTTCACGCCTGGCACGCTCGGCAAGCTCCTGGACGGTCACCTGCGCGCCCAGGTTGAGCACGCGCATCTCGCGGTAGTACTCCAGGCCCTTCTCCCCCGCATGGCCCTTGACATTCAGGATCGCGTCGATCCCGACCGTATGCGCGTCGGTGCCGACGCACGCGCCGACGACCACGAGCTTGCGGCCGAGCACCGAGCGGATCCGCAGGTTCACCTCCTGCGGCGACAGCAGCGGGAATTCGCGCTCCGTCACGGTAACAGCCGACAAATCGACAAAGTGACTCACGCGTCCGTACACGATGAAGAACGTGAAGTCCGGGCCCATGGCCTTGGCGTGGACCACCATCGCCTGGTCCATGCCCATCTTGGCGGCGAGCTGCAGCGCCGCGCCCTCGGCGCGAGCCCGCCCGGCGGCGCCAGCCAGCGGCACCGGCAGCGTGAACGACAGCTGCACCCGGCCGTCCCCGGTCGTATCACCATAAGGCCGGACGAGGCTCACCAGACTCTCCCTTCCGTAACCACCCTGGGGACAACGGGAAAAGCTATCCACAGAACCCCGTTCACCCCTCCCCCAGGTCTTGACAGCCTGCCAAGATCAGCAGTGGGGCAACGCCCCCTCTGGGAGGGCGGGTCTTGATAGGGACCCGCGGGGAGAGCGGGTCCTGACAGGGCCACCTGGGAGGGCAGGTCCCGATAGGGCGGGCCCTGGATGGAGGGCTTGCCGCACTGCCAGGCCGACGCCGGCGCCGTGATCATGACACGGGCGCGGGCGCGGCACCGCGCGGCAGCCGTTCGGGATTTTCGAGAATTTCGGTGGCGGGATTGAAGTAGCCGTCCGCCTTCGCCACCACCCCGTCCAGCCCTTTGCCGCCGTCCGGCGGCCGCCTGGTCACGCCGAACGTGCCGTCGGCGATCGCCCGGAGCAGCCCCTCGCCATCGATCCTGCGCAGCAGGTCCACCGCCTCGCCGAGCACCTGGTGGGCGCGGCGGGTCACGGGCGAGTCCGGGCCGGGGCGGAAGTCCTCGCCCAGCCGCCCGGCCGCCTCCCGCACGTAGCGGACATTCTCCAGCGCCAGGTCCCGGTCGGAAAGGAACGGGGTGTGGATGCCCTCGGTCAGCATGCCGATCAGCAGGATCGACTGGCCGGTCATCAGCCCGCACAGGTTGAAGAAGGCGTCGAGCAGGTAGCCGGCGAAGATGTTGCCCGTCATGTGCTTGGTCGGCGGCATGTACTTCAGCGGCGCGTCCGGGAACAGCTCGCGCACGAGCTGGGCGTGGGCGAGCTCGAGCAGGAACGAGCCAGGGACCGCCGGGTTGATCTCGAAGGCGTGCCCAAGCCCGAGCTGCCCGTCCGCCAGGCCCGCCTCCTTGCCGAAGTACTCATTGAGCAACTGGCTCACCACCACCGTGTGCGCGGCGTCGACCGCGTCGGCGGTGGTGAGGTAGTTGTCCTCGCCCGTGTTGATGATGATGCCGGCCCTGGCGTGGATCTGCCTGGCCAGCCGCTGGTCGATGAAGGTCCGCTGTGGGTTGATGTCGCGGAAGATGATGCCGTACATGCAGTCGTTCAGCATCATGTCCAGCCGCTCGAGCCCGGCGAGCGCCGCGATCTCGGGCATGCACAGGCCTGAGGCGTAATTGGTGAGCCGCACATAACGGCCGAGCTCGCGGGAAACGTCGTCAAGCGCGGCGCGCATGAGCCGGAAGTTCTCCTGGGTGGCGTAGGTGCCCGCGTACCCTTCACGGGTGGCGCCCTCGGGCACGTAGTCGAACAGCGACTGACCGGTGGAGCGGATCACCGCGATGACGTCGGCGCCCTCGCGCGCGGCGGCCTGGGCCTGCGGGATGTCCTCGTGGATGTCCCCGGTGGCCACGATCAGATAGATCCACGGCATCGGCGGCTCGGCGGTGTCGCGGATCATCGCGGCGCGCTCGGCGCGGCGCGCGTCGATCCGGGCGATGCCCGCGCGGGCGGCGCCGGCGGCCGCCTGCCGCGCCGCCTCTGCGTCCGCGCCGGGTGGAATGCGGAACCTTGCCGTGCCGCCGGCCGCGGCGGCCGCCAGGGCCGGCAGATCCGGGTAACCACCGCTCCGCAGCGCGTCCCATGTGGGCAGGGCGACGCCGTGGGAGAGCCCGGTCTGCTCGCGGACCGCGTCGGTCAGCCGGTTGACCCACGGCATGCCGTCGCCGTCCGCGCCCTCAAGGCCGGCGAGCCTGAGCACGGTGCGCTCGACCGACACCGTCGTGTTTGCGCGCGCCAGTTCGACGATCGGGCGGCCCGCCCGTTCGGCCAGCTTGCGGGCCTCGCTGACCGACGCGGGGTCAAGCCCGAGTTTGGGAGTCACTGTGCCACCCGGCGTTCGAAGAGCGCCCGGACCGCAGGTTCGGCCCGGGTGAGATCCAGGGCAAGGCCGGCGTGGCCGGGCACGTACCCGTTTCCGATCAGCATGGTGACGTCCGCCGCCAGGCCTTCCGCGCCGAGCGCGGCGGCCGTGAACGAGGTGGCCATGGAGAAGAAGATCACGGTGCCGCCCTGAGCGGTGGCAAGGATCGCGCCGCCCTCGCAGCCTGGCACGTCGACACAGACCACGGTCACGTCCGCCGGCCCGCCCGCCATCGCCACCGCCTCAGCGAGCGCGACCGGATCGCGCGCGTCGGCTATGACGATCTGGTCCGCAAGGCGATGGCGCGCACCCGGTGACTCCGGTGCACCGCGGCCAGCCTCGCGGAGCTGGGCGGCCTCCGCGCTGTCGGGCACCACGCCGATCACCAGGGCCGCGCCGGCCCGGCGGGCCGCCGCGGCGGACAGGCTGCCGCTCTTTCCCGACGCGCCGATGACCGCGACGGTGACGCCCACGGAACCGGGCAACGGCGAGCGCCCGCCGGCGCCGCCTGCGGACCAGGCGCCGCCCGCGGCGGCGGGCCGGCGGGGCCGGTGTAGGAAGCCACCACGCGGGACGTCAGCGCCGGGGCACCGCAGACGTCAAGCACCGCCAGGGCGAGCGGCACCGGCAGATCATCAGGCAGCACAGCGGCGATCGAGCGGCCGAACAGGATCGCGTGCCCCTCGCAGGGCACCTGCTCGGATGCGCCGTCCCAGCGGGCGAGCCCGTCGGTGATGACGAGCGGGGTCAGGGTGAGCGAGACGAGTGTCGCGATCCTGTCCCCGGGCTTCAGCCCGAGCGGGGAGGCCGGACCGGCCTCGTCCACCACGCCGACCAGCATTCCGCCCGATCCGGTGACCGGGTTGTGCATCTTGCCGCGCGTCTGGATGATCTCCAGCACCGCCGCCCTTACCTTGGCCGGGTCGCCGCCGTGCGCATCGCGGAGTTGCCGGTGGGAGGCGGCGTCCAGGTTGAGCCGCTCGACCGCGACGCGGACCTCGTCAGGCCCGATCCGCGGCCGCGTGTCAAGCCTGACGGCGGCCTGTGGCAGCACCCCGGCGGGCTCAATGACCCGGTGCAGGCCGTATGGCGAACCCCCGCGCGCATGGTTCGGTGCCACACTGACCATCCTTCCCACCGCTGGCCGTCCTTCCCACCGCTGGGCCGCTGCTGGCTTCCTGCGCCCAGAACGTCATGTAAGAAGAGAATTTCTCGTTAGAGGCTACTATGACGATAGGTTTTTTCGTTACCTAGGGACAATCGGAGACATCGTCCGGATCGGCGGACCGATGATGCCGCGGTGCGCTCGCCGCCGCGGAGCGCACCGGCAAGGAGGCGGCATGATCGACCAGCCGTATGGTTACCGGCACGTGGAGCCGGCCGAACCCGATTGGCGGCGCTTTCCAGGGTGGGCGGACGTGAGCGCGGCGGACTGGGAATCCGCCCAGTGGCAGCGGGCGCACTGCGTCAAGAGCATCCGGCAGCTGCGCCAGGTGGTCGGCGACGGTCTCGACGAGCGGTTCTATGCCGACCTCGATCGCGACCAGCGCGAACGCGCCACCATGTCGATGCTCATGCCGCCGCAGATGCTCAACACCGTGGCCCCGGCCCACACGCCAGGGCAGCAGGGATTCACCGACGCGTACTACGCCGATCCCGTGCGCAGGTACATGATCCCGGTCTTCAGCGACCGCCGCGAAGACTGGCCGTCGCATCCGTACGCGCAGCGGGACTCGCTGCACGAGGCGGAGATGTGGGCGGTCGAGGGCCTCACTCACCGCTACCCGACCAAGGTGCTCGCCGAGGTCCTGCCCACCTGCCCGCAATACTGCGGGCACTGCACCCGCATGGACCTGGTCGGTAACCCCACCGCGGTCACGGGCAAGCACAAGTTCGCCCTCGCGAGGCAGGATCGGCTCGGCGCGATGCTGGACTACCTGCGCCGGTCACCGGGCGTCAGGGATGTCGTAGTTTCAGGTGGCGACGTCGCGAACCTGCCCTGGCCGCGCCTCGAAGAGTTCGTCAGCGCGCTGCTCGACATCGACAGCATCCGTGACATCCGGCTGGCGAGCAAGGCGCTCATGGGCCTGCCGCAGCACTGGCTGCAGGACGAGGTCAGGGCGGGCATGGAACGGCTCGCCACCACCGCCCGCCAGCGCGGCGTCAGCCTGGCCATCCACACCCACGTCAACGCGGCCCAGTCGGTCACACCGCTGGTCGCCCGGGCAGCGCAGGCCATGCTGGAGACCGGGATCCGCGACGTGCGCAACCAGGGCGTGCTGCTGCGCGACGTCAACGACAGCCCGGCGGCGCTGCTCGACCTGTGCTTCCGCTTGCTCGACGGCGCCGAGATCATGCCCTACTACTTCTACATGTGCGACATGATCCCCGGCAGCGAGCACTGGAGGCTCACGGTCGGCGAAGCGCAGCACCTGCAGCATCAGCTCATGGGCTACCTGCCCGGCTTCGCCACGCCGCGGATCGTCTGCGACGTGCCGTACGTGGGCAAGCGCTGGGTGCACCAGGTGACCAGGTACGACGCGGAGCGCGGCATCTCCTACTGGACGAAGAACTACCGTACGGGGGTCGAAGCGGAGGACCGGCTCGCGCTCAGCCGCGAGTACGCCTACTACGACCCCATCTACATGCTGCCAGCCAGCGGCCAGGAGTGGTGGCGGGCACGTGATCGCAGGGAGCAGAGCGAGCACGGCGGGCACGGCCGCGGCGGCCGGGCCGCGCCGCAGCCGGCGGCGCAGCGCGCCTGAGCCTGGCGCAGCGCGCCTGAGCCTGGCGCAGCGCGCCAGAGCCTGGCGGCTCCGGCGCGCCGGAGCGCCGCCACGGCCCGCCATCAACGTATCCGGACCGGCGGCAAAGCGCGGGGGCACCAGGCCGTGGGTCAGCGTCTCACGACGATCGTGACGGCGAAGAGGCCGTCGCCGCCCCTGCACCTCAGCGCCTCGCCGCAGCTTACGCGGCTGGCGCGGACCACGGCGGTGCCCGCGCGCGCCGCGCGGTAGACGGCGGTGACCGTCCCGCACCCCTGACCGGGCACGCAGCCACCCGCGCCAGGCGGTCGCGGCGACGTGGTTGGCGGCGCGACCTGCGCGAGGACCCGGCGGCCTGGCGGCGAGCCGAACGCCCAGTAGGTGCTGTGCAGGACGACCGTCACGATCGATCCGCGCCCGACCTTGACCACCTTGTGGTTGTCCCGCTCGCCCACAAAGACCCGGCCGGCCACGCTCGGCGACGTGGCGCGGCTTGACGCGGATGCAGCCGGGCCGGGCGCGGCGGCACTCGAGGCCGCGCAGCCGGTCAGGGCGCACAGGCCAGTAGCTGCGATCACGGCCGCGGACATGCGGTGCAGCACGATGACTCCCCTCGTAGGACACCGACAGTAGCCGGGCGTACCCGCTATGCGCTCGGCAACCACCCGGGGCCCGGAAAGTTCGCGCTATCCGGCCGCTGCTGCCGCCGTCAGGTCGTCCGGTGCGGGGCGACCCTGTGCAGGACGACGTAACCATCCCTGGCGAGCACCACGCGATAGCCGTTATGCAGCAGGAGGCCGACCCGCGCACGCTGCGCCCGCAGGCTACGGAAGGGGAACGTGAGGCTGCCCGTGTCGGCCACCACCCACGGTGCCCAGCGCGGCGTCCAGTCCCACAGCAGGACCGTGTCACGGCGCGTCAGCTGCGGGCCCACGTTGTTGGCCGCCTCGACCAGAACCCGCGGCGGTACCGCCCCGACCGCGGCGTGCGCTGCCCTGTCCCGTTGCGTCAGCCGGTAGAAACCGGGATGAAGAGCCGCGCCGAGCGGGAAGGAAGGGACCAGCGCGACCGCGGCCGCGCAGCAGAGCGCCGCGATGACGGTCAAGGCGCGGCCACGGCTCACCGGGACCCGCACCTGGATCCAGCGGCTCAGGCGCAGCGCGCCGTCGACGGCCGCGCAGACCAGCACCACGGCGACGAACGCGTTGTACTGGTACGGCATGCCCCACCAGTCAGGCGCGGAGTTCGCGAGCATCCGTTCCGCGAGCAGCGGGACCGCGGCCAGCGAGATGGGCGACAGCAGCGGCAGGAAGAGCAGCGCTCCGGCCAGCCACGCCATCGTTTCCGGTTTCACCCGTGGGGTGATGAGCAGGCGCGCGGCGGCGAGCGGATGGGCAATCAGGTGCCACAGCGCCTGCGGGACATCACGGCCGAGCGCGCCGTAATGCCAGTAGTACATGGCATTGCCGCCGAACGCGGGCCGCAGCACGAGCGTGGCGGTGAAGGTGGCGGCGATGCCCACGGCGATCATCGCCGCAGCGAGCACCCGCCGCCGTGGCACCGTGGCGCGGGTCACAAGCAGCCACAGCCCAAACCCGGCGATCAAGAGGCCCATGTCCTCCTTGACCAGGAGCAGGGCAGCGGCGGCAAGCAGCGCGGCGCGCGGCCTGCCCGCCTGCATCCGCTCGAAGAATGCCGCGGTGAGCACGGGAACGAAGGCGACCTCGTGGAAGCCGAAGGCAACCGCCTCGGCCACCGGCCAGCTCAGCGCGTAGGCAGCGGCGGCAAGATACGCGACCCCGGCCGCAGCGCGGGCCGTTACGTGGGGCGCGGCGATCCTGCGCGCGAACATCCAGATGAGGGGAATAGCGGCCGCGAAGGCGATGCCCGCCGCCACCAGGAGGGTCTGCGGGCCGGCAAAGAGCCAGTAGAAAGGGGCCAGGCCCGCGATGATGGGCGACCAGTGATCCCCCAGGACGGAAAAGTGCGTGCCGCCGCCGTTGTGGACCCCCTTGACAATCGCGATACCCGGCTGGAAATGCGCGTACGAGCGCACCGCCTGGTCGAAGATGACAACGTCATAGGTGGTCGTGCGGAAGGTCGCCTGCTGGACGAGCCCAAATCCGGCGTAGACGGCCGCGGCAGCCACCGTCATCGCGGCGACCCAGGCGCGGTGCACCTGGGTCCGGCCGACGGCACCGCCTGCCGGACCCGCCGCCGCAGCCTGCGCGAACGCGGTCAGACGACCATGGGCACGCGCCGCGGACCGCCGCGGCGCATCGGTACTCATCGCCGAGGAGGCTATCGCGCGCCGGACAGTAGTCTAACCCTCTGCTGATTGACACCGCAGGTGCCGCCCGGCTGAACTCGGTTGGGTGTTCCGCACATCAAGAACCACAAAACGAGCGGCGCAGGAAGAACCGGGCCGCTGCGCGAGCCAGGCGACGCCGGCGGGAATTGCCGGGGCGCCGCGCGACACCCGGGCCCGCGCAGATGGCAACGGCGGTCCGGGGCACCCGATCTCGCCACGGCGAGCATCGCGGCGGGATCAGCGGGCGCTTCACCTGTGGTATTCCGGCACCGGTGTCCCGCTGTACGGGCTGCCCACGGACTGGGCCGGATACCGCTGCCCGGGGCAGCGCGCGGGCAGGCAGGCAATCCGCCGCAGCGGGCCGTTCGGGATGCTCACCCGGCCGGGCGGCCCGCTGTGGATCGCCGCCCTTGGCCTGACTCACATCGCCCCGGACGGCGGGCGATTGCACGTCGCGTCCCACCGGGTCACCACGTACCAGACCCTCGAGGCGATGGCGGCAGGGAATTTCTTCCGCCGCCTGGCCCGGCCACTGCTTCAGCAGGGTGACAGGAAGGCGTTCGACAACGCGGTCATCACACGGCGCACGCAATACCGCTCGGGCCAGTTCGGGTGGCGGCGCGCCGTCATTCCCGTGGATGCGGACGCGGTTTACTTCCGCGTACTTACAATCGGCACTGACTGGGTAGCATTGGCGGAGATTGCCGACATCTGCGTCCAGCTCGATGCGCAGCGCTTTCCTATCGGCCGCGTCCGGCTGGTGCGCATTACCGATCCGGGACCGTACCTGTCCCGCCGTTAGGCCTTGCCGGGAGGTGCGGCCTTGGCGCCTCGCCGGCGCACGATCGTGATAGTGGCGTCCGCCATGACCGCGACGGCCGCCGTCATCGTGGCAGGCGTCTTCCTCCTCGGCGGCCGGCCCAGGAAGGTGAGTCCGGCCGCGTCGCCGACGCCGACGCCGACGGCGACGGCGTCCCAGCCGGCCCCGCCGCTGGTGTCCCCGTTCACGGGCGAACGGGTGAAAGCGCTCGGGCCGGTTCTCGCGGTAAAGATCGACAACGTGGCGGACGCCCGCCCGCCGACCGGCCTGACCGATGCGGACATCGTGTACCTGCTGCCGGTCGAGGGGGGCCTCAGCCGGATCTTCGCGGTGTTCTCGTCGCATTTCCCGCCCGTCATCGGGCCCGTGCGCAGTGCCAGGGAAGACGACATCGAGCTGCTGCGCCAGTTCGGCCTGCCCGCCTTCGCGTACTCGGGCGCGCAGAGCCAGCTGCTTCCTGTCGTCCAGCATGCGCGGACCGTCGATCTTTACGCGGGCACGGTGAGCGGCCCGTACTTCCGCGACCCCAACCGGATCATCCCGCACAACCTGTACGCGAACACCAGGCAACTGCTCGCGGCCGCACGCGGGGCGAGCAAGGCCCACGACATCGGCTTCCGGTTCGGCCCACCGCCCCCGGGCGGCAAGACCACGAGCTCGGTTTCCGTGTCCTATCCGTCCGCGTCGTTCTCATTCCGCTGGTCCGCGCGGAAAGCGCGGTGGCTGGTGTCGATGGACGGCTCCCCCGCACTCAGCACGGAGGATGGGCAGCTGAGCGCTCCCACCGTGGTGATCCAGTACACGATCGTGCGCACATCGCGGTTCCTCGAGGAGGGCGTGCCGCCGCCGTACGCCGAGAGCACGGGTTCGGGCACGGCATTGGTGCTGCGCGACGGCAAGGCCTATGACACGCGCTGGTCGCGGCCGCAGGCCGATGGCGGCACCACCTTCACGACCGCGGCCGGCCAGCGGATGACCTTCGCCAAGGGCCCGGTGTGGATCGTGCTCATCGCCGGCCCGGGATCCACGGCGAAGTAGCCGCGGCACCTCATGGCCGGTCCCGGTCCGCGGCCGGATCCGGCGCCGCTCATGATCGCGGTAACTTTGCCGCGGATGCGTCCCAAAAGTTACCGCGATCATGAAGCCGGCCACCGCAGCGGCACAGGCCACGCGCCTGACCCTCTCCGAAGCCCAATCGCAAAGCTTGGGCCAGGTCGACGGGATGTGCTGGCACCCCGCGCATGCCGTTCGGGATCATGATCCTTAACGGCTGCCGCAGGATGACACCGCGTCGGCAGGCCCACCCGCCGGGGCGACCCCCGGAGCCCTGCGCCCGCAGTGCTAGCGCCAGAGTGACGAGCCCGAAGCCCGGGGCGGAGGGCCGGGCCGGGGGCGGCCCGCGCGACTGCTTTGTCGCTACACCTGCTCGGTACGCGCCAGCGGCCGCCGCCACGCCAAATCCAAGAGCTCGCCCGGCCGACTCCACCACGCGTCCGGACCCGGCGCGCCACACTCGCAGCCGGCGCCCCGCACCCGCGCCCAGCGCGGCCAGCCAGGGCCGGCCGGCCTGCCGCATGATCGCGCCATGGATTAGCGTGGTCGTGTGTCACGCCGCAACGAGCAGATCAGCCCCCAGCTCAACGCCTACATCGAGGCGCACACCAGCCCGCCCGACGCGGTCCTGGCCGAGCTCGCCGACGAGACGGCGAAACGCTTTCCCGGTGACGAGGGCCTCCAGATCGGGCCGGAGCAGGGCACCTTCATGACCCTGCTGACCCGGCTCATGCGCGCCCGCGACGCGATCGAAATCGGCACGTTCACCGGCTATTCGTCGATCTGCCTGGCCCGGGGCCTGCCTGCCGACGGCAGGCTGATCTGCTGCGACGTCAGCGAGGAGTGGACGTCGGTCGCGAGGCGGTACTGGGAAAAGGCCGGCGTCGCCGATCGCATCGAGTTGCGCATCGGCCCGGGTCTTGACACTCTGCTGGCCCTGCCCGCTGACGCCACTTTCGACCTCGCCTTCATCGACGCGGACAAGCCCGGGTATATCGGCTACTGGGACGAGATCGTCCCGCGGATCCGGCCGGGCGGCGCCATCCTGGTGGATAACACGCTCTCGCACGGCCGGGTCATCGACGAAGCTGACGACAACCCCATCGTCGTGGCGATCCGGGCCTTCAACACGCACGCGGTCACCGACGAGCGCGTGGTCGTGGTGCTGCTCCCGGTCGGCGACGGCCTCACCCTCGCCTGGCGGAAGTAGCGCCGTCCGCTGCTCTGCCTGCCGCGCCGTACCCGTGCCGCCTCAGGTGGGTGCGCAAGAACCCCCGCTGCCCGGCTCGCCAAGCCCACCGTCACCCGGCCCGCCTTCGCCCGTCGGGCCTTCGCCGTGCTCACCTCCCGGCGGGTCATCGAGTTCGGCCCAGGCGGTCACCGGACCGCCGGAAACGCCGAAGTGCCCCCAGCGGGTGGCGAGGTAGTCGACTATCAGCAGCCCGCGCCCGTTCTCGTCGTCGTCCGCCGCCTCGCCCGGCCGCGGCCCGGTCCCGGTTGTGGCGCCGGCCTCTCGGCGACCCCGCCTGCCCATGATCGGTCACCTCGATCCGGACGGTCTGGGGCGTGGCCGCGACGGTGACGTGAATGGCACCGCCATCCCCCGACGCGGTGTGCCGGATCGCGTTCGTCACATACTCAGACGCGATCAGTTCGGCATCCGTGGCCAGCGGATGGCTGTCCAGGAAGGCCCGGACGAACGCGCGCGCGGCTGGCACCATTGATGGCAAACCTGGAATTGAGATCGTCCAGCTCCAGCGATCCACGAGGAACCTCCGGCCGAGAAAATCGATCACTACGCGTGAAGCTGTGACCACAACATAGCGCTGTGGTCACAGCTTGTCTGGGGAATCGGGGACAATGGGCTGCGACTTGCAGCACATGCCCAGGGAGGTTGCGATCCGATGGGCGCCTCGACCGATCCGGTCTATCTCCGAGTCCTTGAGGATCTGCGTGGGCAGATTCGCGACGGCGCGCTCGTTCCGGGCGCCCGCGTGCCATCCAGGGCGGCGATCATGACCCGTTACGGTGTCGGTGAAACCGCCGCGAAGCATGCGCTCGCCGTGCTCGCCACAGAGGGGCTCATCGAACCGCGGCCCGGATCCGGGTCATACGTGCGGCAGCCGCCAGTGATACGGCGCCTCGATCACGACAGGCACCAGATCTCCGGTTCGCCGTTCGGGCTGGACGAGTCCACCCTGCCTGCGGCGCACGAGCGTGGGCACGCGCGGCGACTCTCGTTCGAACACAACTCCGAGCGCACGCCAGCGCCGCCGCACATCGCGCGGCGGCTGAGGCTGCAGCCCGACGACCGGGTCATGCGTACCAGGTATGTGCTCCGCGCCGACGGAGTCCCGGTCCAGATGGCGACAAGCTACGAGCCCATGGAGATCACCGCGGGCACCCCGGTGCTGCTGCCCGAAGAGGGGCCGCTCGCGGGGCGCGGCGTGACCGCGCGCATGGGAGCAATCGGAATAGGGGTGGACCAGGTTATTGAGGACATTTCTACCCGGCCGCCGCTCTCGGCGGAGGCCACCACTCTGGCGATCCCGTCGGGTACGCCGGTACTGCACATCGAGCGGACCCACCTGGCTGGCGACCGGCCGGTTGAGACGTGCGACATCGTCATCCCGGCCGATCAGTACCGGCTGAGGTACCGGATCCCGGTGCGGCCTCAGCAGTGACGGCCGGACGGCCGGCCTGTCAGCGATCGCTGTCCGCTCGCCTGCCGCTACCCGGCGGCGCCCGTATCGAACACATAATCGAATGGTAGAGCCCCGGGGAGGCCGGCCCAAGGGGGCCAGCCGGCGTGTCGCGGATTCCGCGCCGTGACAGCCAGGGTCGTCGCGCAGAAGCGCGCGCCCGCCGGCAGGTGCGCGGCTGGGACGCGCGTATCTTCGTGAGGTCGGCAACGCGAAGCCGTCGCAGGAGGCCCAGGTGGCAGAGAACGCCCTGTTCGGCCCGCTCTCCGGTAACCCGGAGGTAGGCCGGGAGACCGGCGAGCGCGCGTGGCTTCAGGCCCTGCTCGATGTCGAGCGGTCACTCGCGGCCGCTCAGGCACGCGCGGGCCTGATGCCAGCATCGGCCGCCGCGGCGATCGCTGCGTGCTGCTCCGCCGACGGTTTCGACGTGGCGGGCCTCGGACGGCGCGCGCTTGCCGCGGGAAATCCGGTCGTGCCGCTCGTAGCTGACCTGACCGCTCTCGTCCCCGCCGACGCGGCGCGTTATGTGCATTCGGGCGCGACCAGCCAGGACATCCTGGATACCGCGATGATGCTCGTCAGCCGCCGTGCGCAAAGCGCCTGCCCGGCCTCACCGCCACCCTGCTCGCGTCCATGGCACAAGAGCATGAACGCGCCGCGGGCGGCTGGCAGCCATGGGCGCGGCGCGACATCGCCGCGCCTGAGTTGCGGGTCAATGGATGCGGTCAATAGATCATGTCCATGGCCTCCCTGACGGCGGTGAGCGTCCGGTCCGCGACCGCGGTGGCGCGGCCGTTGCCGGCGCGCAGGATGCGCCGCAGCTCACCCCGATCGGCCGCGAACGCGGCGCGGCGTTCCCTGATGGGCCGCAGGCACTCGTTGACCGCCTCGGTAGCCAGTGCCTTCAGCCGGGCGGCGCCCGCGCCGCCGATCTGGGCCGCGACATCGTCCGGGGCGATGCCGAGGCATACCGCTGTGAGCTGCACCAGCCCGGCCACGCCGCGGCGCCGCTGGGGGTCGTAGGTGATGAGCCGGGTGGAATCGGTCTGTGCGTGCCTGATCAACGCCGCGGTCTCGTCCGCGGTGGCGCCGAGCGCGATCGCGTTGCCCCGGCTCTTGCTCATCTTGCCGCCGTCGGTTCCCGCCAGCATCGGTGCCGCGCCGAACAGCACCTCGGGCTCGGGGAACAGCGCATCGCCGGGGCAGTAGCGCGCGTTGAACCTGCGCGCGATCAGCCGGGTGAGCTCGACATGCGGCCCCCGAGATCACCGCGCGACGGTGACCGGGCAGTGCTCAGCTCCAATGCCTCCCGCGCCGGCTCCGCCCGCCACGACCCTCCTGGAACGCCCAGGCTCATGCGCACCATCAACGACCGCGCTGCGCTCAGGGCGGCCTCCGTCACGACCTGAGGAACTCCAGCAGCACCTGCACCATCGCCTCGGGTGCCGACCTGTGGCCCTGGCCTGGCAGGGTGCGGCGGCTCGCGTTCGGCAGTGCGGCGGCGACCGCGTCGGCGGCCTCGGGCATGCCGGGGAAGGTCTGGTCACCCGAGCACACGATCGCCGGCACGGTGACCGCGGCCCAGCGTCCGCGCCAGTCTGGGTCGACGTTGATCTCGTGCGTGGCGGCGTGGTCATAGACCAGGGTCGGGGCGACCGCGACCATCGCGGCCCACCAGGGCGCTCGCGCCATCTCATCGACTGCGCCCGCCAGCAATCCGATCACCGCGGTCAGGTTGTAGCGCATCGCCTCGTCGTCATTGCCGTCGGCGAGCAGCGAGCGCAGCGTGGCGAGATGCGCGGTGAGGCTGGTGCCGGCGAAGAACGGCGGCTCGTAGAGGGCGAGGGCGGTGACGCCGGCGCTGGCGCTGGCGGCCGCGAGGGCGATGTCCGCCCCCGAGGAGTTTGTGCAGAGCGCCGCGGCGCCGCCGGCCGCCTTGATCAGCGCGGTGACGTCCTCGACTTCGCGATCAAGCGCCCATGGCTGGGTGTCGCCGGAGCGGCCGCGTCCGCGCCGGTCGTAATCGACCGCCGTGTACCCCTCGGCCGCCAGGCGCCTCGCGGTCTGGGTGGTGCCCTCGTCGATCGCGCGGTAGGCGGCCGCTCCGCCGATGAATATGACGGCGGGCCCGTCGCCGTAACGGTCGTAGTCGATGACCGTGCCGTCTGGCGAGGTGATCGTGCTCATGTCGTGGCCTCAATTCGTGGAGATGGTCGGGCTGAACGCTAAGACCGCCGGTACGGCCGGAACTCATCGCCCCGCACCGCCGCGGCGGCCAGGCACCCGGATTCGCCGCCGCCGTCACCGCCTGCCTGCGCAAGCTCGCCCCGGTGATGCCGGAGGTCCGGGTGAGCGCGCTCGGCGGCGACGCCGTCGTGGACGGCTGTCTCGCGGCAGGCACGGAACGCGCCTGGCTGCGCCTGACGGCCGGGCTGCTGGCCCCGCCTGAGGACCGGTCAGCTTGATCACCGGGCGCCGACACTGGATGCACGGCGGCGGAGGGTATATCCAGGGACTCAGGCGAGCCAGGCGGAGGAGCACGCGGCGATGCGGATCACCAAGGTCGAGCCGACCGACTTGTTCACAGGAACCGCCCAACAGCCATTGCAGATCGTGCGCGTCACGCTCGCAGGTGACGGTCCTGGGGCGGCTTCGGGCACGGGCGCCCCTGACGCCGCTGGAACGCCCGGCGCCGCCGGTGGGCGCGGTTCGGCCGGCGTCGGCGCCAGCGCTCCCGTGTCGGTGCGGATCGAAGGACCGTCGGTCAGCACGCCGCGGCCGGCCCTGGTGACCAGCCCGGATCCCGGCCAGGAGCACACCGTCGAGGTGGGCGTCGAACTCGCGGCGCCCGTCACGGAGGGCAGCAGGCGCCAGGTGACCGTCATCGCCGGGCCCGCCATCGAGCGGGCGGCCGGTCACGCCACCGGCGGGCGGGTGGAAGGCCAGAGCACCCGGACCGAGGCCGAGATAATTGCGGCCGTGCCCGGCTGGACAATGTGGATGGTCAGCCATTTCCATTACGACCCTGTGTGGTGGAACACCCAGGCCCAGTTCACCGAGAGCCGGCTGCTGCTGCCGGACGAGCGCGGCAATCTGCCCGACTTCCGTACCGCCTTCGAGCTCGTCGGCCTGCACCTTGACATGGCGCTGCGGGACCCGGACTACAAGTTCGTGCTCGCGGAGATCGACTACCTCAAGCCCTACTTCGACACCCACCCGGAGCGCAGGCCCGAACTCAAGCGGCTGATCAGCGAGGGGCGCGTCGAGATCGTCGGCGGCAACTACAACGAGGCGAACACCAACCTCACCTGCGCCGAGTCGACGATCCGCAATGCGATCTACGGCATCGGCTACCAGCGCGATGTCCTGGGCGCAGACCCGGCGACCGCCTGGATGCTCGACGTGTTCGGCCACGACCCTTCCTATCCGTCGCTCATGGCCTCAGCGGGGCTCACGTCGAGCGCGTGGGCCCGCGGCCCCTATCACCAATGGGGGCCGAAGGGCACTGTCGGCGACAACACGCGCATGCAGTTCCCCAGCGAGTTCGAGTGGCTGTCGCCTGACGGCAGCGGCCTGCTCACCGCGTACATGCCCAATCACTACGGCGCCGGCTGGGTGATGCAGTCACGTACCAGCCTCGAGGCGGCGGAGCGGGCGGCCCACGCGCAGTTCCAGCTGCTCAAGCCGGTCGCCGCGACGCGCAACGTGCTGCTTCCCGTCGGCGCGGACCACGTGATCCCGTGCCGGTGGGCAGCGCCCGTGCACCGTGACTGGAACGCCCGCTACGTGTGGCCGAGGTTCGTCACGGCGCTGCCACGCGAGTTCTTCGCCGCGATACGGGCCGACGCCGCCGCGCGGGACATCGTCTTCACCGCGCAGACACGGGACATGAACCCCGTCTACCCGGGCAAGGACGTGTCCTACATCGACACCAAGCAGGGCCAGCGCGCCGCGGAGACGGCCGTCATGGACGGTGAGCGGCTCGCCACCCTGGCCTGGCTGCACGGAGCGGCCTACCCGGACGCCGCACTCGACAAGGCGTGGCGGCAACTGGTCTATGGTGCCCACCACGACGCCATCACGGGAACCGAATCCGATCAGGTGTACCTGGACCTGCTCGGTGGCTGGCGCGAGGCGTACGAGCGCGGCGACGCGGCGCGCGGCGCGGCCGCCCGCCACCTGGCCGGAGTAGTGGACACGGCAGGCACCGCAGGCACGCCGGCGCGGACGCGGCCCGCCCGCGCCGTGGCCGCCGCCGACGACGGCACGCCGCCGGACCGTGCCGTCGTCGTGTTCAACACGCTGGCCGCCGCCAGGGACGGGCTGGTCACGATCACCTTGAGCCGCGCGCTGCCCGGCATCGGATGGCTGGAGCTGCGCGACAGCGGCGGCGCGCGGGTCCCCGCACTCGCCGAGGGTGTGCGCCGCCATCCGGACGGCACGCTGGCGGAGGTCACGCTGACATTCCGCGCCACCGAGGTCCCCGGCCTCGGCTACCGCACATACTGGGCGCATGCGGTGGACCAGGCGGCCGTGGCTCCGGCCGGCGCCGCGGCCGCGGGCACCGGCTGGGCCACGGTCGATGGCACGATCATCGAGAACGCGGCCTACCGGATAGCAGCCGATCCTCGCCGGGGCGGCGCGCTCACCCACCTGCTCGACAAGCGCACCGGCATTCAGCAGGTCGCGCAGGGATCGCTGGCGGGCGAACTCGTGGTCCAGGACGAATATGACTACCACCCGCGATGGAACGAGGGCCCGTGGCTGCTCATGCCCAAAGGTCCCGGCATGGGCTCGGCAACGGTCACGGCCGACGTGCGCGCGCAGCGCTGCCCGATAGGCACGCGCCTTGTTGCCAGCCTGACCGTGGACGACCTGCGGATCACGCAGGAGACGCTGCTGTGGGACGGCGCGGAGCAGGTCGATTTCCGCACCCACGTGGACGGCTCGATCGGGCACGACCGGCTGCTGCGGGTCCGTTTCCCGCTCAACGTGCCTGGCGGCCTGCCCGTGTACGAGACCGCGGCGGCGGTCATCGGCCGGCCGTTCGGCCCGGTGGACACCGACGTCGGGAAGGACTGGTTCACACTCGACAACCCCGCGTACACGTGGTTCGGGCTCGGCTCGGCAGCGCGGGTGATCGTGCGCGACAGCGGCGGCGGCACGCGCACCGTGGCGATCGGCGTGGCCGAGGTCATCACACCGCAGGAGCCGGCCACATCGATGGTCCCTGACGGCGGCCGCATGGCGCGCCTGTCGTCAGACACTGACGCAGCGGGTGGCTCCGGGCCGCCGGGGTCCGGGGTGTCCCCGGACGAGCAGAGCGCCCCCCCGGACGAGCAGAGCGCCCCCCCGGGTGGGCAGCGTCCTGACAGCTGCCACGAGACGACCCGGCGCCTGATCGCCGCACTCGCGCGGCAGGGTGTCACAGCAACCTGCTCGGTGGCCGACGGACCGCGTTATGGCGCCATCGACCTCGACTCCAACCTTCCCGACGTCCGGATTGCCCTGGGTGGCCCGGAGGTGAACGGTTTCACCGCCCAGGTGCTTGCCGCGGCCGACCCTGCCTACGCCGCGGAGCTCGCGCGGCGGCTTGACGCCGACGGCGTGGCGGCCGTCTGGGTGCCGGCCGCGCGGACACGCGCCGCCGCGTTCGCGCCCGGCGCCGACGTCAGGGGTGTCAGGGACCTGCCGGTGCTGGTTATAGCTGGCAGAGACGGCACAGGCGCCGCCGGTGCTGCTCTCGCTGAAGCCGCGGGTGCGCTCGTAGCGAGCCTCGCGTCCGCTGAGATCGAGGCCGTCACACCGGCTGGCCTGCCCGACGGGACACCTCCGCTCGCGGGCTGGTCGGCGGCGCTGCTCAACCGCGGCACGCCGGGCTGCGTCGTCACCACGGATGGTTCGCTCAATATCTCGCTGATGCGCTCGTGCAGCGGATGGCCGTCCGGGGTGTGGATCGACGAGCCGAAACGGACCGCGCCTGACGGCTCGAGCTTCAGCTGGCAGCACTGGAGCCACACGTTCGAGTACGCCCTCGTGAGCAGCGGAGCCGGTGAAAGGGACTGGCGCGACGCCGGCTTCGTGGCGGCCGGCCAGGCATACAACCATCCATTGCTCGGCTGCGAGACCGGTATCCATTCTGGGCCGCTGCCCGCGGCCGCCAGCCTGTTTCCCATCGAGGTCACCGGCCCGGGCGGCGCCGTGCTCGGCGCGCTGAAGCCGCGGGGCAACCCGGCCGCCAGCGGGCTGCCACGTACGGAGCGGCCCGGCCTGACGACCCGGGACGTGGCAGCTGAGATCACCGTCAGGCTCCGCGAGCCGTCCGGGCGGCCGGCGCGGGTACGGCTGCGCCGCCCTGGCGGGCTGGGCGCCGTCGCCAGGGCGGCCGGCCTGGTCACGGATCTGCTTGAGGAGCGTGCTGTGGCGCCACTCGACGTGGAGGATGGCAATGCCGTGACCGCCAGCCTGCCGCCGTCTGGCACGGTGACGCTGGTGGTACCTGGCGCGCGCGAACCTGTCCCCGCGGCGAAAGCGGACCGGCTGGCCGCCGGCCCGCCCATGGAACCCGCGTCCGGGCAGGGGGCGGCCGGCGCGGCAGCCGAAGCGCCGTACGAGCCCGCGCGGCCCGTGTTCACCAGGTACTGGCTGCACGGCAAGGGACCGGCGCCCGCCGGAAACATGCCGGTGGCGGTGCATGTGTCTCCCGGCCGTGCCGCCATCCCGCGCCCCGATGGCACGGCACCTTCCATGGGTGCGGCTCCCGTCGGTGCGGCATCCGTAGCCGATGGCGCCGACGACAGCGCGATCGACGGCGCGATCGACGGCGCCGTGGACCTGCGCGTCACCGTTTGCGCGGGCCGGGAACCCGCCGCGGGGAGCGTGGAACTCGACGTGCCGGAGGGCCTGACGGCCGACGTCCGCACCCGGAAAGGCCCGGGGACGGAGCCGAATCCGGGGACGGGCCCGGAGCCGAATCAGGGGCCGCAGACGGAGCCGGGGCCACTGCCCTACGACCTGCCGGCCGACTGCTATGCGGAATGGGATGTGAGGGTACGCACCGCAGGCGGCCGCGGCGGGCCGGCCACATCACCGGGCCGTTACTTCCTCGCCGCCCGGATCTCCGTTGGCGCGGGCGCCACGGACGGAACCGGAACCACGGACGGAACCGGAACCACGGACGCAGCCGGGCAGATCATTGAGGACGTTGCCACCATCGCTGTCGGTGAGCAGGCGATGCCGCCGCTCGATACGCCCCTCGACCAGTTGCTGCCGTTGCTCGAATCCGACCAGCACGCCACCGCCGCGGAACTCGACGTGACGTTCCCTGAGGGCGGCATCACCCTCGCCCCTGGCGAGCACGGTGAGCTTGTGATCCGGCTGGCCAACCACGCCCGGTCGCAGATCCGGGGCGAGGCGCAGCTGATAAGCCCGTTCGGGACATGGGACGCGATCAGTCCATGGACACAGGGCTTCACGGTCGAGCCCGGTGCGGAGGTAACTGCGCGTTACGAAATAACTACTTCCCCCGCGAGCGCAGCCGCCCGCCCGGGTGCGCAGTGGTGGGCCCTCGTCAAGGTCTGTTATTTCGGCCGGGTGCGATACACAGGCGCTATTCGCGTGTCGATTACCGCCTAGGCCCGGCGATCTGATGAGAGACTCCATGTAACAGGGCCGGTACGACACAGGGACTCATGTCGACAGATATCGCACTCCTTCGCGGAAACCTCCCCGCGGAGCCGAACAGGTTCATCGGGCGCGAACGGGACCTGGCGGAGCTAGCGCTGCTGCTTACTGACGTCCGCGTGCTGACGCTGTGCGGCGCAGGCGGAATCGGCAAGACCCGGCTGGCCCTCCGGCTCGGCGGCGACGTCGCTGACGGTTTCCCTGACGGGGCGTGGCTGGTCAGCCTGGCCGACGTGACCGGGCCCGCGCTCGTCAACACGCGGCTGGCCGGGGCGCTCGGAGTGCGCGAGGAGCCGGGTCAGCCGCTCGACGCCACGCTCGAAGACGCGTTGCGCGGGCGGCGTCTGCTGCTGATCCTGGACAACTGCGAGCACCTCGTGGCGGCGTGCGCACAGCTATGCGAACGCCTGCTCGCGAGCTGCCCGTGGCTGCGCGTGCTCGCCACGAGCAGGGAGCCGCTGAGGGTGCCAGGCGAGACCATCTGGCGGGTCCCGCCACTCTCGCTGCCACCCAGCGACACCGCGGCGCACGAGGTCGCCGGGCACGAGGCCATTCGCCTGTTCACCGAGCGCGCTGCCGCGGCGAGACCAGGATTCGCCCTCGGTCCTGGTAACGCGTCCGCTATCGCTGGCGTGTGCCGCACCCTGGACGGGATGCCGCTGGCGATCGAACTGGCGGCCGCGCGGGTCGGCGCCCTGGCGGTCGAGCAGATCAATGGCCGTCTGAGCAACCGTTTCCGGCTGCTTGCCGCGGGTCACAGGACCGCCCCGCCGCGGCAGCGCACGCTGCGCGCGACTGTGGACTGGAGCTACGAGCTGCTCACACCAGAAGAGCAGTTGCTGCTCCGCCGGCTCGCCGTGTTCTCCGGCTGGAACCTGGAGATGGCCGAGCGGGTCTGTGCAGACGACAAGCTCCCTGCGGAAGCCGTTCTGGATCTGCTTGCCGCCCTCATCGACAAGTCGCTCGTGGCGCTCGACGGCGAGGTCGCCGGCGATGCCAGGTACCGGCTCCTCGACACGATCCGCCAGTACGCCGCCGAGCGCCTCGCGGCATCAGGCGAAGCCGCGGAGCTGCGCCGGCGCCACCGTGACTGCCTGGTTGAGCTCATCGAGAGCGTCGCGGCGCAGGCGTTCAGGCGCGGTGACCCGCCCTGGGCCGTCCGGCTGCGGATGTACAAGAACGCCTGCCTGGAGGCCGACAACTTCAGCATCGCGCTCGCCTGGTCGCTAGAGCAGCACGAGGCCGAAGCAGGGCTGCGGCTGTGCATCGCCCTGCGCTCACCGTGGGTCACATACGGCGACGTGGCTGAGGGTGCCGACTGGCTGGACCAGTTTCTCGGCCTCGAGAGCGTCGCTGACGTCGCGAAAACGGCTCCAGGGACGGTCGGCCGTGCGCTGGTCGCCCGCGCCGAGCTCGCCTTCGAGCAACAGGAGTACGCGGTCGCGCAGCGCTGCGTGGACGCGGCACTCGAAGAGTTCCGCATGGGCCGCGGTACATCCTTCGTCGCGGGCGCGCTGCGGGTGCTCGCGTCGGCGGAACTGCGGCTCGGCCACGCCCCCCGGGCAACCGAACTCGCGGACGAGGCGATCGCGGCGGCGAGTACCGCCGGGGACGCATGGGAAGAAGGGCTCGCGCTCGGCACCCGCGCCGCGGCGGCGGCACGGATGGGCCGCATCCGCGAGGCACAGCGCAGCTACGACGCGGCGCTCGAGGCGCTGCGTGACAACAACCGGTGGGGCGCCGCCCACATCCTGTACGGCCTGGCTACGCTCGCGGCGGTACGCGGTGACGGCGCGGCCTCGATCGAGTATTTCGGGCGCGCGCTTGAGATCTTCCGCGAGCTTGACGCACGACCGGAGATCGCGCGCTGCCTCGCCGGCCTCAGCAGGCTCGCCATGGCCCAGCCGGACTATGCCCTGGCCCGCTCGCGGCTGACAGAGAGCCTTCAGCTCAGCAGGGCGACCGGGCAGCGGCTCGCCGTCGCGCGAGGGCTGGAGGCGTTCGCGCAGCTCGCGTCCTGCCAGGGTCAGCACGCCAGGGCGGTGAGGCTCGCCGGTGCGGCGCGGACGCTGCGGTCCGCGGTGGGCGCCTCACCGGCCTCCGGTGCGCGGCTTGAGCGGTTGCTCGAACCGGCCCGCAAGCTCCTGGGTGAGCCAGCTGCCGCCGCTCTGCTCGCCGAGGGTGCGGCGATGACCGCGGACGAAGCGACCAGGTACGCGGCCGATCCGGGCCAGGAGGCACCGCCGCCCGCGATGCCCGCCGCCGTGGTCCACACGCGATCACCCGCTGGTTCGGTCCTGACTCCGCGCGAGTGGGAGATCGCCGAGCTGATCGCCAGAGGGCTCAGTAACCGGGCGATCGCGGACGAACTCGTCATCAGCCCGGCCACGGCTGCGCGGCATGTCGCGAACATCCTGACGAAGCTGGGTTTCACCTCACGTGCCCAGGTGGCGGCGTGGGCTACCAGCCGTGACCGCTAGGAAGTTCAGGATCTCCTCGGCAGTCTTCGTCCTGGTCCGGCCAGCCGGCGCAGGCCAGCAGCGCGATCCTGCCTGTCCATGAGCCACCTCCGGGTGATCAACGTAGCGGCATGGGAAGAAGGAAAGGGGAATGGAGCATGAAGGTAACCACAGTCGTTAAGTGGCTCGTCTCAGTCATGGTGATGGCTATGCTTGCCGTCGTCGCATTAGCTGGGGCATCTAATGCAGCCGTCACTATGTGCCAGCAGTATGCACGGGCCGCCGTGACGAGCTACGGTGTCACCTATAATATCCAAAATGATAACTTCGGTGGCCATCCAGAATGCCTCACCCTATACGGAAATAGCCCAGCGTTCAGGGTGGCGTCTAGCTTCTGGATAACTAAACTAGGGAATGTTCAGGCTTTCCCGGACATCACCACGGTAAAGAGCAGTCTTCCCATGCAGATATGGGCACTCAGGAACACTGCTAAAGTGTCGTGGTCTTATACTACGAATCACGCCCCTGGGGCATGGAATGCAGCCATCGAAATGTGGACTAACACGCAGCGTACGGTGGTGAGCCACCCGAACGGCGCGGAGATCATGATCTGGCTGAACAAGACCTCGAATATCTATAAGACGACGCCGAAGAAGATCGTGCGAATCGATGGTGTCAAGTGGTATCTGACGACCTGGAGAGTAAATTCCGCGGTACCGTGGAATTATGTTCAGTTCCGCCGTGTCCACCCGATCGCCACGGTTAAAGCACTGCCGTTAGCACCGTTCTTCTGGGCCACAGAAAAAGCTGGCTTGCTAAGCAACCAATGGTATCTGGAAAGCATCGGCGCCGGGTTTGAGATCTGGAATGGCGGCCGAGGGCTCAGCACTACTTCGTTCCGTGCGACCGTCTAAGATCGCAGGTTAACCAGCGCCGCCAGCCGCGGCGCTGCTGCCGGGCGCTCCAGCGCGGCGCTGCGAGGCCTACAGGCCGCTAGTGTTGGGCGGTCTTGTGCTCACGCCACCTGCTGAGCACGGGCGGTAGCTCAGCCCGGATGAACTCGAAGAACTCGACCGTCTCGGCGAGCCGAGTGCCGGCGGGCGAGCCGCTGCCGACCGCATCGAGTCCCTCGCGCAGCCCGCTTTCCCACCGCGCGAGTATCTGGTCGCGCCGGCTCATGATTTCGAGCAGGACCGCGTCGTAAAGCCGGTAATGATCCCGCCTTGATCCTGGTTCGCGTTCACGGGTGACCAGGCTCACCTGGCTGAGATAGCGCACGGCTCCGGAGATCGCCGCTGGGCTGACGTGCAGCATCTCGGCGAGCCCGGCGGCCGTCAGGCTCCCTGAGTCGGTTGTGAGCAGGGCGGCAAATACACGGGCCGGCATGCGCGGGATGCCGGACTCGACGAGGATCGACGCAAACCGCTCGACAAATCGCCGGACGGCGGCATCGTCACGCCCCGCGCCGTGCACCGGCGCTTCGCCGTGCACCGGAGCTTCGTTCCCTCCTGCCGTCTCGCCCCGCCGCACGGCTACGTCACAGGCGCCGGCCCGCACGCTGTGCTCCCGGGGCCCGGCAGACCCGGCGGCCGCGCCGCGAGCCTTGTCGATCACGTCATCTGCCGCCACCAGATCGCCTCCCCTGTCACCGGCCACCTCCCTCGGCAGGCAATGATCGTGATGCCTGCCACCGGGCCTTTCATGCTGCAATCACCCGCGCCGTCACCTGCGCACGGTCACCTGCGCACGGTCACCTCCGAACCGTCACCCTGCACGGTGGCCCCGTGTGCGGTGACCTTGCGCGCTGCGGTCCCCGCACGCTGTGGCACCCTGCGCACGGCGGCGGCCAGATGCGAGCGGCACATATGAGTTTACAACATTCAGAACTTTCACAGAATACTGAATCTAGGGTAAGATACCGGTCGTGACGGCTGTGATCGAAGTATCTGGCCTGCGCAAGTCGTTCGGCCAGACCCGTGCTCTCGATGGCCTGGATCTGCGTGTGCGGGCTGGGGAGGTGCATGGCTTCCTCGGCCCGAACGGCGCGGGCAAGACCACCACGATCCGGATCCTGCTCGGCCTGCTCCGCGCTGACGGTGGGGTCGCGCGTCTGCTCGACGGCGATCCGTGGCACGACGCCACGTCGCTGCACCGCAGGCTCGCCTACGTCCCCGGGGACGTCACGTTGTGGCCGAATCTGACCGGCGGCGAGGTGATCGATCTGCTCGGCCGGCTCCGGGGTGGCCTCGACGAGAAACGCCGCGCCGCGCTGGTCGAGCGGTTCGAACTCGACCCGAAGAAGAAGGCACGCGCCTACTCGAAGGGAAACAGGCAGAAGGTCGCGCTGGTCGCCGCGCTCGCTTCCGACGCCGAGCTGCTCATCCTCGACGAGCCGACCGCGGGTCTCGATCCGCTGATGGAGGCGGCGTTCCGCGCGTGCGTCGAAGACGAGCGGCGCGCCGGCCGCAGCGTACTGCTGTCCAGCCACATCCTGTCCGAGGTGGAGGCGCTGTGCGAGCGGGTCACCATCATCCGCGCGGGCGCCGCGGTGGAGTCAGGCACGCTGGTGGAGCTGCGTCACCTCACCCGCACATCGATCACGGCCGAGCTTTCCACGCCGCCGCACGACCTGGCCGGATTGCCCGGCGTGCACGACCTGGACGTGCAGGGCACCCGGGTGCGATGCCAGGTGGACGCCGGGAACCTGGGCGCATTCCTGTCGCGTCTCACCAACGCGGGCGTGCGGACCCTGGAAAGCCACCCCCCCTCACTCGAGGAGCTGTTCCTCAGGCACTACACCGATGACGCGACGGGCGTGGCCGCAGTCCCGGCCGCGCCGGCCGCGCCGGCCGTGACGGCACGCGATGCCAGCGCGCAGGACGCAGCGTCCCCTGCCGGATTCCGGCGAACCCCTGACGGCCGGAGCCCCCGATCCGGTGCCAGCCCGGGCGACGGCCCCCGGAACCCCCGATGAGGGCACTGGCAGGCACCGGCACGCTCACAAGCCTCGCACTCCGCCGGGACCGGATCATGCTGGCGGCGTGGATCTACGTGCTGACCGCGTGGGTGGTAGGAACCGCCTACAGTCTCAAGAAGCTCTACCCCACCGCGGCGGCGCAGCAGCGGTTCGCGGCGACCGTCGCGCACAGCGCGCTGTTCGACGCGCTCTACGATCCGCTGTTCGGCAGCTCGCTCGGCGCGCTCACGGCGTGGCGGATCAGCAGCCCGACGGCGCTGCTCGCCGGTCTCATGTCTGTGTTCATCGTGGTGCGGCACACCCGCGCGGACGAGGAAGCCGGCCGCCTCGAACTGGTGAGCGCGGCGTCGGTGGGCAGGCAGGCGGCCCTGGCCTCCGCCCTGCTCGTCGCGTTCGGCGCCAGCATCGTGTTCGCGGCCTTGGCCGCGGCAGGGCTGATCTTCCTCGGCCTGCCGGCCGCGGGTGCACTCACCCTCGGCCTTGCTATCGCCTCGGCAGGCTGGGTATTCGCCGCGGTCGCGGCCATCGCGGCGCAGGTAGCTGAGACCGCCCGGGTTGCCCGCGGCATCGCGATAGCCGTGGTTGCCGCCGCCTACGTGCTGCGTGACATCAGCTCGGGCACGGCGGGCGCGTCCTGGCTGATGTGGCTGTCCCCGATTGGCTGGGCCGTGCAGGTCCAGCCGTACGGCGGCGAGCGCCTGTGGGTCCTCGGGCTCGCTGTCGGCACCGCGGCGATCGCGGTCGCGGTGGCATTCGGGCTCTCCGCGCGCCGCGACCTCGGCGCCGGCCTCGTCCCTTCCCGACCCGGGCCGCGCCGCGCCGCCGCGTGGCTGCGTGACCCGTTCGCCCTTGCCTGGCGGCTGCAGCGCGGCGGGCTCATCGGCTGGACCGCAGGCGTCGCCGCGACCGGAGCCATTATCGGCATCCTCACACCCTCGGTCGGGACACTTATCGGCACAAGCAGCGGGATGCAGAACGCGTTCACGAAGCTGGGTGGCTCCAGCGCCATTACCGAGGCGTTCCTGGCCGCGATGTTCGCGTTCTACGGGCTCGTCGCAGCCGCGTACGCCGTGGCCGCGACCCTGCGGCTGCGCACGGAAGAGACGAGCCAGCGGGCCGAGCCGGTGCTCGCGGCCGCGGTTGGCCGGATCCGCTGGGCCGCGAGCCACCTGTTGGTCGCGGCGGCCGGCACGGCCGTGCTGCTGGCCGCCGCCGGGCTTGCCGCGGGTGTCGCCGACACGGCGCGCACCGGGGACGCCCGGCAGGTGCCGCGGCTCCTGGGAGCCGCCATGGCGCAACTGCCGGCCGGGTGGCTGTTTGCCGGGATCGCGATCGCACTGTTCGGGTTCATCCCCAGGCTCGATGCCGCCGCGTGGGCGGCGCTCATGGTATTCGTGCTGTTCGGCCAGCTCGGTCCGCTGCTGCTGCTGCCCCAGTGGGTCATGGACATCTCACCGTTCACCCATGTGCCCAAGCTGCCTGGCGCGGCGGTCACGTTCACGCCGCTCATCTGGCTGACCGCCGTGGCCGCCCTGCTCACCGCGGCGGGGCTGGCTGGCCTGCGCCAGCGCGACATCGGCTGACCACGCTAGCGTGCGCTTATGGCAGCAGACCGGCTCACGGTGGAGACGGCGAACGGCAGGTGCCTCGACGCGCTCGTCACGGGCCCGCGTGACGGCTTTTCTCGTCGAGTCCTTCCGCGCCGCGCTGAGCAGCGGTGTCGCGGGCTGGCGAGATGATGATTTGGCGTTCATCAGGGACTGGGGCTTCGCACTCGGCGATATTGGCGCGGCCGCGATCTGGCCGGGCGACCAGGACCGGATGGTGCCGTACGCGCACGGCGCATGGCTCGCCGGGCAACTCCCCCGAGTGCGGGCGCATCTGCTGCCCGGCGCCGGCCACCTCACGTTCGCTGCCACCGGCTGGGCGGAGATTCTCGCCGACCTCGCTGACCTCGCCGGCCTTACCGCGCCAGGCGGCGCCTGACAGCGGCGTTTCGACCGGATGTTAGATCCGCGCTGGCGGGGGCATGGCTCTGCCCTTGCGCGCCCCGCGCGAAATCCGAGATCGGAAGGGATGCCGATGGGGGCTGAGGACAAGGTCCGTAACAAGGCCGAGGAACTCACCGGCAAGGGCAAGGAGACCCTCGGTGAGGCCGTCGGGGACGAGCAGATGGAGACCGAAGGCACGCGCCGAACAGGCGAAGGGCGACCTCAAGCAGGCCGGCGAGAAGGTGAAGGTCGCCTTCGAGGGCTGACCGGCCGGCTCTTCTGCCTGGCCATCGCCGCCTGCCACGGCCCAGCCTCGGCAGGCGGCACGTGCCGGGGCAGTGCATATCTACATGCACAAAAAGGCGGCAGAGATACATACCCGTATGCACAGGTCGGCGCATGTGGCGGCGCCTCGCGTTACGTAGCGTCATATGCGTCGCGCGCCGTCCGGCGAGGGCAACGCCCTGTAGGCCACCGGGGGGGAGGCTGGTAGCCAAGGGGACGCGCGACTTGCGGGCCCGGGCGCCGCGCGCCCGGGCCCGCGTACAGAGGGGGGTCGCTGGCCGATGTCTACACACTCGACTACATATTCCTGGCGATGTGCCCGGCTGGTCCCGGCCCTAGCCTCATCACCGAGAGTCATTAACGGGTCACTTCTGAAGGGCACCGCCATCCAGATGCCGTCTGCCGACGTCACGGTAACCGAGCATGTCCTCGGGCTCGCACCGGGTCGTTACGGGCGGTCCGCGCTCGTGGATCCCGCATCCAGCCTCACCATCAGCTATTCGAGCCTCGCGGCCAAGGTCCGGGCCGCAGCCGCCGGACTGACCAGGCGTGGCATGCGGCCAGACGATGTGGCCGGTGTGTACGTCGCGAGCCCGGTGGCGTTCGTGCTAGCCAGCCAGTCGATCCGGGCCGCGGGGGGCGTGCCGTCACCAGCGGCCGCCGGAGCCTGCACCGACGCCATTGCCGCACAGCTCACCGCGTGCGATGCGCGCATCCTGATCACAGACAAAGGGCTGGCGTGTGCGGCCCTCGATATCGCCGAGCACTCCCGGGTGCGCCAGGTGATCAGCTTCGGTCACGCGAACGGCGCAACACGGTTTGACGCGCTGCTCGGCGCGGGCACGTTGCGGCCGCTGTCCCGCCCCGGCGATCACCTCGCGCTGCTGGCCTGGGCGCCCGGCACGGACGGCTCCCCGCAGCCACTTCCGGTGACCCATCGTGAGCTCGTCGCGCAGCTCAGGAAACTGGCATCGGATGCCAAGCTCGCCGCATGGGACATCGTCCTCGCCGGGCCGCCGAGCGGTGACGGCCGCGCCTACTCGGCGATGCTCGATCTCGCGCTCGCCGTCGGCGCGACCGTCGTCGGCGCGCCGAGCCACTGCGGAGAGGATCTGCTGGCCCTCGGGCGCAGCCACCGTGCCACCGTCGCCTTCGTGCCGCCAGGCAGCGAGCTTGCGGGAAACTCCATTCGCCGGGTCACGATCACGCCATAGCCAGCGCGCGCGACTCCCCCGCCGGAGGCGGCGGGCTCGATGGATGACCGCCAGCTGGAACGGCCGTCAGGCCGCAGCAGGCGGCCTCCACCCGGCACCCGCCGTCTTCTTGGCGTCCACTCAGGACAGGTCCAGGCGACACGCTCCGGTTCCCGCGCCCAGTCCCGGCCCGCCACGTCACCCTGCATCTCAAAAGGCTGGGGCCGGCCGGTATTTTCGAGTCCTATGCCCAGCAATTCGAGGCCATATGGAACGATTCGCGCGCCGCGGGCGACGTCGCGGCCTAGCCAGGGAGCCAGCGTATGGGACGCGTTGACTACTACCGGGACCCATCTGCCCCGGCCGCTGATTCCCTGGTCGTGGGGTCGTCGGCCGTGGTCGTGGACAGCGGGGCTCGTGCTGTTGCAGCGCCGGAGCGACTCGGGTAACGGGGCGCTGCCTGGGGGAACGATGGATATCGGCGAAACGCTGGCCCAGTCAGCCATCCGCGAGGTGAAAGAAGAGACCGGCTTTGATGTCCAGATAGAACGCATCGTGGCCATCTACTCAGACCCCGGTTGGCATCGCCCGGCTTTCATGATCGCGGTAATTTTTCGGCGTATACTTCCAAAAAGTTACCGCGATCATGAAACAGTTGTGGCGCAAGGCACTGGTACATATCGACCGCCGGTGCGATCACAGCACCGATGGCCCATGGCTGCTACTGGGGCAACAGCAGTCCCACGGGCCGCGCGCCACGCGGCAGCCGTCAAGGCTGTGCCACCCCGGGGGCCACCGCGCCAACCTGGGGACACCCCACACCCCCCAGACCCCGCTGGCCCGGGATCCCCCCGCACCAGCGGGTACCGCATCCGCGGCAGCCGTCAAGGCTTGATTGCCCTGATGGGCCGCTCGCGGTGGATGGAACTCCAGGTGCGCCAAACGGCCCCATGATCACTAACTGCGACGCGGAGGGGGCTGAGTCCGCACCAGATCAGGTAAGACACCTGCGACGATTTCACAGAGTCACCGGCTCGGCAAGGGAGTTCCGTATCAGGATCAATGGGGTTATCTTGTGCTCAGCCGCGGTCACAGGTCGGGCGCGCGATTCTCGAACGGTGTGCTGAGCACGATCGTGGTCCGCGTCGATACGGCCGCCGCCGCCCTGATCTGCTGCAGCAGATCCTCGAGCGCGGCCGGTGAGGCAACGTGGACCTTGAGGATGTAGCTTTCGTCTCCGGCAACGCTGTGACATGCCTCGATCGCCGTCAGGTGCGCGAGCCGCTGCGGAGCATCGTCGGGCGCCGCCGCGTCGAACGGCTTGATCGACACGAACGCCGTCAGCGGCAGTCCGAGGTCTTCCATGGCGATCAGCGCGGCATACCCCTTGATCACGCCCCGCTTTTCCAGGCGCCGCACGCGCTGCTGCGCCGCGGACACCGACAGGCCGGTCCGCTTGGCGAGTTCGGTGAAGCTCAGCCGCCCTGCGCGGCAGAGCAGCGCGACAATCTGCCTGTCGATTTCTTCCACCCGGTCACCGTAACGTCCGCGCGCCCGGTGCCGTGCGGGAGGAACCACCAGATCACGGCAAGGTCTCGGCGTTTACACTCCCGTAACATACTGGCCGCGTGCCTTCAGCAGCCCGCCGTCGGTCGGTTACGCTGCCCGGCAACCGCCCAATCGCTGGAGCTTCGATGGCACAGATCGTTCTCGACCAGGTCCACAAGGTCTACGCCGGCGGCGTCAGCGCCGTCGAAGCGCTGAACCTGGACATCTCCGATGGCGAGTTCATGGTCCTCGTCGGGCCCTCAGGCTGTGGCAAATCCACGGCGCTTCGGATGATCGCCGGCCTGGAGGAAATCACGAGCGGGACGATCCAGATTGGTGACCGCGTCGTCAACGAGCTGCCGCCGAAGGACCGCGACATCGCGATGGTGTTCCAGAACTACGCGCTCTACCCGCACATGACGGTGGAGCAGAACCTCGCGTTCGGCCTGCAGCTACGCAAGACACCAAAGCCGGAAATCAAGGAACGGGTGCGCGACGCGGCCAAGATGCTCGGCCTGGACGACCTGCTCAAGCGCAAGCCCGCCGCGCTTTCCGGTGGGCAGCGCCAGCGCGTCGCGATGGGCAGGGCGATCGTCCGTGAGCCGCAGGCCTTCCTGATGGACGAGCCGCTGTCGAACCTGGACGCGAAGCTGCGCGTGTCGATGCGCGCCTCGCTCAGCCAGCTCCACAGCAGGCTTGGTGTGACGACGGTGTATGTCACGCACGACCAGATCGAGGCGATGACCCTGGGGCACCGGGTGTGCGTCCTGCGGGACGGGAAACTCCAGCAGGTCGACACGCCGCAGAACCTGTTCGACTCGCCGGTGAACCTGTTCGTGGCCGGGTTCATCGGCTCACCCGCGATGAACTTCGCCGCGGCCAAGCTGGTGCGCGAGGACGGGCCCGCGGTCACCTTCGCCGGCCTCAAGCTGCCCGTGCCCCAGGACGTTCTTGACGGGCGGCCCGGTCTTGACGGCTACTTCGGCAAGGATCTGATCGTCGGGATCAGGCCGTCCGATTTCGAGGACGCGAGCCTCGGCGACGGCCAGTGGGCGCGAATGCCGGTGACGGCGGACGTGGTCGAGGAACTTGGCAGCGAGATACACGTGATCTTCACGATCGACGCACCGCCGGTCGAGCAGACCACCACGGCCGCGCTTGCGCCTGCCGCGGTGGACGAAGCCGACGTCGCGATCCCGCTCGCCCAGGGAAAGTCGCAGTGGACCGCGCGGGTGAACGCGCGAAGCGCGGTGCGGGGCGGCCGCGCGCTCGAGCTGGGCGTGGACACCCGCAATCTCCAGTTCTTCGACATGGCGAGCGGCCTGGCGATCGGTCACCCGGCAACCGTGGCCGTGGCGGCACCCGCCTGATTAGCCGGTGCCCGCAGGATGGCCGCGACTTCTATCCGCGCGGTCCTGCGGGCAAGCAGGAACGCCGTCGCGGTGGCACCCGCCATCGCCGCCGCTACGGTCAGGCCGATCATCGCTGCTGACGGCGGAGCGGCCAGGCCCGCGCCGATACCACTGGTCCGGCCCTGGAGGTTGATGAGGGCACCGGACACCGCCAGGCCCAGCCAGGTGCCGACGAGCACCGCTATCAGCGCGAGCATGCTCATGCTGGTGACCAGTGTGGCGGTGACCTGCCGCGGGGTGAGGCCGATCGCCTTGAGCACCGCGACATCCCTGAGGTGATCGCGCAGCCCGACCGTGGTCGCCGTCACCAGATTCGTCAGGCCGATCAGGGCCAGCACCAGAATCAGCGCGGCGATCACCCAGCGCACGATGCCGAGCGGCTGGCCGGGTTGGCGACGATGTCCACGTCGAGCCGGTTGTTCGAGACGGCGAGCAGATGGGCTCGCACGGCCACGGGATTAACGCCGCGGCGCAGCACCAGGCTGTAGAACACGACCGGCGGCGCGCCGCCGGCGGCGGCGAGGGCGTCGGTCCCGTAGGACAGCACCTGCCCGCCATTTTCCGGTTCTATGGTCCGTCCGACGATGTGCACGTCGAGGGGCACACCCTGTACCGTCAGGCGGACCCACTGCCCGACCCGCACATGAAGGAGATCGAGCAGGCCCTGGCCCGCTACCGCCTCATTGTCGGCATGGTAGATCCGGCCGGCCGCGACGTCGAAGGGATACGGATCGGCCGTGGTGCCCATCCCCTGGGTCAGGATCGACGTCGTCGCACCCGGCACGAGCGCGGGCACCCTGAAACCTGGGTAGAAGGCCGCAACCTGCCGATCCGCCGCGATGAGACGCCGGGTCTGCGCGTCGTCGAGCCCGCCGGGACGCACCGTCACAGCCGCCGCGAGACCGATCCTGGCCGGCCTCGCGGTGAAGCTGTCCAGCGTCGACAGGCAGCCAAGGCCAACCGTGATCATGAGCATCGGGATCGCAAGGCCACCGATGATCAGCATGGCCCGGAGCCGGCGAGTGAACGCGTCGCGCGCGCCGAGGACGAGCGCGGGCGGCAGGCGCGCGAGCAGCGCCAGCCTGGCCAGCCGCGACAACCGCCCCCGTGGCGGCGCGACGGCCGCCGCCACCGGGCTGACCCGCCCCGCGCGCCACGCGGGCAGCAGCGTCGCAAGTGCGACGGCCAGTTCCGCGCCGAGCGCGATCACGGCGACAAGTCCCGCTGGCAGCGGCGCGGCCGCGCTCAGCGCGGCGGCCGGCGGCCGCTGCAGGAGCGAAGCCGTCAGCAGCCTCGCGGTCCCGAGGCCAAGCGCGATTCCGGCGGCACCGAGCGCGCTGTGCTCGGCGACGAGCATCCGCACAACCTGACCTGGCGTGAAACCCAGAGCCTTCAGCATGGCGATGTCCTGCAACTGGACCAGCACGCGCCCACCGGTCGCATTCCCGATGGCCAGCGCCGCCGCGACGAGAGCGGCCAGCCCGAAGACGGCGAGCATCAGGCCCAGCAGGCGGTTGTTGAGTGCCATCGACTGCTGCACGCTCTGCCAGGTCGAGACGGAGATCACGTGATCTTCGCCGACCAGGTCGACCGCCTCCTGCGCGACGAATCCCGCGGCCCCCGGGTTGGCGAGCCGCAGGCCAACTACCTCCTGCGTGTGGGCCCGAAGCGGTTCCACCTTCGTCAGCAGCGCGGGCAGCACCCAGACCAGGCCAGGGGTCTGCTCCGGGTAGAAGCCCTGATCGGCCGTGTCCGCGATGCCGCTCACGGCGGCCCCGACCGAATTGCCGTCGACGCTCTCGATCATGATCCGATCACCGACGCCGAGATGCAGCGCCGCGGCGAATGATGTTTCGAGCACGACCCCGCGCGGCCGCGCCGCGCCGAGCCACCTGCCCGCCCGCACCAGCGGATGGTCCACGGCCGGCAGGCGGGGGGCCATCGCGCGCAACTCGATCGGGGCCTTCGCCGGGCCTCGCAGCAGGTCCGCGGCGGCCGCCTGGTAGGGCCCGGCGACCGCGGTCACACTGTGCGGCGGGCTGAGCTGCCCAGGCCGGATGCCAGGCGCGCCCGGAGTGAGCAGGAGCCATACGTGCGCGCCCCTGGTCCTCGCGAACAGGCCCTGCCACGGGTTCGTCGCGCCTTGAAGCGTCGTCGCGGCTAGCACGAGCGCCGCGACGGCCCCAGCGACCACGAAGACGGCCAGCAGTGCCTGACCGCGTCTGGCGAGCAGATCGCCGCGCACCCAGCGGAATGTCGCACGCATCCTGATCAGCCGTTGAGTTCGAGCACACCGTTCAGCGCCGCGGGCTCGCAGGGCTGCGCCGACATGGCGGCGTCGTCCGCGATCATCCCGTCGAACAGCGTGATCACCCGGTCCGCGGTGCTCCCAACCCTGGCGTCGTGGGTGACCAGCATGATCGTCTGGCCACGTTCGTGCACGCGGCTGAGCAGCCGGAGCACGTCCCTGGTGTTCGAGCTGTCGAGACTGCCCGTCGGCTCGTCGGCGAGCAGCACGCTCGGCTGGTTCGCCAAGGCCCTGGCCAGTGCCACGCGCTGCTGCTCACCGCCTGACAGCCGGGCGGGCACGGCGTTCGCCCTGGCCGTGAGGCCGAGGTCGGCGAGCAGTTCCTCGCGGCGGGCGCGAGCCTGCCGCGAGGTGGCACCGGCGAGCAGCGCGGGCAGCTCGACGTTGTCGGCAACGGTCATGTTCGAGATCAGGTTGAAGAACTGGAAGACGAATCCGACATGACGCCGGCGCTGGATCGCCCAGGCGGACTGGCTCATGCCGTCCACCCGGCGGCCGTCCAGCCAGATCTCCCCCGCCGTCGGCGGCTCCAGGCCGCCGAGCAGGTGCAGCAGGGTGGACTTCCCCGATCCCGAGGGCCCCATGACCGCGACGAACTCACCGCGCCGCACGGAGACCTCGAGCCCCCGGATCGCGTGGACCGGTACGCCGTCGGCGCGGTAGACCTTGACCAGCCGGCGGGCCGACAGCATCGCCGGTCCCGCGGGCTCGCTTTGTGGCACCCGCGGCCGAAGCAGCGTCAAACGAGTTCCTCCTGGCAGCGTTCCAGCCAGTCGAGATCGGCCTGCAAATGTAGCATCGCACCTTCGATCAGCAGGCGTGCTATCCGGTTTCCCCTGTCGGTGGCGGTGGCGAGGCTCGACAGGCCACGCATCAGGTTGAGGTAGTGGCGGCGCTGCTTGTTGATCAGCGCCATCCGGTCCGCGGCACCCGCCAGGGGCGCGAGCACGAGCTTCATGAAGAACTGATCACGGACGCGCACGCCGTCCGATGGTTCCTCCACCCATGCGGCAAGCGCCTGCCGCCCCTCCTCGGTCAGCGCGTACACCCGCTTGTTCGGGCGGCTGGACTGCACGACGTCCTCGCCCCGCACGAGCCCGTCCCGCTCCAGCCGCTGGAGTGTCACATAGATCTGCCCGATGTTCGGTGCCGGGTAGGCCCGGCCGAACGTCTGCTCCAGGGCCTGTTTCAGCTCATACCCGTGTGCGGGTTCCTTGGCGAGGAGGGCGAGCAGCGGCAGTCGCACGGTCGTGTCACCTCCCCACATCTGCGGCTCTACCACGGCACGCACCTTTGTCAACGGTCATGCCGAGGGTGCGGCCGGCAGCGGTGTGGTCGGGTCTGGTAGGCCTGTCGCTGAATATAACAAATAGGTAACCTCTGGGCGGCTCGAGCCAGTCCGATGCCGCGAACTGACGTCCCATCCCCCTGGCCACCCCCGCAACAGATCTGCCTCCGACAGGTCTAGCGTGGGAAGCACGGGTCAGGCAAGAACCCGGGTAACCACGCACGGGCCACATGCCGGACACATCACGGTAACGTGGTTGACACGTAGTAATTCGTTATGCATAACATGCATCTATCACTTCCTGGCTCCGCCGGAGGGCGTCGATGAGACGTTCCATGATCGGGGCTGCCCTCCTGGCCGGTGTACTCATGACCACCGCCTGCGGCGGTCCCGGCGTCACGCAGGCGCTGACGAAGGCCTCCGCCTCGCGGAGCGGCCAGGGCCCGATCACCTTCGTCACCGGCGCGGACACGAGCGGATACCTCCAGCCGCTCCTGGATGCCTGGGACAGCGCGCACCCGGCCGAGAAGGTGACGCTGATCCAGCTCCCGGCGGACACCGACGACCAGCACGCGCAGATGGTGGCCAACCTGCAGGCCCACAGCGGGCTTTACGACGTGCTGAACATGGACGTGATCTGGACGCCTGAGTTCGCTTCCGCGGGCTGGATCGTGCCGCTCAACCCGGATCTGTTCCCCCTCAAGCAGTTCCTGCCGCCAGCGGTGGATACCGCGGAATGGGACGGCAGGCTGTGGGCGGCTCCCTATACGAGCAACGCCGGCCTGCTCTACTACCGCACGGACATTCTCGCCAGAGCTGGCGCGGCGCCGCCGCGCACCTGGGCACAGCTCGCGGATCTGGCCAAGGCGGTCGCCCCCAGGTACCACATGTACGGTTACTCCGGGCAATACATGCTCTACGAGGGGCTGACCGTCAATTTCGCCGAGGCCGTGCAGTCGGCCGGCGGCGCGATCCTTTCCGGCGAAGGAAAGCGGGTGGTCCTCGACTCACCGCCGGCCCGCGAGGGTTTAAATTTCCTCGTTCAGGGATTCCGCGAAGGCTGGATCCCGAAGGTCGCCCTTGGCTGGGACGAGAATAAGTCGAGCGCGGCATTCGAGGCCGGCAAGCTGCTTTTCATGCGGAATTGGCCGCTTGCGTACGGACTCGCGAGCAGGCCGGGCCCGGGGAACAAGGTCACCGGCAGGTTCGGCGTCGTGCCCCTGCCGGGACCGGCCGGGCGCGGTTCGAGCTCGCTTGGCGGCGGCGACCTCGCGATCAGCGCCTTCTCCAGGCACCAGCGGACGGCCCTGCGATTCATCCAGTACCTGACGAGCATCTCAAGCGAGCGGCAGATCCTCGTCCGCGGCTCACTGCCGCCGGTCTGGACCCAGCTCTACGGTGATCCGGCGCTCATCAAGCTCTTCCCCTATCTGCCCGTGCTGAGGCAGGCCATTTTGTCGGCTAAGCCGCGGCCGAAGACCGCAAACTATAACCAGCTGAGCCTGGCGATATCCAGCTCGGTATATCAGGCGCTCACGCTACGCAGACCGGTGGGTGAAACGATCACGAACCTTTCTGCGCAGCTCGACAACATTGTCAAGGCCGGCTGACCGAGGAGGGTCGCACCAACCTGCACCAATCGCACGGACAGTTTTCGCACAATCAAAAACCGGCGCGGTCAACCGCCGGGATGACAACCAGAGGAGGTGGCCGATATGCGCCAAAGGCAGAACGGGTCGCACAGGACCGCCGCGACGGGGCGGCACAGGGTGCCGCTCGCGGCGGCCGCTCTGTCCTCGGCAGTCTTGCTCGTGGGCGCCGCGGGCTGCGGGAGCAGTGGCCCGGCCAAGCAGGCGGGCGCGAGCTCGCAACAGACGATCACGATCTCGCTGCAGGGTCTCGGTGCGGAGACCACGGAGACCGAGGCCCAGATGGCCGCGTTCCACCAGGCGAACCCGAACATCACGGTCAAGCCGCTCGTCCTGTCGCCCACGGCGAACACCGCCTATCAGCAGCTCACCACGCGATTCGTGGCAGGCTCAGGCACGCCGGACGTGATCATCTCGGACGTGGTCTGCGCAGGCGACCTTCGCGAAGGCAGGCTGGATCGCGCCGCTGGACAAGTACAGCCCAAACCTGAGCCAGTTCTTCCCCGCGCAGGCGCAGACCGTGCAGTACAACGGCCACGTCTACGGGATCCCATGGTTCATCAACGCGGAAGGCCTGTACTACCGGACCGACCTGGTGAAAACGCCGCCCACCACACCTGCGCAACTCGTGGCGGACGCACAGGCGGCGATGAAGGCGGACCCGAAACTGAAGGAAGGGCTGGCGTTCGAAGGGTTCAAGTACGAGGGCGCGGTGACCGCCTGGCAGAACTTCCTCGGCGGCTTCGGCGGCAAGCTGGATGTGACCAACATCGACACGCCGCAGAACCAGGCGGCGCTGCAGTTCATGCACGACACCATCTACAAATACAAGATCGCGCCGACCGCGGTGACCGGGTTCCAGGAATCGGATGTCCAGAGCGCATGGCTGTCCGGCCAGACGGCGTTCGCCGTGAACTGGCCGTACCTGCTGCAGCTTTCGCAGACCGCGGCACCGGTCAAGGGCAAGGTCGGCTACATCCCGTTCCCGTCAGGTACCGGAACCCCGGCGACGGCGCTTGGCGGCGACGACCTGGTGATCAACGCCAAGAGCGCCCACCAGGCGGCGGCGTGGAAGTTCATCCAGTTCCTCTCGACTCCGCAGCAGCAGGTCGCGCGGGCGGTCCCGACCGGCGACGCGCCCGCCGTTCAGGCCGCGTACACCGGTTCGGCAGGGTCGGAGCTATTCGCGAAGGCTTCGTATTTCCAGCAGGCGCTCCCCCTGTTCAAGGTCACCACGAACCGTCCGGTCACGCCGAACTGGCCGCAGATTTCCACGGACCTGCAGACGATGATCTCGTCTGTGCTCGCCAACCAGACCAGCGCCTCGTCCGGGCTTTCCTCGGTTTCCAGCCAGATCAAACCACTGGGTTAGCGGGGCCTGATGACAGAGGTAGCTGAGCGCAAGGCTGCGTCTGCCGGCGGCGCCGGAGGTCTCCTCCGGCGCCGCCGCGCGCCGCGCGGGACCTTGGAGAGCCAGCAACGGCGATTCGGCTATGGGCTTGTCGCACCGGTGGTGATCGTGCTGCTCGCGATTACCGCCTACCCGCTCATCTACAACGTGTGGAACTCGTTCCATAACGTGAACTACCTGAGCCCGCCGGTCGGCAGCTTCGCGGGCGTGTCCAACTACAAGAAGCTGTTCACCGACAACCTCTTCGTGCCCTCGCTGGCGCGCACTCTCGCGTTCACGGTGGTGTCGGTGGCGATAGAACTCGTCTTTGGCCTTGCCTTGGCGCTGGCCCTTGACAAGCCGTTCCGCGGGCGCGGCATCGCCCGGGCGGCGATCTTCATCCCGTGGGCGGTGCCCACGGTGGTCTCCGCCGAGCTGTGGAAAACGATGTTCGACCCCCGGCAGGGTTTCGTGAACTACACGCTGACCGCGCTGCACCTTCCGCTCGCCCACACCACCTGGCTGGACCAGCAGTGGACCGCGTGGACAGCGATATTCGTCGCCGACGCGTGGAAGAACGTGCCGTTCATGGCGATCATCCTGCTGGCCGGGCTCCAGGTCATCCCGCGTGACATGTACGAGGCGGCGCGCATCGACGGCGCCGGCGCCTGGCAGTCCTTCAGGCGCCTGACGTTGCCGCTGCTCAAGCCGGCGCTGATGGTCGCGCTCGTCTGGCGCACCCTGTCCGCGTTCCTGATCTTCGACATCGTCTACATCATGACCGGCGGGGGGCCGGGTAACTCGACCAACGTGCTTGCCTACCTGAACTACAGCGCGTTCATCAACAACAGCGACTTCGGCTACGGCGGCGCGGTGTCGGTGATGCTCGTCGTCATCGCGATGCTGATCGCGGCGGCTTACGTTCGCACGTTCCGGACCGACTACGAGGTGACGCAGTGAGCGACGCATGCGAGCGCCACCAAGCGGGCGCAGAAGCGAACCGGGAGGGACAGTGAGCGCACATGCCATGGCAACCCCGCGGCCGGTAGGTCGCGCGGCACGGCGACCACGGCGCCGCAAGATCGTCTCCAGGACATTGTTCTTCGTGCTGATCGCGATCTTCGTGCTGGTGTCCCTGTTCCCGTTCTACTGGATCGTCATCACCTCACTGAAGACCCAGGCCGACATCAGCAAGGGCACCACCAGCCTGCTTCCCCCTGGGCACCTGACCCTCGGCAGCTACAGAACCGACTTCACCCAGACGTCAAATACGGGAGTCAACTTCGGCCGTGCGCTTCTGAACAGCGCTTTCGTGGCGCTGTCCGCGACCGTGATCGCGGTGCTACTCGGCTCGCTGGCGGGCTATGGCCTGGCCCGCACGCGACTGCGTGGCCGCCCGGTGATCCTCGGGTTCATCCTGATCGCCGGCTTCTTCCCCGTCATCGCGATGGTAGGGCCGATGTTCCTCACCTATCGCCGGATCGGCCTGCTCGACACCTACCCGGGCCTGATCATCGCCTATCTCATCTACACCCTGCCGATCGCTGTCTGGCTCCTCACCAACTACTTCTCGCAGATTCCGGCCGCGCTTGAGGAGGCGGCGATCGTGGATGGCGCCACGCGGTTGCAGGCGCTGTGGCGGGTCATCGTCCCTGTCGCCCTGCCCGGCGTGTTCACGGCCACGATCATCTCGTTCATCCTGGCCTGGAATGATTTCCTGTTCGCCCTGATGTTCATGACGAGCCCCAGCCACTTCACCGCTCCGGTTGCGATCGTGAACCTTGGGCAGAGCCAGTACCAGGTGTTCTACGGTCGCATCGACGCCGCGGTCGTGGCCCTCACGATCCCCGTCGCGGTGATCGTGATCTTCGCTCAGAAACGGATCATCTCGGGCCTGACCGCGGGTGCGCTCAAGTAACGCGCGCTCGACTGCCTGCTGGATACAGCCGGGCGGGCGATGGCTCGCTCAGCAGCGTGGCCACGATCCGGTCGAGCACCGCCAGGTCCGCGGCGCCAGATCACGCAGGGCCGCGGGTGGTTCGCCGAGGATCCGTTCGGCCAGCGCGGCCGCCTCGGCGCCGGGCCACGGTCACAGTCACGATCTTCGACCGGCGGTCGGCGGGATGGACGGCCGGGGTGACCATACCGCGGCGCTCCAGATCGTCCACGACGAGCGTCGTGTATGGCGCGTCGGCCGGAAGCCTCGCCGCGAGGTCACGCATCGTCATCGGGCCGCCCGACCCATGCGCAGCGCGTTCGCCCTGATGAAGCTCATGCCAAGCGCAGCGCAGACAGCGCGCCTGCGGTCGCGCCGTTCGAGGACAAGCTGCCGCACGCCGAGCCAGATCCGGGTCGCCTGTCCGGCGCGGTCGTGCTGGCTCATGACGTCCCCGCGGGCAGCCGCAGGTCCATCTCGTCCGGGGCGAGCCGGGCCGCCGTCGCCGCGGCGGTACGGTTCGCCCACGGGGTCGTCGTGACGATGCCACCTGCCAGCACCGCGGCCCCGCAGCCCGCCACGATCCACCAGCCCACGTGGCTCGCGGCGGCCAGGCTCGCCGCGAGCGGGCCGTGGATGCGTGCGGTCACTGCCGACCCCACGACGGCCACCCCGAGCAACTGGCCGATCTGGCGGCTCGTCGACGCCACGGCGGCGGCCACCCCAGCCTGTGACCTTGGCATGCCCGATACCGCGTTGTTGGTGATCGGCGGATTGACCACCCCGGCGCCGACGCCGAACAGCACATAGGTCACGATGAGCCAGGCCAGTGCGGTCTGGTCCGCGAGCATCGTCAGCCCTGCGCCGGCCAGCATGATCCCGGCACCCGCCACGATCAGCGGCAGCCGCGGCCCCCGGCTGCCGACGACGCGCCCGGACAGCGGGGCGAAGACGAGCATCATCAGCGCCATCGGCACGAGGAGAAGACCCGCGTGCAGCGCGCTGTAGCCGCGCACGTCCTGCAGGTACAGGCTGTTGAGAAACAGGAATCCGCCCATCGCGGCCATCGCGCAGATGGCGATGAGAGTCGCGCCAGCGAACGGCACGCTGCGGAAGAAGCGCACCTCGATGAGCGGTTCGTCGCGGCGAAGCTCGTAACGGATCAGGCACGCCAGCCCACCGGCGGCGGCCGCGAAACAGCCCACGATCAGTGCGGATCCCCAGCCCGCACGCGGGCCCTCGATGATCCCATAGGTCAGCGCGGTCAAGGTGATGATCATCAGTAGCTGGCCGACCGGGTCGAGCTTGCGTGGCCGCGGCGCCCGTGACTCGGGCACGAACAGCGCCGTCAGCCCGATCGCGGCGAGACCGACAGGCACATTGACCCAGAAGATCGCCCGCCAGCCCACCGTCCCGATCAGCGCTCCGCCCACGATCGGCCCGAGCGCCATGCTGATGCCGATCACGCCACCCCAGACGCCGATCGCCCGCGCGCGCTGCGATGGCTCGGTGAACGTGTTGACGATGATGGACATGGCGACCGGGTTCAGCATGGAACCGCCCACCGCCTGCACCGCGCGGAACGCGACCAGCCCGCCGAGCGACGGAGCCACGCTGCACAGCAGTGAACCCGCGGTGAAAACCGCGAGACCGGTCTGGAACACGCGCCTGCGGCCGAGCCTGTCTGCGGTCGAACCGGAAAGCATCAGCAGGCTGGCGAGCACGAGCAGGTAGGCGTCGATGGTCCACTGCAGCCCGGAGATCGAGGCGTGCAGGTCACGCTTGATCGACGGCAGCGCGACGTTCACGATCGTGTTGTCGAGCCCCACGATCAACAGGCTCATGCAGCAGATCCCGAGTATGAGCATCCGCCGCCGACGGCTGAGCTCGGGCAACGCCGCACCTCGACCCTTATAGGCCTAGAACATTTGCGACTCTACAAGTATTAAGGCCAGCCGTCCGGACCGGCCTGCCGCGCTGTGACACTCCCACGCAGCCGTTCAGCAGCAATATCCCTAACGGCTGCCGCGCGGCGCCGCGCACGGCCCAGCGGGGGCCCCGGGGGGGTCGCCCCCCTGGCGGGCACAGCCCAACGCGCCGTGGCTGGCCCGTTGGGGGCGCTATCGCACGGCCGTCAACATGTACCCATTGCCTGCCGCCATTGCCCTGCCAACGGCAGGCCCGGCAGTGGCGGCCCGCCCGTTGGGTACCCAACGGCTGCGTGGTGTGGCCCGCCGGCCACGACCCCAGCGGGGGGCCCGCGGGTCGCCCCCCGTACTAGCACAGCCTGAACGGCTGCCACGCGGCGCGCCGGCCACGACCCAGCGGGGGGCCCGGGGGTCGCCCCCCGTACTAGCACAGCCTGAACGGCTGCCACGCGGGCGCCGCCGCGGCCACGGCGCAGCGGGGGGCCGGGGGTCGCCCCCGGGCTGGCAGAGCCTAACGGCTGCGGCGGTGTGGCACGGACCGTGACGCCCAGTCACGGCGTGACACCAGTCACCGGCTTGGCGGGCTGCTGGCACTGACGCTCACCCGGCGGCCTGCCGCGCCTCTGTCTTCGCGGCTCCAGCGTCACCCGCTTCACCTGCCAGCGACAGCCCGAGCTTCTGCCTGATCTCCCGCTGCACGGCCTCCTTGCCCGGCCTCGCGTCCACGGTGATGACGTACTCCTTGCGCCGGAAGAGGTCGAGCACCGGATCGGTCTTTCCGTGGTAGTCCCGCAGCCGTGCCGCGAGCGCCTCCTCGGTGTCGTCCTCCCTGGTGATGAGCTCGCCGCCGCACACATCGCATCTGCCCTCGTCCTTCGGGCGATGTGCGATGAGGTTGTAGTCCAGGCCGCATTGCGAGCACAGCCGCCGGGCGAGGACCCGCCGCCGTACCTCCTCGTCGGGCAGGTACAGGTAGATGACGCCGTCGATGTCGTAGCTCTCGAGGAAGAACTCCGCCTGCCGCCGGTTGCGCGGGAACCCGTCGATGATGAACCCGTAGTTCCAGTCGTGCTGGTCCAGCCGCTCCTGCACCACCTGCTCGGCCGCATCATCGCCGACGAGCTCGCCGCGCGCCATGAGTCGGCGGATCTGCGCGCCGAGCTTGGTGTGGTTTTGCACATGCCAGCGGAAAATGTCGCCGACGCCGATCTGCGTGAGGGAAAAGTCACGTGCGAGCGTGGCGGCCTGCGTGCTCTTGCCACTGCCCTGAACACCCATGATCACGTATTTGCGCACTATCCGAACGATGGCATAAGCCGCGCCCCGCCGCCAACTCGTCGGCTGCCCCGAACGCACGCAAGCGCGCACCAGCCGCGCCCGGCCGCTCACCCTGTGCCCGTTACGGGCACACCCCGCTAGCGCATGCTCACCGGACGCGCACGCTCACCGGACGCGCGCTCGCCCAGGGGCGGGCGGGCACCCGCACCGGCGGGTTCGCCACGGACGCGCTCGAGGACGGCTCGCGGCCGGCTGCGGGGCGGGCGTACCGTTGAGAAATGGCTGCGACCCAAGACACGGTTCATTGGCGAGGCGTCCACCACCTCGCTCTCGTGACAGGCGACATGGACGCGACCGTGCGGTTCTGGCACGGCGTCCTCGACGTGCGCCTCGTCACAACGATCGGAACCCCGGCGTTCCGGCACTACTTCTTCGAGGTGGCGCCAGGCAACACCATCGCGTTCTTCGAGTTCACCGGCCAGCATCTCGACAGCTTCGCCAAGCCGGCCGGCGTCCCGTATGCGAGGGCCGCGCAGTTCGACCACCTGTCCATGCACCTTCCTGATGAGGACGCACTGCTGCGCCTGCGTGACCGACTGAAGAGCCATGGCTGTGAGGTCACCGACGTGGTTGACCACGGCTTCCTGCGCTCGATCTACTTCACGGACAACAACGGGATCGCGCTCGAGGCGTCGTGGTGGACGGTCGACCCCACCGGGCGGCCCATCGACTACACGGACGAGCGGCTGTTCTCCGACCATGATCCGGTGCCGGCCGCACGTGAACTGCGCGACAGCGGCAGGCTCGACCACACAGTCGCGACGCGACTGGTCGACCAGATCGTTACGCCGGAGGCGCTCGCGACCTCCGGCGGTGCCTGAGACGATCGCCTCCCGCGGTGCCTGAGACGATCGGCGGCCTGCTTTCCGCGGCGGCTGACAGGGACGCAGAGGGCACCTGGCTGCGGACCGACGACGGGTGCCTGACCTTCGGCGGCGCCGCCGCACGGGTCGCCGCCGTGGCGCAGACGCTCCAGGCAGCCGGAGTGCGCCACGGTGACCTCGTCGTGGTGACCGCGCGCACGACCCCGCCGTACCTGCTCTGCTGGCTGGGCCTCGCCGTGCTCGGTGCGATCACCGTGCCGACGAATCCGCTGAGTTCCGCCGCCGAGCTCGCCGGACTGGTCAAGCAGACCCAGCCGCGAGCCCTCATCACCGACGATGGCCTGCTGCCGCGGGTCAGCGAGGTCGCGGACGTGCCGGCGCTCGGCGTACTCGACGTTGGCATGCTGACGGGTGGCTGGCTGGCGGGGGTGGGTGGCACGGCACAGGGCGGCGCAGCGCACGGCGGCGGGCTGCCCGTCGGCGTCAGCCCGGACGACCTCGCGGTCCTGATCCCGACCTCAGGTACCACCGGCCAGTCCAAACTCGTCATGCAGACGCACCGTGCGTATGCGATGGCGGGTGAGGGATTCCCATACTGGATGGAACTGACGGCAAGCGACCGCCTGATGACCTCGCTGCCGCTGTTTCACATCAACGCGCCCGCCTATTCGGTCATGGGCTCGCTGGCCTGTGGCGGCGGGCTGGTGCTGCTCCCCCGCTTCTCCGCGCGCGGTTTCATCGACGCCGCGCGCCGGCACGGTGCCACCGAGTTCAACGCCATCGGCGCCATGCTCGAAATCCTCATGCGGCAGCCGGAGCGGCCCGACGACGCGAGCAACCCGCTTCGCCTGTGTTACACCGGCCCGGCGCCGCCGCAGGAACGGCAGGAGGAGATCGAACGCCGCTTCGGCCTGCGGATCGTCTGCGGCTATGCGATGTCGGAGACGCCATATGGGCTGATCTGGCCCCGGGGCACTCGCCCGTTCGGCACGCTCGGCGCGCCGCGGCAGCATCCGCGCCTCGGCACCGTGAATGAGGCGCGCGTGCTGGCGGAGGACGGGCGTGAGCTTGGCCCGGGCGAGACCGGGGAACTGCTGCTGCGCAACCCCGCGGTGTCGCCCGGATACTGGCAGATGCCCGAAGAGACGGCCAAGGTGATGACCGGCGGCTGGCTGCGAACCGGGGACCTGGTCACGGTCGATCCGGGGGGCACGTACACCTTCGTCGCGCGGAAGAAGGAGGTGATCCGGCGCAGGGGCGAGAACCTGTCACCGCTCGAGGTGGAGGAGGTCCTGCTCGCTCATCCCGCCGTGCAGGACTGCGCCGTGGTCGGAGTGCCCTCGGAGCTGTCAGAAGAGGAGGTGAAGGCGTTCGTGGTGCCCGCCGCCGGTTCGCGCGTCGACTTCGGTGAGCTCCTGACGTGGACCGCGGACCGGCTCGCGCCGTTCAAGGTGCCCCGCTTCTGGCAGCTGATCGGCGAACTTCCCCGCACGCCGACGGCGCGCGTCGCCAAGCACCGGCTGCCGGCCGGGCACCCACCCGGCGAGTACGACGCGCAGTCCGCGACTCCCCCGGTCTCCGGCAGGCAGGACGGGCCATGACCCGCCAGCAGCCCCCTGAGCAGCAGTCACAAGTACAGCAGCCCCCTGGGCGGCCCGGCACGGCGCAGCAAGGCACACCAAGCCAGGGGTGACGAAACCTCAATAGGCACCTCGGACGAAAGCTCGGTCAGCCTGCTCGGCCATGATCTCGCCGCGGACCTGCTCGGCCGGATCAGCTTCGGCGAACTCGCGTCGTGGCTCGTGGCCATGCGCCGGCCCGCACCTGGGGAACTGCGGCTTTCGAGGCGGTAGTGGTCGCACTCGCTGATCACGGCCTTACCCCTTCGGCGATAGCGGCACGGCTCACCCTGGCGGGCGCGCCGGACGCATTGCCGGGCGCGCTCGCTGCCGGGCTGCTCGGCGGCGGCTCACGGTTACTGGGCGTGACCGAGGACTGCGCCAGATTCCTCCCGTGCGCACTCGCGGACCACGAGGGAATGCTGCCATCCCCCGGGCCGGGTAGCGGTCCCGGTGGACCGGATGCCATAGACGCGGCGGCGGATGCAGCGGACGCTGCGGGGGCCGGTGGGACGAGATCGCGCGAAACGCGCTGCGGGCAGTAGCGGCCGGGCGGCGGCTCATGCCCGGCCTCGGGCATCCCAAGCACAAGATCGCTGACCCGCGCACGCCCGTGATCCTGCGGATCGCGGAAGAGGAGGGCCTGCGCCGGCCCCACCTGCGGCTGCTCGAGGCGGTGGGCCGCGTGCAGCCCGCCATTCTTGGCCGGACCCTGCCGGTCAACAGAGCCGGCGTGTGCGGGGCGGCGCTTGCCGATCTTGGGTTTTCCGTCGAGGTCCTGCGCGGTTTCGCGCTCCTCGCCCACACCGCGGGCCTCCTCGGTCATCTCGCAGAAGAGGCCCGCCGCCCATCGCCGTTGACCCACGGCGGCTTTCATGATCGCGGTAACTTTTCCGCACATATCGCCGAGAAGTTACCGCGATCATGAAGCCCGGCGCCGCCTGGGCCGCGGCCATCGCCCGGATCATGATCCATGGCCTGTTGGCAACGGATTACCCCAGCGATGGGCCGGGCCATTGCTGGGCCTGGCAGACGCCGTCAAAGCAGCGTCTCGACCCCGACGCTGAGCTGAGCCAGGGTCCCGCGCTACGCGGCCCGTGTGACGGTGCCGCGCCAGAGGAGACCGGGGCGCCGCTAGATGGCGAAGAACATATTCAGGTATCTGTCGGCGATCGCGGCGTCGCCACGTACCGTGCCCGCGTTGCTGCGGCCGAATGTCGTCAGCACCAGGCTGCCCGGGTCGAATTCGAGCACCGTGGGCAGGTCGGAAATGTCGCCCTGCTCGTAGGCCATCCCCTTCTCATCCACCGATATCCGGAAGTCGCCTCCGTTGCGGCCGCTCACCCGCACGCCGAGCCGCATGGGCGTCAGGTCCGCATCGGCACGCACGGTGGACTGCCACAGGACGAACATGAACGGCACGAGCAGGTCAGCCGCGTCGCCCGACAGGCCATGCGCCCGGCCGCTGCCCTGCCTGATGTCCCAGGCGTGCACGGAGTAGTCCATGAGCTGGCCGGCCGCGTAGAAGAACGCGGGCACCGGGCCCATGTAGAAGTGCGGCACCAGGAACCCCGCCCACTCGTCGGGCCCTACTCCATCGAGGATCCCCATCATCTTCGCGAAATCCGACCGCAGCCGGTCCATCATTTCCTCCCGCGGCACCTCGCGGAAGGCGGTCGCATTCTCGTTAACCTTGGCCATCATGCCCGGCAGGCCATATGCGCCCCCGGTCTCGCCCTGCCCGCGGGCCGCGTCGAACGCGGCGAAATATCCCTCGGTCGTGTCGACCAAATGGCCGACCACGTCCCGGGTGGTCCAGTTGGTGCACGCGGTCGGTGCGTTCCATGCGTTAGCAGGTTCCGCCAGCGCGAACATGCGGTCCGCCTCGCTGCGCAGGACCCGCAGGATGGTGTCTTTGCCCTCGTAGGAAGTTGCGTCCCACTCGCTCATGTTGTGCGCCCTTCTCCGGTGCGGTGCCATGGGCCGATCCCGCGACGACAGCCCGTCGGCCGTACCTCTGCCACGGAACAACAGCGCAACCCGGCACCCGGTGTCAATGCCTGCCCGGATCATGCCGGTGAAACAGGCCGGTGCGGCAGGCCAACGCGGCGGCCAGTGAGGCGGCCAGTGAGGTGGCCAGTGAGGCGGCCAGTGAGGCGGGCCACTGCCCGCGCCGTGCCTCTTCCCCGATGGCCCGCCGGCTTCAGCGTCCGCCGGGCCATCGCGACGAAAGTGCCACTCCCGCGTATCGGTTGAGCCACGATCGACGCGCCGCAGATCAGCGCGTTGCCTGCCTGTTGACAGTCACAAAGTACCCATGGTTCGATCCCACATCGTATCGGTGGCGTCGGCACGATCGAGGGACCGATCGTCGGCACGATCCTGTTCTTCGCTTTGCAGCGGACGCTGTCATCCCATGGAGCCTGGTACCTGATCATCCTCGGCCTCGTCGCGATCGTCGTCGCCATCTGGGCACGGCGGGGCGTGTGGGGCCTGATCGCCGACCGTGTGCACATCAGGCTCTGTCCGGTTGGCTACTGGTTGTGGTCGGATGACAGCGCCGTATCGCGCCGCCGCGGGTTCGGCGGCCTGACGTGCCTGAGGCAGCGCGGTCCGGGCGGCCCGGGTACCGACCAGGGCAGCTGAATCCCCCGCGTCTCAGGCCTGCCGCGCCACCCGCCATTGCGGCCCCCGCACCAGCGACCAGGGCCGCCGACGTCGCAGGCGCATAAGCCGCCGCGGCGCGAACTCGCCGGCGTACACGGCACTTCATGGCCGAGTACATACTGTGAGCGGAGTCCGCCGAGGGGGGCCATGGAGCTTCGTCAGCTTCGTTTTTTCGTGACGCTCGCCGAAGAGCTGCATTTCGGGCGCGCTGCCGCGCGTGAGCACATCGTGCAGTCGGCACTGAGCCAGCAGATCCAGCGACTGGAGCGCGAGATCGGCGTGCGCCTGCTTGACCGCAGCACCCACCACGTGGAGCTGACGCGGACAGGGGCCTTGTTCCTGATCGAGGCACGGCGGATTCTCGCCATGGTCGACCGGGCCAAGGAGACGGCGCGGTGTGCTGACCAGGCCGCCCCTGCCCTCAGGGTCGGCATCGTTGACGCGAGTTACGACTCGATGCCACAGATCCTGCGCGAGGTCCAGGAACGTTACCCCGACCTCGAGGTCCATCAGGTCGAGGTCGGCGTGCCCGAGCAGTTCAAGCTCCTGGCCGATGGCCGGCTCGACGTCGGGTTCGGGCGAGCCTCGCTGGCCCCGGCTGAGGTGGCATCCGAGCTGTTCCGCCTGGATCCGCTCGGCGTCCTCGTGGCACCAGGGCACCATTTCACGGACCTGACGAGTGTTCCCGTGGCATTGCTGGCCAAAGAGCCGCTGCTGCTGTCCCCGGAAGGGCGAGCGCCCGAGTTCAACCAGTTCCTCGTTGAGCTGTGCCGCTCCGTCGGTTTCGTCCCCACCCTGTACCGCGGCTCGGTGGACAGCATCAGGGGGGCCGCTGATCTGCTCACACAGGGACGCTGCGTGCTGTGCGTGCCGTCATCATGCGCGTCGGCACTGCCGGATATCGTGTGGAAGCCGCTCGCCGATCCGGTGTCGCGCTACCCGTGGTCTGTGTTGTGGAGGGCCAGCGACCAGTCGGTCCATGTGCAGGCCGTCGTCATGTGCGCGCGGGCCCTTGCGGACGAGCTCGGCTGGCTCGACGGGGCAGGCCACGAGCTGATCAGCTGAGGGCGCACGCTCGCGCCGTGCATCTGGTGATCGGCGTGCGATATGAGCCTTGCTCGGTCTGCTCGTTTCCCCGGCGTCCGCCGGCGGATTGACTGATGGCATGGGGCGAGCCCGCGGGAGCGGACCCAACGGATCCAGGCCGCGATGCGAGCATCTCGACGCGGTCCGTCCTGTCATCCCGCAGTCCAAGGCGTGCGAGCAGTGCACGGCCGAAGGGCTGGGCTGGATGGCGCTCCGGGTGTGCCTGAGCTGCGGATGGGTGGCCTGCTCCGACGAGTCGCCGGGCCGCCATGCCATCGCCCACTACGAGGAGACCGATCACGCGGTCACGGCAGAGATGGCAGCGATGGCGGCCGGACCAGCCTGCCGGTGGTGTTACGTGCACCAGCGGCCGGTCTGACCGGCACGGACAGGAGCAGACAAAGTGACACAACAGACGATGACCACGGACAGCGGCGCCCGCGACGGCACCGCAACAGACGGCGCCGCTGGAGACGGCGCCGCTGGAGACGGCGCCGCTGGAGACTGTACAGCGGCGTACGACGGCACCGCTGCCTTCCCTGACGCCGCGCCAGCCAGCCGCACGCCGGGTGCGCGGATACAGCTGGCGGTGACCGTGCTGCTGACAGCCCTCCCGTTCGCCGGTCTGGGCCTGGCGTTGTGGCTGGCCTGGGGGCACGGCGTCGGCCTCACCGACGTGCTGCTGATGGCCGGCCTCTATGTGATCACCGGGCTGGGCGTGACGGCCGGCTTCCACAGATGCTTCACCCACCGCAGCTTCACCGCCGCGCCCGCGCTTCGCGTCGTGCTCGCCACCCTCGGCTCGATGAGCTTTGAAGGCGGCGTCATCGGCTGGGTCGCCACCCACCGGCGGCATCACGCCTTCACCGACCGCCCCGGTGACCCGCACTCGCCCTACCGCTATGGCACCAGCATCCGCGGTCTGCTGCGTGGGCTGTTTCACGCCCACCTTGGCTGGATGTTCCGCGACGACCCCTCGCCGGCCAGCCGCTACGCGCCCGACATCATGGCGGACCGGGGAATGCGTGTGGTGTCGGCCCTTTTCCCAGCGCTGTGTGTCGTGTCACTCGCGGTGCCGTTCGGCGCAGGCTGGGCGATCGGGGGGAGCCTGCGCGCCGCGCTGACCGCGCTTATCTGGGCTGGCCTGGTCCGGGTGTGCCTGCTGCAGCACGTGACCTGGAGCGTCAACTCCCTGTGCCATCTTCTCGGCAACCGCCCCTTCACCACGCGTCGCTTCGACCGCGCCACCAACCTGTGGCCCCTCGCCCTGCTTTCCTTCGGTGAGAGCTGGCACAACATGCACCACTCGGATCCGACGTGCGCACGGCATGGTGTCGACAAGCGCCAGATCGATCCCTCCGCGGCCCTGATCCGGGTGTTCGAGCGATGTGGCTGGGCAACCGATGTGCGCTGGCCCGTCCAGGGACGGCTCGACAGCCGCCGGCAGCGGGGCGGGCTGGCCAAGGCCCTGGCGCGGTAAAGACACCGGAACGCGGATGGCGGTCACCGCACACTCCCGGCCGCGCCATCCGCACGAAAGTGCGGGCGTGAGCACGGATGAATCCTGGCCGGCCCGGCAGTACGGCTTGAGGCGCAGCAGGCCGCCGGGTGAGCGTCAGTGCCAGCAGCCGCCATCGCGGGTTGCCGTCGGGTGCGCGTCGCGCAGGATCGCCATGTGGCGCGGCGCGGTCAGGTGTGCTCGCCGCGGGCGAGCGCCCGGCCGATGACCAGCCGCTGGATCTGGTTCGTGCCCTCGACGATCTGCAGCATCTTGGCCTCGCGCATGTAGCGTTCCGCGGGGAAGTCGGCCACGTATCCGTAGCCGCCAAGTATCTGGACCGCATCGGTCGCCACACGCATCGCCGCGTCGGAGGCGAACAGCTTGGCCATCGCGGCCTGCGTGCCGAATGGAAGCCCTTCGTCCTTGCGCCGCGCCCCTTCGCGGTAGAGCGCCCGGGCTGCGGCCACGGCCGTGGCCATGTCGGCGAGCATGAACGAGATGCCGTCGAACTCGACGATGGGCCGGCCGAACTGCCGCCGCTGCCTCGCGTAGCCGGCCGCGGCATCGAGCGCCGCCTGGGCGAGTCCCACGGAGCACGCGGCGATGCCGAGCCGCCCGGCATCGAGGGCCGCAAGCGCGATCTTGAATCCTGCGCCCTCCGCGCCGACGAGGTGGCCGGCGGGCACATGCGCGCCCTCGAAGATCATCTGACTGGTGACGGAGGCCCGCATGCCCATCTTCCGCTCCGGCGGCGCGGCTGATACGCCCGGCGTCCCGGCGGGCACATGCAGGCAGCTGATCCCCTGAGCCCGGCCCGGCCCGGTGCCGTCACCGTCCGTGCGGGCGAAGAGCGCGTAGAAGTCGGCCACGCCGCCGTGCGTGATCCACGCCTTCACGCCGTCCACCGTGTAACCGCCGCGGTCAGCCACGGCCCGGGTGCGCAGGGCAGCCGCGTCCGAACCGCAATGCGGCTCGGACAGGCAGTAGGCGCCCAGCATCTCGCCGCCGAGCATCGCGGGCAGCCACTGCGCGCGCTGGCCGGGGCTGCCGTACTTCGCGAGGGGGAAGCAGGCGAGGGTATGCACGCTCACACCGAGCCCGATGGCAAGCCAGCCCGCCGCGAGCTTCTCCACAACCCGCAGGTATGCCTCGTACGGTAGCCCGCCGCCACCGTCCTCGATGGGGTAGGGCAGGCCGAGCAGCCCGGCACGGCCCAGAACTCGAAGCAGCTCGCGCGGGAAGCGGCCGGACTCCTCCGCAGCGGCCGCGGCCGGCCGCACCTCACGTTCGACAAGTACGTCGGTGAGGTCGAGAAGCGCCGCTACGTCGTCGATCCGGTCTTGTGTTTCCATCTCGTACCTCGCGATCGAGGAGAAAATCGGCGGGAATCTGGCCACCCGTCGCGCAGTCGCACCCTCACACGATCACGAGGTCGCGGCCGCTGTTGTTCAGCCGCGCCGCGCCCTGCTCGGTGCAGACGACGATGTCCTCGATACGCGCCCCGTGCGCGCCAGGGTAGATCCCTGGCTCGATGGAGAAGGCCATCCCCGGTTCGAGGGTCTCGGCGTTGCCGGCCACGATGTACGGATCCTCGTGGGTCTCCAGGCCGATGCCGTGCCCGGTCCGGTGGATGAAGAACTCGCCGTAGCCAGCCTGCGTGATCAGGTCACGCGCAGCGGCGTCGACGGCCTCCGCGCTGACGCCAGGCCGGACGGCGCTGCACGCTGCCTCCTGCGCCTCCTGCAGCACCTTGTAGTAGGCGGAGAAGTCGGCGGGTGGCGTGCCGATCGCGTACGTCCGTGTGCTGTCAGAGCAGTAGCCGCTCGGCATTGTGCCGCCGATGTCCACGACGACCACGTCGCCGCGCGTCAGCACACGGCCGGACAATTCATGGTGCGGGCTGGCGGCGTTCGGTCCGGACGCCACGATCGTGAAGTCGACCCGGGCGTGCCCTTCCGCCAGGATAGCGGCGGCGATGTCCGCGCCGACCTCACGCTCGCTGCGGCCGGGCCGCAGCAACTCAGGTACCTGGTCGTGCACGCGGTCGATCGCGGCGCCCGCCTCCCCGAGTGCCGCCACCTCGGCCAGGTTCTTGCGTATCCGCAGCCCGCGCAGCACCGGGCCGGCGAGCGCCTGCTCCACGCCAGGCAGGGCGGCGCGAAGCCGCAGCACCATCATCGCCCACATCCGGTCGGCGAGCCCCACCCGAGTAACGTCGCCCACGGCGGCCCGCAGCCTGGTGGCGACCACTACGTAGGGGTCGTCGGTCTCCTGCCACGCCACGAGTTCGACGCCGAGCCGCTGCACCCCGGCCGCCTGCGCCGCGGGAAGTTCAAGGCGCGGCACGACCAGGAAGGCCGCGCCCTGCGCGGGTACGACGAGGCAGGTCAGCCGTTCGAGCTGGTGGGCGTCATACCCGGTCACATACCGCAGATCCGGCCCTGGGGTGAGCAGCAGCGCGCTCAGCCCGGCCGCACGCGTCGCGTCCGCGACCCTGCCCAGCCGGCCGGTTGGGTACAGCTCAGTGTTCACCGCGCCAATCTAGCTCCGATCTGGCTCATGCCGCACCGCGCGTGCTTGCGCTCGCCAACACGGTGCGTGTCAGCACCGCCCGCGGACGCCGCGGGCTGGGACAGCGGCGCGTATTACCCGGTACCTGCGGCCCCTGCCGCAGTGCGCGCAGAACGCGCCTGCAGGCGCGGCTGCGCACGCCCAGACGCGGCGAGAGCCCTCCCGGGAGGGCTCTCGCGCGCTACCTGCCGCAGGTCACGGTCAGGCGTCACCACTTCTCCGGTGCGACGAACTGCTTGAGTGCGGTCTGGGTGAACTGTTCGGCTGCGGTCTGGGTGAACTGTTCGGCTGCGGCCTGGACCCGGCCCGCCTCGACCTGCCAGTACCTCACCTTGCGCTGCATGCGAGCCTGCGAGCGCGACATCGCCGCCAAGGCGACGGTGAGGGTGACCCACCAGCCGACGACAAGGCCCGTCACGATCGCCGCCGTGATCATCAGCGCGGTCATGACATCACCTCCCCTGCCGATCGGGTCGCGGCACCCTTGGCGACCGGCGCCCGCGGAGCGTGGCTGGTCTGGCTGGCCCGGATGAGTTGCCTCGCCGGGACACCTCGGGTTGTATAGGTGGTAACCAAGGCTCCTTCTTCTGTTGACACGGGTGATGTGGGCTTTCTGGTCTGCTGGGCCGGTCTGCATACCGGCCCAGCATTTTTCTGCTGGATGGGATCACGCCGCCACCGCCGCGCGGCGTGTGCTGTGAGTGTTGCCTGCTCCGGCGGCGCGCGCGCCCAGATCCTCCGGCCAACACGAACAGCGGAGCGACCCAATGGTCGCTCCGCTCGCATGTCATGGCGCGGTCCTCCTCCTGCCCTCGTTAGGAACTGGCCCGCTACCTCGATTCTCCGGTACCGTATCTTTCACTGCAACTTTTATTTGCACTTGCAACGGAGAGGCTTGTGGAACCTGCCCGGCACCGTGCTATGGCCCCTTAAGGTACGTGTGAACCAGGGCCATTCTGGGTATTGAAAAGCGGTTTTGGAGGACGGGTGTCCGATCATGGCAGCCCGACAGTGCGACGGCGTCGCCTAGCCGCCGAGCTGCACCGTCTGCGGGAGCGCTCCGGCCTGACCGGCGACCAGGTCGCCGAGCGCCTCGGCTGGTCCCCCTCTAAGGTCAGCCGCATCGAGAACACCCGCAGCGGCATCAAGGAGCCAGACGCCCGCAGGCTCCTCGAGCTGTACCAGGTGGACGTTTCGCGCCGCGACGAGCTGTTGGCGATGGCCCGCGAAGCCGACCGCAAGGCCTGGTGGGAGGCATACTCGGCCGACTGGCCGGACGGATTCAGCGAGTTCATCGGCATGGAAGCCGAAGCCGAAGCCATCATGAGCTGGGAGCCACAGGTCGTCCCAGGGCTGCTGCAGACCGAGCGCTACGCCCGCGAGATAATCGCGAACTGGCGGTCGTTCACTGCCATGGCAGATTCCGCTATCGGCCGTCGCGTTAAGGTCAGGCTCGCCCGGCAAGACGTGCTGGAACGCGAAATTCCGGTTGAGTACCGGGTGATTATAGAAGAATCAGTTTTGCGCAGGCGATTCGGCGCGAACCCGGTGATGAGCGAGCAGCTCGGCAAGCTGGCCGAAATATCTCAGCGGGCGAATGTCACTTTGCAGATCCTCCCGTTGGCAAGCTTTCACCCGATCAGCACCGGCGCCTTCGCCCTGTTCCGTTTTAATCAGATACATGGCGTTATAGCACCTGATGTCGTATATCTCGAAAACATGACTGACAGCCTGTATATAGAAGATGAGATTGAAACGTACTATTATCAGCGTGCTTTCGATCATATTAGTCAAAACTCGCTCGGCCCAGATCAATCGAGAGAGCTCATCCTGCAGATCAGACATGATGTCTGGCGATGAGCCGGGCCAGCGGGCCGTGGCCGGCCGGGTTCGGGCACGCGGGCCGCGCTGGTGGACTGTCATGCTGGGCAGTCGTGCCCTAGCTGGCCGTGGCGCGGCCGGGCGCTGACTGAGCCGAGAGTTCGCCATCGCGCCAACCGGATCGCTTGCTCAGCGACCGCATACATGCCACCGGCTCGACGGCCGCTACGGCCACAGTTGGGGCGACCTCGATCTCCGGTCTCTTTTTTCGGGTACCCGCGACACGACGGCAAGATGATCCGCTAGGCTCCGGGGCTGTCTAACATAACCACCGTGCCTCGGATCGGCAGCGACCCGGGGCCGTCTTCATTCCCAGGGAGACGTAATGCCGCACTGCAAACGGAGCCGGTTAAGAATGTACGCCAGTGGAAAGTCTAACTCCATGATGGCTGCGATGGGGGGAGCATCATGAAAGCGCGCCAGTGGCGTAAAAGTAGCCACAGTGCCATGAACGGCAACTGTGTGGAAGTAAGGTCGCCCGAAGACAACGTTGTCAACGTGCGGGACAGCAAGAACAAAATGGGACCGGCTCTGACATTTACGCCGCAGGAGTGGGCCGAATTCCTGCGCAGCGCCAAGAGCGGCGGCTTCGACATTTAACCGCCTGGCCAAGGCCGACGGACTCAGGTCCGTGACCGTCTGCCGCGCCCGTCCCGGCAACCCTCGGGGCAGACGGGACGGGCGCGGCAGATTTAAACCATTACTGCGGAGCCAGGATTTAGTTACTTCAGAGCAAGACCTCAGTTACTGCGGAGCCAGGTGGCGCTGAAGTTTGCGTTACCGCTGAGCGACGAGACCGAGTCCTTGGCCTGGCCGCTGTTGTTGACCATGATGATTTGAGTCGGGCTGAAGGTGCCGATCGCCGAGCCGTTGGCCGTGGATGATGTGATGTTCACGGTGCCGAAATTGGCCAGCGGCAGAACACCGCTGCTCGACGAGGGCGCTTCGACGATGACCTCGGCGGAGGACCGGGCGGCCCCGCTCAGCGAGGCGTTGACGGTGTGACTCCACCCCTGGGTCGTGTCGGACAGCTTCAGGGTGAAGCTGCTGCCGCCGTTGAAGGTGACAGAGCCGGTGAAGTGGTCACCCGGCCGCACCGTGTTGCTGAAGTTGACCGGGTACGCCGGGTACATCTCATACCAGGAGTAATACTGGGGCGTCCGGCCGCTGCAGTCGACCTCGCTGCCGGTCTGCTCGACGGTTCCGCTGTTGAAGCCGTCCAGGCCAACCCAGAAGCTGGAGTACTTGTGACCGGACGTGCACGTGCCGGTCGGCTCCACCCAGCTAGCAGAGACGCTGGTGTACGTCCTGCCGGTGGCCGCGTAACCCGACCAGTTGGTGCTCTGCGCCTGGTTCCTTACACCGCCGCGCCCGGCCAGCGGTAAGGTCGCGTGCCCTGCTGGCCTGATCATGGGCCCGCCCGGCCTGCTGGCGTGCGCCGCCGGAGCACGCGGGCCCCGGGTCGCGGCGGCAGCGCTGCCTGCCGCGAACATCGAGCCGACCACGAGGGTCAAGCCGGCGAAAGGTATGCACCATCGTCGTAACATTCGGGCTCCTTCGTCCTGTTGCGGGGCAAGGTGCGGCGTACTGACCTACCTCCTCCCGCTTAGGCCGCATCCGTGAGAGTCGCCGTGAATGTACTCCGAGTAATGGTAGAGAGTAGCTCACGATCTAGTGAAGTTTTCGTAACTAAACTACCCATTGTCGAATGAATCGGCGCGGCGATGGGCATTCAGACACGCACAGTTACGCTACGGTCCCAGCTGTGCCGTTCCGATCTGACCGCGACGTGAGATACCGGTCGTGCCAGCGCACCAGGCACCAGCCCAGCGCCTGACGTGACACCGGCTCAGCCGCCCGGCGCACCTGACTCAAGCGCACGCAGCAAGCGGCTCAGCGGCGAGGCCAGATTCCACCGCTCGGCGAGGTCCGCGAGCCGCGCCGGGTCCTTCGGCCGGGCGGGCAGCGCGTCGTCGAGTGGCGGAATGGGCGCATCCGTGGCAACCCGCACGACCGGCATCGCCGCCTGAAGATAGTCACGGTCGGCGGCCAGTTTCGCGCGGCTGCTGCCGAGGCCACTGGCGACGGGGTCCTCGTCGAGCGCGGCAAGCATGGCGTCAACCGTGCCGAACCGGCGTACCAGCGCGGCAGCCGTTTTGGCGCCGATTCCCCGCACCCCGGGCAGGCCGTCACTCGGATCACCCCGCAGGGCGGCGAAATCGGCGTACGCGCGCCCGGGAATGTCGTAGCGGGCGGTGACGCCCGCCTCGCCGACCGCTTCGAGCCGCGCGAAGCCGCGGGCGGTGTAGAGCACCCGGACCTGCCTGGCGTCGTCGACGAGCTGGAACAGGTCCCTGTCACCCGTGACGATGTCGACGGGCAGGTCGGCGCGCGCGGCGAGGGTGCCGATCACATCGTCGGCTTCGTAGCCCGGCGCGGGCGCCTGGGCGATTCCGGTGGCGTCGAGCACCTCTTCGATCACGGGGATCTGCACGGTAAGCGCCGCAGGCACGATCTCCGTTCCGTCGGCTTCGGCCCGGTGAGCCTTGTAGGAGGGCAGCGCCTTGACCCGGAACACCGGCCGCCAGTCGGCATCCATGCAGGCGACGAGCCGCGTGGGCCGACCGCGCCAGGCCTGGTTGCGCCGGTCGGGCTTGACCAGGAAGGCGATCATGTCGAGCAGGCCGCGGACGGCGTTCACCGGCGTACCGTCTGGCGCGGTGACAGAGTCGGGAATCCCGTAGAACGCACGGAAATAAAGCGCCGGCGTATCAAGCAGCATCAGATATGGGCTGGTCGCGGAGATCGTGGGGACCGCGGGTGTCGTAGGCATCAGAGCAATGCTGCCAGTTAAACCTCACCGGAGGGTGGCAAGAACCTGTTCTTCCCTGGCCGGATCAAGGCCAGGAGCGGGGCGTCCGGGCAGCGGCTCGGGGTCACCTTCGGCCTGCAGCCACCGCCAGGTATCCGCCACGGTCTCCTCCACCGGCCGGCAGCGCAGCCCCGCGGCCAGTGCGCGCGACACGTCGCCCGCGTGCAGCCCGGCGGCCTCGCCGGTGGGTGGCAACCAGATCGGCAGCTCGGTCCACGCCTCGATGCCCGCGGCGGAAATCACCTCGGGCGAAACCCACACCAGGTCCGCATGCGAACCCGTCACCCGCCTGGCCTCCGTGAGCAACGAGGCCATGGTCGCGTGACCGGGCAGGCTCACCGCGTTGAACGCGCCGCCGCGGCCCTGCTCGGCGCAGCCGAGCATCCATACGGCGAGATCGCGTGCGTCGATGAGCTGAAGCGGCCGGTCGGGCGGGCCTGGGGCCAGGACACGGCCGCCACGCTCGAGCCGCCGCAGCCACCAGGGCAGCCGGCCGATGTTCTCGTAGGGCCCGAGGATCAACCCGGCACGTGCCAGGAGCGCGCGGTCACCGAAGGCCTGCCGCACCGCGATCTCGGCGCCCCGCTTCGCCGCGGCGTAATCCGCATCTGTGTCGCTGTCAGGGTCGCCATCCACGACTGGCGCTGTCTCGTCCATTCCAACCGGGACGGGCCAGCGGTAGACGGAGCGGCTCGACACGTACCCGTAGTGCCCGGCGCGCCCCGCGAGCAGCCGGGCACTGTCCGCCGCCACCCGCGGCGCGCCCGACCAGGTGTCGACAACCGCATCCCACGACCGGTCCCCAAGGGCCGCTGGCAAGGCGCCGCCGACGGTCCTGTCCGCCACGATCGCCTCCGCGGGCTCGGGCGGCGCGCCCCTGACGCCGCGGGTGACCGTGGTGACAGTGTCACCGCGCTCGAGCGCCGCCGCCACGACGGCCCGCCCAACGAAATGCGTCCCACCAAGCACGAGCAGCCTCATGCCAACCATCCTGGAACCACGCAGGTATGCGCAGAACGGCTTTCGCTGTCGGCGCACCGCCTCGCCGCCGCGGCGTGACCTTTATGGGATCGTGGGCATCGTGGCAGACAAAGTTTTCGCGGCAAAGCCCGCGGTGGTGGGGCACCGTGGTTTCGGTCGCGGCGTGTCCGGCGGTCATCGTGAGAACACGGTCGAATCCTGTCTGGCGGCCGTGGCTTCCGGCCTGACCTGGATCGAGATCGATACCCAGCGCACCGCCGACGACCAGCTTGTGCTGCGGCACGACTGGACGGCGCCCGACGGCTCGCGCATCGTGGACCGCACGGCCGCTGACCTCGCCGGGCAGGGCATCGCGCGACTTGCCGACGTCCTCGACGCGGTCCCGCCGGAGATCGGCATCGATATCGACGTGAAGACAGTGCTCGCCGACGCCACGGACCCGAAATCCCGCCGCACCGCCGCGTTGCTTGCCGCGGCCCTGAGCGCGGAATCGCGGCGCCGCACGCTGCTCGTGACATCATTCGATCCCGGGCTGCTCGTCCGCCTGCGGCCGGACCTCCCCGGGGTCGCCCTCGGCCTGCTCACCTGGCTGTACTTTCCGCCGCAGCACGGGATACCTGCGGCCGCGAGCCTCGGCGTCGACGCGATCGGCCTGCACACCGGCTCGCTGCGGCCGGTGGCAGAGACCGCGTCATCCCCCGGCGCCGCCCAAAAGGACGCGAACCCTTTCCCCACCGCCGCCGAGGCGGTGTCGGCAGCGCACGAGGCCGGGCTCGACGTGCTCATCTGGTGCCCCGATCCAGCCGCCGCCACGAGTTACGCCGCCGCGGGTGCGGACGCGCTATGCGTCGATGACGTGCCAGCGACCCTCGCCGCCCTGTCTCAGTAGGGCCAGCACCGGCACGTTTTTTATCCCTAACGGCTGCCGCGGGGGGAGTTGGCTCAACTGCGGCGTCAACCGGTGTCGTGGGGGCTCCGGGGGGTCGCCCCCCGGGCAACACAGCACGGCTGCCGCATGGCGCGCACATCGTGAACTGCGGGCCCTCGTGGCGCGCACATCGTGAACCGCGGGCCCGCATAGCTGGCGGATCGTGAACCGAGGTGCCGCGGTCGCGCCCTGAAGGTGGGGGGCGCGCGACCGTGGGACAGCCCGCACCCAGTTAGCGGGAATTGCGCTCCCAGGCCGGCGGGGGCAGGCAACGGGTCAGGCGGCCATGTCAGCGGGCCAGCCAGGCAGGCCGGCGTCAGGCCACTGAGGAGTAGGCGACGACGCCGCGCCGCATCGCGTCGATGGCCGCCCGCGCCGGCGCGGCGAGCTGCGGGTCGGCGGCGGCGATCTGGTCGAGAAGGTCGATGAGCTGCTTCACCGCCCGCACGAAATCGCCCGCGGTAAGGCCGCATTCGGTGAGCACGGCATCGAGCCGGTGCCCGCGCGCCCAGCGGAACGCAGCCCAGGCGAATCCGAAGTCCGGCTCGCGCAGGAAGGACAGCGAATTGTCGCTCTCGATCGCGTCAAGTTCGCCCCACAGCCGGACCATGGCCGCGAGAACCTCCCTGGCCCGCCCGTGCGGCAATCGCGGCGCCGCCGCGTCGTCCGACTGCCTCGACTCGTAGGTCAGTGCGGACACGCAGGCCGCGAGTTCGGCGGGATCGAGGCCGTCCCAAAGCCCGTGGGCGAGGCACTCGGCGGTGAGCAGGTCGAGCTCTGTGTACAGGCCAGCGAGCATCTGGCCCTGCGCGGTGACCTTGTCAGCGCTGCCATTGCCGGCCAGGTACCCGAGTTGCTCGAGTACGGTGCAGACCCGGTCGAAGGTCCTCGCGATCACATGCGAGCGGCTTGCCACCCGGCGCTCCAGGCCCTCGACCTCGCGCTCCAGCCGGAAGTAGCGCTCGGCCCAGCGTGCGTGCTCCTCACGGTCGGTGCAGCGGTGACACGGATGCTGCCTGATCTGCGCCCGCAACCGGCCGATCTCGGCGTCGTCGGGCGCCTGACCGCGCCGCGGCGGCGGCAGATCCCGCCCGGCGAGCTTGTTCCTGACCGTGGCGGCAAGATCCCTTCGATGCTGCGGTGACCGGGCGCTGAACCAGTTCGGGATCCTGACCCGCTCCAACGGCTCGACCGGGACCGGGAAGTCAGCCGTAGACAACCGCTTGACCTGCCGATTCGCCGTAAGCACCAGCGGTCCGGGGCCCTGGCCCCCGGTGTCGAGCACGACGGCGACGCCGGCCCGCCGCCCCCGGGCACCCGGATCACATCGCCAGGCCGAAGGCGCCCGAGCGAACGCTCCGCTTCGGCCCGCCGGCTGGCGCTGCGGCTGCGTGCGAACTCCGCCTCCCGGTCAGAAAGCGCCCTGCGCAGGGACATGTAGCCAGCGAAATCGCCAGCGTCGCAGCTCATCGCTTCTTTGTAGCCGTCCAGGGCCTGCCTGCTGCGCCGCAACTGGCGCGCAACACCGACCACCGCGCGGTCCGCGCGGAACTGCGCGAACGACGATTCGAGCAGCGCGCGGGCTCGCTGCCTGCCCACCTGGCCGACCAGGTTGACCGCCATGTTGTAGGAGGGGCGGAAACTGGAGGTGAGCTGGTAGGTTCGCGTACTCGCGAGCCCGGCCACGGCGGCCGGGTCGGTCCCGGGCTGCCAGATCACGACCGCGTGGCCCTCCACGTCGATCCCGCGCCGCCCGGCCCGCCCAGTGAGCTGGGTGTACTCCCCCGGCGTCAGGTTCGCGTGAGTCTCGCCGTTCCACTTGTCGAGCCGCTCGATCACCACGGTCCTCGCGGGCATGTTCACGCCGAGTGCGAGCGTCTCTGTCGCGAACACCGCCCGGATCAGGCCCGCGGTGAACAGTTCCTCGACAACCTCCTTGAAAACAGGAAGCAGGCCGGCATGGTGCGCGGCGATGCCCCGCTGCAGGCCTTCGAGCCACTCGGCATAGCCGAGCGCGGCCAGATCCTCGTGATCGAGATCAGCGGTCCGCCGCGCCGCGCGCTCACGGATCACCGCTGCCTCGTCGGGTGTGGTCAGCCGCAGGCCGGCCCGCAGGCATTGCAGAACGGCGGCGTCGCAGCCGGTCCGGCTGAAGATGAAGGTGATCGCCGGAAGCAGCCCGGCCGCGTCCAGCCGCTCGATGACGTCGACGCGGCTCGGCGGGCGGAACCTGCGCGGGCGGCGCCCGCCCCGCTGCGGCCGGCGCCCCGCCCTCGCCCCCCAGTCCTCGCGTCGCGCGATGCGCAGCAGTTCGGGGTTGACCTTCGCCACGGTGCCGCCCGGCGCGCCGTCAGCGGGACCCACGGGGTCAGCGGGACCTGCGGCCTGAGGGACGCTGGTGAACAGGTCGTACAGCCGCCCGTCCGCGAACATATGCTGCCAGAGCGGCACCGGCCGGTGCTCGTCCACGATCACGGTCGTGTCGCCGCGCACCTGGACAAGCCACTCGCCAAACTCCTCGGCATTGCTCACCGTTGCCGACAGGGCCACGACCTGCACCGAGTCGGGCAGATGAATGATGACTTCCTCCCACACGGCGCCGCGGAACCGGTCGGAGAGGTAGTGCACCTCGTCGAGCACGACGTAGCCGAGGCCGGTCAGGGTGCTTGAACCCGCGTACAGCATGTTCCGCAGCACCTCGGTGGTCATCACCACCACCGGCGCCTCGCCGTTGACGCTGTTGTCGCCGGTGAGCAGGCCGACCTGGGCCGGCCCGTACCGCCGGACCAGATCGGCGTACTTCTGGTTGGACAGCGCCTTGATCGGCGTGGTGTAGAAGCACTTGCGGCCTGCCGCGAGCGCGAGGTGCACGGCGAACTCGCCGACGACCGTCTTGCCCGAACCTGTCGGAGCCGCGACGAGCACGCTCGTGCCGTCCTTGAGCCCCTGGCAAGCCCTCCGCTGGAAGTCGTCGAATTCGAAATCGTACAGACCCTCGAAGGCGGGTGACCGGCGGCGAGACGCGGCATACCGCTGCGCCGGAGTGGTCATGGAGTCAGCTTAGAGCGTGCCCGGGCTTGAGCGGCCCGCGGCACTGGGACGCGGCTGCGCTGCCCGCTCAGCGCCTGTCGACGCTCGCTGGCTGGTCGGTGCCGTCCAGGTCGAGCGGCGACGCCTCGTCGGGTGAGAGCCCGTCATAGGGCGACGGCCTTCGCGCCCGGCGCCGGTCGTTCGCCCAGACCACCATCTCGGCAAGCTCGACGAGCACCACGCAGGGCACAGCAAGCAGCAGCATCGTGAACGGATCGGGGCTCGGCGTGGCGACCGCCGCGAACGCGAACACGCCGAAGATCATCATCCGGCGCCACTTCCTGAACCGCGCGTGCGTGAGCACACCGGCCAGGTTCAGGATCACGAGAGTGAGCGGCACCTCGAAGGCCACGCCGAAGATCAGCAGCATGGCCATCGCGTAGCCGAGGTAGGTGTTGATGGTGATGATGGGCAGCGCGCCGACCGGCACGAGGCCGAGCAGGAACTGAAGGCCGTGGGTCATCGCCAGGTAGGCGAAGCCCGCGCCAAGCGCGAACAGCGGCACCGCGGTGCCCACGAACAGGTAGGTCCACCGCCGTTCGCGCCGGTAAAGGCCCGGGGCGACGAAGGCCCACAGCTGGTACAGCCAGACCGGCGACGAGATCAGGATGCCCACCACGATGGCGATCTTCAGGTGGAGAAAGAAGGAGTCGAAGATGCCGGTGACGAAGAGCGTGCATTCCTTCGAACCGTACAGGGCGCCGGCAGGCCGGCCGTGTATCTCGATCTTGCAGTAGGGACGCTCGATGAACTTCCACACCGGGCCGAAGAAGATCCACCCGATGATCGAGCCGACGGTTAGCGCGAGCAGGATCTTGAGCACGCGCGACCGCAGCTCGCGGATGTGCTCGATAAGCGACATCCGCCCATCGGGGTTCGGGGGCCTGCCGGAGCCGCCTGCTGCGGCGGCAGCGCCTGACCCCGGCCAGCCGAGTGGCACGGTCGGCTCCTGTGGGGTCAGGTTGACTGCTGGTTACGCCGCGCCTCCGCAAGCGGAATGCCGCTCACGATCGTGCCATCGTCGAGGGTCACCGTCACCGGCGTCGGCTGCGGCACTGGCTGCGGCACTGGCTGCGGCTGAGCCTGCTGCACTGGCTGCTGCAGCAGTGGCTGTTGCTGGCCGGTCTGGGCTGTCCGAATCTCGTCGGCGTTCTCGTCGCCATCACGGAGCGCCTTCGTCTCGGCCTTGAAGATGCGCATCGACTTGCCGAGCGACCGCGCAGCATCGGGCAGCTTGCGCGAACCGAACAGCAGGACGAACACTGCCGCCAGAATCAGCAAGTGCCACGGGCTGAGATCAGGCATATCGGTCCTCTTCAGCGGGAGCTGGGACGCAGGCCGCACGCCATTGTCGGCTTGCAGACCTCTTGCCGCTGATTGTACGCGCGGCCGATGGCCAGCTCACACCCCCGGCGCGGCAAATCGAGATTGGGGCGTAGTCCGCGCGAGGCCGCGCCGCTCATCCGCGTCACACCTGCCCGTACTGCGCGAGCGCCGCCGCGGCCTGCTCCCGCACCTCGCTGGCGAGCCCGGCAGGCTCCACCAGGCGGCCACGCTCACCGAGCCGCAGCGCGAGCCGCCGGACCCACCGCGGATCCGCGGTGGGCAGGACGACCCGCAAGCGCCCGTCCCCCAGCTCCTCCACGCTGTCGCACGGGTAGTAGTCCGCGACCCAGCGGCCGTCGGGCGCGAGTTCGAGCACGACCCGCATATCGTCCGGTGCGGGCTGGTAAAGGCCCTGGTCGATGTCTTTCGGCTCCGCTCCCGCGGGCACCTCGGCGTCGGCGGCAAGCACCTCGATCGCCACGACCCGGTCGATGCGGAACAGCCGCACACCCTCCGCGCGCCTGCACCAGCCCTCCAGATAGGTCCGGCCGTCCACCACGACGAGCCGCATCAGGTCCACATCGCGCTCGGTTGCCTCGTCACGGCCTGGCACGTAGTAGGTCAGGTGAACCCGGCGGCCAGCCTTCAGCGCCTCCCTCGCGCGCGAGAGCACGGCCGAACCTGGCACCTCCACCTGCACGGCCACCTGGCTGCTGAGCGCGGCAGCCTCGCCGGACGCGGCCTCGAGCTTGGCGATCACCCTGCCCACCGCCGCGGACGTGCTCGCGACGCCTGCCACGGACGCAATGCCCGCCACGCCTGGCATTCCGGGGGGTTCTGGGCCAGCGTGGCCTGGGGCGTCCCCAGGAGGCTCTGTGTCCCCAGGAGGCTCTGTGTCCCCCCAGGGCAACACCGCACCCATATCGGCAAGCATGCGCAGAGCGACGAGCAGCGCGCTGGCCTCGTCCGCGCCGAGCCGCAGCGGCCGGCCGACCGGGTCCGCCTGGCTGACCACGATCTCGCCGCCCTCGTACGAGAGGTCGATCGGGCAGTACGGGTCGGGCGCACGCAATTCCACGCACCACAGCATGTTGAGGTCGTCGACGAGCTGCTCCTCGGAAAGACCGAACGCCGCCGCGGTCTCCGCGATGGAGGCGACTTTCCTGCTCGTCACGTACGGCACCAGGGCGAGCAGCCGCTGCAGCCGGGTCGTGCTTGCCCGGGTGGACGCCCTGCTGGCAGCAGGCGGCCCGGACAGCCCGGACGGCCCTGACCGCGGCCCGCGGGGCCCTGCCGACCCGGCTCCCCCGGTACCCGTGGGCGCGCTCATGTCAGCACGGCCTTAAGCGAGCCGATCACGGCCTCCCGCAGGTCGGGCGGTTCGATGACCACCACATCAGACCCGTAGGAGGCGAGATTCCCCGCCAGCCAGTCGACCTCGGAAAACGAGAGCTCCAGCCGATCCCAGCCTGGTTCGTCCGGCACCTGCGGCACCTGCCGTGCCCACCGCCGCAGCCCGTATCCCGCACCGCGGCGCACCCGGAGTACCGCGGTGCGCTGCCGCGGATGCTGCCCGCCCCAGGACCGCACCAGGTCACGCACGTCAGACCCGGCGGGGACAGTGAAACTGCGTGGCGGGCCGTCGAAGGTGACCGGGCCCATGACCCGGCTGAGCCGGAACACCCGCGGCGCGTCCCGGTCCATGTCGTGGCCGCCCACATACCAGCGCCCGTATCTGCTCACGACTCCCCAAGGTTCCAGGTGGCGCTGCTGCGGGATGGCCCGTCCCACCGCCTGGTAGCTGAATGTCACCGGCAGGCGGTCACGCACCGCCTGCCACATCGCGGGAAACGCGGCATCGTCGGCACGCACCCGCGGTTCGATGCCCGGGATGTCCTCCGCCTCGACCCCGGCCGCCCGCAGCTTGAGGAGCCCGCCCGCGGCGGCCTCGGCGAGTTCCGCGCGGCGCCAGACCCGGGCCGCCAGGCCGAGCACGGCCGCCTCGTCGGTCTCCAGGGTGATCTCCGGAAGCTCGTAGTCGTGCCGGCTGATCAGGTAACCGGTGTCGTCGTCGCCGGCCGGGCCGGTTTCGAGCGGGATGCCGAGCTCACGCAGTTCGTCCTTGTCACGCTCGAACATCCGCTTGAACGCCTCGCCGTGCGGCGGGTATCCGGGTACGGCCTCGCGGATCTGCTCGGCCGTGAGATAGCGCCGCGCGGCGAGCAGGCAGAGGACCAGGCTCAGCAGCCGTTCGGTCTTCCGCCGTGACATCGCGCTCCCTTCCGCCTGTCCGACGCTACCCTGCCAACGTGATCAGATGGCGCAGCGGCGTGGTTTCCGCGGTACGGCGTGAGTGGCCGGGCGCGGCCGAGCTTGACGTGGTCGTGGACGGCAGGGACGAAACCGGCCCGGAAGTCCGGGCGCTTGCCTATACCGAGCTGACCGGGCGGCCCGAACCGGGCGAACGGGTGCTGCTCAACACCACGGCGCTGGACCTCGGCCTTGGCACCGGCGGTTACGCGCTGGTCATCGCCGTGCCCGGCCGGCTGCCCGCGGACCCGGAAGGCCCGGGGCACCTGGTCAAGGCGCGGTACACGCCATTGCAGGCGACCGTGCTCGGCGCGGACGAGCAGGGATCGGCCTATCACGAGGTGCTGCGGGACGCCGACGACCTGGGCCGGATGCCCGTGGTGATCGCAGACCTGCACTCGGCGCTGCCCGCGGTGCTGGCCGCCTGCTACGCCCACCGGCCCGGTGCCGTGGTCGCCTACGTGATGCTGGACGGCGGCGCGCTGCCCGCATGGTTCTCCCGCTCCTGCGCCGAGCTTCGGCAGGCAGGCTGGCTCGCGGCCGTGGTGACGGCCGGCCAGGCGTTCGGCGGTGATCTGGAGGCGGTGACCGTGCACACCGGGCTGCTCGCGGCGCGGCACGTCCTGCACGCCGATCTCGCTGTCGTGTCACAGGGTCCGGGCAATCTCGGCACGGGCACGAGATGGGGATTTTCCGGCGTGGGCGCGGGCGAGGCGGTCAACGCCGCCGCGGTGCTCCACGGGCGCCCGGTGGCCGCACTGCGGGTCAGCGAGGCCGATCCGCGTGAACGGCACCGCGGTGTCTCCCACCACAGCCTGACCGCCTACGGCCGGGTGGCGCTCGCACGGGCTGACGTGGTCGTACCGGAGCTTCCTGGCCCCTTCGGTGCCCGGGTCAGCGCGGAAGCGCAGCCGCTCGGCGCCCGGCACTCGCTGGTGCGGGTACCGGTGGACGGGCTCTACGAGACGCTGCGGGACTGCCCGGTCCGGCTGTCCACGATGGGCCGCGGGCTCGACGAGGATCTGGCGTATTTCCTCGCGGCGGCAGCTGCCGGACGCCACGCCGCCGACCTGCTCGGCCCAGAGCCAGCCAGCACTGATGCATAACGGCTGCCGCAGCCGCCTGTTTATCCACAGCGCTAGAGTTCGCTCGGCGGTTGTCCCCAAAATGCCATTCACCCGCTCCCAACCCCTTGACAGCCTGGAAAAATCAGCAGTAGGGCAACGCCCCCATAGGGCGGGCGGGCTTTGTCAAGGAAACGCGGCGCGGGGGTCGCCCCCCGGGCTAGCACAGCGGAAGGCGCCAGGTCTGCCCGACGAGGTCGTGCCCGAAGCTGTGGTGCGGTACCGACTCCACGAGCGTGAATCCGGCCTTCTCGTAGATGCGCCTGGCCTGGACAAGAACGTCGTTGGTCCACAGCACGAGCTCGGTGTATCCCGCTTGTTTCGCGAAGCTGATGACCTCGGCGACCAAGCGGGCACCGATGCCCATGCCGCGGGCGCGTGGCTCGACGAGGAGCAGGCGCAGCCGCGCCCTGCTCGCCTCAGTTCCGGTCTCCGAGACGCAGAAGACGCACCCGGCGGGCTCACCGTCCACCTCCGCGATCCACGCCGACTCCCTGCGCGGGTCGTGGCTGGCGGCGTAGTCCGCGACGATACGGGCGACGAGGGCCTCGTAGGTCTCGTCCCATCCGTACTCGGCAGCGTAGATCGCGCCGTTGCGCTGCACCACCCAGCCAAGCTCGCCGGCCCGTGGCGGCCGGAGCACGACGAGGCCGGCCCGGGCGGGCCTGTCCCTTGAGCCGTCGATGATCCGCCGGATCTCGGCCATCGCCGAGGTGAGGCGCTCGCGGTCAGGTTCGTCGACGGTGGCGAGCAGTTGCCCGATCTGTGCCTCGGCCCGCTCGTTGAGCAGCCTGAACGCCTCGCGCCCCGCGGCGGTCAGACTGATCGTGTGACGACGGCCGTCCGACGGCGAGCGCTCCCTGCTGATCAGGCCATCCGCGTCGAACCTGGCCAGGATGCGGCTCAGGTATCCCGCGTCCAGGTCGAGCGATCTGCGCAGCGCGGCGGCGGCCGCGCCCGCCGACGCCGCGGGGCGCCCGGACTGCGCTAGTTCAAAGATCACGCGGGCTTCGGTGAGCGAGTACGGCGTCTGCAGATAACCCCCTCGCAGCAACCCGATCACGCCGGTGTAAAAGCGGTTGAACTCCCGAACGGCTGCGCTGTGCCGCTCGATCCCGCGCTCCCCGCTCACTGCCGGTGTGCTGATCACGGCCGTGTCTCCGCTCACCCGACGGCACCAACTAGTTGACTATGTCACATAGTTAGTTGTCTCAGTCAAGTGCTTTGGCTCATGCCGTGGCCGGGCTGTACGCGCCGAGAATGTCGACGACGAACACGAGGGTGTCGGTGCCCTTGATACCGGCCTGCGAGTAACCGGTCTTGCCGTAGCCGTCCGCCGGCGGGATGACGAGCAGTACCCGGCTGCCGACGTTCTGGCCGACGAGGCCCTTGTCCCAGCCGGGGATCACCTGGGTCGGCGACGCGCCGATGGTGACCGCGATGGGTGAGCTCCTGGCCCAGGAGGAGTCGAAGACCTTCTTGCTCGCCCAGATCACGCCGACGTACTGCACCACGATGAGCTGGCCCTTGGTGACCTTGGGTCCCGTGCCCTGGATCAGGGTGCGCACCGCGAGTGTCTTGGGCGGGGCGGTCTTGGGGATCGTCACCGTCGGCGCCGAGCCCTGCGCGCTGCCCACCGTCGGGAGCGTGCCGCCGCCGTGCGAGAGCTGCTGGCCGCCAGCGGAAGACGTCGCCGCGTATGTCTTGATCATGTCCACCACGAACACGAGCGTGTCCGTCGCCTTCACACCGGTCTGCGGGGTGCTCTGCGCGTTATACCAGTCCGCCGGGGGGAGGACAGCGAGGACGCGGCTACCGGTGCGCTGGCCGACGAGCGCCTGCTTCAGGCCCTTGAGCAGCTGCGCGCCCGGAGGGAACAGCGAGGGCGCCGACGTGAAAGTGTCCGCCTTCAGCGTGGACTTCGTGCCGCTCCAGACGTAGCCGACATAGTTGCCGATGAAGACGTCGCTTTGGCCCAGTTGCGGGCCACTGCCTTTGACCACCGTCGTGACGACGAGCCGGTTACCTGGTTTCACCTTCGGGATGTGCACTGCCGGATTCTGGCCGAACGCCCCTGTGACCTTGATCGCCGCGCTCGGGCTCGGGCTCGAACTGCCGCATCCGGCGACCAGCGTGGCGGTGCCGATCACGATTGCGAGCGGTAGGGCTAGGGCTGCGATGCGGCGCATAAAGGGACCTTTTCGTCATGGAACGGGTGATCGTGATGGATCGTGAGCCGACGGCCAGGGGGTGGACAGCAGTGACTCCTGGACCGCTGCGCCGACAGCCTACCGGCGGCCGGCGAGCACTGTTTCACATCTGGCCATCTGCGGGGGTCCGGGGGCGCCCCGGGGTCTTCCCCAGGCCATCTGCGGGGGGTCGCCCCCCGGGCTAGCGCTACATCCCCGCGATGAGTTTCTCGACGCGCTCGTCTACCGCGCGGAACGGGTCCTTGCACAGCACGGTGCGCTGCGCCTGGTCGTTCAGTTTCAGGTGGACCCAATCCACCGTGAAATCCCGGCGCTTCTCCTGTGCCCGGCGGATGAACTCACCACGCAGCCGCGCTCTCGTGGTCTGCGGCGGCACGGACTTGGCCTCGAAGATGTCCAGATCCCTGGCCACCCGCTTGACCGCGCCGCGGTTCTGCAGCAGGTAGAACAGCCCACGGCCGCGGTGCACGTCGTGGTAGGCGAGATCGAGCTGCGCCACCCGCGGCGACGCGAGCGGCAGGTCGTGCTTGGCCCGGTAGCGCTCGATGAGCTGGTACTTCGTCACCCAGTCGATCTCACGTGCGACCAAATCCAGGTCGCCGGTCTCGACCGCCCGCACCGCCCGCTCCCACAGCGCGAGCACCCGGATGGCGATCGCGTCGCCGCCGCGGCGGTCAGCGAAGTCCTGCGCCTTGGAAAGATATTCCTGCTGGATCTCCAGCGCACTCATCTCGCGGCCGTTGGCGAGCCGCACCCGGCGGCGGCCGGTGATGTCGTGGCTCACCTCCCTGATCGCACGGATCGGGTTCTCCAATGTGAGGTCGCGCATCACGGCGCCCGCCTCCACCATGCGCAGCACGAGATCGGTGGCGCCGACCTTGAGCAACATGGTGGTCTCGCTCATGTTCGAGTCGCCGACGATCACGTGCAGCCTGCGGAACCGTTCGGCGTCCGCGTGCGGCTCATCTCTGGTGTTGATGATGGGCCGTGACCTGGTGGTCGCGGAGGAGACGCCCTCCCAGATGTGCTCGGCGCGCTGGCTCACGCAGTAGACGGCACCCCTCGGGGTCTGCAGCACCTTGCCGGCGCCACAGATGATCTGGCGGGTGACCAGGAAGGGGATGAGGATGTCCGCCAGCCTGCCGAACTCACCATGGCGGCCGACGAGGTAGTTCTCGTGGCAGCCGTACGAGTTGCCCGCCGAGTCGGTGTTGTTCTTGAACAGGTAGATATCCCCGGCGATACCCTCTTCGCGCAGCCGCCTGTCCGCGTCGATCAGCAGGCCTTCAAGGATCCGCTCGCCCGCCTTGTCGTGCACCACCAGATCCACGACGTTGTCGCATTCCGGCGTCGCATATTCCGGATGGCTGCCCACGTCCAGGTAGAGCCGTGCACCGTTGCGGAGGAACACATTGCTGCTCCGCCCCCACGAGACCACCCTGCGGAACAGGTAGCGGGCCACCTCGTCGGGCGACAGGCGCCGCTGGCCACGGAAGGTGCACGTGACCCCGTATTCGTTCTCGAGCCCGAATATGCGTCGCTCCATAGGGACAGGCTATTTCCCGCCGGCGGCGCCTGAGCCGTTCGGATCGGCGCCGTCGCCGCCAGGAGGCCCGGCAGCAGGGGCATCAGTGGCATCCGCGCTGCCAGCGTCGTCCGCACCAGCGCGCCGCCGTTCGGGATCATCTGTACTGCCCGTTTCCTGCGCGGGCTCATCGGCCGCTGGCTGGGCCTCGGCTGGGCTCGCGGCGGATGAACGGGCCTCGGCGAGCAGCTCCTCCAGGCGCCCGGCGGTCAGCCTGCGGAACGTCCGATGCGCCCTGTTGCGGTCGAGGACGGCGATCTCGAGCTGGCTCGGCGCGATCTCGGGGCCGTTACCCTGGCCGACCAGCGCCGCCAGGGCCGCGCTGAGTGCCTGGCTGAGCGCCATACCATCTTCGTAACGATCCTTCAGCACGCTCGCCACCTGGTCCGCCTGGCCACCCATCGCCACGAACCCGTGCTCGTCGGCGACCGAGCCGTCGAAGGTGATCCGGTAGATCTGGTCGTGCTCCTCGGATTCGCCGACCTCCGCCACGACGATCTCGACCTCGAAGGGCTTGTTGCTCTCCGTGAAGATCGTCCCGAGCGCCTGCGCGTACCAGTTCGCCAGGCCCCGGGCCGTGACGTCATGGCGGTCATACAGATAGCCGGTCACGTCCGCGTAGCGGACACCGGCCTTGCGCAGGTTCTCGAACTCGTTGTAGCGGCCTACCGCGGCGAACGCGATCCGGTCGTAGATCTCACTGATCTTGTGCAGGGCGCGGGACGGGTTCGGCGCGACGAAGAGGATCCCCTCGCGGTACTGGAGCACGAGACCGCTGCGGCCCCGGGCGATGCCCTTGCGCGCATAGTCCGCCTTGTCCTTCATCGCCTGCTCTGGCGACACGTAGAAGGGCATGGACACCGCTGTCACATTCCTTTCGGGCCCGGCTGCTGGTTCTGGAGCGCGGCTGTGGTGGACTTCGTGGGGATCGGCGGAGGCACGTCAGCTCAGCGGGGCGTTCGGCCCGCCGGGCTCGCGCATGCGGCTGTCCATGACCGTCTGGACGAACTCGCCTGTCTCTTCGTCGGGCAATCGCCGGAAACCGTCCGCGGTGACGAGCGCGACCACCGGATAGATGCGGCGGGTAAGGTCGGGGCCGCCAGTCGCTGAATCGTCGTCCGCCGCGTCGTAGAGCGCTTGCAGGCAGGCCAGCACCGTATCGTCGGTCGACAGGCCGTCGCGGTACATCTTCTTCAGCGCACCGCGCGCGAAGACGGAACCGGACCCGATGCCATGGAACCTGTGTTCCTCGTAGCGGCCGCCGACCACGTCGTAGCTGAAGATACGTCCGACCCGGCGATCCTCGTCGTAGCCGGCGAACAGCGGCACCACGACGAGGCCCTGCATGGCGACGCCCAGGTTCCCGCGGATCATCGTGGCAAGCCGGTTCGCCTTACCCTCGAGTGACAGTGCGCGCCCCTCGAGCTTCTCGTAATGCTCGAGCTCGACCTGGAAGATGCGGACCACCTCGATGCCCATCCCGGCCACGCCCGCGATGCCGACGCACGAATACTCGTCTGTGCGGAACACCTTCTCGATGTCGCGCTGCGCGATCATGTTGCCGGCCGTGGCACGGCGATCACCGACCATCACGACGCCCACGTCGCATGCGGCCGCGACGATCGTGGTGCCGTGCGTAATTTGCGCACCGGCTTCCTCGACCTGCCCACGAGCCAGCCCCCCGGGCACCCCGCCAGCCAGCCCGGCGGGCAGCCGCACGTTCCCTGGCAGCAGGCCAGGCGAATACGACGTAAGGAACTCCGTGAACGACGAGGTGTTGGCGCCGAGGAACGCCCCTGCGCCGTCGAAGCCAGATCCCACGAGGCTCCTCTCAGTCGTGGCTGAGCCGTGGCTGAGTCGTCTGCCGGTCATGCCCGACTCAGCCGTGCTCAATCAGTCGTTACCTGTCCAGACCCTACTGCCGCCAGCAGCGAGACGGCGGACGGGCGGCCGCAGAAGCGCATCATCCCCGCTCTGTCCGCTCACGGCGAACCCGCCCCGCGCCGGACGCGCCCCGTCACCTCTACTGGCCGCCCTTTTGCACGTACGAGCGGACAAACTCCTCGGCGTTCTCCTCGAGCACCTCGTCGATCTCGTCGAGTATCGCGTCAACGTCCTCCGACAGCTTCTCGTGCCGTTCTTGGGCATCCTCGTTGACCTGCGATTCTGTCTCCTCGACCTCCTCGGCGCGCCGGGTGGTTTGCCGCTGACCGCCGGTGTCCTTGGTCGCCATACCGGTACCTCCGTCGATCTGAGGGGGTGATCCTCCCAGTCTCAAAGCTATCCTCGCCCAGCCGTGCCCGGCCCAACCCTCGCGCCGGGTACCAGAATCCATTCGAAATGTTCCCTGCCGCCGGGCTCGCCTGCGCATCGGGAGGCACGTGCTAAGAGCCTCACAAGCGCCGATCAGGCGTCACTCGGACGACGGGTCAGCCTAGGCCCTGATCCACGTCCCCGCACAGCGCGACCTGGAGTCCTCTCCGGCTTGGGCTCAATCCTCGCCGCTCAGGGCGGCGACCAGATCGGCCGCGGTCCTGCAGCGGTCGAGCAACCCGCCGACGTGCTTGAGGGTGCCACGCAGCGGTTCGAGCGTCGGGACGCGCTGCAACGACTCACGCCCGGGGATGTCGAAGATGACCGAGTCCCAGGAGGCCGCGGCGACCGAGTCCGCGTACTTGCGCAGGCAGCGGCCGCGGAAGTAGGCGCGCGTGTCGTCTGGCGGCTCCTCGACCGCACGCGTCACTTCGGCATCGCTGGCGAGCCGGAGCATCCGGCCGCGTGCGGCGAGCCTGTTGTAGAGGCCGCGATCGGGCCGGACGTCGGAGTACTGCAAGTCGACCAGTTGCAGACGCGGGTGCTCCCAGCCGAGCCCGTCACGTGTCCTGTACCCCTCGAGCAGTTGCAGCTTCGCCACCCAGTCAAGCTCACCCGACAGGGACATCGGCTCGGCGGCAAGACGGCCGAGCACCGATTCCCACCGGTCGAGCACGTCCGCGGTCATCTCGTCGACGTCGACGCCGAACCGGTCCTCCACGTATTTCCTCGCGTACTCCAGGTACTCGAGCTGCAACTGGATAGCGGTCAGCTTCCTGCCATTGCGCAGCGTGATCAGATGCCGGCAGGACGGATCGTGCGACACGGCGCGGAGCTCAGCGACAGGCGCGTCGATCGACAGGTCACTGTCGAGGAACTTTTCCTCGATCATCGCGAGCACCAGGGCGGTGGTACCCAGCTTGAGGTACGTGGAGACCTCACTCATGTTCGCGTCGCCAATGATCACATGCAGACGGCGGTACTTCTCAGGATCAGCGTGCGGTTCGTCGCGGGTGTTGATGATCGGCCGCTTCAGGGTCGTCTCCAGGCCCACCTCGACCTCGAAGAAGTCGGCACGCTGGCTGATCTGGAACCCGTTCCCCCGGCCGTCCGCGCCGATGCCGACACGGCCGGCGCCGCAGATAACCTGCCGCGAGACGAAGAACGGCGTGAGATGGCGAACGATGTCGGCGAACGGTGTCGCCCGGCGCATCAGGTAGTTCTCATGGCAGCCGTATGAGGCGCCTTTGTTGTCGGTGTTGTTCTTGTATAGCTGAATGGCCGCGCCGCCGGGCATCTGCACGGCGCGCGCGGCTGCCTCGGCCATCACCCGCTCCCCGGCCTTGTCCCACCGGACCGTGTCAAGCGGGTTCGTGCACTCAGGCGTCGAGTACTCAGGATGCGCGTGGTCGACATACAGCCGGGCACCATTGGTCAGGATGACGTTGGCGAGCCCGAGATCCTCGTCGGTGAGCTGGGTCGGGTCGGACGCTTCGCGGGCTAGGTCAAATCCGCGCGCGTCACGAAGCGGGTTCTCCTCTTCGAAATCCCACCTCGCGCGCCGCGCGCGCGCCGCCGTCGCCGCCTGGTAAGCGTTGACCACCTGAGACGATGTCACCATTGCGTTGGCACCTGGCTGACCTGGCACGGCGATGCCGTACTCCGTCTCGGTACCCATAACCCGCCGCACGCTCATGCAAAGAGCCTAATGTCGCATGGCGGCAAACCGCACAGCGCTGTGGGTCACTGCCACGACATCTCGCGCGACCTCACCGGGGTTTCCTGGCCACCGGGGTCCGGGGTGTCCACGGGCAGCGCCGTGCCCCCCGGCGTCGCGGGGGGTTCCGGGCCACCGGGGTCCGGGGTGTCCACGGGCAGCGCCGTGCCCCCCGGCGTCGCGGGGGGTTCCGGGGGTCGCCCCCCGGACTGGCGGAGAGTCCCGCTCACAGGTACTGGCCGGTGTTGGCGACGGTATCGATGGACCGGCCGGCCTTGATACCGTGCTTGCCGGAGATCAGCGTCCTGATGTAGACGATCCGCTCGCCCTTCTTGCCAGAGATCCGTGCCCAGTCGTCCGGGTTCGTCGTGTTCGGGAGATCCTCGTTCTCGCTGAACTCGTCCACGCACGCGGCGAGCAAATGCGCCACTCGCAGGCCTTTCTGGCCGGTCTCGAGGAATTCCTTGATCGCCATCTTCTTCGCACGATCCACGATGTTCTGGATCATGGCGCCGGAGTTGAAGTCCTTGAAGTAGAGGACTTCCTTGTCACCGTTGGCGTAAGTGACCTCGAGGAACCGGTTCTCCTCCGTCTCGCTGTACATGCGTTCGACCACGCGCTGGATCATCGCCTCCACGGTGACATCCGCGGAGTTGCTGTTCGCTGCCATGTCATCGGGGTGCAGCGGCAGGCCACGCACGACGTACTTGGAGAAGATGTCCCTGGCCGCCTCGGCATCGGGACGCTCGATCTTGATCTTCACGTCCAGCCTCCCCGGCCGCAGGATCGCCGGGTCGATCATGTCCTCGCGGTTGGACGCCCCAATCACGATGACGTTCTCCAGCCCTTCGACGCCGTCGATCTCGCTGAGCAACTGGGGCACGATCGTGTTCTCGACATCGCTTGATACGCCGGAGCCACGGGTACGGAAGATCGAATCCATCTCGTCGAAGAAGACGATGACCGGCATGCCCTCGCTGGCCTTCTCACGCGCGCGCTGGAAAACCAAGCGGATGTGCCGCTCGGTCTCGCCGACGTACTTGTTCAGCAGTTCCGGGCCCTTGATGTTGAGGAAGAAGCTCTTGCCCTCCTCGTTGGCCGCGACCTGCTTGGCGAGCGAGTTCGCGACAGCCTTGGCGATCAGCGTCTTGCCACAGCCGGGCGGCCCGTAGAGCAGCACGCCCTTCGGCGGGCGCAGCATGTGCTCCCTGAACAGATCAGCGTGCAGGTAGGGCAGTTCGATGGCATCGCGGATCTGCTCGATCTGCGGGCCGAGGCCGCCGATGTCCTCATACGTGATGTCGGGAACTTCCTCCAGGATGAGTTCCTCGACCTCCGCCTTGGGAATGCGCTCGTACACGTAACCGCTGCGCGGCTCGAGAAGCAAGGCGTCACCCGCACGCAGCGGTGCGGACAAGAGCGGCTCGGCGAGCCGGACCACGCGCTCCTCGTCGGCGTGCGCGATCACGAGGGCCCGGTCGCCGCCCTCGAGCGTCTCCTTCAGCATGACGACCTCGCCCACAGTCTCGTACGCCTGGGCGAGCACGACGTTGAGTGCCTCGTTGAGCACGACCTCCTGGCCGGGCCTGAGCTCGTCCACATCGACGGCAGGGCTGACGTTCACCCGCATCTTGCGCCCGCCTGTGAACACGTCCACGGTCCCGTCATCACGCGTCTCGAGGAAGATACCGAAGCCGGACGGCGGCTGCGCCAGCCTGTCGACCTCCTCCTTCAGCGCGACGATCTGGTCGCGCGCTTCGCGCAGTGTCGCGGCGAGCCGCTCATTCTGGCTGCTAACCGCCGCGAGGTTGACCTGAGCGTCACGCAAGCGCTCCTCGAGCGCCCTGACCTGACGCGGAGAATCCGACAACCGCCGGCGGAGCACCGCGACCTCTTCCTCGAGGAAGGAGATCTGCGTGGTGAGGTCAGCGACCTCCTGCTCATGCCGCGCGGCGCGGGCGTCGTCTTCGCGAGCTGCCACGCCCCAACCCCCCTTCCGAGAGCCGACTTACTGTAGACCCTACCTATCCAGCAGCCTGCCGTAACCTGACCAACCGAGCCTTACCCGGCTCGATTCCCTTTGCTTGGCAGGCGGGCGCATCTTGCCTGGTCAGCGACCCTGACCTGGAGGCCCGACTTGAGCTACCGCGCCTGGCCGAATCGTGATCGTCACATCTTCGGCACGTTCAGGTCAACCCGAGCGCGTGCGGTATTGCGTAAAAGGGGTGTTACGTCCGCCTGCGGCTGGCCGGCGGGGCGACACCGTCCGCGAGGCGCCGGGCGGTGATCAGGAAGCCCGTATGGCCGATCATCCTATGCTGCGGGCGGACGGCGAGCCCGTCCGCGTGCCAGCCACGGACCAGCGTCTCCCACGCGGCAGGCTCGTCGAAGCTGCCGTGGGCGCGCAGCGCCTCAACGGTACGAGATAGCTGCGTGGTGGTCGCGACATAGCAGCAGACCAGGCCGCCAGGAATGAGCGCCAGGCCGGTAACCTCGAGGCACTCCCACGGCGCCAGCATGTCGAGTACGACCCGGTCGAACCCTGCGAGCTCACCCACCGGGGAATCAGGGTCCAGGGTACCCACAGCACGTATCAGGCCGTCGTGGGGTGCGGCGCCGCGGGGTGCGGCGCCGCGGGGTGCGGCGCCATCGGGGTCCAGCGGGCCGACGAGAGGGCGATCAGGCGGCACAGAGCCATCGGTGGCTCCCGGGCCGCCATCGGTCTGTGCCGGGCCATCGGTCTGTGCCGGGCCATCGGTCTGTGCCGGGCCATCGGTCTGTGCCGGGCCATCGGTCTGTGCCGGGCCATCGGGCGGTGCGGGGCCATCGGGGGGTGCGGGGTCATCGGTCTGTGCCGGGCCATCGGGCGGTGCCGGGCCATCGGGCCGTGCCGGGCCATCGGGCGGTGCGGGGCCATCGGGGGGTGCGGGGTCATCGGGGGGCCGACCCTCGTCCCGCTGGCCCGGGCTGGCGACTTTGCCGAGCCCCGGGCCAGCGGTATGTTCCGGGCCATCGGTGGCTCCCGCGCCGCCATCAGGCGGCGCCGGGCCATCGGCAGGTCCCGGGCAATCGGGGCCCGGGGTGCCCCCGGATGACGCTGGGCCCCCCCGGGTTAGGGCCGCGGAAAGATCGTCGAGCACCAGCCGCCAGGCCGGATGCGGGCCGCCGAAGAACCGCTCGACGTTGCGCCGCGCGATCTCGGCGAAGTCCGTCCTTCGCTCGTAGGAGACGACAAGGCCATGATCACCGACGGCGCGAAGCAGCCAGCACGACAGGGCCCCTGAGCCCGCCCCCGCCTCAAGGACCCTGGCACCGGGGAACAGGTCGGCGAAACCAAGGATGTGGGCGGCATCCTTCGGGTAGACGAGGGCGGCGCCGCGTTTCATCGCCAGCGTGTAGTCGGCGAGCAGTGGCCGAAGTGCCACATAAGGGGTACCGCCGGTCGAGCGCACCACGCTCCCCTCGGACTCCCCGAGCAGTTCATCGTGCGCGAGCGAACCGCGGTGGGTGTGGAAGAACTTACCTGCCTCGAGGAGGAGCAGATGCTGGCGGCCTTTCGGGTCGGTTAGCTGAACCTGGTCGCCTGCCGCGAAGGGCCCTCGGCGTGGTTGCGTCATTCCGGAAGGTTAACGGCGTGCCCGCACAGCCGTTCGCCAGTGCCAGCCCCGGCGGCACAGCGCCACCCCCGTGGCACCCTGATCCCGGCACCCTGGATCCCGGTGGCACCCTGGATCCCGGTGGCACCCTGGATCCCGGTGGCACCCTGGATCCCGGTGGCACCCTGGATCCCGGTGGCACCCTGGATCCCGGTGGCACCCCGGATCCCGGTGGCACCCCGGATCCCGGTGGCACCCTGGATCCCGGTGGCACCCCGGATCCCGGTGGCACCCCGGATCCCGATGCCCGGGGCCCTCCGGCCCAGCGGGCCCACCGCTCCGCAGATTCTGGCCATCAGGTGACCGACGACCTTGATCGTTGGCCCGTTGGGGGCGCTACCGCACGGCTGTCAATGTGTACCACTGCCCTGGCCTACGGCGCCTCTCATGATCGCGGTAACTTTTCCGCACATACCGCCGAGAAGTTACCGCGATCATGAAGCCCGGCGCTGCCTGGGCCGCGGCCATCGCCCGGATCATGATCCATGGCCCGTTGGGGGGTCAATAGCGCCCCCAACGGGCCAACCATGATGCGTACCGCCCTAAACCCCAGGGAAGAATAGCTACCGCAGCGGGTCCCGCCCCCAGGAACCCCGCGGCGCCGTGACCGGCGCGCCGCGCGGCCGCCGGTAAGGCTAGGCCCGCCCGGGAGCCACCAGCCACCCCCGGGAACCCCCGCCGGGGGTTGTGCCACTGTCGGTTCAGGTGACACGCTGCGCGGCCGTTAGGGATATTGCTTGGTCCGGCTGTTCGTGGACTGCACGGGCGGCGATGAGGCGGCCGGCTGGCCGCCCGCGACTCACCTATACGCCGGCGAAAACCCGGTCAAGGTCCCGCCTGGCGAGCACGCCGAAGATCTGGCCGGTGGGCTCTACGAGCAGGTACTCGGTCGCGGAAACGCGCCGCACCGCGTCGAGCAGCTCGGCTCCGGAAAGGTCAGCCGAGAGCACCATCCCCGGGCCGAGCGAGCGTGCCAGCGAGCCCACGTCGATCCAGGGGCGGCGGTGCGGTGGGGTGGCGGTAACCGCCGATTCGTTGACGATGGCGATCGGGTTCTGCTCGTGATCGACGACGACAAGCGCGCCAGCCTGTGCCTCGTCCGCACGCCGCACCGCCTCCGCGAGCGGGACGTTCGCCGCCACAGGTACGGCGCGGCGCGCGAGTGTCCGCGCATGCAGCGCGGGGAGCCGCTCACGTAGCCGTGCCACCTGGATGGCCTGTCCAGCACCGAGCCACATGAACGCAGCGATCACGGCAATCCACGCGGTGGCGAAAAGGTCGGTCTGCTGGCCGCCCATGGCGACGGTGATCACCGGGATGAGCAAGAGCGCGCAGGCGAGCACCCGCCCGCCCCACGCCGCCGCGATCGTCGCGGTGTGGGGCCGCCCGGTCACCTTCCAGACGGCGGCGCGCAGCAGCCGCCCACCGTCGAGCGGCAAACCTGGCAGCAGGTTGAAAATGCCGACGATGAGGTTGGCCCGCATGAGCTGGTCCACAAGTACGCCAGGCACGGTGGTTGCCGGGACCACCTTGGTCAGCGCCCAGCCGACCCCGGCGAGCGCGAGTGAAAGCAGCGGGCCGGCGAAGGCGACGGAGAATTCCTGGCCCGGCGTCGGGGGCTCCTTGTCGATTTCCGATACCCCACCGAGCGGGTAAAGCAGGATGCGCCGGACCGGCAGGCCGAAACGCCTGGCGACGAGAGAGTGGCTCAGCTCGTGCACGAGCACGGACAGATAAAGCAGAAGGACGAACGCAGCCGAGATGACGTAACGCATTGGCCCCGTGGCCGCGGTGGCAACGTAGCCTCTCCCCGAGGCAGGCCCCAGGTTCTGCGCGTATACGACGATGATGACGCCGGCGATCAGGAACCAGTACGGGGAAATATAGACCCCGATCCCGAACGGCCGACCGATGAGCATGCCTGGTTGCCGGCCGGGTGGCGTCGGCCCGGCCGCTGGCTCTGTCTGCCCACCCGGCTTAATGTCTGCCACGCTCATGATGCTATGTGCAGGCGGGCCCTTCCCGGGCAGCGCACACGTATCAGCCGCCGTATGAGAACGCATATCGGCATGCAGCATCCGCGCCCGTCAACGTGGCAGGCTGGGCGGGCCGTCCGCGGAGCCGAGCGACCGCGCGGCGCGCAGCAGCACGCTGTCCACCTCCGCCCGCCGTGCGTCAAGCTGCCGCCGGTCGGCCCGCAGAGCCGCGGACGCCGTGTCACGAGCCGACGCTCCCCGCGCGGACAGCACGGCCGCGATGTCATTCTGTACCCGCTGCGCCCAGGGGAACGCCCACGTGACAAGGTTGTCGACAGCCACGGGCAGGCCGAACCTCGCGAGCGACTCCGGTACCTGGTACTGGGCCAGGTCATCAAGCTGCACGTTGTTGGCGGGCGAGCAGTTCGTCGCGCCGTCACGGGCGATGCTGATCGCGGTCGCCACATCATGGCTGGTCCCGGCCTGAACCGCGGTCAGCGCGGTCAGGGAGTCTCGCACCCCGCCGGCGCACGACTCGATGCCGGTGGTGAGTGTCTGTATCACCCCATGCAGGTCGGCGGCGCGCTGACCGGTGGTGGGCCGGTGGGCGAGAGCGACGAGCACAGCGCCTGCCAAGACAGCGGCGATCGCGGCGATCAGCCAGCCGGGAGCCCGCGATGTGGGCCAGGCGGACTTCGTCGAGGGAGCGCTCGGGCTCGCCCGGCCGGGCGCGGGTCGCGTTGTCATTACCGCATCCTCTGGCGCATCCGCCGCATCTTGCTCCCCTGCATCTCGGTCTGCCGCATCTCGGTCTGCCGCATCTCGGTCTGCCGCATCTCGCTCTGCCGCATCTCGCTCTGCCGCATCTCGCTCTGCCGCATCTCGCTCTGCCGCATCTCGCTCTGCCGCATCTCGGCCTGCCGAATCTCGTCGCTGCCTGCCACCGGCTCCGGGGAGGCACCCTGCTCCTGCGGCTCATCCAGCCGCTGGCTGGGCGGCCGTGCCACGGGCAGCCGCATGGCGTCACGGCTCTCGGCGGCGCCGCTCTCGCCGTAGCGCTCGGTTCCAGCCGCCGGCACCGTGGGCAGCACGAGCTCGAACTCGCTGCCCGCGCCGACCCTGCTGCGCACCCGGATGTCCCCGCCGTGCGCGCGTGCGATCGCGCGCGCGAGCGCGAGGCCGAGACCGGTGCCACGCGATCCGCTAGGCCCACCGCCGGTACCGAACCTGTCGAAAATGTGCGCCAGTTCCGCTGCCGGTATCCCACCGCCGTCGTCAGCGATCACGAGAGCGGCGGTGCCGCCCTCGTCAGCCGAAATCGCGGACAGCTTGATGACGTCACGGGTCCCCGTATGCCTGACGGCGTTTTCCAGCAGTGCGTCCACGGCGAGGCCGAGCCGCTCCTTGTCGGCGACCACGGCGACCTCGTCGAGGCGGCCGAGCCGCCAGCGCCGCTGCGCGGCGGGACGCCAGCGCCGGATGACCTCCATCGTGAAGCCGTCGAGCGCGACCGGCTCCGGGCGCAGGAAGTCTGGGTCCTCCGACGCCGCGATCACGAGCAGCCGCTCCCCGATCCTGCGCAGCCGGGAAAGCTCACCCACGACCACACCGATGTCGCTCGCCTCTGGTCTGCCGATCAGTTCTCTGGCCAGCAGCTCCGCGTGCCCGAGTGCGATCGTGATCGGCGTACGCAGCTGGTGCGAGGCGTCCTGGAGAAACCGGCGCTGCGCAGCGAGCAGGCGCATGTTCTCCTCGCCCATCCGCTGGCGCTCACGGTCGGCGGCCAGCCGCCGCTGCGCATGCCACACCATCACCGCGAACATCGCCGCCATCAGCGGCACCTCGTTGAGCTCGTCGACGGGCTCGGTGCCGCGCCTGACGTCGAGCAAGATGGCCGCGAAGGTCGTCACCATCACCAGGCACAGCACCCACGCCGTCGGCCGGGCGGACCACACGCGAAAGCCGTAAAGAAGGGTGAGGCTGATCCAGATGAAGTGGAAGGGGACCGTCTCCCAGCGCGCGAACAACAGCATCGCGAGCAGGTTGGCCAGCGAGAACACCGCCCACGCGATGTCCACCCACTCCAGCCTGACGCGCCCGAACGGCCAGGAACGCCAGCCGTGCAAGGTCTGCACCGGCCGGGGACGCCAACTGCGCCAGGCCGCGGGTGGCTGGTCACCCGGCGGCGAGCTGATAACCCTCACCGCGAACCGTCTTGATCAGCTCGAAGCCGAGCTTCCTGCGCAGCCGGCGCACACAGACGTCGACCACGTTCGAGCCGGGGTCGAATGCGTATCCCCAGACCGAATAGAGCAGCTGGCCCTTCGGCACCGAGTGGCCGGCATATTCCATCAGTTCGCGTAGTAACAGGAATTCCAGGCGCGTGAGTGAAACCGCGCCGTGCCCGCAGTCGGCCTGCAGCCGCACCGTGTCGAGCACCAAGTCACCCACGCGCAGGACCTCGCCTGACTGATGCCCCTCCGCTCGCAGCCTCGCGCGGACTCTGGCGAGAAGTTCGGCCAGTGAGAACGGCTTCGTCAGGTAGTCCTGTGCACCGAGATCGAGGCAGTCCACCTTGGAGGAGACGTCGGCAAGGCATGACAGCACGAGCACTGGCTGGTCCGGCCGGATCTTCATCAGGCGCTCGAGCACGAGCCTGCCGTCCAGATCCGGCATGACCAGGTCGAGGATCACCAGGTCGTAGTCACCCATGGTGGTGAGCTCCAGACCCTCGTGCCCGGTCGCCGCGAACTCGACCGTGACCCCTGCCGCGGTCAGCGCGCGGCCGATGAAGTCACGGATTCTGGGCTCGTCATCCACGAGCAAGATCCGCGACTTCTCAGGAAGATCCTCGTCCGCATGCCGCGTAGTCATCAACACAACGCCACTTCACGTAAGCCACCCTTGGCCTGGTGGCGCCCATCCTCCGCACGGCGTGCGAAGGACCCTCGTGCTCGTCTACTCCATCCAGGAGCCGCGGTCAACCCCTGCGCAACCAACCACGGGGTGAGCCCCACACCGGCGCCGTGATCATGACAATTTCGTCATCCATCGTCGCCGGCCTTGCCGCGTACTACAGGTATTCGGAACATTGCGTTCGAGAGCGTGTCGAGAGCTGTATCTGCGCATGCCGGCTGGGAGCATGCCGTCACCAATGCAGCTCCAGGCAGCGCCCGGCGAGACGCTCGCGTGGGAGTACCACCCGAGTCGAGGAAGCGAGGTGGTGACCGGTGTCGCTGCCGGTTCGTGTCGCGACCCTCCTGGTCGCGTTTGTCGCGGTGGTCGCCGGGGTCGTCTTCGTGGTCATCCATTACCTGCTTGCCGGCCCGCCGGTGGTGGACTACACGTCGGTGGCCAAGGCTGGCCAAGTGAATGTCGTCATGCAGACCGATGCGCAGAACACGGTGAGTGACACCCCCGATTGGGTGTCATATTTCATCAAGAATCCGCAGACCGGGCAGTGGGTACATACCACACTCCTCAAGGTGCCCGCCAATACTCAGGTAAACGTCACGATTCTTGGTTATGACGGCTGTACACCGCTGCGGAATCAGTTGTGGGGCAAGGTCATGGGCACGATCGGCGGGATCGAGTATGTCGACGGAAAACCGGTCACCGTGCTGAACTCATGGTCCGCCTGCTCGGTGCAGCATACTTTCGCGATTCCAGGTCTCGGGCTCAGTGTGCCGATCGCGTCGCCATTGAACCCGAACCTGTGCGGGACCTCCCCCTGCACGAGCGGCCCGCGCACGGTGAACACCTTCAGCTTCAGGACGCCCCGCGCGGGAGGCGTCTTCATCTGGCAGTGCCGCGTTCCCTGCGGTGGCGGATTCGTCGACGGTAACGGTGGTCCCATGTCCACACTCGGTTTCATGGCCGGCGAGCTTGAGGTAGTGGCCTGATGGCCGCCGAAACGGCGCCTGCGCCGTCCGGACCGCCCACCGGCGGCCGACCGGAGCCGCGTCACGGGCTGCGGATCTTCCTGATCTGGCTCATCGCGGCCGTAATCTGCGATGTGCTGCTCTGGTTCGTCCTTGGGCCGCACATGCCGCCAGGCGCCATGTCGTCGTCAGCCGCCAGCCAGCAGTTCGACATCAATGTCATGGCCGTCCTGGCCGCGCCCGTCATGCTGTTCGTGATCATCTACTTCATCTACGCCCTGGTCGTCTGGCGGCAACCCGAAGGAGACGACACGGACGGCCCGCCGATCCACGGCAACACCCGCGTGTCGGTGACCTGGATCACGGCGACCGCGGTCATCGTGCTCGGCCTGTTCGTGTTCGGCACGGTCGAACTGTGGGTTCCAGCGGGCGCCGGCGCGGGTGAAGGCGCATCGCCGATCTGGAAGCCGAGCGGCGCCACCCCGCTCCAGGTGCAGGTCATCGGGCAGCAGTGGATCTTCACCTACCGCTATCCGCAGTTCGGCGGCATGCAGACGACCCAGCTTGTGCTGCCGCAAAACAGGAACGTACAGTTCAATGTCACCTCTCTCGACGTCATCCACAGCTTCTGGGCCTATCAGCTCGGGGTGAAGGCCGACGCCAACCCGGGCGTGAACAACGTCGCGTATACCAAGCCCGAACATCTGGGCACATTCCAGGTCCGCTGCGCCGAGCTGTGCGGCATTTTCCACGGCGCCATGACCAACGTGGGCCGGGTGGAAACCCCAACGCAGTTCCTGGCCTGGGCTACAGCCACCCAGGCGCATCTGGCGGATGTGACCAAGATTTTGCCGCCGTACGCGACCGTCTACGACCCGACTGTCATCCCGAATATCGGCAAGGCGCTCATCAAGCTGGGAATTACCGGCGCGAATGGCTACTACTACCCGCCGCAGGATCCGTACCAGCCATGATTCCCGCGAGCCCGCACCCCTCCTTGGTGGCCGTGCCCCCGGGCCGCCGCCGCCCTATCAGTTCGATGAAGAGGTGACCGGATGGCCATCGAGACGCAGCCGGATACGGCGGAGCAGCCCGGCGGGCAGGAGCCGGCCGGGCCACCGAGAACGCGGGCCTGGTGGCTGCGCCCGGCGATCCACACCGGCCTCATCGGTGCGGTGCTCGGCTACCTGCTCGGCCACTGGCTCGGCAACTTCCTCGCCAGCGGCTACCAGCAGTTGCCACTGTCGGATTCGAACGATATGCCCATCGTTCTTGGGTACGGCCTCGGCGTCGTCGGCTGGCTGGCCGGGCTCGGCGTGTTCAATGACCTCTTCCGCAAGATGGCAGGACGACCTGCGAGCCGCCATCCCTACCTGACGGTGGTGGCTGAGGAGCAGGGGAAGAGGAACCTGTCCAGGTACTTCATGTACTCGCTCGACCACAAGGTCGTCGGCATCCAGTACCTCGTCGGCATGATCGTCTACTTCCTCACGGCCGGCCTGTTCGCCATGGCGATCAGGGCCGAACTGCTGTCGCCCAGCTATCACCTGCTGAGCCCGAGCGCCTACCTCATGGTCGTTGGCGAGCACGGCACCATGATGATGATGATGATGACCTCGGTGATCATGGGCCCGTTCGGCAACTATCTTGTGCCGCTGATGATCGGCTCCAAGCGGGTGGCGTTCCCCCGCATCGAGGCGCTGTCGTTCTGGATTACGCCCGCAGCCTTCATCGTCCTGCTCTCCGGCCTCCTGTTCGGCGGCTTCCCAACCGGCTGGACCGGATACGCGCCCCTGTCCGTCCAGGCAGGCCTCGGCATGGACTCCTACGCCGTCGCGTTCGGGCTGATGGGGATATCGGCCATCCTCGCCGCGTTCAACATCGTCGTGACGGTTATCAACTACCGTGCCCCCGGCATGCGCTGGAGTCGCCTGCCGGTTTTCGTCTGGGGGATGATGGCCACAGGGTTTCTCCTGGTGCTCGCCGCGCCGGTACTCGTGGGCGGCATGTACATGATCCTCACCGATCGCACGGCGCAGACCGCGTTCTTCAACGACACCCTCGGCGGCAGCAGCTACCTTTACCAGAACCTCTTCTGGTTCTTCGGGCACCCGGAGGTATATATCCTCGCGCTGCCTGGTTTCGGTATCGTGGCGGAGATCATCCCCGTCTTCTGCAGGAAGCCGCTTTTCGGTTACCGCATCGCCGCGGCCGGGATGATCGGAGTGGGCCTGCTCAGTTTCTTCGTCTGGCAGCACCACCTGTTCGACTCCGGCATCAACCCGGACATGCGGCCGCTGTTCATGCTTACGACCGAGCTCATCTCCATTCCCACCGGATTCATCTACCTGGTGGCCATGGGCACCTTCTGGAAGGCCAAGATCAGGCTGACCGTCCCGATGCTGTTCGCACTCGCCTTGTACTTCAACTTCCTCATCGGCGGGATCACCGGCGTCTTCCTTTCTGACGTCCCTGCCGACACCACGGAGCACGGCTCGTTCTTCGTGCTGGCGCACTTCCACTACACGATCATGGGTGGCCTGATCTTCGCGTTCATGGCCGCCATCTACTACTGGCTGCCCAAGATGATGGGGATCAAGCTCAACGAGACGCTGGGTAAGATCCATTTCTACACGATGTTCATATTCTTCAACTCCACCTTCCTCCCGCTGTTCGCGGTCGGCATCCTGGGCCAGCCGCGCCGCGTATTCCAATACCAGCGGCAGTTGCAGACGCTGAACGACTGGGTCTCGATCTCAGCCTTCCTGCTTGGCGGATCGATCCTGATCTTCGTCATCAACTTCGTCTGGTCGACGGTGATCGCCCGCGTGCCAGAGACAGGCAACCCGTGGCGGTCGCGCGGTCTCGAATGGCAGGTACCGTCCCCGCCACCGCCGGACAATTTCGCCCGCGTCCCTGTCGTGCTGTCCGGGCCCTATGAGTACGGGGTGCCGGACGCCCCGCCCGTGGCCGATCTGAATCCGCCGGCGGGCGTCGTGGCGGGCGCACTCGCGGGTGCCGCGTCGGCCGGCACAGCAGCGGAGGTCAGATCATGAGCGACGCCAGAGCCACAGCGACGGCCGCATCGGGCGACCAGGCGACAGAAGAGGAACTCTTCTACCACGAGGCCTCGCTGAACGCGGCCTGGACGGGCTCGCGACTGGCGGTCGGCGGTCTCGCGTTCCTGTTCGGCGCGTTCGTTTTCGCCTACTTCTACCTGCGTTCGCTGAACCCGCACGGCATGTGGAAACCCAGCGGCTTCATCCCGCCGCACCTATGGGCCGGCACACTGATCATGGGCCTGGTGGTGGTGAGTGCGGCGGTGCAGACGATCGTGCTCAGGTTGCTGAAGAGCGGCGCCAAGACCACGTGGCTGGTGGGCGGGGTCGTGGCCCTGGTGCTCGGCGTCGCCGCTGTCGGGCTCCAGATCTGGGAACTGCTGAGCCTTCCGTTCTTTCCGGGCGCCAGTGGTTTCGCGAGCGTATTCGTGGGCTTCTACCCCGTCTATGTTGTCATCGCGCTCGCGGCGATGATCTGGCTGGAAACGCTCATCGCGGGGTCGGTCAGGCTGCCTGTCGCCTGGTTCGCCGAGCCACCTCAGGTGACCGACGACGTGGTCAACCTGCAGCGCTTCCAAGCATCGCTGAGCGCCTTCACCGTCGTCTGGAACTTCCTGGCCGCGATCGCGATCCTCGCCTGGATCCTGTTCTACCTGCTGTAGCCCTGTGAGCCCGCCGACATGTACACAAGGCAGTCACCTTCTATTCGTGGCTCGACAACAGGCACCAACACCGGTGAGGTGAATTCATGGCGGAGTCACTTCTCGCAGCGAGCACCTTTAGCGCGGAGGTGCTGACATTCGCGTTTCCGATGCTGCTGTTCATCGTGGTCGCGCTCGCGCTGTGGGGGCTTTTCGGCCGTTTCCGGCCAGCCCGGATGCACCGCTTCCAGACCGCGATCGCCGAGGGTCCCGGTCCGCTGACCGCCACCGCTCCGACTGTTGCTGCTCCCGCAGCAGCGCCGGAGGCCACCGCCGCTGAGGCCCCCGCCGCTGAGGCTGCGCCCGCCGAGGCCGGCCCTCCGGCGGGAACCGAGCCGGCGCCGGCTCGCCCGCTGATGAGAGCACCGCTCCCGGCACCGCATCGGGCGAGACGGCTTCGGATGGCACCGCTTCAGATGGCACCGCTTCAGATGGCACCGCTTCAGATGGCACCGCTTCAGATGGCACGCAGTGAGGACTGGGCAGCAAGTGGCCGACGTGAGCACCCTTCCTGAGGCAGTAGCCCGCACCGTCGCGCTGCGCCGACCGCTTCCGTTGCTCGCGCGTTCCCTGCTCGCGCTCACCAAGCCGCGGATCATCGAGTTGCTGCTCGTCACGACCGTTCCCACCATGCTGCTCGCGGACCGCGGGCTGCCGTCCCTGCGGCTCATCGCGATCACGCTGGCGGGCGGCGCACTGGCCGCGGGCAGCGCGAACACGATCAACTGTTATTTCGACCGGGACATCGACGCGGTCATGCGGCGCACCTCGCGGCGGCCGCTGGCCAAGGGAGGAGTCATCCGGCCGGGCGAAGCGCTCGGTTTCGGTGTCGTGCTCGGGGCGCTCGCGACCATCCTGCTCGGCGTCGGTGTCAACTGGCTCGCCGCGTCGCTCGCCGATGCGGCCATCCTGTTCTACGTTCTCGTGTACACCCTCGGCCTGAAGCGGCGGACCGCGTCGAACATCGTGATCGGCGGTGCGGCCGGGTGTTTCCCCGTCCTGGTCGGCTGGGCGGCGGTGACGGGATCGGTGGGGGTCCCTGCCATCGTCCTGTTTGCCGTCATCTTCCTGTGGACTCCCCCGCACTTCTGGGCGCTCGCGATGAAGTTCCGCGCGGACTACGCCGCCGCGGGCGTACCGATGCTTCCCGTGGTCGCGTCGCCCGCCACGGTCGCACGCAAGATCCTTGTCTACTCATACCTCATGGTCGCGGCCACGCTGGCGCTCACGCCCTATGCCGGATGGATCTACACGGCCGGTGCGGTCGTGCTCGGCACGTGGTTCCTGCTCGACGCGCACCGGTTGCGCGCCAGAATCCACAGCGGTGGCGCGCCCAACCCGATGCGCCTTTTCCAGACCTCGATCACTTACCTCACACTGCTGTTCACTGTGATCGCCGTGACCGCCCTGCTTCCGGTCGGCCGCTTCTGACACATCCGTCGCGCGAGACCGCGAATTAGCCTGAACGGCTGCCGCGTGCCGCGCCGATCGTGGGTGCGGGCGCGCGGGGGGGTTCCGGGGGTCGACCCCCAGGCTGGCAGAGCCCGAACCGCGTGCCGCGCCGATCGTGGGTGCGGGCGCGCAGGGGGTTCCGGGGGTCCCCCCGGGCTGGCAGAGCCCGAACGGCCCGCGACGGGTGTCCCGCTGTGCGCCTGTCCATGATCGTGGTGGATTCTGGGGAGTCGTATCTACATGAGATCCACCATTCATCGGAGAGCTGGCACAGCTGCTCGTGGCGGCAAGGTGGCGGCTGGGCCCGGCCTGCGGGAGGCGGGGCCCAGCGGGTCACGTCAGTCCGTCGGCCTGCTCGCCCGGGTGTCCTGGCGGATGGACAGGCGGCCGTTCTTCATCAGGCCGACGCGCTGCGCGCGGCGGGCCACGGCACTGTCGTGGGTGACAAGCACGAGCGTCAGTTCGTGCTCACGCCACAGCTTCTCGAGGAGCCCGATGATCTCATCTCGGGTGTCCTCGTCGAGGTTGCCTGTCGGCTCGTCGGCCAGGATCACGGTTGGATCCTTGACCAGGGCACGCGCGATCGCCACGCGTTGCTGCTGGCCGCCGGAAAGCTCCGATGGCAGGTGCAGCAGCCGATCGCCGAGGCCAACGCTCTCCAGGGCCGCCGCGGCCTGGCCACGTCGCGCTGCCGTCCCAAGCCCAAGTGGCACGAGAGCCGCTTCGACGTTCTCCTGCGCACTGAGCGTCGGCACCAGATTGAACGTCTGGAATATGAAGCCGATGGACTGTGCGCGCACCTTGGTGACCTGGCTCTCCCGCAGCGCACCCAGATCGGTGCCGTCCAGTTCGACGCGGCCCGCCGTGGCGCGGTCGAGGCCGCCCAGAAGCTGCAGCAGCGTCGTCTTGCCATGGCCGGTCGGGCCCTGGATCGCCAGCCACTCACCATCATCGATGACCAGGTCGACGCCCTGCAGGGCAGCGACCACCTGGCGGCCCTTGTGATACTGCTTGGTGACGCCGGTCAGCTTGTACATGAGTTCCTCTCCGGAGCAATGCCCATTACAGTCCGTTCGGCCGCGGGGGTCCGGGGGATCGTCCCCGGGGCCAGCACCGCCACGGTGGTCATTCGACCCGGCTCAGCGCCGCTGCGGGACGCAGCCTGGCGGCACGCCAGCCGCCGAACGTCCCTGCGATGAGCCCACCCGCCACGGCGAGTACGACGGCCAGGACGATCGCGCCGAGCGTGACCGGCGCGGTGAGATGTACGGCGACGGAATGGCTGGCGGGCGCGGTGGCGGGACGGAAAGCTCTGCCGCCGAAGCCGCCCCCGCCGAAGCCGCCGCCTCCGCCGCCATTGGCCCCACCGAAGCCCGCGCCGAACTGCCGTGCGCCGCCCGGTGTCGCCGATCCGCTCGTCAGGCCCACCGACGCGGTCAGCGATGGCGCGAACTTGGAGACGAGCGCCGCGCCGCCGAATCCGAGCCCAACGCCAATGACACCGCCGATGATGCCGCAGGCGACCGCCTCACCCATCACCTGGCCGACGACTCGCCTGCTGCGCCAGCCGAGCGCCTTGAGCGTGCCAAACTCCCTGGTTCGCCGCGACACGGCCGACAACGTCAAGAGGCTGGCCAGCAGGAAAGCTGCCGCGAGCACCGCGATCGCGAGCCACTTGCCGAGGTTGTCGGCGAGGCTCGCCGCACTCGACAGCGACCCCGTCACCTCATTCGCGAGGTCACTGGAGGTCGTCACCGTGGCCGAGGGGAGAACCTGCTTGACCTCGCTGCTGACGCCGCTGATCGCCGAGGAACTGCTCGCGGCGACGTAGATGGTGTTCACCTTGCCTGAGCTGCCTGACAAGGTCTGCGCCTGCTGCAGCGGAACGTAGACGTCGGCGGGCGTAGCGCCGGGCGGTTCTGTCACGACCCCGACGACATCGAAATTCGTGCCCGTGCCGCTGGTGTTGCCCAGCGTTACCACACTGCCGGCCTTCAGCCCTTCCGACTTCGCGTAACCGGAGTCCACCACGGCGACCTTGGCGTCACTGTCGGCGGATGTGAACGTGCGCCCGGAGCTGATCTTCCCGGATGTCAACGGCCCGAGTACCTGCCCGCCGGTCGAGAGGTCAACGCCGTTGACTGTGAAGGTCGTCGGTGTGATGGAACCGGCTCCGCCACCGCCGCCGCCACCGCCGCCGAATCCGGCCCCACCGCCGGAGAAGTTCGGGACGGTGCCGGTGATGTGGGTGTTGCTCAGGGTCAGCGAACCGGCCGCAGCCGCCACATTGTGCAGCGCCGCGACGGTGGTGACCGACGACGAGTTGAGGGTACCGAGCGCGCGGGAGGCCGCCAGGCGGTAGAGGTTGATCTTCGAACCCGCCGCCGGACGGGTACCGTTCCCTCCCCCGACCCGGAAGCCGAACGGCTGGTCGGAGCTTTGCGAAGGTGCCGCGCTTACCGTCATGTCCGTGCCGACTCCGTACAGGGCGTGCAGCACCTTGCCCTGCGCCGTGTTGACTCCGGCCGACGCCGCGGTCACCGTGATCACCAGGCCGATGCCCAGCGCCAGGCCGAGCGACACCACTAGCGCCTGGCGCCGTCTCCTGCGTAGCTCACGTCTCAGGTACGTGAAGAACATGCCTTGTCTCCTCGATTGGCACCTGCCGTGCCACAGCGCCGGCAGGGAAGCACGCGATAAGAGCCCGAAGCGCCGGGCTGCGGTAGCGATTCTCGGTGCCAATCCTGAAGGAAAGCTGAGGCGGCTCTGAATAATCTCGCAGTGCGGCGGGGACGGATCGTGGCCGAGGGACAAGCGTCTATGGTGACGCGGCCGATGGGGACTTCGGTAGTCCCGGGTACCCGGTGACGATCGGATCTATGTGGAATCAAATTGAAATCAAACTGTTTCACAACGCCCGCATGGATGAGCATGGGAATAGCAGCATTTTGCATTCCTATTGCACAGCGCCCGGCGGACGCTGGCCCCGCGCGCGGCTCCCATCGTCTCCGGCGAAGCTGCCTGCGGCTGTCGGTGGGCTACCGTACGCTCCGTGCCATGAGTGATGTCGCTGCGCCCGAGCTGCCGACCGCGGCCGGCGCCACTGCCGACTCCACTGCCGTCGCTGAAAGCATGCAGGTGACTGGCGCCCTGTCCCCGTCCAGGGCTGGCGACTTCATGACATGCCCGCTGATGTACCGTTTCCGCGTCATCGACCGGCTACCTGAGCCACCGAGCCCCGCGGCCGCGCGCGGCACTCTTGTGCACGCCGTGCTCGAGCGGCTGTTCGACCAGCCCGCCGCTGAGCGGACCGTGCCCGCCGCACGCGACCTGCTCGAACCTGAATGGCAGCGCTTGCTGGGCGAGGAGCCCGAGCTCGCGCAAATGTTCGCGGGCGACGCGGAGCGGGACGCCTGGTTCGCGGACGCGCAGGCCATGCTCGACCGGTATTTCGCGCTTGAAGACCCGCGCCGACTCGAACCCGCGCAACGTGAGCTGTATGTGGAGACGGTGCTCGATTCCGGCTTGCTGCTCCGCGGCTATATTGACCGCCTCGACGTCGCGCCGAACGGCGACGTGCGGGTCGTGGACTACAAGACAGGTACCGCGCCACGGGCGGAGTTCGAGGCGCGCGCGCTCTTCCAGATGAAGTTCTACGCGCTCGTGCTCTGGCGCGAGGGTGGGCAGGTCCCCAGGCTGCTTCAGCTCATGTATCTCGGCAACGGTGAGATTCTCCGGTACGCGCCTGACGAGGCGGACCTGCGCGCGACCCAGCGCAAGACCGAGGCCATCTGGCGGGCCATCGAGCGGGCCAGATCCCGCGCGGACTGGCGGCCGCGGCCAAGCCGTGTCTGCGACTGGTGTGCACACAAGGCGCTCTGCCCGGCGTTCGGCGGCACACCGCCGCCGCTGCCAGCAGAAACCGGTGATACGGGCACATACGTAACGGCTAACGCGGATGCGGAGTCCGCTGCCCGTGCGCAGCCGCTGCCTGAGGTCCCATCGCCGCGGTCATTTGCCGGCGACATCTGAGACGTCGCTTCCGGCATTCACATGCCTGCTGGCACGCCACCGCTAGCACCCCACGGCTGGCGCTTTCCCCATTGGCGCTGCCCGCTGCCCTGCTGGCCCTGTCCTGCCGCTGCCCGCCGCCCTGCTGGCCCTGTCCTGCCGCCGCCTGCCGCGCTGCTGGCCCTGTCCTGCCGCTCCCCCCCGCCCTGCCGGCACTTTCCTGGTGTCGCTGCCCCCTGCCCTGCTGGCCCTGTCCTGCCGCCGCCTGCCGCGCTGCTGGCCCCATCCTGCCGCCGCCCCGTGCCCGCTGACGCTCCACTGCTGCGCTGTCCTGTCGCGCCCTCTGCCTCGCGCTGTCGGCGCCGCCTGCTCTCGTAGCTCCGTCCGCGGCGGATTCGGGCCGCGTTCTTGTGCGGGCGCCAGTCTGCCTCACCGATTTGACATCGTGAGATTAGTCTCACGATACTAGTCTCGTGTTTACAACTTCCAGAACAGCTTCGAGGACAGCTTGAACCTGACCAGGCTCATGGCCCTTGGCGCGTTGGCCAGGGAGGGAAACCTGCATGGCCACCAGATCCGCCGGTGGGCCGAGACGACCGGGGTCGGGCACTGGGGCGGCGTGAGCGTAGGTGCCCTCTACCGTGAGCTCCGTTCGATGGAAGGCGAAGGGCTGGTCGAGGCGATACGCACCGAGAGGATGGGCCGCAGGCCCGCACGGACGGTGTACGCGATAACCGGCGAAGGGCAGATGGAACTCGCCGTGCTCCGCGAGACCGCCGTCCGGGACCTGACTGTTGGGCCCGACCCACTCGGCGTGGCCTTGACGTTCGCCGGACCCGGCGATGATCTGGACGCATTCGCCAGCTGGATGCGCGGCAGACGTGAACAGCTCGCCATCGCGGCAGACCAGCTCACGGCCGAGATGGAACGCCTGACCGCCAGGGGATATATCAATGCCGTGGAGGCCTCGGTGATGCGCAGAGGCGCGATGCTGTTGGAAACCGAGGTGCGCTGGCACGACGAATTTGCCAAGCTCGTTTCCACGCTCCAGGCGAGTGGTCCGCGGCAGCCGCGGCACGCCCCTGCACCGCCCACCACAGGGGGACCCACCGCAGCACCGCCCGCCGGAGGGGGGCTCACCGCAGGAGGGCCGCCCGCGGCGGTGCCGCAGGCGGCTTCCGGCGACGAGCCGACCTCGAGCGCGCACACGGCCGCGCCGTCAGCCCCCACCGACGGCGGTCACCTGTAGCGGCAACAGGCGATCACGGCCGGCCGCACAACTGGTTGACACTACCGCGATACTTAAGATAGTACTCAAGATATTACTTGAGTTTGGCACAGTGACCGCACGAGCGCCGTACGAGCGGCCCGGACCCTGGAGCAGACATGCCGGTGATCGAGGCAAGAGGCCTCACCCGTGTCTTCAAGAACCGCAAGCGCACGGTGGAGGCGGTCCGCGGGGTCGACCTGACCGTCGGCGAGGGCGAGATCGTAGGGTTCCTCGGACCCAACGGCGCAGGAAAGACGACCACTTTGCGCATGCTGACCACCCTGCTGCGGCCGACCGCGGGCAGCGCGATCGTCGCAGGTGCGGATCTGCTCCGCGACCCGGTCGGTGTGCGCAGGAGGATCGGATACGTGCCGCAGGCCATCGGCGCCACGGGCGGCGGCACCGACCCGAACTGCCAGGTCGACGAAGAACTCCTGGTGCAGGCCGAGCTGTACCGGCTGCCGAGGAGCGAGGCCCTCAGGCGGGCATCGCTGCTCACCGCACAGCTCGAGCTCGCGGGTCTCGAACAGCGCCTGACCAAGACCCTGTCCGGCGGCCAGCGCCGCAGGCTCGAAATCGCCCTCGGTCTGGTGCATTCCCCGCGCATCGTCTTCCTCGACGAGCCGACCACCGGGCTGGACCCACAGAGCCGCAGCAACTTGTGGGAGCACATCGGCAAGCTCCGTGACGAGCTCGGCACCACCATCTTCCTAACCACCCATTACCTGGACGAGGCGGACGCGCTGTGTGACCGTATTCTCATCATCGATCACGGCAAGATCGTGGCGGAGGGAAGCCCCGAGGCACTGAAGCGGCGGATCTCGGGCGACGTCGTCACCCTCACCCTGGACCGGGACGCCGACATCGCCAAGGGCCTGCTCGGCGAGCGTCCCGAGGTCCGGGACATCGCCGTCAACGGGCCGACACTGCGGCTCACGGTCGAGCATGGCGAGGAGGCACTGCCCGGTCTGCTGCGCGCCCTCGACGGCGCCGGGATCCGGCTGACCTCCGTCCACCTCGACCGGCCCACCCTCGACGACGTTTTCCTCACGCTGACCGGCCGCTCGCTTCGCGACGACTCGTCGTCGGCCCCACCACAGCCGGCGGCGGTGCCAGCGTGATGCAACGTCTGGCGCAAGCGATGACCCTGGCAACGAGCCCGCTGAACGGCCTGCTTGACGGCCCGACACCCGAGGAGGGCGCACATGTCTTTCGCCCGTGACGTGCTACTGATCTTCAAACGCCAGATGAGGCTTTCCTTGCGCAACCCGGCCTGGGTGATCATCGGCCTCACCCAGCCAATCCTTTATCTGGCCTTCTTCGGCCCGCTGTTCACACGGGTCTTCTCGACGGGTTTGCCAGGCGTACCACACACGAACGCATACGGTTTCTTCGTGCCAGGCCTGCTCGTGCAACTCGGCCTGTTCGGCGCCGCCTTCGTGGGGTTCACCATCATCGCGGATTGGCGCGCTGGTGTGGTCGAGCGGATGCGGGTCACACCCGTGAGCAGGCTCGCGATCCTGCTCGGCCGGGTTTTGCGTGACGTCGTCGTGCTGACCGTGCAGGCCATCGTGCTCGTCCTCGCCGGGATCGCCTTCGGCATGCGGGCTCCGGTCGGCGGTGTGCTGATCGGGCTCGCCTTCATCGCGATACTCGCCGTCAGCCTCGCCTCCGTGTCCTACACGGTCGGGCTGCTCACCAAGAGCGAGGACGTGCTGGCACCCATGCTCAACATGGTGATGGTGCCCCTGATGCTGCTGTCCGGGATCATGCTGCCGATGGCACTGGGCCCCGGCTGGCTGCAAGGAATCGCCAGGGCCACGCCGTTCGGCTACATCATCAACGCCATGCGGGGCGCCTTCAGCGGCCACTACTTCACCACCGTCATGGTCGAGGGCATCTCCGTCGCACTCGGCTTCGCCGCCGTCTGCCTTTTCCTCGGCTCCCGCGCCTTCTTGCGGGAGAACGCCTGACCGCCGCCCCTGCGGGGGGTCCCGGGGGGTCGCTCCCCCGGGCTGGCAGAGCTTGCGGGAGAACGCCTGACCGCGCCCCTGCGGGGGCCCGGGAGGTCGTCCCCGCGGGCTGGCAGAGCTTGCGGCAGAATATGCCGACCGTCAGCGCGCCGGAGTTCGCGGGTTCCCCGGGCGGAGAGCTCGCGGGAGAACACCTGAAAAGATCGCGGGTCCCTGGCCGAGGAGGCATGGGTGACGATCGCCGCAGCAACCACACCCGAGGCACTTGCCGGGTCATCTCCGGATGGCTTCGCCGCCCGTGCCGTCGCAGTCACGAAGGTCTACGGCCAAGGCGACGCTCGCGTCGTCGCGCTCGACCGCCTCACCCTGGGCATCCCGAAGGGTGCCTATACGGCGGTGATGGGCCCGTCTGGCTCGGGCAAGTCGACGCTCATGCATTGCCTGGCCGGGCTGGACTCTGTCACCTCTGGCGAGGTGTACATCGGCGACGTCGAGCTAGGCCGGCTGAATGACAAACGCCTGACGCGGCTGCGGCGGGACCGCATCGGCTTCGTCTTCCAGGCATTCAACCTGGTGCCGACGCTCACCGCCGGGGAGAACATCACACTTCCGCTGGACATCGCGGGCGCGAAGCCTGACCAGGCGTGGCTGGACACCGTCATCGACACGATCGGGCTGCGGGACCGGCTCTCCCACCGGCCAGCCGAGCTGTCCGGCGGTCAGCAGCAGCGGCTCGCCTGCGCGAGGGCACTCGCCACCCGCCCCGCGATCGTCTTCGCCGACGAGCCAACGGGGAATCTCGACTCCAGATCCGGCGCCGAGGTCCTGTCGTTTCTTCGCCGCTCCGTCCGCGAGATGAGCCAGACCGTCGTCATGGTGACCCATGACCCGGTGGCGGCGGGTTACGCCGATCTCGTCATCTTCCTGAGCGACGGGCGCATCGCCGGCCAGTTGGCCGAGCCGACAGCGGAGCGGGTGCTCGAACGGCTGCGGCGCTGGCCGTCGGGTGACGGCAGGCCGGATCCAGAGCCCGGGGCACCGAAGGCCGGTCAATGATCGCCAAGGTCACGCTCCGCAACCTCAACGCCCACAAGGTGCGGCTGGCACTGACCGCGCTCGCCGTCATGCTCGGTGTGTCGTTCGTCGCCGGGACGCTGATCTTCACGCAGACCCTGCAGAATACGTTCGACACGCTGTTCGCCCAGATCGGCAAGGGTACGGATGTGGTCGTCCGTGGACAGGCCGCCTTCGACGGCCAGCAGGGCCAGACCGACCGCAAGCCGGTGCCCGACAGCTTTCTCGCCCAGGTGCGCAAGGTCACCGGAGTCGTTCAGCTGCTGCCCAGCGTGACCGGCTACGCGGCGGTCGTAGGCAGGGACGGCAAGGTTGTCGCCAGCACGGGCCCGCCGACGATTGGCGTCGCGTGGCACGCCATCCCCGACCTCTCGCCGCTGCGGCTGACCGCAGGACGGGGCCCGCGCTCCCCCGGCGAGGTCGCGATCGACACCATTACCGCGGCCAAGGCGGGTTACCGGCCGGGTGACCGGGTCCGCATTCTCACCCGCGGGCCCGCGCAGACGATGACGCTCGTCGGCATCTTCCAGTTCGGAAGCCTGGGCAACCTCGCGGGCGCCACACTCACGGCATTCGATCCCGCCACGGCGCAGCGGTTGCTGCTCAAGCCCGGCTACGTGAGCGAGATCGACGTGCACGCCGCGCCTGGCGTCAGCCAGGCGGTACTTCGTGCCCGTGTACAGGCCATCCTGCCCGCGGGCTTCGAGGCGGTCACGGGCGCCCAGGTGGCGAAGGAAAACGCGACCATGATCCAGCAGGCGCTGAAGTTCCTCAACACGTTCCTGCTTGTCTTCGGTTTCCTCGCGGTGTTCGTGGGCGCGTTCATCATCTTCAACACCTTCTCCATGCTGGTGGCGCAGCGGACCAGGGAGCTCGCGCTGCTGCGCGCGGTCGGTGCGAGCCGTGCCCAGGTAACCCGCGCGGTCATGGGCGAGGCGCTCGGGGTGGGTGTCTTCGCCGCCACGGTTGGGCTCGCGCTTGGCTTCGGGCTCGCGCAGCTACTGCGGATCCTGCTGTCCGCCTTCGGCATCTCGCTGCCGACCTCCGGGTTCGGCCTCAATGCGCAGGCGGTGGTCTGGTCGTACGTCGTCGGCATCGCGGTCACGCTGGCCGCCGCCTACGGCCCCGCCCGGCGCGCAGCCAGGATCCCGCCCGTCGCAGCTTTGCGCGACGACGTGGCCATGCCCACCCGCTCACTTCGGGTGCGGATGGTGGCCGGGGGCGCCGTGACGCTGACCGGCGCGGCGATGGCCGCGTTCGGTCTCGCCCGTGCGGTGTCAGGCGCGAGCACCGCGGCGCTCACCGGGGCAGGCGCCGCAGTGGTGTTCGTCGGCGCGGCGATGCTCGCCCCCGCGGTGAGCCGCCCGGTGGTGCGCGTGCTCGCCGCGCCGTTCCCGAGGAGCTTCGGCTTGCCTGGGCGCCTGGCGAAGCAGAACGCGCTGCGCAACCCGCGGCGCACCGCCGCGACCGCCTCGGCGCTGATGATCGGGCTTGCCCTGATCGGCGCCGTCACCGTGCTGAACTCCTCCGCCCAGGTATCCGTCGACAACGCGGTCGCGTCCGGATTCGGCGCCGACTATGTGGTGACGTCACGCTCGTTCGCGCCCTTCGGGCCGGAAGTCACCTCGACACTCGCCCACGTGCCTGCGGTGGCATCCGCGGTGCCGCTTTACGTAGCGAGCGCCCGATTGGCAGGCAAGGTCCGGCTGGTCGCAGCCGGTGACGCGGCCGGGATAACGCGTGCGCTGCGGCTTTCTGTTGTCGCAGGCTCGGCCAGCCCGGGCGGGATCTTGCTGCCCCAGAGCTACGCGAACGCTTACCATCTGAAACCTGGCGCGGCGGCGGCCGTCCAGTTCCAGGACGGCGCGACGGTTACGGCCCGGGTGAGCGGGATCTACGCGACATCGCAGATCTTCAACGACATCGTGCTCCCCACCGCGATGTACCGGGCACACACCAGCCGGCCGCTCGTCAACGACGTCTTCCTCACGGTCGAAAATGGCGCGGGCGCCGGCGTGCGCAAAGACCTGCAATCCGTCCTCACGGGCTACCCGGATCTGAAGCTGCTCGACCAGACCGGCCTCAAGCAGGAGGCGAAGGGCCAGATCGCGACGCTCACCAACATCGTTCTTGCGCTCCTGCTCCTCGCGGTCATCATCGCGGCGATCGGGATCGTCAACACGCTTGCGCTTTCGGTCGTGGAGCGGACGCGTGAGATCGGCCTGCTCCGCGCGGTGGGCATGAGCAGGCGGCAGCTCAGGCGCATGGTCCGGCTGGAGGCCGTCGTGATCTCCGTCTTCGGTGCGCTGCTCGGCCTGGCGCTCGGGCTGGCCTTCGGCGCCGCGCTTCGCAGGTCACTGGCGAGCGACGGATTCACCACGCTGTCCATACCCGTGGCGCAACTGGCCGGCTACCTCGTCGGCGCCGCACTGATTGGCATGCTCGCCGCGGTGTGGCCCGCCTGGCGTGCCTCCAGGCTGAACGTCCTCGGGGCAATCGCCACGGACTGACCGGTCAGGTGTTCTCCGGGAAATGGCACGCGACCCGGTGACCCGAGGACAGCTCGGCCAGCGGCGGTTCGGTTGTCTTGCAGATGTCCTGCGCCTTCCAGCACCGGGTGTGGAAACGGCACGCTCGCGGCGGGTTGAGCGGGCTCGGCACGTCGCCGGGGAGCCGGATGCGGTGCCGCCGCCCCCGGGCGCCCGGGTCGGTCGAGGGCACCGCCGACAGGAGCGCCACCGTATAGGGATGCCGCGGCGTGCCGTACAGTTGCGCGCTGCTGGCCAGTTCGACGATCTTTCCCAGGTACATGACCGCCACGCGGTCGGCGATGTGCCGTACGACGGATAGATCATGGGCGATCACGACGTAGGTCAGGCCGAGCTCATCCTGCAGATCCTCCAGCAGGTTCACGACCTGAGCCTGGATCGAGACGTCCAGGGCCGACACCGGCTCGTCCGCCACGATCAGCTTCGGCCGCAGCGCCAGCGTGCGCGCGATACCGATACGCTGCCGCTGCCCGCCGGAGAACTCGTGCGGGTAGCGGTTGTAGTGCTCCGGGTTCAGGCCGACAAGCTCCAGCAGGTCCTGCACAGTTCGCTTGAGCCCGTGCTCGGGCTTGATCCGCTGGAGGCGGAACGGCGCGCCCACGATCGAACCGACGGTATGCCGCGGATTCAGCGACGAGTACGGGTCCTGGAAGATCATCTGAATGTCCCGCCGCAGGGGGCGCATCCGCCCAGCGCGCAGGTGCGTGATGTCGTGGCCGTCGAATACGATCTGCCCGCCGGTGGGCTCGAGCAGCCGGGTGAGCAGGCGCCCGGTGGTCGTCTTCCCGCAGCCCGATTCCCCGACCAGCCCGAGCGTCTCACCGTGGGTCACGGTGAAGTCCAGGCCATCGACGGCCTGGACCGCTGCCACCTGGTGGCGGAAAACGACGCCGCGCATGACAGGAAAGTGCTTCACCAGTCCGGTCACCCTCAGCAGAGCGTCATCAGGCCCGGCAGGCGCCGCTGGCACGGCAGTGGCGGCGCCCTGGCTCGGCGGTGCGCTCATGTCACTCCTTCACCTGGCGCGCCGGGCCGGTCCCATCCACCACCGGCTTGATGTCCTCCGCCCAGATCCTGCGGCGCTCGCCCGCCGGCAAGTGGCAGGCGCTCAGGTGGCCGGGTGCGGTCTCGCGCAGCACTGGGACCTCGTCCGTGCTCCGCCCGCCGGTGAGGTCCGCGTAGGCACAACGGGGGCGGAACGCGCAGCCGGACGGCATCTTGATGAGGCTGGGCGGTGTCCCCTTGATCGGAATGAGCCGCTCTTCCCGATCACGGTCCAGCCGGGGCATGGAGCTCAGCAGCCCCCAGGTGTAGGGATGTTCCGGCCGCCCGAAGACGTCATCGGCCGTGCCGTACTCGACCGCCTTGCCTGCGTACATCACCAGCACATCGTCGGCGAGTTCGGCGACCACACCGAGGTCGTGGGTAATGATGATGACTGCGGACCCGAACTCGCCCTGCAGGTCCGAGATCAGGTCGAGGATCTGCGCCTGGACCGTGACGTCGAGCGCGGTGGTCGGTTCGTCCGCGATGAGCAGCTCCGGATCGCACGACAGGGCCATGGCGATCATCGCACGCTGCCGCATCCCGCCGGAGAACTGGTGGGGGTAGTCGGCCACCCGCGTCGCCGCCTGCGGGATGCCGACCCGGTCCAGCATCTCGATCGCGTGCGCGCGGGCGGCCTTCTTGCCGACGTCGTTGTGGACCCGGTACGCCTCGATGATCTGGTCACCCACGGAATAGTAGGGGTGCAGTGAGGACAGCGGGTCCTGGAAGATCATCGCCATCTTGTTGCCGCGCAGCTGGCGGATCCGGGCCGTGCTCGCGGAGACCAGTTCCTCGCCGTCCAGCCAGATCTGGCCGCTGATCCGCGCGTTGGTGCCCTGGTGCAGGCCGAGGATGCCGAGACTGGTCACGCTCTTCCCGGAGCCGGACTCGCCGACGATGCCCAGGGTCCGGCCCCGGTCGAGCTGGAACGACAGCCCGTCCACCGCCTTGACCAGCCCGTCGTCGGTCGGGAAATGGATCCGCAGATCCCTGACCTCAAGCAGCTCGTGCGGCGCCGGGTCCACCCCCGGGAGTGACTCCGCGGTGGCCGTCATCTTGGCGTCCCCGGCCCGGTCGCGCTTGCCGCGCGCCATCAGTACCTCACCCGCGGATCGACGACGGCGTACATGATGTCCACGACCAGATTGGCGATGACCACGAAGAATGCCGCCAGCATGACCACACCCAGGATCTCCGGGAGATCGTTGTTCTGGATGGCGAGAATCGTGAACAGGCCGAGGCCGTGCAGCGAGAAGGTGAACTCGGTGAGCACCGCGCCGCCGAGCAGCAGCCCCACGTCCATGCCGAAGATCGTGAGGATGGGGGTGAGGGTGGGGCGCAGCTCGTGCTTGACGATGACCTGGCGTTCGGGCAAGCCCTTGGCGCGCGCGGTGCGGATGTAGTCCTCGCCCATCGTCTCCAGCATGCCTGCTCTGGTCAGCCGGGCGTACAGGGCCGCATAGAGAAACGCCAGGGTGACCCAGGGCAGCACCAGGTTGCGGGCCCACTCATAGGGGTTCTGGGTAAACGGTACGTACTGGATGTTCGGGAAGATCGGCCACTTGTAGCTGAACAGCTCGAGTGCGACCAGCCCGGTGAAGAAGATCGGCAGAGATACGCCGGCCAGCGCTATGCCCATGGCCGCCCGGTCGAAGAAGGTGCCGCGCCGCAGCGCCGAGAGCACGCCGATCGAGGTGCCGCCCACCAGCCACAGCACCGCCGCGCCAATGGCCAGCGACGCGGTGACCGGGAGGTCGCTCATCATCACCGGCCACACCGGCTGCTGGTCACGGAAGGAGTACCCGAAGCACGGCGGGGGGCAGTACGTCTTGTCCGGTCCCGCGTCGTAGTGCGCACCCGCGACGAGGCCCTTGACGAACCGGCCGTACTGCACGATCAGCGGCTCGTTGAACCCGAGCTTCTGCTCGATCGCGTGGATGGCCGCTGGGGTCGGGTTGCGCCCCACGTACTGCGCGGCCAACTGGTCGGTGGTCTGCCCCGCCAGCCGCGGGATCAGGAAGAAGATCCCGAACGTGATCAGGCTGACCACGAGGAGCAGGAAGACCGTCACGATCAACCGCCGGACGATGTATGTGATCACGGGTGCGGTGCCGGTGCCCGGCAGACCATGCCGCCGGGCACCGGCACATTCACCTGCCTTTTCGTTTGAGTAGGTGGTCGATGGCCTACTTCAGGCCGAGGGTGGAGTAGTTGTACATGCCGAAGGAATTCGCCACAAAAACGTTGGTCAGGTTCGGGTTCCGGTACAGCAGCGCTCTCGCGTAGACGCCCGGCATGATGACCGCGTCGGACATGACCTGCTGGTCGATCTGGCCCCAGATCGCGTTCCTCGCGGTCGTGTCGGTGGTGGCCACCGCCTTGTCGAACATGTTGTTCACCACCGGGTCGTTGAGCTCGCCGATGTTGGTGTTACCGGCTGGCTGGATGGCGGGACCGGCCACCAGGTAGTACAGCATGCCGTATCCGTCCGGCCAGTCCGGTGCCCAACCGTGGGTGCCGAGGCCGAGGTCGTGCTGGTGCACATAGTTCGGCACCCCGGCGAAGTCGGTGAAGTACTTGCCCGACGGGTACCCCTGGAGTGTGACCTTGATCCCGGCCCTGGACAGGGCCTGCTGCTCCGCGGTCGCCACGGCCTTCTCCTTGGGCCGGTCGGCACGGAAGGCGAAGTTGGTGCTGAAGCCGTTCGGCTGACCGCAGGCCGCCAGTTCCTGCTTGGCCTTGGTCACGTCACCGTGCGGCTGGCTGAGGGCCTCGTACAGGTCGAACTTCTTGTAGCCGGACATGGACGGTGTCATCACGGTGCTCGCGATGTCCCCGCCCGCGACCGGGCCGCCGTAGGCGGTCTGGTAGGCCACCTTGTCCGTCGCGTACTCGACGGCCCTGCGGCAGTGCACGTTGTCGAGCGGCTTCACAATGCTGTTGATGTACATGAACCACAAGCGGGGGGTGAGCGCGTTGTCCGCGTTCTGCTTCAGCGTCGGGCTGGACAGGATCTGCGCCCGCGCCGCCGCCTGCACGCCGCTCCCGGCCTGGTCGACGTCGGCGAAGTTATGGGTCAGGTTCTGGTCGATCGTGTCCGCGTTGACGTTCAGGTTGAACACCATCTTGTCGGCGAGCTGCTTGCGGTTCGGGTCGGTCGCCGCGTCCCACTTGGGGTTCTTCACCAGCGTGTACTGCTTGTTCAGCGTGTAACTCTGGAACATGTACGGGCCGGTGGAGACCGGGTGAAGCTGGTAGTTCGCGCCGGTGTCCTTGGCCGGCGGCACCGGGATCGTCTGCGGGAGTGCCGCCACGTAGTCGAAGTCCGAGAACGGCTTCTGCAGGTGGAAGACGACCGTGGCGTTGTCCGGAGTCGTGACGCCGGTCAGGCCCATCTTGTCCGGCGTCGTGTCCTTGTACGGGCCGGGATACTTGGGGTCGGTCAGCAGTAGCTGGAAGTACCCGGGGCCGTTGGGCAGCACGTCCTTGGCGTAGGTACGCTCGACGGCGTACTTGACGTCCTGGCTGGTGACCGTCGTGCCGTCCTCGTACTTGATGTTGGGCTTGAGGTGGTAGGTCCAGGTCAGACCATTGTCGCTGACCTGACCCAGCGTGGTGGCGAGGTCCGGCACGATCTGGTTGCCGGCCGCGCCCGGCGCGGGCTTGTAGGTCACCAGCGACCGGCCGTAGAGGAGGGCCGTGTTCCACATGAACGCGTAGTAGGTGTTGCCCGGGTCCGTCGAGTCGGGCGTGCTGCTGTTGTCGAAGACGATCGTCCCGCCCGCGTGGGTGGAGGGATTGACCACGCCCGTGGTCGCGGCGTTGTAGGTCGCTTGGCTGCTACTGCTGCTGCTGCTACTGCTACTGCTCGGGGTGCTGCCGCCGCCGCACGCGGCGAGCCCGAGGGCCCCCGCGACGCCGACTGCCGCCACTCCGAATGTCATGCGCCTCTTCATCGAGTGAGATGCCTCCTATTCACATCTGGCCGTTCACGAGGGACTGAGTCCGTGGCCGACACGCTCAGCGCGTCCGCGGGTCGAGCGCGTCCCGCAGCCCGTCACCGAAGAGATTGAATGCCATCACGGTGATGAAGATGGCGAGGCCGGGGACGAGCATGAACTCAGGATCAATCTGGAAATACTGATTCTGTACCGCGTCGGACAGCATTCCGCCCCAGGTTGGGGTCGGCGGGTAGAGGCCGACGCCGAGATAGGAGAGCGCCGCTTCGAACAGGATGTTGGTGGGGATGAGCAGCGTCGAGTACACGATGATCGGCGCTACCAGGTTCGGCAGCAGCTCGCGGAAGAGGACGTATCCGGACCGTGCGCCAAGGCTGCGGGCGGCGTCCACGAACTCTCGCTGCCGCAGTGAGAGCGTCTGGCCGCGGATGATACGGCCCATGTAGGGCCAGTTGAAGAAACCGATGATAAAAATCAGCAACCCAATACGCAGGTTGTTACCCGATAGGCCGAACGCCTTCGGCGGTATGACGCCCACAAGCGCGATCGCGAAGACGAGCAGCGGAAAGGCGAGGAAGACGTCCATCACCCGCGCGATCACCGCGTCGAGCCAGCCGCCGAAGTAGCCGGCGATGACCCCGAAAAAGACGCCGAGACCCACCGCGAGCGCGGTCGCCATGAACGCGATCAGCAAGGAGTACCGCGCGCCGTTGACAATCCGGCTGAGGACGTCGCGGCCGTTGACGGGCTCCACTCCCAGCGGATGCGCGAGGCTGATCCCCCCGAATGGGCCGACCGGACGGCTGAACGTCGGGTCGATGAGGCCCTGGTGGTAGATGTTGGGCGACTCCACGACAAGCGGGCCGATGAGCGCTACCACCACGAGCACCAGGACCGTGATGCCACCCGCCATCGCGATCTTGTCCCGCCGCAGCCGCCGCCATGCGATCTGCCCGAGCGAACGGCCTTCGATCTGCCCGCCCCCGGCCAGCGCTGCCTCCGAGGCGGCCGTGACCTCGACGGGCGAGACATCGAGCGGTGCGGCCATCAGTGGCTACCCCTACCTGCCGAAAGTTGCGTCTGTACCTGCCTGCTGCCTGCCCATGTCGTGACACGTCCTAACGCGCTGCGAGATCATCACCAGAACGGGCACGCACCCTCTACGCGGAGATTCCGCTACGCAGGGACTGGAGCGCCATACTCTTTTGCGGGTCGTAGCGCGATTGTGACCGAATGACGATCAATCCGTATCGATCCCGGCGCGTCGTGTACGGAACCACATCGCACTGTCACACACGGCAATAACCCGCCGGAGATCGCACGATGCCGACCTGCGCCGTCCGTGCAACCCCTGTCAGTGGTGACGGCACACCGCATTCGCGATTATTGCCGGTCCGATGTGTGCCTCGATGCCACCAACTGGCGCAGCCATCCGGCGGACACCTCGCGTACTGGCGGCACCACAAGCCGGCCATGGCACGGCGGCACCACCGCCGGGCCCGCCGCGACCACGACCATGCAGTCGGCCGCCTCGGCTACTCATTGCTCGATCCCCCGCTTCGGATCACCTGAGACTGCCCGGTGGACACGGCCGCGCGCAGCGCGGCGAGATTGACCTCAGCCAGCGAGCCAGCTACCACCCGGCCCGCCTGTACCGGGATGGGCACCACGCTAGGCACGGCGACTACCTGGCAGCCGGCCGCCTCGCCGGCGGCGACACCGTTCGGCGAATCTTCGAGCACCACGCAGCGGCGCGGGTCCGCGCCGAGGAGGTTCGCCGCGAGCAGGTAGGGCTCAGGGTCGGGTTTGGCGGCGCTGACGTCCGCCGCGCAGACCGTCGCGCCAAAGGCGATGTCCATCTTCCCGAGTACCGCATCCATGATTGGCCGCTCGGACGACGTGACCAGTGCGTACGGAATTCCGGCCGATGCCACCTCACCGAGCAGCTCGCGGGCCCCGGGCAGCATCGGCAGGTCGCCGTCGGTCAGCCGGGTGACCATGCCGTCCACCAGCCAGCGTGCGACGGTGGCCGGCGCGGCGGGCAGGGTGGCCATGGCCAGCATGTAGCCGACCGACTTGACGACTGAGCCGCCGACAAGCTCGGCCTGGTCCGCGTGCTCCCAGGTTCCCCCGAGCCTGGCCATGATCTCGCACTCCACCTCGAACCAGAGCGGCTCGGTGTCGACGAGCAGGCCATCCATGTCGAACATGACGCCAGCCAGCGCCGGGCTCACCTGTGCCATCTCAAGCGGCGCCATCTCAAGCGGCGCCATCTCAAGCGGTGCCGCCTCAAACGCTGAAGTACTTCGCCTCGGGGTGGTGCACGACCACGGCGTCCGTGGACTGCTCAGGCGCGAGCTGATACTCCTCGGACAGCGTCACCCCGATCCGTTCGGGGCGCAGCAGCCGCACCACCTTGGCCCGGTCCTCCAGGTTCGGGCAGGCGGGGTAGCCGAATGAGAGGCGCGCGCCGCGGTAGCCGAGCCGGAAGAACTCGTCCAGATCGTCCGGATCCTCGGCGCCGAACCCGAGTTCGCCCCGTATCCGGGTGTGCCAGTACTCGGCGAGCGCCTCGGTCAGCTGTACGGAAAGTCCGTGCAGCTCCAGGTAATCGCGGTAGGAGTTCTTCTCGAACAGCTCCGCGGTGGCGACACTGATCCGCTGGCCGGCGGTGGCGAGCTGGAAGGCCACCACGTCGATCTCGCCGCTGTCGCGTGGCCTGAAGAAATCGGCCAGGCACAGGTGCCGGTCGCGGCGCTGGCGCGGGAAGCTGAACCGCTCGAGCTCCGTGCCCGGGTCCGGACCGGAACCATCGCCCTCCGCGGCGAGTACCACCAGGTCATTGCCCTCGCTCACGCAGGGGAAATAGCCGTATACGACAGCGGCCTCCAGCAGGCCCTCTGTCTGCACACGCTCGAGCCACATCCGCAGCCGCGGGCGGCCCTCGGTCTCCACAAGCTCCTCGTACGAACGCGTGTCCACACCGGGGCCGGGCAGGCCGCGCGCGGGCTTCAGGCCCCACTGGCCCATGAATGTCGCACGCTCGTCAAGGAACGCCGCGTACTCCGCGAGCGGGATGCCCTTGATGACCCGGGTCCCCCAGAACGGCACGGCAGGCACCGGGTTATCCGTGGCAACGTCGGAACGCGCCTGCGGCAGCCGTTGCGGATCAATCTCGTCCCTCGGCCTGGCGCGGACGCGGCGCTCACGCAGCGGCGGCAGCGTCGCGCCCGCCTCGCCCCGCTTGACCGCCATGAACGCGTCCATCAGCCGCAGGCCCTCGAAGGCGTCCCTGGCATACCGGACTTCACCCTCGAACTGTCCCGCCAGATCCTGCTCGACGTAGGAGCGGGTGAGGGCGGCGCCGCCGAGCAGTACCGGCCAGTGCTGAGCCAGCCCCCGGGTGTTCAGTTCCTGGAGGTTCTCCTTCATCACCACGGTCGACTTCACCAGCAGCCCGGACATCCCTATCGCGTCCGCACGGTGCTCCAGAGCCGCGTCCACGATCGCCGACACCGGCTGCTTGATGCCGATGTTGACGACGTCGTAGCCGTTGTTGGACAGGATGATGTCGACGAGGTTCTTGCCGATGTCGTGGACGTCGCCCTTGACCGTGGCCAGCACGATCCTGCCCTTGCCCTCCTCGCCCGCGCGGTCCATGTGGGGCTCGAGGTAGGCCACGGCGGCCTTCATCACCTCGGCGGACTGAAGCACGAACGGGAGCTGCATCTGACCGGATCCGAACAGTTCGCCAACCACCTTCATGCCCTCGAGCAGGACGTCGTTGACGATCTCCAGGGCCGGGCGCTGGGTGAGCGCCTCCCGCAGGTCCGTCTCAAGGCCCTTGCGTTCGCCGTCGATGATGCGCCGCTTGAGCCGTTCCCAAAGCGGCAGGGCGGCAAGTTCCGCCGCCCGGTCGGCCTGGACGCTCGCGGTGTCGACACCTTCGAAGATCTCGAGCAGCCGCTGGAGCGGGTCGTAGCCTTCCCTGCGCCTGTCGTAGACCAGGTCGAGTGCCACCTGCCGCTGCTCGTCGGGTATCCGGGCCATCGGCAAGATCTTCGAAGCGTGCACGATAGCGGAGTCGAGGCCCGCCCTCGTGCATTCATTGAGGAAGACGGAGTTGAGCACCGCACGCGCGGGCGCTTTGAGGCCGAAGGACACGTTCGAGACGCCGAGCGTGGTCTGCACATCTGGATACCTGCGCTTGACCTCACGGATGGCCTCGATCGTCTCGATCGCTTCCCGCCGCGTCTCGTCCTGGCCCGTGGTGATCGGGAACGTGAGGCAGTCCACGATGATGTCGCTGACCCGCATGCCCCAGTTCCCGGTCAGGTCCTCGATCAGCCGGGTGGCCACGCGGACCTTCCACTCCACGTTGCGCGCCTGGCCCTCCTCGTCGATGGTGAGCGCGACCACAGCGGCACCGTGCTCCATCACGAGCGGCATGATGCGCGCCATCCGCGACTGCGGGCCGTCACCGTCCTCGTAGTTGACCGAGTTCACGACGGCGCGGCCACCGAGCAGTTCCAGGCCGGCCTCGATCACGTTCGGCTCGGTGGAGTCGAGCACGAGGGGCAGCGTCGCAGCGGTCGCGAGCCGCCCGGCGATCTCGCGCATGTCAGCGGCACCGTCGCGGCCCACGTAGTCGACGCACAGGTCGAGCAGGTGAGCACCATCCCTCGTCTGCTGCCTGGCGATCTCAACGCAGTCGTCGTACCTGCCGTCGTTCATCGCCTCGCGGAAGGCCTTCGAGCCGTTGGCGTTGGTGCGCTCGCCGATGGCGAGGAACGAGGTCTCCTGGCGGAACGGCACAAGCTGGTAGAGCGAGGCGGCCCCGGGCTCTGGACGCGGGCGCCTGCGCTTCACCTCGCGGCCGCGCAGGCGCTGGATGACGGCGGCCAGATGCGCGGGAGTCGTGCCACAGCAGCCGCCGACCAGGCCGACGCCGAACTCGGTGGTGAACGTCTCGTGCGCGGCGGCCAGCTGATCAGGGGTGAGCGGGTAGTGCGCGCCCTCCGACGTCAGCTCGGGCAGGCCGGCATTCGGCTGGCAGGACAGCACCAGGCCCGAGTGCTGCGACAGGTACCGCAGGTGCTCGCTCATCTCGGACGGCCCGGTGGCGCAGTTGAGGCCGATCACGTCGATGCCGAGGGGCTCGAGCGCGGTCATTGCCGCGCCAATCTCCGAGCCGAGCAGCATGGAGCCGGTCGTCTCGATCGTCACCTGGGCGATCAGCGGCGCGTCAGCGCCCGAGCGGGTGATCGCCCTGCGTGAGCCGATGATGGCGGCCTTGGCCTGGAGCAGATCCTGGCAGGTTTCCACGATCAGCGCGTCCGCCCCACCCGCGAGCAGGCCCTCCGCGCACTGCTGGTAGGTGTCGCGCAGCAGCGCGAACGGCACATGGCCGAGCGTCGGCAGCTTGGTCCCCGGCCCGATCGAGCCGAGCACCCAGCGCGGCTGGCCCGGCGTGGCGGCGGTCCAGTGGTCGGCAGCCTGGCTGGCGATCTTCGCGCTGGCTTCGGAGAGCTCGAAGATGCGGTCTTCGATGCCGTACTCGCCGAGGTTCCCGAGGTTGGCACCGAACGAGTTGGTCTCGACGCAATCCGTGCCGACGGCGTAGTACGCGTCGTGCACCGCGCGGACCACGTCCGGGCGGGTCGCGTTGAGTACCTCGTTACAGCCCTCGTGGCCCTCGAAGTCGCTCAACGGAACGTCACGGGCCTGGAGCATCGTGCCCATCGCCCCGTCGGCCACTACGACGCGCTGCCCGAGCGCGGCACGCAAGGATCCCGAACGGCCGGTCATGTGTACCAACTCTATCTAATGACGCCAGTACGCCATGCACGGCAGAGTGCTACGTGCCACGGCGATCAGCGCCGAGCACGTAGGCTGGAGCCGTTCATGCTGCCGCTGGCAGGCCACGGTACGGTCACCGTACGGGTAGGGCCGGTGGCGGCGGGGGACGGCGCATGCGTTGCAAGTCGCGCGGAGGAGGTGTTCGGGCCATCGAGTTGGAAAACGTCGATGATCTCACCGCGCCCGTGCTCGTGGCGGCGTTCGAAGGCTGGAACGACGCCGGCGAAGCCGCCTCTGGGGTGATCGAGCACCTGACCACCGCGTGGGACCCGACCCCGATCGCGGCGATCGACCCGGAGGACTTCTACGACTTCCAGGTCACCCGCCCCGTCGTGGAACTCGCCGGCGGCCGGACCGAGCGGCTGATCTGGCCGACGACCCGGCTGTCACGTGCCAGGCCCGAGGGCATCGACCGCGACATCGTGCTCGTCCACGGGATCGAGCCGAATATGCGCTGGCGCCGGTTCTGCGACGAACTCGTGCAGAGCTTCACCGACCTCGGCGCCGACATGATCGTCCTGCTGGGCGCGCTGCTCGCCGACGCGCCGCACACGCGGCCCGTGCCGATCTCGGGCTCGGTGTCCGAGTCAAGGCTCGCGGCGGAGCTCAGCATGCAGCCCGTGGACTACAAGGGCCCGACCGGCATCGTCGGCGTGCTGCAGCAGGCCTGCGGCCAGGCGGGCCTGACCGCGGTTTCCCTCTGGGCGTCCGTCCCGCACTACGTGGCGCAGCCGCCGAACCCGAAGGCGACGCTGGCGCTCATCCGCGGCATCGAGGACATCGCGGACATCACCCTCCCGCTCGCCGACCTGCCCGAGCAGGCCCGTGCGTGGGAACGTGGCGTCGATGAACTCGCGCAGCAAGACAGCGAGGTAGCCGAGTACGTCAGGGCCCTCGAGGATCAGCGCGACGCGACAGAACTGCCCGAGGCGAGCGGCGACGCCATCGCCCGCGAATTCGAACGCTACCTGCGCCGCCGCGGCAACCACGGTGATGCCGGCAACCGCTGACCACGGGAGGTTGCGGGGGTTCCGGGGGTCGCCCCCCGGGCAAACAGAATCTTAACGGCTGCGCAGCGGTCGCCACCCGAGGCTGGTGCCACAACGGGCTCGCGCATCCGCGGCAGCCACTTCCCGGCAAGACCCGCCCTCCCATGGGGGCGTTGCCCCACTGCTGATCTTGGCAGGTTGTCAAGAGCTGTGGCAGGGGTGAACGCCATTCTGGGGATAGCAGGTCTGGGGGTAACCGGTCTGGGGATAACTTCTTGGGCCGCGCAAGTGTTCTCCGCAGATCTCTTGGTGGCACGCGCCGCCAGCGGTTAGGGAGCATTTTTGGCCGCAGTGGGCAGCGCGAATGTCCGCTTCAGGTGGGTCCTGGACGTCCGGTAAGGTGTCGGATCGTGACTCGGGGGATACGTACGGTGAACACGAGCGCCGCCCGGCCGCGACACCGGTTCATCGGCCCACACCGCAGCGGGCCGCCTCACCTGGCGGGCCTCGCGGTTTTCGCCGTCTTCGCCCTTCTCATGATCATGCCATTGAGTGTGACGCCGCTTGCCAAATCGGATGTGTGGTCCTTCTCCGCGCATGAGCACGGTATCGTCCGGCGCCTCAGCGTCCGTGGGCCAGCGGACTCCGACTGGCATTCCATCTGGATCTGGCGTCCTCCCGGACCGGACTCCGCCCTCATCCCCGTGCTGTACTTCCTCCACGGAAACCCCGGCGGGCCGCTCGACGCGTTCCGGCACGGGCTCGCCGGCTTCCTCGACGAACGTTTCGAGGAAGGCTATCCGCCATTCGTGGTCGCCTGCCCGGACGGCAATGGCGAGCACCGATGGGACACAGAATGGGCGGACTCGGCCGATGGATCGGACATGGTGGAGAGCCGGCTGCTCGAGGCCGTCATCCCCGCAGTGGAGGGCCCCCACCGGCGCACCGCGTCACGCCGGGCGATCGCCGGATTCTCCATGGGTGGCTATGGCGCCATGAACATCGCGCTGCGGCATCCGCAGCTTTTCGGCCAGATCGTCTCCATCGCGGGCTATTTTCACGTCGACGACCCGGCGGCCATGTTCGCGGGGCGCCCCGCCCTGATCGCCGCGAACAGCCCTGCGCTGCACATCGACATGGCGCGCGGCAAGCGGATCCTGCTCGCGGAGGACAAGTCGGACGACCTGGCGGTGATCAGCGGCCAGGCGGCCAGCTTCGAGGCCTTGCTCGACCGCGCGCACATCCCCGCGACGTTGCGTGTTACGGCCGGCATGCACGACTGGAGTTACGCGATCGGTGCGCTCACTGCCGCGCTCGAGTTCCTTGCCGACGGCTGGGACCAGGTCGCTGCGGCTCCGGCCGGACGGCCGTCGCCTGGCGGCCATTAGACCGGGGGCCAGGGGACCGCAGGCCACTCGTCCGAGGGGTAGGGATGCACGCGGTGCCTGAGCAGGAAGTCGACCCGGCCCGCGGTGGCGCTGACCTCGGCAGCTGACAGCCGCCCGCCGAGTTCGGCGGCGAGGTCGCCGTCATCGAGTGCGGCGCGAAGGCGGCCCAGCGCCTCGATGGCCCGGCCGGGCAGCGGCCGTCCGCGCCACTGCCAGAGCACGGTACGGAGCTTGTACTCCTCGGAGAAACACACGCCATGATCGCAGCCGAAAAGGTGCCCACGGGCGGTGGGAAGAAGATGGCCGATCTTCCTGTCGGCGTTGTTCACCACCGCGTCGAAAACGGCCATATCTCGCAGCCCTGCGTGGTCGGTGCGCCGCGCGAGGGCGACCAGGTCGACGGTGGAGTCGGCATCAATCCACAGCTGGCACATGCCGGGGCCGAACGGGCCGTCGCGGTACACCGTCGGCGGCACCACTTCCCACCCTGCGGCCTCGGATATCAGATAGGCGGCGACCTCACGGCCGGCCAGCGACCCGTGCGGGAAATCCCACAGTGGCCGCTCACCCGCTATCGGCTTGTAGACGCATGCCACGGTCATGTCACCGCGATGTATCCGGCAGTAAAGCGTCGCGTTTGACGCCTCGAAAAGCTGGCCCTCCACCTCGATAGGGCCGTTCGTGAGCAGATCCAGAACGGCGTCACGCCGGCCGGCCACGCTATCCTGCCGCCGACGCGCCCGATCCGATCCAGGCTCCCGCATGTCCTGATTCTGACGCCTTGACGGCTGCGCCGCGAGCCGGGCCTTCGAGCCTGGCCGGTTGCCGCTCCTGGCCACGGCTAGGCGACCGGGCCCGGGCGGTGGCCATTCTGCCGTGGGCAGACGTGCCCCTGCGCGTCGAGCGGCAGCCCGCACAACGGGCAGGGTGGCCGTCCCGCCGCGACGATCTGCAGCGCCCGCTGGGCGAAGGCACGGGCCATCGCGGGCGTTATCCGCACCCGCAGCACGGCGGGGCCGTCCGCAGAGACGTCTTCGGCCAGCGGCTCGACCGGCTCGTCGGACTCCTCCTGCGCCTCGATGACGACGCGCTCGCCGTCCGCGTCCCATGCGAGCGCGATGGAACCGACCCGGAACTCTTCCATCAGCGGCAGTTCGAGCGGCGCGTCGTCCTGCAGGTCGGCTGGCGCGACCGCGGGCACGGTCGCCGATCCTCCGGACCGCCGCAGCACCTCATCGAGCAGCTCATCCAGCCGCTCGGCAAGGAGACTGACCTGCTGCTTCTCCAACGTCACACTCGTGACCCTGCCCGTGCCGCTCGCTTGCAGGTAGAACGTGCGTTCCCCAGGCTGGCCGACGGTGCCTGCCACGAATCTCGCCGGGGGGTCGTAGAAGTAGACAGGCATAGCCCTATCCTTGCGCTTCCACTGGCTTCTGCCGAACGCCACGGCTGCCTGGGCCGGCCGCGCCCGCTCCACCCCCGACCGCGGCATCGCCGCCCGCGCGGCTTTGCTGGTGCGCCGCCGCCACGAGACCAGCCACATCACCTCCGGTGTCGTTGAGGCGGAGGAGGAACGGCCGCAGCTCGGTGTACCTGATGACGGTGAGCGAGCAGGGATCGATCTGGATCCGCTGGAACAGGTCGAGATGAATCCCCAGGCTATCCGCAACAATCGCCTTGATCACGTCTCCGTGCGAGCAAATGACGTAGCAGGCGTCGCGGCCCAGCTTCGCGTTCCATTCGCGTACCGCGCCGACCGCGCGGTATTGCATGTCGGGCAGTGATTCACCGTCCGGGCCCGGGAACCGCGCGCCACTCGGATGTGCCTGCACCACCCGCCAGAGCGGATCCTTGGCGAGCTTCTTCAGCCGCTTGCCCGTCCAGTCACCGTAGCGGCATTCCCCCACCCGGGCATCGACATGCGTGGCGATCTCACCACGGCCGTCGCGCGCCGCACGGTCCTGCCCGTCGGCCACCGCGGCGATTGCCGCGGCGGTCTGCCTGCAGCGGTCGAGCGGGCTGGTGACGATCGCGGCGAGCGGTACGGGCGCGAGCCGCTCCGCGAGTGCCTCCGCCTGCGCCCTGCCGTTGTCATCGAGATCCACGCCGGGTGTCCAGCCCGCGAGCACCGGCCCGGTGAGCGCGGTCAGACCGTGTCGCACCAGGAGAACCGTTGTCACGGTCCCGACTTTAGCGCCGTGTACCGTGCACGCCTGCCACCGGCCACGGCGCCGAGGCGTTAACCTCCGGTCATGGAACAGCGCCGGCTCGGGATGACGGGCCTGCGAGTTTCGCGGCTCGGCCTCGGCACGATGACGTGGGGCCGTGACACGGGCGAAGATGACGCGGCGGCGCAGCTTGCCGCGTTCGCCGACGCGGGTGGGACGCTCATCGACACGGCCGCCTCATACGCCGGCGGCGACGCCGAACTGATCGTTGGCCGGCTGCTCCGCGATGTCGTGCCACGCTCCGAGGTAGTTCTGGCGACCAAGACGTCGATCCCAGGCGACCCTGGCGCCCCAGGCCTCCCAGGCCTCCCAGGCCTCCCAGGCGGCGAGGCGGCAGGGCCGGGTGGCGCCGGGCCTGGCCGTGTCGCGCCCGGTGGCGCCGGGCTGGGTGGCGCCGGGGGGACCTCACGGCGAAGCCTGCTCGCCTGCCTCGACGCCTCGCTGGGCCGGCTTGGAGTCGACCACGTGGATCTGTGGCAGGTCCATGCCTGGGACCCTTCTGCCCCGCTCGAGGAAACGCTTTCCGCCGTCGACGATGCCGTTTCCGCCGGCCGGGCTAGATACGCGGGGGTCTGCAACTACGCCGGCTGGCAATTGGCGCGGGCCGCGACCTGGCAGCAGGCCTGGCCGGGCCGGGCTCCCATCTCGTCAGTACAGGTCGAATACTCGCTGCTCGCCCGCGATGTCGAGCACGAGGTCCTGCCGGCCGCGGCGGACCGCGGCGTGGGCGTGCTCTGCTGGTCGCCGCTCGGCCGGGGCGTTCTCACCGGTAAGTACCGCAGCGGCATCCCAGCGGATTCGCGGGCCGCGACGCCGCACTTCGGCTCGTTCGTACAGCCATACCTGGACGAACGGGGCCGCGCCATCGTCGAGGCGGTGACCACCGCGGCGGACGGGCTTGGCGTCTCTCCGCTCGCAGTGGCATTGAGCTGGGTACGTGACCGGCCGGCCGTCACCTCCGCGATCGTCGGCGCCCGTACGACCGGCCAGCTCACCGGCATTTTGCAGGCCGAGGACGTCGTGCTGCCTCCCGAGATCTCGGGCGCGCTCGACGACGTCTCAGCAGGCGGCACACTGGCAGCCAGGCAGGTGGGTAACCGGGCGGGTGGGTAACCGGGCGGGTGGGTAACCGGGCGGGTGGGTAACGGGCGGGTGGGTAACCGGGCGGGCGGGTAACCGGCAGGCGGGTAACCGGCAGGCGGGTAACGGGGTCACCCACCTGAGCCGCGCGGAGCGGCAACACTGGGCGCCCCGCGTGTGGGCTGCCACGGCTGACGATGTTGGGATATGGCGCAGGCTGTCACCCGACGATGAAGGTGACCTGGCCGAAGGTGAGCTGATCGCCTGCCTGGACCGGCACGGGAGAGCTGACCCGCCAGCCATTTCGCCTGGTGCCATTGGTCGAGCCAAGATCGCACAGCAGCCAGCGGCCGTCTGCGCGCATGAGATCGGCGTGCCTGCGCGACACGGTGAGGTCCGGGATCACCAGATCGCACCAGGGCTCGCGGCCGATGGTGAACCTGGGCGGCACATCGGTGTCACGTGGATCGCCCGGTAGCGTGAAGCGTGGCAGCCGTGGCGCCCGCCAGGCCGCTGTCAGCCGTGCGGACAACCCGGAAACGCGAGCGACGGCGTCGGTGAGCCGCTTGGTGAGCCTGCCGGGTGGCAGGTCAAAGAAGAGTGCGGCGAGTTCGGGCCGGCTGCGCGCGCGAAGCGCGACATCCATCCGCCGCACGAAGGTGTCATGCGACAGTTCCCCAGCAGCGGATCGCTCACGTAGCTCAGCGATCGCCCGGTCACGATCGTCATCAGACGCGCGTTCAGGAAACGGTGCCTGCGCCGTCATGGCCGAAGTATCGGTGCCCGGACGCGAGTTGTCCACACGGCCCCGTCGTCCGCGTGCTATCCGGGCTGTGCGCGTGAGGCCTTGTAGTAGGCGCTGGATTCGGGGCGCCAGATCAGAATGATCGCGCCGAGCCCGACCAGCCACACCGTGATCGTGAGAGTCCTGCTCAGCACGTCGCCGGGCTGAGCGAAGCTCGCGGCGGTGTTCAGCGTGGCGACGCCGAAGAAGACGCTGGACAGGATGCGCGCCCAGGGCTTGCCGTGCATGTTGGCCCATGCCATCCACAGCCACAGTGCCGCGCCGATGAGGCCAATGATCACCGTCGCGCTCACAAGGAAGTGTTCGCTGTTGGTCACCTGGGTGGGAGTCAGCTTCGGCTGGTCCTTCCTGATCGCGTTCTTCAGGTCGCCGGCCGTCGCGAGCCCGATGACGATGCCGATGACGTTCACCGCCGCACCGGCATACATCAGCTTCACCGCGTTCAAGATGGCCGGGGGCGGGGGCTCGTCCTCGGGTCGCACCACGTGGCCGCCGCCACCCGGGTAGCGCGGGAGATTTGGCATCAGATCCTCCGATCGCTGTGCTGCCCGCGGGGGTCGGCCCCGGACCGGGCGAAGCTGTCCTGACTGTCGAGACGACCGCCCCGGCCCCGGCTGCGCCGACCCGGGGGACGGCCCCGACCCGTGCTGCGCCGGCCCGGGGACGGCCCGCCGGACCCGCGCGGTGCTGACCACGCGACCAGCCAGGACCGCCGCGAGCCGTGCCGACCCTGTCGGCACGGCCGCCCCGGTTACCCGCCGATCGCGTGGGCACCGCCGTCCACGTGCACGATCTCCCCCGTGGTGGCGGGGAACCAGTCGGAAAGCAGTGCCACGCAAGCGCGCGCGGCCGGCCCGGGATCGGTGATGTCCCATCCGAGCGGCGCACGTTCACCCCATATCTTCTCGAACTGCGCGAAACCGGGAATGCTGCTCGCCGCCATCGTGCGGATCGGCCCGGCCGCCACCAGATTCACCCGGATGCCCTTGGGCCCGAGGTCCCTGGCCAGATACCTGGCGCACGACTCGAGCCCGGCCTTGGCCACGCCCATCCAGTCGTACGCAGGCCACGCGCGGCTCGCGTCGAAATCGAGGCCAACGATCGAACCCATCCGCGCCCGCTCAGACGGCTCCGCTGCGCCGTCGCTCGGTGCTGCCCCGTGGGGGCGACCCCCCGGACCCCCCGCCCCGGCTGGCCCGTGGGCGGTCAGCAACGGCAGCGCCGCGACCGCGAGTGCCTTCAGCGAGTACGCCGACACATGCACCGCGGTCGCCACGTCCTCCCACGGGGTACTGAGAAAGTTTCCGCCGAGCGCACCCGGCGGCGCGAAGGCGATGGCATGCACCAGGCCGTCGAGGCCGTCCACGTGATCCGACACACGCTCGGCGAGCGTCGCGAGCTGCCCACTGTCGGTCACGTCGAGCTCGATCACGGGCGGCGGCTGCGGCAGCCGCCGTGCGATCCGCTCCACCAGGCTGAGGCGGCCGAACCCGGTGAGCACGACCGTGGCCCCCTCGAGCTGCGCGATGCGTGCGACGTGAAACGCGATCGAGGAATCGGTCAGCACGCCGGTGACAAGGATCCGCTTCCCGTCGAGGATGCCCATCAGTAGCCCATTCCCATGCCGCCATCGACCGGGATGACCGCACCCGTGATGTAGCCCGCGGCCGGCCCGGCAAGGAACTCCACCACGCCTGCCACCTCGTCAGGCGCGGCGAACCGCCCGAGCGGGATGTTCGTCAATATCTCGGCCTTTCTTTCTGCGGGTAGCGCCGCGGTCATGTCGGTCTCCACAAACCCCGGGGCGACGACATTCACCGTGATGTTCCGCGAACCTAGCTCCCGGGTGAGCGACCGCGCCAGCCCGACGAGGCCGGCCTTGGACGCCGCGTAGTTGGTCTGCCCGCCGGAACCAAGCATGCCGACCACCGACGAGATCAAGATGATGCGGCCGCTGCGCATCCTTATCATCGGCCGCACCGCACGCTTGGCCACGCGGAAGGCTCCGGTCAGGTTGGTGTCGAGCACTGAGCTGAAGTCGTCCTCGCTCATCAGCACGAGCAGCTTGTCGCGGGTGATGCCCGCGTTGGCGACCAGCACCTCGACCGGGCCCTGGTTCTGCTCGACCGCCTCGAAGGCGGCGCCGACCGAGGCCGTGTCGGTGATGTCGCACCGGACCACGGACAGCCCGGAAGCGTCGGTCACCGGCGCGCCCGACCGCGACGTGACGGTCACCGCATCACCCGCCGCCGCCAGCCTCCGGGCAATGGCGAGCCCGATACCGCGATTTCCGCCGGTAACGAGGACCGACCGGCTCATCTCGTCCGCCTTCCACTCGACCCGATCATCGTGGGGAGATTACCGGCCCGCCGGGTCGTCGCGCATGTCAGGTAGGTTTCCTGTCGTGGCTGATAACCGCACGTTGCGTCACTCGTCCGGGGGGACGGGCCCGGAGAACCGGCCGTCGCACGGCTCACCCGTGGCAGACGCTGCCGCCAGTGACCTGGGGGCGCGGAACACGGTCGATCCGGAGTTCACCGCGCTGCCGCTGCGTCACCTGGCCGACACGGCACTGCAGCGGGCCCGCGACCTCGGCGCGGAGCACGCCGATTTCCGGCTGGAACAGGTCCGTACGCAGTACGTCGCGCTTTCCGACAACAACCTCGAGACCCTGGTGGACTCCGACGAGCTCGGTCTCGCCGTGCGCGTGATATGCGACGGCACGTGGGGATTCGCCGCGGCGGGCGATCTGTCCCCCGAGGCGGCCGTACGGGCTGCGGAGCAGGCCGTCGATGTCGCCAAGGTCTCTGCCGCCATCAACAGAGAGCGCATTGAGCTTGCGGACGAGCCCGCGCACGGGGAGGTCACCTGGGTCTCGTCCTATCTGACGGATCCGTTCGAGATCAGCGTCGCCGACAAGGTCGCGCTGCTGCGGGAGTGGAGTACGGGGCTGCTGGCGGACAAGCGGGTGGATCACGTCGACGTTTCGCTCTATCAGGTCAAGGAGCGCAAGTTCTACTGCGACGGCGCCACCACCGCGTCCCAGCAGCGGGTCAGGCTGCATCCCGTGGTCACCGTCGTCGGGGTGGACGGACAGAACGGCAGGTTCGACACGATGCGCACGATCGGCCCGCCGGCCGGCCGTGGCTATGAATACCTCACGGGCACCGGCTGGGACTTCGCCGCCGAACTCGCCGAACTCCCCGAATTGCTCGCCGCGAAGCTCGCTGCTCCTTCAGTCCAGGCCGACACCTACGACCTGGTGATTCACCCGTCGAACCTGTGGCTGGCCATCCACGAGTCGATCGGTCACGCCACGGAACTCGACCGGGCACTCGGCTACGAGGCGGCATACGCCGGCACCTCGTTCGCCACGCCGGACAAGCTCGGGACCCTGCGCTACGGCTCGCCGATCATGCACGTCACGGGCGACCGCACGGTCGGGAACGGTCTCGCTACGGTCGGGTTCGACGACGAGGGTGTGGCGGCACAGACGTGGGACATCATCTCCGGCGGCATCTTCACCGGCTACCAGCTCGATCGCCGGATGGCGACGATGAGCGGCTTGGGCCGGTCCAACGGATGCGCCTTCGCCGACTCGCCGTCGCACATGCCGCTGCAGCGGATGGCCAACGTCTCGCTGCACGCTGATCCGGACGGCCCTTCCACCGAGGCCCTGGTCGCGGGCGTGACACGCGGTATCTACATCGTCGGAGACAACAGCTGGTCGATCGACATGCAGCGACACAATTTCCAGTTCACCGGCCAGCGCTTCTACAAGATCGAAAACGGCCGGCTGGCTGGCCAGCTACGTGACGTCGCTTACCAGGCCACCACCACCGACTTCTGGAACAGCCTGGAAGCGGTGGGCGGCCCGCAGACGTACCTGCTCTGCGGCGCTTTCAACTGCGGCAAGGGCCAGCCAAGCCAGATCGCGCCGGTCAGCCACGGCTGCCCGTCCGTCGTGATGAGCGGCGTCCGGATCCTCAACACGCTGGAAGAGGCGGGATGAGCCCACAGGAGAGGGTTGAACGGGCTCTCGCGGCGGCCCGCGGCGGTGACTGCGTCGTCATCGCGGAAGAAACCAGCGACGCCAACCTGCGCTGGGCGGCCAATACGCTCACCACGAACGGGGTGACGCGGTCACGCAGGCTGACCGTGATCGCGATAGAGCACCGCCCCGACGGGAAGGCCGTCGGCGTGGTATCCAGAGCCGGGGTCCGCGACGATCAGCTTACGGACGTTGTGCGGGCCGCCGAGCAGGCGGCGGGCCAGAGTTCCGTCGCTGACGACGCGCAGGCCCTGGTACAGCCTGCCACACGGCAGCCGTCAGGGAGCCAACTAGCAACGACCTGGGACGATCCGGTGGCAGAGACCGAGATCGGTATCTTCTCCGGTTTCGCCGGGGCCCTGCACGACGCGTTCGCCGCCGCCGCCGCGGGTGGCAGGAAGCTGTACGGCTTCGCGGAGCACGAGCTGAACTGCACGTTCCTCGGCACGTCATCCGGCCTCAGGCTCCGGCACGACCAGCCGAGCGGCCGGCTGGAGCTGAACGCGAAGTCCGCCGATCTTGAGCGCTCCGCGTGGGGAGGCAACGGCACCCGCGATTTCAGGGACATCGACGTCGTCGGCCTCGACGCCCAACTCGCGCAGCGCCTCGACTGGGCGAAGCGCCGCGTTGAGCTTCCCGCGCGCAGGTACGAGACGCTGTTCACCCCCACTGCCATCGCGGACCTGCTGATCTTCGCCTATCAGGCGGCGGGGGCCAAGGACGCATTGGATGGCCGGACCGTGTTCAGCAAGCCGGGCGGCGGCACCAGCGTTGGTGAGCGGCTCGCCACGCTGCCTGTCACCCTGCGAGGCGACCCCGCTGAGCCCGGGCTCGAGTGCGCGCCATTCGTCGTCACCCACACGTCATCGCGCGTCTCGTCGGTCTTCGACAACGGGCTGCCCTTGACACGTACCGAATGGATCAAAGAAGGGACGCTGAACGCACTCGTCCAGACGCGGCACTCCGCCGCCCTCACCGGCCTGCCCGTCACCCCGTTCATCGACAACCTGATCTTCGAGGCCGGCCCAGCTGGCGGGGGCGCCTCTCTCGACGAGATGATCGCGCATACAGGCAATGGCCTGCTCGTCAACTCCCTGTGGTACATCCGCGGCGTCGATCCGCAGACCCTGCTCGTCACGGGGCTCACCAGAGACGGGATCTACCTGGTGGAAAACGGCGAGGTCACGGCGGCGGTCAACAACTTCAGGTTCAACGAATCCCCGGTCAGCATGCTTGATCGCCTCGCTGAGGTGGGCCGCACGAGGCCGTGCCTGCCACGCGAGTGGAACGACTACTTTCCCAGGGTCGCGATGCCGCCAGTCCGGGTCGAGGGATTCAACATGTCGTCTGTGAGCAAAGCCAGGTAGCACGGCGAGCCAGCTACCCGTGCGCACCCGGGCCGAGGTGGTGCCCCGAGGGCGTCGCCCCGCTGGTTCCGGGCCTGCGGCCCGCAGGCTCGCGCTGGCCGACGGGTCCGCACGCCCGCTGGTTCCGTGGGCCTGGGGCCCGCATGCGGCCTCGTGGGGTGGGGTGACTGGCTGGCGCGCCCCTTGCGCCACTGGGAGCCATGCCGGGCGCCCCCGCCGCCATCGGCCGCCGCTCCCAGCGCCCCACGCAACGCCGGTCATGATCGCGGTGCATAATCCGCTACATAGGGCGCTGTAAGTTGGCCGTCGATCACGACTTAGGCATGACAGCGGCCCGTGCATTGCCGGCTTTCATGATCGCGGTAACTTTTCCGCGCATACCGCAGAAAAGTGACCGCGATCATGAAATCGCCCTGCAACAGGGCAATGGTCCATATCGACAGCCGTGCCATATGCGGGTGATGCGCCACGACCATGGAAGACCGGCCGAAACCACGCCCGCGACCGCGGCTTGGCCGGCGTCCCTGTGGGGTGTCCGACGGCTGCGGTACTCCGTCACGCGCTGCCGACGCCGGTGACCTCCGGACCCGGCCCACTCACTCCGTATCTGCCGGCGGCCACGCGCCCCACCACGGGCACGGGGCAGCTCTGCGGCATCCCGTGGCTCACACTGGCGAGGCGGTGGCACTGCGGAGCGATTCCCCCGCATGCTGCACGGGCGTAGACCACGCCGCCCGGGTCCGGCACGGCACGCCTGCTCATGTGTCCTCGAGCCTGAATCCCACCTTCAACCCGACCTGGTAGTGAGCGACCTCACCGTTCTCGATCTGCCCACGGATCTCGGTCACCTGGAACCAGTCGAGGTGCCGGAGTGTCTGGCCCGCGCGACGCAGCGCGTTGTGCACTGCCTGCTCCATGCCGTCTGGTGACGTGCCGACGATTTCGGTCACCCGGTAGGTCCGGTCGGTCATGCTTCCTCCCAATGTTGTTGAACCTCAGTGCCGCGGTAGCGCCAAGCGCGCACGGCAGCGCGCGGACAATCTTGCCCCTGGCCAGGCGCGGTTTCCACAAGCCTGGACCGGGCATAGCGTGGAACAGTGAAGTTTGTCCTGCCCTCCCGGCGCAAGCGCGGTGTATATACGGTCACCGACGCGCGCCGGTCTATGTCGGAGGACATCTCCTACCGGCAGCGGCGCTACCTGATCTCGATGGGGGTCCGCGTCGTTGCCTTCCTGCTTGCGGTCTTCCTGTTCCACGGCGTGTGGCGGTTCATTGCCGCCGCTATCGCACTCGTCGTGCCCTACTTCGCCGTCGTATTCGCCAATGGAGGGCGCGAGCCGGACAGTTCGGCGGCGTTCGAGCCGTTCGAGCCGAACCTGCCAGAGCCCGCGGAAAGCGCGGGCGCGTCAGCGGTACCGGCGGCGAGCGCAACACCCGAAGGCACCTCGGCCGAGAGCACCACCGGAGACGGCGCGGCACCCGGCGGCACCTCGGGGGGGGACACCGCTTCACGTGACGGCACCGCGCACGATCGCGCCGCAGAAGATCGCGCCGCATACGATCGCACCGCCGAAGATCGCACCGCCGAAGATCGCGCCTCGGCGAACCGCGCCAGACCAGGCGAGGGTCAGGCGGGCTGGAATGCCTCCTGGCAGGGGGATCCACGCCCGCGCGAGGGCGAAGCCTTTCTGTCCGGCAAGCAAGCCGATACTCGCCCCTAGGACCGATCACAAGAGGCTCGACACAACGTAGAATCTAGCCTAAGCAGCCGACCGACTGGGATGAGCAGGTGCTTGCCGTCAGCTCGGCTCGCAATCGGGTCTTGACGTACAAGGGGGGGGTTCGGTGTAACATTTACTCCGGTGCTCTGGTCCCCCGTCGGAGCACCGGTGCCGGCGTTCCGGGCCCCCGTCGGAACGCCGATGATCGCGGGCCGGGTGGTTTGCCCCCGTAGCCACCCGGCCCGCTTCTAATTCTTTGCTTGTCGGCGTGCGCCCGCTTCGCCGTCTTCCTGTGCTGACCCGGGGGGCGACCCCCCGGGAACCCCCCGCCCGCTGCCGCGCGCCACACCCGCGGCGATCTCCCTGCCGCACGCGGCTACTCGGTCTTCCTGAACTCGGCGATCGCGACGCCCATCAGCGCCAGCCCCATAGCGCCGACGATGCCGAGCGACAGCCACAGCGGGACTGCCCAGCCCGCCCAGGTAATGCTTGGCGACAGCCTCTGCATGGTCAGCGGGCCGAGGCTCAGGTGGCTGAACACCGCGTGCCGCATCGGGCCGACAACGTAGGTGAGCGGGTCGATGCGGGTGAGCACGGTCAGCCAGGCGGGCAGCCCGTTCAGCGGGTACAGCGCCCCGGACAGGAAGAACAGCGGCATCACGAGCATCTGGGTCAGAGCCATGAACGCCTGGAACTGCTTGATCCGTGCTGCCATCATCACCCCGAATGCGGTCAGCGTGAAGGAGAGCAGCAGCAGTTCACCGATGAGGGTGAGGATCAGCCCAGGCGAGTAAGGCACGTGAGCCAGGCCGGAAAGAGCCAGGATCACGATTCCCTGGAGGGTCGCTATCGTCGCACCACCGAGGCATTTGCCGATCACGATGCTGGACCGGCGTACCGGCGCCACGAGCATCTCGCGCAGGAATCCGAACTCACGGTCCCACACGATTGAGCCGGCCGAGAAGATCGCGGTGAACAGCACCGACATCGCCACAACGCCAGGGAAGATGAATGTCTTGAAGTCCACTCCGGGCGGCAGGCCACTGCCAGCGAGCGTCGACAGACCGGTGCCGAGCACAAACAGGAAGAGCACGGGCTGGATGAGGGACGTGATCGCGCGGAGCCTGTCCGAGCGGAACCTGATGAGCTCGCGCCGCCAGACGATGGACACGGCCCGCATATCCGACTGCAGGCCCCGCTCGGGTACCGCGACCCTGATCCTTTCCGCGAGTCTCGCCGCCTCGGCGGCAGTGGAAACGCCGGCCGTCTGTGCCGTCTGAGTCGCCATCGTCATCGCCTCCCCCGCCATGCCGCGACAATCTGGCGCATGGCATCGTTGCCGGACGCCTCCGCATCGCGAATGGTGGTACCGGTGTAGGACATGAACACGTCGTCCAGCGAGGGACGCGACACGCTGACCGAACGGATCGGCACAGAAAGCTCGGCGAATAGCCGGGGCACGAACTGCTCGCCCGAATCCACAGCGAAGGTCACCGCGCCCTCGTGAATTCCCGCCTCCAGGCCGAACGTGTCCGCGAGCTCGCGGATCGCAGCCGCGTCGTCCGCCGTCTGGATCTGAACCCGGTCCTTGCCGACGCTCGCCTTGAGCGCCTCCGGCGTATCGATCGCCACGATCTTTCCGTGGTCGATGATGGCAATCCTGTCGCAGTGCTCGGCCTCGTCCATGTAGTGCGTCGTGAGGAAGATCGTGATGTCCTCGCGGCTCTTCAGCTCGTTGATGTACTTCCAGATCGACGAGCGGGTCTGCGGGTCGAGTCCGACCGTGGGCTCGTCGAGGAACAGCACATACGGGGCGTGCAGCAGGCCGCGCGCGATCTCCAGCCGACGCTGCATCCCACCCGAGTAGGTGCTGACGAGACTCTCGCGCCTGTCCCACAGACCCACCATGTCGAGCACCTGCTTGATCCTCGGAGCCACCGCAGCCTTTGGCACGGCATACAGGTCGGCATGAAAGCGCAGGTTCTGCTCGGCCGTCAGATAGCTGTCCAGCGTCGTGTCCTGGAACACGAGGCCGATGTTGCGCCGCACCGCATCGCGCTCCGTAACCACATCGTGCCCAGCCACGCGGGCGGATCCAGAGGAGGGCTTGGCGAGAGTGCACAGAATCTTGATCGTGGTCGACTTTCCGGCCCCGTTAGGCCCGAGGAAACCGAACGTCTCACCCGTCGGGATCTCGAAGTCGATCCCGCGCACCGCCTCGATGTCCCCGTACCGCTTACTCAGCCCGGAAACCGATACCGCCACCGCCTCATCCCGCGGCCGCACATCGCTGACGTCGGCCGCTGCGGTCGCGGGCTGCTCATTCGCGTGAAGCGTCACAGTCGGTGCCTCCTCGCCTCATCGTCCGTCATTGATGCCCAACCACGAACCGTCGCGCTCTCATCCGCTGCTTCCGGCCTGATCCAAGCTGGCTGGTGGATCCCGCGCCACGGCCGCGCCACGGCGACCCCTCGTCGCCGTGCCATGTTCACTCCTGGCCGGGGGCATCCTCACCGGCCGTGCCCTCCGGCGCTTCTTGCGGCGCCTGGTCCTCGTCGCTGGCGAGGATGCCGTAAAGGTTTCGCCGCGCCAGGACGAGAACCTGTCGCGCGGACTCGATCTGCGCCTCGGTCCCAACGCTGACCACCTGCGTGGCGGCCATAGCCACCTGGCCGAACAACTGACGCATGTCGATCATATCGTCGGCGACGGTACCGGCCATTGCGTCCCACGGCGCCGCAAGCTCGTCGGCGTGGCCGTGGACGTACGCGCGGCCGTCATCCGTCAGTTCGAACACCTTGCGCCCGCCCTCGGCCTCGGCCGCGCGGACCAGTCCTTCGTCCTCGAGCTGCTGCAGCGCCGGATACACGGAGCCGGGACTCGGCCGCCACACCCCGCCGCTGCGGGATTCGATCTCCTGAATGATCTGGTAACCGTTACGCGGCTCCTCGGCGAGCAGAGCGAGCGCGGCGGCACGTACGTCGCCCCGCTTGGCCCTCGGCCCGCGATGCCGACGTGGGTCGGCGAAGGGGAACCCGGGGAAAGGCGGCCAGCCAGGCCCGCCGCGCCAGGCTCCCACGGGACCTCGGAAACCGAAGGGCCCGCGGCCGCCGGGTCCGCCCCGCCCGCGGACACGGCCCTCAGCGGCATCCCGCGGTCCTTCTCCTGGCCTCCGGTGCCAGCCTTCCTGCCATGAATCTTCGTGATGCATCGTTCCTACCTCCTGCTACTGCTAGTAGAACTTCCTTGAAGTTCTTGATACCTAACGATATATCGCTAACATTCTTAGCGCAAGCCAGAGTTTCCGGTGTGTGGAGGATCTCGCCGCAGCCTGCTCGGGCCCCTTTGGCGGCCGCCTCGCCGCAGCCCTGCTCGTGTCCCCCTGGCGCGCCCCGCTCGTGTCCCCCTGGCGCGCCCCGCTCGTGTCCCCCTGGCGCGCGGCCGACGGCAACGAACAAATCCGGCTACCATGGCGCCAGCCAAATCAGGGGTCCCCGTGAATCCCGAGGAGCCGGGCTTCGATCCCGCCACGCCGAACCCGGCTCGCATGTACGACTACTGGCTGGGCGGCAAGGACAACTTCGCGGCTGACAGGGAACCCAAGATTATTGGCCATCTCCGTGACGCGGTCGTGGCGGGCAGCTACCTGGTGATGACCAACGCCACGGCCGACCACACCGACCAGGCGACCCTGCGGGCGGGGTTACGGATCTACAACCGTTCGGCCGGCTCGATGACGCCGCGCGGCGTCGATCAGCTCTCGGCTTTCTTCGACGGGCTGGACCTGGTGGAGCCTGGCGTCGTGCACGTGGACCAGTGGGTGCCGGGCCAGCCGGTCACACCTGATCTCAGCCGGGTCGGCTCGCTGTGCGGCGTTGGCCGCAAACCCGCATGACCCGGCTACGAACCCGCGTCCCAGCGTGACGCGAGCGCGCGCAGCCGCCCGGCCGCCTGCTCGATCTGCTGGCCCCGGCCGACAGCGAGGCCGAGCACAAACGCGGTCAGCGGTGCCGCAGGCCTGGCCACGTTATGCGCCGCATCGCGCGCGAGGTCGAGCACGGCCGTGATGTCCGCCTCTTGGCGATCAAGTCCGAGTTCCGCGCATGCCGCTTCTGTCCACTGTTCAAGGGTGTCCACGAGCCGAACCTTAACGGCTGCCGCGGTGAGCGTCTGCACGCAGTGCGCAGCCATCTCGACGCGCTCCGTTCGCTGAGGCAAGCTGCTCTCATGAGCTGGCACGATACGAACGCTGGCCCAAGGCGCGCCCAGGCGGATTCGGTGCTGTCCGAACTCGGCACTCCGGAGGGCAGGGCCGATCCCTACCCGGTGTACGCCCGGCTGCGCGACTTAGCCCCTGTGTACTGCGCTGAAACGGGACTGGCCTATTTGACCAGGTACGACGACTGCGTTGCCGTAATACGCGACACGCGAATGCGCGCCCAGAACGCCGAGTGGATGGACACGGTGCGGCCCGGGTGGCGCGATCACCCAGGGCTACGGATCACCACCGAGTCATTCCTCTTCCGTGACCCGCCCGATCACACCAGGCTGCGCCGTCTGGTCAGCGGCACGTTCACCCAGCGCAAGGCCGAAGACGTGCGCGACTTCGTGGCAGGCCTCGTCGACCGTGCGCTCGACCGGGTGGCGGACACGGGCGGCGACGGCAGTATCGTCGATCTACACGAGATCCTCGCAGCTACCCTGCCCATCGCTGTCGTCGGGAAGGTGATCGGCGTGCCCGAGGCCGACCAGCCACTGCTGCGGGAACCGCTCGAGGGACTGCGCCTCGCGGTGGATGGCTCACTGGACGATAAGACCGTCGAGGTCATCGACCAGGCGGCGACAGCCCTGCTCAGCTACTTCGCCGACCTGGTCGACGAACGCCGGCGCAGCCCGCGCGACGACCTCGCATCCCTCCTGGTGGCTATTCGGGACCACGACCTCAACGGCGCGGACGGCAGCAGTCAGCTCACCGTGGATGAACTGCTCCAGGCGCTCATCCTGATCTTCAGCGCGGGCATCGAGAGCATGGTCGACCTGCTCCTCAACGGGCTCGCGGCGTTACTCGCCGACCCCGGCCAGGCGGACCTGCTCCGCGCAAGCCCCGCGCTCGCGCCGCGCGCCGTCGAGGAGACGCTGAGGTATGACGCGCCGGTCCAGGCCATGGGCCGGATACCGCCGACCGACGTGGTGATCGGCGGCGTACGGGTCCCCGCGGGGCGACTGGTCCTGCTGATGCTCGGCGCCGCCAACCGTGACCCGGCGCGGTTCGCGGCGCCTGACACGTTCGACCTCCGCAGGACCGGCGTCACCCCGCTGTCCTTCGGCGGGGGTGCTCATCACTGCCTCGGCGCTCCCCTGGCCCGCCTCGAAGCCGCCATGTTCCTGCCCGCGCTGCTGGCGAGGTTTCCCGCCGTGCGGTCCGCGGGCCCGCCCGAGCGCCGCGGGTTTGTGCTGCGTGGCTTCGCCCGCTTCCCTGTCACGATCCGCTGAAGGCGCGGGGGTGGAGGCGGACTGTCGTGGATGGTGACCGGCGGGCCGGTGCGCCAGCAGGAACAGCGGCGGGCAGCTCGGCGCCAGGCACGGACACAAGCACAGGTACCGGCGCGGGAACAGCGCACGCAATGGGCCAGGCACCGGTACCGTTACGCCGCAACCGCGATTTCAACCTGCTGTGGTCCGGGCAGGCGGTGTCGCTGCTCGGCACCCAGATGTCGGTGGTCGCCTATCCCCTGCTGATCCTGGCCGCCACCGGATCGGCCGCACAGGCGGGCATCGTCGGCGGGGCCACACTGGTCGGTGCCCTGGTGATGCTGCTGCCAGCGGGCGTGGTCGCGGATCACTATCCGCGCAAGCGGATCCTCGTGATCACCTCGGCGGTCCAGATGATCGTCGTGGCAACTGTCGTGCCCGCCGCACTCACCCACCATGTCTATCTGGCACATCTCGCGTCGGTCGGCCTGATCCAGGGCGCCGCGTCCGCTTTCTATCTTGGCGCGAGCCGCGGCTCGGTACGCCGGATCGTGCCGCCGGAGCAACTCCAGGCCGCGATGTCGCGTATCTCGGCACGCGATCAGGCCGCGGCGCTGGTCGGGCCACCCGCGGGCGGCGCACTCTTTGGCCTGGCGCAGTTCCTCCCTTTCGCCGCCGACTCGGTCTCCTTCGGCGCGATCGCGGCGGCCGCGGCGCTGATCCGCGCCCGGCTGGACCCCGATCCGGTCGGCCTGAGGAGCGCGGCCGGCCAGCGTGAGCCCGTACGGCGCGCGGTTACCCGGGGTGTGCGTTTCGTCGTCAGCCAGCCGTACCTGCGCACGGTGGCCATCTGGGCGACGGCTGTGAACTCGGTCGCCGCCGGCATGCTCCTCATGGTCATCGTGCTTGCCCGCGGCAAGGGAGCCACCCCCGTCGTGATCGGCGGGATGATGTCGATCAACGCCGCGTGCGGACTGGCGGGCGCGCTCGCCGCGCCGCGGCTGAACAAATTGATCGGCGGCCGCCGCATGGCCCTGATCACGTCCTGGCTGCTGCCGACATGTGCGGTGGGTATCGCCTATGCGCCGTCGGTGTGGCTGATAGCCCTGATCGGCGCGCTGACCACGTTCACGATCATGCCGGTCAACGTGGCCTTCCAGGCCCGCGCGGCCCGCATCACCCCGGACGAAATGCAGGCCCAGGCCGGCAACGCGCAGCAGCTCTTCGCCATCAGCCTGAGCTGGCTGGCACCACCGGTCTTCGGCGTGCTCACCGACTCGATCGGCGCACGATCAGCGATGCTGATCGCCGCGGCTCTGTATTTCCTCACTGCCGTCTGGCTGCAGCGCAACGCCGAGCTGCACGGGCTCGACGAGCAACTCACCCGGCGCGCTGCGGGCTGATCGAGGCGGGCGGGGGTGCTGGCGACGACAAGTGGGTGACAAACAGTTAACTAATGGCCCGCGTGCCCATAGGTTACTAGCCAATTAGCCAGTAATCACTGGCCAGAAACCCTCCAGTAACAAGTGCGTTTAGTGACCAGCACCAGGGTAATTGGTTCCGCTAAGCCGTGACCAGAAAGTAGGCGGCGATCATTGGCAACGGTGGTGGCCAGGCCTTTTGACTTCACAAGACCTGGCCACCGGGCGCGGTCCACTGTGACCGCCTGTTACATCAGTCCTTGCTCTCGGAGACCACGGCCACCCTCCCTTCTGCGTTTCGCGGATCACATGGCACGTTCAACATCATGTTCCAGATATGACCGGACGTGAAGTGCAGGGCGCGAATGGATTGGCGGCCGTATCGAGAGCGGCAGATCTGCGCATCGCTGGCCGCTTCCCACTGATCGACCGGGTGAATAGGATGGCGTGGCACGGGTAGCCCGGGCGGGAAAGGTAGGGGAAACCCTCGATGAACGGTTCAGCCGAGCAGGAACAGAACTATGTGGTCCGGGCGCTCGAGTTCTTCGCGGACTTAGCTGCCACAGAGGCGATCGTTTACGGTAACCGCAGGTTCAGCTACTCCGGCGTACGGGCGGCCGTGCTTGACATGGCGGCCGCGCTCCACCGCCACGGCGTGCGGCCAGGCATGTGTGTCGTCGCGGTCACGGAAAACCATCCAGAATCGATGTTCCTGCAGCTCGCACTTCACCTGCTCGGCTGCAGGACGGGATTCGTCGCCACCTACGCCCCACTGCGCGACCAACTCGACTTCATCCAGCATGCCGGAGCCGAGATACTCATCCACGACAGTGACGAGGGCGGCGAGCTGATCAAGGAACTCGGCAACGCGGCGGAGCCTTCCCTGCTGAGCCTCGGGCCGGGCGGCGCGGGCCCGGACCTGCTCGCCGACACCGAGGCGGCGGCGCAGGCCCGCTCGTCAGGTGCACAGGCCCGCTCGTCAGCGGCCGAGGCGGCTCCTCCGGTGCCGGAGCACTTCGGCCTGCCGTTCGACCCTGGATCGGTTACGACCCAGCCGCAGTCGCTCTTCTACACAAGCGGCACGACCGGCCAGCCCAAGCTGGTGCTGCACGGTCACCGCTTCTATCAGGCGCTGTTCGCCGGCGGCCAGCTCTACCGCGCCATCGGCGAGCCACCCATGCGGCATCTCGGCATCCCGGCCTTCTCCACCACCAGCGGGCAGATGCCGGGCCTGCTCGCACTGTTCCAGGGTGGCTCGGTCGTCCTGATGGACGGATTCGACATGACGACCCTGCTGGCGACCCTCGAGCGCGAGCGGATAACAAGTACGTTCCTTTCGCCGCTGCGGCTGTACGACGTGCTCGACGAGCCGCTGCTCGCGCAGACCGACTGTAGCCGCCTGCGGTACCTGAACTGCGGCGGAAGCGCGGCATCGCCGGCCAGGCTGGCCCAGGCAATCGATCGCTTCGGTCCGGTCGTGCGGATCGTCTACGGCATGACGGAAGCGCCGCTCATTACGGACTTCCCCTTCCTCGATCATGACCCCGCGCACCCGGAGCGGCTCCGCTCGTGCGGCAAACCGTTCGCCGACGCACGAGTGGAGATCCGTGACGACGATGGATCGGTCCTGCCGCCCGGCGAGACCGGCGAGGTGTGGGTCGCGGGCACGCTGGTCATGGACGAATACTGGGGCCAGCCCGAGCTGACGGCGGCGACCCTGATCGGCGGATGGCTGGACACTGGTGATGTCGGTTACCTCGACGAGGATGGCTATCTCTATCTGGTTGACCGGTCGAAGGATATCGTGATCACTGGCAAGGGCGCGGCGAAGGTCTACTCGCGGGTGGTCGAGGACATCCTGGTGAGCCATCCCGGCGTCCGGGCCGCTGCCGTGATCGGCGTTCCGGACGAGGAGCTTGGCGAGGCCGTGCACGCGTTCGTGGTACCTGAGCCAGGGGCCACGGTGACGGCCGCGCAGTTGCGCGAACTCGTCGCCACTGATCTCAAGAAGCTGTACGCGCCGCGTACCGTGGACTTCGTCGACGCGCTGCCGCTGACCCCGACCGACAAGGTCGACAAGAAGGCCCTCCGGACCCGCCATCTCACCCGGCCAAGCTGAGCTCGCCCAGCCTGGCCTGCGGATCTCGGTCGCGCAGCGCCGGAAAGCCCCAGCACGCGGCGCCGCAAAGGCCCCGGCGCAGCGCCGCAAAGCCCCAGCACGCGGCGCCGCAAAGCCCCCGCCGCGCAGCGCCGCAAAGGCCCCGGCGCAGCGCCGCAAAGGCCCCGGGCGCAGCGCCGCAAAGCCCCGGGCGCAGCGCCGTAAAGGCAGAGTGCGCGGTGGTGTGCATCTACCAGGTACAGGAAATGCGGCGCCTGCACCTCAACTGGATTACCGCACCGGGAATCGACGCTAACTGTCCGCGAAGGGCCGGTCCGCACGGCCCGCCAGTTCGCGCGCCAGGCGCAGGTCCGCGGGTGAATCACAATCGAGCCATGGCGGTGGCTCGCCGTGCGCCATCGTCACCGTGACCTCCGCGGGCCGCATCGGCGCGAACAGCCCGCGAAGCGATTGCCCGTGGTAGGTCCGGAGTGCGGCGGCAAGCGTGCCCGTCCGCCAGCAGCCGATCAGCCACTGCGGCCGGCCAGCGTCGTCGACCAGGATCGCCCCAGGCGGCTGACCTACCGCCCCACTCACCGCCACCTCCGCGCCGGCCACGGTCGCCGCACCTGCGAGCATGCGGCCCGAAGCCGCACCGCCCGAAGCCACCCTGTGCGCGACCGCGCCGTCCGCAGCCGTGCCGCCATCTGCCGCACTGCCCGTAGCCGTGCCATCTGCCGTCAGGCCGCCTGCTGCCGCCGTGAGCAGGGCGAGCATATGTTTCGGCCGCAGGAATGGAAGATCAGCCGCGAGCAGAACCACCCAGGGCGCGGACACCTCTGCGAGCCCGCGCCGCAGTGCGGCGACCGGCCCGGCGCCCGGCGGATCCTCCAGCACGAAGCGCAAGGAGCCACCGGGGCGGATCCCGCGCAGACAGTGGCGCTCCGGCCCCACGACAATGACGTCGGCCGCGCCTGCCGCGGCAGAAAGCACGGCACCTGCGAGCGTCCGGCCGCCCACCGTCAGGCTGGGCTTATCCGCACCACCCAGCCGCTTGGCTCGCCCGCCCGCCAGGATCACCGCGTCGAACGAGCGGGCAGCCGCGCCATCTTCCTCGTCCGGGGCTGACTGGACCTGCGCTGACTGGCCCCGGGCTGACTGGCCCTGCGCTGACTGGCCCACAGCCGGCCCATCCGGGAAGTACCTCCGCGGCGACGGCCCTGGGGATCTCATTGCGTGCGGGTCAGCCGCCGATCGCGGACATCGGACGGTCCGGTTGCAGGAAAGTCGGGTCGTCGATGCCGTGCCCGGCCCGCTTGGCCGCCACCGCACGCCGCCACCGCGTCGCGAGCTCTTCGTCGCTCGCCCCGCCCCGCAACGGGCCACGTAGATCGCTCTCCTCGCGCGCGAACAGGCAGTTGCGAACCTGGCCGTCCGCGGTAAGCCGTACCCGGTCGCACGCGCCGCAGAATGGCCGCGTCACGGACCCGATCACACCCACCCGCTGCGGGCCGCCGTCAACGAGAAACGTCTCGGCGGGTGCGGAACCGCGCCCCGCCGGATCATCTGGCGTCAGCACGAACTCCTCAGACAGCCGCGCGCAGATCTCCTCGGCGGTCACCATCTCGGCTCGCCGCCAGCCGTGCTGCGCGTCGAGGGGCATCTGCTCGATGAAGCGGAGCTGGTACCCGTGCGCCAGGCAGAAACGCAACAGTTCCGGCGCCTCGTCGTCGTTCATGCCGCGCATCAGCACGGCATTGACCTTGACCGGTGCCATGCCGGTCGCAGCCGCGGCGGCCAGACCGTCGAGCACATCAGGCAGCCGGTTACGCTTGGCGAGTGCAGCGAACGTATCCGTACGCAGCGTGTCGAGCGATACGTTGACCCGGTCGAGGCCGACCTCATAGAGCGGCGCTGCGAGGCGGGCCAGCCCGATGCCGTTCGTGGTAACCGACATCTCGGGGCGGGGAGTAAGCGCGGCCGTCCGCGCGACAATTCCAGCGAGCCCGCGCCGCAGCAGCGGCTCACCGCCGGTAAAGCGGACTTCACGGATACCGAGCCGCTCCACCCCAATCCGCATCAGCCTGACGACCTCTTCGTCGGTCAGTACGGACTCCCCGGGCAGCCAGTCGAGGCCTTCCGCCGGCATGCAGTACGTGCAGCGAAGGTTGCAGCGGTCGGTAAGCGATACCCTCAGGTCCGTCGCGATACGGCCAAAGGAGTCCGCGAGCACGGGCGTCACCTCATTGTCCTCGCCTGCTTTGTGGTCGCCTGCTTTGTCCTCCGCTACGTGCCCTCGTCCGTGACATGTAATGATCCGCCCAGCCTACGTTCCTGCACCGACAGGGCCGACTGCAGCGGCGGCGCGCAGGGCGACGGCGCCGGAGGCTCCGCCGGTATCGGGGGCCGCGCCGATATCGGGAGCGCCGTCGGCAGCGGCGGTGGTCCAGCGGCCACCGCGCCATCCGCGGGTGGCCACGGCTCCTGCCTGCCAGCGCCAGCGGCCGTCACTGCGGCGTGAATGTCGTCGTCACACGCCGGTTCCACGGCGCGCAGATCAAGCAGCAGGCGGCCGGATTCCACCCGGCCGACCACTGCGGGGTCGCCGCCGCGCAGCGTGATACCGAACCGCGCGGGCAATGTCACCGCAGCGCTCTCCAGCACCAGGCCAGGGGCGCCGCCGCCGCCGACCGCGGCCTCGCTCACCACGGCCCGCGCGTCGATCCCGCTCGCGGCGAGGCGCGCCGCCAGTCGTTCGGCTCGGAGCTTGAGTTCGCGCGGGTCGGCGGAAAGCGCCTGTGCGGTGGGGGTGGAGGTGCCGGCGAGGGTAGCTTCGAGTGCCGCCACCGTGAGCTTGTCGATGCGCAGCGCGCGTGCGAGGGGATGGCGGCGAAGCCTGGCGACGAGCCCGGCATCGCCGAGCAGCAGCCCCGCCTGCGGTCCGCCGAGCAACTTGTCCGCGCTCGCCATGACAAGACGCGCCCCCGCCCGCAGCACACTGTCGGCGTCGGGTTCGTCGGGCAGGCGGGGGTCGGCGGACAGCAGCCCGGATCCGATGTCCGCGATCACCGGCACACCGCTGCCCTCCATCGCCGCGGCGAGGTCGGCGACACTGGCGCCGGCGGTGAAACCCTCGATCCTGAAGTTCGACGGGTGCACCTTGAGCACGAAACCGGTGCGCGCATCGACTGCCTGGACGTAATCCGCCACGGTCGTCCGGTTGGTGGTGCCGACCTCGCGGAGTCTGGCGCCAGTGGACGTCAGCAGATCGGGCAGGCGGAACCCGTCGCCGATCTCGACGAGTTCGCCGCGGCTGACCACGATCTCCTTACTGGCCGCGAGCGCCGTGGCGGCCAGGACAAGTGCCGCGGCGTTGTTGTTGACCACGTGCACCGCCCCGGCGGCGGGAACCGCGCGGGCGAGCGCCTCGATCACACCCCTGCCGCGCCGCGCACGCGTGCCCGACGCGAGATCAAACTCAACATCTGTGCAGCCTGCCGCCACAAGGAGCGCCTCACGCGCCGCGCGGGACAAGGGTGCGCGGCCCAGGTTCGTGTGCAGCAACACCCCGGTCGCGTTGATGACCGGCCGCAGAGTGGTCGCGCGCGCTGGCAGGGCAGCCGCGGCGACGTCGGGCACTGTTTCCGGTGCGATCCGGCCGGACCTGGCCTGTTCCTGGGCATCGGCGACCGCGGCCTTGACCACGCGCCGGCCGAGCCGCTCCACCGCCTCAGCCAGCCGTGGGTCGGCGAGCACGGCATCTGTGCGCGGGACCAGCCGCCGGGTATCCACCCTGCCGAATCTACCGGTTTCCCCGGACATCGCCCGTCCGGCCCAACCGCGCACGTAGCGCGGCGCTCTGGCGTTGGTACACGCAACCGTCAGGGTAGCGGTCCGGCCGCTTCGTTGCGGTCTGTGGCCAGCGGGAGGATCAGGGCGTCAAGTTCGGGTGCGCCAGCCCAGCTCGGACGCACCTTCCCGAACTTCGCCCACCCCCACCTGGTGTATGCGCCGAGCGCAGTCTCATTGTCTTGCTCGACCAGCAGGGTGGCGCGTTCCTCGCGGCGGCCGGTGAGGATCTCGTCGTGCAGCGCGTGGCCGAGGCCCCGGCCGCGCCACGGTGCTCTGACGAGCAACTCGCACAATGCGAAGGTCCGTGACCCCGTTTCCTCGACCGCGCCGGGGTCCTTCTTCGTCACCAGGCCACGCCACCACCGTGCGCCCCGCGCCAGCGGGAACCCGTACACGTAGCCGGCCAGATCGCTGTCCGCCCAGGCGGCCACCAGCTCCCACCCCTCCGCGCCCATATGGCTTTCGAGCTGCTCGCGGATTCGGTCCTCGCTGTAGAACTCCCCGCCCTCGGTGCTGTAGACCTCCATATAGACCTCGACCAGCCGACCGAGCATCGGGTGCGCGGAGCCAGCGTCATAGTGCTTGAACGAAAACCCGGCGAGCGGCACCGTGTGCTCTCCCCTCAGCCTGTGAACACCTCGTCATACCGGTCCGCGAACTCGCGCGCCGCTGGGCTGGATGGGATCGCCTTGTGCCTGAGCGCGGCGAGCCGGTTGCGGGTGCGCGACGACCTGATCGCGGCAACGGCTGGAACTGCCCCGGCGGCGGTCTCGCAGGAACCGGTGAGATCGCCCGCCTCATGGAGCGCTTCCGCCAGCCGGACCTGGTAGTAACAGGCGTTCCTGGCAAAAGCCGCCTCCGCCAAGCCGAGCGCCGCGCGGAACTGCCCGGCCGCGCGGTCCGGCTGTCCGAGCGCGGCGTATGACATGCCCTCGATGCCGGCCACCTCGGCGGGCGTCAGCGAGCGAAGCCACGGCGGGTCGTCGGCGCTGCTGCCCTGGCCGAACTCGTTCTTGGCGCGGGCAAGCTCACGCCGGAAACCCGCAGCGTCCTGACTCCCAGCGTGGGCGCGGGCGGACCGCAGGTGCAGCAGCGCGGCCAGCCGTGGCGTGGCCCAGCCGGACGACACCCGAAGCGCGGTCTCGGCCAGGCCGATGGCCTCACGTGGCCGCCCCCGGCGCTGCGCCTGAAGGCACATGTACGACAGCACCCGCGCCTCCAGCGGCCGGTCGTCGTTCATCCGCGCCAGCAGCAGCGTTTCCTGGTAGTAGTGCCGCGACATGGCGAAACGGTCGGCGTCATAGGCTGTCCAGCCCACCCACGCGCCGAGCTGCCCGGCCACTTCGGCCAGCGCGCTGCCCGTGGCAGCGCCGTAGGAGCCGGCGTAAAGCCAGTCGTAAACGGTGTCCAGCAGGGCCGCCGCACCATCACACACTAGGTCGCCGCCCTCACGGGCATCGGCGCGCTCAAGCTCACCAAGAACGGATTCGACCAGCTCAACGTGCTGGCTGCCCACCTGTGGCCCGCCGGTCAGCCGCCGCGCCGACACCACGATCCCGAGCGCAGCGAGGAATGCGGCCGTGAACTGCCGCCTGGTCGCAGCGCTCACATCCCGCCCAAACTCATACACCCATGGCGCGGGTTCCGCCGCTTCGCCATCGGGATACCCGCTGGCGGGAGGTTCGGGCACAAGCGAGACCAGCACACCATCGGCACCGAGCACCTCGTCAAGCCGCTGAGCCATGGCCCGCGACGGCCGTTTCTGGCCGCTGGCCAGTTTCGACAGGTGACCAGAGTCGCATGGCACGCGGCGCGCCGCCTCGCGCAGGGACATGCCCTGCACGGCCAGCAAGCGCCGCAGCTCATCACCGAAGTGTGACATCGCGCGTGTACCAATCGCGTGGTGTGAGTGCTGTCCGCTGTCTCCTGCCCGCTCCAGGACAGCGGGCAGCGGGCATCATCTTCCAACCTACGCTTCCGCCCAGTTGGCTGCCGGTAATCGCATTGGTACGCGCTGGAAAGAGTGATTCGCTAATGGTAGCCGTAGGTGGTGGCGCGGCGGCGGATCCCGGCCGCGACCTGGCGGGCGCTGCCGTGCAGGATCTTGCGGGCCTGGTCAGCGACCCATTCCTCGGCTGCGGGCTCGCCTTTGCCGAAGAAGGACCAAGCGGCCTTCCACAGGTATTCCAGGACGTGGATGAAGTCGATGACAATCGTGACCGTGACACCGCGGGCGGCGGCCTCCGCGGTGACGGCCTCGATCTGCGTGCTGTTGCCGTCCACGAGCACGGCCCATTCCCTGTTGTGGCCTGGGTCCCGGCGCTCGGCCTCGTCGAAGGCGGCGGCGATGACAGCGGGATGCCATCGGTGACCGAGGCGGTCAGCCACTTGCCCCGCGCCTGCGGCTCCCGCGGCTTTCCCTTGTCCCTGGGCTTGCTGGCCTGCGCTTTCTTCTTCCTGCGTTTCTGCGCTGGGGTGCTGATGATGTCCTCGGCGGTGCGCGGTACCGGGGCGGCGTCGTAGACGCAGGCCAGCTCAGCCATCCGCTTGCGGCCGTTCTTCTCCCCGGGCGACAGCCTCGTGGCGAGCTTGCCCTCCGCCGCGGCGGCGGCCTTCGCGGTCGCCGGGCGCAGCGCGCCCGGCAGCATCACGATGCCCTTCCCATCGAAGGTCAGCACCAGCGGCCACCCGTCCTGTGCCTGCCTGATCACGCGCCATAGGTAAAACGCCTCCACGTGCGCGGCGGCACGGCGGGCCAGCTCTCGGCCTGCCGTTTCCCGATCACCACGCCGGTCGCGCGGGTGATCGCGGAGCATGCGGCCTCGTGCGACCCGCGTGCCGCCTCGACCGCGGCGAGCTTGCGCAGCCCGTGGGAGTACGTCTCCTCCGGCAGGTTCAGCGCCCGGTCCAGCAGTGCACGTTGCTCCTGCCAGGCGACCGGTAGGCGATCCGCGACACGATCACCTGCCCGAACTTCGTCACCAGCGGCCGGTCCGGCCCCTTTCCGCCCGCGTGCGGACCACGCCGTCCTCCCCGGTCACGTCATGCCGCCGTTCTTCTTGCGCGGCCGTCAGGTCCAGCCGGTCCTGAAACAGCCGCCGCAGCAGCTCCCGGCCCCGCACATCCAGCTGTTCTTCCAGCGTCACCATGCTGCAGCCCCGCCGCCTCCTCCGACGCCATCCAGTCCTCAAGCTCGCCGAAGCACTTCCTGGACTCCGCGAACGCCTCGTCCTGAGCAGGCACGTACCCTTGCATCGGCTCCTTCTTTTGCGATCCGGTCGTCAGACAACCGGGACCGTAACGAGAAGGAGCCCTTTACGCACGCAGCGACACGGCACAACCGGACACAGGACCACCAGGCGTACTAAAACGCTTCACAGCTGCATCACCTCAGAAGAGCCGCACCCATCGACGATCCGGCGTGGGGGGATTGTACGCTCGGCGCGATTTCGCCATCGACGGCATCCATACCTATGATGCCTACGCTGCGATGTACTGGCTGCTTGGCCAGCAAAAGGAGATTGAGAAGAAACTCGCCGACCGGCATCTTGAGGCCGGTCGCATGGCATTGTTCGACCTGTCGTCATCGTGGGTGGAAGGGAAATGCTGTGCGCTCGCCGCGTTCGGTCACTCACAGACGGAAAACGGGGCCGTGAGCAGATCGAATATGGTCTGCTCACGAACGCCGGCGGAATTCCGTGCGGCATCAGGGTGTTCCCCGGGAATATGTCTGATTCAAAATCTTTCTGTGATGCAATCACGATGGTCCGCAACGATTTCGGCATTACGGAGATCGTCATGGTGGGGATCGCGGGATGATCACCAATCCGCGGGTAAAGGAATTGCGGGCACTGGAGGGCATAGATTGGGTCACTGCTCTCCGGTCGCCCGCGATCGCAGCGCTAGCCCGAGATGACGGCCCTCTGCAGATGTCTTTGTTCTATGTTCAGAACTTCGCTGAGATCACTCATCCTGATTATCCGGGCGAGCGTCTGGTGTGCTGTAAAAATCCCGCGCTGGCCAGGGAACGCAGCCGCAAGCGCGAGGAATTGCTGACCACGACCGAGCAGGAACTCGACAAGATCGTGCGAGCCGTCTCTGCGGGGCGTTGTCCGGTGAAGACGCCATCGGAATCAGAGTTGGCAAAGTCATAAACAAACGTAAGGTCGGCAAGCATTTCATCATCACGATCACCGGCACTTCATTTACCTACCGGCGGGACGAAGAGAAGATCTGCGCCGAATCGTCTCTCGACGGAATCTACGTGATCCGCACAAGCCTCACCGCAGACCGACTCGACACGGTGGCCACGATCAGCGCTTACAAGAATCTTGCCAACGTCGAACGTGATTTCCGCTCAATCAAGATCGACGACCTCGACCTCCGCCCAATCTACCACTATCTCAGCGACCGCGTACGCGCCCACGTGTTCATATGCATGCTCGCCAGCTATCTCACCTGGCACATGCGCGAGACTCGCCCCCTTACCTTCACAGACGAGCGGGTACCCATCCGCCAAGACCCAGTCGCACCCGCATGGCGCTCAACCGAAGCGAAAGCCAAGGATGCCCGCAAGAAATCCGGAGACGGCGTCGCACTCTCCAGCTACCAGGACCTCCTCAAACACCTTGAAACGCTCACCAGGCAACAGGTGAGCTTCGCTGAACAGCAATTTGAGAGAATCAGCGAACCGCACCGACGTCCATCGCCGAGTTTTCGAGCTGATCGGCAGCCCCATCCCACTCACCCTGGCCCCAGCGTAGACACAGAAAACCGAAGTCCAGCAGCATCGCCGCAGGCCAGCCCCAGAGACCAAGACAAGATCACGTAAGTTCGGGCTAATGCGACGTGGGGGGAATCTGACCCGGCAGCCGAGCTGGAGAAGCTCGCCGCCGAGCTGCAAGCCCGTGGTCACCGGACACACCTTGTCACACCCGCTGGCAAGCGACCGTATTTGCACGCCGCCAATCCCGGCGTGCTGAGCGAGCACGTGCTCAGTGAGGCGGGCTGGTACTGGTGGCCGTGGGCCGACCGTATTGCGCCCGTAACCGACGTGCCCGCAGCGGCGGACAAGATCACCCGCGTGCTGCGCGGCGTGGAGCCTACGACATGACGGTCAGCGGGTTAGACAGCGCCGATCTGGCCGGGCTGAGAAGGGTCTACCCCGGCTGGCGGATCTGGCGCGGCGAGACGACCGGGGAGTACTGGGCAGCACCGCCAGCCGGGCACCCGCACCGGGCGCTGGTCAACGCGCCTGACATCGACGGCCTGGCAGCCAAGCTGGGTGAGCTGTCGATCGGGCGGCGGGAAGCGGTGAGCTGCCACCATGAATGACACGCCGCCGCGCGTGACGCCGCTGACCGGGGCTGGCGCAACTGATGGCACGCATTGAGCGGGTCGTGCGGGTATGCGACCTGCACGACGGCGAGGCCGACGCGAGCCGGGCGCTGTTCGTTATCGACAGCCGGATCTATGAGGTTGACGCCTGCCCGGCCCACAGCGCTGAGCTACGCGCCGCCGTCACGCTGGTGGAACGTGCCCGCGCTGCGGCCGTTTCGATGGCGCGCCAGCGCGGGCCAACGGCGCGGCTCGGACGGCGGGTGATGAGGGGGTGAAGACGCCGTACGCCCGTGGAGGACAGGAAAATGCCCGCGCGTCATGCGCTCGCAAGCGGGGGCGTCCTACGGACCACCCTGCGGGCGTGCGGCCACCATCGTGAACGCGCCACGCCTGAGACCCCCGTTCGGCGCCCGGCGGCGCGATTCCAGATACTGCTTACGGGACCACATCTGGCATGCGGTTGCCTGGTCCTGGCCTGCGCCGTCGCCGTCCGCTGGCGCGATCGCAACTTTCGTGCCGCGCCGTGCCAGCAATGTGCCAGCAGAGGGCTGAACGATCATGAAAACGGCGTTCAGGGCAACCATGCAGGAGTGCTCGGCAGCGGCGTTTCCGCAGGTAGCGGAGGCGGACGGGAATCGAACCCGCCGCACCGAGAGACTCGGTGCCACCGATTTTGAAGACCGGGGGGCCCACCAGGTGCCCGGACGCCTCCGGCGCGAGCCTAGCAGGCACCTCGTGGGCGCCCCCGTCGCGACTGGGCCGGTCAGGTCGTATAGAGCGAGTCGATGACGTCGGCGTACTTGGCGTGAATTACCCGGCGCTTGAGCTTCAGCGTCGGGGTGAGTTCCTCGCTCTCCGCCGTCCACTCGCTGTGCAGCAACTCCCAGTGTTTGACCTGCTGGACGCGGGCGAGGCGCTTGTTCGCCAAGGCGACGGCCTCCCCCACCGCCTCGATCACCGCGGGGTGCACCGCCAGTTCGGCAAGCGAGCCCGCCCCGATGCCACGCGCCTTCGCCCAGGCGGGTGCCACCTCACCGTCGAGGGCGAGCAGCGCCACTACGTAGGGCCTCCGGTCACCAAAGGCGAGCGCCTGCCCGATCAGTGGGTGCTCGACGAGCAGACCTTCGATGGCGGCAGGTGAGATGTTCTCTCCCCCGGCCGTGATGATGAGTTCCTTCTTGCGGTCGACCACGCGGACGAACTGATCCTCGTCGAGTGTGCCGATGTCACCTGTGTGCAGCCAGCCGTCCTCGCCGAGCAGCGCGGCCGACATCTCCGGCTGCCCGAGGTAGCCGGGAGTGTTGACGGGGCCGCGGACCAGGATCTCCCCGTCCTGGGCGATCTTGATTTCCATGCCGGGCAATGGCCGGCCGACCGTGCCGAGCTTGAACGCGTGCGGTGTGTTCGCGGTCACCGCTCCCGTGGTCTCTGTCATCCCGTACACGTCGAGGATCTTGACGCCGAAGCCCGCGAAGAACCGCGCGACATCCGGGGGCAGCGGAGCGGCGGCGCTGAGCGTCACCTCGGCCTTGGCCATGCCGAGCAGCGACCGGATCGGCCCGAGCACCTCGGCGTCGGCGCGCTCGAAGGCCTCCGCGACGTCGGGTGGCACCTGACGGCCGAACTGGCAGGCCTCCACGTACGCACGCCCCGCATCCATCGCGCGGGCCACGGCAGCCCTTTTCGCCTCGTCCTGTTCCATGGCCATCAGGGAGAGGATTCCGGCCTGCATCTTCTCCCAGACCCGCGGCACGCCGAAGAACGAGGTGGGCTGCACCGCCTGCAACGTGCCGAGCAGGTCCTTCTGATCCCGGCAGAAGTAGACGTGGCCAGCCTCGTGGATCGGTATGTAGATCGTCAGCTGCCGCTCGGCGATGTGCGCGAGCGGCAGATAGGAGAGCGACCGGATCTCGTGGGGCACGGTCCCGGCCACGTGCGTGCTGCCCGTCGCGAACAGCACATTGTGGTGGGTAATCACCACGCCCTTGGGATTACCGGTGGTGCCTGAGGTGTACAGGATCGTCACCGGCTCATCCGGTACCATCGCCGCTACGCGGGCGGCGACGGAGGCGGGGTCCGCCGCATACTGCTCCGCGCCGAGCCGTTCGAACTCCGCCCAGGTCATGTACGGCTCGCCGGTGGGGCAGACCGCGGCGTCACGAACGATGATCTTGTGCAGTCTGGGCAGCCGCTCGAGCACTGGCTGCCAGCGGCGAAGCTGGTCCTCGCCATCGAGCACGGCCACCCGGGCCGCGCAGTTCGCGGCGACGAACGCCACCTGGTCCGGCGCGAGAGTGGCGTAAAGGGTCACGGGCACGGCGCCCGCGTGCAGGGCACCGAGATCGGCGAGGACGTGTTCGACCCGGTTCGGCAGCATCAGCGCCACCCGGTCACCGCGCCTGCAGCCGAGCGCCGCGAAACCTGCGGCGAGTTCGAGCGCACGCTGCCGGGTCTGCGACCACGTCAGCGTCACCCATTCCCCGCCGTCTCGGTCCGAGAAAGCTGGCTGGTCCCCATGCTCCTCGGCGGTCCGCCTGAGATCGTCGCAGAGCGTTTCCCCCCCGATCGCCTGCTCGACCTTCAACCGCTCCTCGATGGTCTGGGCTGTCATCGCGCGCCTCCTCCGCAGGGTGCTTGGCTAAAAGTACCCTCCGTCGCCCCGGTTTGCCGCCGATGGCCACCACGGAGCTAGCCGACCGGTCGGGATGAGGGGCGGCGTTGCCCAGCCGAGAGCCGCTGAATTCAACGGTCGAGCCAGTTACACGCCGCCAGAACGGCCAGATCGACGGCGTTATCCGAAGCTCGATCCCCGCGTGGGCGTGCCTGGATAGGAGATCATCGGCCGGCGCTCTCTCGGTGGCGTCCACCTGATCCTCGCTGACCCAGTAGCGGCCTGCCTCGGGGTACTCAGGATCCACCTGCGAAAGCCTGCCACGCAGGCCTGTGGCCTGCCTCTGTGGCCTGCCTCTGTGGCCCGCCTCTGTGGCCTGCCGGCCGGGGCCCACCGCGGTTAGCCTCGTAAGGCAGGCCTCCATATTTGCTGTCTGCGCAGGGAAGGGGTGGCGCTCATGAGCCGCACGGCGCGGTGGCGGGTACTGCGGATCACCCTGCAAAGCGAGGCAGGCAACGGCCGTGCCCAGGATGGCCGTGCCCAGGATGGCCGTGCCCAGGATGGCCGTGCCCAGGATGGCCGTGCCCAGGATGGCCATGCCCAGGATGGCCGTCCAGCCATGCCCTGGACAGCCATGCCCTGGACAGCCATGCGGAGCACCGGCCGGACGTGCTCGCCGTCGAGGAGCCGCTGGAGATCCGGATTGGCGGCAGGCCACTCGCCGTCACCATGCGGACGCCAGGCGATGACATCGACCTGGCGGCCGGCTTTCTGTTCGGCGAGGGCATCGTGCGCGAGCGGGATGACATCACGGAGATCAGGAAATGCGACGACAACGTCGCGGACGTGCACCTGGCGGAGGGCGTGGACGTCGCAGCAGACCTGTTGCGCAGAAACTTCCTCACCACCAGCGCGTGCGGGATCTGCGGCAAGGAGAGCATTGACGCGGTACGTACCCGCTCCCGCTTCGACCTGACCAGCGACCAGGCGCATGTCGACCCCGCCGCGCTCGCGCGCCTCCCCGGCCGCCTGCGCGGCGCGCAGCGGGTATTCGAACGGACCGGCGGCCTGCACGCGGCCGCGGTGTTCGGCGCCGACGGTGAAATGCTCGCGCTCCGCGAGGACGTCGGGCGGCACAACGCCGTCGACAAGGTGATCGGCTGGGCGCTGCGGGCGGCGCGGCTCCCACTGCGCGGCCACGTGCTGCTCGTCAGTGGCCGCGCATCGTTCGAGCTCGTGCAAAAGGCACTGATGGCGGGCGTCCCGGTGCTCGCCGCCGTATCCGCACCCTCGTCCCTGGCCGTAACGCTCGCCGAGGAGGCCGGCATGACCCTCGTCGGCTTCCTGCGCGGCGGCTCGATGAACGCCTACACAGGCGTGCAGCGCCTGAAGTAAACCGACAGCGAACACCCACGCGCGGGCACAGGTGCCTCCTGAGCGCGAAGTTACTGACCGGGAATGAAAGCTTCCCGCAGTATTGGCAGGTAAACCATTCCGTCCCGGCCTGGCCCAGGTGCCGATAGCAAGCGCCTGGTGGAGGGGTCAGAGGGCGGTCAGGGGGTCGCCTGTAGCGCCGGCGCTGGCACCTTTCTGCCGCGGAAAAGCAGGGCCGCGACCTGGGTGATCGTGTCGGTCCCGTCCTGGTAACCGCCCTGGCCGTTGAGGCTGTTCATCATCGTCAGGGTGTACCGTTCGCCCGGCCCGGCGAATCCAACCGAATCTATGATCCAGCCGGGTTTCTCCGTCGACCAGCCATCCTTGTTACCTGGCTTGTTCTGCGGCCCGGCGCCCCATACACCGAAATGCTGGACCGTGCCGACGTCCCGCATCTCACCGACCATGTAATCGCGCGGCGACACCGGGAGCTTGTCGAGCACGTAGTTGATGACCCGGTCGAGGTCATCTGGCGTGCAGGTCATCTCGCCCCAGTAAGGTCCGGTCACGCCCGCCTGCGGTAGGTACTGCGCAGTCGTCAGCCCGATCTTCGGGAAGAAACTCGTGTAGAACGAGGCGTCATACTTGAACCAGAGATCATCGGCGGCAGAGTCGAGGCTGATGTGCAGCATCTCGTGGATCATCGACATGTCCGCGCTACTCAGGTGGATGTTCCCGTCGTAGTTCTGCTGCAGCAGCGTGGTCACCATGGCCAGCTTGCTCGTCGAGGCCATGTAGACCTGGGTTGCCGCGTACCTGTTCCGCCATACCGCTCCGGTCTGGCGATCGCGCAGCACGATTCCGATAGTGCCTGGCCTGGACGCGAGGAAGCGCTCCACGGCAGCGATGTGCCTGCGCATGGTGCAAGCGAACCCGCGGCCGATCGAAGGACAAGGTGGACGGGTCCGGGACGGGCTCGCGACCGGCGTCGGTGAGGGGCCTGTCGGCGCGCCCGCGGGCTGCGTCGCCGCCGCGGCCGGGTGCTGGGCCGCTTGCGACTTCGAGCACGCCGCGAGCGCCTGGGTCCCCAGCAGCGCCGCGGTCGCGAGCGCGCAGGCGCGCGTGAGGAGCCGGCGGGTCATAGAGCGCCAGAATACGAAGGTCGCGGCCGCCGCGGGCCCAGGCCGCGCGAATTCATCGTCAGCGGTGCTGCCATACCGCTTCATAACGGCTGCGCGAGCGCGAGCCCACCCCGCGACCTGTCGCTGGCCCTGGCGCGACGACCCGGCCCCGCACTGGCGGCGATGATCAGGCCCCGCTCTCAGCCGCCCCGGGGCCGCGGGCCCAGGCGCGGGCCGCCTGCAATCAGCTGTTCGCGTCCTGCGGCGTCTCTACCCCGCGGACGGAGGGGAACCTGTTCAGGCAGGTCTCCAGCTGCGCAAGTTCCGCGTCGCTCGCCTTGTCGATGCGGTACCGCACGTCGTTGAGATAGTCGGAGAGCTTGTTATCTGTCGGCAGCGGTTCGGGTATCGCCTGCGGCACATGGGAACACGCGGCACGCACCGCCATCCGGACCGATTTGGGCGTGCCCTGCTGGAAGGTGACGATCGCCTCGCGCTGGCCAAATGCCGTGTCGAAACCGGCGCAGCCGGTAATCAAGGCGCCAGCCAGGATCGCGGGAATTGCGATGGCGCCGACGCGACGAAATATGCGGCTCCGGACGACCCCGCGACCGGCAGGAGGCGCAAGGACGCGACGAGAAGGGAGAGTCGGCACCCGTGGCACGCCAGCAAGCCTACGCGGAGCTTCCGTGCACGCTGCTGCGGGCCCGCGAAGCGGGCGAAGTGCGTCGCGCGGGCGGCGTGGCCCCGGTACACCCGGCTTGGCACGAGCGCGGCCGGGCGCGACGCGGAACACGCTCGGTAACGGCAAGGACGGGGTCGGCCACGTCGCTCCTGCGCGGCGCCCTACTGATGTCAGACTGGTGGGCAGCATGCCAGCCACCCGCCACATCTTGGTCGTCAACGGCCACAAGGTCCGTCAACCCGTGTTCGTTCTGGGCGCCCCACACTCAGGGACGGGCCTGATTTCGCGTGCGCTGAAACAGTCGGGTGGATTCCATCTGACGATCGGACGGTCGAACGTACTACGGGTGATCTACGCCTTCGCCCGCCGGCCATCCATCCCGCATGGCCGCGGAGACGCGGCAGCGCGCGTGCTGCGCGATGCGTTCGCCGAGGCGTGGCAGGTGAGCCCGCACGCTTGTATCGGCTGCGCGCCGCAGTGCCGCGAGGCCGCCGAGGTCAACGGTATCGGGCCCTGCGTGAACGTGCGGAGCATAAGCCGCTACGGCGACGCCAGCCCTGACCTCCTCTACTGCGCGCACGTTCTCGTCGACGCCTTCCCCGACGCGCGCCTGGTACAGGTGGTCAGGGACGGCAGGGACGTGGTCGCCGACATGCTCGCCGACGAGTCTGCGCTCGCCTGGTTCCGGCCCAGCTTCTCCAACGTGGAGAGCGAGTTCCCTAACCCTTTCTTCGGCATCGAGACCGAGGCGGAGCGGATCGGCTGGAGCCGGATGTCGCTGGCAGGCAAGTGTGCGCTGCGCTGGCGGGGCGCCGTCCGGCTCGCGGCCCGGCTGCGCAAAGACCTGTCGCACGACCAGCTCACGACCCTGCGGTATGAGGACGTCGTCCGCCAGCCGCGACAGGCCGCGGTGGCAGTATCCGACTTCCTCGGCGCTCCGACGTCGGCGATCGGCTTGCGGCCCGTGCACGTGAATGGATCCGGGACGTGGCGGCACCGCCTCACCGCCGACCAAGCCAGCGAGGTCGAGAAGGTCGCCGGCGAAGAACTCAGGCGAATTGGATATGGCTGAGTCGCAATAGCGGCGGCACTGCCATGACTCGTGCCGCGCGACGGAAGAGCACGCGCTGACGTGCGGCAGATGGCCTGGCCGCTGCGGCAGGATGGACGCATGGATCTCGGACTGCGCGACAAGGTGTACCTCGTCACGGGCGGCAGCCGTGGCCTCGGATTCGCCACGGCGCAGGCATTGCTCGCGGACGGTGCCAGGGTTGTGCTGAGCGCCCGCCACGAGGCCTCGGCCTCGGCGGCCGCGGCCCGCCTCGCACACGACGCATCCAGCGGCGCTGGCGGTACGGCAGCAGGCTCCAGCAAGGGTGCGACGACGACCAAGGGAGGCGCGGCAGCGCCGATCACCGGGGTCACGGCTTCGGGTGCCGCAGAAAGCCTTGCGGAGAATGCGGCGGAGATGACGGCGGACAGCACCGCAGGAATCCCTGCCGGAACCGCTGCGGATACAGCCGCGGAAGGCGCTGTCACGTGGGTCGCGGCGGACAACGCGGATCCGGCCACGCCTGGCAGGCTGGTTGCTGCCGCGAGGGACCGGTTCGGCCGCCTGGACGGTGCGCTGATCAGCGTGGGTGGCCCGCAGGCTGGCACCGTCACCGGCACGGCGGACGAGGCGTGGCGCTCGGCGTTCGAGACCGTCTTCCTCGGCGCGGTCAGGCTCGCCCGGACGCTTGCTGCCGAACTCGGCGGCCAAGGTGACACGACCGCCGGGCACGGCGGCTCCATTGTCTTCGTGCTGTCATCGTCGGTCCGGGTACCTATCGCGCAGCTCGCTATCTCCAATGGTCTGCGGCCGGGCCTCGCCGGCGTGGTGAAGACGCTCGCTGACGAGCTCGGCCCGGCAGGAATCCGGGTCAACGGGCTGATGCCAGCGCGGATCGCCACGGGCAGGGTACGCGAACTCGATGCCCTGACGGGCGATCCCGATGAGACTCGGGCCCGTCAGTCCCGGCACATCCCGCTGCGCAGGTACGGCGAACCCGAGGAGTTCGCGCGGGTCGCCGCGTTCGTGCTCTCGCCCGCAGCCTCGTACATCACGGGTGCGATGATCCCGGTCGATGGCGGCGCTATCCGCTCGATCTGAACGCGTCGCCCGCACCGGCGCAGTCGGCGCCGGCGTTTGCGCCGGCGCCGGCGCCGGCGTCACGAGCATCCGTCAGCGAGGACGGCATCCGCCCGCAGGCGGCTGTAGAGCACAAGGTCGCGCCACCGCCCGCCGCGGAACTGCGCGTGCCTCAGCACGCCCTCCCCCGTGAATCCCGCCTTTTCCAAGGCGCGCTGCTCGGCGATGTTGTCGACATCGGTGCCCGCCTCGAGCCGCTCTATCAGGGTCGTCGCGAACAGGTGATCCGCGAGCGCCCGCTGCGCCGCCGTTCCATGCCCGCGGCCCGGTGCCCCAGCCCCACCGCCAGCCCCACGCCAGCCGCACGGCGCCACCGCACGGCCCCGCGCCCCCAGGCCCGCGCCCACGACACCCAAACCGTAAGGCAGGAGGGACCTGGCGAGCTGGTCGCTGATCGCGGACTGGCCCGGCAGACGTCAGGATCGCGACCCAGACGGTACCCCGCGGTCAGCGGACCCGAAGTCAGCGGAACCTCCCGCGGCCGGGCCGGCGGGGCCGGGCACTTCGGCGGGGCCGGGTCGTTCGGCTTGGCGGGCGAACTGGGTGCGGTACAACTCCGCGTACAGGCCGCCGGCCGCGAGCAGTTCGGCGTGGCGACCCCGCTCACGCACCCGGCCGTCATCGATGACCAGGATCTGGTCGGCCTCCCGGATTGTCGACAGGCGATGTGCGATCACCAGCGACGTCCGCCCCGCGAGTGCGGTCGCGAGTGCACGCTGCACCGCGGCCTCCGATTCTGAGTCGAGATGGGCGGTCGCCTCGTCGAGAACGACGACGGCCGGAGCCTTGAGCAGCAGCCTGGCGATCGCGAGCCGCTGCTTCTCACCGCCAGACAGCCGGTACCCCCGATCGCCCACCACGGTGTCCAGGCCGTCTGGCAGCGACTCGATCAGGCCCCAGATCTGCGCCGCGCGGCACGCCTCGACCAATTCGGCCTCTGTCGCGCCGGGCCGGGCGTAAGCCAGGTTCGCGCGGATCGTCTCGTGGAACATGTGCGCGTCCTGCGTGACCACGCCAACGGCGTCGTGCAGGGACTGGAGCGTGATGTCGCGGATGTCACGCCCGTCGATCAGCACGGCGCCGCCGGTGACGTCGTAGAGCCGCGACACCAAGTGCGTGATCGTAGTTTTGCCCGCGCCAGACGGCCCCACGAGCGCGGTGAGCTGACCGGGCTCGACTGTGAAGGACACGTCATGCAGCACGCCGTCAGGCACCCGGCCGCGCTCGCCGGACTTGATGGCGATCGATTCGAGCGAAGCGAGGGACACCTCGTCGGGTGCCGGATACCGGAAAGAAACATGCTCGAACCGAATCGCGGGCGCAGCTGTGGCGGGCTGGAACGGTGTCGCGCCTGGCCGGTCCTCAACCATCGGCTTGAGGTCGAGCACCTCGAATACACGGTCGAAGCTGACCAGCGCCGTCATCACATCAACCTGCACGTTGGACAGCGCGGTGAGCGGCCCGTACAGCCGGGTCAGCAGCGCGGTCAGCGCGACGAGCGTGCCCAGCGCCAACACGCCGTTGACGACGAGGCTGCCGCCGAGACCGTAGACGACCGCAGTGGCAAGCGAAGCCACCAGGACCAGCGCGGTGAAGAAGACCCGTCCGTACATCGCGGTTACCACGCCGATGTCGCGGACCCGCCCCGACCGGTTGCTGAAACCTTCCGCCTCTTCCGTCGGCCGGCCGTACAACTTCGTGAGCATGGCGCCCGCTACGTTGAAGCGTTCGGTCATCATGGAGCCAAGCTCGGCGTCGAGCTGCATCTGCTCGCGGGTGAACCGCTGCATCCGCCTCCCGATGCGTCTCGCCGGCAAGATGAACACCGGCAGCAGCACAAGCGCGATAACGGTCACCTGCCACGACAGGTAGAACATCGTGGCCAGCACGAGCGCGAGGCTGATGATGTTGGAGACTACCGACGCAAGAGTGCTTGTGAGCGCCTGCTGCGCGCCGATTACGTCGCTGTTCAGGCGGCTCACGAGCGAGCCAGTCTGGGTGCGGGTGAAGAACGCGATCGGCTGCCGCTGGACGTGCTGGAAGACCTCATTGCGCAGGTCGTAGATGAGGCCCTCGCCAATCCGGGCCGAATACCACCGCTGTGCCAGGCCGAGCGCGGCGTCGGCGAGCGCCAGCACGGCGACCGCGCCGGCCAGCGCAATCACGACCCCGGTCTTTTTGGGCAGGATGCCCTGGTCGATGATCGCCCTGAACAGCAGCGGGTTGGCGACCACGATCGCCGCGTCGATCCCGGTGACCACGAGAAACAGTACGAGCGGGACGCGATAAGGACGTGCGTAGGCGGCGATGCGGCGCACCGTGCCAGGCTTGAGCCGCTGGTGGGTGATGGAGCGGTCGCGGGTGAACGACCTCATCATCATGAAGCCCCTTGGGTCCATGACGGCGGGAACCTCCCCTGCGCCGCGGTTCTTCCCTGGGTGCTCAGCTTATGGCGAACTGGCTGCGATACGGCCGCGCTGCAGTTGCGCCTGTGCCCGCCGCTCGGCCGCGGCCTGTTGCGCCAGGTTGTGCCCGGGCGCCTCCTGGAGCAGAGCCTTGGTCGCCCGGGCGGTCGCTGCGTCCGTGGCGAGCAGCGCGCCGACCAGATCGGCTACCGCGGCGTCGAGTTCCCCGGTCGGCACGACCATCTCCGCCAGCCTCAGTTCGCGCGCCTCTTCCGCGCCCACGGTGCGGGTGGTCAGGCACAGCTCGATGGCCCGGGGCAGCCCGACAAGATCCACCAGCGGCTTGGTCCCTGTCAGGTCGGGGACGAGGCCGAGAGCGGGTTCCTTCATGCACAGTTTCGCGTCGTCCGCGAGCACCCGGATGTCGCACGCCAGGGCGAGCTGGAAGCCGCCGCCGATCGCGTGCCCGCGCACGGCCGCGATCGTGACGAAGTCCGGGCGGCGCAGCCAGGTGAAACCCTCCTGAACCGAAGCGATCCAGTCCTCGAATCCCGGCCCGGTCATGTCAGGCAACTCTTCGCCAGGAACGCCGTCCGGGGTGAGCAGCCGCGTGTCGATGCCCGCACAGAAGGACGGTCCCTCGCCGCGAACGATCACCACCCGCACGTTCGGCGGCAGCGAGGCACCGATGCCGGCGAGGCCCCACCACATCGACGGAGTCATCGCGTTGCGGCGCTGCGGGCGGTCGAGCGTCACCGTCGCCACCGCGCCCGCTGGGCTGGTGTCGTCTATGTCCAGGCGCAGGCCCGCTTTCACGAGTTCGGATGTGCTCAGCGTCATGGTGTTCCCTCCCAGGTCGTGGCATCGCGTCCGCACTCGTACGGCTCTTGACACCGCGGCAGCGACATCATTCTCGCGCAGGATGGGTTCATCCGGCTCACCGGCCGCAGCGAGGACTTCTCGGCCGCCATCGGGGCGGACAACGACGACAGCGGCTCGGCCGTGCCGCGAGCTTGATATTCGTGATTCCCCCTGTTTGTCGGACGTTCCTCGTTGAATGTTCCCCACCGCGCACCGAGGCGCGCGATGGCCAGGCAGTCAGGTAGCTGACGTGATGAGCCCGTCATCGACGGTGTAAGTGCAGGTCTGGAACAGATACGCGCCGGTATCGACATTGTGGAGATTGAATGTGAAAGTGACCGTGTCGCCATAGTCACTGACCAGGGTCATGTCGTCAAAGCCGAGGGGAGTGAAGTTGGCGACATAGGTGTCATAGTTTCCACCCCATCCTTGATTTTGCACCGACGAGCTGAGCAGATTCCAGGCGTCATAGTTATCGCCACTATTGATGTCACCGGTGTACGCAAGCGCGACACTCCACGCGTCTGACACTGGAGCTGGAGGCGCCACCGGGACGTACTGTGTCTGCGTGGGCCCCGGCACCGGCACGTACTGTGGTGGCGAGGGCGCGGCCAGTGTCCGCCTTCCCGAATGAAGCCAGAGCCAGTGTGGCTATAGTGAGTGCGTGATGTGATGCCGGGCACGTTGACCGACGCTCGCTGAGAGCGCGGGATTCAGGTAGTGCCCTGCGACGGCTATGGTGCCGGCCGGGCGATGGCGATGCGGTTCATAAGTTCTCCCCGTTGAGGTCTTAACGTCCTCTAACTCGAAACTGGACCTGAGCTGCCTCGGCGCACTAGAGGAGGAAGCCCCAGCAATTCGGCGCAGATCAGGGGCAAAAGGTCCCGCGCAAACAAGGCGTTACCAGGGCAATACAGGACGAATCTGTACCTACAGTCAGCATCCAGGCTGGCGACACAACCGCTTCGCCGAATACGTCATTGCCAAATAGACAGTATTGTCCCGGTTTCGCTTATGAGCCCTCAGGCCGCAGGCGCGCGCCATGGCCGCGGTGGTAGCGTAACTGGAACATATCGGTACGTGGTGGGGCGCGGTGCCGGTTGCGGGCGCTGCGCGGACGGGGTGGTTCGTGTGGCTATCAGCGACGGGTTGCGGGTCTCTGTCAAAGATCGCCTATATGCGTCGCCGGCTTGCCAGCAGGCGTGCAGCCACCTGGGGGAAGGTGTTCCAGGTGGATGACCGGGTGTCCGCTGAAGCCGACGCGGGCGAGATGGCTGCGCAGCTACGTGAGCAGTCATCCAGGCTGTCAGCGGCGGTTATGGCCGCTGGGGCGGTCACCTGGGAGGTCAAGGCGGGCGCAGGCGGTCACAGCGAGGTGTCCGTCACGGCTACCGGCCGTGGTGAGGTGACCCGGGTCTACGTCGGACCCCGGGCAATGCGATCCGGCCCGGCTGCGCTCGCAGCCACCCTGTCCCGGTTGCTCAACGAGGCGGTCCGCGCCGCGCGGGAGCGCGCGGCCCAGGTCATGCTTGACGCGGCAGACCCCAGCCTGCGAGCGGCGTTGTGCGAAGACCTCTCTGCGCCGGGCGACGCTGCGGAGCGGTTGGCCGCGCAGTTGGCGGGGCAGGTCGTCGGCACGCGTTCGCCTGATGGCAAGGTGACCGTGACCGCCAGCGGCGCCGGCGAAATCCTGGCGGTGCAGTTCAGCGCGGCCGCGGTGGGCGGATTCGACAATGCCCGTCTGGCCGAGCAGGTCACGGCGGCGGCCAACGGGGTCCTCGACGCCGCCCGGCACCTGCAAGAGCAGCCGATAGCGGGGCAGCGCGATGATGAAGCGGCGATGGCTGCGGCGCTCGATGCGCGCCTGGCCGCGTTCAACAGCCGGATGGACGAGCTACTCGATGAGCTTGACCAGGCCGACCGGCGCATCAGCGATCTGGAGTAGCCTGCCGGGACCGGCCCAACGTGCCAGTTTTACGGCGCGGGCGGCGTGCCCGGGCTGGTCAGCACCTTCACAAGCTGGTCGGCTTGCCCGGCAAAGACGCTGCCGAACCTGAGCGCGATCATTGACCCGTCGAAAAACTCGATCACAACCCGGCCCCGGGCGAAGGGCCGGCCCTGCCTGCTCGCGTTGCGCACAGCATCACGCGGAATTCCCAGAGCTACCGAGAAATCTGGGTCCTTGCCAAAGATCTTTCTACTGATCAGCAGCACGCGCCGGTCCGTGACGACCAGGTACTTCGCCCGATCCAGAACGTCACGGTAAGCCCCAATCAGCCGGTAGGCCCACGATCCAATGTGCCCGGCGGCCGACACCCCGCCGAGCATCTTGCCTGGCGACGGCGGATCCGGCCCAGTAACCAGGAACGCCGCAACACCGGCAGCGGTCTCACCGGCCTTCCGCGTGGCCGACCGGTCATCTGGCGCGGCTGGCGGGGGCTCTACCCGCCGTTTGCCATCGGCCAGCCTGAAGTCGGTCACCGTGAGCAGTTGTTCGCCGGGCTGAAGCAGCTTCGTGATTTCAGCTTCATGCAATCTCAGCTCAATGTTCGCCGACATCGTCAGCCCTCCGGTATGAACATCAGCCTGGCCTGCGCAGGTAACTGGAGTAGCCCCTCGATGTGAGACACACGGTGAGAGCCACGGGCGCGGTCGCCGCCGACTGGGCCACCATGCGTCTGCACCTCACGGCGCTGCATCGTGTGCGTCCTTCCCGCCTTCGTAGGCACTCGCTCCGGCATGCAGGCCGCCGCCGACCGGCCCGGGGATTGGTCCACCATCGACACCGTAGCCGCCTGCGGTTCGGACGGCGAGGTTGATTCCGCTCCGCTGCAGCTTGGCCTTCGTGAACAGGTTCTTGATCCCTTTGGCCTCTTTGATCTGGTCCTGAAGTGTCGTCAGGTACGTCTTGACAGTGGTGCAGATCCCGGCGAGCTTCTCCAGCAGCGCGGCGATCTTCTCCAGAACGCTCGTCAGCTTGGCGACGATCCCGCCGATCTTCTCGCACGCCGTCGCGAACTTGGCCGCCGCCGCAGCCGCGCCCGCCGCCGCAGCCGCGCCAAAGGTGAACAGCGACAGCACTCCAGAAACGACCGCGTCCTGAAGGATGAACGAGATCGTTCCCTCAACAATGTAAACGATCATGTCGGCGCTTTGCGTGCATGCCTGCGCGGCACCGTCGAGCAGTTGCTGGGTCTGCCCGGTTGCCTGGCCAAGCTTGCTGATCTGCTGCTCGACCTCGGCCATCTTCGCGGAGAACGCATCGTATGACGCCCCCGAGTACGCGCCGCCGAGAATCGCCGTGCGGTCCTGCTCCTGCTCAGCGCCGAGCTGGCCGATCTGCCTGCCCAGCGCGGCATACGCGTGGCCGGCGGTCACGAGCTGATCCGGCTGGCCGGTGATGTCCCGCAGCACGCCATCCACCCAGTTGAAGGGGTCACGCAGCACGCTCTGCATGAACCCGGGGAGCCGGCTGAACTGCCGTTCCAGCTCGTTCGTGTACACCGCTGCGGTCATGTCACCACCCCCCTCACCTCACCACCCGGCCGTGCCTGGCCTGGCCTGGCCTGGCCGTGTCTCACGGCCCTCCGCCGATCTGGTTCAGGTCGTTCCTAATAGATTGGTTGTCCGCGTGGACGCTGTCAGCAGTGTCCCGCATCGCCGCCGCAATGCCGCTCATGGCGGTTCCGGCCGACTGGATGCCGTCAGTGACAGACTGCGCGTGTTTCTCGTACGCCGAGTAGACCAGCGCGCCGAACATGTAACCAAAAGCATCGCGGGGGACCTGGATCTGCCCAGCCTGCCCCTGCGCCTGCCTGAAGCTGCTGGCACGCTCGTCCGAGGTCTCGGCAAAGCGTTTCAGGGCCGACTCCGTGTATTTGACGCTCCCGGTGCCGCCGGACGATGGCGGCGCTGGAGTCTGCCACCGGGCCGGCGGCGGTGGCGCAGGTGGCGCGGGCGGCGGGCTGGGGGGCGGCTCCGGGGTCGGAGCAGGAGCCGGAGCAGGAGTCGGACCGGGCCCGTTCAGCAGACGGTCGATGCTGACCGGCTCTTCAGCCGCCACCGTGACTCACCTCCATGACGCCAGCCCGGGATGCCCGGCCCGAGCCAGGCCGCTGAGCGATCGTCTCCAGCCATGGGCGCCTCCCGCTCGCCGGTATGGCCTACGGGGGTTTTCTACCACATTCTGGGCACAGCCGGTATCAGCACCGTCACTCTCAAGCGATCTCTGGCACTGCCTGGCCGTGCTGGTAGGGCTGGCCTGCCTCGTGGCTGCCGGAACGAGCCGCTTGAGCGGCCGGGTGGGGGTGTCGTCTATATCGAGGCGCAGATCGGCCTGCTCAGCCCGGACATGCTCGGCGTCATGGCCTTCCCTCCGGTTGTCGGCCGTCCGGTTGCGGACCGGACCGGCCCGCGCCGTGCGGCGGTATGTCCCCGTCGCGAGGTCGTGGCGTCGGCAGATCCGTGACACCGCGTCGCGCCCGAGCCTAACGAGAGACTCGGGCGCGACGCTCGGCCGGGCGCCCGATACCGATAGTCGTCTCAGGCGGGACCCGTTGGCGGATCTTGCCCACCGCGCTTCGCGATAGCGGTGGGGCTGACCTCGCCCTGTGCCTGACAGCGGCGCCTGGCAACGGCACCTGACGACGTGTGGCGGAAGCAGAACCCGAACAAGTGCCCGGTGCCCCGGCGAGCGCTCTGCCCGGTTCACGCGCTGGCCGGGGCAAACCGTCTGCCCCAGGCCGGCGCCTGACGGGAGCCGCGCGGGCGGCACGAGCCCGGGTCGGCAAGCCGGTGTGAATCGGCCTTTCGCCGCGTCCTAAGCCTTTGCCTTGCCGCGGGTCGCGCCGCCGCGGCCGCGCAGATGCACACCAGACTCGGTGAGTATCCGATGGACGAAGCCATACGACCTGCCGGTCGCACCAGCAAGCGACCTGATGCTCTCGCCCGACTCGTACCTCTTCTTGAGGTCCGCGGCGAGCTTAGTTCGATCAGCACCGGTCACCCGTGTGCCTTTCTTGAGGGTCTCGGTCACAAGTACCTCCCGTGATCTGGAGTGACCTCAGCGTTACCGTCCCTCGCCATGATCACGCATTAACGCTAGATCGGCTACCCACATCGAGGCAAATGATCACTTCTTTTTTTAAACGACGTTTTGCGGGACCTCATCCGGCAACCGGATTCAGGCAAGAGCGACCAGGTCCGAGAACTCGTCGTCCCAGGTGTCCTCTATCCCGTCGGGCAGCAGCATGACGCGCTGCGGCTGCAGCGCCTCGACCGCACCCTCGTCGTGCGTGACCAGCACAATCGCGCCCCGGTAGGTACGCAGGGCGCCGAGGATCTCCGCGCGGCTCGCCGGGTCGAGGTTGTTGGTCGGCTCGTCAAGCAGCAGGACGTTCGCGCCCGAGACCACGAGCAGGGCAAGTGCGAGCCTGGTCTTCTCACCGCCGGACAGCACTCCGGCGGGTTTGCCCACGTCGTCACCCGTGAACAGGAACGAGCCGAGAATCCGGCGCTGCTCGGACTCCGTGAGGTCGGGTGCGGCCGAGCGCATGTTCTCGAGTACTGTCCGCCCGGTGTCGAGGGTTTCGTGTTCCTGCGCGTAGTATCCGAGTCGCAGCCCGTGCCCGCCACACACCTCGCCGGTGTCTTGTTCCTCAAGCCCCACGAGCAGGCGCAGCAGCGTGGTCTTGCCGGCGCCGTTCAGGCCAAGCACGACCACCCGGCTGCCGCGGTCCACCGCGAGATCCACATCGGTGAAGACCTCGACTGATCCATAGCTCTTGGACAGGCCGGACGCGGTCAGCGGTACGCGCCCGCACGGTGCCGGTGTCGGGAACCTCAGACGTGCCACGCGGTCCGCCCTGCGCTCGGTCGTCGTGCCGGCGAGCAGCCGCTGCGCGCGCCGCTCCATTCCCTGAGCGGCCCTCGCCTTGGTGGCCTTGGCGCGCATCCGGTCGGCCTGCGATTGCAGCGCCGCCGCCTGGCGTTCGGCATTGACCCGCTCGCGCCTGCGCCGCCGTTCGGCCACCTCGCGCTGCTCGAGATAAGTACGCCAGCCGACATTGTGCAAGTCGAGCACACAGCGGTTGGCATCGAGGTGGAACACCTTGTTGACCACGGCCTCGAGCAGCGCCGTATGGTGACTGATCACGACCAGGCCGCCGCGGTGCGCGCGCAGGTGGTCACGCAGCCACGAAATGGAGTCCGCGTCCAAGTGGTTTGTCGGCTCGTCGAGAAGCAGCGTCTCGGCGCCACTGAACAAGATCCGCGCAAGTTCCACGCGGCGCCGCTGGCCACCGGACAGGCTCCGAAGCGGCTGCCCAAGGACCCGGTCGGGCAGGCCAAGGCTCGCCGCCATCGAGGCCGCCTCCGCTTCGGCCGCGTAACCGCCGAGCACATGCAGCCGGTCCTCGAACCGCGCGTAGGCACGGATGGCGGCATCCCTGCGGCCGTCCGCCGCTGCCATCTGATCCTGCGCCCTGCGCATCCCGGCGAGCACCTCGTCCAGGCCGCGTGCGGACAGAATCCGGTCCATGGCGAGCATGTCGAGATCGCCCGTGCGCGGATCTTGGGGAAGGTAGCCAACGGTACCCGTGCGGCGCACATCACCCACGGCGGGAAGGGCCTCTCCCGCGAGCACGCGGGCGAGCGTCGTTTTGCCCGCGCCGTTCCTGCCGACCAGCCCGATCCGGTCCCCTGGGCCGATCTGGAACGACGCACCATCAATCAACAGCCGCGCTCCGGCACGCAGCTCAAGGCCAGACGCAACAAGCACTGGGACTGCCACTCCTTCGGGTGACGGGTAACTGGGCGGGCTTCACCAGCGCGACAGCTCGCGCCCCGTCCGATTCATAGCGGCAGCATGCGATTATTCTACTTGGCCGTCTCGCGTGCTTCCACCGCGTTTCGTGCTGGGCCAGCCCGCCCGCGCGCGCCGCGGCCCGCCAGCCCCGGAGCCCTGCCAGCCCGGCCCTTCGGCCCCCAGAGGCTCCAACCCCCCTGAACCGCCACCCTGCCGACATCGCCGATGGTCCCGCGCATCCGTCAGTCCCCGTCGACCGTGGGTGACGTCGGCTCGATCAGCCGGATCCGAACCGCACGGAACAGCCGCGGGGTATCGCGCAGGACCGCCAGCCTGGGCTCCGGTACCGTGAGGAACCGCTCGACGGCAAGATCAAAGTAGGGCTTCAGCCGGCCGTCCTGGCGTAGCCGGCCAATCGCAGTCCGGTCTCCGCCGAGCACGACGGCGTCGAGTCGACGCTGATACCCCTCAAACACGCGTACGGCCGTGTCTGCCGCCGCGGCCAGCGCCTCCGCCGCCTGCTTTTCTCTCCGCCGCGCGAAGCGCTGCTGTGACGTTCCACCGGCCGCGCTGCGACCGTGCACAAGCCGCGAGCCAGTCTTCGAAACGACGAGCGTCGGCGGCGTACCGGAAAAGACACCGGCCGCATATCCACCAAGGCGGACGATCAGGACGCCGACCGTCCGGTCCGCCGACGCGTGCGCGGCGATACGGTCGGCAACTTCGCCGGGATTCGCGATCGTCGGCGACGGCGCCACCGCGGCGGGCAGCGGCGGAAATGGCACGTGACACTCGGCAATCGCACCATCTGGACACGTATACCGAACGGCGGCCGCCCCTGGCGCTACGTCCGCTCCGCCATGTCTGACCGCAAATGCGGCGAGCCAGCCGGCCGCGCGTTCAGGAGGGATGTCGAGCCACCGGCCCCCGTGCAGGGCGCCACGTGCCGAGTTTTCCACTACGCAACGCCTCCATACGTTTACTATCTGACACAGTCACGTCATGACCAGGGGATTCGGGGACGCCGCGGTCGGCAGGAGCACCTGACGGGTGGCCCCGCATCAAGGTCCTCCGGCCTCAGGGGCCCCAGCCGGGATTCCCTGAAGGCCGGGGGCGCCATTCATCCGATGCTGCGAGGCACGCGGCGGCGTCGATCACCAGTCAAGGAAGATGCTGATGACGATACGATCCGATCCTGCCGCAGCGGCGGGCTCCCCAGCCAACCATGTTGAGCATGCGCTTCACGGTGCCGCCAGGGACAGGGCCCGCATGGGTGAACTTCTCGATGCACTCTGCCAAGGCCGGCTATGGCTTCCGCTGCCCGACGACAGCGGGCCAGTGACCGACGGGCACGCGCTCACCCTGCCGACGGTCCGTTATCTCGACGCGGAGTTCATTCCCGCATTCACTTCGGCTGGCCGGCTGGGCGAGGTGCTTGGGCGGCCGGGCCAGGTGAACGTGGGGGACGCATACACCGGCCAGGACAGCGCCGCACCGGCCCACGCGCACACCCAGGTGCCGCACGCGGTAGTGCCTGCCGCGGAGCTTGCCCGGCTGATTCCCACCGGCCTCGGCATTGCGCTGAACCCCGGTGCCGCGGTGAGCGTCCCCCTCTACCCCGACGACGTCGCCTATCTCGCGAGCACGCACGCCGAGGTGGGTGGTTCGGCGATCCGGGTAGGCCATCCGCCGGAGGAGCCCACCCGGCTGCTCAGCGGGGTCGCGATCGGCCTGCGCCGGGTGGGCGCCGCCGAACTGGCCACCCGGGCGTGGCTGATCACGGACGGCGGGCAAGGGCTCGTCATCTGCGTGACCCTCGACGACCCGCACGACCGCTCCGCGCAGCAGAACGTGGCCGCGGCGGTGCAGAATGCGGTGGACGCCGCCCGGCCACCGTTCCCCGTGGATGTCACCTTTCCTGGTGAATGCGAGCCGGGGCCCCTGGAGCAGTGGGCGTCCGCTAACGCGCGGCCGTTCTACGTCCGTGCCTGATCGCGGCCTGCCAAGAGGTCGCGCGGGTAGGGCGTCGGATCAGCGAGCGGGCCACCGCGCCCGGCTGGCCAGGCCGCACCCCGAAGGCGTGCCTGGATCCCGCGTCGAGGGCGAGAACGCAGCCAGCCGTGATGCGGGGCCCGCGAGCCCGGCAGTCCTGTCCGCGCGACCTCTAAGTCAGACGTTGAACCCGAGCGCGCGGAGCTGTTCCCGGCCATCCTCGGTGATCTTGTCGGGCCCCCACGGCGGTAGCCAGACCCAGTTGATGCGGAAACCCGGGACCAGGCCGTCCAGTGCCTCAGCGGCCTGATCTTCGATCACGTCGGTGAGGGGGCAGGCCGCGCTGGTGAGCGTCATGTCGATGGTGGCCACCCCGTCCTCGCCCAGATCGACGCCGTAGACCAGGCCAAGGTCCACGACGTTGATGCCAAGCTCGGGGTCCACCACGTCGCGAAGCGCCTCGAGAACCTCGTCCGGCTCTGGTGAAGGCGGCCCGGCCGCCTGACCAGCCTCCTCGGTCGGCCCGTCGCTGATCGGACCGCCGGTGATCGGGCCGCTGGTGATCGGGCCACCGGTGATTGCCTTGTCCGCGCCCTCACCGGCATCGTGGCCGACCGGCTGCTCAGTGATCGCGTTCTCCGTCATGATGCCTGTCCCGCCTTGCCGTTCAGTGCCCGGGCCGTCGCGTCCTTCCAGGCCATCCAGCCAAGCAGAGCGCATTTGACCCGGGCCGGGTATTTGGCCACGCCCGCGAATGCGACCGCGTCTTCCAGCGTGTCTTCGTCCGGCTCGACGGCTCCCCGCGACTGCATGAGCGCGAGGAACTCATCGCCTACCGCGAGTGCCTCCTTGACGGTCTTCCCGATCACGAGATCCGTCATCACGGACGCACTGGCCTGGCTGATCGAGCAGCCAAGCGCGTCGTAGGACACGTCGGCGATCCTCGGCTCGCCGTCGGTCCCGCCGAGCGAGACACGGACGGTCACCTCGTCGCCGCAGGTGGGGTTGATGTGGTGCACCTCGGCGTCGTAAGGCTCCCGCAGCCCCTTGTGGTGCGGGTGGCGATAGTGATCCAGGATGATGTCCTGGTACATCGAATGAAACTGCATCACCGGGTCCCATTGAACGCCTTGATCTTTACGCGCATGTCCGCTTCAACAGTCACGACGCCTCATGCTGTTCCGAAGAACCGCTGCGCCTGGCGCACACCGTCGGCCAGCGCATCTATCTCAGCCTGCGTGTTGTAAACGTAGAAGGTGGCCCTCGTGCTTGCCTGAACCTCGTACCTGCGGTGCAGCGGCCAGGCACAGTGATGCCCGGTCCGAACCGCGATACCCAGCTCGTCGAGCACCTGGCCAACGTCGTGCGGGTGTATTTCCTCCACGGTGAACGCGACCGCGCTGCCGCGATCGCCGATGCCACGCGGGCCGAGGATGCGCACACCAGGAATCTCGCCAAGTACCGCCAGCGCGTGCGCCGTCAGCATCTCCTCGTGCGCCGCCACGTTCGCCATGCCGAGGTCAGACAGGTAATCACAGGCCGCGGCGAGCCCGACCGCCTGCGCGGCCATCGGCACCCCCGCTTCGAACCGCTGCGGAGGTGGCAGGAACGTCGAACCCTCCATCCGGACGACCTCGATCATCGAGCCGCCGGTGATGAAGGGTGGCATCACTTCGAGCAGCTCACGCCGCCCCCACAGCACGCCGATGCCCGAGGGCCCGAGCATCTTGTGACCAGAGAAGGCGAGGAAGTCGACGCCGAGCCCGGACACGTCCACCGGCTGGTGCGGGACCGACTGGGCGGCATCGGCTAGCACCAAGGCACCCACCTCGTGCGCGCGTCGGGTAATCTCCGCCACCGGCGGGATCGTGCCGAGCACGTTCGACTGGTGGCTGAGCGCGACGATCTTCGTGCGATCGCCAAGAAGCGTGCCGAGCGCATCCAGATCGAGGCGCCCATCCACAGTGAGGCCGAACCAGCGCAGCGTCGCACCAGTACGCTGGCACAACTGCTGCCACGGCACGAGGTTGGCGTGGTGCTCAAGCTCGGTCACCAGGACCTCGTCGCCAGGCCCGACGGCGAATCGTGCGCCCGCGGCGTCAGAAGCGGGCAGAGTCACCGCGTTGCTCATCGCATAGGCGACCAGGTTGATCGCCTCGGTCGCGTTCTTGGTGAAAATTATCTCGCCGGGCTGAGCGCCGATGAATGCGGCGACAGTGGCCCTCGCGCCCTCGTACGCGTCCGTCGCTTCCTCGGCGAGCAGATGGGCGCCCCGGTGCACGGCGGCGTTGTGCCGCTCGTAGAACTCGCGCTCGGCGTCAAGTACCTGCCGGGGCTTCTGTGAGGTCGCCCCCGAGTCGAGATACACCAGCGGCCTGCCGCCCCGCACCGTCCTGGCCAGGATCGGGAAGTCCGCACGGACCTTTTCCACGTCCAGCGGCGGATTGGTGAGCCCTGCCACGGCGCCGGCCGCCGCGGCGTGCCGCGTCACGGTCATGACGATGCGCCTGCCTTCACGAAGCGCTCGTAGCCCTCAGTCTCGAGCGTTTCCGCGAGCTCCGGGCCGCCGTCCTCGACGATCTTCCCGTCGACGAATACGTGCACGAAATCCGGGGTCACGTAGCGCAGGATCCGGGTGTAGTGAGTGATCAGCAACACCCCGCGACCCTCCTGGGCGCGGAAGCGGTTGACGCCCTCGGAAACGATCCTGAGCGCGTCAATGTCGAGCCCTGAGTCGGTCTCGTCAAGCACGGCGATCTTCGGCTGCAGGAGCTCGAGCTGCAGGATCTCGTGGCGCTTCTTCTCACCGCCGGAGAAGCCCTCGTTGAGATTGCGCTCCGCCAAGGCCGGATCGATGGCCAGGCCGGCCATCGCGCCGCGCATCTCCTTTATGAAGTCACGCAGTTTCGGCGGCTGGCCGCGTACCGCGGTGACCGCAGTCCGAAGAAAGTTCGACACCGACACGCCCGGCACCTCGACCGGGTACTGCATCGCGAGGAACAGGCCAGCACGGGCGCGCTGATCCACGGTCATGGCGAGCACATCGGCACCGTCCAGGGTCACCGTCCCCCCGGTGACCTCGTACTTAGGATGCCCGGCGATCGCGTACGCGAGTGTGGACTTACCGGAGCCGTTCGGGCCCATGATCGCGTGCGTCTGCCCGGCCGCCACGGTGAGGTCGACGCCCTTCAGGATCTCCCGGCTCGGGCCCCCGGCGTCCGACACGCTGACGTGCAGGTCATGGATTTCAAGGGTGGACATGATAGCTACGACTCCGGTTCTCTGTCAGGGCGCTGGGTCCCCGCGGGCGGGCAGCACGGCTTCGGCGGCTCATACGTATCAGCGCCCGGACATCTCGGCGCCAAGCGACACGAGCACGTCATCGCCTTCGATCTTCACTGGATAGATGGGCACCGGTTTGGTCGCCGGCGGCCCGGTCGGGTTTCCCGTGCGCAGATCGAAGCAGGACCCGTGCAGCCAGCACTCGATCGTGTGGTCGTAGACCTCGCCGTCCGACAGCGCCACCTCTGCGTGCGAGCAGACGTCGCGCAACGCGAAGACCTCGCCCTCTGCGCGCACGATGGCTACCGGCGTGCCGTTCAGATCGACACCGATCACGCCCTCATCCGGCAGGTCCGACACGGCGCACGCGCGCACGAACGTGGAGAGTTCCGTCATGACCGCCGCCCTTCCGGGCGATACTGCGTCGCTGGGGCAGCCTGTATGTCAAGCGAGCGCTGTATCTCTGGCGAGCGCCCAGCAGCCTCCACCGAGCGCAGCGCGTTCGTGGCCTGCGACGCCTCGGCGGCCAGCCACTTCGGATCGGCAGAATGAAGCAGCTCGGCCTCGATCGCCTCGGTTACCCTGGGACGCAGGCTCGGTACGTCGATCCGCTCGATGAGCTGGCCGAAGAAACCCCTGATCACCAGGCGGCGCGCTTCCTCATAGGGGATCCCGCGTGCCATCAGGTAGAAGAGATGATGATCTTCAAGCCGCCCGCTCGCGCTCGCGTGTCCCGCACCGGTGACCTCGCCGGTCAGGATTTCAAGATTCGGGACCGAGTCCACCCGGGTGCCGTCGGTGAGCACCAGGTTGCGGTTGTACTCGTAAGTGTCCGTGCCGGTGGCCTCCGGGCGGATGATCACGTCGCCGATCCACACCGCATGGGCACCGTCACCTTGCAGCGCACCCTTGTACTCCACCCTGCTGCGGCAGTCACGTACCGCATGATCCACGAACAGCCGGTGCTCGAAATGCTGCCCAGCGTCGGTGAAGTACAGCCCGAGCAGTTCCGCGTCCCCGCCCGGCCCGCTGTAACGGACCGAGGGAGCGATTCTGACCACGTCGCCGCCGAGCGTCACGGTGGTGTGCTTGATGCGGGCGTCGCGGCCAAGCTGCGCGTGCTGATGCGAGAGGTGCACAGCATCGTCAGCCCAGTCCTGCAACGTGATGACCGACAGCGAAGCACCGTCCCGCACGGCGAACTCCACGTTGTCGGCGTAGACGGCGCTGCCCGAGTGGTCGAGAACCAGCACAGCCGCGGCGAATGGCTCGACCTCGACGAGCAGGTGACCGAACGCGGCGGCCTCGTGCCCGGCCGCCTGCTCACCTCGCACGCATAGCACGGTGGGGCGGGAAGCCACGGTGTCCTTGGGCACGGTTACGACCGTGGCCTGGTGGAACGCGTTGTATGCGCGGGCGCTCACCCGGTCAGCGGGCACGAATGCGCGGCCGATCCTCGGATCGGCCCGGCCGACCGTTTCCACGTGCACCTCTGGTGCGGCGTCGGCTTCCACGACGACCTTGCCTGACCGTGGCTGCGCGCCGGAGGGCCGTGTGCCTGCGGACTGCGCCCCGGCCGCTGCGGTGCCTCCCGTGTGCAGGCCGTGCAGGCGCCGCAGCGGGGTGAACCGCCATTCCTCCTCCCGGCCGTTCGGCACGGGGAAGTCGGCCACGTCGTAGGACTCACGCCCGTGCAGCCTGGACAGAGGGACCGCCGTCTCCACGGCCCCCTGAATTCCCGCCATCAGCCGACTGCCCCCTCCATCTGGAGTTCGATCAGCCGGTTCAGCTCCAGCGCGTATTCCATCGGCAGTTCGCGCGCGATCGGCTCGACGAAGCCGCGGACGATGGTGGCCATCGCCTCGTCCTCGGTCATGCCACGGCTCATCAGGTAGAACAGCTGATCGTCGGAGACCTTGGAGACCGTTGCCTCGTGGCCCATCTCCACGTCGTCCTCGCGAACGTCCACATATGGGTAGGTGTCGGAGCGGCTGACCGCGTCGATAAGCAGCGCGTCACACTTCACCGTGGACCTGGACTGGCTAGCCCCCTCCTGCACCTGGACCAGGCCACGGTAGGAGGTGCGCCCGCCGCCGCGCGCCACCGACTTGGACACGATCGTGGACGACGTGTGCGGCGCGCAGTGCACCATCTTGGCCCCGGCGTCCTGATGCTGGCCCTCACCGGCGAACGCGACCGAGAGCGTCTCGCCCGTGGCGTACTCGCCCATCAGGTACACGGCCGGGTACTTCATCGTGACCTTGGAGCCGATGTTGCCGTCGATCCATTCCATGGTCGCGCCCTGGTAGGCCACGGCCCGCTTGGTGACGAGGTTGTACACGTTGTTCGACCAGTTCTGGATCGTCGTATACCTGCAGCGTGCGTCCTTCTTCACAATGATCTCTACGACCGCCGAGTGCAGGGAGTCCGACTTGTAGATCGGTGCGGTACAGCCCTCGACATAGTGGACGTACGCACCCTCGTCCACGATGATGAGCGTCCGCTCGAACTGGCCCATGTTCTCTGTGTTGATCCGGAAGTACGCCTGCAGCGGGATTTCCACCTGCACGCCGGGCGGCACATAGATGAACGAACCGCCCGACCAGACCGCCGTGTTGAGTGCCGCGAACTTGTTGTCACCAACCGGGATCACGGTGGCGAAGTACTCGTGGAAAAGCTCGGGGTGCTCCCTCAGCGCCGTGTCGGTGTCGAGGAAGATGACGCCCTTCTCCTCCAGGTCCTCCCGGATCTTGTGGTAGACGACTTCGCTCTCATACTGTGCCGCCACCCCGGCGATGAGGCGCTGCTTCTCCGCCTCTGGGATGCCCAGCCTGTCGTATGTGTTCTTGATGTCCGCCGGAAGCTCATCCCAGCTGGTGGCCTGCTTCTCGGTCGACCGGACGAAGTACTTGATGTTGTCGAAGTCGATCTCGGACAGATCGGCACCCCACGCGGGCAGCGGCTTCTTACCGAACAACCGCAGCCCCTTGAGGCGCAGGTCAAGCACCCACTCCGGCTCGTTCTTCTTGGCCGAGATGCCACGGACGACGTCCTCGGAAAGGCCACGCTGTGCCGTGGCGCCCGCCACGTCCGTGTCGGCCCAGCCAAACTTATATCTGTCAAGCCCCTCGAGTTCGGGGCGCGTGGTTGTTGTCATTAAGAGAGCCCTCCGGACTCGGACTTCGTGATGGGCGATCTCACGGCGGCATCCCGTGAGCGAATAGAGCTTCCCGATGAAGGCACGGAGCTTGCAGGCACCGAGCTTTCCCGTGACGGCACGGCGGCTTCCCGCGCGGGTGCCGCAGCTTCCCGTGCGGACCCGGCCTGCCGCGCTGGCCCGGCCTCCCGCGCTGGTCCGGTGGCGGCAGACCCCGCCGCTGGGGTTCCTCCGGGCGAACGCATTATCGACAAGTTGGTCACGTGGGTCGTGCAGATTCCGTCGCCGTGCGCGATGGTGGCGAGCCGCTGCACGGGTGTGCCGAGCAGGCGGCCGAACGCCTCGGTCTCCGCCTCGCAAAGCTGCGGGAACTCGGCCGCCACGTGCGCGACCGGGCAATGATGCTGGCAAAGCTGCTCGCCGCCGCCCGCGGGCGCGATGTCCGCCGACGCGGCGTACCCATCCGCCGTCAGCGCCTCCGCGAGCGCATTTACGCGCCCGTCCGCGGGCGCCGCCTCAACCACGGGGCGGTATCGCCACTCAAGATCAGCGACCTGCTCGCGCGCGAAATCAGCGACCGCCTCGAGGCCGCGTGTCCTGGCCAGGAAGCGAAGTGCGCTGGTCGCCAGGTCGTCGTATGCGTGCTCGAACGCGCTCCGGCCCGCATCGGTGATGGCGAACACCTTCGCTGGGCGCCCCCTGCCACGGCTGCCGTACACTCGCGCCTTGCGCGCCTCGATCATCCGGTCCGCGAGGAGCGCGTCCAGGTGCCGCCGGATCGCTGCTGGCGTGAGGCCGAGCCGACTGCTGAGTGCGAAGGCCGTGATGGGGCCGTTCTCAAGGATCAGCCGTGCGACGCGGGCCCTGGTGCCGCGCTCGTTGATGCCGCGCTCGCTGGTGGCCCGCTCGTTGATGCCGCGCCCGGTGGTGGCCTGCTCGGTGGTGGCCCGCTGGCTGGCCGCATGGGCCGGAATCGCGGCAGCAGCCACCTGGCCGCGGGTGTCGAGCCCCGCCGCCCCGGTGATCGCCTCTATCTGCCGCATGTATTTCACAACATCAGTGTGGCGTAAATCCATCCCTGCGCGCAACGCCGTGCGGCGTGAGATCTTTCACAGGAGCCTCATTTGACAAGATAATCCTTGCCAAATTTCCGGCCGCAGGCGGGTACACCGTCAGCCGGGTTGCCCATGTGCCGGGTGCGCCGCAGGCGATTCCCCCACCGCACCGGGCACACAGTCAGCCGGGTTGCCCATGTGGCGGATGTGCCGCAGGTGCGTCCCTTACCGACCGCTGTCCATGCTCTTATGGCCCGTTTTCTGCCCGAAAGCGGGCAAGAAACTTGACCAAGAGCCATTCTTGTTGACAGTCTCCGGTGGTGTGGCACCTCCGGCCCCTCAGGATCTCGTCCGGCACCTTTGCATGACCACGGGACTGCCGCCGGGCACCGCGGAACGTGTCATCGCGGACGTTATCGCCTACTTCGGTGAGACCGCAGAGGAATTCGTCCGCCGCAGGCACAACGAGCTTCACCATCGCCAGTTCAAGAATCCACAGATCTGGCCCCTGATCGCGGATGAACTGACGCACCGGCCGGTAGCCGCCCCCGGGCTGTCACAGCGCCAGCTCCGCCGCATCGTTTACGGCTGACCGCCCGGGCACGGCGGCAAGCAGCTCGCGGGCACGTGCGGCCGGCCCGGCGAGCAGCGCGTGACAAGCAGGGCACGACAGGCAGGGCCTGACAGGGACCGCGCCAGACGGACAGCTGGCGAACAGGAAGGAGCACCGCAATGTGCGGGATCGTCGGCTACATCGGTCATCGCCAGGCAACCCCAATTCTGCTCGAGGGCCTGCACCGGCTGGAGTACCGCGGCTACGACTCGGCCGGGATCGCAGTCGTCCACCGCGGCAGGCTGCGCGTGACCAAAGCGGCGGTGCGGGTCGCAGGCCTGCGCGATCTTGTTGGTCAGCCCACCCCGGCCACCGTCGGCATCGGCCACACCAGATGGGCCACCCATGGCGAGCCGAGCGACGTCAACGCACACCCGCACGTTGACGCCAGCGGGCGCATCGCGGTCGTACACAACGGGATCATTGAGAATGCCGAACGGCTGCGTGCCGAACTCGCCGCCAGCGGGACCAAACTCGTCTCTGAGACCGACACCGAGGCGCTCGCGCATTTGATCGCCGCCGCCATCACCGACGGCGCCGCGTCACTCGAGGACGCCGTACGGAGCGCGCTGCGCCGGGTCGAGGGCGCGTACGGCTTGCTTGTCCTCGATGCACGCAGGCCGGGCGAGCTCGTGGTGGCACGCAACGGAAGCCCGATCGTGCTCGGCGTCGGTAAGGACGAGATGTTCGTCGCCTCCGACGTCTCCGCGCTTGTCCGGCACACGCAGCGGGTCGTCTACCTCGATGACGGCGAGCTGGCGACCGTTCGCGCGCATGAATTCCACACCAGCACGCTAGAGGCGCGGCCGACCGACAAGACCCCGACCACAGTCGAGCTGACAAATGAGGACTACGATCTCGGCGGCTTTTCCGACTACATGCGCAAGGAGATGTACGAGCAGCCAGAGGCGGTCCGGCGGGCGCTGCTCGGCCGGCTGGACGACCGGTTCGCCACCGCGCGCCTCGGCGGCATCGAGATCACGGCTCGTGACGTCCACACGATCAGGCGGGTAACCTTCCTCGGCTGCGGATCGGCCTACTACGCGGGCCAGATGGGCGCGGCCTTCATGGAGGAGTTCGCCCGGATCCCCGCCGACGCGGAACCGGCCTCGGAGTTCCGCTACCGCAATCCCGCGGTGGACCCCCACACGCTGTTCGTCGCGGTGAGCCAGTCCGGTGAAACACTCGACACGCTGGCCGCTGTGCAGGAACTGAAGCGCAAGGGCGGCAGGATGCTCGGGACCGTGAACGTCGTCGGCAGCGCGATCGGCCGTGAGTGCGGCAACGGCATCTTCCTGCATGCCGGGCCCGAGGTGGCTGTCGCCTCCACCAAGGCGTTCACGAATATGGCCGTCGTGTTCGCCATGCTCGGCCTGTTGTTCGGCCGGGTCCGCGACCTGTCTGTAGCCGACGGGCGGCGGATCGTCGAGGGACTGCGCTGGCTGCCAGAACAGATCGCCCAGGTGCTCGCGGAGGAGGACGCGATCGCCGATGTCGCGAGCAGATACGCGGACGCACAGCACATGTTCTTCGTGGGCCGGGTCCGTGGCTGGCCGGTCGCGCGGGAAGGCGCACAGAAGCTGAAGGAGATCTCCTATGTACATGCCGAGGCCTACCAGGCGTCCGAGCTGAAGCATGGCCCGCTCGCCCTGATCGACGCCAGCATGCCGACAGTGGCCGTCGTACCGGGAGATGAACTGCTCGCCAAGCACATCGGCACGATCGAGGAGGTGAAGGCCCGCGGTGGCCCGGTCATCGCGGTGACAAATGCCGATCTCCCTGACGGGCTCGCCGACGCCGTCATCAACGTGCCGTGCAACGAACCCGAGCTGAACCCGATCCTGCTGACGATCCCGCTACAGCTTTTCGCGTATCACGTCGCCGTGAAGCTCGGCAGGGACATCGACAAGCCCCGCAACCTGGCCAAGAGCGTCACGGTGGAATGACGGCCCGCTCTTGCCGACGTCGATCGGCATCCTGTCGGCCGCCTCAGGTTCGCCGATGCGTCAGCTCATCGCGCCGCGGCTGAGCTGGTTGCCGAACGCGATGGCCTGGCAGCAAATGATTTGACCACAGTGAATTTGGCCGCGAGCCCGCCCTCGTGGTCGATCCCTCTTTGCCGCGATCATCGCGACCTGCCAGAAAGGCGGCTGAAGCGGGGCGATCTGCCAGCCCGTGGTGAGGCCACATCCGCCACGTCTCTAGACTCGCCTGCGTGAGTGTCGCCGCTGTCGAGATCACCGGGCTGGCCAAGCGTTACGGGCCGGTGACCGCGGTTGACGGCCTCACGCTGCGCGCAGGGCGCCACGAGGTGACCGCGCTCCTCGGCCCGAACGGGGCTGGCAAGACCACCACGGTGGAGATCTGTGTGGGTTACCGGCGCCCCGATGCAGGCAAGGTACGGGTTCTCGGCCTCGATCCGGTGCGCGACGCCCGCGCGCTGCGGCCACAGGTCGGCGTTATGCCACAGTCGGGCGGGATGCCTCCAGCCGCGCGACCGGGCGAGTATCTCCGCTTGATGGCGAGTTTCCACGCCCACCCGGCCGATCCGGCGGCTCTGCTCGACAGGCTCGGCCTCACGAGCAGTGTGCGCACGCCGGTCCGACGGCTGTCCGGTGGGCAGCAGCAGCGGCTTTCTCTCGCTGCCGCCATCATCGGCAGGCCCGCACTGCTTTTCCTCGACGAACCGACCGCGGGCCTGGACCCACAAGCTCGTCTCGCGACATGGGACCTGATCGCCGAGCTTCGCGCCGTCGGGGTGAGTGTCGTGCTCACCACACATCTGATGGACGAAGCAGAACGGCTCGCCGACCGTGTCGCGATCATCGACCACGGGCGCCTGGTCGCGGCAGGCACACCTGCATCGCTCACCGGTGGGCGCCGGCAGCTTCGGCTGCGTTCCCGGCCGGGAATCGACCTTGACAGCCTTCTCGCCACCCTGCCCGCGGGCGCCGCGGCCTGTGAGTCACCGGCCGGCCACTACATGATCGACACGGGCGACGACGCGGCGGGCACGCCGGAACTGCTCGCCGCCGTCGCCGCATGGTGCGGCGCACATCAGGTGCGGACCGACGACGTGCGGCTCGCGAGCCGCACGCTGGAGGACGTGTTCCTAGAGCTGACCGGGCGGGAGTTGCGCCCATGAGCAATCCGACGAGCAGGGCAGGCATGACGTCACCGGAGGAACCTGCCAGCGCGGGGGGACGATCCCCCGAACCCCCCGCCGCGCCACCATCAGCGCGCCACGCGGCAGCCATTCAGGACCCCGCCAGCCCCGGGGGCCGACCCCCCGGACCCCGCACGGATCTTGCGCCGGCACCGGGAGCGGCGCCGCTGGGCCGGATGGTCGCCGCGCAGGCCGTATTCGACGGGCGCGGCCTGCTGCGCAACGGCGAGCAGTTGCTGCTCACATTGATCATCCCGGTTCTGCTGCTCACCGGATTCAGCGAGGCCTCCGTGCTCAACCTTGGGCACGGCAGCCGGGTGGACTTCCTCACTCCAGGGATCATCGCGCTCGCGGTCATGTCGACCGCATTCGCCAGCCAGGCCATCGCCACCGGCTTCGAGCGCAGGTACGGCGTGCTCAAGCGGCTCGGCGCGACGCCACTGTCACGCGGCGGGCTGGTTGCCGCCCGCACGGTGACCATGCTCGCGATCGAGATACTTCAACTCGCGGTGATCACGGCGGTGGCGCTCGGGCTCGGCTGGCAGCCGCACGGCGGATGGCGCGCCGCCCTCGCGCTGCCACTTTTCGTCCTCGTGGGGACCGCGGCGTTCAGCGGCCTCGGCCTGCTGATGGCAGGGACGCTGCGTGCGGAGGCGACCCTCGCCGCCGCCAATCTCGTATACCTGATGCTGCTCGGCCTTGGCGGGGTCATGTTCCCGCTGTCGAAGTTCCCCGCGGGCATGCGCGGCGTGCTCGGGCTACTGCCGATCTCCGCGCTGTCCGGCGGGCTGCGGTCCGTGCTGCAGTACGGATCCGGGCTGCCGTGGCGCGATCTGGCCATCCTGGCTGTCTGGGCGATCATCGGCGTGGCGCTTGCCGCGCGCGTGTTCCGGTGGGACTGAGCAGGCCGATCGCGCACGGGACGGCAGCGCGGACGGCCACGCTGACGAACGAGGCGTGGCGCCACCCGGCCGATCGGACCCGCAGAACGCGCCTGGCGCCGAGCGCGATCCTCGGCGCCCTGCCGCCGCCCGCACTGATCCTGGCGGGCATCGTCTCCGTGCAGGTCGGGGCGGGCCTGGCCAAGCAGCTTTTCGCGGTGGTCCCGCCGGCCGCGGTCACGCTCTTGCGGCTATGGTCCTCCGCCATCGTGATGCTCGTCTCATTCGTGGGCAACAGGGTGGGCAACAGGGTGGCCGGCACAGTGGCCGGCACTGTGGCCGGCACAGTGGCCAGCACTGTGGCCGGCACAGTGGGCGACACTGTGGGCAACACAGTGGGCGGCACAGTGGGCAACACTGTGGGCAACGCAGTGAACAGCACTGTGAACAGCACAGCCCCTCGCCTGCGGTGGGAACGGTGGGCTCCGGGCCGTCGGAGTCCGCGGTCCCCCCGGAAGGCGCCGTGGCTCCCCGGGATACACAGCCTGCGGCGGGAACACGGCCGACGGGGCCAGGGGGCGGTGGGGACGCGGGATGCGACGCGGACGGTTATCCCATGGCGCTCACTCGGCGTGGCCGCCGCGTTCGGCCTGACGCTCGCCGCCATGAACTTCGCGATCTACCAGTCGTTCTCTCGCATACCGCTCGGCGTCGCCGTGACCATCGAGTTCCTCGGACCGCTCGGTGTCGCGGTCGCGGCATCGCGCCGCCTCGTTGATCTTGGGTGGGTGGTGCTCGCGGCCGGCGGTGTGGCGCTGCTCACCCGCGGCGGCGGGCACGTCACCGTGGTCGGGGTCCTTTTCGCACTCGTGGCGGCCGTGTGCTGGGCCGCCTACATCTTGCTCAGCGCCGCGACCGGGCGGCGGTTCCCCGGCTCGGCGGGACTCACCATTGCCATGGTGGTCGCTGCCATCGCCATCACGCCCGTGGGCCTCGTGGCGGGCGGAACCGCGATTTTCAGACCGCCGATCCTCGCGATCGGTGCGGGCATCGGGTTGCTTTCCTCCGTCATCCCCTACTCGCTCGAACTCGAGGCACTGCGCCGAATGCCGCCGCGGGTGTTCGGCATCATGATGAGCCTCGAACCGGCGGTCGCGGCGCTCGTTGGCCTTGTCCTTCTCGGCCAGTTGCTCACCGCGACCGAGTGGATCGCGATCGGCTGCGTCATGGTGGCATGCATCGGTGCCACGCGGGGGGCGTCGGCGGGCAGTCCGGATATTTGATCGCACGCGGCCTGCGGACCGGATCTGAACCTGCTACTCCGCTCCCGCGCCCGTGCTCCTACGATGAGGACGTGGCCACCAACCTCAGCGCCCCGGGTGACGCAGGCGCCTCAGGCGAATCAGGCCGACCCGTCACCGCGGGGTCCGCGCCCGCGCGCGCCCGCCCGGACCGCCCCGGCCGGCGCGGCTGCGCGGCTAGCGGTGTTCGCCCGGCGAGCGCTGCCGGCCGTGCTCGCTTGGCGGCCGAGCGCTCGTTCCATGCGCGGGCTCGCGCTCGCCGCGGTCGTCGTGAACGCGGGGATCATCGTCACCGGTGCGGCTGTCAGGCTGAGCAAGTCCGGGCTCGGCTGCCCCGACTGGCCGCAATGCACGGCGAAGAGCCTGGTCGCGACCCACACGCCTGGGCAGACAATGCTGAATACGTGGATCGAGTTCGGAAACCGGTTGCTGACGTTCGTGGTGACGGCCGTCACCATCGCCGTGCTCGTCGCCGCTTGGCGCTTCCGGCCCGCTGGGCCTCATGGACGATCTGCGCGCCGCGCCGACCTGGTGCGGCTGGCGACAGCTCTGGCGGCCGGCGTCGTCATCCAGGCGGTACTTGGCGGCATCAGCGTGCTGACCAAGCTCAACCCTGGCGTCGTCTCTGCGCACTTCCTGTTTTCGATGGTGATGGTGGCCATCGCGGTCATGCTTTACCTGCGGTGCTCCGAAGAGCAGACACGTGCCCGCCAGGTCGCCCGGGTCGATCTGCGGGTGCTCAGCGCGATGGTGCTCGCCATCGCGGGCCTGATGTTCGCCGCAGGGACCGTGGTCACAGGAACAGGGCCGCTTGCGGGCAATGCGACGGCGCCCCGTTATCACCTGCCCCTCGAAGGCGTCACACAACTGCATGCCGACATCGGCTGGCTGTTCGGCGGCCTTGCTCTCGCGCTGGCGGTCGCGGTGAAACTGAGTGGTGCGCCGCCACGGGTGATCAGGCTGGGCTGGCTGCTGCTCGCCGTCATGACGGTGCAGGGGGCACTCGGCTACACCCAGTACTTCACCGGCCTGCCACCGGTTCTCGTCGGGATACACGTACTCGGATCGGTGCTCGTGTGGATCACGGCGCTGCTGCTGTTCTTCGCGCTTCGCGGCCGTGGCAGCATCGGGGCCGGGCAGGCGGCCCAGGCGGCCGCGGCACCGGGTCCGCTCGCTGAACCTGTCGACGAATCCGTAGCCAGCACAGCCGGTACGGCCAGTACGGCCAGTACGGCCAGCGCAGGAAGTACCGCCAGCGCAGGAAGTACGGCCACTGCAGCCAGTACGGCGGCCGCGCGGAGCGGTACCCTGCGGCCCGCTGACTAGGCGGGATCGGCTCGTGGGCGCTGCCGCTAGCCCGCCGCACCCCACGTATCGGCCGGAGGTCCCTGCCGACGCCAGGGCGCGGGCCCGGCCGGAGGAAAGCCGGGCGGCGGAACCGGCGCGCGGTACGCCTCCCGCTGGATGAACCCGGACGGGCCCCGAGGTGCCCACGGCGGTCTGGGTGGCTCTGGGCGCCGGCTGCACAAACGCGAGGCGCGCGACATGCATCAGCCCGAGCAGCGCCTGCCGCTGTGACTCGAACTCCCACGGCGAGATCACTCCGCGCTCGGCTCGCTGATGCAGCATGGCCAGTTCGGTCGCGGCAAGCTGATAGTCGGCCATCGCCTTCGCCGCCGGCCTGCCGCCGCTCATACGGGCCCAGTGGCGCCCTATCCGACGGCCGCGCAACGTGGCGAGCATCTCGATGTCCTGCGGTGTCACCAGGCCCGTGGGCACGTAGTCAGGCAGACACCGCCTGATGAGCGACACGATCCGGTGCCGGTCATGTACGAGGACGGCGATCAGGCCGGCAAAGACGCAGGACAGGATCAGGTAGGCGATCCCGAGGCCGGCCAGGCCGAACGCCGACAGGCCGTTCCAGGTGCCGTGCAGGAGCATCGCGCCGAACCAGCCGACAGGAATCGCCCAACCGGCACGCCGGTGCGACGCGGCGTACGCGACTCCGATGCCCGTCATCGACGTGAAGATGGGATGGGCGAACGGTGAGAGCACGCCGCGCAGGACGAAGGTCATGCCGAGCAGCTTCGCCCCGCCGATCTCCGGCTTCAGCAAGGCGTCGATGTAGTAGCTGATGTTCTCCATCATCGCGAAACCCAGGCCGACCATGGCGGCGTAGATAATGCCGTCAGTCGGGCCGTCGAGCTCCTGCCTGCGCAGCCTGAGCAGCAGGATCAGGACGAGTCCCTTGAGTGTCTCCTCGACAGGCGGCGCGCCGAACGTCGCGGACACGTACTGCCCGGCGGTCTTACCAAGCGCGGGCATCGTGACGTACTCAAGGCCGAGGGTGTTGATGATTACGGCGACCAGCGCAGCGACCCCGGCGCCCCACGCGAACGCGAAGATCAGGTTTACGCGTGGTTCTGGTTCAAGGCGGTCGGCGAACAATACGAGCGCGATGAGCAACGGAACGGGGATCAACGCGAACGGGACAGCGATCAGGAACGGCAGTTCGCTGTGCCCGCGCAGCTCGCTTTCACCGGCATAGATCAGCAGCATGATCAGGGCGCATGCCGCCGCGATGACGGTGCCCACGATGAGGCCGACGCTGGTCCGGCCTGGCGCACGGCCTTCAATCACCGCCTTGGGGTCGAAGACAGGCGCGGGGAAGGCCATAGCTGTGGAGCGTATATCCCTTTGCCGCAAGGGGGCGATTTGGGTAACGGATCAATCACTGCCCGAAGCGATCGAGAATACTTACCGTCGGATGGCGGGCCTCCCGTCCCCCGGTCCAGTCTCCGGCCATAGCCACTCGGGCGGCTCAGCGCCCGCTCATCGCCGCGGGTTCACTGGAGCAGATTCACCGCAGCAGCGAGTCGACGGCCACGGCAAGGAAGAGCAGCGCGAGATAGGTATTCGACCAGTGGAACAGGCGCATCGGGCGCAGCACATGCACGCCCGCCCCCATCCCGCTGTCCCCCGCCGCGCTGCCAGCCGCGCTGGCTGCCGCCGCGTCGGCCACTCGTGCCCTCGACGCTAGCCGGTAGGCCTCGGCGAGGAAAAGCGCGCCAAGGATCACGGCCGCGGCCGGGTAGAGCGGCCCAGTCTTAGCGACCGGCCAGAGCAGCAGGGAGCACGCGACCATCGCCCACGAGTATCTGATGATACTGCGGGTCACGACGCGGTTGCCTGCGACGACGGGCAGCATCGGCACGTCCGCTGCCGCGTAGTCCTCTTTGAAGCGCAGTGCGAGCGCCCAGAAGTGCGGTGGGGTCCAGAAGAAGACGACAAGGAACAGGGGAATCGGCGCCAAGGACAGCCGCCCGGTGATCGCGGTCCAGCCGATGAGCGCGGGCATGCAGCCAGCGAGGCCACCCCACACGATGTTCTGCGCCGTACGCCGTTTGAGCAGCAGCGAGTAACCGAATACGTAGAAAAGGTTGGCGAACAGGGCGAGAGCGGCGGACAGCCAGTTGACCGCGAGCCACAGCCAGCACGTCGAGATAACCGCGAGCACGACACCGAAGATCAGCGCCGCCTGTGGTGTGACTGCTCGAGACGGCGGCGCCGCGGCGAGCGGCCGCCGCCGCGTGCGCCGCATCTTGCGGTCGATGTCCCTGTCGATGTAGCAGTTCAACGCGTTGGCGCTGCCCGCGGATACCGCACCGCCGGCCAGTGTGGCGAGCGCAGGCCAGAGCGGAGGCAGACCACCTGCGGCGAGGAACATGACCGGCAGCGTGGTGATCAGCAAGAGTTCGATGATCCGTGGCTTGGTGAGCGCGAGATAGGCGTGCAGCGTGCCTCGCAGCGACCTTCGCGGCGGCATGCTGCGGCGCGCCTGCCCGGCCGCGGGGGCCGCTTGTGAGACCTGGGTCACGCCGTATCCGCGATGAATGGGGTCACGCAGAACCTCGGGTTGCGTCATCGGATTAATGCCTACCGCCCTCGCCGACACACTGTAGTGGGTGGAGCCGGCGCGCCCCATGGCGGCCCCGTTCGCGGCCACTGCCGCGCCCACAGCTGGCTGTGGACGGCGCTGGTGACGCGGTCGCCCTATGGACCACCTCCACAAGCTCCATAGCCGCCGTGCACGCTGCGATCCTGCTGGCCGGTGGCACCTGGTCGGCCCCGGTGACCCTGGGCACGGGGGTCAGCCCGAGTCTGGCGGTGAACCCCGCCGGCGCGATCGTCGCGGCCTGGCTCACCAATCGTCACATAGTCACGGTCTCGGCCGGCACGGTCGGTGCCGGCTGGTCAGCCCCGGTCACGCTCGGCGCGTCCTACAGCTCGCATGGCATGCATGTGGCCCTCCGCGCCGACGCACAGGCCATTGCGGTATGGTCCACGGGCACGTCCGTGGATGCCGCTACCCGCGGCCCCGGCGGCGCCTGGACCGCGCCGACCGCCGTCGCGACAGGTTCGTCCGTGGGGCGTGGCCGAGGACGGGACGGGCGACGCGGTCGCCCTGCTGGTCCAGATCACGTACAACGGACTGACCGATACGTACTCGTTGTTTGCCGCCCGCCACTCCACGGCCGGCGGCTGGGCCACACCTACGCTGCTGTCCACAGGCCCCACCGTGTCCGGGTCGGTCGCCGCCACCCCCGCCGGATCGTTCGTGGTCGCATACGCCGGCAGCGCGGTCACCAGCCCGCCCGGCCAGGGCTTCGGCGCCCCGGTCACCGTCGTCTCCGGCGGTTCCACCGTGCTGGTCACCGCCGCACCAGGCCACGCGCTCGGCATATGGAACGCCGGCGTGGGGAACCCCGTCGGTACCGTGCTTGCAGCCACCGAGCCGGTGTCCTGACAGCCGGTACGGCAGCCACCATGCGGGGACATCCTGATCACCGACTCGTCGGGGCCCGATCTCCATGGCCGACGCCGTCGGTGCCAGCTCGCCGAACAGCTCATCGAGCTCATCTCCGTAGGCCATGCGCGGCAGGCCCGAACGCCCGCATGGTGGCTGCCCGGCACACCTTGCGGCCAGACCCCCCGGGCGCACCTTCCGGCCACACGTTCCGGCCACACGTTCCGGCGCGACCAGTCCGCGCGCTCGCCGGCTCAGGAAGACCCGAAGCTGTCACGCCAAGGCTCGGGTCAGCGGCGGCGCGTCAAGCGGCGGAGGCTGGCAGGAAGGAGCATGCCGACCGCGGCCGGCATCAGCCACCAGGCGGGCACGGCGGTGCGGCTCACGGCATAGGTGAGCACAAGAGCGACGAGGACGCCGGCTGCGACCAGCCAGTCGTCGCCAACCACGAAGTCGTACCAGAAGCCCAGGAACCCGCGCAGGCGCGACATCGCGGCCTGCCCGATCGAGGAACCGCCGCCAGCCTGGCCCGTTGCGGGCAGCCCCGGCGCGGGCTGCCCTGGCGCGGGCTGCCCTGGACCGGCCTGCCCTGGCGCGGCCTGCCCTGGCGCGGCCTGCCCTGGCGCGGCCTGCCCTGGCGCGGGCTGCGTTCGCCGTGAGCGCCCCATCACACACCTCCCGCCTCTGCGGGCGCCGTAGCCTGCGGCGCCTCGGCAGCCTGGTGCGCCGGCATCCGGCGCAGCAACGCGATGAGCATCATCGCGAATACGGCGATGGCCGGGATCAGCACGATCAGCGAGGCGTCCGACCCTGGCCAGCGCGCACCCGCGCCCTCGGCCCCCCAGAACGTGCCGAACGCGGTGAGCATGACACCGACGATGAGCTTCATCGCGTTCTCCGGAACACGCGAAAGCGGCCCGCGCACCGCCGCGCCGACGGCCGCGATGATCAGCACAGCGGACACGGCCGCGACCGCCGCGAGTGGCACGTCCCGCGCGTTGCTGCCGAAGGTGAGCGCGATGAAGGCGACTTCGAGCCCTTCAAGCAGCACGCCCTTGAACGAGAGCGTGAACCCGTACCAGTCGGGCACCGAGCCGAATCGCCGCGGTGCCGGGGCCGACACAGCCGACGCTGCCGCGACTTCCCTGCGGTAGATCTCGTCCTCGTCATGAAGCGCTTTGTGCCCGCTCGCGCGCAGGATCGCCTTGCGCAGCCACTGCAGCCCGAAGACGAGCAGCAGGCCGCCCACCACAAGCCGCAGGCCGCGCAGCGGCACGACCGACAGCGCAGGCCCGAGCGCCGCGATGATGAGCACGAGGGTCGCGATCGCTGTGAGCATTCCTGTGGTCGCGGACCGCCAATCCCTGGCCGTACCCGCGGCGAGCACGATCGTGGCCGCCTCGACGGCCTCTACCGCGCACGCCAGGAAGACCGCCACGAACAGGGCTAGGGCGTTCACACACCCACCTCCAGGAGGCAATGTCCGGCGAGCGCTCCGGCAGAAGTCCTCAGCCGTCCGAACGAAACGAGCACGGCGGCGGAGGACTCGTATCCCAAGTCGCAACCGAGACCTGGGCAGCGCCGGGACCTCGCCCCGGCGCTGCCCAGGTCTCGTTCGATTCTAGATGTGACAATCGTTAGAAACAGACCATAACGATCGCCACATGCAGTATATCTGCCACCCATAGCGGGCCGGGAACACCGTCCGCAGGTCTCGTGCCCCCGCAGCGGTCAGCGGTGGTAGTTCCAGAAGAGCTCATCCGGCGATGGTTGCCGTGGCGCGCTCCGGCGATACGGGTTGTAGGGCCCCGGCAGCAGCGGGGCCCGCGATCGTGGGACACCCGCCGTGGCGCGGGGTCCACGGCTCGCCCCCGAAATCCGGAGATAGGCTCATCCCAATGATCGCCCTACCCGCCGCAGGGCACCCGGGCCGCGCGGCAGTGTCGCCGTGTGCCGCCCATGCGGCGAAGTCCAGCTCTGCGAGACGGGAGATCTCACCGTGACCAACCAGCCGCTCGCGTTCGGATGGACGGAATCCGACCGCCGGGCCGTCGACCTGATCCGGGTACTTGCGATGGATGCCGTGGAGGAGGCCGGATCCGGGCATCCTGGCACGGCGATGAGCCTCGCTCCCGCCGCGTACCTCCTCTACCAGCACATCCTGCGGCACGACCCGTCAGACCCGTCGTGGCCGGGCAGAGACAGGTTCGTCCTGTCGTGCGGGCACTCCAGCCTGACGCTCTACTTGCAGCTCTACCTGTCCGGCTACGGCATGACACTCGATGACATCGAGCACTACCGCACCTGGGGCAGTCGCACCCCCGGGCACCCCGAGCACGGCCTCGCCCCGGGGATCGAGACGACGACGGGGCCGCTCGGCCAGGGCATCGGCAACGCCGTCGGCATGGCGATGGCGGCACGCAGGGAACGTGGCCTGTTCGACCCGGACGCAAGCCCTGGGCTGAGCCCGTTCGACCACCAGATCTACGTGTTCGCCTCCGATGGCGACATCGAGGAGGGCATCAGCCACGAGGTGTCGTCCCTGGCCGGGCACCAGAAGCTGGGCAACCTGACGCTCCTGTACGACGACAACCACATCTCGATCGAAGACGACACCAAAATCGCTAAGTCGGAGAATGTCTGCGCCCGATATGCGGCTTACGGTTGGCACGTGCAGCGAGTGGAATGGCTCCGCCACGGCGACGGCACCGCGCCGACCTACCACGAGGACGTGGCGGCTCTGCACCGGGCTTTCGTCGAGGCCCGCGCGCACCAGAGCCAGCCTTCGTTGATCTCGCTCCGCACGATCATCGGCTGGCCCGCGCCGAACAAGCAGAACACAGGCCAGGCCCACGGCTCCGCGCTTGGCGCGGAAGAGGTGGCGGCCACCAAGCGGATTCTCGGCTTCGACCCACAGGTCAACTTCCCCGCGGAAGAAGAGGCCGTCACCCACGCGCGGAAGGTGGTGCAGCGCAGCAAGCAATGGCGCGCGGAATGGGACGACTCCTTCGCAGCATGGGCACAGGCCAACCCGCAACGGAAGCAGTTGTTCGAGCGGCTGTCGCAGCGCCGGCTGCCTGATGGATGGGCGGATGCGCTCCCCGTGTTCGCCGCGGACCCGAAGGGGATGGCGACCCGCCGCGCGTCCGGCGAGGTGCTGAACGCGCTCGCCGTACCGCTGCCCGAACTGTGGGGCGGCTCCGCCGATCTCGCGGAGAGCAACAACACGACCATGGCGGGCGAGCCTTCGTTCGTCCCCGAGGAGTACCAGACGAAAGAATTCCCTGGTAACAGGTACGGCCGCGTCATGCACTTCGGCATCCGCGAGCATGGCATGGGAGCCATACTCAACGGCGTCGCGCTGCATGGTGGTACCCGGCCCTATGGCGGCACCTTCCTTATCTTCAGCGATTACATGCGGCCGTCCGTGCGGCTCGCGGCGATGATGGGTTTGCCCGTCACCTACGTGTGGACGCACGATTCGATCGGGCTCGGCGAGGACGGCCCGACCCACCAGCCCGTCGAGCACCTGTGGGCCCTGCGCGCCATCCCCGGGCTCGACGTGGTCCGCCCCGCCGACGCGAACGAGACCTCGGTGGCCTGGCGGACCATCCTGGAGCGTGCCCACCCTGCGGCGCTCTGCCTGACCCGCCAGCCTCTGCCCGTCCTTGACCGTGCCGCGGGTAGCGGATCCGCCGAAGGTGCGGCGCGCGGCGGCTACGTGCTCGCTGACGCGCAGGCCCGCGCCGGCGGCCAGGGCACCGGCGAGCCCGACGTGCTGCTCATCGCCACCGGGAGCGAGGTGCCGCTCGCGCTCGCCGCACGCGACATTCTCGCGGGCGACGGAATTGGCGCACGTGTGATTTCCATGACCTGCCTGGAATGGTTCGCGGAGCAGGACGCTTCATACCAGATGAGCGTGCTGCCGCCCGGTGTGCGCGCGCGAGTATGCGTGGAGGCGGGTATCTCGCAGGGTTGGCATGCCATCGCCGGCGACGCAGGTGAATACGTGAGCCTGGAGCACTTCGGCGCCTCCGCCCCGTACCAGACCCTGTACGAGAAGTTCGGCATCACGGCCGAGCGGGTAGCCGAGGCCGCCCGCTCGAGCATCGCGAAGGCGCGGTCCGGTGTTGCCGCTCCGGGCCCCGCGGCTCCCACCGGCCCATGGGGCACACAGGGACCCGGGCCCGGTGAAGGAACCGGGGTTCCAGCGCGGGATGCCTCGTCCCCGCAGGGGAAGACAGTCGGAGAAGACTGACAACTGAAGAAGTACAAGCCACCGGATGGCCGGCCGGCGCGCCGCACATGGGCGCGCCCGCCGCACCGTCAAGCTGGCCAGCAAGCCAAGCAGAGGGAAGGAAGCCCACACCGTGCCTTCTACGAATTCGCAGCCGGGCGACAGGCTCGCGCAACTGTCCGCAGCGGGCGTGGCCGTGTGGCTGGACGACATCAGCCGCGACCGCCTTGTCACCGGTAACCTGGCGGAACTCATGCGCACCAGGCATGTGGTCGGGGTCACATCCAACCCGACGATCTTCGACCACGCGCTGAGCAAGGGAACCACCTACAACGACCAGATACACGACCTCGCGCTGCGCGACGTCTCGGTCGAGGAGGCGTCGCGCGCGATCACCACGTACGACATCCGCTGGGCGTGCGATGTGCTCAGGCCCGCCTATGACAGCAGCGCCGGTGTGGACGGCCGGGTGTCGCTCGAGGTCGACCCGAGGATCGCGAGGGACCAGCCCGCGCGGACGGTCGCGGAGGCGCGGGCCTTGTGGTGGCTGGTAGACCGCCCCAACCTGTTCATCAAGATCCCCGCGACACCCCAGGGCGTCCCTGCCATCACCCAGTGCCTGTCGGAGGGGATCAGTGTCAACGTCACACTGATCTTCTCGCTGCGGCGGTACGCCGAGGTCGTCGACGCGTTCCTCGCGGGCATGGAGCAGGCGGCCGCGGCCGGGCGTGACCTGGCCGCGATCACCTCCGTCGCCTCGTTCTTCGTCAGCCGGGTGGACACCGAGGTGGACGGCAGGCTCGACAAGATCGGCACGCCGCAGGCCGCCCAGCTTCGCGGCAAGGCGGCCATCGCGAACGCGCGGCTCGCCTACGAGCTTTACGAGCAGAGGTTCAGCCAGCCGCGGTGGGAGGCGCTGCGCGCTGCGGGCGCGAACCCGCAGCGCCCGCTGTGGGCGTCGACAAGCACCAAGGACCCGGCCTACGACGACACCCGGTACGTCGTCGACCTTGTCGCGCCCGGGGTCGTCAACACGATGCCGGAATCGACGATCGGGGCCGTCGCCGACCACGCGGAGCTGCGGGGCAACACGATCGCGGGGACATACGACGAGGCACGCAAGGTCTTCGCGGACCTCGAACAGCTCGGCATCGGGTACGACGACGTCACTGCTGTGCTCGAGCAGGAGGGCGTGGAGAAGTTCTCGGCCTCGTGGGCCGGGCTGCTCGGCACGATCGAAAAGGAGATGGCACGCGTGCGGGGGAGCTCACAAGGACAGGCGAGCGGGCGGTGAGCACGCTGGCTGACGCGGCAGCGGGCGTCAGCGTCGAAACCAGGAGTGTGGTGGCCACGGAGGCCACGATGCGGGCAGCCGCCAAGCTTGTCGAAGATGGCATACCCGCCAAGCTCGCCGCCAAGGATCCGGGCCTGTGGGGCCCAGCGGCGGAGCCTGTGGCCGCGAACGGGCTGGGCTGGCTGGACGCACCGACCGTGTCGCGTGGGCTGCTCGGCGAGTTCGCCCAGCTTGCCGAGCGCGCCCACGCCGACCGGCTCGACCACATCGTGCTGGCCGGCATGGGTGGCTCGTCTCTCGCCCCCGAGGTGATCACCCGCACGGCGGGAGCACCGCTCACCGTGCTCGACACCACCGATCCGCACCAGGTCGCGACCGCACTCGGTGACCGGCTGGATCGCACCCTGGTGATCGTGTCGAGCAAGAGCGGCAGCACGATCGAGACCGACAGCCACCGCCGCATATATGAGCAGGCACTGCACGACCTCGGGCTCTCGCCTGAGGAAGTCGCGCGCCGGTTCGTGATCGTCACTGATCCGGGCTCGCCACTCGAGGAGGCGGCGCGCAAGGCCGGTTACCACGTCGTGCTCGCCGACCCCAATGTGGGCGGCAGGTACAGCGCGCTCACCGCGTTCGGGCTCACCCCGAGCGCGCTGGCCGGCGTGGACGTGGCCGCCCTGCTCGACCAGGCGGCGGCGGTGCTGCCCGCGCTCGCGGGCGACGAGGACAACCCGGGTCTCGTGCTCGGCGCCGCACTCGGCGGCTTCGCGGCCGCCGGTCACGACAAAGCGGTCATGGCCGACCACGGTTCCGGCATTTCCGGCTTCGGCGACTGGGCGGAGCAGTTGCTCGCGGAGTCGACGGGCAAGCAGGGCCTCGGGATCCTGCCGGTGGTCGTCGAATCCGCGGACGCCCCGGGGTTCTCGCCTGGCCCGGACACCCATCTGGTCGCGCTCGGGTCAGGTGCGCCGGGGCAGCGCGCGGACGGGGCGGCACCGCCCCGGCTGCCGCGCCCCGCGGACACCGCGGTCGCCGGGCCGCTCGGCGCTCAGTTCCTCGTGTGGGAATACGCGGCGGCTCTGGCCGGCCGGATTATCGGCATCAACCCGTTCGACCAGCCGAACGTCCAGGAATCCAAGGACAACACCGCCGCCCTGCTCGCGAGGTCGGGCGACGGACCGCTGCCCGTCGGTGAGCCGGTATTCGTCGACGGTGTGGTGGAGGTCCACGCGGATCCGAGGCGGCTGCGCGGCGCCACCGACCTGGCCGGTGTGATCGACTCCCTCATCTGGTCCCTGCCAGATGGCGGTTACCTGGCGATCATGGCCTATCTCGACCGGATGAGCGACAGCGACGCGGCACGGCTGCGCACTGCGCTCGCGGTGCGGACGACCCATCCGGTCACGTTCGGCTGGGGACCCCGGTTCCTGCACTCGACCGGCCAGTATCACAAGGGCGGCCCGCAGACCGGAGTGTTCCTCCAGATCACCGGCGCGATTGAGCGGGACGTACGGGTACCTGACGCACCGTATTCGCTCGGGCGCCTGCAACTCGCCCAGGCACTCGGCGACCTCGGTGCGCTCCGTGGCCGCGGCCGGCCCGCCGTCCGGCTGCACCTGCGCAGCCGGGCCTCCGGCCTGAGGCAACTGCTCGCCGCCGCGACGACCGGGGCGGCGGCAACCGGGGCGGCGCCCGCCGGGAGCGGTTCAGCCTCGGCCGCTCAGCCGTTTCCGACCGGCGCAGTGACAGACGGTTGGGCACAAAGGGGCGTCACGGCAGGAGGCACGGAATGATCGAACCGGCGGACGTCCCCGCCAACCCGCTACGTGACCCGAGGGACCGGCGCATCCCCCGCGTCGCCGGGCCGTGTGTCCTGGTGATCTTCGGGGTGACCGGCGACCTGGCGCGCAAGAAGCTGATGCCGGCCGTCTACGATCTGGCCAACCGTGGCCTGCTGCCACCTGGGTTCTCCCTGGTCGGCTTCGCCCGCAGGGACTGGGCGGACGAGGACTTCGCCCAGGTCACCTACCAGGCCGTGAAGGAATACGCGCGCACGCCGTTCCGGGACGAGGTCTGGCAGCAGCTGTCCGAGGGGGTGCGCTTCGTCCCTGGCGAGTTCTCTGACGACGAAGCCTTCGGCCGGCTGGCCCAGACGGTGTCCGACCTGGACGCGCAGCGCGGCACCGGCGGCAACTACGCGTTCTACCTGTCGATACCGCCGAAGTTCTTCTCGGACGTGGTCAGGCAGCTCAAGCGCTCGGGGTTGTCGTCCCCTGGCGAAGGCCCTTTCCCCGACGGCCGCCGGCCGTGGCGCCGGGTGGTGATCGAGAAGCCGTTCGGGCACGACCTGAAGAGTGCGCGTGAGCTGAACGCGATCGTTGACATGGTGTTCCCGCGGGACGCCGTGTTCCGGATCGATCATTACCTGGGCAAGGAGACCGTCCAGAACATCCTGGCGCTGCGCTTCGCGAACACCATGTTCGAGCCGATCTGGAACCGCGGGTATGTGGATCACGTTCAGATCACCATGGCCGAGGACATCGGTGTCGGCGGCAGAGCCGGATACTACGACGGAATCGGCGCCGCACGTGACGTCATCCAGAATCACCTGCTCCAATTGCTCGCGCTGATCGCGATGGAAGAGCCGGTTTCCTTCGACGCTGATTCACTGCGCGCGGAGAAGGAGAAGGTGCTCTCCGCAGTGCAGCTCCCCGATGACCTGACCCTGGGCACCGCTCGGGGCCAGTACGCCAGCGGCTGGCAGGGCGGCGTCGAGGTGCTCGGCTTCCTCGAGGAGGATGGCATCCCGCCCGACTCGAGGACCGAGACCTATGCCGCGGTGAAGCTGTGCGTGGATACCCGGCGCTGGGCGGGCGTCCCGTTCTATCTGCGCACGGGCAAGCGGCTGACCCGCCGGATGACAGAGATCGCGCTCATGTTCCAGCGAGCACCGCATCTGCCCTTCACCAAGACGGATACCGAGGAACTCGGCGAGAACGCGATCGTGATCCGGGTACAGCCGGACGAGGGCATGACGGTGCGGTTCGGCTCCAAGGTGCCAGGCACGGCCATGGAGGTCCGCGACGTCAACATGGACTTCGCCTACGGCGAGTCGTTCACAGAATCGAGCCCCGAGGCGTACGAGCGGCTCCTGCTCGCCGTGCTCATCGGCGACCCGCCGCTGTTCCCCCGTCACGAAGAGGTCGAGCTGTCCTGGCAGGTGCTTGACCCGATCGAGGAGTTCTGGACGGAGCACGTGAAGCCTGAGCCCTACCCTGCGGGCGCACCTGGCCCGGCGTCCGCGGATGAGCTGATGGCACGGGACGGGCGCGCCTGGCGGCGGCTGTAGCCGGCACCTGAGTACCCCAACGGCAGGTAAGCAGGCAGCCGGAGACGAGGGACAGACAATGACGATCGACCTGACCGACACCACCACAGGACAGATCCAGCGGGCTCTTACCCAGGCGAGGCACCGGCTCGGCGGTCCGACCATGGGCATGGTGCTCACCCTGGTGATCGGCACGGACGAGACGACACAGTACGACGCGATCCGTGCCGCCAACCAGGCGGCGCGTGAGCATCCCTGCCGCGTGCTCGGCGTGATCAGGCGAGACGGGCGCGGACGGGCGCGGCTTGATGCCGAGGTCCGAGTGGCGGAGGACGGCCCAGGCGAAACCCTGCTGCTGCGCCTGTATGGACCGCTTGGCGAACACGCCGACTCCGTGGTTGCTCCGCTGCTCGTGCCCGACACCCCGGTGGTGACCTGGTGGCCTGGCAACCCGCCAAGCGCTCCCGCCGGTGACCCGCTCGGGGCGCTCGCCCAGCGCCGTGTCACCGACGTCGCGACGGCACCGGATCCGACGCGGGCCCTTGCGGGCCTGGCCATGAACTACAAGCCCGGTGACACCGACTTCAGCTGGACCAGGGCGACACCCTGGCGCTCGCTCCTCGCGGCAACGCTCGACCAGCCGCACGACAAGGTCAGCGGCGGTGTGGTGGCGGCTGAAGAAGGCAACGCGACTGCCGCGCTTGTCGCCGCCTGGCTGTCCCTCAAGCTCGACGCACCCTTCACGACACAGCCATCGCCCGGACCTGGCATCACGGAGGTGCGCATCCGGTGCGCGGACGGTGATATCTCCGTGGCCAGGCCTGATGGACGGGCTGCCACGCTGTCCCGTAGCGGTCAGCCGGACCGCATGGTGGCGCTGCATCGCAGGGAGACCGCCGACCTGCTCGCGGAGGAGCTGCGGCGGCTCGATCCCGATGAGGTCTACATGGAGTCCGCGGCGCACTTCGCGCTGGGCGTCGACGGCCGATGAGCACGCCAGAGGTCATCGTCCACTACGACAGTGAGCTGCTGGCCAAGGCGGTCGCAGCGCGGCTGGTCACCAGGCTCGTGGACGCCCAGGCCGCACAGGGCAGCGCCGCCCTCGTGCTGACCGGCGGCGGCATCGGCACGGCGGTGCTCGGCGAGCTTGCCGCGGCGCCTGCCCGTGACGCCATCGACTGGCGGCATCTGGACATCTGGTGGGGTGACGAGCGTTTCCTGCCCACCGGTGATCCGGAGCGCAACGAGACTGGCGCGCGCGCGGCGCTCCTCGACCATGTCGACACGGATCCGGAGAGGGTGCATCCGATGCCAGGCCCGGACGGTCCGGACGGCAATGACCCGGAGGCCGCGGCGGCCAGATATGCCGCGTTGTTGCGCCACGCCGCCCAGCCGGAAGATCACGGCTCGGTGCCGTCTTTCGACGTACTGCTCGCTGGCATCGGCCCTGAGGGGCATGTGGCGTCGCTCTTCCCCGGCATGCCGGCGCTGTACGACGAACGGCCGGTCGTGGCGGTACACGGGGCGCCCAAGCCGCCACCGCTGCGCCTGTCCCTCACGCTGCCCTCCATCCGTGCGGCGCGCGAGGTCTGGCTGATCGCGGCAGGCGCGGAGAAGGCCGGCGCCGCGCGGCTCGCGCTTTCGGACGCGGGCCCGATCCAGGTGCCCGCGGCAGGAGCGCGGGGCCGGCGGCGCACGCTGGTGCTGCTCGACCGCGCGGCGGCCGCGGGCCTGCCGACCGGGCTCGGCCGGCCCGGCTCGTGACGGCCGCGGCCTGCCTGCCCAACTCCCGCCACGCGACCCGGGTTTCATGATCGCGGTAGATTTTCTGCGGCATGTGCGGAAAAGTTACCGCGATCAAGAGGTGGAATCCGGGCGTGCGCGATGGCCCTCAGGCCAGGAAGCCGCGGAGCAGGGCTCCGGTGCCCCCCAGATGCTCGGTTACCGCGCTCGTGGCGGCGTGTGGATCTCCCGCCAGGATGGCGCCCGCGATCGCGGTGTGCTGCGGCGCGGTCTTCTCGATGTTGCGCCAGAGCACGGGGATCGCGTTGAGCAGGTCGTTCAGCCGCATCCTCGCGTCCGTGCTCGCCGCGGTGAGCAGCACTGACCCGGTGAGATCGGCGATGGCGAGGTGGAACGCCGTGTCCAGCCGCCGGTAGTCCTCCGGCCGCGCCGCCGTGAGATCGGCGAGCCGCGAGCGGAGCACCTGGCTGATCCGGTCCCTGGCAAGATGGTCATGGTCGCGAACCTGCGCCGCGAGGACCTGGGCGGCGCCGGTCTCCACGGCCATGCGGAAGGTGAGCGCGTCGGTAAGCTGCTCTCCCTCCTCTCTCACGAGCCTGCGCAGCTCGCCCATGCCCTGGCGCGGTGGCTGCCAGGTCACGAACGTGCCGCCGAACCTGCCTCGGCGTGATTCCACATATCCGGCTTGCTGAAGCGCACGAATCGCCTCACGGAGCGTGATGCGGCTGACGCCAAGCTGGGTCGCGAGCTCTCGTTCGGGTGGGAACCGCTCCCCCGGCCTGACGAAGCCGAGCTTGATCGCGGTGAGCAGCCGCTCTACCGTCTCCTCGAACGCGTTGCCGGCCCGCACAGGCCGCAGCACCGCGGTCAGGTCGAAGCCCGCAGTCACGTGATCACCCTCCGAGGTTTCACACACGGTTTACGGCAGGGTCTTGACACGAGCAAGGTTCTACACGCCAATGGTCAGTTATTAAACCATTGACGTAGGCGTCGTGGCTGGTCGCGGGTGGCCAAGGACGGCAACCGGGGCGGACGCTGACGCGGACGTGGAGGTGCGCGGTGGCGGTCAATGAAGAAACTACCGCCCCCGGCCTCGGCCGGGACGAGATGCGGTTGCACGAACTTGGCTATGCGCAGGAGCTGCGCAGGCGCATGTCGGGCTTCTCGAACTTCGCGGTGTCGTTCACGATCATCTCGATCCTGTCCGGCTGCCTGACGCTCTACATGTTCGGCATGAACACCGGCGGGCCGGTGGTGATCACCTGGGGCTGGCCGATCGTCGGAATTATGACGCTCTTCGTGGGCCTGGCCATGGCCGAGGTCTGCTCGAGCTTCCCCACCGCGGGCGGCCTTTACTACTGGGCCGCCAAGCTGGCGCCGCGTAGCACGGCGCCTGCCTGGTCCTGGTTCACCGGCTGGTTCAACTTCCTCGGCCAGGTTGCGGTCACCGCGGGCATCGACTTCGGCGCCGCGTTCTTCCTCAACGCCCTGCTCGACCTCCAGTTCAACTTCGCCGCGACCCGCGGCCACACGATCTTGCTGTTCGGCCTGATATTGCTGGTGCACGGGCTGGTCAACCAGTTCGGTGTGCGGCTCGTGGCCCTGCTCAACGACATCAGCGTCTGGTGGCACATCGTCGGCGTGCTGCTCATCGTCGGCGTGCTCGTGGTCAAACCCGCGCACCATCAGAGCGCGTCCTTCGTCTTCGGCCACTTCGTCAACAACACCGGCTTCCATGCGTGGTGGTATGTGGCACTGATCGGCCTGCTGCTGGCGCAGTACACCTTCACCGGATACGACGCGTCCGCGCACATGACCGAGGAGACCCGCGCAGCCGACCGATCCGGGCCGCGCGGAATCGTGGCCTCGATCCTCGTCTCGCTTGTGGCCGGGTGGATACTGCTCATCGGTGTGACGTTCGCGATCCAGAACTACGACAAGGAGCTTGGGTCTGCCACCGGTGTGCCGCCCGCGCAGATCTTCATCGACTCCGCCGGGCTCACCCTCGGCAAACTGCTGCTGCTCATCACGGTCGTCGCTCAGCTTTTCTGCGGGATGTCCTCGGTGACGGCCAATTCGCGGATGATCTACGCGTTCTCCCGCGACGGCGCGCTGCCCGCGTCGGACTTCTGGCACCGGGTGAACAAGCGGGCCAGGACGCCGACCAACGCGATCTGGCTCGCCGCCGCGGGTGCTTTCATCCTCGGCCTGCCGTACCTATGGAATACCGCCGCGTACTATGCCGTCACCTCGATCGCGGTCATCGGCCTGTACATTGCCTACGTGATCCCGACCTTCCTGCGGCTGCGCCAAGGCGAGAACTTCAGGCCAGGCCCGTGGCAGCTTGGCAGGTGGAGCCGGCCGGTTGGGATCATCGCGGTCACCTGGGTCGTGATCATTACGATCTTGTTCATGCTGCCCCAGCTGAGCCCGATCACCTGGGCCAGCTTCAACTACGCGGTGGTCGCAGTAGCTGTGGTGCTCGGGTTCGCCGGCATCTGGTGGCTGGTGTCGGCCCGTAAATGGTTCACCGGCCCGAGGATCCAGGGCAGCGCGGAGGAGCTTGCCGCCATCGAGGCCGAGCTTCGGGCGGTCAAGTGAGCCAACCGGCGTCGGGAACGGCGGGGGGCACCGGGCATCGGGGGCCTCCCGGGGGTAACGCCCGGGAGGCCCAGGGTCGCCTCACCGCGGCTGCCGAGCAGGCCGCGGTGCCACTCACGCTGGAAGAGCTGCGTGCCGAAGCGGCCACCGGGCTCGTCGACACGGTGATACTGGCCTTCACCGACATGCAGGGCCGCTTGCAGGGCAAGCGCCTGTCCGCCAGGTTTTTCCTGCACGAGGTGGTCGGCCATCACGCCGAGGCCTGCAACTACCTGCTCGCGGTGGACGTCGAGATGAACACGGTGCCCGGTTACGCGATGTCCTCGTGGGAGCGCGGCTACGGTGACTTCGTACTCGTACCCGATCTCGCCACGCTGCGCCGGGTGCCCTGGCAGCCAGCGACCGCGCTGCTACTCGCGGATCTCACTTGGCATGACGGCACTCCCGTGCAGGCCGCGCCCCGCCATATCCTCGCGCAGCAGACGCAGCGGCTCGCGCGGCGTGGCTGGACCGCGTTCGCGGGCACCGAGCTTGAGTTCGTCGTGTTCCGCGACAGCTATGAACAGGCGAGCGCGCTCGGCTACCGCGGCCTGACCCCGGCGAACGACTACAACGTCGACTACTCGATCCTCGGCACAGCCAGGATCGAGCCGCTGCTGCGCCGCATCCGCAACGAGATGGCGGGCGCCGGGATGTACGTGGAGTCGGCTAAGGGCGAGTGCAACCTCGGCCAGCACGAGATCGGGTTCATGTACACCGACGCGCTCACCACGTGCGACAACCACGCGATCTACAAGACCGGCGCCAAGGAGATCGCCGCGCAGGAGGGCATGAGCATCACCTTCATGGCCAAGCCGAACGAGCGCGAGGGCAACTCGTGTCACATCCATCTGTCGCTGCGCGACGGCGGCGGCGCACCGCTGCTGGCCGGCGACCGGCCGCACGGGCTGTCCAAGCTCGGCGAGCACTTCCTGGCCGGCCAGCTTGCCGCGCTTCCTGCCCTGACTCTGTGTTACGCGCCGAACATCAACTCGTTCAAGCGCTACACGGCCGCCAGTTTCGCCCCGACCGCGATCGCCTGGGGCCCTGACAACCGGACCTGCGCCATGCGCCTGGTCGGCCGCGGTGCCTCACTGCGGGTGGAGAACAGGGTGCCAGGCGGGGACGTCAATCCGCACGTAGCGCTCGCGGCGATGATCGCCGCCGGGTTGCACGGCATCGACAACGAACTGCCGCTCGAACCCGCCTGCGCGGGCAACGCGTACACATCCGGTGGTCCCCAGGTGCCCGACAATCTCCGGGACGCGCTGACCGCCTGGGAGCAGAGCGACTTTGCCCGTCAGGCGTTCGGGACCGATGTGGTGGCACACTACGCGAACTACGCGCGAACCGAGCTTGCCGCCTACGGTGCCGCCGTTACCGACTGGGAGCTGCGCCGCGGCTTCGAACGGCTGTAGTGAGGTCGCGCCCATGACCGAACTGACGATCACCAACCCCGCCACCGGGGAAATCACCGCGATGGTGCCGGCCGCTGACGCGGCGGATGCCGACGCGGCCGTGGCGCGGGCCACCGCGGCCTGGCCGGCCTGGCGCCGTGCCGCTCCGGCGGACCGCGCCGCTCTGCTGCGCCGTTTCGCGGCGGCGGTGGACAGTCACGCTGACGAACTCGCCGACCTGGAGGTGGCAGAGGCCGGGCATCCGGTCCGGCAGGCCCGCTGGGAAGCGGGACAGGTCCGCGACGTCCTCCAGTACTACGCAGCCGCGCCCGAGCGCCTGTTCGGGCGGCAGATCCCGGTCCCTGGTGGACTTGACGTGACGTTCTGCGAGCCGGTCGGCGTGACCGCCGTGATCGTGCCGTGGAACTTCCCGATGCCGATCATGTCCTGGGGCCTGGCGCCGGCCCTCGCCGCGGGGAATCCAGTCATCGTGAAGCCCGCCGGGCTGACCCCCCTCACCGCGCTGCGAATCGGTGAGCTGGCTCTCGAGGCTGGGTTGCCGGAAGGCGTGGTGCAGGTGCTGGCCGGGGCGGGGACCATTGCCGGACGCCGGCTGGTCGCGCACCCAGGCGTCCGCAAGATCGTTTTCACCGGCTCGACCGAGGCCGGCCGCGAGGTCATGGCCACCTGCGCCGCGCATATCAAGCGGCTGACCCTGGAACTCGGCGGCAAGAACGTCAACATCGTGTTCGCCGACGCCGACATCGAGCGGGCAGCCGCCACCGCCCCGGCTGCCGCCTTCGACAACGCGGGACAGGACTGCTGCGCCAGATCGCGCATTCTGGTGCAGCGCCAGGTGTTCGACCGGTTCATGGAACTGCTCGAACCCGCGGTCCGCGGCATGAACGTGGGCGATCCCGCGCAGGAGAACACGGAAATGGGGCCGCTGATCTCCGCGGCGCACCGGGATCGCGTCGCCGCGTACGTCCCGGGGGGCGCTGACGGGCAGCCGGGGCCGTCTGGGTCCGGCCCGCCTGGGTCCGGGCTGTCCGGGTCCGGGCTGTCTGGGTCCGGGCTGTCTGGGTCCGGGGAGCCGGGGGGCCGGCTGGCCGGTGACGGTCCGGCTGGCACCGTCGCGTTCCGTGGCAGCTGCCCCGATGGGCCCGGTTTCTGGTTCCCGCCCACGGTCCTCATTCCGGCCAGCCCTGACGACCCGGTGTGCACCGAGGAGGTGTTCGGGCCGGTGGCGACGGTGATCGGATTCGAGGACGAGGCGGAGGCGATCCGGATCGCCAACACGACCACGTACGGGCTCTCGGGATCGATCTGGACGCGCGATGTCGGCCGCGCGGTGCGCGTCGCCCGCGCCGTTGAAGCAGGCAATCTCTCGGTGAACTCGCACAGCTCGGTGCGCTACTGGACACCCTTCGGCGGGTTCAGGCAGTCGGGCCTCGGCCGCGAGCTCGGACCCGACGCACTCGCCGCCTTCACCGAGATCAAGAATGTCTTCATCGCCACTGACCCTGACACCACCGATCCTGGCGGTACCGATCCTGGGTCGCCCCTCCGGGCAGACACCGAGGAATGATGAATCAGATGCTGCGCCTGGAAGGCCGGGTCGCCATCGTTACCGGCGCCGGCAGTGGGATCGGGCTAGCCAGCTCGAAGCGGCTCGCGGCCGAGGGGGCGACAGTTGTGGCCGTCGATGTGGACGCCGAGACAGGTCAGGAAGCAGCCGACAAGACCGGCGGGCTTTTCGTGCAGGCCGACGTCACGAGCGAGGACGACGTCAGGCGGATGTGCGAGACCGCTCACCGTGAGTTCGGGCGCATTGACATCGCCTTCAACAACGCGGGGATCTCGCCGCCCGCGGACGGCTCCGTTCTTGACACCGGGCTCGACGCCTGGCGGCAGGTCCAGGAAGTGAACCTGACCTCAGTCTTCCTTTGCTGCAAGCATGTGATCCCTTACATGCTGCGGCGCGGCAGCGGATCGGTCATCAACACGGCATCGTTCGTCGCCCTGATGGGCGCCGCCACCTCACAGATCTCCTACACCGCGTCAAAAGGCGGCGTGCTCGCGCTCAGCCGCGAACTCGGCGTGCAGTTCGCGCGCAGCGGGGTCCGGGTCAACGCGCTGTGCCCTGGGCCGGTGAACACGCCGCTGCTCGCCGAGCTGTTCGCCGCCGACCCGCAGCAGGCTGCCCGGCGGATCGTGCACGTGCCAGCTGGCCGGTTCGCAGAGGCGGACGAGATAGCCGCCGTGGTCGCCTTCCTGGCCAGCGATGATGCCTCCTTCATCACGGCGACCAGCCTCACCGTCGACGGCGGCATCACCGCCGCGTACGTGACACCGCTGTGATGGCGCGATGTGCTGCCACCCCGTGCCGCCACAGCGGGGGGGTTCCGGGGGGGCGTCCCCCGGGTTGGCAGAGCGGTGGCCCATGATGGACTGCGTGACCGGCAGCTTCCCAGCCAAGCCCGTGATCGGGATCAGCGCGTACGCGGAGCCTGCGCAGTGGGCGGGATGGCAGGAGCACGCCACGCTGGTGCCGCATGCGTACGTGGACCGGGTCGCCGCAGCTGGCTGCGTGCCCGTGGTGCTGCCTCCGGTGCCCGGCGCGCAGCAGGTGGTGAACCGGCTTGACGGCCTGCTGCTCAGCGGTGGCGGCGACATCGATCCGTTGCTCTACGCGACGCAGCCGCACCCGCGCACGGCGCGGGTGAGCCAGGACCGGGACGCCGCGGAACTCGCGCTGCTGCGGGCCGCTTTCGAGGCCGGCCTGCCGGTGCTGGGCATCTGCCGTGGCCTGCAACTGCTGAATGTGCTCCACAGCGGCACGCTGCTTCAGCACGTGCCGGAAACGGTCGGCCACGACGGGCATGCCCCGGGGCCCGCCGAGTATGGTACGCGGACGGTGCACGTCACGCCCGGCAGCCACGTCGCAGGGATCCTTGGCCGGGACACGCTCAGCGTGCCCTGCCACCACCATCAGGCGATCGAGCGCCTGGGCGCTGGGCTCACCGCCACCGCACGGTCCGATGACGGGGTAATCGAGGCCGTCGAACTGGACGGGCACCCGTTCATGGTCGCCGTGCAATGGCACCCCGAGGTAAGCGAGGACCATAGCCTCTTCCTCGCCTTGGCCAAGGCGGCCCGCGCGCGCCTGGCGGAGCCCGTGGGCAGCGGCTAGGTCAGGGCTGACGGAGCCCGTCGCTCTAACGGAACGGGCCGCCCCGGCCACCGCGGTGCCTGGACACGCCGCGCCTCAGGAAGAAGATGGCCATCACAAGCAGCCAGATGGGAAAGACCGACACGTAGCGCTGATGGTGACCGGGGTAGCCCATGCCGCCCCAGGCGATCGAGGCGAGAACGACCCCCGCGAGCAGCAGCGGGATCAGCGGCACCAACCGCAGCGGCATCAGGGTCGATGGCCGCTGTGGCGGTCGCTGATCCGCGGGCAGCTGCCCCACCGGCCGGCTGCGTGCCGTGGCCAGGTCCGCGCCGAGCCGCACGTCCGCCGGGAGATCGTTCGTCAGATCAAGCAGATCACCCCAGGTCCTGCCCGCGTACGCGGCGGTCATCCGCTCGTCGAACTCCTCGAGCGTCAGCCTGCCCTCCGCGTACTGCGTGCGGAGAATCTCGACGACGTGCTCCCTGTCGTGATCCGACGCGCGGATCGCACGGTCAGTCGTCATCGGCCGGCTCCTCGGCACTGGATCTGGCTCACTGGATCTGGGGTGTCGCTCCATAGCTCATTGTGCGCCCACGACGAGCGCGCCCGCGTCCACCGGGGGGAGGATCCGGGCCTACTCCACCGGGAGCAGGCAGGAAGCCGTCGGCTTAGCGGGCCCGCGGATAGGGCGCTCCACGTCACGGCATGGCCACGGGCCGCGGATGGCGCAGTCAGCCGGCATCCACACGCCGCCGGGCAGGCGCGGCGCGCTGACCCCTAACGTTGTGCTGGATCCTCCCGTGCTAGCTAGGATCGCGCCGTGCCTACGGTCGCCAGGCGACGCAATTCCCGCCCGGGTCATCTGGTCGTGTGCGGAGACCAGTCGCTCGCCTACCTGCTGACCGAAGAGCTCACCGTCAGGTACGGCGAAGACGTCACGGTGATCCTGCCGTCGAGGGAGGGTAACCAGGGCCCGAGGATCGCCCAGTTGCCCAACGTCCGCGTGATCGAACGGCCGGCCCTCACCGCGGATGCGTTCCGTGAGGCGCGGGTTGGCTCCGCACGGGCGGTGGCGCTGCTGCAGCAAGACGACGTGGGGAACTTCCACGCTGCGCTCCGCGCCCAGGAACTGAACCCTGAGCTGCGGTTTGTGCTGCACATTTTCAACACCCGCCTCGGCGACCGGGTCCGTTCGTTCTTTCACGACTGCGCCGTGCTTTCCGAGTCGGACGTTGCCGCGCCTTCCTTCGTCGCCGCCGCCCTTGGCGAGCCGGCGCCAAGCCACGTCCGGCTGGCGCGCCGGACCCTGTACGTGGCGCGACGCACCGAAGCCGACGCCAGGCAGGTGATCTGCGGGCTGGCGGACACCACCACCCCGACCCAGCCACGAATCCTGCCCGATGACCAGGGCAGCGCCGATCTCGTCCTCGCGGTCGCCGACGGCACACCACGCGATCCGCTCGCGCGGGCGCACCGCCGCCCGGTGCGGGCGCTCAGCGCGCCGCTGCGCTCGTTCTTCGGCCGCAAGCTCGGCGTCGCCTTTGTCGTCCTGTTCGCGGTACTCATCGCCGGCTTCGCCCTGCTGGCCACCGCAGGCCGATATTCGCTGCCAAACGCGCTGTATCTGACGCTGCTCGATGCGGCAGGCGCCGCGGTCACCAACGTCCGCCTCAGTGCCCCTGAGCGGTTCGCCCAGGTCATGCTCACCTTCGACGGGATGGCGTTCTTGCCCACGGTGACCGCGGCCATCGTGGGTGCCAGGCTGGCGAGCACGCTCGACGGGAACAGGAAGACGATCACCGATCACGTGATCGTGGTCGGGCTGGGCAATGTCGGCACCCGCATCGTGGGGCAACTGCACGACCTGGGAGTGCGTGTCATCTGCGTGGACAGGAACCCGAACGCCCAGGGCGTCGCCATGGCCAAGCGCCTCGGGGTGCCTGTCGTCACCGGGCAGGTCAGCAGGGACGAGACCCTGCGGGCAGCGGGAATCGACACCTGCCGCTGCCTGGTCTCGGTCACGAGCACGGACGTGTTCAACCTGGAGACAGCGCTGCACGCCCGCTCGCTCCGTGAGGACCTGCGGATCGTCGTCCGGCTGTTCGACGACGACCTCGCGGTGCGGCTAGAGAAGACACTCGGCGGCAATATCGTGTCGCGAAGCGTCTCCTACCTTGCCGCGCCGTCGTTCGCGGTAGCCATGCTCGAGCATCAGGTCCTGCGGACCATTCCGGTCGGCCGCCATGTCCTGCTCATCGCGGATGTGCCCGTCGATCCTGATTCGGAACTTGAAGGTGCCGCGCTACAGCAGGTGCACGAAGCGGGCCAGGCGCGGGTTATCGCACTGCGCCGGCGAGGGGTCGACGAAATGGACTGGAAACCCCATCAGGGATACCTTCTCTCCGCGCACGACCGGATGATCGTCCTTGCCACACGCGCGGGACTTGGCCGGGTGCTCGCACGGAGCAGGCCAGGAGTGCCGCCGCGTCCGCGCCCACGCTGACCGGCGAGCGAGCAAACTGCCAGGCGCGCGGAATCGTGGCGATCGAATGCCTTGCCAGGCATCCGCAGCGGGAGTACAAAGTATCCAAAGTTACTATCTGGACACTGCACCAGAGCTGTTGGCAGAGTTACTTGTATCAGGTCCCCTTGGCCGGTTCTTTAATCGTTCATCAGCTGAAGGAAGGCCGCTGATGGGCCCGGACTGCACACCTCCCGCTGAGCTACCCGGCACGCATCCGCAGTGCCGGTGTTTGTTCAGGCGGCGGCGCCCAGTATCCGCCCCGGGCCGTCCTGTCCCCGGCGCTGGCCTGACTTCCCGACCGAAGCCAGGCCGCGCCAATCGCGTCACTAGGAGTCACCATGAGCGTCACTGATGATCGCCCGACCGCCACGACGGTAGCCGCCCCACCCATCGCAGATCCCGGTCCGCTCGGCCTTGCCGCATTCGCCCTCACCACGTTCCTGCTGTCAGCCAATAATGCCAAATGGATGACGGCAGCCACCGGTGACGCCTGGCTCGGATATGCGTTCGCCTACGGCGGCTTCATCCAGCTGCTCGCAGGGATGTGGGAATTCCGCAACAGGAACGTGTTCGGCGCTACCGCCTTCTCCACGTACGGCGGGTTCTGGATCGGGCTCGGGCTCTGGGTGCTGCTCGTAGCCCCGAACGCCAAGGCGGCCGCCGTGGCCGATCACGACCTCGGCTGGATCCTGCTCGCGTTCGCCATCTTCAACACCTACATGCTGGTGTGGAGCACGATGCTCAACACCGCGGTGTTCGGGGTGTTCCTCACCCTGGAAGCGACCGAGATCATCCTTTTCATCGGGTTCTTCTCGACCAACACGTCAATCGTCAAGGTCGGCGGTTACGTGGGCGTCCTGACGGCCCTGGTGGCCTGGTATGCGTCCGCCGCCAGCGTCTCCATCGGCATCGGCGGGCCGCTGCGGATTCCGGTCGGGCCGCCGCTCATCCGCCGGCGTGCCTAGTCGGCCCACCCAAACGCCGGTAGCCGGCTTACGTCGGCAGTAGGATCAGGACCCGCAGCACAATCAATCGGAGGCCGGGCCACGTTCGGTGGCCCGGCCTCCGCACTGCGTGCCGGACAATGGAATGGTGCTCGTGATCGGCGAGGAGGAGTTCGAGACGCTGGTCGGCGAGGCGCTCGACAGCATCCCGCGCGAACTTGGCGCGCTGATCGACAATGTCGCCGTCTTTGTCGAAGACGAGGCCGACCCGCCGCAGCCGGGGCTGCTCGGCCTGTACGAAGGCGTGCCGCTCACCGCTCGCGGGCAGTGGTACGCGGGCGTGCTGCCCGACCGGATCACCATCTACCGGCTGCCCATCCTGAGAATCTGCCAGTCCAGGCAGGACGTGGCGGATCAGGTGCGGATCACCGTGGTGCACGAGATCGCTCATCACTTCGGCCTCGGTGACGCCAAGCTGCGACGGCTCGGCTACTGATCCGCACCGCCGCCTGCCGCGCGCCGCATCGCCGGAACGGTCGCCACCACGACGGATTAACGTTGGATCGCGCATTGTCCAACCTCTTCGCAGGCATCGTGCTGCTGCAGGCGCGCCCGTTCGCGGTCGGAGATCTCGTGTGGATACGGTCGGGCGCGCTCGGCGGTCAATACGAAGGCAAAATCACCGAGATCGCCCTTACCTACGTCCGGCTTGACACCGGGGACGGATTCATCTACCTGCCCAACACCCAGGTATTGGCGGCCGCCACGGGACCGAGGAAGCCCGAACAGACAGGCTCCCCGGTCTGACGCGGCCGGTCAGTGGTGCGTCGTCTCGTATCTGTCGATCACGTCAGAAGGGATCCTGCCCCGGTCGCTGACCGGAAGGCCCGTGCTCTTCGCCCAGGCACGGATCTGCGCGCTTCGCTGGCGGTGCGCCGCCGTACGGCGCCTGCGGCGAAGTTCCCGCGTGGTCGACTTCCGCGCGTATCCCGCGTACTTCTTGAGGACATCGTCGAGCTTGTCACTGTGCCTCTTGCACAGGTCAATCTCATAGCTCTGCCCGTCCAGGCCGAAGGCGCGGGTTCGTTCCTGGCCTGGCGGGATCTCTTTCTTGTCATAGTCACATGCGTACGTGACCAACACCTTCTGTGCCACTGGAGTCCCCCTTCTCCTGTCAATTATGTATCCAGCAGAAGATGAGATAACCGCATACGTTCGCGAACTCCGGTCTGCACGCGTTGGCGGCCTGGCGGGCGTCTGCCCTGGTCATCACCCATCGCATCCCAGATGTCACGAGAAGTACAGGTATCGCCGCATCGGCGGCGCAGTGCACACAGTTGCGCCGGGGACCGCCGCCCATAAGCTGCGGTCCCCGGCGCAAGCACGCCAGTGTGGAGGTCGCCTCCTCGGCGAATGGCGCAACGCGGCTCCAGCCTGACGGTATTCCGCGAAGGCGAAAGGTGCGGCCCGGGGCACGCTGCCACACCGGCAATGGACAGTAACGCGGCCGGGCCGGGAGATGTTCCCGGCGCACTTCCCGATACAAGATCCCCTGGCGGGGCGCGGTGCGCGACCGCGCTTCTGGGACCCGCCGCGTCAGGGCGCGCGGCACCAGCGCCCGCGGTGTCAGGAGGATCCGCGGTGTCAGCAGGAGGACCCGCGGTGTCAGCGGTCGATGGCTGGCGGGTAACCGTAGGGAAGCTCTCGTGCGGACTCGTCCTCTGAGCGCCGCGGACCTGACGCGGGCCGCTGCGCCGTGGGTCGCTCGGCACCAGGCCGGTCAGCGGCCGACCGCTCGGCGCCTGGCCACTGCATGTCCGTCGCCGGCTGCTCACCACTGACCGGCAGCGAGCCATCCAGATACGGGTCCGGCAGATACGGCGGCACGCTGCTGCCCCGCGAGGACGAACCGCCAGATCGGCCTGAGACCGCGGGCATGCCGACCGTCGGCGGGCCGGTATCCGGCTGTGCGGGCATCACGCTGGTGTGATCCGGCTGCTGCGGACCCGGCGGAATACCCGCAGCCGCGGGCGGAAGCCCGGAATCCGGATAGCGACGGTACTCATCCGGGTCGCGGTAGCCGCCGGCCGAAGCGGGCTCGGGATGTCCGGCGTACGTGTTCGGCTCGAAGTAGCCGCGAACTGCGGGCTCGATCTGGCCGCAGCGGTCCGCGGGGTCCGGGTAACCGCGCTGCGGGGCGGGCTCCGGACAGCTGCCGCGCCCGATTGGGCCGGTCGGCTCCGCGTGCCTGCCGTGCTCACCCGTGCCGGGGTAGCCGCCGGATGGTGCGGGCGGTGGGTAACTGCCGTGGGATCCAGTGCCAGCGGCCTCGGCGGGCCGGCTGTACTGCCCAGTCTCTGGATAGCCGGTCGGTGGATGCCCAGTCTCTGGATAACGGCCGGGGGCCTGGGCACCTGCCTGGCCGCCATGTTCCCCAGGGTCGGGATAACCGCCGTAGCTTGCGGTCTCAGTGCCGCTGCGGCCACCGTCCTCGGCGGGCCGGCTGTAGTCCCCCGTCTGCGGGTAGCCTCGGCCCGCGGTCCCGGCAGGCTGGCTGTAGTACTCCCCCGTCCGCGGGCCTGTCTGCGGACCCGTCTGCGGGTAGCCGCCACGGCCGGCCGGATCGCCCGTCCAGGGGCCGGGCTGCCTGCCGTAGTCGTCGGGGTCGGGGTAGCCGCGCTGCGGCGCGGGAGCGGGATAGCCGCCGTAGGCAGGAGGCTCAGGTTGCCTGCCCTGGTCGTCGGGGTCGGGGTAGCCGCTCTGCGGGGCGGGATCGGGGTAGCGGCCGCCCCCGGGCTCTGGTTGTCCCGGTTCGGGGTACCCGCTGTAAGCGGCGCCTGCGGCCGGACCGCTGGACTCCGCGGGATCGGGATAGCCGCCGTACCCGCCGGGATCGGCATGACCACCGTGCCCAGCGGGTTCCCCCGGGCCCGGGTGGCCGCTGTAGGCCGCGGGCTCGGCGTAACCGCCTCGGGCCGCCGGATCCGGGTAACCCCCGTATGCGGCCGGATCGGAGTGCTCGGCCCGTCGGTCCGGGGCGCCGTAGCCGGCCAGGTTGCCATACTGGCCCGGGTCGGTGTACGGATCCTGCGCCGGGTACCCGGCCGGGGAGGTGCCGGCGGAAAGTGGATCACCGGGCGGCCCTGGCGCCGATCCGCTCGCGGCGCCCTCGTCTTGGATCTGCCTGGGTCCGCTTCCCCGCACATCCGCGCCGACGGGCGTTGCGCCCGCGGGACCGCGTCGTAATGCGTCGACGAGCCGGGGCAGATCGGCGATCGGTACCCGGAACGTACCGGTGCAGGTTCCGCCCTGCCAGATGCTGAATACCGCTACGCCGGTATCCGCGTACCAGCTGAGGCGCATGGTACGGGAGTTGCCTCGGACGTCGAAGAAAACCTCACCGAGGCGGGGCAACGGCGCTACGTCCGATGCTGGCATGCAGCCCATAGTGGCGCGGAAGCGCATGACCTGTCCAGTCAAGATCAACCATGTGCCACGCCCGCAGCGCGCGAACTGCGCCAACGGCGCTGGTCCGGGGCGGTCCGGCCCCGGAAAGACTCATCCGCGATCGCTGCCTGATACATCCGTCACGCCAGGTTTATACAGCAGCAGGGATCCCCGTTGCCACCACCCGGGCGGCGTGTCGCGCCGGCCATCGGGACGCACCTGCCGCTTGCCGCCGCGACAGGAGGACGCGGCGTGATTAATTGTTAGGCGCATTATTGCTACCCCGCCTGCGCTGGACCGGTAAGGGGTGGCATGATTACACCGGCTCACAGGAACGGCCCGAGGTGCAGCATTCAGGTCTCCGGGGGCTGGGCCGCGCTAGCCGTTCGGTCTGATGGTCGCCGCACGTCGCGGCGGCCGGATGTCGGCGGCCGGGAACACCGGACCACCAAAGTGCGTTGCATCATGCGACGGCCGGGAAACGGCGCCGCGTGGGGCCTCGCCTACTACGAGCCTAACCCGTCACGGACTATGCAACGACCAAGCTACCCGGTTGAGGTGATCGATACATGTCTCAGGTACGTCGGCAGACCGCTGTGCTCCCACGCCCGAGCTGGGGCTGGCAGGATGCTGCCGCGTGCCGGGGTGAGGATCTCGTGCTGTTCTTCGGGCCAGACGGCGAGCGCCAGCCAGAGCGGGAGATCCGCGAGCGCAAGGCGAAGGCGATCTGCGCGCAGTGCCCGGTACGGGGCGAGTGTCTCAGCTACGCGGTTGCGCGCCCGGAAAAGTACGGCACCTGGGGTGGCCAGAACGAGGACGAGCGCGCGTCAGAACGGCGCCGCAGGATGCGCCGGGCGAACGCGGCCTAGCGGTCAGCGGCGGGGATCCGCGCTCGCCCGGCTCACCCCGCGAGCTTCCTCGGTTCGCGGCATCAGCCGGGGGTGCCAGTGTCCCTGCCGCCTGCCACCTCGCTGAGCAGCGCAAGGACGTCGGCGTCTGTCAACTGCCCGAACGAGGCGTACCACTCACCCACGGCACGGAAGCCGCGCGGCAGCGCGAGTGCGACGATGTCGTCGGCCTCGGCAGCGAGTGCCGCGACTGAACCCGGTGAACCCACCGGAACCGCAAGCACCGTCCGGGCGGCGTGCGCGGCCCGCAGCGCGCGCAGCGCAGCGCGAGCCGTCACGCCGGTGGCAAGCCCATCGTCGGTCAAGATCACAGATCTGCCGCGCACCTCTGGTGGCGGTCGGCCGCCGCGGTACACCTGGACCCGGCGCTCAAGTTCGGCGCGCTCACGCGCGACGACCCCGGCGAGATCCGCTTTCTCGATGCCGAGCTCGCGCAAAATGACCTCGTCAAAGACGGGATTCCCGCCTTCCGCGAGCGCGCCGACGCCGAGTTCGGGCTGCTGCGGGTATCCGATCTTCCTGGTCACGAGCACATCGAGCGGGGCACCGAGATCTCGCGCGATCTCGGCGGCCACGGCGACTCCCCCGCGCGGCAGCGCGAGGACGAGCGGCGCCAGCAGCGTCAGGCGCCCGTCCGGCCCGGTGAAACGGCGTCGCAGCGCTGCCGCCAGCGCACGACCGGCGCCGCGGCGATCAGGGAACGGAAGCCGTATCACATCCCGAACGGCTTCCGCGGACTGCTCATTCATGCCGGCCACATCCTCGAACCGGCCGGTCGCCCTCGCGGGCGAGGCACTAAGAGCCTGGAGGGAAGCCCGCGGCACACGGGTTCCCAGACAGGCTCCTACCCCTCGCACGCATGGCCACGCCCTGAGGTTCGTTGATTGCGCCGGTTGGACGAGAATCGGCTGCATGATCTGCACCGCCTGCAAAGAACACCGGCATGACAACTGCCCGGGCGGCACCTGGTGCGACTGCCAGCACATGCCGCCGCAGCAGCCGAGCGATTCCCCACTCGGCTGGGTAAGCCGGGGCTGACCTGCGGCGCACCGCGCGGCGCGGAACCGCGGCCGCGGCCGCGGCCGCATGTCAGGTTGGTGGTACAAAGAGCAACCTGCAGGAAACTGGCCGGGAATAGGCAGGCATTCATGTGCTGTTGGCCTTGCCGTGGGCGAACGCAAGCAAGCGAACGTACCGGAATCTTCCTGGACACGCCACGGTGAGGCGTGTGACGATGCCGGTATGGCTGCGGCGGACCCTCTGCTTGTTACGCGCAGGCACGTGGATCTCCTCCGTGTCCGCAGCGCGCAGTGTCGATGCGCTGACTGATCGCTGCCCATTACGATCTGGGCGCGTGCCCGCGCTGCCGAGCCGCATTCCGCCTGGCCCCAGCGCTGAGCCGGTCAAGCTGCTGACAAGCCGCCGCACCCTGGCATGTGCCCGCCGACCCTGAGGACTGCCGCATGCCGTCACCGGATTCACCACCGACCACCGCCGGGCCACCGACAGCCAGGGCACGCGCCACTGGGACGTCGAGGGCAGCGCAGCCAGGCAAGCGCCGCGGCGAAGGTCAGTGGGCTCTCGGGTACCGGGAGCCACTGAACAAGAACGAGGAATCCAAGAAGAACGATGACGGGCTCAACGTCCGCCAGCGCATCATCGACATCTACTCAAAGCGCGGTTTCGACTCCATCGACCCAGCCGACCTGCGCGGCCGGTTCAGGTGGTTCGGCCTTTATACGCAGCGACGGCCGGGCATCGACGGCGGCAAGACCGCCATTCTCGAGCCAGAAGAACTCGACGACAGATACTTCATGCTCCGCATCCGGATCGACGGCGGTCAGCTCAGCGGCAACCAGCTGGCGGCGATCGCGGAGATCTCATGTGCCTACGCGCGGGGCACGGCCGACATCACGGACCGGCAGAACATCCAGCTGCACTGGGTGAGAATCGAGGACGTGCCCGCCATCTGGGCAGCGCTGGAGGCCGTCGGCCTGTCCACGATGGAGGCGTGCGGCGACACTCCCCGGGTCATCCTGGGCTGCCCGCTCGCCGGCATCGACTCCAGCGAAGTGATCGACGCGACGCCGGATATCTTGGCCACCCACCGCCAATGGATCGGCGACCCTTCCTTCTCCAACCTGCCGCGTAAGTACAAGTCGGCGATGAGCGGCTGCGCCGTGCAGTGCACAGTGCACGAGATCAGTGATGTGGCGTTCGCGGGTGTGACCGGACCCTACGGTGAGCCCGGCTATGACCTGTGGGTAGGCGGCGGGCTTTCCACCAATCCCATGATCGGCAAGAGGCTCGGCGCGTTCGTCAGGCCCGGTCAGGTGCCGGAGGTCTGGGCCGGTGTCACGTCGGTGTTCCGTGACTACGGCTATCGCAGGCTACGGCACCGGGCGCGCCTGAAGTTCCTGGTCGCCGACTGGGGGCCACAGCGGTTCCGCGAGGTGCTCGAGAAGGAGTATCTCGGCTACGCCCTACCTGACGGGCCCGCGCCCGAGACGCCGCGTGACGGGCGGCGTGACCATGTCGGCGTGCACCAGCAGCGTGACGGCAACTACTACGTGGGCTTCGCGCCCGTCGTGGGCCGTCTGACGGGCGACACACTGCGCACGATCGGCGAACTGGCCACCGAGTACGGCAGCGGGCGCGTGCGCACCACCATCGAGCAGAAAATGGTCATTCTCGACGTGCCTTCCCGACACGTCGATGACCTGTCCGCCGGGCTCGCGGCGGCAGGCCTCCAGGTTGCGCCGAGTGTGTTCCGCCGCCACACGATGGCGTGCACGGGCATCGAGTTCTGCAAGCTCGCGATCGTGGAGACCAAGCAGCGGGCGGCCGGCCTGATCGACGAGCTCGAGCGGCGGCTGCCCGACTTCGCCGATCCCATCACCATCAATGTCAACGGGTGCCCCAATTCCTGTGCCCGCATCCAGACCGCCGACATCGGCCTCAAGGGCTCGCTCGTCACCCGGCCGGACGGCCGCCAGGTGGAGGGCTTCCAGATCCACCTCGGCGGTACGCTGGCCGGCGGCGACGGCACAGGATCGGGTTTCGGCAGGAAGGTGCGCGGGCTGAAGAGCACCGCTGAGGACCTTACCGACTATGTCGAGCGGCTGCTTCGCCGGTACGCGGCGGCTAAGGAGCCTGGTGAGACGTTTGCTGCCTGGACAGCACGGGCAGCCGAGAGCGACCTTCAACCGTACGGTGCTGGCCCGGGGGACGACGACCCCCGGAACCCCCGTCACGGTGCTGGTCCGGGAGGCGGCCCCACGGAACCCCCCGTCGAAGTACTGGCCCAGGGGGACGACCTCCCGAACCCCGTCGAACGATGAACGAGGAAATTCTGTGGCTGAGCGTGCGATCCCCTTTTATTGCCCCTATTGCGGCGAAGAAGATCTAGAGCCTCGTGAACAGGACGGCGGCTGGCATTGCCGTAGCTGCGCTCGTGCCTTCCAGTTGCGATTCGCCGGCCTCGGAGCTGCCCTATGACCGCCACGGCGCCGGGCGCTTCAGCCGATCTTGAGCTCCTCGCCAAGCGGGCGAACGACAGCCTTGCCGACGCGCCCGCCGAAGAGATCGTGCGATGGGCTGTGCAGGCGTTCGGAAAGCGGATCTGCGTGACATCGTCGATGACCGACACAGTGATCATCGACCTTGCCTCGCGGGTGAAGCCGGGAATCGACGTGGTCTTCCTCGACACGGGCTACCACTTCGCCGAGACCATCGGCACGCGCGATGCGGCAGCAGCGGTGTACCCGGTCAACTTGGTCAACGTCACTCCGTCGCGGACTGTTGAAGAGCAGGATCGTGACCTCGGCCCTCGGCTGTTCGGGCGCAATCCCGACCTGTGCTGCTATCTCCGCAAGGTCGTACCGCTCGAACAGGCACTCGCGCCGTATAGCGCGTGGATCACCGGCGTTCGCAGGGACGAGACGTATTCCAGGCGCGGCACGCAGGCCGTCGAGTGGGATCCGCGCAGGAAAATGGTCAAGGTCAACCCGATCGTCAGCTGGCCGCAGGACCAGGTCGACGCCTACGTCGAAACCAACGGCGTGCTCGTCAATCCGCTCGTCTCGGAGGGCTACCCGTCTATCGGCTGCGCTACCTGCACCTTGCGGGCCGAGCCCGGCGCGGATCCGCGCAGCGGGCGGTGGGCTGGGACCACCAAGACCGAGTGCGGTATTCACACGTGATCGACGGCACCCACGCTGACGGCACGGACGCTGCTGGCATCGCGGCCCTCGGCACCGGCACGGCCGGTCGCGACAGGCGGCTGCCACCTCTGCTGGCCATCGCGCACGGCAGCAGGGATCCACGGGCTGCCGCGGCCGTAGCTGAATTGCTCGATCGGGTGCGCCGGCGGTCCGCGCGGCGTGGCATGCCAGAGCTGGAGGTCGTGACCGCGTACCTGGATCACGCGCCGCCATCACCCGCGCAAGTCCTCGGAGCCCTGTACGGCGGCGCCGGGCCCAGCGGGGCGTCACCGGCGCTTGGCGGAACGTCACTGGTGCGCGCCTGGGCGGCGAGCGGCCCGACGTCGTCACACCGGGCCGACGCGGTTGTCGCGCTGCCACTGCTGCTCACCGACGCCTACCACAGCAAGACGGACATCCCCTCGGTGCTGCGAGCGGCGGCCGCATCCCGTCCGGGCCTGCAGATCCGCTACGGCCAACCGCTCGGTCCGCACCCGCTGCTGATCAGCGCGATGGAGCGGCATCTCGCCCGGGCCGGTGTCCCGATCGGCGATCCAGGCACCGCTGTGGTACTAGCCGCCGCAGGCTCGACGGACCCCGCCGCGACAGCGGTGATCTCCCGCCTCGCCAAGGACTGGCGCGGCTTGCGCGGCTGGTCCGACGTGGTGCCCGCCTTTGCCTCGGCTGCCCCGCCGTCGCCCGCGGCCGCTGTCGCCGCGCTGCGCAGGAGCGGCGCCGCGAATGTGGTCGTGGCCAGCTACCTGCTCGCGCCGGGCGTATTCGCCGACAAGGTACGCGAGACGTCGCTCGCGGCGGGCGCTACTGCCGTGTCAGACGTGCTCGCCCCAGCGCCGGAACTGGCCGACCTCGTCCTGCTGCGGTACGCCGCGGCGTCGACCGCGGTCTCGCACCTGGAGCCCGCCGCGAACGCGGCGCGCAGCCTCGCTTGACTGTCGCCTGCTTCGGGCCTCCGGCACTGGATCCGCGCGGTTTCCACATGCGTCTTTACCTGCCGGTAACTATAAGGTCGTGTAGTAGGTGGTGTCGGCGGGAGCCGAAAAGCGGCGCCTGGACGGCTCTAGTGACACCGACGCGGCCGAGATTGGCAGGTCATGGCGGTTGATGTCAGTGTCGTGTTGGGTGTGACGCCGGCGGTGCTGTGGCACGCACCGGCGTTCGGAGCCGGGCGTGCCACAGCACCGCTGGCGGCGCACGGCCCCGGCCGCGGCACGGGTGTCTGACCGCAGGGAGGGTGCATTGGGACCGCACGCTACGCACGAGGTGCTGAATCAGCCACCGCCGCTCGCCGGTTACGACGTCGCGGCCGATCCGGCCCTCGAGGCCGCGATGGAGCGGGAAGGAGCCGGGTGGGCCGGGTGTGAGCTGCATGAACTCGGCAAGCTTGCCGGAAGCGGCGAGACAGCCACCCTGGCCAGGCTCGCCAACGAGCATAGCCCGGTCCTTCGCACGCACGACCGTTACGGCAACCGGATCGACGAGGTCGAGTTCCACCCGGCGTGGCACCAGCTGATGGACACCGCGGTCCGTCACGGCCTGCACGGCTCGCCGTGGAGCGACCCCAGGCCCGGCGCGCATGTCGCCCGCGCGGCAAAGTTCTACGTCTGGGCACAGGCCGAAGCCGGGCACGGCTGCCCGATCTCGATGACGTACGCCGCGGTGCCCGCGCTTCGCCACGCCAGCGAGCTTGACACGAGGTTCACCCCGCTGCTGGCCGCGCGTGTCTACCAGCCCGGCCTGGCGCCACCGGACGGTAAGGCGGGCCTGCTCGCTGGGATGGCGATGACCGAGAAGCAGGGCGGCTCTGACGTGCGATCCAACACGACGGTGGCGCGGCCCGCCCCGTCGGAGGGCGCAACGTGTTATGTGCTCACCGGGCACAAATGGTTCAACTCGGCGCCGATGTGCGACCTGTTTCTTGTCCTCGCACAGGTGGCGGAGCCTGCCGACGTCACCGCGGGCGCTGCAGCAGCGCCCCCCACGAGCCCCACATGCTTCCTGCTGCCACGGGTGCTGCCCGACGGCACGCTTAACGGCATCCGCATACAGCGGCTCAAGGACAAGCTCGGCAACCGCTCGAACGCGTCTGCCGAGGTCGAGTACGACGGCGCACTCGCGTGGCGGGTCGGAGAGCCGGGACGCGGGATTCGGACGATCATCGACATGGTGAGTGCCACCAGGCTCGATTGCGTCATAGGCAGCGCGGCAGCCATGCGGCAGGGCGCCGTAGCTGCCGTGCATCATGCCAGTCACCGCACGGCGTTCGGGCCATTGCTCATCGATCAGCCGCTGATGGGCAGCGTCCTCGCCGACCTTGTGCTCGAGGCGGAGGCGGCGGCAGCGCTCGTCATGCGGCTGGCCGGCGCCGCCGATCGCGCTGCCCGCGGCGAAGCCGCCGAGGCGGCGCTGCTCAGGATCGCACTGCCTGCCGCCAAATACTGGGTCTGCAAGCGGGCCGCCCCGCACGCGGCCGAGGCACTGGAGTGCCTCGGCGGCAACGGCTACGTGGAAGATTCAGGAATGCCGAGGCTGTATCGAGACGCCCCGCTGAACTCGATCTGGGAGGGCGCAGGCAACGTGACCGCCCTCGATCTGCTCCGCGCGATCCTCGGGAGCGCTGCCGGCACCGCGAGCACCGCCAGCACAGGCGGTACGGCAGGACCCGAGCCAGCCGAGGCGCTGCGGGCCGAACTCGCCGGGGCGAGTGGCGCGGACCCTCGGCTGGACAGCGCGGTGAAAAGCCTCTCCGCGCAGCTGGCCGAAGCCAGGAAGCACCCGGCAGGCGCGCCGTGGCAGGCACGCCGCCTCGCCGAACTCACCGCCCTCACCATGCAGGGCGCGCTGCTGGTCCGCCACGCCCCGGCAGCGGTCGCGGACGCGTTCTGCGCGTCCCGGCTCGACGGCGATTGGGGGTACGCGTTCGGTACGCTTCCGGCCCAAATTGACCCCGCCGCGATCGTGGGCCGTGCATGCGTCTCACGTGACGGGTAATACCAGGCCGAGATCGACGTTAATGTTGTCGTCTGCTGCGTGAGCTGTGGGTGACCTCCGGCTGTGACGCTGGGATGCTGGAGGGGGAAGGACGCGAGGGAGACGGATGCGCATCTGGCCGGGCACGGCGTATCCGCTTGGCGCCACATGGGATGGATCGGGCACGAACTTCGCCCTGTTCTCAGAGGCGGCCGACAGGGTGGAACTGTGTCTGTTCGATGCCGAGGACAACGAGACCCGGATCGAGCTCACCGAGGTCGACGGGTTCGTCTGGCACGGCTACCTGCCGGGTCTGGGGCCGGGAACCCGGTATGGGTACCGCGTGCACGGGCCTTATGATCCGGGCCGCGGCCACCGCTGCAACCCCGCCAAGCTGCTGCTCGACCCGTACGCCAAAGCGGTGCAGGGCCAGCTCAACTGGCATGAATCCCTGTTCTCCTACCACTTCGCCGATCCTTCGCGGCTGAGCACAGAAGACAGCGCACCGCACATGCCGAAGAACGTCGTGATCAACCCGTTCTTCGACTGGGGGGACGACAGGCCGCCGCGCATTCCGTACCACGACACGGTGATCTACGAAGCGCACGTGCGGGGCCTGACGCTGCGCCACCCCGATATACCCACGGAGCAGCGCGGCACCTACGGCGGGCTGGCGCATCCGGCGATGATCGATCATCTGCAGCGCCTCGGCATCACCGCCGTGGAGCTCATGCCGATCCACCAGTTCGTGCCCGAGCACGCGCTCGTTGCCCGCGGTCTCGCCGACTACTGGGGATACAACACCCTGAGTTTCCTCGCGCCGCACAACGGATACTCCTCCGCGGGTGAGCTTGGCGAGCAGGTGCTCGAATTCAAGGCGATGGTGAAAGGCCTGCACCAGGCGGGGATCGAAGTGATCCTTGACGTCGTCTACAACCACACCGCTGAGGCCGACCACATGGGCCCGACCCTGTCCTTCCGCGGGATCGACAACGCCGCCTACTACCGCCTCCGGGATGACGACAAGCGCTACTACCTCGACTACACCGGCTGCGGGAACAGCCTGAACGCCCGCCATCCGCACGCACTGCAGCTCGTCATGGACTCACTGCGGTACTGGATCCTCGAGATGCACGTGGACGGCTTCAGGTTCGACCTCGCCGCCGCACTCGCCCGCGAATTGCACGACGTGGACCGCCTGTCCGCGTTTTTCGACCTCGTACAGCAGGACCCGGTCGTCTCACAGGTCAAGCTGATAGCCGAGCCGTGGGACGTCGGCGAGGGCGGCTACCAGGTCGGCAACTTTCCCGCGTTGTGGGGTGAGTGGAACGGCCAGTACCGTGACACCGTCCGCGACTTCTGGCGCGGTCAGCCGGCCACGCTGCCCGACTTCGCGTCCCGGCTGAGCGGCTCGAGCGACCTGTACGAGGCGAGCGGCCGGCGCCCGGTGGCTTCGGTGAACTTCGTCACCTGCCACGACGGATTCACCCTCGAGGACCTGGTGAGCTACAACCACAAGCACAACGACGCCAACGGGGAGGGGGGCGCCGACGGCACCGACGACAACCGGTCCTGGAACAGCGGCGCGGAGGGGCCAACTACCGATCCGGCCATCCACAGGCTCAGGGCGAGGCGGAAGCGCAACTTCCTGGCCACGCTGTTCTGCGCGCAGGGCATCCCGATGCTGCTAGCCGGTGACGAGATCGCGCGGACCCAGGATGGCAACAACAACGCCTACTGCCAGGACAACGAGCTTTCCTGGGTGGACTGGGAGAGAGCCGACACCGAACTGCTCGAGTTCGTCCAGGCCCTGGCCCAGCTTCGCCGCGACCACCCGGTGTTCAGACGGCGGCGTTTCTTCTCTGGCCGGCCAGCATCCGGCGACGGCCTGGGCGACATCGCGTGGCTCACCCCTTCTGGCCGGCACATGACAGACCGGGACTGGGGCGCCGGATTCGGCAAAGCGATCGGGGTCTTCCTGAACGGCGACGCCATCACCGAGCCCGACCCGCGCGGGCAGCGGGTGGTGGACGACTCCTTCCTGCTGCTGTTCAACGCGCACATCGACCCGGTTGCCTTCACGCTCCCTCCGCAGCGGTTCGGCGCGTCGTGGGAGGTTGTGCTCGACACGGCGGCCGGCGGCATCGCGACCGAGATCCCGGTGCTTCGCGCGTCCGCACGGGTCAGGGTCGCCGGCCATGCCGCCCAGATCATGCGCCGGATCGACGCCGCGGCGGCTCAGGCCGCGACCCATCGCCGCGGGGCAAGGCGCGCCGCGCCCGCCGCGCTCACCGGCCCGGCGCGGCGCGACATGGTGGAGGAAGCCGCGGCGGCGGACGGCACCGGCTGACCGCCCAGCCCCACCGCCCAGCCCCACCGCCCAGCCCCACCGCGGCGTTCGAGCGCTACCCTTGGCTCACGATCGTCGCGGTGATCAGTACGAGGACGAACGTGGCCACTCCCACGGCCACGTGCGCCGCGACCGCGTAACCGGGGAAATGCTGCTGAGCTATCCGCGCGTGCCGGCCACCGCGCGCGGTCAGATACCTGGTCAGCATGGCGAAGGCAAGCAGCGCCGACCCGCACATCACACCGAATGCGGTCCAGGCGTACCTCACCTGCGCAGTCAGGACGTACCCGATCCAGAAGCCGAGCCCGATCGCGGCTAACGCCGGATGCAAGCCGACCAGGATGACGGAGTAGCTGGTCACCTTGGTCGCCCGCTGGCCGATACCGCCGCGGGACAGCCAGCTCGACAGCAGGTACATGCCAACACACGCGGTGCCTACCCACAGGACAAGAGCGGCGATCCGCACCCGGCTCCCCCCATGGACGCGCCGCACGCATGCCCAAGCACACGGCTCACGAACACGCGAGCACGCGAGCACGCGGCCTGCGCGGCGCGTCCCAGCCTTGTGGCGGCGGCTGTCCCTGCGAGCATCAGGACACCCGGCCGCACCCCCGGTCTCAGCCGATCACATTGGGCAATCGTGCTTGGGCAATCGTGCGCCGCAGCGCCCGGCCAGACCCTATATAGGTAAATCTGCAAAACGCGCAGGTGTGCTACGTTCTATTTGCAAGTACTTTGCGTACTTGTCACAGATCCCTACGTAACCGCGACGTCAGGAGCGAGGTACCGCCGACCGCGGCCACCACCGATCTGATTGACTTCTGATCGTGCGACAGATCTATCCGGAGGGCACGCAGGCCGGCGGCGCGGACCCGGTCGACCTGGTGGCCGCTTACGCGTATCCGCCCGGATGGGCAGGCAAGCGCCCTGGCGAAACCGCGGCATGGGTGCGCGCGAACATGGTGGCAAGCGCCGACGGTGCCGCGGCGGCTAAGGGCATCTCCGGCGCGATCTCGAGCGAATGCGACCGCGAAGTCTTCTCGGTGCTTCGCGGCCTCGCTGACGTGATTCTTGTCGGTGCGCAGACGGTGCGGGTGGAGCGCTACGGGCCCGCGCGTGCGAGGGCGGACTGGGCGCCGCTGCGGGCCGGCCTGCCGCCGGTGCCGCCGATCGCGATCGTCACGGGCACACTCGACCTCGACCTGTCCAGCCCACTGTTCACGGCCGCGCCAGCCGACGCCCGTACGATCGTTTTCACCGCCCAGACAGCGCCGGCCGATCGGCGTGCGGAGGTGGAGAAATGGGCCGACGTCGTGATCGCAGGCTCGGGGCGGCACGTTGACCTGGCGGCGGCGGTCAGCGCACTCGCCGACCGTGGCATGCGCCGGGTACTCACCGAAGGTGGGCCACACCTGCTCGGGCAACTGGTCGCCGCAGACCTGCTCGACGAGCTCTGCCTCACGATAAGCCCGCTGCTGGCCGCCGGATACGACACGCGTATCACGGCGGGCGCGCAGCAGGCAGCGCCCAGGCGGCTGCATCTCGCGCACGTGCTCGAAGCACAGGGCAGCCTGTTCTGCCGTTACCTGAGCGTGACCTCATGACGGGGTCACCCTCCGGATCACCATCGCCAGGTGGTTCCGGCGGCCCGTTTCTGGATCAGTATCGGTAGTGGTCTGAAAGGGGGATCGCCCCCAAGGGTCAGCACCGCCTCGGGTGTCCGGGGAGCCGGCGGAGCACAAGGCGGCGCCGCAGGGCTGACAATCGGCGAAGACGCCGGGGAGGTAACAATGCCGTTGCACCGCAAGGCCGAATCCGTCCAGGACGCGGACGAACTCGATGTGAACCCGATCTATGTCCACCTCGCCAATTACAAGGTGCCCAAGTACCAGCTGCCGCCTGCTGGCATGCTGCCCGACACCGCACTTCAGGTAGTGAGAGACGAGCTCATCCTCGACGGCAGTTCCAGGCTGAACCTGGCCACCTTCGTCACGACGTGGATGGAACCGCAGGCCAGAGAGCTCATGGCGGAGTGCTTCGACAAGAACATGATCGACAAGGACGAGTATCCGCAGACCTCTGAGCTCGAGCGGCGCTGCGTCAGCATTCTGGCCGATCTGTGGCACGCACCCGCGGGCAGGGGCGCGCCTGGCTGCTCGACCACGGGATCGAGCGAGGCCTGCATGCTTGGCGGTATGGCGCTGCTGTGGCGCTGGCGGGCCCGGCGCGGCGCCGCCGCGGCGGGCGCGCAGCCGAACCTTGTCATGGGCACGAACGTGCAGGTCTGCTGGGAGAAGTTCTGCAGGTACTGGCAGGTCGAGGCGCGCATGGTGCCCATGGAGCGAGGCCGCCTGCATCTGCGCGGCCCGCAGGCCGCCGCAGCCTGCGATGAGAACACCATCGGCGTGGTCGCCATCATGGGATCGACCATGGACGGAAGCTACGAACCCGTCGCCGAGATCAGCGACGCTCTCGACCGTGTGCAGGCCGAGCGGGGGTGCGACATCCCCGTGCATGTGGACGGCGCGTCCGGCGGCTTCGTCGCGCCCTTCCTGCACCCGCACCTGCCATGGGATTTCCGGGTATCGCGGGTTCAGTCGATCAACGCGTCGGGTCACAAGTACGGGCTCGTCTACCCGGGCGTGGGCTGGATCGTCTGGCGCGAAGCCGAGGCGCTCCCCGAGGACCTCGTGTTCCACGTCAACTACCTTGGCGGCGACATGCCCACGTTCGCGCTCAACTTCTCCCGGCCTGGCTCGAACGTGGTCGCGCAGTACTACAACTTCCTGCGCCTCGGTTTCGAGGGCTATCAGCGCGTCCAGCAGTCCTGCCAGAACATCGCGATACACCTGTCGGCCGAGATCGCCAAGATGGGGCCATTCGAGCTGCTCACCAACGGCAGCGACCTGCCCGTGTTCACCTTCAAGCTGCGTGACGACATCACCAACTACGACGTCTTCGACCTGTCAGAACGGCTGCGGCAGCGCGGCTGGCAGGTCCCGGCATACACCTTCCCAGCCGATCTGGAGGACATGGAGGTGATCAGGATCGTTGTGCGCAACGGCTTCAGCATGGACCTCGCGGACCTGCTGCTCAGCGACATCCGCAGGCATGCGGAAGCCCTTGCGCACCACCCGCATCCGCACGTGCCACTGGCGCAGCCCGGGGCCCGCACGTCGTTCGCGCACTGAGGCACGCACTGAGACGACGGGTGCGTTCCGCCTGCCCGCGCTGAGGACGGCTGGAGACCGCCAAGGCCGGGGCGGCTCAGGACCGCTCGACGCCGGTCGGGTGCATGCCGATGCTGATCGGGCGAGGCGACGGTGAGCGCACTGACCCGGGGCAAATATGCCCCGGGTCAGTGCAGCAGCGTGCGGCTAGAAAGGTTGCGGCGCGTCGCGGCGCCTGCCGAGGGCCTCGGCGAGAATCTGCGCGCCGTCAGCGTCTGTGCGCCGTTCCTTCACATACGCAAGGTGTGTCTTGTACGGCTCGACCCTCGGCGGCGCGGGCGGATTCTGCTCGTCCCGGCCCGCGGGGAACCCGCAGCGCGGGCAGTCCCAGGTCTCGGGGACTGCAGCGTCACTGGCGAAACTAGGCCGGGTCTCATGACGGTTAGAGCACCAGAACGCGACGCGGACGCGCGGCGCTGCCTCGCCCCGCTCGGCCTCTCCCATTGGTCCGGCGCCTACCCGGCTTCCCCGGATGGCGTTGCCACTACCCACGGATCACCTCTCGACTCGCATCCTTACTGCTGTCAGCGGTTGTAAAGGAAGCTGAGGACGACGATGCAGATGAACCAGGCCACCCCGATGATGACGGTGATGCGGTCCAGGTTCCGCTCGACCACAGACGAGGAGCCGAGCGAGGACGAGACGCCGCCGCCGAAAAGGTCCGAGAGGCCGCCGCCCTTTCCCTTGTGCAGCAGCACGAGCACGACCATCAGCAGGCTCGTGATGATAAGGGCGATGGAGATTCCGATGATCACTTCTTGACCATACCTTCTTCTGCGCCACCTGATGTTACGCCGCTGCGGCTGCCCACTGCGTCGTGCCGACTCACCGCACTGCGCTGGCTGACTGCGCCGTGCTGGCTGACTGCGCCGTGCCGGCTGACTGCGCCGTGCCGGCTGACTGCGCCGTGCTGGCTGACTGCGCCGTGCCGACTCATTGCGTTGGGCCGGCTCACTGCGCCGACTCGTTACGCCACGGTGACCGCCATGTCCTCCCGCGTACCCCGGGCCAGACGACCCAGGCTCCCGCTAGGCAGGGTACGACGAAAACCCGCCGCAGATCAGCCAAACCGCGATGCAGGTTCATACTGCGAATTCCCGGTACCGGCAGATCTTCACGAACTCGGCAGCATCCAAGCTCGCCCCTCCGACCAAGGCGCCGTCGACATCGGCCTGCGCCATGATCGGTGCGATGTTATCCGACTTTACTGATCCGCCATACAGGATACGCGTGGTAGCGCCCGCTTCATCGCCGTGACCCGCCGAAATCCGCTCCCGGATAGCCCCGCAGACCTCCTGAGCGTCTTCCGGCGTCGCTACCTCACCCGTGCCGATGGCCCACACGGGCTCGTAAGCGATCACAAGTCCGGCGACCTTCTCGGCCGGGATCCCGGCGAGCGAGGCGTCTAGCTGGCCGAGGCTGTAGCTGACTTGGTTTCCCTCGCGGCGCACGTCGAGGCCCTCACCGATGCAGACGATGGGCACCAAGCCGAACGACAGGGCGGCCTTCGCCTTCGCGTTCACGACCGCGTCACTCTCATCGTGCCAGTGCCGCCGCTCGGAGTGACCGACGGTCACGTAGGTGCAGCCCAGCTTGGCGAGCATGGAGCCGGACACGTCGCCGGTGTAAGCGCCCTTGTCGCGGCTTGACACGTCCTGGGCGCCGTATACGACGCGCAACCGGTCACCAGTGACGAGGGTCTGTACGCTGCGCAGCGCGGTGAAGGGCGGCAGCACCGCGATCTCCGTCGCCTCGAAGTCCTTCGCGTTAAGCGCGAAGGCCAGCTTCTGGACGAGCGCGATCGCCTCAAGATGGTTGCAATTCATCTTCCAGTTGCCCGCGATGAGCGGCAGCCTGCCGCCCTTTCGAGCCGCTGCGTCCGTCACGACGCCTCCAATGCGGTGAGCCCGGGCAATTCCCTGCCCTCGAGGAACTCGAGGCTGGCGCCTCCGCCCGTCGAGATGTGCGAGAACGAATCAGGCGGCAGGCCGAAGGACCGAACGGCTGCGGCTGAGTCGCCGCCCCCGACGACGGTGAATCCCGCCACCCGGGAAATCGCGTCCGCGAGCGCCCGGGTTCCCGCGGCGAAGGCGGGGAACTCGAAGACGCCGAGCGGCCCGTTCCAGAACACTGTCTTCGCGTCCGCGAGCTTCTCCGCGAACAGCCGCCGCGTCTCCGGCCCCATGTCCAGGCCCTCGCGGTCGGCAGGGATCGCGGTGGCGGGGACCACGTCGTGTTCGGCGTCCGCGTCGAATTGGGTCGCGGCGACGATGTCCACGGGGAGAACGACTTCTACGCCACGCCGTGCCGCCTCCGCGAGCAAATCCTGCACCTGCGGGATCCGGTCAGTCTCAAGCAGCGAATGGCCGACCTCGTAGCCCTGCGCCGCCAGGAAGGTGTACGACATGCCGCCGCCGATCAGCAGCCGGTCCGCGCGATCAAGCAAGCTGCCGATCACCGCGAGCTTGTCCGACGGCTTCGCTCCACCGAGGACCACGACGTACGGGCGGTCCGGGTTGGTCGTGAGGCGACGCAGCACCGTCACCTCGGCCAGCACCAGGTCACCCGCCGCATGCGGCAGCCGGTGCGGCACGTCGTACACGCTGGCGTGCTTGCGGTGCACGGCGCCGAATCCGTCACCGACATAAAGGGCTGCCAGCTGGGCGAGCTTGTCGGCGAACGCGCCACGCTCCGCGTCATCCTTGCTGGTCTCGGCCGGCTCGAAGCGAAGGTTCTCGATCACGAGGACGTCGCCGTCACCCAGCGCGCCCGTGGCTTCGCGGGCCGCCTTACCCACCACGTCACCGGCGAATCCCACCGGCCGGCCGAGCAGCTCACCGAGGCGCCGCGCGACAGGCCGCAGCGAAAGCGCCCCCGTCGCCCGCTCCGCGTAGCTCGTGCCCTTCGGCCGGCCCAGGTGCGCGCACACCACCACACGAGCGCCACGCTCGGCGAGCTTCGCGATGGTGGGGACGCTCGCCCTGATCCTGCCGTCATCGGTGATGACCGCCTCGGCGGAGCTATCCGCCGAGGCTCCGCCCGCTCCGCCGCCCACTCCGGTCTCGAGCGGGACGTTGAGGTCGGAGCGGACCAGGACGCGCCGCCCGGCGACCTGGAGATCCTCGATGCTCTTCATACGGCTCAGCCCTCTTTCTCTCCCTGGTCCGTTCGTACCGGTAGCCGACTGGGCTACGGGAGGCGCGAGCCGACCAGGCGGGTCAGGTCAGCGAGCCGGTTGGAGTAACCCCACTCGTTGTCATACCACCCGATGACCTTGACCTGGTTACCGAACGTCATGGTCAGTGTGGCGTCGAAGGTGCACGAGTACGGCGTACCGACGATATCGGAGGACACGATCGGGTCCTCCGTGTAGTGCAGGTATCCCTTCAGCGGCCCCGCAGCGGCCGCCTGGTATGCCGAATTGACCTCATCCTGGGTGGCCTCGCGGCCAAGCTCCACGACGAGGTCGGTCACCGAGCCGACAGCAACGGGGACCCGCATCGCCATCCCGTCCAGCTTGCCCTTGAGTTCCGGCAGCACAAGGGCGGTCGCCTTGGCGGCGCCTGTTGTGGTCGGGATGATGTTCATCGCGGCCGCGCGGGCACGGCGCAGGTCCTTGTGCGGGAAGTCCAGGATCACCTGGTCGTTGGTGTAGGCGTGGATCGTCGTCATCAGGCCCTTGACGATCCCGAAGTTATCCAGCAGCACCTTGGCCATCGGCGCCACGCAGTTCGTGGTACAGGAGGCGTTCGAGATGATGCTGTGGGTGGCCGGATCATAGGTGTCATCGTTGACACCCATCACGATCGTGATGTCCTCACCCTTTGCCGGGGCGGATATAATCACCTTCTTCGCGCCCGCATCGATGTGCTTGCGCGCGTCATCGGCCTTGGTGAAGTGCCCGGTCGACTCGATCACGACGTCGACACCGAGGTCGCCCCAGGGCAGTGTCGCCGGGTCACGCTGGGCGAGGACCTTGATCGGCTGGCCGGCGACCTGAATCGTGTCACCAGCCGCGGTGATGTCCATATCCAGTGTGCCGAGCATCGTGTCGTACTTCAGGAGGTGCGCGAGCGTGGCCGTATCCGTCAGGTCATTGGCGGCCACGATCTCGATGTCGCTGCGCCCGGCTCCGCCCGCGGCCCCGGCCCTGGCTGGTTGCGCGTTGACCGCACGCCAGAAGTTACGCCCGATGCGGCCGAAGCCGTTCACGCCAACACGAATGGTCACAGCGTTCACTCCTCGTCTCTTGCGCTGACTGCCGCGCGCCGGCAGGGCTCGCGACAGGCGCGCCGCGGCCCCGGCGGCGGTTCCCGCGGACGACGCCCGCTCTGGACCCGCACCGCGGCGCATGGCCCCACCCGACTTTATCGAAACCCCTGCCCCGCTGCGCCCAGCCGGGCCTGTGCGAAGCGTCCGTGGTGCGCCTCACCAGTCGCGGATCATCGCAAGCTCACCTTTCCCGCGCGCCAGGCTCGCCGGCCACCGCAAGCCGTGACCGGGCGCCGCTGCAGCCGGTCAGGGCACGAGCATGTCGGGGGTGAGGTTGGCATCGGTGCCGGCCAGGCCGAGTTCCATGGCCCGCTTGTCGGCCATCGCGAGCAGGCGCCTTATCCGGCCTGCGATCGCGTCTTTCGTCAACGGCGGGTCCGCGAGGGCGCCGAGTTCCTCCAGGCTGGCCTGCCGGTGCCGCAGGCGCAGTTGGCCGGCGACGACCAGATGCCGCGGCGCGCCGTCCCCGAGGATCTCAAGAGCCCGCTCCACCCGGGCTCCCGCGGCCACCGCGGCGCGCGCGCTGCGCCGCAGGTTGGCGTCGTCGAAATTGGCCAGCCGGTTCGCCGTGGCCCTGACCTCACGGCGCATCCGCCGCTCTTCCCAGGCCAGGACACTGTCGTGGGCACCAAGCCGGGTCAGCAGCGTACTGATCGCGTCCCCGTCACGGATGACCACGCGGTCCACACCGCGGACCTCACGTGCCTTCGCATGGATCTTCAGCCGCCGGGCCGAGCCGACCAGCGCGAGCGCGGCTTCCGGCCCTGGGCAGGTGACCTCGAGCGACATCGAACGGCCGGGCTCGGTCAGCGAGCCATGCGCCAGGAAGGCGCCACGCCACGCCGCTTCCGCGTCACAGCCGGTACCCGCGACCACCTGCCGCGGCAGCCCGCGGACCGGGCGCCCATGGCTGTCGACCAGGCCTGTCTGGCGGGCCAGGCTGTCCCCGTCCCTGTACACCCGCACCACGTACCTGTTGCCCTTGCGGAGCCCGCTGGGCGCGAGCACCACGAGGTCGGTTGAGTGCCCGAACACCTCGGCGATGTCCTTGCGCAGCCGACGTGCCGTGGCGCCGGTGTCGAGCTCGGCCTCGATCACGATCCGGCCGCCCGCCAGGTGCAGCCCGCCGGCGAAGCGCAGCAATGTGGATACTTCGGCCTTCCGGCAGCATGGCTTCAAGATTGTGACGCGGCTGAGCTCATCCTTCACGACGCCGGTCATGGCCATCGCCTCATCCCCCCTCGAAGATCTCAGCGTAGGCCGCCGCGAGCCTGCGCGGGTCGTGACGCGGTGAACCGTCCGCCATCGCCACGTCCGCGAGCACCAGTCGGGCGCCGAGCACCTCGGCGGCCTTTTCCAGTTCCGTGATCCCTGACCGCGCCGCCATCCGGTCGGCGAGCACGACGTCGATCCTGAGCGCGGGTGCGTGCACGGAAAGCACGTCCAGATGGGTGTGCGGCGAGAATCCCGCCGTCTCGCCTGACTGTGGCGCCAGGTTGAGCGCGACCACGCGGCGCGCCGCGGTGGTCACCAGAGCCTGCGCCAGGTCCGGCACAAGCAGGTGGGGCAGGACGCTGGTGAACCAGGAACCTGGGCCGAACACCACCCAGTCGGCCTCGGTCACCGCGGCCACCGCCTCGCCGCAGGCGGGCGGATCGGCGGGAACCAGCGAGATCGACCGGACCCGGCCGGGCGTCACGGCACACGAGGCCTGCCCTCGCACCACGGTCAGCTCGTCCGGCTTGTCCGGATCGGCCCCCTCGACCTCGGCGGCGATATCCAGCGGCACCGCCGCCATCGGCAGCACGCGGCCATTCGCGCCGAGCAGCATCCCCACCCAGTCGAGACCCTGGACGGTGTCCCCGAGCAGGTCCCACAGCGCCACGATGAGCAGATTCCCGACGGCGTGACCGGACAGCTCACCCGTGCCGTCGAAACGGTGCTGCACGACACGGCTCCAGGTCGTGCCCCACTCGTCGTCACCGCAGAGCGCGGCGAGTGCCATCCGCAGATCACCGGGCGGGAGCACACCGAACTGCCGCCGCAGCCGGCCGCTGGATCCGCCGTCGTCGGCGACCGTGACGATGGCGGTGACAGCGTCCGTCACCCGCCGCAGTGCTGACAGTGAGGCGTAGAGCCCGTGACCGCCGCCCAGTGCCACAACCCTCACTCCGCCAGCCCGGGGGGGCGCCCCCCCAGACCCCCCCGCCACGGGCAATGCCGCGCCCCTGGCGACGACATTCCGTGAACCGGCGCCGGCCCGGGCCACCCCGTCACTCACGGCCCAGATCTCTGTGCGTCACCTGGATTTCCGCTCCGCTGCCCGCGAGGCGTGCGCCGACCTGCTCAGCGATCGTGACGCTGCGGTGCTTACCGCCGGTGCAGCCGATCGCCAGCGTCACGTAGTGCTTGCCCTCGCGCTCGTAGCCGGGCAGCAGCACGTGCAGCGTCTCCAGGTACGCCGCGAGGAACTCCTTCGCGCCGGGCTGGCCGAGGACGTAGTCGCGGACCGGCTGGTCAAGGCCGGTCAGCGGCCGCAGTTCGCTGAGCCAGTGCGGGTTCGGCAGGAACCGGCAGTCCGCCACGAGGTCGGCGTCGACGGGAAGCCCGTACTTGTAGCCGAACGACACGATGTTGACCCGCACCGCGTGGTCGGAGTCGTCGGCGAAGAACCCGCGCATCCGGGCGCGCAGCTCGTGGACGTTGAGTGTGGACGTGTCGAGCACCAGGTCGGCGTCGTCCGCGACACCACGGAGCAGCTCACGCTCGGCTGCGATGCCGTCCACGACTCTGCGGTCCCCCTGCAGCGGATGCGGCCGCCGGACGCTCTCGAACCGCCGGACCAGCGTCTCGTCCGAGGCCTCCAGGTAGACGACCCGCGGCGCCGCGCCTCGGGCGGCAAGTTCATGGATCGTCGTCTTCAGGTCCGTCGTGAAGGCGCGGCTGCGCACGTCGACGACGACGGCGATCCTGCGCACCGCGCCCTGCGAGCGCGCGGCCAGGTCCACCATGGTGGGCAGCAGACCTGGCGGCAGGTTGTCCACCACGAACCAGTCCAGATCTTCAAGCGACTTCGCGGCCGTGCTCCGCCCGGCTCCTGACATCCCGGTGATGATGACGATGTCAGGAGCCGGTACGTGCGCCGCGCCCATCCCGCTGGTCATCCCGCTTCCCCGTCGGATTTGGTGGTTCCCGTGGCGTATCCGCTGGTGTCACCGCCGAGCGCCGCGAGCACGGACCGCGCTGTGCGCGGCCCGAAACCCGGCAGCTCGGCGATCTCCTCAACGGTAGCCCCCCTGATCCCGCGGACGGAGCCGAAGCGCCGCAGGAGGGCCTTGCGCCTGGTGGGACCGAGGCCGGGAACCTCATCAAGCTCACTTTCCGTCAGCGCCTTTGATCTTTTCGCCCGGTGGTACGTGATGGCGAATCTGTGCGCCTCGTCACGGACCCGCTGCAACAGGTACAGGCCCTCGCTGGTGCGCGGCAAGATCACCGGGGCGTCGTCGCCCGGCAGCCAGACTTCTTCCAGCCGCTTCGCGAGACCGCACACCGCGACATCCTCGATGCCGAGTTCATCGAGCGCCTGGCGTGCCGCGGCCGCCTGGGCGGGCCCGCCATCCACGACCAGGAGCCCGGGCGGGTAGGCGAACCTGCGCTGCCTGGTCTCCTGCGCCCCGGGCTGGACCTCCGCATCGCCGAGCGTGTCGAGCTCGCCCGTTTCCTCGCGTTCCTCCAGGTAACGCCGGAACCGCCGGGAGATCACCTCGTGGATCGCGGCGACGTCGCCCGGTCCCTCCTGCTGGCGGACGCTGAATCGCCTGTACTCGGCCTTGCGCGCGAGTCCGTCCTCGAATACCACCATCGACGCGACCACGTGGGTGCTCTGGAGATTGGACACGTCGTAGCATTCGATGCGCAGGGGAGCTTCGTCCAGGCCGAGCGCCTCCTGGATTTCGTTCAGCGCAAGGCTCCGCGTGGTCAGATCACTGGCCCGGCGGGTCTTGTGCAGCACGAGGGACTCGGCCGCGTTCCTCTGTACGACGCCGAGCAGTGCCTTCTTGTCGCCGCGCATGGGCACGCGCAGGTCGACGCGGCCGCCGCGCCGTGCCGCGAGCCAGTCACCCATCGCCTGGGCATCAGGCGGCAGCACCGGGACGAGCACCTCGCGCGGCACGCTGGCACCCGTTCCTGCCACGCTCGTGTTTCCGCGTTCGGCCAGGCGCCGTCTACCGCGTGGGGTCCGGCTGCCGCCGACCGGGCCGGAATCAGCCGCGGCTGCGGGCCCGGCCGCGAGCGTGGAATCGGCGGCGGGATCGAAGGTGGGATCGTCGCCGTAGACCTGGCCGAGGAAGTGCTCGACGAGCTCGGCCGTGCTCACATCCTCGACCTTGTCCACCACCCAGCCGCGCTGCCCGCGGACCCGCCCGCCGCGTACGTAGAAGACCTGTACCGCGGCCTCGAGCTGGTCCTCGGCGAGCGCGATCACGTCGCAGTCGGTGCCGTCTCCCAGCACGACCGCCTGCTTCTCCAGCGCGCGCTGGAGTGCCTGGATGTCGTCGCGCAGCCGGGCGGCGCGTTCGAATTCCTCGGCCGAGGCCGCCTCGTGCATCTGCCGCTCGAGCCGCCGGATGAACACGGTGGTGTTCCCCGCCATGAAGTCGCAGAACTCCTCCGCGAGCAGGCGGTGCTCCGCCGCGCCCACCCGCTCCACGCACGGCGCCGAGCACTTGCCGATGTAGCCGAGCAGGCACGGGCGGCCGATCTGGCGCGCGCGCTTGAACACGCCGGCCGAGCAGGTCCGCACGGGGAAGACGCGCAGCAGCAGATCCACGGTCTCCCTGATGGCCCACGCGTGCGAGTAGGGGCCGAAGTACCTAACCCCACGTCGTTTCGCTCCCCGCAGCACCATCACCCTCGGATACTCCTCGTCGAGCGTGACCGCGAGGTAGGGGTAGCTCTTGTCGTCGCGGTACCGCACGTTGAAGCGCGGGTCGTACTCCTTGATCCAGGAGTACTCGAGCTGGAGCGCCTCCACTTCGGTGGCGACGACGGTCCATTCCACGCCGGCGGCCGAGCGGAGCATCGCTTGGGTTCGCGGGTGCAGGCCCGCGAAGTCGGCGAAGTAGGAGTTCAGCCGGGAGCGCAGGTTCTTCGCCTTCCCGACGTAGATCACCCGGCCGTGTGCGTCGCGGAACCTGTAGACGCCCGGAGACTCCGGTATCGAGCCAGGAGAGGGACGGTACGTCGCCGGATCAGCCACCCAGTCACTCTAGTGGCGCTGCCGCAGCCAAAAGAGCGCCCGGCCGTGATCGGCGCCCCAGCCACTGGGCTCCGGCGGGGGTTCCGGCCATCGGGGTCCGGGTGTCCCCGGGGAGCGCTGCGCCCCCCGGGGCTGGCACAGTCTGCACGGCTGCCATGTGGCGCGCCCGTCGTGGGACTGCGGACTACGGCGACGGGGCGGACGACGTGGGCGGCACGCTGGAAGCCGTGGACGGCGCGGTCGGTGTCGCGGGCGCGGTCGGTGTCGCGGGCGCGGTCGGTGTCGCGGACACCGGCGGCGTGGGGGTCGCCGCGGGAACCGTGCTCGAGGACGGCGTAGGGCTCGGGCTCGGGCTTGACGTGTCCACCGAGGTGGGAGTGGGCGTCGGCGCCACCGAATGCTGGTTCCCGCCGTGCACGACGCTCCCGACAGTGGTACCCGTGCCAGCCTTGTGCCAGATGAGGGCGCTCAGCGGCTTGCCTGTCGCTAGCTCGATCACGGTGATGGCGGCGATCACGGCGACAAATATCGCCAGGGAAACCGCGGCGAGCACCATCCAGCGCGGCCGCTTCTGGCCGTTCTCCGGCGCTTGCTGAATCGGAGATCCCTGCGCTCCGGCGCCGTCGCGCCCGCCGCTCCAATGGCTGAGCGCGGGCAGCTCCTCCTTAGCGGCGTCCCGCCCACGATCGGTCCCTGCACGTGCCTGCCCGGCCGGGGCCGCCGGCCCCGCCGCCTCGCGGTCCTGCGGCGGCGCGGCACCGCGGGCGGCATTGGGCCCTCGGCTGAAGGCGGCACCGTGCATGTTTGCCCGCTGCATGACGACCGGGGCCGCCGAGCGCAGCTTCTCGCCGGTGCGCGACAGGTAGTACCGGTAGATAGCGGTGCCCGCGGTGCTGATGACGCTCACCGCGGCCGCCGCGATGAGTGTCCCCCATCGGCTGACATACGACGTCGCGATGGCGGCCGTGAGCGTGGCCAGCACGCCGGCCATAATCTGCGCGCCGCTCAAGTCGATTTTCCGCTTGCTCATTTCTCCCGTTCAGCCAGGCGCGACCTCCAGCCAGGGCCGCGCGGCGATCTGAAGCATGGCGGGTATCCGCCCCAATCTGCCAGAGCATGCCTCAACCGAGGCTAGCCGCCAGCGCCCGATGCTCGCGAACATCCTTCGGGTGACACACAACACATCAGGCGCGCCACGCGGCAGCCGTTCGGGCTGGGCCAGCCCCAGGGGGCACAGCGCTCCCCGGGGACACCCGGACCCCGATGGCCCGGAACCCGCCCAAGCCCCGCCGTCACATGCCGCGCGGTGCCAGCCCGGCGGCGCGGTAGACGTCGTCGATCAGCCGCATGTTGACGACGGCGTCCGCGGCTGTGGTGGGAAACGGCTCACCACGGAGTACCGCCGCGGTGAAGGCGCGCAGCTGGCCCGTGTACGTGGGCTCGCCCGTGACCTGCTCCTGCCGGGTCTCGCCGTGAATGGTCACGTCCATCTCGTGACCGTTCTGCGGCGCCATGAAATTGACCACACGGAGCTCGCCGCCGGTGCCTGTCACGCTCACGTCGGCGGCGAAGGTATCTCCGGGAAGGAGCGAGACCTCGAACCGGCCCGTGGCGCCGCCGGGGAAACCGAACTCGGCGGCCATCACCATGTCCACACCAGGCGCGGACTCGTGCGCTGCCGCCGACGTGACCACCGGCTCGCCCGGGCCGAGGAACCGCAAGAGGTTGATCGCGTAACAGCCGCCGTCCATGTTCGCTCCGCCGGCGAGCTCGTAGCTGAAGCGGATGTTGGACGAGTCGGCCGTGGGGAAGCGCAGCGTGACCTCGATGTGGCGGACCGCGCCAAGCTCGCCGCCGGTGTCTGAATCGCCGCCAGCGCCCGCTACGATCTCGCGCATCCGCCATGCCAGCGGATGGTAGCGATAGTGGAACGCCTCCATGACCACCCGCCCGGAGGCTTGAGCGGCCGCGGCGACCTGCTGCGCCTCATCCGCGTTGGAGGTCAGGGGCTTCTCGCACAACACGTGCTTGCCTGCTTCGAGCGCCCGCAGCGTCCAGGGAGCGTGCAGCACGTTGGGCAGCGGATTGTAGATCGCGTCGACATCGGGGTCGGCGATCAGGGACTCGTAAGAGTCGCGTGTCTCCGGGATGCCGTTCGCGGCTGCGAACGACCGGGCGCGGCCGGGATTTCTCGCGGCGACGGCGATCACGACCGCGTCCTCGACCTGACGCGCGGGCGCGATCAGCGCGTTCGCGGTGATGCGGGCCGCCCCCATGGTGCCAATACGCACGCGATCCATCTCACACCCCGCATGCCTCAAGTGCCTTGCCTGCCCTGTACTTAGCTGGCCGGCCGGGTAGTTCTCGCCTGTTCTTGCCTGTGCGATACCTCTGGCTGCCTGTTACGTCATATCACGTGGCCCGGCCGGGCAGCCTACTGGCTGTATTCGCGCCGCTGCGCCGGCAGTTCGGCGACCGGCGGCGGCCGGGCGGGACCGCGCTCAGCCAGTCTCCGGCCAGTCGGGCGGCAGCACATCCGACTCGGCGCCGATCGCGTCCCGCAGGCGTTCACGGAAGCTCTCCTGCAGGTCGGGCCCCCAGGCGTACCCGCCAGGCACCCGCACCGCCTCCGCAAGCGCCTCCCAGAGTTCGCGCTCACGTGCCTGGCGCGCGTACGGGACCGCGACGAGGGCGTACAGGTGATCGAGCGCACCGAAGAGCTCGTTGGCCAGTACGGGAAGCGTGCCATGGCAGACGGCCGATTCCATGAATCCATCCCACCAGAACTCCGGCGCCGACTCGGCGCCGGAGCCGAGGCCGCGCCGCAGCCGCGCGCGGACCGCCGTCGCAACCTCCGGGTCGTGGTCCGACACACCCCGCTGCCACATGACGGCCGCCTCGTCGTCGCGGTCACGCAGCGGAAGCGCGCGGGCGAGAAGCTCAACGGCGAGCGGCCTGACTGAGGCATCTCCGCAATCCGCTGCCTCGGCGAAGGCGGCAAGCGCCTGCTCGAGGCGGGCGATGCCAAGACCCCCGAGCAACTGCCCGCGGCCGGGATGGCCGGCCCCGACCCGCTCGAGGGCAACGGCGAAGATCTCCGCGGCTTGTGCCGCGTCGCCCGCCTCGAGCAGACGTCCGCCTAATTCGTACAACTCCTCGGGCCGGTCCGCCGCGACCTCGGCGCACGGGTGCGGCGCGGATGCTGCCCCTGCTGCCGTGGGCAGCGCCGCGTCCACGTCCGGGTACGGCACCCGTGCGCCGGTGTCCGCAGGCGGCGCGGCCGTCTCCAGGTCAAGCTGCGGCGCGGATGTGCCCGCGTCCGTCAGCGGCGACGCACGGCGCGCCTGGCCGCCGGAGGGACCGGCAGCGGCCGATGAGCCCAGGCCGGCCACGGCCGGTTGACCTGGGCTGGGCCCAACCGCTTGGCCTGGACTGGCTCCAGCCGCGTGACCTGGGTTGGCCGCCGCGAACTCCGGCTCAGCCGGTGGATCAGGCGTCATGCCGGAAGCCTAGACGCGCGCGGCGAACCGTGTCAGCCCGCACGGGTGCGACGCCGCCGAGTGGGCACACATCGGCCGCTGAGGGGCCCGAGATGACCGGCCGAGGTGACCAGCCCGCGGCGGGTGACCAGCCCGCGGTAACCGGCCCGTGCGGTGACCGGCCCGCGGTGACCAGCCCGAGTAACCGGCCCGCGGCGGGTGACCGGCCCGCGGTGACCAGCCCGCGGCGACGGGTCAGACGCCTGCGGGGTTCTCGGCGAACGCCTCGGGGGGCGGGCACGTGCACACCAGATGCCTGTCGCCGTAGGCCTGGTCGATGCGGCGTACCGGCGGCCAGTACTTGTCACCGCGCCCCATGGCGTCGACCCGCGCGCCGACGCCAGCGCAACCGTCACCGAAGCCGTCACCCGAACCGTTTCCCGCTACCGGATACGCCGCATCCTCCCGCTCGTAGGCGTGCTTCCACTCGCCCGTCACGAGCATCTCCGCGGTATGCGGCGCGTTCTTGAGCGGGTTGTCCTGCGCGTCGTACTCCCCCGCCGCCACCTGGCTGATCTCACCGCGGATCGCGATCATCGCGGCACAGAACCGGTCGAGTTCGGTCAGATCCTCGCTCTCGGTCGGCTCGATCATCAGCGTGCCCGCGACGGGGAAGGACATCGTGGGCGCGTGGAAGCCGTAGTCGATGAGCCGCTTGGCGACGTCCTCGTTGGTGATCCCGGTTTCCTTGGCGATGCCGCGGAGATCGATCACGCACTCGTGGGCCACCAGCCCGCCGCGGCCCGTGTAGAGCACGGGGTAGTGCGGTGCGAGCCGCTTCGCCACGTAGTTCGCGGCGAGGATCGCGACCTGCGTCGCGAGGCGCAGCCCGCTCGCTCCCATCATCCGCACGTATGCCCAGGAGATCGGCAGGATGCCAGCCGACCCCCAGGGCGCTCCCGCGACCGGGCCCGCGCCGCCCCCGGCGCCGTTAGGTACAGGTATTCCGGGCACCGACCGCGGCAGGAACGCGGCGAGGTGCGCGCGGGCCGCGACCGGCCCGACCCCGGGCCCACCGCCACCATGCGGGATGCAGAACGTCTTGTGCAGGTTCAGGTGGGACACGTCGGCACCGAACTCGCCAGGACGGGCGAGACCCACGAGCGCGTTCATGTTCGCCCCGTCCACGTACACCTGCCCGCCGGCCTCATGCACCGCGCGGCAGACTTCAACGATGGTCTCCTCGAACACGCCGTTCGTGGAGGGGTACGTGACCATGATCGCGGCCAGGTTCGCGCCGTGCGTCTCGAGCTTGGCGGACAGGTCGGCGTCGTCGATGACGCCGTCAGCCCCGCATTTCACCACCACCACGCGCAGGCCCGCGAGCGTCGCGCTCGCCGCGTTGGTGCCGTGCGCCGATCCAGGGATAAGGCAGACGTCGCGATGGGGTTCACCGCGCGAGGTGTGGTAGCCCCGGATCGCGAGCAAGCCCGCAAGCTCGCCTTGCGAACCAGCGTTCGGCTGTAGCGAGACCGCCTCGTAGCCGGTCATTTCCGCCAGCCAGCGCTCCAGGTCGGCGATCAGTTCCGCGTAGCCGAGGGCCTGCCCGGCAGGCACGAACGGATGGATGGAAGCGAACTCCGGCCAGCTGATGGGCTCCATCTCGGCCGCGGCGTTGAGCTTCATCGTGCACGAGCCGAGCGGGATCATCGACCGGTCGAGCGCGATGTCGCGGTCGGCCAGGCGCCGCAGGTACCGCAGCATCGCGGTCTCGTTCTGGTAGGAGTGAAAGACAGGATGGGCGAGAAATCCCGATTCACGGCGCAGCGCGGCGGGCAGGGCGGCGGGCAGCGCCGCAGGCACCGGGTCCGGCGGCAGGTCGGGAAAGGCCTCCGGTACGGCAACTGGCAGCGGGCCCGGCAGCGGGCCTGCGGCCGCCGCGCCGCGCTCGAGCGCCTGCGCTGCTTCCTCGCCCCGGCAGCCGGTTAGCGCGCTCACCAGATCACGCAGGTGCTCCTCGGTCGTGGTCTCGTCGCAGGAGATCTGCACCGTGTCCGCGTCCACCAGGTACAGGTTGTAACCGGCGCGCAGGGCGGATTCCGCTGCCGCTGCACCGCCGCCGGTAATGCGGACACGAACGGTGTCGAAGAACGCGTCCGGCCCCGTTTCGAGACCGAGCCCGCGAAGGGCCGCGGCGAGGGTGGCGGCCCTGTGATGCACCCGGCGCGCGATCGCCTTCAGCCCCTCCGGGCCGTGGTAGGCCGCGTACATGGCCGCGATGACAGCGAGCAGCACCTGCGCGGTGCAGATGTTGCTCGTCGCCTTCTCGCGGCGGATGTGCTGCTCCCTTGCCTGCAGCGCGAGCCGGTAGGCGGGGTGGCCGGCGGCGTCCACAGAGACGCCCACCAGGCGGCCGGGCAGTTGGCGCTTCAGGTCGTCGCGCACGGCGATGTAGGCGGCGTACGGGCCGCCGAACCCGGCTGGCACCCCGAACCGCTGCGTCGAGCCGATCGCGATATCCGCGTCGAGTTCTCCGGGCGGGCGCAGCAGTGTCAGCGCGAGCAGATCGGCGGCAACGGCGGCGAGCGCACCGCACGCGTGCGTGGCCTCGATGGCGGGCCGCAGATCGCGCACCGCGCCGCTCGCGCCCGGATACTGAAGCAGCACACCGAACAGATCGCCGGCGAGCCCGCCGATCACCTCCGGCGTCGGCTCGGCGACGACAACCCTTATCCCCAACGGCCGCGCGCGGGTACGCAGCACGGCAAGTGTCTGCGGCAGGCAGTCGGCGTCGGCAAGGAAGACACTGCCTGCGGCGCCCGCCACGGTCCCCGCCGCCTTGTCGCGCGGGGCAGGGTGGACGGCGCGCCGCGCCAGCGTCATCGCCTCCGCGGCGGCGGTCGCCTCGTCGAGCAGCGAGGCACCCGCCACCGGCAGCCCGGTCAGGTCGCTCACCATGGTCTGGAAGTTCAGCAGCGCCTCAAGGCGCCCCTGCGATATCTCCGGCTGGTACGGCGTGTAGGCCGTGTACCAGGCGGGGTTCTCGAGCAGGTTGCGGCGGATCACCGCGGGCGTGACGGTGCCGTAGTAGCCGAGACCGATCATCGAGGTGCGGACCTGGTTCCGGCCGGCCAGGCGGCGCAGCTCGGCGAGCGCCTCGGGCTCGGTCAGCGGCGCGGGAAGGCTGAGATTGGCCTCGTGGCCGATCCCGCGTGGCAGCGCCGCCTCGGTCAGTTCGTCAAGGGTGGCGAAGCCGGTCACCTTCAGCATGTGGTCGACTTCGTCCGGCGAAGGGCCGATGTGCCGTCCGGCGAACGTTTCGCGCGCGCTCGCTCCGGGGGTGAGGTCCGCGTGTGCCGGTCCTGGGCTTCCCGCCAGGTGCGGAATGATGGATGTCATGAGGGCCTCCAAGGCCGGACCTTCGGGGGTGCCCCAGGTTGCGTCCCGGGGCATGCCATGGGCCGCTCGCGCATTGTGCGCGGGCCGTTGCGTTTCCCCCTCTGTCATCGCGACCTGAGAGCTTCACCGTCCACGCGGATCTGGCACGGCTTGCACCTTCGGTGAGGATCCGCGGCCGGTGCGGCCACGGCGCCTGCTTTCCAGAGGCGCCTCACCCGTCCGGTCCTGGTGCCTGAGAGGTTCCGGGGAAGTTGCTCCTTCGGCGCCTCACGCCGGCTGCGTGAGATCTCTCCCGGACAGGGTCATTAGCGTGCTTCAACCCTACCCGACTGCTGGCCGACGCCCGGTCGACAACGAGGCCACGCGCCGACCTCCGCCGGCGCGCGTGTCAACCCGGCCCTGGTCCCCTGCCCGGCCCAGGTGATCCCAGAGCAACCCCGCTCTCATGATCGCGGTAACTTCTCGGCGATATGCGCGGAAAAATTACCGCGATCATGAACCGGAACCCGCTCAGATCTCGTCCCAGCGGCTCCGCGAGCCTGGGGCTCCGCGAGCCCCGGGGCTCCGCGAGCCCGGGGCCCTCCCGTTTAGATGTCGTCCCAGCGGAAGACCTTGACGGAGATGGCGGTGAGGACGGCGGTGAAGCCGAGCAGGATGCCGATGGCCGGGAGCGCGGACGCGGCGGATTCGCCGCGGGCCATGACGTTGAGCATGCCGTTGACCAGATAGCGCAGTGGCATCACATACGAGGCGGCGCGAATCCAGGCGGGCGCGAAGTCGAGCGGTATGAAGGCACCACCGAGAAATGCCATGGGCAAGATGATCAGGTTGGCGATGGCGGTCGCCGACTGCTGCGTCTTCGCGAACGACCCGACCAGCAGGCCGATCGACATGAAGGCAAGGGTGCCGCAGGCTATCAGCGGGACGGCCATCCACCAGTCTTTGGACAGCCGCAGCCCGAAGTACGGCGTGGTGGCGATGATCAGGAAGATCGCCATCTGGATGAGCGCGACCACCAGGCTGATACCGATGCGGGCCGATACCACCGTGCCGATTCGCACCGGCGCCAGCCGCAATCGGCGCAGCAGTTTGTTCTGCCGCCAGGTGACAAGCGTGATCGCCGCGCCGAACGTGGCGCCTGAGGCGATCGCCCAGCCGAGCAGGCCCGGGGTGACGTACTGGATGCCTTTGAGCGACTTGTCTTCCACCTGCTGCGCGGTGAGATGGAAGACGGCTGGATGCCCGCTCGCCGCCTGGTTGGCCTGCTGCACGATGGACGCGAAGATGGTCTGGACCAGGCCAGCGGTGGTCTGGTCCGCGGCGGAGTAGTGGACGATGAGCGTGTTGCCCTGCTGCTGCACCGCGGCGGCGTAGTTGCCCTTGCGCACCTGGCTCAGCGCGTAGCCAAGGTTGGAGGTCCTGCTCACCGCGAGCACCTGGCCAAGCTCACCGTGCGAGGATGCGAGTGCCTGATCAAGCAAGGAGACCTGGGCGACCTCGAGGACCTTGCCCTTCGGGGTTGTCGAACTCTTGAAGATGGAGCCGAAGAACAACAGAAAGATCACCGGGAACAGGATCGAGAAGAAGAGCGCGGTGCGGTCCCGGACGAAGCCGAGAAACATCGCACGTGACAGGCTGCGGAAACCCGCAGTGTTCATACCCGGTACTCCCGCCCGGTGAGTTCGAGGAACAGATCCTCCAGCGTGGCGCCCCGCACCTGGAGACCGGCGAGCGCGTCGACCTCCGCCAGCCGCACGAGGACCGGCGCGGCATCGTGGGTGGAGATGGTGAGCGATACCCCGTCATCGGTCACCTGGGCAATCTCCCGCAGGCGTGCACATTCCTCCTGCGGAAGCAGGCCAGATTCGATGGTGATACGGACCGGGCTGTTCAGCCCGCGGACCAGCGCGGCGGGTGCGCCGAGCTCCAGGATCTTTCCGTCGTCCATGATCGCGACCCGGTCACAGAGCGTCTCCGCCTCGTCCATGTAGTGCGTGGTGAGCACGACCGTGTGCCCCTCCGCGTTGATCTGGCGCAGGAGGTCCCACAGATTCCGCCTGGCCTGCGGATCGAGCCCAGACGTAGGTTCATCCATGAAGATCACTTCGGGCCGGTGGACGAGCGCGCACGCGATGGACAGCCGTTGCGCCTGGCCGCCGGAAAGTTTCTCTGTCCGGGCACCCGCCCGGTCTGTCAGGCCGACCACGTCGAGCATCTCGTCCGCCGCCTGCGGCGACACGCCATAAAGGGAAGCGAAGGTGCGGATCTGCTCACGGACGGTCAGGCGTTCGAAGAAGGACGTCGCCTGCAACTGAACACCGATTCGGGGCAGCAGCGCCGGATTGCGCGGCCACGGCGGCAGGCCGAGCAGCGTCACCTCGCCGGAATCCGCCTCGCGCAGGCCCTCGATGATTTCCAGCGTGGTCGTCTTGCCGGCCCCATTGGGACCGAGGATGCCGAAGAACTCACCCTGCTCGACCTCGAAAGACACCCCGTCGACGGCCCGGACGTCCGCGTAGTGTTTCCGCAGATCCTTGACCAAGATCGTGGAAGGCACCCGCATACCGTATCGCGCCGGGCGTTCGCGGATGACCCGGCCGTGACCCGGCGCCTGCTCGCCGGCCCGGGCGGCCGGCCCCCGGAACCCCGGGCGCTCTGCCCGCCCGGGGGCGGACCCAGGAACGCCCCAAATGGTCTCGTAAGGGGGGGTCCTTTAGCGAATGGCGTCCAGGTGGGTGCACCACAAGGCTTGTTTTCTGCGAGCACGCAGTGGTTCCTGCGCGACGACGATGACGCGATGTGCTGACTCGGCGTCGTACGCCTAGCGCCCGGTCAGCCGGTCCTGCGGGCGCGACGGCCGGCCAGCTCGTCGGCCGCGACGGCCGCCGCGGCGCCGAAGTCCTGTGCGTCCGATGTCTTCTCGCTCGGCAGTTCGGCGAGCGTTCCCTCGACTTCACGCCAGACCCGGCCGAGCGCGATTCCGAAGACCCCTTGGCCGCCCTGAAGCAGATCAACCACCTCGTCGGGCGAGGTGCACTCGTAGACACTGACGCCATCGCTCATCAGCGTGACCTGAGCCAGGTCGACCGCACCGTGATGGCGCAGGTGCTGTACGGCAGCGCGGATCTGCTGCAACGAAATCCCGGTGTCCAGGAGCCGTTTCACGACCTTCAGCACGAGGATGTCGCGGAAGCCGTACAGGCGCTGCGACCCGGACCCGTGGGCCGGCCTGACGCTCGGTTCCACCAGCCCGGTACGCGCCCAGTAGTCGAGTTGGCGGTAGGTGATACCCGCGGCAGCGCACGCCGTGGGCCCGCGGTAACCCTCGTCCTGCGGATGGGTATCAAGCTCGTCACCGAAGAGCAGGCCCTGCTCCCCGTGGTACTGGCCGCGCTGGTCCCGCTCACCGCCGTGCCGGGCGCCGGTACGGCTGGCAGTAGACCGGTCAACGCGGCCTGCCGAGGTACCGGAACTGCCAGCAGCCGTGCTGGTGGCTCCGTCCTGGCCGCGGTCCTCGCCGCCTGTTACCGCCACGCCGACCTCCACCCGGGAGCTGACAGTTCGGGCACGGGGAGCACGTCGTCCGCGGCGGACGTCCCGCGCCCTACGCCCATTTGGATACCCGCACCCGCGGGCCGCGAGCCCGGTACGGGGCTTTTGCCCCTGGACCGGGCAACCGGACCACGCTGGGTATTCGTCTCGCACGGTAGGCCGGCCACCATAGGCACGTCAACGATCCGCCCCGGCGCGTCGTCACGAGTGCGCACAAACCGGCAAGATGGTACTCGCCGCAACTGGACGCGCAGGAAGCCTGACCGCGGACGTGACCGGCTTCAGCCGCACGGCACGCGACGGCCCATCCGGGCACCAGGATTTCGCGCGCCCGTGGCCGGTCGGGCGTCGGGGTGGCTGGCGGAGGCAATGGACAGCGGGCCGCGACAGCGTCGTCAGGTGGAGCGGCCGAAATCCTCGGGGCTGATCGTGTCGAGGAACTCACGGAACTTCTCCACCTCGTCCTCCTGTTCGTCGGGGATCGCCACCCCGGCCTCGTCGAGGACCTCATCAGTGACGAAGATCGTCGCGCCCGTCCGCAGCGCGAGTGCTATGGAGTCCGACGGGCGCGCACTCACTTCCACGCCGTTGGAGAACACGAGATCGGCGAAGAAGATCCCGTCCCGGAGCGCGGTGATGTTGACTGTCCGCAATTGCACGCCGAGCGCGTCGAGCACGTCGCGGAACAGGTCGTGTGTGAGGGGTCGCGCTGGCAGCATGCCCTGCTGGGCATAGGCGATCGCGGTCGCCTCCACGGCACCGATCCAGATCGGCAGGTACCTGTCGCCCTGCGCCTCTTTCAGCAGGACGATGGGCTGGTTCGAGGGCATCTCGACCCGGACGCCGACGACCTCCATCTGCCTCACGGCCGCTCCGTCCTCTCGCGCGGTTTGCGCTCTGCCTGCTTGCCTTCGTACTCCGCAGCGCCGGGTACCCACATACCGGCGCTTCCTTTGCCAACGTACACCCGCTATTGGCTTAGATCCGTGCGCAGCCCGGCTTCAAGAAACGCAGCATGCAGCCGCAGGGTGAGCGCTGCGATCTCCCGAGCTGTCTCTTCCGCCCGATCCCGCGCGCCGGGGCTGCGCTGGCGCATCATCGGGGCGACCACCTGATCGATGAGCGCCGTCTCACGCTCCGCGGCTGCCTTGATCGCACGCAGGTGCCTCGGCCGTACGCCGAACCGCCCAAGCTCCGCGGCGGTCCTCGCGACCCTGAGCGCCTCCGGGCCGTAGTGCCGACCGGAGCGACGGACCAGGCCGAACTCCTCAAGCTCAGCAAGCTCATCGTCGCCGATGCCAGCGGCATGGGCGAGCTCACTGCGGCTGAGCGACTGCGCGCCCGGGCCGGGCACGTCCGGTGGGATCCCGGCCCCGTCTGGTGGGACCGCGGTGACCAATCCGAGTGCCGCCCGGGGACTTGGATCCTCACCGCGATCGATCGCGCTGAGCTTCTCCTTGATCACCCGGAGCGGCAGGTACTGATCCCGCTGCGCGGACAGGATGTACCTAAGCCGCTCGATATCCGCCGGGCCGAACCGCCGGTAGCCGGACGGTGACCGGGCAGGCTCGATCAGCCCCTCCGATTCGAGAAACCGGATCTTGGAGACGCTGACGTCGTAGTCTCCCTGCAGCTGGGCAAGCACTTCGCCAATGCTGAAGTAAGCCCGTGCCGACTGAGCACTCATGGTCCGCCGGCCGGCCAGCTCTCACTGTGCCGCCGGCTCGCGAGGAAAACGAGCCGGAATTTGCCCACCTGGACCTCATCTCCCCGGTTCAGCGTGGCTTCCTCGATGCGCTCACGGTTCACGTACGTGCCGTTCAGGCTGCCGACGTCGCGCACGGTGAACGTGCTCCCCTGCCGGTAGAACTCGGCGTGCCTGCGGGATACGGTCACATCATCGAGGAAGATGTCACTATCCGGGTGACGGCCCGCCGTGGTGAGGTCATTGTCGAGCAGGAACCTGCTTCCGGCGTTCGGGCCTCTTCTCACCACAAGCAACGCCGTCCCGGCTGGAAGGCCATCGGCCGCCGCCAGATCGGCGGCAAGCTCCTCACCCGGCTCGGCCTCGGGGGCCTCCGGCCCGGCGAGCGAGATCATGGACGTGGTCTCCCCCGCCTGCTCACCCGGCGATCCCCACGTCAGCGGGTTACCGCAGTGCGAGCAGAAACGCGCCCCCTCCGGGTTCGCGCTCCCGCACTGCGTGCAGTAGACGCTAGGCATCGGTCGGCTCGGCCTCCATCCATCCGCCTTGCGCACCGGCGTGGGCTGATGCCTGCGCCGCGGTGGAGCGCCGCGTCGGGGCCACGGTCTTACCCGCAGTTTCACCGGCGGTTCCACCTCCCCTGCCGCACAAGCTACCCGCGGCGGCAGGAGTCAGTCCATGCGCCACGCATGTCCGTGCCCCTGCACGCTCCATATCACGACCCCCGTGGACGACACTGCCCACGCTGCGAACGCTGGACAGCGCCGCACTGCGCTGATCGAGATTTTCTCACACCTGACCGCCGCGCTCTGCCAGCCCGGGGGGACGACCCTCCGGACCCCCCCGATGGCTCCGCCAGCCCGGGGGCTCCACCCCACGGAACCCCCCCCCGATGGCTCGGCCAGCCCGGGGTTGTTGCCCGGCCGGGGACACCCCAGACCCCGGTGGCCCGGAATCCTCCGATGCGGCAAGCGGCGGCCTGGCGACGGGTGCGCCGCTATTGGCCGGCCCGCTCCACCACGGCCGCCCACTCGTCGAGCAGCGCGTGCGCGGTGTCCGGGTCCGCGCCCTCCGCCCACATGTGCGTCACGGCCTCGGCCGGGTCGGGCAGCACGAGCACCCAGCTCCCGTCAGCCTCCACGACCCGCACGCCGTCGGTCGTGTCCACCGTGCGGTCTGCCGCTGCTTCCACGACGGTACGCATCACTGAGCCCTTCGCCGCCCACGGCGTCGGCATCGATCGTCGGAGCAGGTGCGCGACCGGTATACGGCGTTCGATCTGGCTGAGCGTCAGCCGGGTGCGTGCGACCAATCCGAGCAGCCGGGTGAACACCGCGATTCCGTCGACCGTCCGGCTGAATTCGGGAACGATGAAACCACCACGGCCGTCGCCCGCCAGGATCACGTCCTCTTCACCAGCTGCCTGGGTGAGGGCGTCCATCGACGTGGCCGTCCAATGCGCGTCGACGCCGTGGAAACGGCACACCTGCTCGGCCACCCTGGTAGTGGTCACGGGCAGCGCGACCCGGCCGGAGTGCCGCTCGGCAGCGATCAGGTCAAGCACGACGAGCAGCGCGCGATCGTCGTCCACGAGCGCGCCGTTCTCGTCGACGAGGAAGATCCGCTCGCCAACGGGATCGAATCGCACACCGAACGCCGCGCGGGATGAGGAGACAAGCTCGGAAAGACGCTGCATATCCGCGCGGCGCTGCGCGAGCGTCTCGGTGGGTGAGGATTCGTCCAGCCGGTTGTTGACGGTGAGCACGTCCACGCCGATCCGGCCGAGCAGGCCGGGCAGCACGACCGATGCGGTGCCGCCTGCGCAATCAACGACGATCTTCAGCTTGGCTTCCCTGACGCCGGACATGTCGAGGCAGCGCACCAGTTCGTATGTGTAGGTTTCTGTCACCCTGGGCGGGAAGGCAAGTTCAGCGATCTCGCCGGGGAAGGCACGACGGTATTCCTGCCGCGAGAAGACCCGTTCAAGCTTCCGCTGTGCCGCCTGTGACAGGTCGGCACCGCGCTCGTCGAGGAATATGAGGTCGATCGCCTGCGGATCGCCCGGCGTCGTCCGCAACGCGATCCCACCAGAGCACTCACTCCTCGAGGTCTCGAATCGCGCCACGGGCAGCGGCTGTGCCTCCAGATCCTGCACGTTGATCGCGCTCGCCGTGAGGGCACCGTGCACCGCCCGCTTGAACGCGCGGGCGGCGCGTGAAACGTCCCTTGAGGTGGTGACGCTCGCGCCCTTCTTGAGGGTCGTGGCATACGCGCTGGCCAGGCGCACGCACAGTTCGGGGGTTATCTCCACGTTGACGAGGCCGGACACGCCGCGCGGTCCAAACAGGGTGCGCTGGCCCCGGGATTCCCAGATCACGCTGGTATTGACGACCGCGCCCGCCTCGATGGTCTTGAACGGATACACCTTCACCCCGGATGACAGATAGGCCTCGGCCTCGATGACGCATTCATCACCGACGACCGCGGCTTCCTCGATCCGGACCGACGCCATCACATCCGTGTTCTTGCCGATCACGCAGCCACGCAGGTTCGCCCCTGGCCCGATGTACACGTTGTTGTGCACCACCGCGCGGTGCAGGAACGCGCCCTCCTTCACCACCACGTTGCTGCCGATCACGGTGAACTCGCGCAGCTCCGCGCCCGGCTCGATCTTGGCGTAGTCGCCGATGCACAGCGGGCCCTTCAGTACCGCCTCCGGGTCGACCTCGGCGCCGTCCGCGACCCAGATGCCCGGCGACATCTCGAACCCGTCGATCTCGGCATCGACGCGGCCGGCCAGCACGTCCGCCTGAGCCTTCAGGTAACTCTCATGCGTACCGACGTCCTCCCAGTAGCCGCTCGTGATGTGCCCGTGCAGCGGCGCCCCGCGCTCGAGCAGGCGGGGGAACACGTCAGATGACCAGTCGACCGACTCACCGATGGCCACCTCGGCGAGCACCTCTGGTTCCATGACATAGATGCCGGTGTTGACGGTGTCCGAGAACACCTGGCCCCAGGTGGGCTTCTCAAGGAAACGCTGAATGCGGCCCTCGTCGTCGACGATGATAATCCCGAACTCGAGTGGATTCGGCACGCGCGTGAGGCCGATTGTGACCAGGGCGCCATGCTTCTTGTGAGACTTGATCATCGCCGACAGGTCGATATCGGTCAGCGCGTCACCGGAAACAACCACGAACGGCTCGTCACGCAACTCGTCCTCGGCGTTCTTCACGCTGCCTGCGGTGCCGAGCGGCATCTCCTCCGTCGCGTACCGCAGTCTCATCCCGAAATCCTCGCCGTCACCGAAATAGTTACGGACGAGCGACGCGAGAAATGCGGTCGTGACAACCGTGTCGTTAAAACCGTGCCGCTTGAGCAGCCGCAGTACATGTTCCATGATCGGTTTATTGGCAACAGGCAGCAACGGTTTCGGCTGATTGGCAGTCATCGGCCGCAAACGCGTGCCCTCGCCTCCAGCCATCACGACGGCCTTCACCGTGGACACCTCTCCTCTCCGCTTCCGGCCCCGGGTGCAAGCGCGCCTGCAACGTCTGCCGCGTCTGCCGCTTCCGCTCCCCAGACCAGCCGGCGCGTCTGTTCGAGATAGAGCGCGGCTGCCCACCAGTACAGAGCCGTTCCCCAGATCGCAAAGGCCCAACCGACGACCTTCGCGATCGTCGCGAAAGCCCCCGTATGCGAGCCGAGGAACAGCAATGGGAAGGCGTACAGCAGGCACAGCGTGGCGGCCTTGCCCACCAGGTTCACCTGTGGGGGACCATACCCGCGGCGCCGCAACACGGCGAGTGCCACCCCGAGTACGAGTTCACGGCCGACGAGCAGGCCGACCAGCCACCACGGGATGATGGCCCGAAGGGCCAGTGCGACGAGGGTGGACGCGATATACAAGCGGTCGGCCGCGGGGTCGAGCATCTCGCCGAGCCGGCTCTGCTGATGCCAGGCACGGGCGATCTTGCCGTCCAGCCAGTCGGACAGAGCCGCGAAGACCAGCACGCAGACCGCCCAGCCGTCGGCCTTGGGCACGAGCACAAGCCAGAGGAAAAGCGGCACACCGGCGAGCCGGGCCACGCTGAGCGCATTAGGGACCGTGATTATGCGATCGCTCTCCGCTGCCGGCGCGCGGCCTGGTGCGGTTCCCACGGCCCCTCCCTCCGTATGCCCGCCGCGTAGGACGGCGCGTGGGCACAGCGCGTAGCCACAGCGCATACGCACCGCGTACGCCCACCGGGGCCGGTTGCGCCTCTGGGTATTTGCCTGGTGCCGCCGACCTTACCCGGCCTGCCGTAGCGGGCCGCTGAACCGGCGGCAGGCTCTGGGCATCCGGGCAGCAAACGAGATAGCGTTGCGAAGACGCGGGAGCCCGGTCCGACCGGGCTGAGAGGGCGGCTTAACAGGGCCGCCGACCGCCAGGACCTGATCCGGATCATGCCGGCGAAGGGAGTTTTGATGACAACCGCCGACGCAGGGTTTCACAACACCGCCAGCAACACCGCTCACAACACCGCCAGCAACACGTTCCGCAAGACCTACCTAGCGGGCGCCCGCGAGGATGTACGCGTGCCGATGCGCGAGGTGGCGCTGACGAGCGGCGCGACCGTCACCCTGTACGACACCTCCGGCCCGTATACCGACCCGGATTTCGCCGGCGGTGACGTCCTGGCGGAGCTGCGGTCACCGTGGATAGCGCAGCGCTCGCCGGTCGGGGGCGCCGTCACCCAGCGCGCGTACGCACGCCGCGGTGACATCACGGCCGAGATGGAATTCGCCGCGCTGCGTGAAGGCGTGCCGCCGGAAGTCGTCCGTGCCGAGATCGCAGCGGGCCGCGCGGTACTGCCCGCGAGTATCAACCACCCCGAGTCGGAGCCGATGGTCATCGGCCGCAAGTTCCTGGTCAAGGTCAACGCGAACATCGGCACGTCGGCGGTGACGTCGTCCATCTCGGAAGAGGTGGAGAAGATGCGCTGGGCCACCCGGTGGGGTGCCGACACCGTGATGGACCTGTCCACGGGCAGGCGGATCCACGAGACGCGGGAGGGCATCCTGCGAGGCTCGCCGGTGCCGATCGGCACCGTGCCCATCTACCAGGCGCTGGAGAAGACGAACGGCAAGCCGGAGGAGCTTTCCTGGGAGATCTACCGCGACACCGTGATCGAGCAATGCGAGCAGGGCGTCGACTACATGACCATCCACGCCGGCGTGCTTTTGCGTTACGTCCCGCTCACCGCGCGACGGCGGACGGGGATCGTCAGCCGGGGCGGATCGATCATGGCGGCCTGGTGCCTGGCTCACCACGAGGAGAATTTCCTCTACACGCACTTCGCCGAGCTCTGCGAGATCCTGCGTACCTACGACGTGACGTTCTCGCTCGGCGACGGGCTGCGGCCGGGTTCCATTCACGACGCCAACGACGAGGCACAGCTGTCCGAGCTCCGCACGCTCGGTGAGCTGACCAAGATCGGATCAGACTACGACTGCCAGGTGATGATCGAGGGACCCGGCCACGTGCCGATGGACAAGATCGCCGAGAACGTCCGGCTACAGCAGGAGCTGTGTGACGAGGCGCCCTTCTACACCCTCGGCCCACTGGCCACCGATATCGCCCCTGGTTACGACCACATCACATCGGCGATCGGCGCGGCGCTCATCGCCTGGCATGGCACCGCGATGCTCTGCTACGTCACACCCAAGGAGCACCTCGGCCTGCCGGACCGCGAGGACGTCAAGCAAGGCGTGATCGCCTACAAGATCGCCGCCCATGCCGCCGACCTGGCCAAGGGCCATCCGGGCGCGAAGGCATGGGACGACGCGCTTTCTGACGCCAGGTTCGAGTTCCGTTGGGAGGACCAGTTCAACCTGGCGCTCGACCCGGACACCGCGCGCTCGTTCCACGACGAGACCCTGCCCGCGGCGCCAGCAAAGACGGCCCACTTCTGCTCGATGTGCGGACCGCACTTCTGCGCGATGAAGATTACCCAGGACGTCCGCGCCTATGCGGAGACGCACGGCCTCGATGACGCCGCCGCGCTCGAGGTCGGCTTGCGGGAGAAGGCGCACGAGTTCACCGAGCACGGTGGGAGGATCTATCTCCCCGTCGAACAGGCCTGAGCCGCCTGGGTCTTGCCTGCCATACCGGGTTCCGGCTTATCTTGACAAGAACATGTCCTACCCAGCCGGGGCCCGGCGGCGAGCATGATCCAGGACGCGCGCGGAGCTGTCACAAGGAGAGCAGGGGACGATGACCTCCCAGATCAATCTCGTCGACCCAAGCACATACGAGCGTGATGGCATCCCGCATGACCAGCTCAGCTGGCTGCGCGAGCACGCACCCGTGTTCTGGCACGAGGACGGCGGGGGCAACGGCTGGCCGGGATTCTGGGCGATCACCAGGCACGACGATGTCGAACATATCTCAAGGCACCCGGACACATTCTCCTCGCACCGCCGGCTCGCGTTATTCAACGAGACCCCTGAGCAGGAGATCGAGCTTCAGCGGCTGATGATGCTGAACATGGACCCGCCGCAGCACACGAGGCAGCGCAGCTTCGTCAACCGCGGCTTCACGCCGCGGATGATCGGCCAGCTCGAAAAGCACATCCAGGAGATCTGCAACGAGCTGATCGACGACGTGGCGAGCCGCGGCGAGGCGGATTTCGTCCGCGACATCGCCGCGCCGCTGCCGCTCTATGTGATCTGCGAGCTGATCGGCGCGCCGCCGCAGGACCGCGACCGCCTCTTCGACCTCTCGAACAGGCTCATCGGTTACGACGACCCCGATTTCCAGGTGGCCGACGGCGACAACGTGCTGGCCGCGACCGAGGTCTACACGTATGCGAACGAGCTCGCAGAACGCCGTCGGGCGCAGCCGCGCGACGACATCGTCACCCAGTTGCTCGGGCCGGACGATCGGGGCGACGTGCTCACCACCGAGGAGTTCGACCTGTTCGTCCTGCTGCTGACCGTGGCGGGCAACGAGACCACGCGCAACGCCGCATCGGGTGGCATGCTCGCGCTCTTCCGCAACCCGGCACAGTGGGAACGGCTGCGGGCTGATCCTTCACTCGCGGATACCGCGGCCGAGGAGATCGTCCGCTGGGTGAGCCCGGTGAACCTGTTCAGGCGCACGGCCATTCGCGAGACCGAGATCCGCGGCAAGCAGATCGCGGAGGGAGACAAGGTCGTCGTCTTCTACAGCTCGGCGAACAGGGACGATGCCGTGTTCACCGACCCGTTCGCCTTCGACATCGCCCGCTCCCCCAACCCGCACGTGGGCTTTGGCGGGGGTGGCCCGCACTTCTGCCTCGGGCGCCACCTCGCCGGCCTCGAACTTCGGGTGCTTTTCAGCACGCTGGCCGACCGTATACCCGACATCGAACTCGCCGCCGAGCCCCGCCGGCTGCGGTCGAACTTCATCAACGGGATCAAGGAGATGCCGGTGCGGTTCACGCCGTCACCGGCCCGCGGCTGAACCGGGCACGGCGGCCGGGTGCGGAACAGCAGGCATCCGAACGACTGCCGTGCGGCTTCGCCGGCATGCAAGGTGCCGCCGGTACCTCGTTATCCCACATCGTGGCTAGAGCGGTCACCCGGAGAGTCGCGTTCCCGCGCGCCGAAGGGTGGACGAGCTTGATCGATGGCCCGCAGGGCGGGCTATTGACCCCCCAAGTACCCGCAGATGATTAACACGCGGATTTGATCTTCGCAGCGGCCAGCCGGATCGCTGGTCTTACCCCATCAATGGCCCATTGATGGGGTAACGAAGCGGTACCGGCCCGGGGGAGATGGGGATGGGCTGATGAGGTACCTGATGCGGGATTGGGGTGAGCGGGGGCGGGGTGTGCGACAGATAGATAGGGGCTCACGCGTTTCTGCTGGTGCAGGGATGGTCTGGCTGTGCGAGTTCCAACCGGACCAGAAACATGCTGGTCAGCCCCACGCGGACGCATCACCGCGCCTCAGAGCAGCCCGTCTGGGTACGCAGTGCACAACCAGACAGGTGCCATCTGAGCTGCCCATCTCGACGATGATCTTGGTTACCTACAAATCTGACGTGCACCCGGGGGCGGCCGGTAGCGGCGATACCACGGCAACGAGGCCTAGAATTGAAAACAGCGAGTTATTTCTGGGCGCGCCCCAACGGGCCATCGATCATGATCCGGGCGGTAGCCGCGGCCCAGGCAACGCCGAGCTTCATGATCGCGGTAACTTCTCGGCGGTATCTGCGGAAAAGTTACCGCGATCATGAAACCGTCGTGATCACGAGAGCACGCGCCGGACCGTGTCAGGCACGTTCCCTGCCCGGCAGTCCGCTGCCTGGCTGTTCTGCGAGCAGTTCACCAGCCATCTCACGTACCGCGAAACGCTGCAGCTTGCCTGTGGCCGTAACCGGCAGCGAATCGACGAAAAGGATCGCCCGCGGCCGCTTGAAAGCGGCCAGGCCATCACGGCAGAAAGCGACGAGGTCGGCCGCCTGCGCCGCCTCGTCCTGCGGCACTTGCTCCTGCACAGCGCCCTGCGCCGCTTGCTCCTGCACCGCCTTGTCCTGCGCCGCTTGCTCCTGCACAGCGCCCTGCGCCGCTTGCTCCTGCACCGCCTCGTCCTGCGCCGCTCGCTCCTGCACCGCCTCGTCCTGCGCCGCTCGCTCCTGCACCGCCTCGCCCTGCGGCGCTCGCTCCTGCACCGCCTCGCCCTGCGGCGCTTGCTCCTGCACCGGCAGGTTCTGCGTGCGAACCACACAGGCGATCGGTGTCTCGAGCCCGTCCGCGTCGGCGAGCCCGACGACGGCGGCCTGCGCGACGCCGGGATGTTCGAGGAGCCGCGCCTCCACCTCGGCGGGCGACACCCAGATACCGCCCGCCTTGATCATGTCGCTGGATCTGCCCAGGCAGGTGTAGTAGCCATCGGCGGAGCGCACGTACACGTCGCCGGTGCGCAGCCACTCGCCCTGGAATACCTCGCGCGTGGTGTCGGTACGGCACCAGTAGCCGAGCGCCGCGGACGGTGCCTTGAGGTAGAGATCGCCGGGAGCGCCGTCGGCGACGGGCTTTCCCGCTTCGTCGCGGATCTCCGCCTCGTACCCGGTCACCGGCGTGCCCGAACTGCCAGGCCGGACCGATCCCCGCCGGTTCGAGACGAAGATGTGCAGCGCCTCCGTTGAGCCGATGCCGTCAAGGATCACGACACCGAACCGGTCCAGGAAGCGCTGGTAGATCCCTGCGGGCAGGGTCTCGCCAGCGGACACGGCGAGCCGCACCGACCGCAGCGCGGCAGCCGGAACGTCGGCGGCGAGCAGGGCCGCGTAGAACGACGGCACCGCGAAGAACAACGTGGGCTCGTAGCTGGCCAGCCGCTGTGCCACAAGAGCGGGGGTCGGCCTGGCCGGGTCCAGAATCGTGGTCCCGCCCACGGAAAGCGGGAAGAACGCCGAGTTGCCCAGACCGTAGGCGAAGAAGAGCTTGGCCACCGAGTAGAAGCGGTCGTCGGGGGTAGTGCCGAGCACCTCGCGCGGGTAGGTCTCCGCGACGTAACGGATGTTGGCGTGCCGGTGCACCGCGCCCTTCGCCGTGCCGGTCGTGCCGGATGTGTAAAGCCAGAGCCCGGCCGAGTCACCCCAGGTCGGGAAGGGTGCGCTAGCTCCGTGACGGCTGCCGCGCGCAATCACGTCCGCGAGCGGCGTGACAGTGATCGCGGGCGGGAAAGCCGCCTGCGCGGCCTCATCCGCTGCGGCGTCTGGAACGTCTCCTCCGGTGGCGGCGAGCACCACGTCACGCAGTTCAGGCGCCGCGGCGGCGGCCTGCGCGGCCGCGGCTGCGAACTCGGCGGAGACGATGGCGATCCTCGCGCGGGTGTCACGGAACAGCTCGGCCAGCTCACGTCCGGTCAGCATGGTGCTGACCGGGACCGCGACGGCTCCGATGCGCATGGCCGCGAGCATCGCGGCGAGCAGTTGCGGACTGTCTGAGGCCACCATGACAACCCGTTCCTCGGACCGCACGCCAATCTCGCGCAGGCCGGCCGCGACGTCTTCCACGAGGGCAAGCAGCCCGGCGTAGCTCAACGTGCCCGCCGGGCCGGTGACCGCGATCCGCTCGCCGCGGCCCTCGGCGACGTGCCTGTCGATCAGGTAGGTAGATGCGTTGAACGTCTCGGGCATGGCCGCCTCCCAGGCGAACCGGCGTGCTTGATATCGTCCCCTGCTTTGTCCGAGGCGCCGCGCACGCCGGCTTCGGCGTCCAGGCTCAACAGGGAGGTGACACGTCAGCGTAGCCGCTGTCGAGCATCGACGGCATCAGCGCATCGGGAGCAGAACCCCAGTTGTCGACGGCTACCCGATGCACGGCGGCAACTTCGAGCGGTGTGCCGTGCAGCGCGGCCTCGCCTATCGCCCATTCCAGCGCGCACCATGATTGGTCGGTGCCATCGCGGCACCTACCACGGTTCCAGACACAGCGCATTCCTATCTGGAACCTCGGCGCGGGCCTCGCCTGGAAAGGGCCGCAGGACCCGCCGCCAAGGCCGTCAGACCCGCACCCTCGGGCATAGGCCTCAGACTCCGCGCTCAGGGTGCCAGGCAAAAGGGACTGCCGGCTCGCGTCGCGCCGGAGGCGCACCAGGTAAGCTGCGTCCCGCAGCCAAGCTGGCGGAGCTTCGCCGGTCCGGGGGTCGTCCCCCGGTACCAGAGCCGCCCTCGACATACCTTCCAGGCATGCCTTCGGGCTTGCGGCCTGGCCAGCTTGGCGCGGATGGCCCGCTCGCTTTCCAGCGCCCGTGTAGCTAGGCCCTCTTAACCGGACGCCGGTAGATCGTTAGGCTGGTGTGGTGGCGGATGCAGCGCAAGACTCCAGCAAGATACGCGTGTTCCTGCTCGATGATCATGAGGTTGTCCGGCGGGGTGTGCGGGACCTGCTCGAGGCCGAGCGGGATATCACCGTGATCGGGGAGGCGGGGACCGCGGTGTCCGCGCTGGCCCGTATCCCGGCGTTGCGGCCCGATGTCGCGGTGCTGGATGTGCGGCTGCCCGATGGTGACGGTGTGTCGGTGTGCCGTGAGATCCGTTCCCGGATGCCGGAGGTGGCGTGCCTGATGCTCACCTCGTTCACCGACGACGACGCGCTGTTCGACGCGATCATGGCGGGTGCGGCCGGTTATGTGCTCAAGCAGATCCGGGGTACCGACCTGGTCGGTGCGGTGCGGACGGTGGCTTCGGGCCAGTCCATGCTGGATCCGCGGGCGGCCAGCCAGGTGATGGAGCGGCTGCGCAGCAACGCGCGGCAGCCGGATCCGCTGGCCGGGCTGTCCGGGCAGGAGCGGCGGATCCTGGAGCTGATCGGTGAGGGCCTGACCAACCGCCAGATCGGGGAGCGGATGTTCCTGGCGGAAAAGACGGTCAAGAACTATGTGTCCTCGCTGTTCGCCAAGCTGGGCATGCAGCGCCGCACCCAGGCCGCCGCGTACGCGGCCCGGCTGCATGAGCAGGCCGACCCCGCCGACCAGGAGTGAATTCGGGCAAATGGCTGAATACGGGCGGCCCGCTAACGGTTCGAGCGGGGATCAGCGGGTAGCACAGTGAAGCCGGGACTTTCGGCCCTGGGCGGCGAGTCTGCCGATCTGGACCCTGGCAGCATGCAGGATTTCAGCACGTCGTCGCTGGGCGTGCTTTCTCGCGATGAATGCCTGAGGTTACTGGCTACCGCACCGATCGGCCGGATCGTGTTCACCGAGCGGGCCCTGCCAGCCGTGCGGCTAGTGAACTTCATCCTCCGTGGTGACGAGATCGTCATCCGCACCGGTGAAGGATGCAAGCTGCTGTCCGCCGTGCGCCACGCCGTGGTCGCTTTCGAGGCCGACGAGGTGGACTACCGAACGCGCACCGGCTGGAGCGTCACGGTGATCGGGCACGCGCGCGAGGTAACCGACGCCGCGGAACTCGCCACCTTGCGCGGGCTGCTGCTCACGTCCTGGGCTCCAGGGCCGCGCGAGCACCTCATCTGCGTCAAGGTCGAACTCGTCTCCGGCCGGCGTCTCGACAACGCGCTGCCTGCGGAAAAGCTCGCCTGAGCTCTGCCGCCCCCCGGGGGGGTCCACCCCATGGGAACCCCCGACCAGCGGTCGCCGCATCCGCGGCAGCCGTTGAGGCGGTGCCGCCCCCGGGGGCGATCCCCCGGGATCTCCCCGCACCCAAAGGACTGCCGCATCCGCGGCAGCCGTTGAGACGGTGCCGCCCCCGGGGGCGACCCCCCGGGATCCCCCCGCACCCAAAGGACTGCCGCATCCGCGGCAGCCGTTGAGGATCAGTGTGGAGTCAGCCTCCTGCGGTCGCAGCCGGCTAGCGAACGCGCGGCAGCGGTATCTTCCATTCCAGGTCGGTGCCGCCTTCCGGGTGCGCGGACACGCGCATCGAGCCACCGAATTGTTTCGCCCGCTCCGCCAGATTGCGCAGGCCGCTTCGCTTCGTGACGTCGTTGATCCCGATCCCGTTGTCACGGACGCGGAGGAGGGCGTCGTTTCCGGCAGGCTCTTTGCCGTTGCCGACTTCGATGGTCACGTCGACCCGGCTCGCCCTGGCGTGCCGCGCGGCGTTGGACAGCGCCTCCCGCAGCGCCGTCAGCAACTGCTCAGCCAGTTCGCCGGTGATCAGATCGTCGAGCGGCCCGCTCAGGCGCAGCGACGGGGCGAAGCCAAGCGGGCCCGCCATCTCGTCCGCGACCGCAAGGACGCGGGCCCGCGTGCCCGGCGGCTTGTCGGTGCTGCGCGCCTGGAGCGCGAAGATCGTGGCCCGGATGTCCTTGATCGTCTCGTCCATCGCGTCCACGGCGGTACGCACCCGGGTCGCCACCTCCGGACGGGTGATCAGCGGCGTCGCGCCCTCCAGCGACATGCCTGTCGCGTACAGCCGCTGGATCACCAGGTCGTGAAGATCCCGCGCGATCCGGTCCCGGTCTTCGAAGACCGAGAGCCGTTCGGACTCCCTGCGGTGCTCGGCCAGTTCGACCGCGACCGCCGCCTGCGCGGCGAACGTCGCGATCATCTCCGCGGCCGCGACCGCGAACGGCTGGCGCCCCGGTGCGCGGCCGGCGGTGAGAACGCCGCGCACATTGCCCGGCGTACCAAGCGGGACAAGCACCGCGGGACCGAGTCCCAGTGCATCGCGTGCCGCGGGCACGGTCCGCTCGTCGCGGCCGAAGTCGAGCAGCGTCACCGGCTCACCGGTCGTAAGCACCTGGCCGGACAGCGATTCCCCTGCGGGCAGGATAAGACCGCGGGCCCCTTCGGCCCGCTCACCTGTCGCGTACTCGATGACGAGACGCTTCTTGTCCTCGTCCGGCAGCGCGAGTACCACGAGGTCGGCACCGGCGAGGTCGCGGGCCAGGTCGACGATCAGGCTCAGCACCTCGTCGGGCTCCGTGCCGGAAAGCAGCCGCGAGGTAACCTCGCCACTCGCGCGCAGCCATCGCTGCTGACGCTGCGACTCGTCGTACAGACGCGCGTTCTCCACGGCCACGCCCGCCGCCGCAGCGAGAGCGACGAGCACGGCCTCGTCGTCCTCGTCGAATTCGCCGCCGCCCGCCTTCTCGGTGAGGTAGATGTTTCCGAAGATGTCATCGCGTACCCGGATGGGAGCACCGAGGAAGCTGCGCATGGGCGGGTGCCCTGGCGGGAAGCCGAACGAGGCAGGGTGCTCCGATATGTCGCCGAGCCGCAGCGTCTGGGGATCGCGGATGAGCAGCCCGAGCAGCCCGCGCCCTTCCGGCCAATGGTCGATCGCGGCGATCTCTTCCTCGCCCAGGCCGACCGGGACGAACTCGGCAAGCTGCTTGTCCTCCCCGATCACGCCGAGTGCGCCGTACCGCGCGTCGACCAGCGTAACCGCGGCCTCCACGATCCTCTTGAGGACGGTCTCCAGGTCGAGATAGCCGCCCACCATGACGACCGCTTCGAGCAGGCCGTGCATGCGGTCGCGCGCGGCCAGTACGGCCTGCAGCCGTGTCTGCACCTCGGCCAGAAGGTCGTCGAGGCGCAGATGAGGCAGCACGGGATGGGTGTCCGCAGGCTCCACCAACGCTCCTGTATCGGCGACAGGCGCCGCGAAGCACGAGGCGGCACCGTGAACCTCACGTTAGCCGGTCAGGATCGGCAGCGCATCAGGGCGGCGCCATATTCCGCCAAGGTCGCGGGCCTGCACAGTCAATGGCAATCCGGCTCCATCTGCCGCAGTCAGGCTCGGTGGTTGCCGGGTGCTTGCCGGGTGCTTGCCGGGTGCTTGCCGGGTCGGATCTCCTGGTTGCCAGGGACCAATGCCCCTATCCCGCGGGTGTCTTATTTAGAAATCGTGTCGACATGACGGCACGGTTCGCGCGCATCGACCAGCGGGCCGCCAAGCCCGCGGTACCGACGCGGCAGATGGTGGTGCGGGTGCTGCAAGCAGCAGTGACCGCGCCCTCGATGCACAACACCCAGCCGTGGCGGTTCAGATACCGCGAGTCCGACCAGACGGTCGAACTCTACGCTGATCCGTCGCGGATGCTGCGCCACGCCGACCCCCAGGGGCGCGGAGTGCACATCGCGTGTGGGGCCTCGGTGTTCAACCTGCGCCTCGCGATCGCCATCTCAGCAAGGGAACCTGTCGTCCGGCTTCTTCCGCACGCCCATGAGCCCCTGCTGCTCGCCACGGTGCGGATGGCTGGGCGGTACCGCGCGCGGGAAAGCGAACGCGAGCTGTTCGCTGTCATCGGCGACAGGCACACGAACAGGAACCCGTTCAGTGGCGAGCCCGTACCAACCAGCGTGCTCGCCGAACTCGTGGAGGCGGCCCGGCTCGAAGGCGCCACGCTGCATATTCTCGGCGAGGCCGCGGCGGAGCGCGTGCTTGACCTGACCGCGAAGGCGGACCTCGCGGAGCGAGCGCAGCCTGGGTACAGGTCAGAGCTCGCGAAGTGGGCGGGTGGCCAGCGGGACCGGGACGGGATACCCGATAGCGTGTTCGGCCCGCGGGTAGCCGACGGCTCGCTGCCACTTCGCGACTTCACGCTCGGCCGGCCCCCAGGCAAGGCGCGCTATGCCCGGTTCGAGGCGTCCCCGCAGCTCGCCGTGCTCTCTACGCGTTTCGGGCGCCGGGCCGACTGGCTTCGGGCCGGTCAGGCACTCCAGCGTGTGCTGCTGCTTGCCACCGCGCGCGGGCTGGCGGTCGGGCCGCTCACGCAGGCGCTCGAGACCGCGGACGCCTGGCTCGTCCGCGACCCTGCCTCCGGCATAGAGCACCCGCAGATGGTGCTGCGGCTCGGATACGGTCCGCCGGTGGCCGCATCACCGCGCCGGGCCCTTTCGGACGTGCTGGACGGCCCGGAGTTCACGCATCCGGGCGGACTCGCGGAGCCAGCCGGATTAGCAGAACTTGCCGGGCTGGCGGAGCCGGGCGGATTGGCGGAACTTGCCCCGCAGCCCGCCGCGGGCGACAACGCCGGATGACGTGCGAGCGCGTGCCGCGAGCGGCGGCTCACGGCCGCTCGCGCCGCCACCGGGCCGGCCGTTACCGGTGCCCGGGCCGGCTGGAAGCCGCCGTGGCCGCGGCGTCGTGACCCACCGTCGCCACTGCGTCGGCCGCACCCTGTCCGGCCGACGCAGAACCCGGTCCACCAGCGCCACCCATGGTGGCGGCGGCGCTCACGATCACGACCGGGCACACGGCCCGGCTCAGGCAGGCCCTGGCGACCGGCCCGGCGGTGGGCCCGGCGGCGCGCCCCGTCGGCGGGCTCGTGATCGTGGGCGCGGCAGCGCCGAGCACGAGCAGGTCGGCCTCGGCCGCGCGATCGAGCAGCACGCGCGCGACGAGGCCCTCCGCCACTTCGGTGGTGACGCTCGCCGGGGGGACAGGGCCGAACGCCGCGCGGACCGCCATCGCCAACCGGGACCTGGCCGCCCCGCGTTCCTCGCCAGGAGTCAGCCGCCCGCCGCGCGTCGCATACGGCGCCATCCGCCGCGTACGGTCCCACACGTACACGACAAGCAGGCTCGCCCGCCGCAGTGCGGCTTCACCGGCGGCCCACCGCAACGCCGCGAGCGATGCTGTAGAACCGTTCACACCTACCACGATCCGCCGCGGCAGGGCAGCGTCCATGACGGCCTCCACGATCGTATTGTTGCCCTCGGGATACTTTCGCGCGCCCGGGTGGGGCACAGGAAGGGCATAAGGTCCCCACCGTGCCGGACACCCGGCCCTGCAAGGGGAAAGCTCGCATGGGGAAAGCTGCGCCAGGCGACGTGCATGCTCCGTCTGGAGGTGAACCCGATGCTTGGACCCGGCGTCGTGACCTGTTTTGACGGCTCCGCGGCGAGCGCGAGGGCCCTTGAGTGGGCCGCGGCTGAAGCGAGGTTACGGCGGGTGCCACTCACCGTGTGCTACGCGTGGGAGTCAGCTGAATCGGCCAGCGCGATCTCCCCGGCCGCCAGACCGCGCCCGGCTCGTGACCAGCCAGTGGCGCGAGAAGTATCCGGATGTTTCCTGCACGTCCTCGTTCGTGATGCAGCCGCCACGCGTCGCCCTGTGCGGCGCCGCGCAGACCGCCGGCCTCCTCGTGGTGGGCGCACGCGGCCTCGGCGGGATCCCCGGCCTGCTCCTCGGCTCGGTCAGCCAGGCCGTGCTCGAGCACGCACCCTGCCCCGTCGCCGTGGTCCGCTCCGGCTAGCCGGACCAGGTCGCGTCATGACACATTCGTTGCTGACTCGTCGCTCGTCATGCCGCCGCACGCGGCAGGGAGGTCCGTAATGACGCACCGGCAAGAACGCACGTTTTCTGTTGGCGCGCTCTCGCGGGTGGAAGGCGAGGGCGCGATGTATGTGCGCTCACGTGGCGGCACCGTCGAAGAGGTGCGGCTGCAGATCTACGAGCCGCCACGCTTCTTCGAGGCATTCCTGCGCGGCCGCGCGTACACAGAGCCACCGGACATCACGGCGCGGGTGTGCGGGATCTGCCCGGTCGCCTACCAGATGAGCGCCTGCAAGGCGATCGAGGACGCGTGCGGCGTCACGGTCGGCGGGCAGGTCGCCGAGCTGCGGCGGCTGCTGTACTGCGGCGAATGGATCGAGAGCCACGCGCTGCACATCTACCTGCTGCACGCGCCTGATTTCCTCGGGTATCCGAGCGCGATCGAACTGGCCAAGCTGCACCGGCCGGTGGTCGAGCGCGGGCTGGCGCTCAGGCGGGCCGGGAACGCGATCATGGAAGCGGTCGGCGGGAGATCCATCCATCCGGTCAATGTCCGGCTGGGCGGTTTCCATCGTGCACCCACCCGGGGCGAGCTCACCGCGCTGGCGGAGCCGTTGCGCCGCGCGCTGGACCTGGCTGTGGCAACGGCGCAGTGGGTGGCGGGATTCGAGTTCCCCGATTTCCACGGCGACCACGAACAGCTGGCCCTGTCACACCCGCACCGCTACCCCGTCGAGGATGGGACGATCCGGACCGATCGGGGTCTGGCCTTCGGCGTCGCCGAATTCGAGGATCACGTGATCGAGAGGCAGGTACCGCACTCGACCGCACTGCACGCACACCTGGCCGGCCGCGGCGCCTACCTGACGGGGCCGCAGGCACGCTACTCGCTCAACTCACGCCTGCTCTCGCCGCTGGCACGTCAGGTGGCGCGCGATGCGGGGCTCGGGCCCACCTCCGACAACCCCTTCCGTAGCGTGATCGTGCGCGCGGTCGAGACCGTCTACGCGGTCGAGGAGGCACTGCGGATCATCGATGCCTACGAACCGCCTGAGCACCCGGCCATCGCGGTACCCGCGCGTGCAGGTATCGGATACGGCGCCACGGAGGCGCCCCGTGGCGTTCTGTACCACCGCTACGATCTGAACGCGGATGGGACTGTGCTCGCGGCCCGCATCGTGCCCCCGACCGCGCAGAACCAGGCGGCGATCGAGGCTGACCTGCGCGGGTTCGTGCAGGACAGGCTTGAGCTTGCCGACGATCAGCTGACGCTCGCGTGTGAACAGCTCATCCGCAGCTACGACCCGTGTATCTCCTGTGCCACTCACTTTCTTGAGCTGACGGTGGACAGGGCGTGACGCGGCCGGGCGGGACGCCGCCGGGCGGGACGCCGCCGGGCGGGACCGTGGTGATCGGCGTCGGCAACGAGTTCAGGCGCGACGACGGAGCGGGCCCGGCCGTCATCGGCCGGCTCCGCGGCCAGCTTCCCCGCGAGATCGGGCTTGTGGTGACAGACGGTGATCCCGTCCGGCTGATCGAGGCGTGGTCACACGCGTCGCTCGCGGTGGTGGTCGACGCCGTCCGCACCGACCCGCCGCATCCTGGCCGGCTGCACAGGTTCAGCCTCGGCCGCGCCTGTCCCGGCCGCGGCGGGCCCGCCGGGCCCGCCGCGGCCCGGATAGGACCTGCGGAGCGCAGGACGGCGAGTACACACGGCTTCGGGCTGGACGGCGCGGTCGGCCTTGCGACGGCCCTGGACCGCATGCCCGGGCGGCTGATCGTGCTCGCGATCGAGGCCGCCGACCTGACACAGGGCATCGGCATGACCCCGGCGGTCTCAGCGGCGGTCGCCGCAGCGGCCACCGCCATCGGCGAGGACATCCTCGGGCGCCCATGGGCCAGAGGTGGTGTTGACCGTGCCGCACAATCCGGCGCTCGCAGCGACTGAACCGGTTCCGTACGCCGGAGTCGCCGAGACGCATTCCGCGGCTGTGTTCTTCGTCGGCGATCGCGCGTACAAGCTGAAGAAGCCGGTGAACCTTGGGTTTCTCGACTTCACGACGCCCGAGGCACGGGTGGCGGCGTGCGAGCGGGAACTCGAGCTGAACCGGCGGTTCGCGCCTGACGTCTATCTCGGCACAGCGGAGATCCGCGACCAGACGGGCGGAATATGCGATCACCTGCTCGTCATGCGCAGGATGCCCGCCGACCGGCGGCTGTCCACACTGGTCGAAGCGCATGCACCCGTGGATGATCAGCTGCGGCAGGTAGCGCGCAAGCTCGCCGCACAGCACGCGGCCGCCCCGCGGAGCCCGCAGATCGCCGAGCAGGGCAGCAGGGATGCGCTCGCGCACCGGTGGCACGACAACGTCGATCAGGCCCGCCCGTTCGGCTCCCGGCTCGCGATGACGGCGGCCATCGACGAGATGGAGCGTCTTGCCGGACGGTTCCTCGACGGGCGCGAGCCGCTGCTGTACGAACGCATCCGTGACGGGCGCGTGGTGGACGGCCATGGGGACCTGCTCGCCGAGGACGTCTTCTGCCTGGACGACGGCCCGCGGATACTCGACTGCCTCGATTTCGACGACCGGCTGCGCTGGCTGGACGGGCTCGACGACGCGTCGTTCCTGGCCATGGACCTGGAACGGCTCGGCGCACCCGACCTGGCCGACCGGTTCACCAAATGGTACGTGGAGTATTCGGCCGACCACGGACCCGCGGCGCTGCGCCATCACTACGTCGCGTACCGTGCCTTCGTGCGGGCGAAAGTATCTTGCCTGCAATGGGATCAGGGCCGCCGCGCCGCGGGCACGCAGGCGCGACTGCTCACTGAGATCGCGCTCGACCACCTGCGCACGGGCGCGGTCACCCTCGTCATGATCGGCGGGCGACCTGGCGCGGGGAAGTCCACACTCGCCGGTGAACTCGCCGACCGGCTCGGTTTCACCGTGCTGAGCAGCGACAGGATCCGCAAGGAGCTCGCGGGGATCCCCCCCGAGCAGGCAGCTCCCGCCGCCTACTGCCACGGGATCTACACCGCGTCCTGGACCGAACGCACCTACGTCGAGCTGCTCGGCCGCGCGGCGCGGCTCCTCTCGCTCGGCGAATCAGTGATCGCGGACGCGTCATGGACGTCGTCACGGCACCGGGCGGCAGCGGCTGCCACCGCGGCCCGGGCCGCGGCGGACCTGGTCCCGCTGCATTGCTTCACGCCGGCGGACGTGGCCGCGCGCCGGGTGCGTGAGCGCGGCCGCGGCCTCTCCGACGCCGACGAGGACGTGGCGCGCGAGCTCGCCGCCGCCTGGGAGCCCTGGCCCGAGGCGACCAGCATCGACATGAGCCACGACAGGCCAGCCGCTCAGCCGGGCGGCACATCGGCTGCGTACCGATACCCGGTGGACCAGGCGCTCGCGGCGATCAGGCCGCACGGCACGCACCACGGCGCGGCGGGCAGCGGCGGGCACAGCGTGCGCCCTGCCCGGCCGGCCATGCCGCCGGGCTGATCCGCCGAAGACAGGTCTTTCGCCCCTGGGCGGGCGCCGCGACGGACTGGACGGTTAGGTGAACGGGACGCTGGGAAGGAGGCTACGCGATGCACAGAACACTTGTGCGGGACGTGATGAGCACAGATGTCGCCGCCGTCAGCGCCGCGACCCCGTTCAAGCACCTCGTGACCGTGCTGCGCAGCAAGCACGTGAATGCCGTGCTCGTTGTCGATCCGGCGGGCCGGCCCGAGGGCATCATCACCCCGGCAGACTTGATCATCAAGGAGACCGACCCGCAGGGTCGCGGCAGTGCGACCGTTGGCCCCTACCGCGGCAGCGAACGGAGGAAGGCGACTGGGGCCATCGCCTCCGAGATCATGTCGGCGCCCACGGTCACAGTGTTCCCGCACACCACGGTCACCGAGGCCGCCCAGGTGATGCGCAGGCATGCGATCGCGCAGCTACCCGTCATCACGCCCTCGACCGGCCGGATGGTCGGCATCGTCACGAGGTTCGACGTCCTCAACGCCTACCTGCGCAGAGACGACGACATCCAGGAGGAGGTCAGGAGGGAGATCGTCTGCGGCGAGTTCGGCAGGGATGCCGCCGACGTGACTGTCACCACGGTCTGCGGCGTGGTCACGCTGAACGGTCATATCCGGCGCCGCAGCGCGGTGCCCCGCCTGGTCCACGCGGTCCAGGGAGTCGAGGGCGTCGTGCAGGTCGAGGAACACCTCAGCTGCCGCGGCGATGACCGTTTCCCTGTGCCCCCGCTGGCCTGGTAGCTGCCTGTGAAGTGATCGCGACGGATGTCCCGTCCGGCCGGCGTCATACCGGCCCGCGATCCAACGCGATCACGCCTCAGCCGTCCACACGGTCCAGCCGGGCAGGCCATGGCGACCATGCTCACCGGCACCGCTGGCCCCACCCGGCTACTACGCCACTCCAGCGGTCCTTCCACCCCCGCCCGCCCCGCAGCGTCGCCGCGCTCCTCCAGAAGAGCTGCACCCGTGGCCCATCGCTGCCACTGGGGTGACAGCAATGGGCCATTTCTGCTGTTGCCCGGGAGTCCCGACGGCCGCGTCCATTGGGGCTCAAGGTCCCGCCGATCTGGGTTAAACGCCTCTAATCGGCATTCCCTGCCGTGGCGGAAGGTAAATGTGACGATGCGGCGGCCGAACGCAGCGCCGTGGCGCTGCAGCCGCACCGGGAGGTGTCACATGAAGCAGAGCGTGCGGCTCGGCCGGGTGCGCGGTATCCCGGTCGGTCTGCACTGGTCTGTCATAGTGATCGTCGCGCTCATCGCCGAGATTCTGGGTGCGAGCGTCCTGCCGGGCCTCATCCCCCATCGGCCGGCCAGTGCCTATTGGATCATGGCGATCACCGGCGCGCTGCTGTTCGCCGCGTCGCTGCTCGCACACGAACTCGCGCACGCGCTTGTCGCGCGCCGCAAAGCGGTCCAGGTGCGCTCGATCACCCTTTGGATGCTCGGCGGCGTCACCGAACTCGGTGGCGAAGCCAAGACACCAGGTGCGGAGCTCCAGATCGCCCTGGCCGGGCCGGCGACCAGTGTTGTCGCCGCCACGGCGTTCGGCGCGGCGGCCCTGGCGACCGCGCGTCTGAGCGGGATGGAAGTTGTCAACGCGGCGCTGTCCTGGTTGGCGATCATGAACGTGCTGCTCGCGGTCTTCAACATGCTGCCCGGCGCGCCCCTGGACGGCGGCAGGGTGCTGAAGGCGCTGATGTGGCGGCGCTACGGCGACCGCGCACGCGCCGACCGCCTCGCGGCGAGGACCGGGAGGTATCTCGGGATCGCCATCGCGGTAGCTGGAGCGGCCGAGTTCGTCGGCTGGCGGAACCTCGGCGGCCTCTGGCTGGTTCTCATCGGCTGGTTCCTGGTCAGTGCCGCCGGGGCGGAAGAACGTGCTGCGCGCGTCAAGGACGTGATGGCGGGCGTGCGGGTCAGCGACATCATGACGCCCGATCCGGAAATCGCGCCCGCGTGGAGCATGGCAGGTGACTTCGTCGAGCGGGTGGCGCGGCACTCACACCAGAGTGTGTTCCCCGTCGTGGCTTTCGACGGCGCCCTGGTCGGCGCGGTCTGCATTGACCAACTGGCACGCCTCCATCCGGCTGCGCGCAGTGAGCTACGGCTGGACCGCGTAGCGACGGCCGTTCCGCCGCCCTACCGCGTGGCGCCCGACGACGCGGCGGCGCCCCTTTACACCCGGCCGCCGCTCGTTGGTGAGCTCGCCGCTGTCGTGCTTGCGGACGGACGGGTCATTGGCACGGTTTCGACAGATGATCTGCGCCGTGCGCTGCGTCTGGCCCCGCTGCGCGGTACTGCGGGCCACGGAGCGGGCGGCGCGGCCGCGGCCAGTGATCCAGGCAGGTGGAGGTAACGGTGATGATTGAACCAGCAGAACGAACGACCAGGCTGGCGAGGCTCACCCGGTGGCTGGGACTGGATCACAACCCCCTCAGGCGGCGGTCGGACCGGGTGGAGGCCGCCATCATGGCCGCTTTGCTTGCCGCGTTCCTGATCGGCGCACCGATCACGGCTATCGCCGCCAGCCACGTCGCGCGCGCGGCGACGCTGCGGGCACAGCACACACAGCAGGGATGGCACCGCGTCTCCGCTGTCCTGCTCGATACCGCGCCCAAGAACGCGAGCTTCATGTACCAGTCGGCGACATTCGCCTGGGTACGTGCGCGGTGGACCGCGGCGAACGGCTCGGCTCACGTCGGCGAGGTTCCAGCGGCGAGCGGAACGCGTGCAGGCAGCAAAGTTCATGTCTGGGTCGACAGCTCGGGACGCGTGACGACCGCCCCGCTGACCCCCAGCCAGATGCTCGACCGGATGGTCGCGGCGGTCGCCTTCGCGCCGATAGTGCTCGCTGTGCTGCTGCTCAGCCTGGGCGCTATGGCCCGGCGGCTGATTCAGCGCCGCAGGCTCACCGGATGGCAGGCCGCATGGGAGGCGATCGAACCCCAGTGGACCCATCGCGTGTAGGAGGGCTGGCGGGCTTGCGGTCCGTGGCCATGGCTGCTCCTCCGCCCAGGCCAGAGGCCGGAGGTCCCCTGTGGGTTCAACCTTGGTCCCTACCACGGCGGGCGGGCGGGCGATTCGATCGATATAGCAGGAGAACCGAGGGAAGGTGGGATCGATGAGCGCACTGACGCGCAGGGAGACCAGGGGCCTGTTCCCAGACCTCTTCGACTGGCTGGAATCACCCTTCTCCGCGCTCCGTCCCTTTATGGCCCAGCCCATGCGGCTGGAGGACTACATCGAGGACGGTCACTACATCGTGCGCGCCGAGCTGCCCGGGATCGACCCGGACAAGCAGGTCGAGGTCACGGTGTCGAAGGGCATTCTCACGATCCACGCCGAGCGCCACGAGGAGACGGAGACCAAGCACCGGTCGGAGTTCTACTACGGCGTCTACACCCGTCACATTCCGCTGCCGGCGGCCGCGAACGAAGACGACATCACGGCCACCTACGACAAGGGGATCCTCGAGGTGATGGTCGGGCTCAAGGAGAAGGAGCAGGTGGCTGGCCGGCAGATCCCGGTCAAGCCCGCGGGGCAGTTCAAGCGGGCAAGCTGATCCAGGCGGAGCGGGACGAGCGGCAAGGCCCCCGGTTCCCTCCGCACAGCGGCCGTGTGGTCCAGGTCGCGGCGACCCGGACCGCACGGCCGCGCCCAGCCGGTGACAAAGGCCTCGGCGGGCGCCCGCGGACCTCGCCAGATGACAGAAGTCCTTTCCACGCAGGGACATGCTTCCTTTCGAAACCAGGACATGCAGCCCTTACCACGCATTGCCATAAAGCGAAAAACTGTGGCCAGTGCGTGAATATAAGTCGCCAGGTCGCAGAGATCTGGCACACGATGGGAGGCGTCCTGAAATGCGCCGCACTACATTCGATGCCCTGCTCACGGTGGCGGGACTCGGCCTCGCGGTCATCTTGCTGATCGCAGGCGCCCTGCTGACGTGGGGATACAGCTTCACAACCAGCCAGGTACACAACCAGCTCGCTTCGCAGAAGATCTACTTCCCGGCCAAGGGCAGCGCCGGACTCGCCAGCCCGCAGATCGGCCCGTACCTCAACCAGTACGCGGGCCAGCAACTGCTGACCGGTCCGCAGGCGGAGGCCTGGGCAAACCACTACATCGCGGTCCACCTGCAGACGATCGGTGGCGGCAAGACCTACTCCCAGCTGTCCGCCGAGTCGCTGGCCCAGCCGAACAACGCCAAGCTGGCAGCGCAGGTCCAGACCGTATTCCGCGGTACGACTCTCCGCGGGATGCTGCTCAACGCGTACGCTTTCTGGAAGATCGGCCAGATCGCGGGAATCGCCGCCATCGCGGCGTTCGCGGGCGCGGCGCTCATGCTGGTCCTCTCCATCTTCGGCATGGTGCATCTCCGCCGCACATCGCCAGAGGTCGAGGTGCTGCCGGGCGTGGCCACCCACGCGAAGGAAAAGGTTGCCTGACCGGCCGTCTGGTTTGACCCCGCCGGCTCCCGCCGGCTGGGGGTCAAACTCCGGTTCCGGCCAGGCAAGCCCTGCGGAGCCGACGTACAAAATGGCCAGATATCAGCAGTCTCGACGTTAGGAGGCGGACCAGAATGAACCGCCGTGACGCCCATTTCGACGCAATGCTGCGACACCTCGGTGCCGCATACTACGAATCCCTGCACGGCAGGGCCAGCGCCTCTGATGTGGCGCGGGCGCTCGATACCGTCGAGGAACATGTCGGCGTGCAGGTTGCCGCGTCCGCGTCGCCACCGGCGCCCGCGGCGCACGGGGCGGGCGGTGACGGGCATGAGCCACGTGGCCGCTGGCATCGCAGGGTGCGCGACGTCATGACGACATCCGTCGTGACCGTCGACCGCATCACCCCATACAAGGAAATCGCCTATCTGATGACGGAGCACAAGGTCAGCGCACTTCCCGTGCTGATCATGGGCCGCCACGTGGCCGGGGTCGTGTCCGAGGCCGATCTGCTCGCGGTCGAGGAGAAGCACGCCGCGCAGGCGCGGATCGGCCGACGCGGCCGCCTGCACTGGTCCACGGGCAGCAAGCACTCGGGCCACACGGCAGGCGACCTGATGACCTCACCAGCCGTCACGATCCACCCGGACGCGACGATCCCGGCAGCGGCAAGGCTGATGAACTCGCGCCACATCAAGCGACTGCCGGTAGTCGATCCAGCAGGCACGCTGATCGGGATCGTCAGCCGCCGCGACCTGCTCAGCGTCTTCCTCCGCCCGGACGAGGACATCGCCGCGGACGTCCGCGCCGTATTCACCGAGATCGTGTTCGCCGAGCCGGAGAGTGTGACCATCGCTGTGAAAGAGGGCGTGGTGACGCTGACGGGCCAGCCGGCGCAGCAGGACGAGCAGGACATGATCGCGGTCGCTATCCGGCTGACCTGGGACATCGACGGTGTGGTGGATGTGGTGAACAAGCTCAGCGCCGGTCACGGCGAGTGAGCACCTGCTGCAGGCCTTACCGCGTCCGCGTCCGCGGCAGCGGCAGCGGGCCGGTCATGGGGGCATCACCACGGTCAGTACATCCGGCCGCTGTTTCAGCTGACCCGCGAGGCGGTCGGCCGCGCTTGGGGTGAGGATGACCACGGCCACCTCGTCGCTGAGCGACCGCCAGGCCGACCGCGCCTCCTCGTCTGTCTCTGCCGGGTGGGTAGCGACGCCGGCCAGCGCAAAGCCATGGATGCGCACTTCTTCTCCGATGACGGCGACCCGGGACATCGTTGTCACCCCTTTTCGATCAGTCGGCCGACATGATCGCGGCAGCCAGGCTGCGGGCGCACGTGCCGCGGTACCCCTCAGATGATTCCTGCGATCTTTGGGGTTTCTCCAGGCGGGTAGCTGAGCCGGTCACGCACATCCACGACGCCCTCGACGCAGGTGATGGCGTCGAGCAGCTGAAAGGCGACGGCCCTGCGCTCGAGCGGCCCAGTGACCGTCACGATGCCGGATTTCACGTTCACATCGAAGTTGTCCGGATCGAGCGCGAATTCGCCGCCGAGGACGTCCTTGATCACCTCAGCCCGGATCTGCTCGTCCGGCCGGCCGAAGACGCTCAGCACGTCCACCCGGCTCACGATCCCGGTCAGGCGGCCGTTACCGTCGACGACCGGCAGCCGCTTCACCCGGCTGCTGTACATCAGTCTGGCCGCCTCCGCGACGGTCGCGCCCGGGCTGATCGTGACCGCAGGTTGGGTCATGAGCTCAGCCGCGGTGACCCCGGTCGCCTTGGCGCGCTCCTTCCTGCGGCTCACCGCCCACGGCGGGATGGCCGTCGTTGAACGTGCCGCCGGCACAGCCTCCTTGAGCAGGAGATCTGCCTCGGACACCACGCCGACCACGTGATCGTCAGAGTCCAGGACAGGGAAAGCGCTGACCCGGCGCCGCCGCATGACCGTGACGATGTCCTTGTAACCGGCCGTCTCACGGACAGCGACGACACTCCTGGTCATCACATCTTTGACGGTGCTATTCATGGCGATCGCTCCTCCAATTCGCCGTTCCAAGCAGACCAGGACCGGCTGCCGTGCACACCAGGCAAACGGCTCCAGGCCCGCCGACCTCCGGCCCGGTCCCCAGGGACCAACGCCCCTATCAGTCCCTGTGTGAAGGGCCGCTATCAGTCCCTGTGTGAAGGGCCGCCGCCAGGCGACGCCGTCATGCGCTCAGCTTCATCGACCGCGCCAGCGGCCGCCGCGAACGCGTCAGATGCGGTGTTGAAGGTCGAGTAGACCCGCTTGAGCTCCGTGTTCGTCATGCCCAGCTGCCGCAGGCGCGCGGTCAGCGACTCGGTGTCCGGGTTCGCCGTGGGGCCGAAGCAGCCGTAACATCCCCGGCTGAACGCCGGGCAGATGGCGCCGCAGCCGGCCTGCGTGACGGGCCCGAGGCACGGCGTGCCGTGCGCGACCATGACACAGACGTTCCCCCGCCGCTTGCATTCGTAGCAGACGCTGTGCGCGGGTATCGCGGGCCTTCGGCCGGCGAGCAACGCCGTGAGCAGCTCTAGCAGCTGACGGCGGTCGATCGGGCAGCCGCGCAGCTCGAAATCCACCGCCACGTGCCCGGCGATGGCGGTGGATGTGGCGAGGGTCGAGATGTACTCCGGCCGGGCGTAGACGACCGACGTGAACTCCACGACGTCCGCGAAGTTCCGCAGCGCCTGGATCCCGCCCGAGGTGGCGCACGCCCCGATCGTCACGAGGGTACGTGACGCGGCACGGATCTCAGCGATCCGCGCCGCGTCCTGCTGCGTGGTGACCGATCCCTCTACCAGCGAGACGTCGTACGGGCCCGCGACATCCGCGCTCGACGCCTCGGTGAAGTGCGCGATCTCGACCTCGGCGGCGAGCGTGAGCAGCTCGTCCTGGCAGTCGAGCAGGGTGAGCTGACAGCCGTCGCACGAGGCGAACTTCCACACCGCGAGCTTCGGCCGACGCTTCGCCGGGCCGCCGCCGCCGGCCGTGTCAGACATCACAGCTCCTTGACAGCGAGCAGTTGCGCGACCCGCTCATAGCTCACGACCGGGCCGTCCCTGCAGACAAGCAGCGGCCCTAGCTGGCAGTGGCCGCAGGTAGCGACTCCGCAGCGCATGTCGCGCTCGAGCGACAGCTGGATGTCGCGTGCCGCGACCCCCCGTTCAAGCAGCGCCCTGGCCGACACCCGCATCATGATCTCTGGACCGCACACGAAGGCCGTGACATTGGCCGGGTGGAACTCGGCACGGCCGATGAGCTGGCTCACGAAGCCGACATGCCCGTGCCAGCCGGTGGCCGGTGGGTCGATCGTGATCTCCACGTCCACCCCCCGCTCCCGCCATGCGTCAAGCTCGCGCACGAAGATCAAATCGTGGGGCGAACGGGCTCCCACAAGCAGGACGATCCGCCCATAGCGCTCCCGTTCCCCAAGTGCGGCGAGCACCACTGGGCGCAGCGGCGCGAGACCGATGCCGCCGGCCACGACCACCAGGTCCCGGCCGGCCGAATCTGCGACGCCCCAGTCCGTGCCGTACGGCCCCCGCACACCGATCACCTGTCCCGGGCCGACCGCGCAGAGCGCACCGGTCACCGCGCCCACGACGCGCACGGTCTGGGTGAGCGGGCCACCCCCATTGCCGCCGTAAATTCCGCTGACCGACACGGGCACCTCACCGACGCCGAATGCATACAGCATGGTGAACTGGCCCGGACGACAGCCGGGGATCGGCGCATCCACGGGCCGCATGACCAAGGTCACGGTGTCGTGGTTCTCCTGGTCGCGCGCCATGACACGGTAACGCGATGGGAGCATCGACACGGTCATGGACGGATCTCCGGGCGGCCGTACACGTCGAGCAGCCGGATCCGGGTTGCCTGAAGCCGGCGGACCACGACGGTGATGAGCCGGCGACTGACCTCGTGCCCGAGCACCGGGTCGGCTTCACACATCGCGCGAACCGCCTTGCCATCCAGTTCGAACGCCTGCGTCGGCTGCATGGTCACGGCACCGAGCAGCCATTCGAACGGCGGGAACAGCCATGACCAGCCGATCACATCGCCGCGGCCGAGCGTTTCTATGATGACCGGGCCGTGCCCGGGTACATGGAGGTCCAATGCCACCTGACCGGCTTCGATGAGCCAGAACCGGTCAGCCGTGCCGCCCTCTTCGAAGATCCGGTGCCGGGCGGGCATCGACACGTAGCGCGCGACATTGTCCAGCCGTGCGATGTGCTCAGCCGTCATTCCCCGGACGAACTGGTGTGTTGTGAGGGGCGGCGAGTCAGTCATGCTCATCATTCCTCCGCTCGCTGTTGCCTGCCAGCCCTGCCTTCCCTGGCCCGGCGTTCCGCTGACCCGGTTTCCGCTGGCCAGCCGTCGTCCCCGGCGTCGGATTCAGGAGGCTTGCCGGTGGCCTCGGCGCGCAGCGCGGCGACTTCGGCTGTGATGTCGATGCCGACCGGGCACCAGACGATGCACCTGCCGCAGCCGACACAGCCCGAAGTGCCGAACTGGTCGTGCCAGGTGCCGAGCTTGTGGGTGAGCCACTGCCGGTACCGGCTCTTGTCGGAAACCCGCACGTTGCCGCCGTGCAGGTAGGAGAAGTCGAGATCGAAACAGGAATCCCAGAGTTGCCAGCGCTCGGCGTGCTCACCGGTGAGGTCGCTGGTGTCCTCGACCGTCGTGCAAAAGCAGGTGGGACAGACCATTGTGCAGTTACCGCAGGTCAGGCAGCGCGACGCCACGTCCTCCCAGCGCGCGGCGTCCCGGCTGGCGGCCATCAGCTCATGCAGGCCCTCGGCGGGCATGGACCGGCCCATCCGGCCGGCCGCCTCGGCGACCTCAGACCGCGCCGCCGCCACCACGGCATCGGCCGCCGGCCGATGTGGCACCTCGGCCAGTATGGCGGCGCCGGCCGGAGATCCGACATCGACGAGGAAGCGATGCCCGCCCGGGCCGGCCGGCCCGGTGAGCTCGGTCAGGGCAAGGTCGAAACCCGGCCCGGCCTGCGGCCCGGTGCCCATCGAGGAGCAGAAGCAGGTCTCACCCGGCTCGGTGCAGCTCACCGCGATGATGAACGCCGCGGACCGCCGGGTGGCGTACGCGCTGCGCGCGTGCGTGCCGCTGCCGAGCACCTGGTCCTGGATGAAGATCGCGCGCAGGTCACACGGCCGCACGCCGAGGAACGCGTACCTTGGCACGGCCTCTTCGTCTGGCTCGAGCTCGAAGCCGTCCTCGCCGCGGCGCGCCGACCAGAGCCTGGACCGCGGCGGGTGCAGGAACGGTTTCCAGGACTGCGGGCCCGCAGCGTGGCCGAAGGCCGCCGAGTCCGCGCGCTGCCGCAGCCGGTAGCCGCCAGGTTCCAGCGTGACTCCCCAGCCATAAGGAAGGTCGGCCGCGGAGGCCAGTTCGGCGAGCACGATAGCGCCGTCCCGCATCGTCGGCCCGATCACCTGGTAACCCGCCTGCTGCAACGCGGCGTGCAACGCTGCCAACGCGGAAGCCTCCATCAACTGGGGGCCCTGCTGGTCCTCGTCGCCACGCGGTGGTCCCATCGCGTCTGCTCCTCACTCGCGAATTGCCAGGTTGCGTGCGGGTGTGCGCCGAGGTGCGATGACCACGGCGAGCACCCAGCCCGCTGGCAACCACAGCAACCACTCCGCCAAGCTCATCACCGTGTGCTTCAGCCGGGCAGGGCCGTTGGTCCCCGGCGAACGCCGGAGGGAGCAGATTCCACCCGGCGGCCCGTGTCACACCGGACGCAGCCGCACACCCATAATCCTGAACGGCTGCCGCGGCGCACACCACAGTGGGGTCCGCGCGACTGTGTGGACCGGGGGCGACCCCCCGGACCCCGGATGGCAGCACCACCCGCACACCCGCGCGACTCTGCAGCCCGGGGCGACCCCAGGAGCCTCGATGGGCACCACCTGCACGGCCGCCACGGCGCGGCCCAACCCGCACGCCGCGCGGGACCCGGCAAGCTCCGGACCCCTCCGATGGGCAGCACGGCCCGAACGGGTGCCACGGCGCGCACCACCGCGGGTGCGCCATGGCTTCTTGTGTCATCGCTTCTTGCCATTGCCTTTTGCGCCATTGTGCCTTGCGCCATTGTGCCTTGCGCCATTGTGCCTTGCGCCATTTTGTGCCTTGCGCCACTCCCATTTGCCTTTCGCCAGATCACACGGTCCGCCGTCACGTGTAATAGCCCCGCGCCGCCTCGCCTGCCGGGAGAAGGCACGGGTGTGGGTAAGTGGGGACTTTGGTCCCTGCTTGCCGATGACGGTGGGCCTTGGCAAGCGGGGCGGTGGGGGTGGATGGTGTGGAGGTACGCGATTGCTCTGGGTGGGTTCCCGCCGCCCGTTTTGGTTCCCGAGCGAAGGCAGAGGTCGCGATGATCCGATCGGGTGTGGTGGGCCGGGTGGTTGCCGGGCCGCCGGTGAATTTGAACCATCCCGGGCATTACCTGCACTGGGGTGTGATCCAGGTGTCGGTGGCCAATCTGGTGGTGGTCATCTTGATGGTCGTGGTGTTCGTGGCGGCGTTGCTGCTGCCGTTCCCGAAGGGCCGGCGGCCGTGACCGCCCCGCCCGCCGGGGCCGCCGCCGGGGCCGCCGGCCCCGCCCCCGCCGGGGCGGGGGCGGATCCGCTGGGGTGGACCGGGCGGCTGCGGGAAGCGTGGCTGAAGACCCTGCCGCCGGCCAAGATGCTGCCGGACACCCAGCCCGCCTATGTGGCGTCGTGGATTTACGTGTTCGGGGTGCTGACCCTCTCGGCGCTGCTGGTGGTGCTGATCTCGGGCGGGCTGCTGGCCCTCAAAGGCCCGTCCTGGTGGCATTTCTCCGCGACCGGGCATTTCGTGAACAGCCTGCACCTGTGGAGCGTGGAACTGTTCATGTTCGTCATGGTGATCCACCTGTGGGGCAAGTTCTTCATGGCCGCCTGGCGCGGCCACCGCGGGCTGACCTGGGTCACCGGCGCGGTCGCGTTCACCGCCTCGATCGGCACCGCCTTCACCGGCTACCTGGTGCAGCAGAACTTCGACTCCCAGTGGATCTCCACCCAGGCCAAAGACGGGCTCAACGCGGCCGGCATCGGCGCGTTCTTCAACGTCCTGGACTTCGGCCAGATGCTGATGTGGCACATCGTGCTGCTGCCCCTGGCCCTCGGGCTGCTCACCATCTGGCACATCCTGCTGGTCCGCCGCCACGGCGTCGCCCCCCCCATCCCGCTGCCACCGCCCCGCCACCCCGCCCACGCCACCACCACCGGCACCCCCGCCCGCGGCCCGGCCGGCCGGCCCGGCGGGCCCCCGGACGGCCCGGCCGGGCCCGGCACCGCCGCGGAGGGACCGTCATGACCACCACCCGCCAGCCCGACCAGGACACCACACCCGGCCAGGCCACCCGCCACTACGACATCGTCAAAGAATTCGTCCTCGCGTTCCTGGCCGTCGCCGTGCTCACCGCCGGCCTGTCCGTCCTGTTCTCCTCCCCCGACGAAAAACCCCTCACCATCGCGTCGTGGGCCAACGCCGACCCCGCCGACTTCACCGCCACCGCCGCCGCCGAACTCGCCGGCACCGCCGGCACCGCCGCCTACGGCCCCCCCTACAACACCGCCACCACCGGCCAGCAACTCGGCCCCCTCAAACTCGCCCACTGGATGGGCGTCACCCAGCCCGTCAACGCCGCCACCGACTTCATCCTGGGCCCCCTCGCCCACACCCCCGCCACCCCCGCCCTGACCACCGCCCTGGCCACCTACAATTCCGCCACCCCAGCCCAGCAGCAAAAATGGGCCACCAACTACACCACCGCCCTCGCCGCCGCCCCCGGCGGCAACCCCGCCGCCGTCAAACCCGGCAACTACGGCCCCGTCCCGACCCTCACCACCCACCTGCTCACCCTCGCCCAAACCGGCGCCCTCGACGGCGCCCTGCAATCCCAAAACGGCTTCTACAGCACCGACTACACCAAATCACTGCTCTTCCTCGCCGACAGCACCTACATGGCCGGCAAAGCCGACACCCAGCACCTGTCCGGCGACCAATGGGGCATGATGAACGAAACCGGGAACTTCCCCGGCCAAGCCTGGCTCTGGCTCTACACCTTCTGGTACCAGATCAAACCCTTCAGCACCTCAGACAACGCCGACGCCCTCGTCTGGGGCCTCATGGCCCTGCTCACCCTCGCCTTCATCCTCATCCCCTACATCCCCGGCCTCCGCTCCATCCCCCGCCTCATCCCCATCTACCGCATCATCTGGCGCGACCACTACCGCACCCAGCGAACCGCACAACACGAGTAATTCCAGGTTCTTCGGGCAGGGCAGAAGCTCTCCGAAAGGGCAGAAGCTCTCCGAAAGGGCAGAGCTCTCCGAAAGGGCGAAGCTCTCCGAAAGGGCAGAGGTTCTCCGAAGGCAGAGCGCCTTCGATAGACAGAACTAGGGTCCGGCGCCGCGCTCGCGCGGTGCCGGACTCCGCGTCTGACGGCAGTACCGCGTCTGACGGCAGCGCCGCGCCTGACGGCAGCGCCGCCAGCCCGTGGGGCGGGCCCTCCTGCGGACTCCGCGTCTCCGCCCGCGTAGCCGCGCACGCGGGCGGCGGGGACGTTCGGCCCTAACACCCGAACAATCGTGAGCGGTTGTGTTAGATATAGCCCCCAATGAGGGTTATGCGATGGGAGGGCGTGCAGTGCCGTTCATCAATCGGGCGGATGCCGGGCGCCGTCTCGCCAGGGATCTGCGTTCGCTGCGGCGCGAGAACCCGGTGGTTCTCGGGCTGCCCCGAGGCGGCGTGCCTGTCGCGTTCGAAGTGGCGAAGGCATTGCTGGCACCGCTGGATGTCCTCGTCGTCCGCAAGCTTGGCGTGCCGTTCCAGCCGGAACTCGCCATGGGCGCCATCGGGGAGGGCGGGGTACGGGTTATCAACGACGCCGTGCTGCGGAGCGCGCAGATCAGTGCCGCCGAGATCGCGGCTGTCGAAGATCGTGAACGCGCCGTACTGGAGCAGCGGGCCCGTCTGCTGCGTACGAGCACAGGGCGGATTCCGCTGGTGGACCGCACCGTGATCGTCGTTGACGACGGCGTCGCCACTGGGTCCACGGCACGTGCCGCCTGCCGGGTCGCCCGCGCGCAGCACGCCCGCAAGGTAGTATTCGCCACGCCGATAGGCGCCGCGGGAGCTCTCAAAAGCCTGCGCCGTGACGCCGACGAGGTGGTCTGCCTCGAGGTCCCCGCGTTGTTCTTCGCGATCGGCCAATGGTACGAGGATTTCACCCAGACCTCCGACGAGCAGGTCGCTGACCTCCTCAGGCGTGCCGCCGCCTGGCCCATCACGGTGACCGCGCCGCAGCAGGGTGCGGCGCAGCCTGGCCCGCATGTCCGCGACGACGACGTCGCGATTCCGGCCGGATCCATCGAGCTGGCCGGACGGCTGACTGTGCCAGCAGAGGCGCTGGGCATCGTGGTGTTCGTGCACGGCAGCGGCAGCAGCCGGTTCAGCCCGCGCAATCGTGATGTGGCCTCGGCCCTGGACGCGGCCGGGCTCGGCACGTTGCTGTTCGATCTGCTCACACCCTCAGAGGAGCTCGACAGGGCGCACGTGTTCGACATCCCGCTGCTCGCCACCCGGCTCACCGCCGTCACCGCGTGGCTGCGCGGGCAGCGCGGCGCCCGCGATGCGCAGATCGGCTACTTCGGGGCGAGCACGGGTGCGGCGGCCGCGCTGTGGGCCGCTACGGCGCCCGACGCTGACATCGCCGCCATCGTCTCCCGCGGCGGCAGGCCCGACCTCGCGGCGGTCCGGCTGGCCTCGGTACGTGCGCCCACACTGCTGATCGTGGGCAGCAGGGACCGGGAGGTCCTAGAACTCAACAGGCAAGCACAAGATCAGCTTCGCTGCGACAACCGGCTGCACGTGGTTCCTGGTGCTACCCACTTGTTCGAAGAGCCAGGTGCCCTGGCCGCCGTGGCCGGGCTGGCCAGGGAATGGTTCACCTGGCACATGGCGAAACCCGGCGGCCCCGGCTTCACCGGGGCACCGTGGCCACCGCATGCACAATCGCATGCAGATAGGGAGGGTGGTGTTCACTAGTGTCTGCCACAATTTCCGCTAAGGAACAGACGGTAACCGGGCCGGACGTGATCGTGACGGCCAGGGGCGAGATCTCCAACCGTGCCATCGGCTACGCGCGCACCAAAGTGCTGGCCGTGATCCGCAGGTATGCGCCCGAGCCGGTCCTGTTCGCAAAGGTGAGACTTGCTGTGGCCGCGGACCCCGCGGTCGCCAGGCCGGCGCTGGCGCAGGCCAGCCTGGACGTCAACGGGCGCATCGTGCGCGCACAGGTCGCTGCCGAGACGCTACGCGCAGCGACCGACCGGCTGCACGACCGGCTCAGGGATCAATTGTCCCGGATCGGCCGCAACTGGGAGGCACGCCGTGGTGGGATGCCCGACAGCGGCCCGAACGAATGGCGCCACCAGGCGCGCCGGGCCGAGCGGCCGGGCTACTATCCCCGGCCGGTCGCGGAAAGGGAGCTTGTCCAGCGCAAGTCGGTAACGCCGACGGCGCAGACACCGGACGAGGCCGCATTCGACATGCAGACCATGGACTACGACTTCTATCTGTTCACCGATACCGAAACCGGCCTGGACAGCGTGGTCTACCGGTCGGGCGATGACCTCAGAATGGCGCGGCTTGACCCGCCGGACCGCGACGCCGCCCTGACCGCCCCCCCGCTGACCGTGAGTTCGCACGCCGCGCCCAGGCTGACAGCGGCGGAAGCGGCCGGCCGGCTGGAGCTCACGGGCCTGCCGTTCGTCTTCTTCGCAGATCAAGGCACCGGCCGGGGCAGCGTCCTCTACCACCGGTATGACGGCCACTACGGCCTGATTACCTTGACGAGCTGAACGAAGCGAGAACGCCTGACTGTGCCAGCCCGGGGGCGACCCCCGGACCCCCGCTGCGCCGCGAGCGGCGCGCCACACGGCAGCCGTTCGCGCTGTGCCAGCCCGGGGGCGACCCCGGACCCCCGCTGCGCCGCGAGCGGCGCGCCACACGGCAGCCGTTCGCGCTGTGCCAGCCCGGGGGCGACCCCCGGGCCGACCTACGGGACCGTGGCCCCACCCGCGCCATCAGCGTCTGCGGCCTGGGCTCAACCGCACCAATCGCCACCAGGTGAGCAGCGTGAACGCGACCGCAAGCACAGCCAGGCCGGCCATGTCCTTGACCCACGTGTGCGCGTTGTGCAGCCACAGCGGATCCGGCTTGGTTCCAGGGACCGGCGGCATGATCCGCGTGAGGTCGGCCGTGGACGCGGGCGCGGCGAATCCCCAGCGGGAGGGGGAAAGCCACGCTACCTGCTCGAGCCCTGCCTTCCCGTTCAGCGCGAACACGGTTCCGGTGAAGATGATCTCCACCACCACGGCCACGAGCAGCAGCGGCATCGCCTTCTCTGACGTGTTCACCGATGCCGAGATCAGCAGCCCAAGGGCCATCGATACGACGGCAAGTGCGCATATGGCCAGCATCAGTTCCACGAGCGGCAGGCTTTTCAGCACGGCCCCGTGGGCCGGAAGTGGGCGGCCGAACAGCCCGATGAGCAGGAGCAGGCCAGCCTGGATCGCGCTGATGACGCCTAGCACCACGAGCTTGGAAGACAGGTAGGCGCCAGCGGACAGCCCAGCGGCGCGTTCCCTGGTGAAGATGGCTCGTTCCTTGACAAGCTCCCTGACCGCGTTGAAGGCCCCGGCGAAACAGGCGCAAAGAACGAGGACCTGGAGCAGCTGCTCGGCTGCGTCGTTCGTGCCCGTGCGCCCGCCGAGCCCAAGTTTGGCCGGGATCACCTGGACTACCAGGCCGAGGACGATCGGGACCCCGGCCAGAAAGGCGAGGTAGACGCGGTCGGAGGCGATGACCGCGATGTACCGCCTGACGAGGGTGCTGAGCTGCGAAAGGCGGTTACGCGACCTGGGCGGCGGCGGGGCCTGTCTGCCGCTTGCGGCGGGCGCGCGTGGCGTCAGCCCCGACGTGACGTACTGGGCGTACAGCGGCGACTGCTTCCACTCCGCGGCCCAGTCCCTGTCCGGCTCCTGGTCGAATGCCTGGAACACTTCGGCCCAGCCTGGCTTGCGGAAATGCGTGAGCCCTTCTGCCGGTGGCCCGAAGAAAGCGACGCGGCCGCCAGGCACCATGACAAGGAGGCGATCGCACACGCCCAGGTTGGCGACGCTGTGTGTCACGACGATGACCGTGCGGCCGTCCTTGGCCAGCCCGCTCATCATCTCCATTACCGATTTGTCCAGGCCAGGGTCCAGGCCGGAGGTCGGTTCGTCAAGGAACAGGAGTGACGGCTTGGTCAGCAGTTCGAGCGCGACGTTGACCCTCTTCTGCTGGCCGCCGGACAAGGACGCGGCGCGGGTCTCAGCGTGCGCCTTGAGGCTGAGTTCGTCGATGACCTCCTCGACCCGGCCGTTGCGCTCCTTTTTCGACGTGTCTTTGGGGAAGCGCAGCTCGGCCGCGTAACGCAGGGCGCGGCGCGCGGACAGCTGGGTATGCAGGATGTTCTCCTGCGGAACCAGGCCGATCCGGTGACGCAGTTCGGCGTAATGCTTGTAGAGATCGCGGTTGTCGTAAAGCACCGTGCCCTCGCCCGCGGGGTGCATGCCGGTCAGCGCGCCGAGCAGCGTCGTTTTGCCCGCGCCGCTCGGGCCGATGATCGCGACGAGACACCGCTCGCCGATCGGGAAACTGACGTGATCAAGCAGTACCTTGCCGCTCGGGATCCGCACCGTGAGATCCTGCGCGACGAGCGAGATATCTCCCTCGTCGATAAATTCCCGGAGCTCGTCACCGACGATGCGGAATGTCGCCCGCCCGATGCCGATAATATCCTGCTCGGTTATCGTCGCGCTTGAAATGCGTTCGCCATTGACATACGTGCCATTGTGGCTGTGCAGGTCGGTGATCTCGTATCGACCGCGACCCAAATTCCGCAGTTCGGCGTGGTGACGTGAAACACCGAGATCGGCGAGCACGAGGTCGCTTTCTGGTGACCGCCCGATCCGCAGCACCCGCACCGGTGCGCGGTGCACCGCCGTCGGGCGGCGATCGACACTCACGCCGCCCGCGCGGGCGGCGGACGCATCCCGGCTGCCCGCGTCGGGCCACGTGATCGAGCAGAGCACGACCGGCCCGTCCTCCGGGTGCCCGAGCCGCAGGACACAGTCCGAGTTGATCTCGCAACGGCCCACCCGGCGGTTGCCGAGGAAGGTCCCGTTGGTGCTGCCCACGTCCTCGAAGACCCAGGCGCCCTGATCGAGCCGCACGACCGCATGCCGCCACGACACCCGCGAGTCGGCGACTACTATGTCGGCGTCGGGATCGCGGCCAACGGTGTACGAGTGTCCCGCATGCAACCTTTGGTCGGACCCGTGCGTCCTTATCACGAGTACCGGGGTCGCATGCGACGACAGGGAACGCTCGGTCGTCATCCGCCAAGTGTAGAGCGAGCGAGCGTAAAGTAGAATGTGTTCAACCTTTCAGTCTATGGCGCGCCAGACGGCGATAGCTGTCATTAGCTGTACTCGGACTGTTCCGGCCGCTCAGCGAGTGTGTCCCGGATGTTTCCGGTGCTGGAACGCGCAGCGGCGGGGAGCGCCAGCGGGTATTGGCATGGGCGGGAGAGCGCTGGAGGCATTGTGAGCGAAGGAAACCCTCCCGATGCTGACCGGTTCGGTCCCGGCGCGCGGATCGCCAGCTACCTGCTGGAGGAGCAGATCGGCAGCGGCGGGATGGCGGTGGTGTACCGCGCCCACGACGTGCGCCTCGACCGGCGCGTCGCGCTGAAGATCCTGGCACCGGAGCTCGCACGCGACCAGGGATTCCGGCAGCGCTTCATCAGGGAATCGAGGGCGGCGGCCGCGGTCGACCACCCCAACATCATCCCGATCTTCGAAGCCGGCGAGGCCAGCGGCGTGCTGTTCATCGCGATGCGCTACGTGCGGGGCCGTGACCTGCGGACGTTGCTCGATCGTGAGGGCACGCTCCCCGCCGTGCACGTCGCCTACATCATCGCTCAGATGGCCTCCGCACTGGACGCGGCGCACGCGCGCGGCCTGGTCCACAGGGACGTCAAGCCCGCCAACATGCTGCTCGACGAGGCTGCGGGAAGCGACCAGCGGGATCACATATACCTGTCCGACTTCGGGCTCAGCAAGCAGTCACTCGCGGCGGCTGACCTCACCTCCGCGGGCCAGTTCCTCGGCACCCTGGACTACGTCGCGCCCGAGCAGATCGAGGGCCGGCCCGTTGACGGGCGCGCAGACCTCTACGCGCTCGCGTGTGCCGCTTTCGAGATGCTCTGCGGCGCACCGCCGTTCAACCGGGACCAGCGCATGGCGGTGCTGTGGGCACAGTTGTCAGAGCCGCCGCCCCGGGTCACGGACCGTCGCCCCGATCTGCCAGCGGCGGTCGACCAGGTCATGGCGAAGGCGCTGGCCAAGACGCCCGCTGACCGGTATGCCACGTGCGGGGATTTCGCGGTCGCGCTGCGCACCGCGTGCAGGCTCCGAGCCGACGAGGCAGCCTCGGGCAGGCGGACTTCGCCAGTCGAGACGAGCGCGACGCCGCCACGGCCTCGCCCGGCCACGGAGGCGGCCACGCCGGCCCGCCCCGTGGGCGCGGATGGGGGCAGTGGCACCGGCGATGACGGCACCAGCGATGATGGCGCGGGTGGGCCCGGTGCGGGCAACGAGACTGCCAGGCCCGGCGCCGCGGTACCTGACGTTGCGATCCCACCCGCCGCGGCCCCGGATGCCGCCCCCGCTGTGGCCGCGGGCTCGGACGCTGCAGCCCCAGACAGCGCGATCCCAGACAGCGCGATCCCGCGCGGCGCGGCCCAGGGAGGCGCCCCGGCCCCAGGAGGCGCGGCGGGAGCGGGCGCCGGGTCGGCCGGGCACAGCCAGACCGACGCCGCCGTGGGAGGCGGCGGCTCGGCAGGCATCGTCCCGGATGAGCCACCTTCTTCCGGGCGCCCGGCGACAGAAGCGGCCGGCCTGCCGAAGACCCGATCACCTGGCGCAGGCGGGGACCGCAGCGCAGGCAGGGAGGCCGCTAGCTGGGAGGTCGGCGCGGGTTGGGGCGATGAGCACCAGGGCGCCGCGCGCGGCGGCCAGGAGACCGGGACAGGCGAAGATCCCGGTGCGGGAAGGGACGCGGGCCGAGGCAGGGACGCGGGAGGCTGGGACACGGGCGGAGACAGGTACGCGGGCCGGGGCAGGGACCCGCGCCGGAGCCGGGACGCGGGCGAAGGCGCGGAAACCGACGCAGGCGTGGGTGGCGCCCTGCCCATTGGGGCCTCGTTCCACCCGGGTTCGCCAGGACCGCCGCCCCGGTACCCCGCGCCGCGGGAGAACCCGCGCGCCGACCGGCCCTGGATGCGGTCACGCGCCGCCCTGGTCGTCGCGTGTGCCGCGGTCGTCGGCCTGGCCGGTGCCGCATTCGCGATCCACACCGTCGGCAAAGGCGGGACGCGGGCAACGACGGCCCTCACCGCGCCGGGCTGCAGCACTGCGACGGCGGCGGCGCAGCCGCTGGCCAACGTTCACCGCGCCATGGTTCCGCTCGCAGGGAAACCGTACGCCGTCGCGCTGACGCCAGACGGCAAGTGGACTTTCGTCACGCTCGGCCTGTCGGTCGCGGTGATGAAGAACGGCGGCGCGCTCGCGCCCTCGCTGGTCCGGACAATTTCCCTGCCGACGCCTGCCAACGGCGAGGCCATCACCAGCAACGGACGTTACCTGCTCGTCGCGACCGGAAGCGGGGCCTTGGTCCTCAACGTGGCGAGCGCGGAACATGGGAGCCCTGGTGCCGTGCTCGGGAAGCTGTTCAGCCCTGGCGGCCACACAGGGAACGCCGCCCAGGTGGCGGTGTCACCCGATGACCGGTTCGCGTTCGTCACCCTCATGAACCAGAACCGCCTGGCCGTGTTCAACTTGCAGACCGCGCTCAGCAAAGGCTTCAACCTGGCCGACTTTGTCGGGTTCACTCCGCTCGGTGTGAAGCCGGTGGACGCGCGGGTATCGAGCGACGGCCGCTGGCTTTATGTGACGAACGAGATGCGGAACACCAGTTCGCAGCAGGGCACCCTGACAGTCCTGGATTTGCGGAAGGCCGAGACCAAACCTGCGACATCGGTCGCCGCCACGGTGAACGCGGGATGCGGCCCGGTCCACGCAATCAACTCCGCGGACGGCAGCGTCGTCTGGGTGACGGCGCGATCGAGCGACGAGGTGCTCGGCTTTTCCGCCCAGAAACTGCTCAGCGACCCGCAGCACGCTCTCATCGCCCGGGTTCTGGTCGGCGCGGCACCGCTGGGGCTCACCTTCATCAACAACGAGAAGCGGATCGTTGTCGCCGACTCCAACAGCTTCGGGGTGAAGGGCGCCACGTCCAGCCTCACCGTGATCGACACCGCGGCAGCCCTCGCCGGCCGGCGCGCGCTGCTCGGGGTGGTGCAGTCCGGCGAACTGCCCCGCCAGTTCGCCGTGACGCCGAACGGCAAGACGCTGCTGGTCACCAACTCGAACTCGCGGCAGCTCGAGGCCGTGAACACCGGTGATCTCCCCTGATGAGCCGTACAGTCCCGCCCTGGAGCGACCCCCGGGATTCCCCGCAGGAGCCCGTGCCGCATCCGCGGCAGCCATGGCCACCCGGCCGCTGACCTGACCGCGCCGACGGCCGGGCACCAAGGCCCCCGAGGGCGCCGAATTGTCCCTGAGCCGCGACTGCTTCCGGTCAAACCCGCCCCGCGGCCTTCATCGGCTGCGGATTTCCCGAGGATTGGCCATGATCTGTCAGCATCGCGCGGCATACCATAACATCTCCTCATGACGTCGACCGGCGGGGTGGGTGCCGCGTCCGCGGTGGCCAGCGCCGCGGCCGTCGCACGCGGGACCGTCCGTGACAACATGGGCGGCACAAGCAACAGGCCAGGGCCGCCCCGGGGGATGATCGTGCCGAGCGCGGCCGCGCTGCCCACGCATCCAGGGGAAGTGCCGTGAGCGAATACCCGACCGCGCCCCTGCCAGTCCAGCAGTATCCGGCGCACCAGCGCAGACGGCGCCGTTGGCCGCTTTACGTGCTCATCGCCCTGATCGTGCTGCTCGTGCTGCTCGTCATCGCTGATCGCGCATCGGTTGCCTATGCGGAGAACCGGATGGCGCAGCAGATCCAGAGCCAGGGCCTCAGCAGCAAGCCGCACGTATCGATCGAAGGCTTCCCCTTCCTGACCCAGGTTCTGGCCCGGGACCTGCACCAGGTCAACATCACTGCCCCCACGGTGACCGAGGGCCCGGTCGACATCAGGAATCTCGCGGCGACCCTGCAGGGTGTCCATCTCAATTCGAGCTACAACGGTGGCACCGTCGATCACCTGTCGGGAACCGCGCTGATCACCTTCGGTGACCTGATGGGTGGGTCGGGAGGCCCGACCGTCACGGTCACCGCCGTGCACGGCAACGAGATCACCTTCAATGTCGACCTGACCGTCGTCAGCGGGACAGCGGTCGCCCGGGTCACGCAGGTCGGCACGAACAAGATCCATGTACAAGTGATCTCCGCGAACGGCCTTCCCGTCTCACTCCTTGGCTCCCTGGCCGACTTCACCGTTACCGTTCCGAACCTGCCGCTCAACATGTCTGTGCAGAGCGTGTCCGTTTCGGCACAGGGCGTTCTCATTCACGTCACGGGCACCAACGTCAGCTTCAGCCAGTGAAGCGATGACCGCCATCTCCGCCCATCGCGGCGGCCGCGAGGACGCGCGTGCGGGGACGTACGAGGCGTACGCGCACGCCGTGCAGGCAGGCGCGGACTACGTCGAGTTCGATATCAGGCGCACAGCCGACGGCGAACTGGCCGCCTACCACGACGCGCACGCGGCCGAGCACACCGCGGTCGGCCAGATCAGCTACCGCGGGCTCTGCGAACTTGCCGGGTACGAGGTGCCGCGCGTCACGGACATCATGCGGCTCATCGCGGGCAGGGCGCGCGGGCACCTGGACCTCAAGGAGACCGGCGGGGAGGAGGCCCTCATCGAGCAGGCGCTCGATATCCTCGGGCCAGGTAACTTCGTGGCCACGACGCTCGAGGACGCCTCGGTCCACGCGATCAAGGCCCGGTTCCCCGACGTACCCGTCGCCCTGTCACTCGGCCGTGATCTCGGTGACACGCCGCGATTGCTCAGGCCACTGGCCCGCCGCAGTGAAGTGTTCCCGCTGGGCCGCATCCGAGCCTGCGGCGCGGACTGGGTCGCAATGCACCACCGCCTGGCGCGCGCTGGTGTGCTGCGCAGATGCAGCAGCCACCAGATCAAGACGATGGTCTGGACGGTCAACAGCGACGCGGGGATCACCCGCTGGCTTGCCGATGCCCGCGTGGACGTACTTGTCACCGACCGGCCGAGGAGGGCGATCGCGTCGCGCGAGCGACTGCACGGCCGCGCGGACGCGACCACGGGCGAAGCGGCCACGGGCGAAATGGCGCGGTGAGGGTAGCGGCCGACCGCATTCGTGAGATTTGGGCGTCATCCCCAGCACCGTCATCCCCAGCACCGGGTACGGCATCAAATACTCATCGTAAGTTCAATAACAGTCCTTAACGGCCGCCGCCACCTGATCCAACCGAAACTGTGGATAGCCCGCTCATTGCGCTGAGGCATCCACAGGATCCCGTACTCCCCTGCCGCAGCTATTGACAAGCTGGCAAGATCAGCAGTGGGGCAACGCCCCCCTCGGGAGGGCGGGCCTTGCAGGAGGCCGGCCTTGCAGGAGGACCGGTGAGTCTTCAAACATGGCGACGTTGAGCGTGTCGGTGCGGCCGGCGGTGGCCGGTGACGCGGAGGCGATACGTGACATCTACGCGCCGATCGTGGCGGAGACGACGATCTCGTTCGAGGCCGAGCCGCCCGACACCGCGCAGATCCGGGGGCGGATGACGGCGGGCCCGGTACGGCTGCCGTGGCTGGTCGCAGAGACAGCGGCGGAAGTGGCTGGCTACGCCTATGCCGCTCCGTTCCGCAGCAGGCCGGCATACCGCTGGTCGGTGGAAACATCGGTCTACATCAGGTCATCCGCGCGACAGCGCGGCGCGGGCCGCGCCTTGTACGATCGTCTGCTCACCGAGCTGCGCGGGCTCGGTTACGTCAGCGCCTACGCGGGGATCGCGCTGCCCAACGACGCGAGCGTTCGCCTGCACGAAGCCGCTGGCTTCACCGCCATCGGGGTGTTCCCCGCGGCTGGTTACAAGCATGGTGGCTGGGTCGACGTGGGCTGGTGGGCGACCGCGCTCCGCCAGGCCCCCGTCACACCTGACCCGCCGCTGCCCTGGAGCCCTACCGCGTGTCCCGGAGCCTAGCGGCGGTCAGCCTGCGTAGGTCGGCTGGCCGGTGGGGACGATGCGCACTCCGAGCGGCAGCAGCGAAATAGGAATGATCTTAAAATTGGCGATGCCGAGCGGGATGCCGATGATGGTCACGCACAAGGCGACCCCGGTCACCAGGTGCCCGATGGCCAGCCACCAGCCGGCGAAGATGATCCAGATGATGTTCCCGATCAGCGAGCCGGCCCCCGCGTCGCGCCGGGGCTCGATCGTCCGCCCGAATGGCCACAGCACGTAGTTCGCGATGCGGAAGGACGCGATCCCGAACGGGATTGTGATGATAAAGAAGAACAAGAGGAAACAGACGAGCCCGGCCACCACATATGCGAGCGACATCCAGATTCCGCACAGAATAAGCCAGATAACGTTGAGAATTACCTTCATCGGATCCCCGTGATCCTTTCATGACACGTGCGCCGGCGGATTCCATCCAGTCGGGAGCAGGCTGCAGCCGCCTGCGGGGAGATCCCGGGGTCCGCCCCCGGGGCTCGCTGAGTCCTGACAGCTGCGCCCGTGCGCGCCGCCCATGGCCTGTCCGCCTGTTTCCGCACGTCTGGCCGGTGCCCGTGCTGCGCTTACCAGGAACCCCAGTGCACCACGGCGTCGAAGGGCCTTCGATCGGGCGCCGCGATAGGCGCTAGCGGGCGGGCGGCCGGGTAGCCGAGCGCGATGAGGTACGCGCAGAACTTGCCATCGGGGAAGCCCAGGATCTTACCCGCCAGCCGCTGGTCAGTGACCGCCGCATGGCCGCTCCCGATACCGAGGTCGGCCGCGGCGAGCATGATGCTCATGGTCGCCTGGCCAAGGTCGTACTGCACCCAGTCACGCTGGCGTTCATCCTCGGGAACCGGTGCCACGAGCGCAATCGTCGCCGCCGACCTCGCCACGTGCCCGGCGCCCCGCCATACCTTCGCAAGCTCCATGAGCTGCTGGCGATCCGTGACGACGACGAAGTCCCACGGCTGCCAGTTACGCGAGGACGGCGACCGCGGCCGGCCTCCAGGATCTGATCCAGCCGGTCCCTGGCGATGGGCTCATCGGTGTATTCCCGGACGTTGCGCCGGGATCTGATCGCGTCCCACGTCTCCACCCAGAATGGCGTACCCGGCGCACGCCGGGCGGAAACGACGGGCCCAGCGGGCTTGGCCGGGCGGCCGGGCTCAGATCGGCGAGGTCGGACCGGCAAGGTCCGACATGATCACATTCTTCGCTTACGGCGTCGTACGCTAGAAACGTGACACCGCGGACCGCGAACGAGACGAGCGGGCTGCCGCTTGAGATGCGCACGCCCAAGGTGGTGCATGGCTACCCGCCGCCGGCGCAGCCCGCGGGCGCGATCGTCTTCGCGTACTGCGGCGCGCCGATGATCGTCCGCGGTGAGTTCTCGCCCGAGCCCCCGGTCGACACCTGCGCCGAATGCGTCGCGGTCTGGGAGCAGGAACGGCAGGGCGCCGACCGGTAATCCGCTGAGCGGTGCCGCGCGCTGGGCGGCGACGTTCAGGCTGTGTTTGCCGTGTCCGCGGCGTGGTGATCCGCGCGCACGTCAACAGGGCACGGCGCCTGGGTCAGGCGCCCTCGCGGCCCGCCGCTTTCCGCTTGCATGGGCTGGGTGAGCCTTCATGGCAATCTCCTTCCCCGGCCCCTTTCGGCGCCTGGGCGGAGGTCCCAAGGGGAACCCAGACGCGGGATCCGCACGGCCAACCTTGCTCGGCGCGCCACCGCCCCAAAGGAGGCCGACGGCCTACGACGCTAGGACTTTCGCCCTGATTGCGGGAAAACCGGGTGGCGGCAGGCCCCCTGACCGGACCGGGCCCAACGACCCGCAAGCCAGGGACCTCGGCCCGGTGCGGGCACCGTGAGCCACCGCCGAGGATTGCATCAGAGGATCCGATAGGGCCTAACGGCCAGCACACGAGGCCTGGCTCCGGATGCGGGCAAGGAGGGTGAGGAGGCCGTCATGAAGGCATGTGTCGGCGACCGCCTGGTCGTTGATGGCGATGGGGATCGTGTCGGCCTGGTCATCGGTGTCCAGCACGAGGATGGAACCCCGCCCTACGTCATCAAGTGGCTGAGTGACGGCCACGTCGCCCTTGTGTTCCCTGGCCCGTACGCCCGGATCGTGCCCGCCAGTCACCCGGCCGGCCGAGGCAAGGTGCAAGCGGAAATTACCAAGCGCCCGAAGGACCTTGGATGAACCAGACGAGTAACCCCCCGGTCGAGGCCGGCGTCTACGCACTGCTCACCGATGGCACCACGGTTGAGATCAGGCCGGCCGGGCCAGACGACTTCGAGGCTGTGCGCCTCATGCATGCGGCGATGTCACCCGACAACGTGTACTTGCGGTTCTTCAACCTCAGCCCGCGCGCGGCCGAGCAGGAGGCCGAGCGGGTCTGCCGCGAGCCTGGCGAAGATCATGCGGCGCTGCTCGCTTGGCTGGGCAGCCAGCTTGTCGGTGTCGCCAGCTACGAACCAACGGGTGGGTCAGGGGACGCGGAGATCGCTTTCGCGGTCGCCGACCACATGCACGGCCGCGGCGTCGCCACCCTCCTGCTCGAGCATCTGGTATCGATCGCGCGCCGCCGCAACCTCGATGCCTTCACCGCACAGACACTTGCGACCAACACGGCCATGCTCCGGGTGTTCGCCGACGCGGGCCTTCCCGCCGAGCGGCAGATCGAAGACGGGCTGATCAGCCTCACCTTCCCGCTCCCCCACGACGTCAGCAACCGCGGCATGGACAGCTACCTGGACACGGTGGCAGGCAGGGAAAGCCGCGCGGATGTGGCGAGCCTGCGCTACCTCCTGGAACCAGCCTCTGTGGCAGTCGTGGGCGCGAGCCGCCATCAGGGCACCGTCGGCCGTTCCATCTTGCACAACATCGTCACCGGCGGCTTCGCCGGCCACGTGTATGCGGTGAACCCACGCGCACGCCATGCCGAGGGTGTGACCTGCGTACCTTCGGTGTCCGATCTGCCCGAGCCGGTCGACCTTGCCATCGTGGCGGTGCCCGCGGCAGCCCTTAGGGAGGTGGCAGAAGAGTGCGGTAAGCGCGGTGTCCGAGGCCTGGTGGTGATCACCGCTGGCCTGGACACCGGGGTGGGCGCGGATCTGCTTGCCATCTGCCGCCGGCACGGCATGCGGCTGATCGGCCCGAACTGCTTCGGTGTCGCGGTTCCCCGGCTCGGCCTGAACGCCACCTTCGCCGCGTCGCACCCCGCAGCAGGCCATGCCGGGCTGGTCGTACAGTCCGGCGGCGTCGGCATCGCGCTGCTTGACCACCTGTCCCGGCTCGGGGTCGGCATCTCCTCCTTCGCCTCAGTCGGCGACAAGTACGACGTGTCAAGCAACGACATGCTCATGTGGTGGGAACAAGACGACCTGACGCGGCTGGCAGTTCTTTACGTCGAATCCTTCGGCAGCCCGCGCAAATTCGCCCGCACCGCCCGCCGCGTCGGCCAGCAGATCCCCGTCCTGACCGTCCACGCCGGCCGCTCGGCGGCCGGCCAGCGAGCCGCCGCGTCCCACACCGCCGCCGCCACCACCCCCCTGGTCACCCGCGAAGCCCTCTTCGAGCAGGCCGGCATCATCTCCACCACCAGCCTCGGTGAACTCCTCGAAGTCACCGCCCTGCTCGCCAGCCAGCCCTTGCCCAAGGGCGACCGCGTCGCCATTGTCTCCAACGCCGGCGGTGGAGGTGTCCTGGCCGCCGACGCCTGCACCGACGCCGGGCTCACCGTCGCGGTGCTCAGCGGCCAAACCCAGCGGCGGCTGCGCCACCTCCTGCCTCCGGGCGCCACGGTCAAAGGCCCCGTCGACACGACCGCGGCTGTCACCCCCAACGCCTTCAGGTCCTGCCTGGAAGAAGTCACCGCCGACAATGCCGTCGACATGATCCTCACGATCGCCGTACCCACCGCCACCGCCGACCTCGTACCCGCGATCACCTCGGCGAAGATGACGAAACCGATCGCGGCCGCCCTGCTCACCCAGACGGCCGCCATCCGGCTTGCGGCACGCGGCGCACAATCACAGCAGGCCACCTCCGGCGGCGAGGACGATGACACCGCATCCGGCGACGGCGCGGAGCAGGGCCAATCGCTCCTGGCCATGGACGCCGTTCCCGCGTACGCCTATCCGGAAAGCGCGGCCCGCGCATTCGGACATGCCGCCCGCTACCAGGCCTGGCGTGCCACCGAGCGTGGCTCTATACCCGAGCTCGACCGCGTGCGGGAGGCCGACGCCCACGCACTGGTCGGGCGTTTCCTCGCCCGGCACAGGCACGGAGGGTGGCTGTCCGCGGGAGAAACCATCGACCTGCTTTGCTGCTACGGAATCCCGCTCGTGGCGACCCGGCCGGTCACCAGCGTGGACGCGGCCGTCCGTGTCGCGGCCGAACTCGGCGGGCACGTCGCGCTCAAGGCGGACGTGCCCGGGCTCGTGCACAAGACCGAGGCTGGCGGAGTCCAGCTCCACCTGCGCACCGAGGAGGACGTCCGCCAGGCCTACGGGCTGCTTGCGGACACGTTCGGGTCCGAGCTTCAGCGGGTGCTCGTGCAGCCGATGATCAGCAGCGGCGTAGAAATCCTGATCGGCGTCGTGCAGGAACCGGTATTCGGCCCGGTTGTGGTGTACGGGCTTGGCGGCGTCAACACCGAACTTCTCGGCGACAGAGCTGTGCGGCTCGCGCCGCTCACCGACGCCGACGCCGATCATATGATCCGTGAGATCCGGGCCGCGCCGCTGCTCTTCGGCCACCGAGGCGCTCCGCCAGCGGATGTGGCCGCATTGGCCGACACGATGCTGCGGGTTGCGAAACTCGCTGATGATCTGCCAGAAGTCGTAGAGCTTGACCTCAATCCGGTGATGGCACGCCCGGACGGCGTCAAGGTCGTTGATGCACGGGTACGCCTGACGCCTGCGGAGCCGCAAGACCCTTTTCTGCGGCGGCTGCGCTGAGCCGCATGAACAGTTGGGCGACCGGGCATCGTTCCAGCTTTCCCCGCCCGCCGGTGACCTGGCGAAATCGCCGGCCCCACGTTCAATCCCGTCATTGCCGCCGCGACGGCGGTGTCAGTGCCATGGGTTCGGGGGTACGAATCTCTCCGGTAGAGCAGCAAGACCCATTCTTGCGGCGGACGCGCTGACCCGGACCGGAGCTCGGCCAAGACCGGAGCCGGGTCGTACCAAAGGAGTTGCTATGACCGCCACATCGGCCGGGCAACTGACCAGGCCGATCGCCGACGCGGCCGGCCCTTCGGCCCGGCGCCTGCTGACCCTTCTGCTCAGGCGGTACGGGATCCCCGTCGCTGAAAGCGTGACGGCTGACAGCGCCGACTGCGCTGTGGAGGCCGCTTGGTGGCTGGGTTTCCCCGTGACACTGGTCGCGGAGGGCGCCCGCCTGGCCGGGCGGCCGGAGAACACCCGCTGCGGCCTCGCGACGCCCGCCCAGGTACGGGTGGCGTACCGGCGGCTCGCCGCCTCGCTCGGGCCGGCCATGACCGGTGTGCGTATCCGCCGCCAGCCGCAGCAAGGCGCCGAGGTCATTGTGCGCGTCGTCAGAGACGCCGACGGTGATGCACATGTCTCGCTTGTCCTCGGCGGCCCCGCGGGGGCGCTCGTCGGTGCACGGGTCTGTCGGCGCGCGCCGCTGACCCCCCGCGATGCGCAAGGCATGCTTGACGAGCTGCACGGCGGGCCTGCCCCGCCGCCACCAGAGGCCGTCCGTGCGGCGGTCGGCGACCGTGCCAGCGAACGGGACGTTCAGGCCGATGAGGCGCAAACGCCAGCCACACAGCCGGGCCTGGCGCCCGGTGCGGCGACAAAGCCCGGCCCGGGAACGGAGCTTGGTCCCACGCCAGCCGTATCCACGGACGAAGCGGGCACGCTCGACGTCGGGGCCCTGGCCGGGCTGCTCGAGCGCGTTAGCCGACTCGCCGTGCGGGTTCCGCAAGTCACCGAGCTCGAACTGAACCCGGTGATCGTCACCAGGTGCGGCGCGGCCGTTGCGGGTGTGCGCGGCCGGTTTCACCGGTCCCACGGCAGCTACAGAACACAGACGCGGCTGCGGCGCGTGTCATGACGTCCAGCCTTTCCCGCTAGCTAGGTCCTTCCTGCCCTGGTGCCGCACTCGCTGGTGCCGCACCCCCCTGGTGCGGGCTTGACGGCGGGGGCAGCGACACGGAACATGACCGCGTGACTGGTTCGCTGCGTGACACATTGCTCGACGCGGCCGCCGACCTCTTTACCACCCGCGGTTTCCGCGGGCTGCGCATGGAGGATGTCGGCGCGGCCGCGGGAGTCAGCAGGCAGACGGTGTACAACGAGTTCGGCGACAAGCTCGGGCTCGCACGCGCGGTCCTGCTCAGGCATACCGAGCGCTTCCTCGACGGGATCGACGACACGCTGTCACGGCACGACGACCTGGAGACCGCGGTGGCGGCGGCGGTCGCCTACACCCTGTCAGAAGCCGCGGACGACCCGCTGCTCAAGGCGGCGCTGACCGGGGAAGGGAACGAGGGCATGCTGCCGTTGCTCACCACCCAGGCCGAGCCGCAACTGTTCGCGGCGCGGTCACGGATCGTCGCGCACGTATGCCGTCAGTGGCCGCAGCTACGCAGAGCGGACATCGCCGAAGTGACCGACGCCGTCATCAGGCTCGCCATGAGCTACATGATGATGCCGACAGACCCGCCACAGACGGTCGCCGCCAGGCTCGCGCGGCTCGCCACGGGTTTTTTCGCGGCAGGTCGCGGCCGGGCCCAGAGCCGGGGCTTGGAGCCTGCCCGAGAGTCCACGGCAGCCGTTGTGGATCATGCTGGTGTGCCCTGACTGGCGGTGCGCACGGCCGCGGCCAACGGGGGGCTAGCGCGGCGGGCCACGGGCCCCTAGCGTCAGTAAAAGCTCACACGGGCCTGGGGGGCCGGAGGCGAAGGAGTCCTCGATGCGGTTCGGCATCTTCTACGAACACCAGTTGCCCAGGCCGTGGGGTCCCGACGATGAGCACCGGCTGCTCTCCGACGCTCTCGAACAGGTCGAACTCGCTGATCGTATTGGCATCGACTACGTATGGGAGGTCGAGCACCACTTCCTCGAGGAGTACTCGCATTCCTCCGCGCCAGAGGTGTTTCTCGCGGCCGCCAGCCAGCGCACCCGCCAGATCAGGCTTGGGCATGGCATCGTGCAGGCGCCCGCCGCGGTGAACCATCCCGCGCGGATCGCGGAACGGATCGCCACGCTCGACCTTGTTTCTGATGGCCGGGTCGAATTCGGGACCGGAGAAGCAAGCTCGGCAAGCGAACTCGGCGGCTTCGGCGTGCCACGCAGCGCCAAGCGCGCCATGTGGGAGGAGACGCTCGACGCCGTCACCCGGATGTTCACGGAGGAGCCGTTCGCCGGCTGGGATGGCACCTATCTGCGTATGCCGCCACGCAATGTGGTGCCAAAACCATTGCAGAAGCCGCACCCGCCGCTGTGGGTGGCGTGCAGCCGCCGCGACACCATTCAACTGGCGGCGCGAAGCGGGATCGGAGCGCTCTCGTTCTCGTTCGTCGAGCCCGCGGACGCGCGGCATTGGGTCGCCGAGTACTACGACCTGATCGCGTCGGAGGAATGCGTGCCGCGCGGGTTCGCGGTGAACGCGAATGTCGCGGTGGTGCTGCCGATGATGACGCACGAGGACGAGCAGACGGCGATCGAGCGCGGTATCGACGGCGCCCACTTCTTCGGTTACTCGCTCGCGCATTTCTACGCGTCGGCGCACGTGGTCGGCGCGTCGGACGTATGGCGCGATTTCACGACGAACCGCTCCTCGCACGGTTTCGCCCGTGAGATCGTGCGCGCGGAGCATGCCCCGCTCGCCGTGCGACTGCTCGAAGCGGGCATGGGCTCACTGCGCGGCGCGGTCGGCACTCCCGCCCAGGTAACTGAGCTGATTCAGCGATACGCGGAGGCGGGCGTCGATCAGGTGATCTTTGTTATGCAGGCGGGCAGGAACCGGCACGAGCACATTTGCGAAAGCCTGGAACTGTTCGGCGCCGCCGTCCTGCCCCGGTTCACCGAGGGCCGCGCCGAGGCCGAGACGGCCAAGGCAGACAGGCTCGCCGCTGCCGTGGACAAGGCGCTCGCCCGCCGCTCGCCGGCCAGATCACTGCCTGCCCCCTACCCGGTGAACGAGGATATCGAGGTCGCGGCCGCGAGACGGCCCAGCCGCGCCAGGCTCCGTGACCTCGCCCGCCAGGCCGGCCGCAACGTCCGCGACTCCGCCACGGAGCGGGCCATGCTCCGCGCTGAGCGCCTCGTCGGGCGCGCGTCTGACGCCGGCATCGAGCGATTCTTCTCCAGGCCCGCCAGCCAGCGGGCGCTGTTCGCGCTGATGATCCGGGGTTTCGACCCGCGGAAGGCCGGTCGGTTCAGCGGACTGGTGGTGTACAGGCTCGCCCGCGCCGATGGCACCGAGCAGGCGTGGACGATCGAGGTGCGCGAAAAGCGCGCGCGGGTCAGCGAAGGCGCCGCGGCCGGTGCCGCGCTGGTGATCCGGCTGCCGCTGGTGGACTTCATCAAGATCATTACGAACGTGGAGTATTTCTATCCGCTGATCCTGGACGGGCGGATGACGATCGAGGGCGATCTGAACCTGGCGTTCCGGATCGCGGAGATGTTCGGCGGCCGCTCAACCTACTGACGCCCCGCATCGCCGTGCCGGACAGGGCTCCGGGCTATCAGGGCCGGGCGTCCTTCGATCCCGAACGGCTGCGCGGCGGCACCCGCCAGCGAACGTGACGTCGCGCGCGCAAAAGAGCGCGAACCAGCCGCGGCAGCCGGTAGGTGGCGAAGGTCCTGTCTGATCAGGAACAACGCCCGTTTCAACGCACATACCGGGGTTGAACCGTGGGAAGCGGAGGCGCCGACGGCGGTGTTACTGGCGACTGCCGTCCAGGCAGGAGGCAGCCGTCGCACTGATGCTGCTCAGTCTCGAGGAGTTCGCCTCCAGGGGAAGGGAGCAACAGATGGACTTCAATCTCGCGATCATCCTGCGCGAGTCGGCGGACGCCTCACCGGACAAGCCGGTCGCGCTCTACTCCGGGGGGCAGCTTACCTACGCGGAGCTTGACTCGCTGTCCGACCGGCTCGCCACCGGCCTCGCGGAATCCGGCCTGCGGCCAGGCGACCCGGTAGCGGTCCAACTGCCGAACATCCCGCAATTCCTGATCGCGTATTTCGGGATTCTCAAGGCAGGCGGCGTGGTCGTGCCGATGAACGTGCTGCTCAAGGCCCCGGAAATCGAGTTCCAGCTCAGCGACAGCCGGGCCAGGGCCATCATCACCTGGGCCGGCGTGGCGGACCAGGCGGCCAAGGCCGCCGCTGAGTCCGGTGTGAGCGACGTCTACGTCGTCGGCCAGGCCGAGAACGCACCGGACGCCGTACCGTTCGAGCGGTTGCTCGCCGTCAACTCGGGCGGGCGGCGCATGGCGGGGCGGATCCTCACCGATACCGCCGTCATCGTCTACACCTCGGGCACGACCGGCCGGCCCAAGGGCGCGGAACTGACCCACATTCAGCTGTACATGAACGCCGACATCCCCGGGCGCCTGTTCGACATTCAGCCCGGCGACATCGCCCTCACCGTGCTCCCACTGTTCCACGTGTTCGGCCTGTCCAGCATCATGAACATCTGCGTGCGGTTCGGCTGCACGATGTCGCTCGTCCCCCGCTTCGATCCCGCGGCGGTCCTCGAGGCGATCCAGCGCGACCGGGCGACCATCTTCGAGGGCGTGCCTACCATGTACATCGCCCTGCTGGCGTACCCGGAGCTTGACAGCTACGACGTGTCGTCCATGCGGGTCGCGATCTCCGGCGGCGCCTCGATACCCTCGCCGGTTCTCGACGCGTTCGAGGAGCACTTCGGTGTCCTCATCCTCGAGGGCTACGGGCTGACCGAGACCGCGTCCACCACGACCTTCAACCGCACCGCCACCGAACGCCGCGCCTACAGCGTCGGCAAGCCGATCTGGGGCACCCAGACCGAGGTATGGGACGACGACGGCCGCGAGTTGCCACGCGGCAAGGAAAACGTGGGCGAAGTGGTCACCCGCGGGTTGCACGTCATGAAGGGCTACCTGCACAATCCAGAGGCCACCGCCGAAGCTTTCGCCGGCGGCTGGTTCCACACCGGCGACCTCGGTTACGTGGACGAGGATGGATTCCTGTTCATTGTCGGCCGCAAGAAGGAACTCATCATCCGCGGTGGGTACAACGTGTACCCGCTCGAGATCGAGGACGTGCTGCACGCGCATCCGGCGATCTCGGAGGCAGCGGTGGTGGGCGTCCCCAACGCCCGGCTTGGCGAAGAGGTCAAGGCGTACGTGACACTCAAGCCCGGCCAATCGGTCACCGGCGATGAGGTGATCGCGTTCTGCAAGGAACGTCTCGCCGCCTACAAGTACCCCCGCTTCGTCGAGTTCCGTGATGAACTGCCGAAGAACGCTACCGGCAAGATCCTCAAGGACGATCTCATCCGGTCGTAACCATGAACAGGCCTGTGCCGGGGCACCGGGCGCGGCGCGGACCTCGACGAAGGAACGAAGCCGACGGAGGGCCACGACGATGACGGCGATGGACGGTGAGCGCGTGCGGGCCAGGATCCCGCGCCGAGACGATAATTACACCCGCGAAGCCGCGGCGCAGCGGGTGGATTTCCTGCAGGAGGCCACCGGAGTCCGGGCCGAACATGTCGGCAGGTACTCCCTGGACCCGTCTGCGCTCTCCGGGAACATCGAGAACTTCGTGGGCGCCGCGCAGGTGCCGATCGGGATAGCGGGCCCGCTGCTCGTCGACGGCGAGCACGCACGCGGCGAGTTCTACGTGCCGATGGCGACGACGGAAGGAACCCTGGTCGCGAGCTACAACCGGGGCATGAAGCTGCTGCACGCCGCCGGCGGCGTCAAGACGACCGTCATGGACGACGTCATGCAGCGCGCGCCCGCATTCGGCTTCGACTCGGCGCGCGAAGCCCGCGCGTTCGGTGACTGGGTCAAGGAGCACTTCGACGTCATCAAACAGGAAGCAGAGAAGAGCACCCGGATCGGCCGGCTGCACGACATCGAGCAGTACACCGCCAGCAGGTTCGTCTTCCTGCGATTCAACTACACGACAGGGGACGCCGCCGGGCAGAACCTCACCGGCCGGGCCACGTGGCAGGCATGCCGCTGGATCAGGGAAAACTACGCCGGGGTCAGCCAGTTCCTCCTCGAGTCCAATCTGGCCACGGACAAGAAGAGCTCACAGATCAACATCCTGCGCACGCGCGGCAAGCGTGTCACCGCGGAGGCGAAGATCCCAGCGGAGCTTGTCCGTGAGCAAATGCACACTAGACCCGAGTGGATGTATCAGGCCCGGCAGGTCTCCAACCTCGGCAGCTTCATGTCCGGCGTGAACAACAACGGCAACCACTCCGCCAATGCGATCACGGCGCTGTTCGTCGCGACCGGCCAGGACATCGCCAACGTGGCGGAGTCCTCGGCCGCGCTTGTATACACGGAACTGCTCGCCACCGGCGAGTACTACTACTCGATCACGATCCCCGCGCTGATCGTCGCCACCTACGGCGGCGGCACGGGGCTGCCCACCCAGCGCGAATGCCTCGGGCTTCTCGACTGCTACGGCACCGGCAAGGTGCGGAAATTCGCCGAGATCGTCGCCGCCACCGTACTGTGCGGTGAGCTGTCCCTCGGCTCGGCGGTCGTCGCGGACGAATGGGTCGCCGCGCACGAACGTCTCGGCCGCAACCGGCCGTAGCGCGGCTCTGCCTGCTGCGCTTCCCACGACTGGCCGACCCCCGGAACCCCCCGCCTCCGCCAGGCCAGCGCCGCACCAACCCGCGCGCGCCGGTCGCGCAGCCGTTAGGCCCTGCCGACCCGGGGGACGACCCCCCGGAACCCCCCGCCTCCGCCAGGCCAGCGCCGCACCAACCCGCGCGCGCCGGTCGCGCAGCCGTTAGGCCCTGCCGACCCGGGGGACGACCCCCGGAACCCCCCGCCTCCGCCAGGCCAGCGCCGCACCAACCCGCGCGCGCCGGTCGCGCAGCCGTTAGGCCCTGCCGACCCGGGGGACGCCCCCCGGAACCCCCGCCTCCGCCAGGCCAGCGCCGCACCAACCCGCGCGCGCCGGTCGCGCAGCCGTTAGGCCCTGCCGACCCGGGGCGACCCCCGGAACCCCCGCCTCCGCCAGGCCAGCGCCGCACCAACCCGCGTGCGCCGGTCGCGCAGCCGTTAGGCCCTGCCGACCCGGGGACGACCCCCCGGAACCCCCGCCTCCGCCAGGCCAGCGCCGCACCAACCCGCGTGCGCCGGTCGCGCAGCCGTTAGGGATCGGGCTTGTCAGGGTGGCCAGCAATGCCGGGGCCGGGGCCGGGGCCGTCGAGCAGGCCGCGCATCGCCGCCCACACGGCGGGGTGGTGAAGCAGATCGAAGTGGTGCATGCCGCCGAGCCCGCGCCCTGACTCGACGGGGAAGGGGATGTGCGTGCGGCGGCCGCGCCGGCCGTGCGCGCTCGCCGGCTGAACGAGCAGGTCACCAGCCAGGCCGCCAACGGGGCTGCCCGGATCGCTGGTGACCGTCGCACTGATCACGTAGTGGTTCGCCCCGGCGAGCAGCGGTGCGTCGCCCCGATGATCGCGAACGCAGCTGTCCTGGTCACATTCGGCCCAGTCGTCGTCGAGCACGTAGCCGTGGCGCAGATCCTTGATACCGGCGCTCGACCCGTTGACCAGGGTCACAAACGGCCGTGTCTCCGCGACCTGGCCAAGTGCCCAGCCCGCGAACCCCGCGGCGCGGGCGAGCGGGGCACCCAGGTGCGGCGAGCCGAGATAGAACACGTGGCGGACGCGCTGCGGCCAGGCCGCCGCCGCTTGCTGCCCGTAATGGCAGGCGCTGCGGATGACCAGGCCACCCATCGAGTGGCCCACGAGCAGGACCTCGCGCACGTGCGCCGGCCATGCCGCCACCAGGCCGTCGAGCAGGTCCGCCAGGGCGTGGCCATTGTCGGACACATGCCGGCCGGTGTTGTAACGGATGTAGACCGGCGTGTATCCGAATTCCTCCTGCATCCGCTGCCCGTAAGGCGCGCGCTGACTGTCGCCCTCCGGCCGGTGCCACGAGTCCTCGGTCTCGGCCAGGCCGTGCACGAAAACCGCCAGCCTCGCCGTGGCGTGCGGGAATGCGGCCGCAAGCTCCTCGGTGGTCACGTCGACGTCGCGCCGCCCCGCCCGCACGGCCATGCGGATAGCCAGCGGCGCCACGTCGGGCCCGAGCCGATCGCCAGCGATCGCATTGAGCACGCCGAGCGCGAGATTGCCCGCTCGTTTGCCGCCCGCGCTGGCTGCGCCGCCCGTGCTGGCTGCGCTGTGCCCGGATCCGCGATCGGTGCCGAGCAGCGACAGGGCCTCACCGCCCAGCGCCCCGGCGAGGCGGCCGCTGCCCCGGACGGCGACGTAGACGCCCCGGCTGATGGTGTCGTAGAAGAACCTGGCTGGGGCGCCGGCCGTCCGGACCTGGCCGAAGGCGCGGCCAGCGACGGCTGCGTGTACCTGTTCCACCCGGCTGGTCAGCCCTGCGAAGGCGTGCCCGCCCAGCCTGCTCGCCGCCCGCAGCTCCGCTGGCGTCACCGGGTACCTCCGTAAACTGCGCAGTAGCACTCGTTCGATTACAACCCGGGCGCTTGCTGGATGCAAGCACTTGCAAGCACCAGTGCCCGGCCGGGTACCTGCCGGCGCGGACGGCGCCACCAGGCGCGAGAGCAAGCGCCACAGGCGCGCGAGCCAGCCAACACAGGCGCGCGAGCCAGCAGCCACAGGCGCGCGAGCCAGCCGCCCGTCTTACCATCGGACCATGACCTTTACGAGGATCAGCATCGACCCGAACCGGATGAACGGACTGCCGTGCATCCGGGGTACAAGGGTGACGGTGCCGACCGTGCTCGGTCAGCTGGCCGCGGGACGCGCCGTCGACCAGATCCTGGCGGATTATCCCTATCTTGACCGCGAGGACATCCTCGCTGTGCTCGAATTCGCGGCGGTCGCCGTGCACGAGCGCGAGCTGCCGCTTATCTCGCCGGTATGAAATTCCTCGTCGACGCGAGCCTGTCGCCAGCAGTCGCCGAGGTGCTGCGCCAGAACGGCCACGCGGCGGACCACGTGCGCGACTACGGCCGGCTCACCGCCGACGACAACCAGATCCTGGCCCACGCCAGATCCCACGGCCAGGCGATCATCTCCGCCGATACCGATTTCACTCTGATGCGCGCGCTCCGCGGAGTGCCGAGCCCGTCGCTCGTGCTGCTGCGTTCGGCCGACCGGCTGAGCCCGCCGCAGCAGGCTGCGCTCATCCTGGCCAATCTCGCCGCGATCAGCGCCGATCTCGAGGCGGGGGCAGCGGTCTCGATCGCCAAGGGCCGCCTGCGGGTGCGCCCGCTGCCGATGGGCCGGGAAGACGGGAACGCCGAGCAGGCGGGCGCCGTGCGATCGGCTACCTGACCGAATCCGGTTCGGTTAGGGTGGCCCGGATAGGGTCTGGCCGGGCGGGCACGCGGGCACCCGGACCGCGAGGAAGGCACAGCATGGACTTCAACCTGCCGGAGACCGCTGCCGCCGTGCGTGCGGGTGTCGCAGAGATCGGTGCCCGCCATGACCGCAGCTACTGGGACCGGTGCGATCAGGACAAGCGCTGGCCAGAGGAGGTATGGGCGGATCTGGCCAAGGGTGGCTGGCTCGGACTGTGCGTGCCGCAGGAATACGGCGGGGGTGGCCAGGGCCTGCTCGAACTCGCGGTGGCGACGGAGACCCTTTCCGCGTCGGGCGCCGGTTCTGGCGCGTCCTTCATATACCTGCTCACCCCGGGCTTCGGCGCGCTCACCATCACCAGGCACGGCACCGGGGAACAAAAGCGCGAACTGCTCCCCAGGCTCGCCGCAGGCCAACTGGAGACCTGCTTCGCCATCACGGAACCTGATGCGGGCAGCGATTCCCTCCAGATCACGACGCGGGCCCGCAGGGACGGGTCCGACTTCCTGGTGCGCGGCCAGAAGATCTGGATCTCGGGCGTACAGCGCGCCGACTACATGCTGCTCGTGACCAGGACGATTCCTGCCGCCGAGGCCAGGCCCCGTACCAGCGGCTTCACTGTGCTGCTCGTGGATGTCAAGGAAGCCGCCGCGGCGGGCACGCTCACCTACCAGCCGATCCCGAAGCTCGGCTCGAACACCATCCCGTCCAACATGGTGTTCCTCGACGATGTGCGGGTACCGGCCCACCGGGTGCTCGGCGAGGTGGACCAGGGTTTCGCCGTGCTGTGGGACATTCTCAACCCGGAGCGGATCATCGTCGCCGCGAGCGCGGTCGGCGGCGCCGACGCGGCACTCGAGGTGACGTGCGACTACGCGCGCAAGCGCCAGGTCTTCGGCCGGCCGGTCGGCGCGAACCAGGCGATCGCCTTCCCGCTCGCGCAGATCAAGGCCAAGACCGAACTCGCCAGGCTGATGACCTACAAGGCGGCCTGGCTGTTCGACCGCCATGAGCCATGCGGCACGGAGGCCAACATCGCCAAGCTGACCGCCGCGCAGGCGTCATGGGAGGCGGCCGACCGCGCGTTCCAGACGTTCGGCGGCATGGCCTACTCGCTGGAGTACCCGGTCGCCCGGATGTTCCGTGACGCGAGGATCGGGCGGATCGCCCCGGTCGCGGAGGAACTGATCCTGGCCCACATCGCCACGCATGAGCTTGGGCTACCCCGCTCATACTGAACGACTGCCGCAGGGTTTCACCCTCTTTCTCGTGATCGCGGACACTTTGGTATAGCACTAAAGTGTCCGGTCTCATGCATCGAGGCCATTCGTTTCATGATCGCGGTAACTTTTTGGAAGTATCGTCAGAAAAGTTACCGCGATCATGAAACAGAGTACCCAGCCGGGCCCTTCCCCCGTTGAAAAGATCGCATTCCCGCGCGTTGTCAACAGCAGGTTCGGCAGCTATCCACAGAATCGCATTCACCCACCCCCCACCCCTTGACACGTGCCAGAATCACCAGTAGGGCAGCGCCCCCAAGGGCGGGTGGGCCTTGTAATGGAAGTTTATGAGGCGCCGTGGTTGGGGGGGCGTTTCTCGCGCAGGGCCTGGACGCCCTCGCGGATGTCGGGGCCGGCGAACTGGAAGAACTCGAGCGCGAGCGACGCGTCGAAGGCCGGCCCGGCCTGCCGCAGCCAGTTGTTCAGCGCGTACTTGGTCCACCTGATCGCACCGGCCGCGCCGGCGGCGAGCCTGCGCGCGATCCGCAGCGCCTCTTCGTGCACGAGGTCGTCATCCACGCAGACGCTCACCAGGCCGATCCGCTCGGCCTCCGCACCTGAGACGGGCTCGCACAGCAGCAGGTAGTACTTGGCCTTGGCCAGGCCGCACAGCAGCGGCCAGACGAGCGCCGAGTGATCGCCGGCCGCCACGCCGAGCCGGGTATGCCCGTCGATGATCCGTGCATTGCGGCCGGCGACGGACACGTCGGCGAGCAGGCCTACCGCGAGGCCCGCGCCGACCGCAGGGCCCTGGATGGCGCTGACCACCGGTTTGGAGCAGTTGACCAGGTTGTAGACGATGTCACGTGCCTCGGCGAGGACCCGCGACCGGACCTCGTAGTCCTCGATCATCTGCTCGATCATCGCGAGGTCACCGCCCGCGGAGAACGCGGCTCCCTCGCCGCGCACGAGCACCGCGCGGACCCGGTCGTCACGGTCGGCGTCCCGCCAGATCCCGGCCAGTTCGCGGTGGGCCGTCGCGTCAACGGCATTGAGCCTGCCCGGCGCGCTCATCGTCACCCGGAGCACGCCCGTGTCCGCCCAGTCGATCAGCAGCCGCTCGTACCGCTCATATCCCTCGGTCACCAGGGTTCCCTCCAGCCGCCGCGGTCATCCGGCACATCGTGTCAAGGGTGGTCCCGTGAGCACCAGGCGCCCACTCTAACGGGCGCCCGACCGGGCCTCCGCGCGGGCGCGTATCCGCGATCCCAACCCACTCCCGCCGCCCATCACCCGCCACAACGCGGGTAATGCAGCACGAGTACCGAAACGCGGCAGACAGGGCAATGTTACGAACACCAGCAAGAGATCGGCGCACGGACGGCGACCCGGCCGCGATCGGGTCGTTGGTCATCGCGGCCCAGGACGTGCTGCCCTGGGCGGCGCGGCGCGAGCCGGCCGAACCTGAGGCTGGACCGTCGCGCACCAGGCGGAGCCCGGCCCAGGTGAATACGTGACGGTTGCTCACGTAGCGGAACGACGACTGGTCCTCACGCCGTAGAAGGGGCAGATGCGATGGGCGGAATGATGGGCGGCGCGACGGGCGCCTGGCTGCTGCTGTGGAGCCTGCTGGCTCTTGCCCTGGCGGTGCTGGCGGTCGCCGGCGGGGCCAAGGTCCGGCACGAACTCTGAGCAGCCGGCAACGCGGCGGCGCGCGCGAGATCCCCGCCGCCGCACCACCCCGCCTGCAAGAAGCCCAGGACGCCCTGCGGCTACGGTACGCCCGCGGTGAGATCGGCCCCCGGGAAGATTACCTACCTGCAGGGCAAGGTCGAACTGGAGGACTGATTCCGGCGTATCTTGCCCACCCACCGCGCCGCGGACCCCACCACCCATCACGGCCGGAACAATCCGCCGCAGGGTGCTCACCTCGCCGTGCGGGCGCCGAGCCGACCGCGACCATTACACCGCGAAGGCACCCCGCAGGCGCAGATCCCGTGCGGACCGACGCCCGGACCTGGGCGCAGGGCCGGATGCTGCCGCAGCCACTGGCATGCGCCGCGGACGCGCGAGGCAGGCACTCACCCCCCATGCAGGCGCTGAGCCGACCGCGGCTATCGCCGCGATTCATTCCACCGCGACGGGCACCCGCAGGCGCAGATCCCGTGCGGAC
>CAWKNX010000008.1:0-71392 GCA_963851085.1 uncultured Actinomycetota bacterium | reverse complement strand
GCGTCCGGGTGGTAGCTCTCACGACAGCGCCTGGACCAGTTCTTGCACGTCGGGTACGCCGAGCCCGGTCACCAAGTCGTAGCCATTCGTCGCGTGGTATATGCCGTTGCTCCCTGTTTGGATGTCCCGGAAGCAGGAGGTCGCCAGAGGGTAGATCAGCGGGTTCAGGAAGGGCAGGGGTGGCTTGCTGGCCTTCGCGCGGGCCGCGTTGATGAGCGCGCAGAATCCGGCCCAGATCGGTGCGCTCCAGCTGGTGCCACCGATCTGGTTGACCTGACCGTGCAGTAGTACGAAGCCACCTTGGTCCGGGTCGGCCGTAGCGCTCACGTCCGGGACGAGCCTGCGGCTACCGCTCACGCCCGATCCCGTCTGCCATGACGGCCGGGGGAAATACATGCTCTTCCCGCCACCACCGCTCGACCAGCCGGCCTCGCTCTCGACCGTGCCGTCGGGCGCGAGCTTCAGGGTCGTGCCACCGACCGCGATGACGCACGGATCCGAGGACTCGTACTCGGCTTGCGTCGGGCCCGTTGCGCTGTGACCGGTGTCGTCAGGGTTCGATCCGGCGTCGCCAGTGGAGACGAAGACGTTGACCCCCGCGGCGGCAAGCTTCAGGAACTTCTGGTGCTCGGTAGCGACCTCGCCCCCGGGCCCATTGAGGTAGGTCTCACCGATGCCGAGGCTGATCGACAGTTGCCGCATACCGGGCTGGGTGGGCACGTCGTCGATGATCCTGTCGAGCGCGCGATCGAGCGCAGTGAACTGAAGCGAACCGGTCGCGTAGATACGGATCGTCGCCCCCGGCGCCATCCCGCTCGTCCACTGGGCGTCGAGCGTCTCCTCGCCCTCGGGCGGCGGGAGCTGACCGCCTGAGACGTTGATCTTCTCGAGCTGCGAGAGCGTCACCGGCAGGTTGTTCTGCTGCCAGAAGGCCTGCATGTCCGCATCGGTCGGGAAGGTGTCGATCAGAATGGCGATCGTCTGCCCACTGCCGTCCAGGTTCAGCCCGTCGCCGTTGTAGGCCTTGAGTATCTCGCTCGGGAGGTAGGGCGGTGAGTTGGAGATGCTCGGTGACGGATCCTGCGCGGCGGGCCCGGCCGCTCCGAGCGCGCTGCGGTTGGAGTTGTGTGGCGGTCGCCGCCTGCTGTGCTTGTGGGCTTGCCGGAACGGCTGCAGGCCACCGATCGCCTGCACGGCTTCGCCGACCGATACCGGAAGGCTCGGCGCGTTGCGGGCAGCCGTGTAGGTGAAGCCTTCTCTATTGACGCGAACCATCTGCACCTGGAGGCTATCTTCGATCCGCGCGACGGGAGCGTTGGCGTAGATGCTCGTGTGGTCGGCCGAAACACCCTCGATCTCGAAACCCTTCGTCTTCAGCCACGCAGCCAACGCGTCGGCGTCCGCCTTCTCCGCACCGTACGCGCTGAGCGCGTCGGCCGGGACGGTCTCGCCTCTTGCCACTCTTTCTTCGAGGTCGGCCTCAACGTCGTCCGGCAGGGCGAGCGAGAAGTGCAGGGTCATCTTCTCGTCCTGATGTTCGCTGGCTGTCGCCTGGACCATCAGCCCGTGCGGCGCGGGCCCCGACTCAACGGGAATCGGAACCACACTGTCGTGAAACACCTTGCGCTCGGCCATCGCCGCACCCTCCCCTTGGAATCGCTCACTAACCGGCGGCTCAATCGGAAAGAGTTCAGCGACGGCACTGTGATACATCGCGGCGGATAATTTCGCGGCGCTGCGCAGCTGCACCCGGGACAGCGGCTGCGGTGTCAGCAGCACCGCGGGAAAGCCGTCAAGGATCTGTTCACCCCCGGGGGCGACCCCCCGGGACCCCGGCCCCCGCGCAGGCCCGCACCAGCGGGTGGCGCATCCGCGGCAGCCGTTCAGCATCATTTATCCCGAACGGCTGCGCGGGTGTGTCACCGGGCCCGAAGCGCACCCGGCTCCGACTTCACCGAGGCGCTGGCCCGGCTCGCCGAGGCCCTCGTCCGCTGACGCCAGGGCAGCTCAGCCGATCTAGCGGTCCAGGGGAAATCCCCCATCTCAAGATGGGTGCTGGTCGGCTGCCGCCAGCCGGCGCGCGTCCGTAGCGTCAATACCTCACAGACAGGCGTCGCCAGCGGGATGAACACGGTGCTCCGCACGCTCGGCGGAGCACTGGGAGGCCAGATCGCGGCGAGGTTGCTCGCCGCGAGCACGGTGGATGGCCTGCCGGCTCTGACGGGAGTCGCCGCGCCGCGGCGCGTTCCGGGTTGGGCGGGTGGGTTTCAGTCGTCGCTGGGATCGGTGGCGGCGGCGCCGGAAAGGCCGCCCGTCCCGGTGCAGGTTGGGTTCGGATGCGGGGTGAGGGTTGTGTTCTTGGGGCATGGGTTGAGGATCAGTGCTGGCCGGGGCTTTTGGCGGAAGTTGAAGTCTGGAGGCCCGCCACTTCCGTGGACAGTGACCACACTAGGATCACTGGGCACAGGAGGAACCCCGATGGTGACGAAGTACCATCCTCACCCAGCTTCTCGACGTCCGCATCGTGGGAGACGATGAGACGATGCCCCTCCGGGACCGGGCGGACTGGCAGGCCATGGAGCGCGAGACCGACCCCCCGTCGCCAGCTCGCTCTGCTGGCCTCCATCTCCACCCGGATCGGCAACCGCATCGCTGCCCTCTTGGAGGTCATGGCGGCGGCGGCCGGCTCGGACCCCGAAATCGCCGCGATGTACCAGCAACGGCAGCAGGCCCGTTACAACGACCAGCGTCGCATCGCCCAGTCCCTGTCGCGCAAAGGCGCGCTGCGAGCCGGACTGTCCGAATCCCACGCCACCGACATCATCTGGGCACTCGCCAACACCCGCACCCACCGCACCCTCGTCAGCGAGCGGCAGTGGGCGACCGACGATTACGGACGCTGGCTCGCACACGTGCTGGCCTGTGCTCTGCTGACGGCACCGGCAACGCAGCAGGCCTGCGGATGATCTCCGCGTGGGCTCCAGGAGGCCGCTGAACAACACCTGCCCGGCTCGCGTGCCCCCGCATCCCGGCTCGCGTGCCCCCGCATCCCGGCTGGCGGCGTTGTCACCCTCGCCATTACAAACCGCTGCTAGCGGCCTCGGGCTCCGCCTTGCCAGCCGGGCGCGGATGACCCGCTCGCTGATCGGACGCCGTTGTTCAGCGGCCTCCCAGGAAAAGGCGCTCACCGTAGCGATGACGTCTGTCAGCCGTTCGGCAGCGGAATGACGGCGTCCAGTACCTCCTCGGCCCCGGCGACGAACCCTCGCCAGTGCGGATTGTCGAAGTCGCCGCCCCGGCCGGGCCGGAGGTTCTCCACGAGGTCGCGCAGCTCGTCGGCCGTCGCGTACTCGCACGCCCATACGATCCCCTCCCCGCGCCCCCTCCGGTACTCCTCGGCATCCTGGTCGGGGGCCGTAGCGTTCAGCCTGGCAGCCACCGTGACGGACGCCGGCGAACTCGAACCGAGCGTGGTGCTCATCGCGGCGCTCCCTTCTCTGCGGCATGCTGCTGCAGGTACTCGTGGATGGAGGTCGCCGCCCTGCGGCCCGCGCCCATGGCGAGGATCACCGTCGCGGCGCCGGTCACGATGTCGCCGCCGGCGTACACGCCAGCCCGGCTCGTGGCGCCCGTCTGCGGGTCGGCCATGATGCAGCCGTGGGCGTCGATGTCGAGACCGTAGGTCGTCCGCGGGACGAGCGGGTTCGGGTTCGTGCCAAGGGCGATGACGACGAGGTCGGTCTCCATCGTGAACTCCGAGCCGGGCACCGGGACCGGGCGGCGACGGCCCGATTCGTCGGGCTCGCCGAGCTCGGTGCGGATGCACTCGAGGCTGCGGACCCATCCGTTCTCGTCGCCGATGAAGCGCTTCGGGAGGGTGAGCCAATCGAAGATAACGCCCTCGGCGCGCGCCCGCTCGTAGTCCTCCGCTCGCGCACCCTTCTCCTGCTCGGAGCGGCGGTACACGATGTGGCCCTCCTCGGCGCCGAGGCGGATCGAGCAGCGCACCGCGTCCATCGCGGTGTCGCCGGCGCCGATCACCGCGGCCCGCTTCGGCCGCTGAACGGGCGTGTCGTACTCGGGGAACGAATACGCGCGCATCAGGTTGACGCGAGTGAGGAACTCGTTGGCCGAGTAGATGCCCTTGAGGTTCTCCCCGGGGATGTTCATGAAGATCGGCGAGCCCGCGCCGGTGCCGACGAAGACCGCGGAATAGCCCCACTCGTCGACGAGCTGGTCGATGGTGACCGTCTTGCCGATGATCACGTCGCGCACGAACTCCACGCCGAGCGCCTTGAGGTGCTCGACGTCCTCGTCGACGATCTCCTTCGGCAGGCGGTACTGGGGAATCCCGTAGCGGAGGACGCCGCCGTACGCGTGCAGAGCCTCGAAGATCGTCACGGGGTAGCCGACCTGCGCGAGGTCGCTGGCCACTGTGAGGCCGGCCGGGCCCGAGCCGACCACTGCGATCTTCTGGTCGCGCCACACGTGGGGCGCGGCGGCCTCGCCGCCATTCCCGTGCTTGCGCTCCCAGTCGGCGACGAAGCGCTCGAGCCGGCCGATGCCGACCGGGTCCTGACGGGGAACGAGTATGCAGCGCGACTCGCATTGGTGCTCGACCGGGCAGACACGGCCGCAGATCGCGGGCAGCAGGTTGCGGCGGCGGATCGCGGTGGCGGCGCCCTCGAAGTCCCCAACCGCGACGCTGCGCACGAAGTCGCGGATCGGCACGTTGACGGGGCAGCCCTCCTCGCACACGGGGTCCTGGCAGTTGAGGCAGCGGCGCGCCTCGGCGATGGCGCGCTCCACCGTGTAGCCCTCGGCGACCTCGTCCCAGCTCCGGCGGCGTTCCTCCGGGTCTCGGCACGGCATCTCGGTCTTATGCGGATACACGATAGGCATAGCGCTTACCTCCTCAGTCCTGCCAGCTCGCAGGCCAGGTTCTCCTGCTCTTTGTAGGTCGTCATGCGGGCGTCCGCCTCGTCGAAGTCCACCTGGTGCGCGTCGAAGAACGGGCCGTCCACGCAAGCGAAGAGCGACTTGCCGCCGATGCTCACACGGCAGCCGCCGCACATGCCGGTCCCGTCCACCATCAGCGGGTCGAGAGAGACCATGGCGGAAAGGCCGCGGCTCCGCGTCGTCTTCGCGACGGCGCGCATCATCGGCATCGGCCCCACGGCCAGGCAGTGGGTGAACCCGGCGCCCGCGTCCATCAGCTCCTCCAGGCGGCCGGTGACGAAGCCGCGGTAGCCGAGGGAGCCGTCGTCGGTGCACACGTGCACCTCATCGCTCTCCGTCGCCAGCATGTCGGCGAGGATCACCAGATCGCGGGTCCGGGCGCCGACGATGGACGAGACCCGCACGCCGCGCGAGCGCATCTCGCGGGCCAGCGGGAAGACCGCGCCCGTGCCGAAGCCGCCGCCGATCAGTACCGCGTGGCCCTCCTCGGGGAGCGGAACCGCCAGGCCGAGCGGGCCCACGAAGTCGAGGAACACGTCGCCCACCTCCAGCGCGCTGACGAGCGCGCTCGTGCGCCCCACCTCCTGGACGACGATGGTGATCGTGCCCGCGGCCCTGCTGAAGTCGGTCATGCTGATCGGGATCCGCTCGCCGGTCTCGCTGACCCGCAGGATCACGAACTGGCCGGGCGCCGCGTTGCGCGCCACGAGCGGGGCGTGGACGACGAACAGCTTGGTGATGTCCGTCAGGTCGCGCTTCTCGATGATCCGTGCGGTGGTGTCCATGGTCAACCTCACAAGAGGGGTGCTCGTCCTTTACAAGAGGGGGTTCTGGTCCTTCGCCTTGAGCCGCTCCCAGCGGCGCGCCACCTCGGCCTCGATCGCTGCGAGCGTCCCCTCGTTGGCGGGCTTGCAGAGGTGCTTCGTCTTGCCCATCAGCTTCAGCCAGTCGCTGACCGGCACGCGCCGCCCGATCGGCTCCGGGTCGTAGGTGATGTGGGTTACGCCGCGCTCGATTTCGTACAGCGGGAAGAAGCAGGAGTCCACCGCGGCCTGGACGATCTCGACGCCGACACGGTCCTCGGTCTTCCAGTTCAGCGGACAGGAGATCAGTATCTTCCCGTAGGCCGTGCCCTGGTGCTTCGCGTACCACTGCGCCTTGGCGGCCTTAGCCACGAGGTCGTCGGGGTAGCCCTCGACGCCCGTGAAGACGTACGGGATGTTGGTCGCGGCCATGATCTGCGGGGTGTCCTTGTGGTGGAAGGCCTTGCCCAGCTCGGCGGGCCCCACGTGGCTCGTCGACGTCATGTGGCCGAGCGGCGTCGAGTAGCTGAGCTGGCTGCCCGTGTTCATGTAGCCCTGGTTGTCGTACTCGACGACGATCATCCCGTGGTTGCGGAGCGCGGCCCCGATCGCGGCGCCCATTCCGATGTCCATGCCGCCGTCGCCGGTGATCATCACGAACGTGATGTCCTCGCCGGCGGGCAGTTCGCCGCGGCGCACGCGCTCGTGGAACATCTCGACGAGCCCGCTCAGCGCGGCGGCGCCGTTCTGGAAGAGGTTGTGCACGTACGTGATGCGGTGCGACGTGTAGGGGTAGCCGGTGGTGACGACCATCGCGCAGCCCGTCTGGTAGAGCACGACGACATCGCCCTCGATGCCGCGCAGGAACTGGTCGAGCGCCGGGAAGATGCCGCAGCCGGGGCACGCGCCGTGGCCGGGCAGGACTCGCTTCGGCTTCGCAGCGAGCTGCCAGTAGGGCGGCGCGTCGACATCGAGCCGGCCGTCCGGGCGCGGCTGCACCTTGAGCAACCCGCTCGTCATCTCCTCGCGGGTGAGCGGCGGCGCGCCGCGGCGCGGCGGCCGCGGCTTCGCGGGATCGCCTGGCTCCACGCCGTAGTAGTCGAACGGCACCTCTACCGCGCCGCGCTCGGCGGCCTCCTGCGCGAGCCGGAAGAACGCCTCGGCGTCCTCCGCGTAGAAGTCGCGCCCGCCAAGGCCGTAGACGCGGCTCAGGCAGAGGGTGCGGTTCTCCGGGTCATCCTTCAGCGCGGACTTCACCTCATGCGAGAGGTTGGCGCCGTGTGCGCCGAAGGAACTGGAACGCTCGCCGAGCACGACGGCGCGGACGCCGCGCAGCGCCTCGCGGATCGCGGCCGCGGGGAACGGGCGGATCACGTTGGGGCTGACCACGCCGGCGCGGATGCCCTCGGCGCGCAGCTTGTCGGCAACGTCCTTCGCGGTCTCCGCGGCCGAATTGACCAGGAAGACCGCGACCTCGGCGTCGTCCATGCGGTACAGGTCGACGGGGTCGTAGCGCCGGCCGCTCAACGCCTCATACTCGGCGAAGACCTCGGGGAGCGCGGCCGCCGCAGCGTCCATCGCCCGCTCGAGCTGGTACTTGTTGTTGATCAGGTCGGGATCGTTCATGTACGGCCCGATCGTCACGGGGTGCCGCGGGTCGAGCGCCGTCACCATCTCCGGCACCGGGCCGAGCCAGTCCTGCACGGTGGCGTCGTCCTCGAAGCTCGAGACGCGGCGCTTCTGATGGCTCGTGAAGAAGCCGTCGAAGGCCACGATCGCTGGCAGCCGCACCTCGGCGCGCTCGGCGACGCGCAGCGCGATGAGGTTCATGTCGTAGACGGCCTGCGGGCCGCGCGCCATGAAGATCAGCCAGCCGGTGTTCAGCGCGTAGTAGACGTCGGAGTGGTCGCCGCGGATGTCGAGCGGCCCGCTCACGGCGCGCGTCGCGAGGTCGAGCAGCATCGGGTAGCGCGTCCCCGACTGCACGGGCAGCTGCTCCAGCGAGTACAGCAGCCCCTGGGAGCTCGTCGCGTTGAAGACGCGGCCGCCGCCGGTCGCGGCGCCGTAGCAGATCCCGGCGGCGCCGTGCTCGCCATCGGCCGGCACCATCAGGATCTTATGCTCGCCGGCCGCCTTCATCTCGTCGAGCAGCTCGGCGATCTCCGTCGAGGGCGTGATCGGGTAGTAGCCCATCACGTGAAAGTCGATCTGCTTCGCGGACAGCGCGGCCATCTCGTTGCCGGTGCGGAACCCGACAACCTGCGCGGCGCGGTCAGCCCTCGGCCTCGGCCTCGGTGGTGCGACGGCCATCAGACGGTCCCCCCTTCGGGGTCGAGCCACGAGAAGAGCGGGACGCGATTGTCCTCGGCCCAGCCGTCCTCCTCGCGGAGTTCGGTGAGCGAGCCGGTCGGGCACGCGTCGATGCACTTCAGGCAGCCCTTGCAGTAGTGGTAGTCGATGCCGAGCAGCCGCACGGCAGGCTCGCCTTCGCCGTCATCGGACCATACGAAGCAGAGATCGGGGCAGACGATGTCGCAGATCCCGCAGTGCGCGCACAGCTCGGGGTCGTAGGCGGGGAGGAAGCCCTGCCGCGACATGCTCAGGTTCTTGAGGATGCTGTTGCCCGGGTCGAGGATGACGCCGCCGATCGGCGCGTCGAGGTAGCCGAACGCGGGTGCGGTCCGCTGCACGGGCCGGCCGGAGTCGCCGGGCGCGGGGGGCCAGGTCATGAGCCGCAACTCGCGGTAGCCGCGGTCGAACGTGCGGAGGTTCGCCTCGACGAGGTGCGCGTAGCGGGTGGAGAGCGTCTCGCGGATGGTCTCCTTCACCGCGTCGGGGTCGAGGAATGGGCAGGTTCGGGCCACCGCGCCGAGCATCGCGGTATTCACGCGCGTCTTCTCCTCGAGCGCGATGCCGAGCGCGTCGAGCACCGCCACCGTGCCCGAGCGGAGGCCGAGCGTCTCCCTGATCTCGTCGGGGGCCGAGCGCGTGTTCACGATCAGGGTGCCGGTTGCGCTCAGGCCGGCGGCCACGTCGAACGAGCGGGCCAGCGCCTCGTGGAAGACCGCGACCACCTGCGGGCTCTCGACCGGGCTGCTCGTGCGGAGCTCGCGGTCGGCCGCGCAGAAGCGCACGAACGACTTCACCGGCGTGCCCTTCTTCTCCGAGCCGTAAGAGGAGAAGTGCGCGCCGTTCAGGCCCTGCCGCAGAACGCCTGCCTCAGCCAGGATCTTCCCGGCGAGGTGGGCGCCGAGCCCGCCAATCGACTCGAAGCGGATGCCGAAAAAGCCGTCGTCGTCGGCGCCGGGGAGCGAATCCGCCCCGGTGCCCGCTGCATTGGCCACCGCTAGCACTGACATTGCACACCTCCATGATCCAAATAGTGGCTGTCCCTGGCTTTCATTCGGTCCAGCTCTCACCTCGCAGGCTGCGCCGCGTCAATTGGTGGCGCCTAGGGGCGGAAGTCCTGGCTTGGACCCAAACGTCCCGGCTTAGACCGAGTCTGCTTGGCGGTGCCGCGACATCCCTGGTTGAGCTGGGGTTTCGCCGTTTCAGGGATGATCATTTCGGCCGCCTCGGCGGGAGCTGAGTGGCCGAGCCCATCAGCCAGGACACGGCGGGGTGGGTTCGGCGGGCAGCGGATGCACCTCTTTGCGAACACTGTTCCCGAACGGGTATCATTATTTTGCGAACAACGTTTGCAAATTGAGGAGGACCTGATGGCAACGGGTGGATCTGGCCCGACGCGCTACGCACGCAACGGCGACGTCAACATCGCCTTCGAAGATCTCGGCGGCGCAGGGGGTGATCCCTTGCTGCTGGTCATGGGCCTGGGGGTGTCGAGGTTCTGGTGGCCTTCGACCAGCGCGACGCAGGCGAGTCCACCCACCTCCCGGATACCGGGGCGGGCAGCCCGATCGCCGCGGCCGCGCGCCGTCGCCCGGCGGCATATACCGCCGAAGACATGACCGACGACGCGGCAGCGGTCCTCGACGCCCTCGGCTGGGACTCCGCGCATCTGTTCGGGCACTCCATGGGCGGCCAGGTGGCGCAGCGCACGGCGCTGCGCCACCCCAAGCGGGTCCGCAGCATCACCTCCTCGGCTTCGCTGCCCAGCGACGCCAGCGGCCTGAGGGCAGCGCGCTACGTGCATCTCGGGCTGGTGGCCCGGTTCGCCCGGATGAAGTTTCCCGAGGGACGCGAGGGCGATATCGCCCTTGGCCTCGCGCTGGCCCGCGCCGTGGCCTCGCCTGGCTATCCCTTCGACGAGGCAGAAGCACGCAGCCGGATCGAGCGCGACCAGGCCAGCGGCGTACGCGACACGCGGGCGCAGAGCCGCCAGGCCGGCGCGAAGTGGCACGGCGGCCGGCTGGCCCAGCTCCGGGTGCCCGCCCTCATCCTGCACGGCGAGGCTGACCCGCTGCTGCGCCCGGCAGCGGCGCGGCACACCGCGGCAGCCATCGAGGGTGCCCGGCTTGTCATCCTTCCTGGAGTCGGGCACGATCTCCCCGCCGCGGTGTGGCCGCGCGTGGCCGACGAGGTCCGGGCACTCGCCGACCGCGCCGCCGTGCTGCACTCACCAGCGGCCGGCCGCTGAGACGCGCCGCACCTGGGACTTGCCGGTGTCCACAGCGGACGTGACGCCGGCCCGCGGGCGACGCCTGGTCGATGTCAGACGTCGATGATCTGGCTGGCCGTGGGGCTGCGCGACTTGCCATGCGCGGTGGTGCCGGTCATCAGCCACGGGACCGGATCGTCGTACGCGCCGCCGCAGGGCACGCCGGCCCGGGACGTCGCGTTCAGCCCTGGCCGGCTTCCTGCGCCACGCGTTCCAGCCGGCTCCGATAGTTCTTCCACCACGCCTGGTCGCCTGGCGCCATGTTGTCGTTGCCGTCCCGCAGCCCGGCGGCCCCGTCGATCAGCTCCCGGACGATATCGGCATGCCCGGCGTGCCGATCAGTCTCGGCGATCATGTGCACCAGGATCCGGTGCAGCGTCACCTCGCTCCGGTCGCCAGGCCACCACGGCACCTGGCCGAGCGCGTCCAGCGCCAGCGTGTCGATCGTCGCGTCCGAGTGCGCCCACGCCCGGTGGTACAGCCCGACGATCTGCCCGCGCGACTCATCTGCGGTCGCCCACATGTCCGCGTTGGGCTCGGCGCCGTCCTGCAACCAGGGCAGCGGCTCGCCGGACGGCCGTCCGAAGGTGTCGCCGAAGTACCCCAGCTCGACGCTGGCCACGTGTTTGATCAGCCCGAGCAGATTGGTGCCGGTCGGCGTCAGCGGGCGGCGGATGTCGTACTCGGAGAGCCCGTCGAGCTTCCACAGCAGAGCCTCGCGGGCGGCCTGCAGATAACGGCGAAGGTCCGCTTTCGGATCCCATCCGGTCATGCCGGACAGTCTGCCACCCGGTAGCGGCAACCCCCGGGGTGATGATGGGGGCGACCGGGAACGCCAGCGGCTGTCCGACATCCAGGCCGCCATTGATGCGATCCGCTCTCACCTGGTGCCGCGAACGAGCTCGCGCACCGCCCTGGCGAACGCTTCTGGCTGGTCGCGCATGATCAGCGTGTAGCTGTCCGGAATCTCGACGAGTTGCGAGTCCGGCAAGATCGCGGCCAGCCGGCGGCCGTGCTCGGGGCGCTGGACGCGATCCTCGGGTGTCCAGATCACGAGCGTGGGGCGGTCAAATGCGCGCAGGCGCTCGCAAACCTCGAGCATCTGGCGCCGGCGTGCTCCGCGCACGTAGCGTGCCAGGTCGCGAAGCACGCCCGGGTCGGGCTGCAGCGGCCGGAACCAGCCGGCCACCAGCCCGTCCGGCAGGCGGCGTTTGGCCAGCCAGCCCAGGCCAAGCGGCGAGCGGCTGTACGGAAGGGCTGCCGCCTCGGAGCCCCGCAGGCCGCGGAAGCGGCGGCAGGCCGCCACCCGCAAGAAGACCATCGCGCACCCGCCCGAGGAGACGTTGGCCAGAGGAATGATCACCATTTGACGGCACAACGCCTGCGCGTCTTGGTGCGGTCGCTGACGGACGGCAACCCGTTCCCGGGGCATCAGCGCCGCCAGCCCGTTGATCGACCGCATTCTGCGGCCGTTGACGCTGAGTTGACGGTGCCCGAACGGTCCTGCCGGAGTCTGGTGATCACCAGCCCATGAGGAGGTGCCAAGATGACCACTACACACGGCCAATCCACGGCGGACCGTGGAGGCCGGCGGGAATCGCCGGTGCGAGGGAATCACATCACGGCCATCGAATCGGTGGACGAGCTGCTGGCACGGGCGTCCACGCGGACTGAGCTCCGGCCTGGTGACGCCAAGTCCGGTGCGGTCTACGAGCGGGTGGTGATCGACGGGGAACCGTATTTCGTCAAGCGCCTCAGCCCGGCATCGGACTGGATCATGCGCGTCACCGGCGATCACGTCCACCGCCCCTACCTGGTGTGGCAGTCCGGGATCATGGCCAGGACGCCCGCCACCATCGACCACACGGTGGTGGCCATGCAGGTTAGCGGCGTCGGTGACGACGCCGTGCTGATGATGGTCGTGCGCGACGTCGGCGCCTTCCTCGTCCCCGAGGGCGACACCGTGGTTCCGGCAGATCAGCACAACGGCTTCCTTCAGCACATGGCCGACCTCAGCTGCGGTTTCTGGGGTTGGGAAGACAACATCGGTCTCACCACGATGGAGCAGCGGATACGGTTCTTCGCGCCGGACAACATCGCCGCCGAACTCCTCGCCGCCGAGGTACCCCCGCCGATCACAGCGGCCGAGGCAGGATGGCGAGCCCTGCCCGGACGCTCACCGCTGCTGTCGAGCCTGGCCAGCCTGGTCCATGACCGGCCCGCGCTTATCACCGGGCCGCTGGCCGCCACGCCGCGCACATTCCTGCACGGCGACTGGAAGATGGGCAACCTCGGCACCCACCCCGACGGCCGCACCGTACTGCTCGACTGGGCATACCCCGGCTCCGGCCCGGCCTGCTGGGACCTGTGCTGGTACCTGGCCCTCAACCAGGCCCGGCTGCCAGAGCCCAAAGAAGCGGCCATCGACCGGTTCCGGGCCGCGCTGGAGGCATCCGGCGTCGCCACCGGCAGCTGGTGGGACGCCCAGCTCGACCTATGCCTGATCGCCATCATGGCCACCTTCGGCTGGGAAAAGGCACTCGGCGACGACGGCGAGCTGTCCTGGTGGGAGAGCCGGGTCGCTGGCGCCGCTGCCCGCCAGAACATCCCGATCCCGGAAATCGCCGGGTGACAAAGGCGCAGAAACACCTCGAGACGCCAGCGGAAGCCCATGAGGAGCAGGACGTCGTCGGGGTCGGGGCCGGGCCGGATGCGGCCGGCCTCCTCGCAGGCGCTGAAGGACTTCGCCGACCCCTGATCGAGGAGACGCTGGAGGCCCTGCACGACGTCGTGAAGGCCGGCAAGGCCCCGTTACCTCGGCGCCTCGTCGATGCACGCGTGGGAGTTCAGCAAGGTGCTGCACCTGCAGCGGCAGCGCGGCTGGGCGCGGTTCGTCTCGATGCAGGACCACTACAACCTGCTCGCCCGCGAGGAGGAGGGGAGATGCTGCCGCTGTGCGCCGACGAGGGGATCGGCACGATCGTGTGGCACCCAAGAGTCGAGCGACCGCGCCATCAGCGACGCGGCCGCAGGCGTAGCTTAGGCCGGGGGCGTCAGCCGGGCGCAGGTCTCGCTTGCGTGGCTGCGCCGCAACCCCGTCGTCGCCCCGCGCGTGGGCCGCATTTCGGCCAGGCTCGGCATCAAGCCCGCCGGCTCCTGACCCGTCCCGCACTGGCCCTGGCCGACCCCAGACGGTACGGCTGCCGGCCGATTGCACAGCGTGTTCCGGCTGCTCCCGCCACGGTTCAGCCTGCTACTGGCCGACGGGCAGATCCGGGTGCTCATCGCCCCAGCCTCGACCGCATCGAGACTTAATGCGACCTAGACACCGGTTGGCTGGTCGTCCGCCGGGGACCAGCCGTAGTGACCGGCAGCCTCTGTGCCATAGCCTGGACCTTCCGGGCCGGCCCAGTCAGCCAGCGCTCCTCTGCATTTCCGATGCCCTGTCGAAAGGACGCGACACGGCCCAGCCCTTCCACCCGGCACCGTCGCCATCCTGACCGAATCAGGTGCGCCATGACCGGCGCTGCATAGCCCCGATGCCGACGACGAACAGGATCAGCCGCACATGAGCGAGGCCATCGAGACCTGGCCAGGTCGTGCCTATCCCCTCGGAGCCGCCTACGACGGCGCCGGGACGAACTTCTCGTTGTTCTCCGAGGTCGCCGAAGGAGTCGAACTCTGCCTCTTCGACGACGACGGTGGTGAGCAGCGGGTTGGTCTCGAGGAGGTCGACGCTTTCTGCTGGCACGCCTACCTCCCGGCGGTGACGCCCGGGCAGCGCTACGGCTATCGGGTTCACGGGCCGTGGGCGCCGGAGCACGGCCCGCGCTGTAACCCGGCCAAGCTGCTCCTCGATCCCTATGCCAAGGCCATCGAAGGCGAGGTCGACTGGGACCAGGCCTGCTTCCCGTATACCTTCGGCGACGATAACTCCCGCAATGACGACGACAGCGCCGCGCACGTGCCGAAGGCCGTCGTGCACAACCCCTTCTTCGATTGGGGCAACGACCGGCCCCCAGGCATCCCCCTCAACGAGTCGGTCATATACGAGATGCACGTCAAGGGCTTCACTGCCCGGCATCCCGGCATCCCCGAGGCCCAACGCGGCACCTACGCCGGCCTGGCCCACCCCGCCGCACTCGAGTACCTCACCAGGCTCGGCGTCACGGCCGTGGAGTTGCTCCCCATTCAGCAGTTCGTCCATGACGCCCACCTCATCGAGCGGGGTCTGCGGAACTACTGGGGTTACAACTCGATCGGCTTCCTCGCCCCCCACAACGAATACGCCGCCGCCGGCCAGCGGGGCGAGCAGGTCGCCGAGTTCAAGGCGATGGTCCGGGCATTCCACCAGGCCGACATCGAGGTGATTCTCGATGTCGTCTACAACCACACCGCCGAGGGCAATCACCTGGGCCCGGTCCTGTCCATGAAGGGCATCGACAACGCCGCCTACTACCGCCTCGTGGCCGACAATCCCCGCTTCTATTACGACACCACCGGGACCGGGAACAGCCTCAACGTGCGCCACCCGCACACCCTGCAGTTAATTATGGACTCGCTCCGCTACTGGGTGACCGCGATGCATGTCGACGGGTTCCGCTTCGACCTGGCCGCCAGCCTGGCGCGCCAGTTCCACGAGGTCGACCGTCTGTCTGCCTTCTTCGACCTCATCCAGCAGGACCCTGTGGTCTCCCAGGTCAAGCTGATCGCCGAGCCGTGGGACATCGGCGAAGGCGGCTATCAGGTGGGCAATTTCCCCGCCGTGTGGTCGGAGTGGAACGGCCGTTACCGGGACACAGTGCGGGACTTCTGGCGGGGCGAGCCCGCCACCCTCGGCGAGTTCGCCTCCCGTCTGACCGGCAGTTCCGACCTCTACCAGGCCGATATGCGCCACCCCGGGGCCAGCGTCAATTTCGTCACCGCCCACGATGGCTTCACCCTTCGCGACCTGGTCTCCTACGACGAGAAGCACAATGAGGCCAACGGTGAAGGCGGCGCCGACGGCGAAAGCCACAACCGCTCCTGGAACTGCGGCGCCGAGGGCGATACGGACGACGAAGGCGTCCTAGCGCTGCGAAGCAAGCAGCAGCGCAACTTCCTGGCCACCTTGCTGCTCTCCCAGGGGGTCACGATGCTGCTCGCCGGGGACGAATCCGGGCGCACCCAGGGCGGGAACAACAACGCCTACTGCCAGGACAACGAGATCTCCTGGCACGACTGGGACCGCGTTGACGAGGGACTTCTCGGCTTCACCCGCCACCTCATCGCGTTGCGGCTTGAGCATCCCGTGCTGCGCAGACGGCGCTACCTGCAGGGCCGTCCCGTCGAAGGTTCTGTCGAGCTTGGCTGGTGCAAGCCGGACGCGGCCGAGATGAGCGACGACGACTGGGACGTGGGGTTTGCCCGATCGGTCGGCCTCTTCCTCAACGGTGAGGCGATTGCTGAGCGTGACCGCCGCGGCCAGCGGGTGACCGACGATTCCTTCCTGCTGCTCTTCAACGCCCACGACGAGCCCATCAAATGGACGCTGCCCAAGCAGTGGGGTGAGCGGTGGGAACTGGTCCTTGACACCTCGGATCCTGGCCGGGAGGGGAAGTCCCTCAAGAGCGGCCGGGCTCTTCCCGTCGCCGGGCGCTCCGTCGTCGCCCTCCGACGCCAGGAGTAACGAACTGCCCCCGAACCCCATGACGTGTTCGACCCGGGGACATGTCGGCGAGCCTGTGACCCGGACTGACCGCGACTCTGCGTCGGCACCTCCTCCCCGGGGCTGAAATATGGGGCAGCCGCCCCATGCGCTGATCGCCCGCCGCACGCCATCCTCAGAAGCCACGAGGGGTCGCAGTGCCGCTCGCAGCAGAAGCCGCAACAGCAGTCCCGGCGGCAATGCTGGCTCGGGCTGTGGAGAGGAGACGACATGAACGGCAAGGCAGTCATCAGCCTGACGACCGGTTTGGAGGACCCAGAGAAGGTCAGCGTGGCGTTCCTCGGCGCCGTGGCAGCGGCCGAGCAGCAGCGCCCGACCCTGATGTTCCTCACCAAGGAGGCGGTGCGGCTCGCGCTGGAGGGCGTAGCACAGGGCGTGGCCTGCGAGGGGTGCCCGTCACTGCCCGAGCTTGCCAAGCGCTTCCAGGGCGCCGACGGCCGTTACCTGGTCTGCCCCATCTGCTTCAACGCCCGACATCTCGGCGAAGACGCCCTGCTGGGGAACGCTGCGCTCGGCGGCACCGCGCCCGATGTGGGAATGGATCGGCGATGAGCCCGCGACCACGTTCAGCTACTGACACGATCAGGGGAAGAACCATGATGGCTACCACTGGTGAGCGCTTCGCGCGGGCTCTCGCAGCCAAGGACGAGACCGCGCTTTGCGCACTGCTGGCCGACAGGATCGACTTCCAGGCCCTGACGCCGGGCCGCCACTGGCAGGCCACCACTCCCAGCCAGGTGGTCGAGGAGATCATCTTTGGGCACTGGTTCGGCGCCGAGGACCACATCCAGAAACTGTGTTCGGTCAGCACCGGCAGGGTGTCGGAGCGCGAGCATGTCGCCTACCGCATGCGCGTGTGCCGCTCCGGCAGCGACTATCTGGTCGAGCAGCAGGCCTACTACAGCACCGACAGCGCGCACATCACCTGGATGCGGGTCCTCTGCTCTGGTTACCAGCCGTTCCGGGACGAGGACCCGGCAGCAAGCTGACGAGCCGCGTCCCGGTGCCCTCAGGGAACGGCCCGGCCTACCGGCTGTCCGTGCCGGACGAGTCGCCTACCAGCCCGTGGTTGGCGGCGAACAGGCTGGCAAGCGCCCGGTTGGTGGCGCCCGTCTTGGTGTAGATGTGCTCGACGTGATGGCTGGCCGTCTTGCGCGAGATGACGAGACGCTCGCCGATCTCCTTGTTCGACAGGCCACGGGCCAGCAGCCGGAGGACTTCAACCTCACGGCCGGTAAGGCCAGCCGGCCTCGCTTGTCGGCGGGTGGCGCGGTGACCAGCGGCGCGCAGCACGGCGGCTACCGCCTCACCATCCATCCGGCCAGCCCGGGCCTCGGCGCGCAACTGGGCGGCCGCCTCGTCAGCCGTGCCTGCGGGCCGGTGCGGCCGCGGCTCGGTCCGCGAGTGGTAGAAGTCGGCGGCAGCCAGCACCCGCCCGTCGCGGCTAACGGCACCGCCAGACAGGCCGCGCGGGTAGCCGGAACCGTCCAGTCGCTCATGGTGCTGGACGGCGACAGCGGCCAGCGGGGCGAGCGCGGGCGAGCACGCCAGCATGCGCTCGGTGAGATACGGATGAAGGCGCACCCGTTCGGTCTCGGCGTGGCTGAGCCCGCCCTGCTTGTCCCAGATCGCGTTCGACACGCCAAGGCGGCCGAGATCATGCACCAGCCCGGCCCTGCGGACCAATTTCGCGGCCTGGCCGCCCAGTCCGAAGATGCGCGCGGCTTCGCCAGCAAGGTCGGCCATACCTCGCGAATGGCCGATGGTGTATGGCGACTTTACGTCGGTGAAGTCGGCAATCGCCTCGAGCGCGGCCTCGAACTCCGCGTCGGCCAGCCGCGCCCCCAGGGCTGGCTCTGCCCCGATGACGGCTTCCCAACTGCTCGCCTCGTCGAGGCCCGCGAACAACGATGCCGCCTCGTCGGCGAAGATGTCCACGACCTGCGGGTCGAATTGCGTCCCACGTCGCTGCCTGGCAACCGCGATCGCGGCGTCCGTCCCACCGGCGCGATGAAAGACCTCGACCACGTCGGCTAGCGTGACCAGCCGGGAGGTCAGGAGGATCTCCTCCCCCCTTGCTCCCTTCGGGACGCCTTTGCCATCCCAGCGTTCGAAGGTCTGCTCGATGCTGTCGCGCACGCGCTGGGCCAGGCCCAGCCGCGCTGCCAGCTCATCAGCCGCGAGCCAGTGATTTTCCAGCATCGCCTCCGCCGCCCGGCGGCCATCGCCGAGAAAGGCAACCCCGAGCCGGGCCCGCTCCACCATGGGCCTGCCAGCGCCGAGATGGCGGAGCATGAACAGCGGCCCGGCGGCGGCAGAGGCGAAATCGACGCGGCGGAAATCGGCCTTGAGCGCCATGTCGTCGCCGAACCATTTCGCTTGCTCATAGGCATCTACGTGGCAGCCCACCCAGGCCAGCAGGGCTGCGTAGTAGACGACCTCGCGGTCGGCCTCGTCCAGACCCAGGCGCTGGGCCAGCCGCAAGCAAATCAGGCACTGGCGCAGCACATGCTCCATCGGCTGGCCCATGCCCAGGTCGGTTGCCAGTGACAAGACAGCTAGCAGTTCGGCGAGTCGGACACTAGAGGGTGCCGCAGACTCCGCCATAACCCGAATATAAGCGGGGAACTGGGCCGGGGCAGGCACGTGCAAGCTAGGCGGTCAGGGGCCCAGAGGTCGGCCGCCCGGCGAGGCACGCGCCGCTTTCATGCTCACGACAGGGCCAGGTGCGGCCGGGCTTGTGCTGGTCGAGGTCGCCTTTTCATGATCGCGGTAACTTTTCCGCTGTATCCGCGGAATAGTTACCGCGATCATGAACGCGGGTGCACCGTTGGGGTCCTCCGCGGGACGGGTGTCTCGTGGAGTCGGCAGCTGGTCACTGGTCGTAGCTCCCGTGCTTCACCCAGTCGCGGAACGCCTTCCAGTCGGCCGCGTCAAGGGTGAGATGGCCGCCGCCGGGGTTCTTGGAGTCGCGGATCGCGACTGTCGCGCCGCGACCGTGTGGTGCACCGACAGGCAGTGCTGGCTCGTCCCGGGCGAGGCGGTGACCTGGCCGGCCCGCGACCCGCAGGGCGCCGCGGCCAAGCTGGCGCCATCTCCCCTGCCCTGCCGTACGGGTCGTCCCGATTTTCTTCAGGGACATCCATGGCGCCCAGAACCTCACGCCAGCGAGGCCATTCCGCCACCGGCCCGACATCAGACGGCGCCACTGACTCACCCAGTCAACCCAACTGCGTGCTTCCCGCGTCGTAGAGGTACCAACGCAGGTACCTGCCATGAAACACAAGATCGTTCCGGTTGCCGCCGGTTTCGTCATGGCCCTGGCCGGGTGCGGAGGTTCTGCCGTTCACCATGCCCAGGCGCACTCGGCAGCGGCTGCGTGCCGCAACTTTGAGTCCTGGTTCCATGCACATCCGGGCGGCAATCTGGCATCGGGTGAGTTCGCGGGGACGCTGACGAGCGCAGTCAAGGAGGCACCGCGCGGGACACTCCATGCCGACCTGGAGATGCTCCAGTCCGATGTCGGCAGCGCGGAGGCGGCTCATGGAGGCTCTGGCGGTCAGCCCGAGCAGGACTACACGGTCAGCGATGCGTCCGTGGTCGAACAGATCTGCCAGCCGTAAACCGAACTCCTCGATGGCAGGCTAAGAGGCGCGCCAATGCTCCGGGCGACGTTAACGAGTTGGTGCGCAATAAGCATCGGGGCACGCTTCCGCAGACCCGCAGTCAAGCCACGGGACCGTGACCAGCATGGACCTGTGGAACCAAGATCGCCAATCGTTATTGTGCACCACGTCGTAAGTCCTCACGCGGCGAATTGAGCCTCGACGTCCTGCCCGTCGAAGCCGAGGATTTTCTTGAGGAACTGGCCGGTGTAGCTGTCGTCGACAAGAGCGACCTGTTCGGGGGTGCCGGTGGCAACAACGGTGCCGCCGCCGGATCCGCCTTCGGGACCGAGGTCGATGACCCAGTCCGCGGTCTTGATCACGTCCAGGTTGTGCTCGATCACGATGACCGTGTTGCCGCCGTCGACGAGCCGGCCGAGCAGGCCGAGCAGCTTGCGGATGTCGCCGAAGTGCAGGCCGGTGGTGGGCTCGTCGAGGACGTAGATGGTGCGGCCGGTGGAGCGGCGCTGCAGCTCGGCGGCGAGCTTGACCCGCTGCGCCTCCCCGCCGGACAGCGTGGGGGCAGGCTGGCCAAGCCGGACGTAGCCCAGGCCGACGTCGTCGAGGGTCTTCAGGTGCCGGTGGATGGCGGGGATGGCCTCGAAGAACCCGGCGGCCTCCTCGATCGGCATGTTCAGCACGTCGGCGATGGTCTTGCCCTTGTAGCGCACTCCGAGGGTGTCGGTGTTGTACCGGGCGCCGCGGCAGACCTCGCACGGCACGTACACGTCGGGCAGGAACTGCATCTCGATCTTGATGGTGCCGTCGCCGGCGCATGCTTCGCACCGGCCGCCCTTGACGTTGAAGGAGAACCTGCCCGGCTGGTAGCCGCGGACCTTCGCCTCCGTCGTCTGCGCGAACAGCCTGCGGACGTGGTCGAACACTCCCGTGTAGGTCGCGGGGTTGGACCGTGGGGTCCGGCCGATCGGGCCCTGGCCGACGTGCACCACCTTGTCCAGGTGGCCCATCCCGGTGACCTGCGTGTGCTTGCCGGGCACGACCGGTGCCCCGTGCAGTTCTCTGGCCAGCGCACGGTAGAGGATGTCGTCGACCAGGGTCGACTTGCCGGAGCCGGACACACCGGTGACCGCGATGAAGCAGCCGAGCGGGAACGCGACGTCCAGGCCGCGCAGGTTGTGCTCGCTGGCGCCCTTGACCACGATTTCCCTGCCGCAGGTCCGCTTCCTGCGCGCGGCGGGTAGCGGGATGGACTCCCTGCCAGTCAGGTAGGCGCCGGTCAGCGACTCCCTGCTGGCCAGCAACTCGGCCAGCGGACCGGAGACGACGATGTTGCCGCCGTGCTCGCCGGCCCCCGGGCCGATGTCGACCACCCAGTCGGCGGCCCGGATGGTGTCCTCGTCGTGCTCGACGACGATGAGCGTGTTGCCCAGATCGCGCAGCCGGGTCAGGGTCTGCAGCAACCGGTGGTTGTCGCGCTGGTGCAGCCCGATCGACGGTTCATCGAGCACGTACAGCACGCCGGCCAGGCCGGAGCCGATCTGGGAGGCCAGCCGGATCCGCTGCGCCTCCCCGCCGGCCAGGGTCGCGGATGCCCGGTCCAGGGTCAGGTAGCCCAGACCCACCTCCAGCAGGAACTTCAGGCGGGTGGCAACCTCGGCCAGGATGGGCGCCGCGACCTGGGTATCGCGATGGGACAGCTTCAGCGCGGGCAGCAGGTTGGCCAGTTCACCGACCGGCAGCGCGCACAGGTCCGCGATGGACCTGCCATCCACCCGCACCGCGAGCGCGATGGGCTTCAGCCGCGCCCCATGGCACGACGAGCACGGCACCCCCCGCATGAAACCCGCGAACCGGTCCAGGCTGGTCTCATTCCCGCCTTCGGCATGCTTGCGCTCGAGGTACGGGATCGCGCCTTCGAAGTGGGTGTAGTAGGAGCGCACCCTGCCGTTCCTGGTCGTGTACTGGATATGCACCTGCTGGTCATGCCCATGCAGCAGAGCATGCTGAGCGGCGGCGGGCAGCTTGTCCCAGGGGGTGTCGATGCTGAACCCGATTGCCTCACCGAGCGCCTCGATCAGCCGGGCGAAATAGTCCCCGACATGGCCGCCGCTCCACGGGCCAATCGCGCCATCGGCAAGGGTCCGTGCCGGATCGGGCACGACAAGCTGCGGATCGACCTCCATCCGGGTACCCAGGCCCGCGCAGTCCGGGCAGGCGCCCCACGGCGAGTTGAACGAGAACGAACGCGGCTCCAGCTCCTCGAACGACAGGTCGTCGTAGAGGCAGGCCAGGTGCTCGGAGAACATCCGCTCGCGATGCGGGTGGTCTTCCGGCAGGTCCACGAAGTCGAGCACCACCACCCCGCCGGACAGGGACAACGCGGTCTCGACCGAGTCGGTGAGCCTGCGCCTGGCCGGCTCCTTCACGACCAGCCGGTCGACCACGACCTCGATGTCGTGTTTCCCGTAGGTCTTCAGCGACGGCAGCTCGCCGGAGACCGCGCCGTGCAGCGGCACCACGACTCCGTCGACCCTGGCCCGGGAATAGCCCTTGGCCGACAGCTCGCGCAGCATCTCGGCGTATTCGCCCTGGCGTCCCCGCACGACCGGGGCGAGCACCTGGAACCTGGTGCCCTCCGCCAGCTCAAGCACCCGGTCGACGATCTGCTGCGGGCTCCGCCGCGCGATCGGCCGGCCGCAGACCGGGCAGTGCGGCCTGCCCACCCGCGCGTACAGCAGCCGCAGGTAGTCGTATACCTCGGTGATCGTGCCGACCGTCGAACGCGGGTTGCGACCTGCGGCGTTCTGGTCGATGGAGACCGCGGGCGACAACCCGCCGATGAAGTCGACATCGGGCTTGTCCAGCTGGCCCAGGAACTGCCGGGCATACGCCGACAGCGACTCCACATACCTGCGCTGGCCTTCGGCGAAGATCGTGTCGAAGGCCAGGCTGGACTTGCCAGACCCGGACAGCCCACTGAAGACAATCAGAGCATCAAGCGGCAGCTCCAGCGAGACGTCCTTGAGATTGTGCTCGCGCGCACCACGGACAACAAGACGATCAGCCACAGTGCTCAGCACTCCAATGGGCACCGGCACGTTCAAGGCCGGTAACGGGGATGGGATAGGGGTTGCCGCCCGGCTGCGACGGCGCTCGCCGGCCGTAGCTCAGCCGCTGCGGAAGTCGGCGGCCAGCCGAGACAACGCCCAGACAAGACAAGGCCAGACACCGCGAAACAACAAAAGCGGGGCGCCGCAGATTCCGCCTGCCGGCGGCCTGCGCCACGAGCCCCGCCCATCCGCGGATACTGCGATCCTGAGCCAGCCAGCGGTAGCCTTCACCATGAAGGTGCGGGTCTCATCGGATCACCGGAGTCTCGACAACCTCGATCCTCCCAGGCAGGAAGGCACTTTCTCATTCATGACACCCGCAATCGCCCCATTACGGTGAAAGCGGCGGCTAGCGGCTTCGAAGACTCAGGAGGCATCAACCGATGGCTACATATCGGATGGTCTACGGAGACGATGAGCAGGTCGTGCGGGAGACGTTCGAGAACATCGACGACGTGCAGCGAGAGGACGGCTGGGTCGTGCTCTTCCGCGGGCCTGAGGCGATCCTGCGCGTGGAGGAGGCCCACGTGCAGTCGCTGGAGCGCCTTGACCCGTAAGTCCCGCCTTTGACGAGGACGCCCTCGTCGACACGGACCCGCTGCTGGTCCGGCTGGCCGGTCCTGGGGCTTCTCGGTCATCAACGGGACATCAGGCTGTCCGGCCCCCGGCCGGTGAGTGGTTCAGACGATGTCGTGGCCGTTGACAGTCGGCGTGACGTCAATGTTGCCTCGGGTGGCATTCGAGTACGGGCACACCTGATGTGCGGCGGCAACGACACGCGCCGCCTGCTCAGGGTCCTGAACCTGCGGCAGCGTTACGTCGAGCTCCACGGCAAGCTTGAAACCACGCTCCTCGGTCGGGAGGAGGCTCACGCGACTGTCGATCGAGACGTCGTCCACCTCGACGCGCTCGCGGCGGCCCACCACGCCAAGGGCACTCTCGAAGGAGGCCGCATAACCCACGGCGAAGAGCTGTTCAGGGTTCGTGCCGCCGCCACCCATCTCCTTCGGCGAGCGGAGCGGCGGAGCTGCACATCTAAGGCGCCGTCATTCGTGCGGCCGTGACCGCTCGCCCGGCCGCCGGTGACCGTTGCCTCCGCCGTGTAAAGAACTCGCGCCATTTCGGCCTCCATTCTCGGGATCTGCAGATTGCCCGATTCACGGTCTGGACCGCTCGGTATCTGATGGAGATCGCAGTCCTGAACGGGCTCTCCAGTTTGCCATCTGCCCGGTATGGATCCATCTTCGCTGGTAGCGCATCGGCTGGGCGGGCAGCGCTGACATCCTCGCGCCCATGCCCGGCGGCCACGGGCCGAGCTGGCGGTGCGATCACCACCGGGAACGAGGTAACGCCTGCCGCTTGCGATCAGGTTCGCTCGGGTACCGCCCAGCACACTCGCAGCAGCACGACACGCCGCGTGTGAACGGCTGCTTCCAGTACCGCCGCAAGCTCATCGTCGCGCAGTTCCTCGGCGGCCTGCACCAGCACGACAAGCGGCTCATCGCCGGCAGCGGCCTGCTTGATCACCTGCTTGACCTGATCGGCCTCGCGAGACAGCGCCTCCGGCGACAGGACAGACAGGACCACCTCGCCCGCCGCGGGCGGCAGGACCCGGCCCTGCGCGTCGGCGGCAAGCCGCTCGATCACTGCCCGCCCGCTGGCCACGCTCAGCGGCGGATCCTCGCGGAGGTGACGGTCCACCGCGCTACCGCGCGGCACCTGGATGATGAGTTCGACGTCGTCAGCCATCGCTGGAGCATAGCCCCTGCACTAGCCGACGGCCTCGCCCCGGTGAGCTCCACCTGGCTGAACCACGGCCGTCGCGCTGTAATCGAGCTCACCGCGGCCGCCCAATCGCGGATGTAGCCGTATATGAAAAGCAGCGTGACGCCTACGGCCAGCACGGCCAGCCCGAAAAGTGCCGATCTGCGGGCAATGTGCCGGATGTGCTCGACGCGCCGCGCGGAATCGGCGTCTGGCGGGCCCGTACCCTCGGCCTGCGGACTGGCGGTGAGCTCACTGGACGGCGAGTTGGACGTCGAGTCCGCGACCGTGGCGTGCGAGCCGCAGCCGGCCAGTTGCAGAACGAGCACGCCCACAAGTGGGCTGAGACGAACGACCCGGAGCAGGCTCATCGCGACAGCCCGGCAAGCAGGCGACAGCCAGCGACAGGAGCCACTCCGTCCAGAAGGTCGACCCGGGCACGCTGCGGCGAAGGCACGCTCGGGCGGGGGGAAGCACCCTCGCTAGCACTCATGAGCGGAAAGCCGGCCAGAGACACCTTCGCCGGAAAACACCACCGCGGGCGCCAAGGGCGGCGTTACCTGAGGCTAGTTCGCCTGACCTCCCAAGCAGCGCCGAACCTGTCGATGTCCTTGCTGGTCATCGGGACTGCTTGCGATCTGCTGAGTCAGTCCTGCCACTGGCGGCACGGCCGAGCGCCTTGGCCCGGACAATGTCCGGGTCGCGCGGGTCGACGGGAAGCAACTCAAGCCCGGGGCGCTCGCGCCGAGCTTTCTGCCGTTGGATTCGGATCTGATTCATGGCACACCTCCGCTGACGGGTGGCGGTGCCGCGACCGTGCTGTCATCGTCGGCACCGTTCCTGCTTCAGCTGCCACGATGCCGCCCGGGTCTTTCAATTCGCTTCCTGAACGCTGTTGCAGCGAGCCGATGGAAGCCGGCCCCCGCCTGTGCCGCAGGGGCGCTCCGCGGGACCAGTTGTTCAGGGCGTTCCCGGCCGAGATCGACTCGATGGGGACCTTGACCGTGGCGCTGCTCGAGGACATGCACTGGGCGGACGGGGCGACGATAGATCTGCTGGGCTTTCTCGGGCGACGGCGCTGCTCACCGAGGGCCCGCCCAACCGGGAGATCTTCCAGCGCCTGTTCATTTCCGAGCGGACGGTCGACCACCACGTCTCGGCGGTCCTGTCCAAGATCGGCGTCTCATCGCGCACGGCGGCGGTCCGGGAGGCCGCCCGTCTGGGCATCGGGGCCAGCCTCGGCGCCACCTAATCTAGGCACTCCTCCTGCCAACGTAGGCACTTCTCCAGCCAAGCTGGGCAGTTCTCCCGATTAGTTGGCCGACTTGGTCTGCCTACGGTCGTTGCGACGTGCCGACGACCGAAGGGGAGGCCGCTAGTGCCGCTATTCATGGATGTTCACGAGATCGACGGTGGCGTAGCGATGGATGACGTCGCCAAGGCCCACCTCGCTGACCTGCAAACGCAGGCCGCCTACGACGTGCGGTACCTGAGGTACTGGGTCGACGAGTCGACCGGGCGGGTGTTCTGCCTCGTCGAGGCGCCCTCAGCGGAGGCCGCGGCCAACGTCCACAGAGAGGCCCACGGCCTGGTCGCCGACCACGTCTACCGGGTCCAAGAAGGTTCCTAGGGAGGAAGACAGATGCGAAGAATGCGCATGATGAGGTTCGCCGTCGTGGCGGGGGCCGTCGTGGCGGGGGCCGTCGTGGCGGCCGCGGTGTGGCTGGCCCCGGCGTGGGGGCAGACCGGATCTCTGCCCCGGACGGGACAGGGCAGCAGCGCTGCGGCGGCAAGCACGACGCTGACCGGGGACATCGCGGCAATGCGGGTTGCCACCGCCAAGTACGCCACGAACCTGGGCAGGGCCAAGGCCGACGGCTACCAGATCCTCACCATGATGATGCCGAACATGGGTTATCACTTCATTAACCCGAACATCCAGGGGTTCAACATCCGCAAGCCGCCGATCCTGGTCTACGAACACACCGGGCGGAACACGTGGCAACTCGGTGCCCTGGAGTGGGTCTTCATGGCGATGCCGAAGACGCCGCCGCTGCCGAACGCGACGTTCGGCTTCTTCCCCGCGGCGTGCCACTACAAGGACGGCACCTTCGTCGTGGACGAGAACTCGGCGACGTGCCCGAAGAAGGCTCCGCACACGGGGGCCAAGTTCAACTTCTGGCATCCCGACCTGACCACGATGCACGTGTGGGTCTGGTACCCGAATCCTGCTGGCTTGTACTCGAGCACGAACCCGCTGGTCGCTCCGTTCAACGGCAACTGAACCATCGGCTACGACAAGGAGGGCGGCCGCTTCGGGGGCGCCCTCCTTGTCTGTCAAACGGCCGTGCGGCGCGGCGAGGATCCCGGTGCAGCAGCACTGCTGCACCAGGGGCTCATTGCGCTGCTGATCTTCGCGGTGCTCGGGCTGGCGTGGGCTGGCATGCGGGCACGGCTGCCGGGGGCTGCCCCGGAACTGCTCCGGAACTGCTCCGGCAGCCATGAGAACGCGTTCTGCGCGCCGCTGGGGCCGCGCGGGTGCGGTGCTGCGCGGCTGCCCTGTTCAAGCTGGCTGGGTCGAGAATCGCGGGTCACGCCTGAGCGGGTGATCGGCGGGGACCTCGACAAGAACGATCCGGACACCATCGGGGTCCTCAATCCACATCTCGATCAATCCCCAGGACTCGCGCTTGGGTTCCTGGAGAACGCGCACGCCAGCGGTTGCCAGCCGCTCGTGCTCGGCGCGGATGTCCCGGACCTGGATCCAGATCATCAAGGACCGCCCAGGAGAGCCGGCCGAGCGCCCGGACACTTCCAGCAGCCCCGGGCCGAGGAAGAACACCACCCCCGGATCGGCCGGGGAGCCGAACTGCCGGTAGATAGCCAAGCCGAGGACATCGCGGTAGAAACGGTGGCTTCGATCCAGGTCGGCCGGGCGCAACAGGATCCGGCTGCTCAAAATGTCCACGGCATGATCCTGACAGTTCGCCGCAGCCGAGCCCAAAGCTGAAAAGCGGCGGCGGGCCGCTACCGCCGGGTACTGCTCACAGGCCCAGGCCGATAAGGTACATCCCCGGCTCGGGCGGCGACCCGGAACCGGCCGGACCGCGGAGGCCAGCCCAGCGGGCTCCGCGCGCAGAACGGGGTACCTGCAGCCAACGATCCCGGATCTGTTCGCGGGCGCGGCGGCTCGTGCGCCAAGATGGCTGCATGCTTGACCACCTTTCAATCCAGTGCGCCGACGTGGCCGCGAGCGCCGCATTCTACGACACTGTGCTCGCCACGCTCGGTGGCAGCCGTGTGATGGACTTCGGAGAGGTCATCGGCTTCGGCGTCGACCGCAAGCCAGCCTTCTGGATCGGCCCGTGGACAACCGGCGAGGGGTTCCGTGAGTCGCATATCGCGTTCGCGGCGCCGGACAGAGCGGCCGTACGGGCGTTCTTCGACGCAGCGGTCGGTGCCGGCGCCGAAGTGCTGCACGAACCCCGCATCTGGCCCGAATACCATCCCAGCTACTACGGCGCCTTCGTGCGTGATCCTGACGGCAACAACGTCGAAGCCGTTTGCCACGCGCCGCAATAGCGCATCCACCGCTTCTCCGAACGGATGCGCGAGCGGGGTGCTGTCGCGCCGATGTTTCCAGCGGGTGCACGGAGCTTGGCATGATGACGCCGCCACCTGACGCGTCTTGCCCGCCCAGATGAGCAAGCGTCCGAGGCGGACGTGGCGCCGCGCCGCACACCGCCCGGCGGCCGCCACCGCGGTTACGCCACCCGCCGCCAGTGCAGCCCGTCGGCCTTCCAGCGGGCGAGAGCCTTGTTCTGGCTGATCACCTTGACTTCCCGCAGATGAACACCGGGCCGGCGCAGGGCCTGCTCGGCCTCGAGCATGCCCTCGACAGCGGACGGCTGGGGAATCTCCCGTTTCGCGCCAGACTGATCGACCAGCACCAGACAGGCCGGGCGGGCCGCTCGCCCGGCGGCGTCAGGATCGTTCATAGCCGTTGAACCTCCCAACAAGTCTTCGGGCGTTCCCGGCGAACTGGTTGCGGTGACCGGTATCGTGGCCCTCCGCCGCGCACCCGGATCCACCGCCGGCCTCGCGGCCGGCGCCGTTCATCCCTAGCTGGCAGCCTGGCCCGCAAGGTTCTGACCGCCCTCAGGGAAACCTCAGAACCGGCTCTGAAACGCTTCGCACTCCTGCGCGCCCGGGATCGTCAAGGCCGGCCGTACGCCCGGCTGGAGCGGCCGCTGGCGCAACCCGCCCGGTCGGTTGGTACACACCTTGGGCCGCTCGACGTCGGGCGTGTCCCTGCGAAGCTCCCGCCGGAGCCAGGCGTAGCTGCGGCAGTCCGGTTGGCCGCGCCGCCGGGAAGGTGAGCCGCTCCAGTGTCGCCACGAACTCGCTGACCGGATAGTTGAGCGTGGCCTGGTTCTCGGCGCACGCCGCCGAGTACCGTCGTGGCAGGCACGCCGGCGAAGACGCCCGCGAAGGCGGCGGCGCCCAGCGCAAGCAACAGTGAACCCGGTTCCGAGCCTCGCGATCCAGGAGGGCTCGGCGTGACACCACAGCGGTAAGCGCCGCAGGCTAATCGCGTCGCCAAGTGGTGTGCTTCACACCGTCGGCGCTGCGTGGGGGCCGTCCCCGGCTGGCCGCACGGCGTCGAGGTGCCGATCGACGTCGTTGGTCATCTCATCGAACGTCTTGCGCTCGGGCGATACCCAGCCGCACGAGCACCCGGCGGCGAAGCTCTCGAGGCTCGGCAGGCGGTACCACCTGTGCGCCGGGTCATCCTGGTGTTTCTTGCCTACGAGCGCACGGGCGAGCTCCAGTTCCTGGGATTCTTCCCAGTAGTCGCGTGCCGTGCTGTTCACTTGATCTTGCTGGGTGGCCATCGTTCTCGCCTCCTTTCATCTATGTTACCGCCCAGTAGGAGCGCTAGCGACCGCTGGGCCAGAAGCGGCACATCCGCGCAGCCGTTCGGGATAATGATCCTGATACGTGAGTCGGCCGATTCACATCCAGCAGCGAGCGGCCACTACCACAGGCGGGGGGATCCCGTGGGGTGGAGCCCCCCGGGCCAGCCGCCTGTCTTGTGCTGTGTGGCTGGGCCGCGCTCGCCCTGGGCCTGGCCATCTTCCTGTTGCGCCGCAGGGACGCATGAGCCAGGCACCGCATGCGGAGTGGTCACCTCGCGACGATTGCGGCGAGGGTCGCGAGCAGGAAGGTAGCGATGGCGAAAACGCCATGCACGGCCGGGACGAGCGGCGCCAGGTTCCATGTCGACCGGCGGCGCACAGGTGGGGGCTCGGCAAGCATCCTGGCCAGCAGGTCGTCGACGAGCCTGCTCGTGAGCGCCTCGTCGGACAGGACGAGGGCCAGCCTCTCGTCGGTGAACGAACCGGCCAGCATCCCGTCACTGTGCGCGGGGCCTGGGGGCGCTGCGGGAGCGCCGCTGCCGCTACCGTGGCCGAATGAGTCGTCCTCGGCTCCAGCGCGGCGAGCAGGATAGGGAGTCCATACGGTAACGGTCGAAATGCCGAGGCCGATCGCCAGCGCAAGGAAACCGATCGCCACCCAGGCCACTGCTGCCGTGCCCGTCACCAGGAAGCTGACCCAGCCGGCGAACCCGGTGAAAGCCAGTCCCGCGTGCCCGAAGACCACCGGCAAAGACACCCGGCCCGGCCGGCCGCGCGGCTGGCGCGGGCCGCCGCTGGCGACCCAGCGGCCGAGCATGTAGGCACCCAGGCTCTCGGCGATCAGCCAGCAGGCCAGGGTGGCGAAGGCGAGGCCGCGACCGTGCGCCAGGCCCGGTGCAGCCCCCCGGCCCGCGACCAGCCAGGCATGCAGGCCGCCCGCGGTAGGGCCGACCCTGGTTGTGACGTTGATGTACATAGTCCCTGGCGTCGCCGTTACTGGCATCATCGCGGCGATCTCCGCTAAGCACAAGGCACGGCCGCCGGGGCGCACCACGAAACGGCGAGCGACGCCTCCCGCTGGAGGGTGAGGTGCTCCGCGCGGGAGGCGCGGCTGACCTGGCTACCGTAGGCCGACGGTGCGCAACCAGCCGCGTCGGGCCGGTTCGCGGGACAGGAGTACGGCCAGGATGCCCGAGGCGCCGTCGAGTACCGTGAGGTCCAGTTTCGCGCGTTGCGCGACGCCGTCCAGGCGTTCGATGATGAACGCGGCCAGGTGTCCGGCCAGGCGCCGGGCGGGTTCCAGGCCGGTGTGCAGGGCGAAGGCGTCGGCGATCGCGAGCACGCCCGCGGCACCGTGGCAGAAGCCCAGCCGGCCACGCAGATCGTCGTCCAGGTAGAAGTCGTCCTCCCACGCCTCGGCGAGGGAGGCCATGGCGGCCATGCCGAAGTCACTCAGGCACGGGTCCTGGTGCAGCCGGCCTGCCTCGGCGAGTTGCCAGGCGATGCCCGGGGTGCCGTAGCACCATGCCTGCCGATGCAGCGGCGCCTCGGCGGGCGGCCGGAACGTCGACCGGCCGCGGCTGGGGACCGGCGGGACGTCCTGGGGGGTGACGAAGGGCCAGCTCATCACGCCGCGGCTGTCGGGGCGGGCGTGACGCACGAGGTAGGCCGCGGTCCTGCGGACGGCCCCGGCCGCGAGTTCGCGATCGGTGCCGGTCAGCATTGGCCACGCCGCGAGCAGGGCCGCGAGGACGCCCGGGATTCCGTGGCCGAGGCCGAGGTTGATCCGGTCGAGGTACCACGCGTTCTCCGGTATGCCGCCATCGCTGCGGATACGAAGCCGGGCGAGGTCGTCCGCGTCACAGAGCCGGGCGAGGTGCCGGACGAGCGGCGCGAGGTGCTGCGGCCCTGACCAGGGCAGCGACGCCAGGGCCAGGGCGACGCCCGCGGGGCCACCGATCAGGTCGTAGTCGTCGCTGGCCGGACCCGCCTGGCTGTGTTTGGTCCGGGTGCTCGATTCGGTGAGGCGGTCGGCGGCCAACCGGGCAAGGGACTCCAGGCGGGGTTCGAGGCCGGCGGCGTGTCCCAGCCCCACCGTGTGCCCGGCAAGGCTGGCGCCGAAGAGCCCGGGGGATCCGGTGGCACGGGCGTGCCGCCTGACCCACGCGAGCGCCGCGCTCCTGGCGATGGGTTCCTGGTCGGTGGCCTGGGCGAGCAGGTGTGCCAGCAGCGGGACTCCCCAGTCCACGGCGGGCTCTGGCTCCTGACGGGAGGCGGGCGCGGCGAAGCCGGCGAGGACGGCCGTGGCCAGTTGCTCGGTCGGCGCGGCGGTGAGCACGGGCGGGATCGCCTTCCACGGGGTGGGGGTGCGCCGACGACCGGCGCACCCCCGCGGCCAGCAGGATCAGTCGGTGACGCAGCAGCCCATGAAATAGGTCGTGGCCAGCGCTTGGCTGCGGCCGGCCGGGCCGGAACTGGGGGCGAACTCCCGAATCTGGGTGAATTCCGTCTCCAGTTCGCTGATCAGGCTGTCGAGGTCGTCGCCCGCGGGCGCGTAGGGAAGCTGGCTCATGGCCGTCTCCTTCGTGATGGTGTGAGGTGTCCGCGGTCCTCGGCTGGATCCGCGGTCGTGCTCACGGCCACGTGGCCGTGAGGTCGGTGGGCCCGTTGCGCGCAGCAGCGCGCCAGGGCTCGGGGTGACGCGTCGACGGGCAGGCGGAGCAGCAGTTCGGCTACGCTCGGTCCGCCGCCCGCGTCGGCTTCGTCGTGGACGGCCAGCCGGTCGGGCTCGGCGAACAGCTCGGCCATCAGCAGGGCGCTCGCGCCGCGGTGGACGAGGCGTTCGAGGGCACGCAGGCCGTGCAGGCTGGACAGGTCGACTGCCAGTGGCTCGCCGTCCGCGTGCACGGCCACACTGACCAGGCGCGGAATCCGGCGCCTGCGCCTGAGCCGGTCGAGCGCGGCCAGCCGGTCCGCGAGGTGGTCGCCTGGACGCCAGAACTCGGACCGGTCGAGCCGCCACTGTGCTGGGCTCAGGACCAGTCCGCCGCCCACCGTGATCCTGGGCACGAAATCCCGCTCCGGCCAGGCCCGGAGCGAGTGCGATGGGGCCCGCCACCGGGCGCGGGATGGCTGGGGCGAGGCGAGCAGCAATAGCGCGACGATCATGTCCCAGGGCGGGACGGCGATCCGCGTCGTGTGCAGGATCGGCCAGATCGGCTCGCCACACGCCTCCGCGACGACGCGTCCCGCGTCGGTCCGCAGCGTGATCTGCGACAGCGGCAGGTAGCGCGAGTGGCCGTCCCGCAGGTAGCCCGAGCGATCGGGATCGCCGGTCCACAGCTCGGTATACCTGGGACGGCGGACGGCGTTCGCCGCCTGCGTGCTCAGCGGTGGCGCGAGGATCTCGACGAAGCGCATTCCGGCCGCTTCGCCGAGCCGGGTCAGGAACTCCCGGTACGCGCGGACCTGCGGCGGCTCGCCGTCCAGATCCGTCAGGGCGGGCGCGAACCGCGCGTCGTACACGCCGGCGGGAATGAACTGGTCGAGTACGGCGAGTTCGCCGGTCGCGCCGCGGATCGGCCGCAGCAGGCAGTCGAGGGGCCAGTCGACATCGGGGCACGGTGCCCCGACCGCGTCGAGGTCCTCGTCGCCGAGATCGACGCTGTCCGCGCCGTCCATGCGCTCCGCGAGCGAGCGGACGAGCCCGGCGTACCCGGACTCCGGCCGCTGGACCGGGGGCCATTCGTGCAGCCGCAGCCGGCCGGGCGGGTTCGCGCTCAGGGCGTCCAGGCACTCGGCCGCGATGTCCAGTACGCGTCTCGGCTGCGCGCCGAGTCTGTCTGACAGCACGCGCGGGACGCCCTGGCCGTCGGCATGGATAAGCTCCGCGACCCGCAACGCCAGCCGGGCGAGCACGCCCAACCGGTGGGCGTGCGACCTCGCGATACCGGTGCCTGCCCGCCGGTAGACGTCGACGAAGCCGTCGGCCGCGACCCGCGCGCCGCCGCCGCCCGCGCAGACGGCACCGCCGGAGGCGGCGCCGCCTCCGGCGCCGGTCGTGGTGGCAGGCGCCACCGCGCGAACGGGACACCACCTGCTGAGCTGGTGTCGCGGTGGAACGCTCACCTGCAGTGCCTGCTGCCGGGCGAGATGCGCCAGCAGGCCGGTCAGCGCCGGGCGGCCGGCGAAGCCCTGCGCGGTGAGGGCATCCAGCACCCGGTCCACCCGCCGCGTCCCACCCGCCAGCGCCGTGATGACCGCGTTCAGCGCGGGTGACCGCCGCAGCCGGGTCTGGATCAGCCGGGTGCGATCCTCACCGTCGAGGGTCCAGACGATGAGCTGGTCCGGCTCGAGCCGGCTCAGCGGTGCGAGGGCAACCTCGACCGACGGGTCACCGAGCAGTGTCTGCGCCGTCCCGTGAACGGCGCGCCGCAGGTCCAGGTTCTCCGCGACGTCAGTGGCAGCGTCGTCACAGACCCGCAGGACGCCGGGGCCGCTCCAGCCGTGGATCTCGACGACCGGCAGCAGCGCGACATGGGCGAGCCACCCTCGCGGCGTGGCGCGCGTTGTGCCACGGGTGATCATCCGCCACAGGTAGTCGCTGCGCTGCCGCATGCGCTTGCTCGTCCACGGTTCACCCGCGGCCACCCGGCGGGCGATGTCGTCGTACAGGGCGAGGTCACCCGCGCGTGCCGCTTGCCTGCCGGCCGCGCTCTCGTGCAGGAGGCGCCACGGCATGGCCAGCAGCCGCTCCTCCTCGGCGAGGATCGCTTCCCCGAGCTCGTGCCGGAGCGAGCGCAGCGCTCCGGCAGCCGCGATCACGTCGCGCAGGTTCGCGGCGAGGCGGTCGCCGGGCAGCACAAGCTCGGCCAGTCCGGCCACGTCCGCGGCGTCGGCGGCCGGTGTCGTCGTCGACCCGTTGTGCAGCCACCGCCTGACCCGGAGCACCCGCGCCCGGCCAGCGCCGTCGACGGCTGGATGCGGCACCAGGCGCACTCCGATCTCCTCGGCCACGTCGCGGGCACGGGCCCGGTACGCCGCGGCGGCCTCGTCGAGAACACGCAGGCGGTCGAGGAGTCCTGGAGAACCCCCGGCGAGCCAGGTCGACACCGGTAGCGCCGCCACCCGCAGGAGCCCGCCGGAGCCGATCGCCGGCGACACGTCGACGCCCGTCACGGCCGTGCCGACCGGTCGGCCAGGGCGGTGGCGAGCAGCGACTGGATCCCGGCGGAGACACCGCCACGGTTCCAGTGGAAGATCGTCACGAATGCCATGCCTTCGCGTGGGCCGATCAGCGCGCCGCTGGTGTCGAAATAGCCGCTCCGCCAGTCCGCGCCGGCGGCGCGGAGCCTCGGTCCCCACTCGTCGACCAGCGCGGCCACCGGCACCGGCAGGTTCGCCTCCAGCCGCGAAGGGTCGGACCAGGTGGTCCGGATACCGGCGCACGCGGCGGCGATCCTGCCGATGTTCATTCCCGGTGGGAGTGTTCGGCCGGTCCGGCTGCGGATCCGCTCCCAGACCCCGAGGTCCTCCCAACCGGCGACGCCGACGCCGTCGAGGATCTGGCGCAGCAACGCCAGCGAGAACGCCCACGCCGGAGTGGACGTCTCCAGGCGGTGAAAGGCCAGCCAGGCACGCGAGTCGACGGTGAAGATCCGATGAACGAATGGCATCGAGGCCGGCCCGCCGAACAACAGCTCCTCGGGCTCATAGACCCCGGGCATGACCCGCTCGACCCGCAGCCGTGTCCGGCCCAGGGAGGTATGCAGCTCGTGCTCCAGCCACGACCGCCGTTCCGGCGTCGTCTCGAATCGCACCCGGAACCCCGGCGGCTTCCGCATGAAGAAGAAGTTGGTCACCGCGGGATCGTCGAGCAGCGCCGCGGAGAACTCGCCGAGCCAGTGGAACGCCGCACGGGAAACCGGCCGCAGTGCGAGCCCCACCTGTACCCAGCGGTGATCGCGGTCAGCGGCGACCGCGGCCAGACCACCGGCCAGGAATGCCTCGACCTGGCCACCGAGAACCGGGGCGAGCAGTGCCCTCAGCTCGTCGTCGTGCGTGCCCGGCGCGAGGTCGGTCTCGGCCCGTCGTGCCGTTCCCCGCGCCATGACGTCCCCCAAAGGTGAGATGATCGCTTGCGTTGCTCCGGGGGCAGTGGCCCCGTTCGCTCCGTGACTGCACTGTGCTACGGCGGGCTGGAACGGGCCTGAAACGGGCCTGAAACGCCGCTGAAACGGCACCAGGCTGCGCGGTTCTGGGCGTCGTGGCGGCGGCCGGTGACGGATTGCTCTCACGGTGACGGAGGCGCACCCGGGGAACCGCCTGATGCCGGGACGGCGCCAGATATTGAACCGTTACCGCCGGACATTTCCGGCCGACCGCCCGCGCGATGTAGAGCCGGGGAGATCTGCTCCGACCTCAGGCAGGAAGGCAAAACGACCGACTACGGAAAGGAGCCAGCAGATGCAGATCCGTGCCCGCATGAGCATGAGTGCCGACGGCTACGTGACCACCCCGGGCGGGTGGCCGGCGCTGACCGCCGACCCGGCCTTCGTCTCCGGCAAGAGCCACGGCATGCCGGAGTTTCTCGAGGGCTGTGAGGCGGCACTGATGGGCCGCACGACGTTCGAGCCCGCCCTCACCAACGATCGGTGGCCGTGGCCCGGCCTGAACGTGTTCGTGCTCGGTTCACAGCGTCCGCCCGGCACCCCCGACCATGTGGTCAGCGACAGCGACCCGGCGCGACTGCTGGACAAGCTCCGGGCGGCCAACCAGGGCCGCGACGTCCACCTCGTCGGCGGCCCCCGCACGATCGAGACCTTCTGCGCCCTCGGAGCGCTCGACAAGCTCGAACTGATCGTGCTGCCGTTGCTGTTCGGAGCCGGGATGCGGCTGACGCCGCCGCTCAGTCCCGACGCCGGGCTGACGTTCGAGCGTGAACGCGCCCTTCCTGGCGGGTCCGTGGAGATCGTCTACGCCTTGAGCAGGCATGCGAGCGGTTTGCCTGCGCGCGATGCGGACTGGTCCCCGCCATCCCAGCACCCGGACCGGTCAGCGGAATAGCCGCTCGACGTAGTCGGCGCCGATCCCGGCCTTGTCGTAATGGTCCTTGCACAGCGCGATGTAGTCGAACACATCGAAGTGACCGGTGACCTGGCCGTTTTCGTCGAGCCAGAGCAGCGGGCCGGTCACGTTGAAGGTCACCTTCATCGGTTCGTCTGACTCATACGCCACGAGAGTGTGTGCCTCACCCGGTGCCTCAAAGACCCAGTCCCCGGCGGTCGCGACCCAGTCATGCTCGAGGTAGCCCCACTTGCCGGAGATCGTGTACGCGAAGACCTGCTGCGGATGGTAGTGGCGGTTCACCAGGCCCGCGCCCGTGGCCCTCAAGACGTCGCACCACCGGTTCTGGCTTGGCGAGATCCACAGCGGGCGGGTGCTCACCGTTTCCGACAGGGGCGCATAGAAACGCTCGTCATCGGTGGCCGCGTTCGCGATGTAGGCCTCAGGCGCGGCACCCGGCCGGAACGCCTGCGCGATCGGCTTCAGGTCACGCCAGAACTCTCTGCCCGCTGCTTCCGCCACGATTCCTCCCAGATCTGGCCGGTCGCCTCACCCCGGCGCCGTTGTGATCAGACTCCCCCACCGAGCCGGTGCGGGCAAGGCGGCCAGAAGAGCCGTTGCTGGACGCCAACGGGCCATGGATCATGATCCGGGCGATGGCCGCGGCCCGGGCAGCGCCGGGCTTCATGATCGCGGTAACTTCTCGGCGGTATGTGCGGAATAGTTACCGCGATCATGAAGCCGCCGTGGGTGCGGAAATAACGCCTAGCGTTTGAGGTATTGGTCCGCGAGGTTCGGCGGCGCGCATGCCAACCAGCCGTCGGTAATCACATCTCGCAGCGCCTTCTCAGAGACTTTCCGCAACTGAATGAGAACGGCAGAATATCCGTCGAAGTGCGGAATCGTAAAAAAAGTTCCAGGATGCTCGGCGAGCACAGCCTCCTTCTCGCCGAGATCCTCGACGTGAACAGCCAGGATAGGTCCAGCTGGCGGGATCTCGTCGCCGAACCGCTTTAGATCCGCCTTACTGAACGGCCGTTCCCACGCGAACGCCTTACGAGCGACGTACCACGTCCGGTTGCCGTGACGTTCATCTTCTGTGACCTCGGGCAACTCCAAGGCCATCAGGGCCACGTCGTCGATAGTCGCCACATCCCCACCGTACTGCTTTCAGTTGGGGTCGACCGCGTCTGACCGGCGTCCACCACCGGTGTCCACCACCGGCAGCAGCACCGCCGACGGCCGCGTGGGATCGTAGTGGACGGTCTGTTCCGCCACGCTGAGAGAACTCGCCGTGGCCAACGGTTCTCCCGTGCCGGGGTTGCGCGCGTAGCGCGGATGGGCGCCGCTGGAGACCTGCAGGCGGATCCGGTGACCGGGACGGAACCGGTGCGCGGTCGGCCAGAGGTCGGCGCGGATCTGCCTGGGCCCGCCCAGGCAGGTGTGCTCTGAGCGGGCAGGATCGGCGCACGCCACTGCCGCTGACCACCAAGATCATCCCGAACGGCTGCCGGGTGGGATCCCCTGCGCAGCCGTTCAGGATGTATTTGATGCCGGCCACCACGCCAACGACTCCTGGCGGCACTGCACGAGGGCATCGAAGCCGGATATGTCGCCCTGGGCGCTGCCGCCGACGACGACCCGTGGCGTGGAATCGGCGGAGGGGCACTGCGCTAGAGTCACTCCGTGACGGACAACAACGACTGGCGCGTGACGATCTCGCTACCCGACCAGGCGCAAGCCGAGCGGGCGCAGCGATCCTTCTCCGAGCACGAGGTGGAAGAAGATGTCCGCCGTCGGCTCGGCCGGAACGTCGCAGTCGGCGCTGGTGACTCGCAGATCTTCCTGTATGCAGGGACCGAGATCGCCGCCAGGGAGGCCGAGCGGGTAGCCCGCGACGTGCTGGGCCGCCGGGACATCCAGGCGGCGTTCGCCCTGCACCGCTGGCATCCCATCGAGGAGGAGTGGGAGAAGCCGGACGTCGCCATGCCGCAGACCGAGGCCGAGCGCCAGGCGGAGCACCAGCGGCTTGAGGACGAGGAAACCGCCACATCCTTGGCCAGCGGGACCGCCCAATGGGAGGCGAGGGTCGGGTGTCCCTCGCACCGCCAGGCGGTCGCGCTGGCGAGCAAGCTGCGCGGTGAAGGCCGGGAGGTCGTGCGACGCTGGAAATTCCTGGCCGTCGGGGCCAACAACGAGGACGAAGCCAGGAAACTCGCCGAACAGATCCGGCGGGAGGCTCCGCCCGACGCTACGGTCCGCGTCGAGCGTGCCGACGCGTTCGTGCCGTTCATGCCTTTCTGACTACCCGCCCTGGCTACCGCCCGCGGGTGTGACAGCACGACCATCTGAACAGACCGCGTTACGGATGCGCGGCGTCGATGCCGTTCCTGAAGGCGGGCGCAGGCCAAGGTCGCAACCGGTGGGTAACTTCACCCGGCCGGCCGCTCTCGCGGGTGAGGCGACTTCGACGCCGTCGGCATAACCTTAATGAGGGGGGCACGATCGTGGCCTGTAGGAGGTCAGCTTTGCTGGGACTGCGCGAGCTTGCCACTGCCCTCCTGACGCCGGGTAAGGGCATTCCCGCGGCGGACGAAAGCATCGCGACCACGTCCAGCCGGCTCGAGGCAGTGGGTGTCGCCCCGGGCGCGGACACGCGCCGTGACCACCGGCAACTGCTACTTACCGCGCCGGGGCCAGACAACCAGGTCTTCGGCAGCATTCTGTGCGACGAGACGCTCGGCCAGGCCATAGAGAGGCAGGCCAGCCGTGCGTGAGGAGCGCAAGACACTGACGCGTTACACCATCGAGGCCGAACACCGTCATCCAGGCTCGACCGGTGACTTCTCTGGGCTGCTCAACGCGGTGGCAACAGCCGTAAAGATCATCAGTAACCGGGTCAGCCGCGGCGCGCTAGTCGGCGCGCTGGGAAGCGCGGGCGCGGAGCACATCCAGGGCGAGGTGCAGGAGAAACTCGACCTCATCAGCAACGAGGTGATGATCGGCGAGACGGAATGGACCGGGCACCTGGCCGCGATGGCGTCAGAGGAAATGGAAAACATCCACCCCGTCCCCGCGGCCGAGCGGCGCGGGAAGTACCTGCTGGTATTCGACCCCCTGGACGGCTCGAGCAACATTGACGCCAACATGTCGGTCGGCACGATCTTCTCGATCCTGCGCACACCCGACCCGGGTGCGCCGCCGCAGGCCGGGCACTTCCTCCAGCCGGGCGTCGCTCAGGTATGCGCCGGCTTTGCCCTGTACGGGCCGTCCACGATGCTGATCCTCACCACCGGCGACGGCGTCGACGCGTTCACGCTCGATCGCGACATCGGGGCATTCGTTCTCACTCATCCGCAGCTGCGCATTCCCGAGGACTGCGGAGAGTTCGCGATCAACGCCTCCAACGAACGCTTCTGGGAGCCGCCGGTGCGCCGCTACATCCAGGAGTGCCTGGCAGGCAGGACCGGACCGCGGGGCCGGGACTTCAATATGCGCTGGATCGCCTCGCTCGTGGCCGAAACTTACCGCATTCTCACCCGCGGCGGTGTCTTCCTGTACCCCAAGGACAGCAAGGAACCGGCCAAGCCGGGGCGGCTCCGGCTGATGTACGAGTGCAATCCGATCTCGTTCATCGTCGAGCAGGCCGGCGGCGGCGCGAGCACTGGACGCGATCGCGTCATGGAAATCCAGCCCACGAGCCTGCACCAGCGCGTGCCGCTGATTCTCGGTTCCAGGAATGAGGTCGAGCGGATCGAGCGCTACCATCGCGACCAGATCAGCGGGGCGGAACCGACCTTCGACGACTCGCTCTTCAACAGCCGGTCCCTTTTCCGGATCCCGTGACTGGCAGGAGGACAGGTGTCGGACAAGCATCCCATCGTTGTCATCACCGGCTCTTCCGGCGCGGGCACAACCTCGGTGACCAGGACCTTCCAGCACATCTTCCTGCGCGAGCAGATTAACGCGACGATCGTGGAGGGCGACTCGTTCCACCGACACGACCGGGAGCAGATGAAGGTCGCCATGGCGGACGCCGAAAAGGAAGGTAACCACCACTTCTGCCATTTCTCCCCCGAGGCGAACCTGCTCGAAGAGCTCGAGACCCTGTTTCGCGAGTACGGCGAGCACGGTCGTGGCAAGGTCCGCAAATACCTTCACGACGCGGAGGAGGCCGCACCCTTCGGGCAGCAGCCTGGGACGTTCACGCCGTGGGCGGAAGTGGACTCTGGGAGCGACCTGCTCTACTACGAGGGATTGCACGGCGCCGCGGTCACCGACAAAGCGGACGTCGCCCAGCACGCAGACCTGCTGGTCGGAGTTGCCCCGATCATCAACCTGGAGTGGATCCAGAAGCTGCACCGGGACAAGACCACCCGCGGCTATTCCAGCCAGGACGTGGTCTACACGGTCCTGCGGCGCATGCCGGACTACGTGAATTACATCTGCCCGCAGTTCTCACGGACGCACGTCAACTTCCAGCGGGTCCCGACGGTGGACACGTCGAATCCGTTCATCGCCCGAGATATTCCGAGCGCCGATGAGAGCTTTGTCGTCATCCGGTTCGCCAACCCGAAGGGCATCGATTTTCCCTACCTCCTGTCGATGCTCCATGACTCGTTCATGTCGCGGCCCAACATCATCGTCGTGCCGGGCGGGAAGATGGAGCTGGCGATGCAGCTGATCTTCACTCCGCTCATCCTGCGGCTGATGCAGGCACAGCGCCGGGCCTGACCGGCTGCGCACCGGAGCACGGCACGCGGCCCGCCGAGTCCCGCCAGCGCGGGGCGCCGTGGTTGGGCACCGTCAGGCGCAGCGGCGCGCGGCGAGGATGCGGCGATTTACAGTCATAGCTGTGGACACTGATGCGCTGCGCTGGTTCCAGCAGGTCGCCGACGGCACGACCGTGACGGAAGTCAGCGACCTCGAGGCCGTCACCCAGTCCGGCGTTTCACGTGCGCTGGCCCGCCTGGAGGCCCAGGTCGGCACGCCATTGCTGCGCCGGTCCGGCCGCATCCTGCGGCTGACGCACGCGGGCGCGGTATTCAAGCGGCACGTCGACGCCCTGCTGCACCAGCTCGACGACGGGATCGCCGCCGTCAGCCAGCTCATCGAGCCCGACACCGGCACCGTCGCACTCGCCTTCCAGCACTCGCTCGGCACCTGGCTCGTGCCCGGCCTGGTCCCCACCTTCCGCGCGGCTCACCCCAACGTCACGTTCCAGCTGACCCAGGTGCGCGACGAACTGCACTCCGCCGCTCTCGACGGCGGGCACGCCGATCTCGAGATCGGCACCCGCCGGCCACGGCACCCAGCCGTGCACGTGCGGCCGATCGCCGTCGAGCCACTGCGCCTGGCCCTGCCGCTCGATCATCAGCTTGCCAGCCAGCAGCGCATTCGCCTGGCGGACGTATCGAATGAACACTTCGTCAGCCTGCGGCCGGACTCTGCCCTCAGGAAGCAAACCGACGACCTCTGCGACCAGGCCGGGTTCCGCCCGGCCGTTGTCTTCGAGGGCGACGACCTGTCCACCGTCCGCGGCTTCGTCGCCGCCGGACTAGGCGTCGCCATCGTGCCGGCGCCCCACGCCGGATCGCCAGAAGCCGCAACCGGGCCAGTCTTCTACCGCGAAATCCTGGACACCGGGGCAGTACGTCAGATCAACCTGGTCTGGTCAGCCGAACGGCGCCTGCTGCCCGCCGCCGAACTGTTCCGCCAGCACGTCATCCGAGCCGCGACTACCGGGCAGCTCCCCGCCCCCTCCACCTAAACCGAACGGCCCGCTCGCCGGAGCGGTCGGCGGCCTCCGCCAGGCTCAGCAGGGACCACTCCGCGGCCAGGGCTTGCTATGACCTCGTGGCGGGGAGCCATTGCAGCCATGTTCCGTGTGGGTCGGTGAACGCGATGGGTGTCTGGCCGTCCCGGGCGAGCACGAACGACACACCCGGGTACGCGGGTACAGCCATGCCGGGCACGACGCCGGGTCCTTCGTTGGACAGCCAGACGGCCCCAAGGCTGCGGACTATGCCCGCGAACCGCCGACACTCCTCGGGTGCGACGTAACCAAGCACGGCGGAGTGATAGACGACCAGTGTCGCCTCCGCGGGGGCCTGGGCTGCCAGCGCGGGCAGGTCAGTAAGCAGGTCACCGCGGTGCACGACGGGAGGGTCGCGGCGGGCCGAGGCGATCGCGCCGGCTAGCCGCTGTTCGCGGTCGCCTTCACCGGGCCACACCAGGCACGACAGCCAGCGGACGTCATCGTCGTCGGTGACGTCGAGCGGGTTGAGGTCGAGTCCGGCCCGCCAGGTGATCGCGGGAAGCTGCGCCGGGAGGGGCACCGGTCCGCGTGGCGCGCAGCGCAGGACAGGCGCCTGCGGGTCCTGGCCAGCGATCCGGTGCCCGGCATAGTCGTAGGAGTACCGGTCGAACAGCAACGTGAGCCCGGCGCTGGCGCCGACCTCGATCAGCGCCAGCGGCGGCGGCAGCTGGGCCAGGGCGGGCAGCAGCGTGGCGCAGCGGGCCGGCTCGTTTGTCTGCGTGCGCCGGGCCAGCATCACCGCAGCCAGCTCAGCCCCATTGTGGCCGACCAGGGTTCGCAGCAGGTTGATGTCGGCTGGCCTGCCAAGCAGGTAGCGGGCTGCTGCGAAGAGCAGATTAGGCTGGCGCTTTTCCGGCGGCAGCGAGCCGGCAAAACCCATAACGGCGGCGTCACCGGCGACCGACTCGGCCAGTGACTCATAAGCCGGGCTGCGGCCGCGGGCCTCCTGGGCGAACGCCCGGTAGTTCTCCGCAACGCTCACCGCCAGATCATGACCACGCATCGCCACGTCCCAAACGCTACCCCCTTGACTGCCAGCATCAACCACATCGCCCAGCGGTACCGCACGCCGGTGGAATGAAATGATCAGCGCAATCAGCCCGCAAAAGATCATTTCAAGTTCAGCGAATCCGTGGAAGTGTGCTCCAGGCGATTTGACTGGGGCCGAAGCCCGGCACGAAATACGGATCAGATCCAGAAAACGACGTGCGGCCCTTGCACGCGGGACCAAGGACCCTGCCGTGACCGCGGCCGCGGCACGAGCCTGAAGCAAAGTCGAAGAAGGTGTATCGTGTACGATCCAGTCGCCGACATCGACCGGTTAATCGATGCGGCCAAGGTCGCGCCGTCCGTGCTCAACACCCAGCCCTGGTTGTTCCAAATCGTCGCCAACGATCGCATCGACCTGCACTCCAACCGCAGCCGCTGGCTCCCGGACATTGACCCAAAGGGACGTGAGCTCGTCATCAGCTGCGGAGCGGCGCTGTTCAACCTCCGCCTGGCGGTGCGGACCGCCGGGCACGATCTCGTGGTCTGGCTGAAACCTGACGGGAAGACTCCGCCGGATCTGCTCGCGTCCGTGGAGATCGTGACGGCCCGTGTGCATCCGCCGACCGTCACCGAGCAGCGGCTCTACGAGGCGATTCCGTTCCGGCACACGAACCGTCGGCCATTCGCGGAGAAACTCGTTGGCCTGAACATCGTGACCGAGCTCGAACGTGCGGGCTGGAAAGAACGGGCCTATGTGTGGCTGCTGCACCAGCGCATGACCCGCATGCTGCTGGACGAGATCGAGGAGGCGAACGGCAGGGAAAAGAAGAAAGATCCGGAATGGGGACTCAAATTTGAGAAGGAGCTTGAAGAATACACGAACGAGCCCAGGCTCAGCGAAGGCTTGGGGATTCCCCACTGGGCCTTCGGGCCGCTGCCGGCGAATTTCCGTCATTTTCGTCACCACTACGACGCGACAGGCGCACCACTGGCTCCTGGTGTTCCCTACCGTGATCTGGGGTTCAAATGGGACCCGCCAGGCGCGCCCGAGCCACCCGACCGCGAGCAGATGCTATTCGAGAAGCACACGCGACTGCTGGGGCTCGCGACGGACACCAACGAAGCGCCCGACTGGCTCCGCGCCGGGCAGGGCCTGCAGCGGGTCCTGCTGACGGCGACCCGCTACAACGTGGCGGCATCGTTCTACACGCAGCCGCTCGAACCATCCAACGAGAACCAGGAGTTCAGGCAAAAGAATGCCTGGTGGCCGTGGCCCAGGTTCCCGCAGATGGTCATGCGTGTCGGGCATTGCGACTCCGACACTGACGAAAACGCAAACAGACTGCGGCTGCCCAACGACCGCCTGTATCAGGACGTGCGAACCTAGGGCAAAGGCCTACGTGGGATGGTGAGAGCAATGATCACATGGATCGGGCTCGGGATCTTGGCGGCAGCGTTAATCATCATGCTCCTGGTGTGGTGGCCCGTTTACAAGGGGGACGGGCCGGAAGAAGGAAATGGCGCTGGTATCAGGACCCGCTATTACTGACGCGCTGCGGTCTTATGGGGCGCCCTCGTTCGGGTGACAGCTTCGACGTGCGGCCGTCGAGAACGTGCGCGCCCGCGCTGCCCGCAGATGTCCTTACGCTGGCTGGCCACTTTCCAGGATCAGCCTCAGCTGGCCGAGGTTGTGCGCCACTGCCGCCTTGATCTTTGGGGTCGCGAGCGGGGCGAGAAGCCTCAGCATGGCCGGGGAGGGATCAAGTTCGACGCTGTTGACGAGCCTCGTCGCGCCGGCCCTGGCCTCCAGCGCGTAGCTGATCGTTGCCTGGAAGGGCCCGATCTGTCCGTGAATAGCCAGCCGCCTGGCCGGCTCGAAGACGGTCACCTCGAAACCCTCGACACTCCTGGCGGGAACGGAACGGGTCTGGCGGTATCTTGTCCCCACCCCCACGGGCCCAGCGGAAACCTGGCTGGTCTCTTCGATCGCGTAGTTCCACATCGGGACGTTCCCGAAGTCCGCGAGGAACGCGAAAACCTCCTCGGCGGGCTTTTGGATCGTCACCGTGTTCTCGAACGTTGGCATTGTCGTCTCCTGTGTCAGCTGCCGAGCAGGCGCGCGGCGGCGGTTGGGTCGTGGGCCGGCAGGACGACCAGGTCCGGCAGCTGCTTTTTGAGCGCGAGAACTTTGGCGGTGGTCTCGGCGAGACGGCGCCGGTTGCCCACGCCCGGAACCTGGCGGCGTTCCAGCAGCTCGGCTCCGTAGGTGAGGTCGCCGACCAGCAGCAGCGGCGGCCTGGTGCCGCGCCGGATCAGCAGCGAGATCGAGCCGTCGGTGTGACCAGGAGTGGCGAGCAGCACCAGCGAGCCGTCTCCCATGACATCCAGCGACTCGGTGAAGGGCGCCAGAGCGGGATCGGAGGTTGGTTCGAGACCGATCTGGTGCCAGTTCGAGCCCGGGATCTGGATGTGCGTGCGCAGGAAGCCGCGCGGCTCGGGGGCGGCCTTGGACAGCTGCGCCCATTCGGCGGCCGAGACCAGCAGGTCCGCGTCATTCAGCTCTGCGATCCCGCCGATGTGATCCTGGTGCAGATGGGACAGGATCGCGGTATCGACGTCGCCCGGCGCGTACCCGAGCACCCCGAGCTGGGCGGTGAGCGTGTCGTGCTCGCCGATGTCGAAACGGGCCATCCGATCGTAGATGAGCCCGGTGAAGCCGCCGGGGAAATACGCGTCATCGGTGGCCGAAGCGCGGTCCTGTCCGGTGTCGAACAGGATGAGCCCCTGAGCGTGCTCGATGACGTAGGCGTTGACCGGCCGCGGTGGTGTCCACTGCCGCGATGTCAGCAGCCACCAATACAGCGGCTTCCTCGTGCCGAAGGGATGTTCCGGATGGATCTGGACGGTCCCGGTACTGACGGCCGATACCGCCTTCACCGCGTCCGCGGATCCGGGTTCCTTGCGGGAAACTGTGATCGAAGCGCTCATCGCACGGGCCCTCTTTCTTGTCGGCCTAGCCCGGCGTTCCGGGCCTGACTCGACCAGCCTGCTGGGGCCCGCCCGGCCTGTCAGTGATGTCAGTAGCGGCGCTCGGTAACCAAAGTCACAGGCCAGCTGGGTCCCAGGATTCGCTGTGCAGCCGCGCCGCGTCGAGAATCAGGACGCTGTCCGATGAAGTGGCCACGATTCCCGCGACACGGAAATCACGCAGGACCCGGGCCACCACCTCGCGGACCGACCCGGCCGCGTCCGCAAGCTCCTGCTGCGACACGTGGGCCACCAGGCGGCCACGCGGATGCTGCTGGGCGGAGGCCAGATCGAGGAGATGGGCGGCGACGCGCTGCCGCACCGAGCCGAACGCATTGATCGCCGTCTGCTGCAGCGCCTCGTAAAGTCTCCGGTTCAGCTCCTCCGCCATCGCCCACGCGACCCGGGCATCGCGCCGCGCCGCGCCGGTCAGCGTCCGGGAGCTGATCCGAAACAGGCTCGACGAAGCCAGGGCCTGGACACTCACGTTGGCCGGCCCGCCCACCAGGACCGCGATCCCCAGCACATCACCGGCCCGCGCGTACCGGACGGTGACCTGCCGGCCCTCCGGGGAGGTCACGTAGACACGGATCAAACCGCGCACGACCAGCATCGCCCTCGGGCCCGAGCCAGCCCGGTAGACCGTGGTGCCCGCCGGATAGTCGGCGCGTTCCCCCTCTGACCGCAGCCTCGCGACGATTTCCGGCGGCAGCCTCCCCAGGAAGCTGCGCGCCAGGGCTTCTTCCACGTCCCGGTCAGCCACCATCTACCGTCCCCGGGTGGGAGGAAGGTGCGAAGGAAGATCTCGTTTCCTGTTCCTTTCTACACCGGGGCCGCGAGCGTCTGCGGACCGCGCACAAGTGGGACACCCGTTTCGCCATCGGCGCTGGCTTCCTCCACCCGGAGGCTGCGAGTTGCGGATGGCTGCGAAGGCGCCGAGTCGTAGGGTCGACTTCGTGGGTCTGGTTGTCGAGACGATGGAGCAGATCGGCATCACCCGGGTGTCGCGGTGGATCTTCAACTGCTATCTGATCCACGACGGGCTCGACGCCTGATGTATCAGCGGGCGGGCCATGTCCCCTTGGTGGGTAGCAGCGACGCCCCCGCGCCGCGCTAACCAGGGAGCAGGACCATGACCGGCACCACCCAGGAGCAAGCCGAACTGCAGCCGGAGGACCGCGAACGGAAGCGATGTCTGACCGAAGAGGTACGTGGCCGCCTTGCCGAGATGGCCCAGATCACCGCCCGGACACTGGGCATCGGCCTGGAAAACAAGACCGTCTGCTTTATGCGACCGGCCAGTGAAAGGCCGGCTTCATGACGTCCACCCAGCCGTCATCACTCCTCCGCCCGGTTCCGCTCCGGCCAGCGGCCTTGGCTCACCTTGACTACCCCACGCCGTATCTTATGATGGATCTGGAAATCATCGGCCGGCAGTACGAGAAATTCAGGACATTGCTGCCCGATGTTGCTGTGCATTATGCAGTCAAATGCAATCCTGACCCGCGTATTATTGCTTATCTACATAGCCTGGGCAGCAGCTTTGAGATTGCCTCCGACGCGGAGCTGCGTATGCTCACGGCTCAAGGCGTGCCGCCCTCCAATATTATCTATAGCAATCCTGTGCGCCCGGCTGCACATATCCAGGCTGCCGCCAGAGCGGGTATCAACAAGTTCGCTGCCGACAGCGAGCCTGAGCTCAGCAAATTGGCTCATTATGCTCCCGGAGCTTGGGTATATATACGCCTCGCCATGGTGCCGGCGAACAGCAAAGTGCCGAGCGAGGGTAAATTCGGCGTCACCGCCTGCCACGCCATCAGTCTCCTCCGGCACGCGGCGAACCTGGGGCTCAATCCCTATGGCCTGGCCTTTCATGTAGGTTCGCAAATGCAAAATCCGGCCGAGTTCAGCACGGCTATTGAGCGGGCCAGTCGCCTCATGCGCCGATTGCAGGATGCCGGGATTACCCTCGGGTTTCTGGATATGGGTGGCGGCTTCCCAGCTCATTATCAAGACGACGCCCCCGATTTGGCTGACCATGCCGCTGCCATCAACGGGTCCCTCGCGGAGCATTTGCCGTACCGGGTAAACCTAGCCATTGAACCCGGTCGGGCACTGGTGGGCAACGCCGGCGTCATGGTGACAAGGGTAATCGGGGTGACTGATCGCGTGGGCAGACGCTGGGTGCACGTAGATGCCGGCGCCTTCAACGGTTTTATGGAATCACTTGAAACCAGGAATCAACTCCTATTCCCACTTGCCGATTCCAGAGCCTCGGCGCAAAAGGGTATTTTCAACCTAACCGGCCCGTCCTGCGATAGCCAGGACACCATTATGTTCGATATCGAGTTGTCTGGGGATATAAGGCTGGACGACCTGGTTTATGTATACGCCGCAGGCGCCTATACTACCAGCTACGCTTCGCGTTTTAATGGCTTTGACATTCCTCAGACCTACTGTCTTCCTGCATCCGATTCCGGCTGCAGCCGCCGACTCCGGGCCGCTGACGGGAGACACTGAGCATACGATGTCCACCGCTTGTGGCGTCCGCTCATGCCTGCCACGATGACGGTCATTCCACTTGGTCACCGAGCCTGGTGGCCCGCTGGTTGGGGCGGGCAGCCCGCTGACGCGCAGACACCCGCCCGGTTTACAGCTGGATGCGATCCCAGCCCTGGTGTCCCGGCTGATCCAGCCCGAACGTGTCCGGGTTGACGCCGAGTGCCTCCGCGGCCTCGAGCGCTATGCGCTGTACCGCCACGGTCAGCGGGAAGATGGACAGCAGCTCTCCAAGCCCAGCATCGGCAATGCGGGTCACCGCGGCACCGCAATCTTCGGCGGCCTGTGCCACTTCGGCGATCCGTGCCGACCAGGCGCCGCCGCCGTCGAGGCAGACGAGCCGGTCAGGCCAGGCCCAGTGCCACCGACGGGCCGTGCAGGAACTGCTCCACCGCGAGGCCTTCGCTGGCCACATACGCAGCCTCGCGGATCTTCAGCGCGCCCTCGGCAGCGGTCCACTGGTTGATCCCACCGCCGATGAACTCCATCACCCGCGCGGGCGGCGGCGCCAGCTCATGACCGTCGCCCATGGTGCGGTAGGCGCGCTCAACGGCCGCTGGGACCGCACCGAGCCCGGGCAGATCCGCGCCCAGCGCCCGCGCCAGCTGCGCCGCGCGCAACAGCGCCCCCAGGTGGCTGGCCGTATACGCCGACGACCGTTCGCGCTCGACGGTGACCAGGTCCGCACCCTGGACCCCGGCGCCGCAGACCTGGACGACCTCGGCGCCCTGCGACCGGGCACGCTGCACGGCCCGCGCGGTGTACCGCTTGGCCCCGGTATGGGTAAAGGCCAGCAGCGCGCCGCCCACACCCGGAACCGGGCCGTCGACCGCGGCATCCCCGGACTGGGCCGCGGACGCGTCCAGCCCAGCTGCCCGCAGCAACGCCGCCGCCTGGCAGGCGGCGTGCCAGCTGGTTCCCGTGCCAATCGCCAGCACCCGACGGCCGCGCAGCCGCCCGGCCACTTCCACCACCGGCGCATCATCATCCAGCAGCCCCGCCAGCCCCTCGGCCTGGCGGTCCATGGTCTGCCGCATGAAACTGCTCACCGCGGGTGTCGCCGGCATCATGTTCCTCCATCACTCCGACCCGGAAAGCTGTCCCAAGGTTAGGCACATCGGTGACAGCTTGCCCAAGCGCCTTGCGTCCGCCGGGCGGCAGCCCCCTTCGCCGGGGCCTGTGTCGTTCAGCCGGCCCGCGGCACGGAGTACGGCTGCCGTGCGAGCACTACATCACCCGCATCACCCGCGCCCGGGTGGAACATCAGCCCATGGACTTGGCGCCATCCAAGGATTCGCGGATGATGTCGGCGTGGCCAGCGTGCTGGGCGGTTTCCGCAATGACATGCAGCAGCGCGCGGCGCGCTGACCAGCGTGCTCCCTGCTCGAACCACGGAGCGTCTGGCAACGGGTGGTCGGCGTCCAGGTTGGGCAGCGTCGCCACGAGCTCATCGGTCCTGCGCGCAACCTGCTCGTACTCATCCAGCAGCCCAGCCAGCGTCTCCCCGGCCAGCATGTGGAAGCCACCCGCCCACTCGCTTGTGCCCGCCTCGCCAGAGCCACCCATAGCCGAGGGGCCTTCGAGGATGAAACTGACCCATTGCCGCTCGGTGAGCGCTACGTGCTTTATCAGCCCGCCCAGGCAGAGCTCGCTCACGGTCGTGGGTTGCGCGGCCTGCTCATCGGTGAGATCACGGACGGTGTAACGCAGGAAGTAGCGCTGCTTGGCCAGCGCCTGCAAGATGTCGGCGCGCTCGCCGACCACGGATCCCGATGCACTCATGGGCCCAGCCTTTCATCCAGCCTTTCATCGAAGGTTGCACCGAGAACGCTACGGCCGGCGGTGTGGGGTGCCAGGAGCCGCCTGGCCCCATCTGTGTCCGTTTCCGTGCCGGGCGAGTATCGAGTGCGCGGTCTGCGTTCGCCAGCCGGTATCACGGATGTTCAGGTCACATAGGACCCGTATCACGGATGTTCAGGTCACATAGGAAAGGACACGGTCGAGCGGCCGGGGCACGCTGGTGAGATCCAGCGCCCCGGCGAGCAAGCGGGCGTATCGGGCCTTGCGGCCGGAGCGAGTGCCCATGAAACGCCGGAGCTGCGCCTCACGGGTCCGTCCCCGCTGCGCAGGCTGCTTCTGGAACCTGCGAAACGAGCCAAGCTCGCCCTGATCCTCGACCACCTGCTCGACCGAGGCGGCACCTAGCGAGCGGATCAATTCGTCCTCCAGGTCAGCGACGCACACGAAGAAACCGGCTTGCTCCAGGCCGGAGCGGCCCGTCAGGGGCCCCAGACCGGCCCGTTGCAGACCTCGCCGGAAACCACGCTCTGCTGCCGCGTCGCACAGACCGGCCAGCCTGATGTCACGCCCGTGCGGGCCGAACAGATCCAGGAAATGCCCAAGGTTGGTCGCACCCCCCATCGCCACGATGCCGACACCCTCGCTGACAAGATCACGGCCACGACGGCTGGCGAGTGTCTCGAGAGCGAACTGATCGCTGATCCCCTCAACGAGCACGACCGCATCCCAGCCAGCGGACGCCTCCCGCGCATCGGCTGCCGCAGCAACCTGTGCGGCGTTTCCGCTGCCAGCTGCGCAGGCAGCGGATGAAAGGCGCGACCGCGACTCATCGTCCACGTGCCACAGTCTCGCACTGCGGGCAACCGCCGAACGCCCCTGATCAGGGCACCCGTCCATCAACAACCCAGGAAAGGCGTTGCGGGCCACAATGAGCTTTCGCAGGTAGCGCGCCAGGACAAGCCGCTCTGCGGCGGGAGCACACCTCGACATCGTGACCCGCCCAGCGCTGATCACGGATGCGATCCTCTCCGTCACTGAATGGCTGGCTGACTGACTGACTGCGCCTGCGACACGGCGGGCCTGTCATAGCAATATGACTGGCCATGCGGCACAAATTAGGGATAATTGTCCTGATCATGGTGGTTGAGCGCCGAAGTGGAGAGAGCAGTTGATCAAGACAGCCAAGCCTGGACGTAATGGCACTGTTCGCGTCACCTTTACACTGCCAGTCGATGAGCCTGGCGGGGCGGTGTCCGTGGTGGGTGATTTCAACGACTGGGATCCCTTCGCCCATCCGCTGCGGCGGCGCGCGAACGGCACCCGGAGCGCCGCGGTGACCGTCCAAGCCGGCAGCACGCTGCGCTTCCGTTACCTCGCCGAGGGCGGGGTGTGGTTCGATGACGAAACCGCCTCCGCACAGGACGGCCAGGGCGTCAGCATCACGGTCTAATTCCGGGCCCGCTGGCAGCGTCGGCCAGCTCGGCATCCACCGCCGACGAGCTGATTGCGGTACGGCGTGGTCTCGACGAGACGCTTGTCGGCGCGTCAGCCCTTGTCTTCGTGGGGCTGGTCGTTGAGCGTCACCACGTCGGTGTCGGGGCGTGTGGCGGCACGCCGGCCGCTCGCCGTTTGCCAGTAGGTCTCCTTGCCGAGCAACGACTCACCGAACCGGTCGAACTCGGCGATCACCTTCTGCGTTGCCGCGCTAACGGCCGCACGGGTCCGTTCGCCGAGCTCCTCCAGCTGTCGAGACACCTCGAGCTGGATGTGAGCGGCAACCTCGTCGTGCGCCAAGGCGCGCAGCTCCTGCTTGGCCTCGCGCACTGCGGTCCGCAGATCCTTCGTGGCGGCGTGGGCTTCGCGGACCATCTCGCGGCACTCGCCAACCGCCGCTTCCAGCCGGTCGAGTTCGCTCACGGCATCCTCCTCGCTCGTCGGCGGGTCCGGGTCGCTCTCTTCTCGGTCGGCAATCGATTTGAGCGCGCCGCGGTGACGTCGTCGAACGTGGCCATACGGCCAAGCCAGCGACGACGTTGCGCCGTACGGCTCAGCTTCCTTTCATGGGCCAGCCGGACCGGACCTCGTTCTGCACATCCACGAGGAAGCGAAGCGGCACCACGTCACACTACCAACCAACACGATGCTGGCTGACGGCGCCTGCAGCATGTTTGGGACAAGTGTGCTGGTGAGACAAATGCCGCCCGGTGTGCGGCGGCGACCCCGATCAACCCCTCGATCCGCCGGGCTGAGATCATGTCACGGCGAGGTGAGCGGGACGCCCGCCCACCGGCGCATCCATCTGCCGGGAGCGGGCCGCCTCCGCCACACTGGTATGGACGGAGAAGACATCGATCAGGCCGGTGAGGGTGAGAACCCGCAGCACCTGCTGCTGCGCCGACGCCAGCAGCAGGTCACCGCCGGCGTCCCGGGCCTGGTTCCGCGCACGCACCAGCGCTGTCACGCCGCTGCAGTCGATGAACTCCAGGCCGGCCAGGTCGACGATGATCTCGCACTCCCGGGCCACGAACACCGCGAGCGCAGCCGCGACGCCCAAGGCGTCTGCCACGTCAAGCTCCCCGCGCAAGGCGACGACAACCTGACCGTCGCATTCGCGGGTACTCACATCCACGCTGAGCATGCGGCCGCCTTCCTACTTCAGCAGCAAGGCGGGGTCTCGACCCAGCGGCTAGCTCACCAGCTCTCACCAAACACTACGCCCCATCCCCGGCTGCGACGAGACTTGTCGCCGCCGATACCCGTGTCCGCTGCATCGGCGGCGGCCGCTGACGAGCCCGTGCGCGCGGTGCGGAGCGGCCGGACTGCCCGCTGTGCGCGGTGCCCCCAGGGTGCTCGGTCTGGGTCATGGTGCTCATGTACGTGACCGTAGGCGCCAAGTGGGGTACTGATAAGGTCCAGTATCATGGCTATTCAGTGGTCCGGTTTGGGACCGGATCTGCTGCTCCAGCTCGACCGGGGGCTCGGTCAGCCGCTCCGGTCGCAGCTCGAGGCCGGGCTCCGCGACGCGATCAGGAGCGGCAGGCTGCAGGGCGGCGAGCGGCTGCCGTCGTCGCGGGAGCTCGCCCGCGAGCTTGGCGTCTCCCGCGGCCTGGTGCAGGAGTGCTACAACCAGCTGCTGGCCGAGGGCTACCTGACCAGCCAGGTCGGCTCGGCGACCCGGGTTGCCGCCGGCGCTCGCCCGGCTCCTGCGGGGCCATCGCCGGGGCCGGTCCCGCCGCCGCGGCTGATCGCCGACTTCCGGTCCGGCGTGCCGGATCTGGCGAGTTTCCCGCGCGGCGACTGGGTGTGGGCGACCCGGGAGGCCTGCCGCGGCGTTGCCACGGCGGACCTCGACTATGGTGATCCGCGCGGCAGCGCCGTGCTGCGCCAGGTAGTCGCCGCGTACCTGCGGCGCGTGCGCGCTGCCGCCGCCGACCATGACCGCATCGTCGTCTGCACCGGATTCGCCCAGGGGCTCAACCTCGTGCTCCGGGCGCTCACTCAGCTGGGCGTCCGGCGGGCCGCGCTTGAAGACCCCGGCCACGGGGACCTGGCGGCCAGCGATAGTGCGCGGGCGGCCCGGACGGTGGGCGTCGATGTGGTGCACGTGCCCGTTGACGAGCTCGGCCTGGACGTCGCCGCGCTCGAGGCGAGCGGTGCCCGGGTGGTCGTGGTGACGCCGGCGCACCAGTCGCCTACCGGCGTCGTGCTCGCGGCGAAGCGGCGGCACGCGCTGGTGGAATGGGCGGCCCGCAACGACGGGTTCATCGTCGAGGACGACTACGATTCCGAGTTTCGTTATGACCGGGAGCCGGTCGGCGTGCTGCAGGGGCTTGCGCCGGACCGCGTCTTCGCCATCGGCACGGTGAGCAAGTCGCTGGCACCTGCCGTGCGGCTCGGCTGGGTGCTGGTGCCGCCGCTGCTGGTCGACGCCGTCGCGGCGGAGAAACGGCTCAGTGACCGCGGCTCGTCCGGCCTGGACCAGCTCGCGGTGGCCGCGCTGCTCGAGTCCGGCCGGTATGACCGGCACCTACGCCACATGCGCGCGGTGTACGCCCGGCGGCGCGGCGTGCTGATCGATTCCCTGGCCAGGCATGCGCCCGGGGTCAGGCTGACCGGGCTGGCCGCCGGGTTCCACGCCGTGGCGCACCTGCCGGACTCGGCCGACGAGCAGACAGTCGTCACGGCCGCGCGCCAGCGCGGCGTCGGCCTCTACGGGATGGGCCCGCTGCGGGCAACTACCGCAGGCGCCCCGCCGCAGCTCGTGCTCGGCTTCGGGAATGTCAGCGAGCGCGCGGTCGAGTCCGGCATCGCGGCGGTCGCGGACCTGCTGCGCGCTGAACAATCAGGCGATCGCCGGGACGACGGCCTCGATCTTGACAACTAAACGGGGCACATCGGTTGAAATCCGCTGTCACACTATGGTGGGCTGCTTCACGGGCTGAGTCAGGGCGTAGCTGCGGCCCCAGGGGGTGCGCGCGCGTGGGCGAGCAGAGCGATCGCACGCCGCCGTCGCGTCGGCCGGCCGGAAGCGGGCAGACTTCGCAGCTGGCGCCCGAGGCACTGTTCCGCATGGCCCGTGCGGGCCCAAGCAGCGGTCACGAGCCCGATCGTGACGATACCGGCGGTAGACAGCCCGAGGTCGCCGAGCGTCGGCGCGACACGAAACCCGCAGGGCCGCCGTGGCGGGCTGTCATTGCCACGACGGTGCGGCTATCGTTCCGGCGGCACCGGGCCCGGCGTGGCAAGTTGCTTCGGCACCGCTGGGTGATCGCGCTGGCGGTGGTGGCCGTCACGTTGCTGGCAGCGGGCGCGCTGACCGATTCTTTAACCCGGCATGCCGTCAGCACCGCGCCCGCCCGGCCTAAAGCAGCCCGTACGGGCCCTCGCACCGGCCCCACCGGCCAGGACTCCGGCGCGCCCGCCGCGACCCACGCGGCCGCCAACTGGGTCGCGCAGCAGGTCAGCCGGGACGCGATCGTGGCGTGCGACCCCAGCACGTGCCCGGTGCTTCAGGCGCAGGGATTCCCCCCGGAGAACCTGCTCGTGCTGCGGTCAGGGGGGGCCGACCCGCGTTTCTCTGACGTGATCGTGGCGACGCAGGCCGTCCGCAACCTACTCGGCAGCCGCTTCCAGTTCGTCGACGCGCCGACCGTCATCGCAAGTTTCGGATCTGGCGCCGCACAAATCGACATCCGGGCCATCGCGCCGGACGGAGCGGCGGCCTACCAGGCAGCGCTCAGCTCTGACTGGGACGCCCGACGCAGCGCCGCAGCCGAACTGGTCACAAACCCCCGGATCCACGCCGCGGGCGCCGCGCGGCAGGAACTCCTCGGGGGGCGGGTGGACTCCCGCCTCCTGATCACCCTCGCGGCGCTCGCGGTTTCACATTCCGTGAATCTTGTCGCGTTCGGTGGGTCCGCTCCAGGCGCTTCCGCGAGTGTACCCCTGCGGGAGATGGACATAGCTGGCACGGGCAGCCCCGCCTTCCGCTCCGCTGAGCTACAGCGCATCCGCTCCTTCGTGCTCGCGCAACATCCTGCGTTCCTGCCCGCTCAAGTAAGCCTGGTGCGGGCCGACGGCGGCACGGCGCTGCGAATCGAGTTCGGCGCGCCGAGCCCGCTCGGGCTGCTGCTCGGAAGTCCCGTGACTCAGTAATCAGGCAAAACGGTCTCCAACCGGCGGGCTCCCGCGCCGGTGATAGGGAGGGGAAATGAAACTACGAACCGCGCTGGCTTTTGTCCCGTTGTCGCTCGCCCTTGGCCTGCTCGTAGGTGCACCGTCCGCGGCGGCGCAGGGCACCGGGTGGATTCGGTGGGGCAACTGGTCGCCCAGTGCTCCCGAGTTTGACATCTACCTGTACTCGTTCGGGGATCCCAATGCGGAGACCGTAATCAGACACGTCCGCTACGGAGACGTCTCGTCCTATATGGCCGTCCCAACGGGCCAGTACACCATCGCGATGCGGACCAGCGGTGCCGCCGTGACAGCCGCGCCGACGCTCTCCGCAAGCGTCCAGGTGACACCCGAAAACGCGTACACGATCGTGAGCATGGGGCCTGCGTCACACCTCGGCGTTCAGGTCCTGAAGGAGAGAATGAGCGCGCTTCCCGGGAAGGCGCTCGTGCGCGTCGTCCAGGAGTCGCTGCGGCAGCACAGCGTTAGCGTGACCGACGGGACCCGCACGCTCGGCGGGCATCTGCTGCTCGGCAGCTATACCGGCTACCTGTCTGTCTCCCCCGGCCAGCACACCGTCCGCGTCGTCGGCAACAGTGAAAGCACAACCAAGCACGTGTCACTGCCCGCGAACACCGTTCACACGCTCGTCGTGCTCGACGAGCCAGGCGGTCTGCGGATTCACAGCCTGGAGGACGCGGCGGGCAGCCAGACCATGCCGGTCGGTGCCGCCGCGACCGGTCTCGGGGGGACCGCACCGCGGGCGCCGGGTTCGGATCCGATGCCATGGCTGGTGAGCCTGGCTGGCGGCGGGCTCCTCGCGGCAGCGGGCATGATCAGGTTGTGGCGGATTCGCAGCGGCACGGTCTGTCTGGTCAATGGGTCAGGGGGCGATGAGTGAGTTGATGGTGTCGATCGATTCCGGGGTGCTCCGGTGGAGCACCCCCTGGATTCCGAACGCAATGGCGGCATCGACGTTTTCTTGCACGTCGTCCACGAACACCAATTCGCCGGGCGCCACGCCGAGCCGGCCGCACAGCAGCGCGTAGATCCGCCGGTCGGGTTTGGCCAGGCCGACTTCGTGTGAGTAGATGATGGCGTCGAACAGGTCGGCGAAGGAGTACCGGGCCTGTTCCTCCCGCCGCGCCCCGTCCGCGGAATTGCTCAAGATCGCTGTTGTGTACCGTGGCCGCAGGCCCGCGGCGTAGCTGGTGAGCTCGTGGTCCAGCTCGCCGCAGTACCAGTCCCACAGGTCGGCCATGAACTGCTCAGTCCGCACGCCCGACAGGCTGAGCGCAGCGGCGTACCGCCGCCGGTACTGCGCCTCGGAAAGACCGCCGGTCTTGATGACGTCGTCAGGGTCGACGCTGGTGATTGCCGCCTGAAACTCCGCCGCGCCCAGCCCGAGGCGGTCCTGCCACGTGCCCAGCCAATGACCTGGCGGCGCGACCCGCTCCAGCACGCCGCCGATGTCGAACGCGACCGCCCGGACCACCACGCCGCAAGGATCGCACAAGCCATCGCTCCGCATTGCGCCCGGCTCTTCCTGACCTGGGCGTTCGGTTCGCTTGCGGCGATACAGTGACTCGTACGGCGGAGGGGGGCAGATGTCACAACCGGTCCTGTTCGTGATCGATGACGACGCCGGGGTCGTGCACGCGCTCCAAGACGATCTTAGTCGGCGGTTCGGCGAAGACTTCCGGGTCGTCGGTGAGTCGTCGGCCGCCGCGGGATTGGCGGCGCTGCGCGCGCTGGCCGGCGAGCACGAGCCCGTGGCGCTGCTCATCGTCGACCACGACATGAGCGAGATGCCCGGGGTCGACTTCCTCATGCGCGCACATGAAATGCATCCGCTGGCCAAACGGGTGCTTCTCGTGGAACGCGACTATTCGGCGCGCAGCCCGGTCGTCCAGGCCATGACGCTCGGCCAGGCCGACTATCACATCACCAAGCCGTGGATGCTCGAACAGGATCTCTACCGCGAAATCAGCGAGTTCCTGGCCGAGTGGGCCAAGGATCAGCAAGCCGGCTTCGAGCTGTTCCACGTCATTGGAGGGCTCCAAGACCGCGGCACCCACGAGCTGCGGGAGCTGCTCACCCGCTTCAACGTGCCGTTCCACTTCCACGCCGCCGACAGTGAGCAGGGCCGCCGCCTTCTTCAGGACAAGGGTTTGGACGCAGCACGCGTACCGGTCATGATCCGCCACGACGACTACACGATGGTCAAGCCGACGCCCGCTCAGATCATCGAAGCAGTCGGCGGGAGCATCTACAACGACGTCGACGAATGCGATGTCGTCATCGTGGGAGCGGGACCGGCGGGTCTGACTGCCGCCGTCTATGCCGCATCCGAAGGCCTGCAGACGGTCGTGCTGGAAGAGACTGTTTCCGGCGGCCAGGCGGGAAGCAGCCCGATGATCCGGAATTATCCGGGCTTCCCGCACGGCATCAGCGGACATGAGCTCACCCGCCGGGCCTGCGAGCAGGCCTGGATGTTCGGCGCACACATGGTGTTCTCCCAGCCCACCGTCGGCTTGGAACGCCGGGGCGGCGAACGCGTGGTGTACCTCGCCGGTGGCCACCAGATCGCGGCCAAAGCGGTCATCGTCGCGACGGGCATCGCATGGCGCCGTCTGGGCGTGCCGCGCCTCGAGGCGCTGGTCGGCTCCGGCGTTTTCTACGGTGCGGCCGGGAGCGAGACGCGGGCCATGGAGGGCCGCGACGTCTTCGTCGTGGGAGCCGCGAACTCGGCCGGCCAAACCGCGCTGCACCTCGCGCGATATGCCCGGCAGGTGACGATGCTCGTGCGGGGGGACAGCCTGACGCGCTCGATGTCGGACTACCTGATCCGGGAGATCGAGGCCACCTCCAATATCACGGTGCGCCTGCACACGCAGGTGACCGACGGGCACGGAGAGGACCACCTCGACGCCCTCACCCTGCACGACAGGCGGCACGACCGGACACAGCAGGTTCCGGCGGCCGCACTCTTCGTGTTGATCGGCGGTGAGCCGCGCACGCAATGGCTGCCCGAAACGATTCAACTCGAGAGCGGTTACATCTTGACCGGGCGCGACGTCGTCCGGTTCGGCGCGCATCCGTCGCGGTGGCCACTCGATCGCGCACCTCTCCCGCTCGAGACCTCGATACCCGGCGTCTTCGCCGCGGGAGACGCCCGCTACCGTTCCATGAAGCGGGTTGCTTCGGCAGTCGGTGACGGCGCGACGGCGGTGCGCCTCGCGCACGAGTACCTCGCTGCCGAACACGCGGACGAACTCTCGCTGACACCCGAGGGATGAACAAGGAACCACCGGGCGAGCCTCCGGCACGGTCATGGATCCCTTCGCGCCCGTCGGCCCAAGGGTGACCGGCAAGCCCGGAGCGGGCGCGGCAACCGGCAAGGTCAGCCGCGGCCAGATCCGTCGCCTCGTGTAAGCCCTAACGTTGGCAGGGCATGTCGGCCCAACGGCAGGAGGGCGGCCCCGTGGCGCCAGCACAGAAACAGCCGGTGTTGTACGTCATCGCCTGTGGGGGGCTCCCGGCCGGGCAGCTCCCGGCCTTCGTGAGCTTCGCCCAGGTGACGGGCTGGGACGTGTGCGTGATCGCCACGCCCGACGGCACCAAGTTCCTCGACGCTGAGCACCTAGCCGACATGACCGGGCACCCGGTGCGGGTGCAATACAAGCAGCCCGACGAACCGGACGTGCTCCCACCGCCTGACGCGTTCGTGATCGCTCCCGCTACCTTCAATACGATCAACAAACTGGTGCACGGCATCAGCGACACGCTCGCGCTGGGCCTGCTGAACGAGGCGGTCGGTCTGGGCCTTCCGATCATTGCCGTTCCCTGGCCGAATGCGCACCTTGCCCGCCATCCGGTATTTCCGCACAGCCTCGCAACGCTGCGCGAGTGGGGCGTGACCGTGATCATCGATCCGCTCCGTCTGCCGAGAGCCCGCGAGGAACCTGCCGTGTTTCCGTGGGAAGAACTGCGCGCCGAGCTGGCCAAGCTCCGCGCCACCGAAATTGAGTCGGCATAGGCGCTTGACCAGGCGACACGGCCGAGTACCCGGATCAGCCCGTGGGCGTGGCCAGAGTCCGGGGATAGTTCCCGACGTGACCGGTGACACGGTCGCGAGGGCTGGACAGACGCGAAAACCCCCGCGGAGCGAGCCGCGGCCGCCAATGCTCAAATGCTCGATGAGCTGGCCGAGCGCGACGTAGGCCGCCTTGCCGACATGATGGTGTCAGCCGCCGGGGACTTCGTCGCGGCGGCTGCCGGGCGACCGCACCACGAGCCCATCCTCACGGCCAACGGCCTGTTCATGACCGTGCCGGTGATGACGGCCGCCATACTCGGCGATCTGCTTGTCCACGGCCTCGACATCGCTCGCGCCCTGGGGCGGCGGTGGCCGATCGCTCGCGAGGATGCGCTTCTTGTCATGGGCGGTGTCATGGCCATGGCGCCCGGATACGTCGACCGCCAGCGGACGGCGGGCCTGCACGTCGCCTACGAGCTACGGTTCAGGGGCGGACCGCGGTACCAGCTGACGGTCGACGACGCCACGGCAACCGTGACCCCGCCGGATGGGAAGGCCGACTGCTGGATTTCCGCCGACCCGGTCGCGTTCCTGCTCGTCGGTTATGGCCGCGCCGGGCATTGGGGCCAGGCCTTCCGAGGCAAGATCGTCGCGGGCGGGCGTAAGCCGTGGCTAGGGCCCAAATTCGGTAAGATCCTCACCGGCGTGTGAGTATCGGGGACCGTGATCAAGGGCGAGCTCGCGAAATACCTGGTGTCACAGCGCGCGGCCGTTAAGGAGCCGGAAACAACCGCCGTAGCCTGCTGGGGTGGCGGTGAGCGAGGTCTACCGAGAGCTGGGCGAGGCGGCGTGGGCTTGGGTTGTGGGTCAGGTCCGGGAGGAGGATGGCCCGTGGCTGCCCGAAGTGGTGCGGTGCGATGGAGGGCCGGTGGAACCGGGCGAGGATCGCGACTCGTTGTATGCGGGGATCGGCGGCTTGGCCCCGGTGCTGGCCGAGATCGGCCAGTACCGCGCCCTGAGCGAGGCCGAGCAGGTCCTTGCGGCCGGGATCGTTGCCCGGCTGTGCGCCATGGCGCCGACCCGGACCGAGCCGTCGCTGTATAGCGGGCTGGGCGGGGACGTGACGGCGCTGAAGCTACTCGCCCCGGGCAGTGAGCGGGTGGCGTTGCAGCGGCTCGCCGAGCTGATAACCCCCGCAGGGTGGGACACCACCGTGGAGATCGGGCCTGGGCCCGCCGCGCCGGTGACGGATCTGGTCGGGGGCGCCGCGGGGGTGGTGCTGGCCGCGATCTGGGCGGGCGGCGAGCACGCCCGGCAGATCGCGACGGCCGGTGGCGAGCACGCCCGGCAGATCGCGACGGCCGGTGGCGAGTGGCTGCTGCGGGTGGCAGATGAGACCGGGGACGGCCTGGACTGGGCAATGCTGCCGGGCTGGCCGTCCAGGATGCCGAACTACTCGCACGGTACCGCCGGGATAGCCACGGCGCTGGCGATCGCCGGGGCGGGCTTGGGCCGCGGCGACTTCGTCGCGGCGGCGCGCCGTGGCGCGCAGCACCTGCTCGCCGTGGGCTCGCTGGACGACGGCGGGTTCATCGTCGCGCACACCCTGCCGTACTCCAGCCGGGACGTGGAGCCGGTGACCTACACCTGGTGCCACGGACCGGCCGGAACGTCCCACCTGTTCGCGGCGCTGGCGTACGCCGGCGTGGACACCGCCGCCGGGCTCGGGGTCACTCGGCTGCGGCAACGGTGCCTGCACTCGATCCTCGCCTCCGGTGTCCCACAGCGGCTTCGCCCCGGTTTCTGGGACAACGACGGCCGCTGCTGCGGCACCGCCGGGGTGGGCGACGTCCTGCTCGACGCCGCGCAGGACTGCACCGACCAGGCGCGCGCCGGCACGCTGCTGCAGGCGGCGCGCACCATGGCAGACGCCCTCGTCGAGCGCGCCATCCGCGACCAGGCCGGGGCACGGTGGCGGTTCCTGGAGCACTGCCAGGATCCGCCACTGCTTCCACCCGGTACCTCGTGGATGCAAGGCGCCGCAGGGATCGCCGCCTTCCTCCTGCGCCTGGCGCGGGTCATCCAGGACGGGCCAGGCACCCCGGTCGTCGACCGTCCCGACCAGTGGTGGGCCGTCCCGGCCCAGCTGCGTACCGTCCACACGGACGCCCAGGCGGGGCATCCCTGCGGGCGCGGCAGCGTCAGGCTTACTCGCGGGACCGACGCACCTGCCGAGTTGTGACCTATGCCACTAAACCCGGGGTGCTAATGAGAAATTAACAGAAAGAAACAAATCGGCCAGGGCTTCCAGATCGGTTCGCAATATATATTTTCGTAGTCCGCTGACCTGTGCAAACATGTACGTCGCGGGAGGTCAAGAGGCCTTCCACGGGTGCGAGTATTTTGCGAGGACACGGGCCTGTATATGCTGGGAGTTACTACCTAGCAATCTGAGAGCAGTGTGCCTATGACCAGCATCGACACCAAAACCCGCGCTGAAGCCGCCGCCCACCCGGCCGCCATCTATGCGCGCATCAGCCAAGATCCGGGCAACACCCTGGAAGGCGTCCGCCGGCAGGTGAGGAAAGCGCTCAAGCGAGTCGGCGAGCGCGGCGGCGACTGGCGGATGAGCGACCTGCCGGGCTCGCCAGTTGACCCGAAGCACCCGGGTGGCGAGCAGTGGCCGCCCGGCGTGTTCGTAGACCACGACATCGCCGCAGGCGCCGAGAATTGCCGCCAGGAGTATCGCCGGATGCAAGCTGCGATCGAACGCGGCGAGGTCAAGGTGGTCGTGTCCAAGGCGCTTGACCGGCTCTGGCACACGCTGGCGGAGACCGCCGAGGCGCTCGTCAAGATGCGCGCCGCGGAGATTCACCTTGAGCTGTTCGACACCGCGCCGCGCCTGGCTCTGGACGGGCGCCTCGTTCAGGTGTTCCCGGCTACCTGGGCAGCAGGACTGGCCGATCCTGGCGCCGCCGCGCCGACTGCCCTGCTCACCATCACCGACCATGTCCGCGAATAGTAGGCCAGCATGAGGTACGGGGGCTGGGGAGCGATGGTCTGCTGGGTCAGGAGAGCACGCGCCGACGGAAGTTGCGCAGCCCGATCGCCAGGAACGCGGCACCAAAGGCGACCATCACCGGATAGATAACATAAAGGTGCATGTGCGGTGCCCTGGTGAACGCGGCCCGCATTCCCTCGTTCACGTAGATGAGCGGGTTGATCAGCACGATCGTCTGAAGCCAGTGCCACCCGCCGACCGTTACTGGCGCGAGCCTGGTCCACGCATAGTACGTGCCGCCGAGGAAGGTGATCGGCAGGATGATGAAGCCGAACATCAGACCGATGTTCCGCGGCTCGAAACTGGTGCCCAGGACGAGCCCGAGACCGGCCATTGCGATGCAGGCGAGCGGTACGAACGTCACGATGAGCCACCAGTGCAGCGACAGGTGGGCGTGCACGCCGGGAGCGTGCACGACCGAGGCCATCGGCAGCACGATGATCGCCGACAGCACTCCCTGAGCAGCGCCCGAGAGCACCTTGGCCATAGCCACCAGCCAGATGGGGCAGGGCGCCTGCACCCGGTCCTCGATCTCCCGGGTGAAGCCGAACTCTTGGGCCATGGCCAGGGCGATCGACTGCACGCCCTGGAACATGACCGAGATCCCGACCACCCCGGGCACCAGAACGGTCGCGAATGCGGACTCGGCTACCGTGCCGTGCCCGCCAATGCCCTGCCCGATCTTCGGGAAGACGAAGAGGAAGACGAAGCAGAGCAGGAACGGCTGGATGACCGTGCGCAGCGCGAATTCCCAAACGTGCTTGCGCAGCACCACGAGGTCACGCAGCATGAGCGCGCCCAGCGCGGTCCAGCTTGCGGCGGCCACCGAGCGGGTGGGGCCACCGCCGATCCGCCGGGCTGGCGCCTGCGAGGTCACCGACGCGGCCATCAGTCCCGCAGTTCCTTACCGGTGAGGTTGATGAACACCGTCTCGAGGCTGGGTTCGGAGATCGACAGGTCGACGAGATCGAACCCGCCGCGCTCCGCCGACAAGACGATGCGTGGGACGAGCCGGTCACCGCCCTGCATGTGCAGTTGAAGTCCACCGTCCAGTTGGCGGGTGCGGGTGACGCCGTCCACGTCGCGGGCGAGCAACTCGGCGAGCTGGCCGGTGTCGCCGGTGGTCTTCACCGTGACGACGGTATCGGCACCGACGCTCTGCTTGAGCGCTGCCGGGGTGTCCAGGGCGAGGATCCGGCCGTGGTCCATGATGGCGACCCGCTCGCAGAGCTGGTCGGCCTCCTCCATGTAGTGCGTCGTGAGCACGATGGTCTGGCCTTCGCGATGCAGTTCGCCCAGGAGGCCCCACAACGCGAGCCGGCTTTGCGGATCGAGCCCTGCTGTCGGCTCGTCGAGAAAGAGCACCGAAGGACGGTGGAAAATCGCCCGCGCCACCATGAGCCGTTGCGCCATCCCGCCGGACAGCGCGTACACCGACGCCTTGGCCCACCTGGTCAGCTGGAACTGTTCGAGCAGCTCATCGGCGATCCGCCGGGACGCCTTCGACCCGATGCCGAACAGCCGGCCGTGGAAGTAAAGGTTCTCCCAGACGGTGAGCTGGCGGTCGAGGGTGTTCTGCTGTGAAACGATCCCGCTCAGCTGCTTCACCAGCGCCGGATGCGCCGCGACGTCGACGCCCCCGAGGAACGCCCGCCCAGACGTCGGGACCACACGCGTGGTCAGCATCCCCGCCGTCGTCGTCTTCCCCGCGCCGTTGGGTCCCAGCAAGCCGAAGATCTCACCGGCCTCGACTTCGAGGTTGAGCCGGTCGACCGCGGCGAAGTCCGTCCCCGAATACACCTTGGTCAGGTCCTCGGTATGGATGACCGCGGCCCGCTGGCCTCCGGCAACGTCAACAGCGCCCGCAGGCACTCGTGCGGTGCTCATCGCAACACATCGTAACGCCGGCAGCGTCCCGGCCGTTGGAGCAGCAGACCGCTGCGGATGGTTTCAGCGCGGGCACCAGCGTTTCCAGTGTGCCGTCGCTGTGGCCCGGAGCTTGCCCTCCCACACGAGCTCAACCTCCGCCGTCATCTCCGCCTCGTCGGCGGAGACAACAATCGCCCGAAGCTCTGTCCAGTCGCGCAGCGGGCTCGGCCGCAGGTATCGGACATCCAGGCCAGCGGTGACGTAGGGCAATTCTGCACCTGGCCGCGGTGCCCAGCCGTGGCGTTCGGCCTCAAGCATCACAGCCGCCGCGCTGTGGCAGTCCAGAACGGTGGAGATTATGCCTCCGTTCAGATATCCGAAGCCGTTGTCATGCTCGGGCCACGGCATGAATGCCGCTGTCACAACCCCATCGCCAGGGTAGCTGCGGAGCTGCAGTCCCTTCAGGTTGCTTGGCCCGCAGCCGAAGCAGGGCAGGCTCGGATACAGCCGTGCCTGGATGCTGAGGCGATGGCCGATCCCACTGGCAGCCATAACGTCTCCGTCCTCGCGTGGCAGCATCCCCGCCCGCGGCGAGCCAACGGAGAACTGCCGGAAGCCGGGCGGCCAGGATGCCGGACAATGCGCTGGATGATCGAGGAGCTCCAAGTCAGCCCTTTCGCCCAGACGCCTGGCACTCCCGTTCCCGTATCCGGGCAGCGGACCCATACGGCACTGGATCAGCTGGCGACTTGAACATAGCGTCACCGGCTGTCTCAGCTCGGGCCGCCACCTCGGGGACACGGATCAGCCGCCGGCCGGCAGCGAGTCCGGCGAAGGCAGTCATGGCCGCGGTGATCAGGACAACAATCCAGGCACGGTCGAACCCGGCCAGGCCCCTTGCCGGGTGGGCACCGAGCACGGCCACGAGGATCGCCACTCCCAGGGCCGATCCGAGCTGCCGTGCCATGGCCAGCGCTGCTGACCCCGACGCGAGCTCTGCGCGCGGCACGGCGTCCGCAGTGGCGAACAGCGAAGGCTGGATGAGCGCGTTGGCTATGCCCCACAGCAGCATGCTGGGCAGGATCACCGCCGCGTAGGCAGGGCTGTCTCCGGCGGCAGCGAGGGGCCAGGCCGCGGCCGCCGCGAACAGCACTGCACCCGCTACGACAGTGGCGCGTGTCCCGAAGCGGGCCGACAGCCGACCCGAAAAGGGTGAAACGATCCCGGCCGTGATGGGGCCGGGCGCGATGCTGACGGCGGCCTGCAGAACCGAGAAGTGCCACGCCACCGTCAGCAGCAGCGTTGTGCCCAAGAGCATGGCCGCAAAGCCCGTGTAGTAGGTGATCAGCCCGGCAGCACCAGCATTGAACGTGCGGGCGGAAAAGAGCCGGGGCGCGAGCAGCGGGTCGGGGTGACGGCGGATGTGGGCCACGAACGCGGCCGCCAGGCCCAGCCCGGCGGCCAGCACCGGCCAGGTGCGCGAGGGCGGCCATCCCGGTGCCTCGGTCAGCGCCGTGCACACGAGTGCCACTGCGGCCAGCACCAGGAACGTTCCCACGCCGTCGATGCGCCAGCCGGGACGCTGACCGTCGCGCTGGTCGTCACGCGTGCCGTCGCCCACGTGGGCGCGCCGCGGCAGGATCGCCACGCCCGCCGCCAGGGTGACGAGGACGATGGGCACGTTGATGAGGAAGATCCAGCGCCAGCTCGACTCGACCAGCAGCCCGCCCAGTACCGGGCCGCTGCCGGCGGCTACCGCGCCGACTCCGGCCCATACCCCGACCGCGGTGCCTCGCTGATGTGGCGGGAACACCGACAGCGCAAGCCCGAGTGAGGTTGGTATGAGCACGGCGGCCCCTGCCGCCTGCAGCGCCCGGCAGGCGATCAGCGCCGGCAGTTCCGGGGCCACCGCGCATCCCAGCGACGCGATGCCGAACACCACGAGCCCGGCCAGGAAGCACTCCCGGCGCCCGATGCTGTCGGCGGCCCGCCCGGCCGGCAGCAGCAGCGCGGCGAGCACGATGGCGTACACATCGAGGATCCACGAGACGTCCGACAGTGTCGTGGGGGCAAAGTCGTGCTGCAGCGCCGGGAGCGCGATGTTGACCACCCACAGGTCCAGGATGGTGAGGAACTGAGCCGCCGACACCACCGCCAGCACTGCCCACCGCCCCCGGCCAGTTTCCGCGTGTTCAGCCTGCCCGCCCGCCGTGTCCCGAACGGGTCGGCGCATGGCACGGAGCAGCACGGCCCCGGCTCGGGTTCCAGCCTGACCGCGGCGAGACATCCCGCGGCGCCACATCGCGGCCGGGTACTTGCGCAGAGCGGAGGTTGCGGTCGGCTGCCGATGGGATCGAGCCTGCTCAGCCAGGCGGAAGGCCTCCGCCTCCGTTAGAAGGGTCTTGCGCCGCTCGGCCGCCAGGTCGGCATGGATGTGGTACGGGATCATCGGGATCATTCCTATGAGGTTGTTCTGCTCGCGGACGTTGCCGCCCGGCCCAGCCTGAGGACAGATGGCCACCGGGCATCGCGATGGCACGGGTGCCCCGGCCGGACGGATCGCCAGACGGGCGCTGTGGTCATGGCCGGGTACGGGACCAAAGGTGGCGGGAGCGCCTTGCAGTTCGATTGCACCTGCGCTGCAGCGCGGCCGCGATCAGCGGAAGGAGCTCAGGCGGGACCGCGCGAGCGCGACGGCCTCGGTGGCGGAAAGGCTCGAGCCGCGGACGGCTGCGGCGGCGAACCGTCTCCCGCCCGGGCCGTCGAGCAACCTAGCCGCGCGGTCGGCTTCGAGCGGCGACGGCTTGCCTGTCGTGAGCAGGCAGTGATGCAGCACCACGGCGTCCTCATCGGCGCCGAGCCGCACGAGCAGGCGGACGATGTAACGCAGGTTCAGCCACTGCTGCGTCCAGTCCCCGACCCGGTCCCAATGATCGAGGACGTCGACGAACGCCGTGGCCGCGACGACGGGGTCGCCGTGGACAGCGCGCGTCGCCGCGGCCTCCATCAGCGCGATGCCTTCCCACCAGAAGTTGTGCACTGACCCCGCGAGGCTCGCGGCCTCGTCGAGCAGCGCGAGAGCGCGCGGCGGGTCGGTCTTCTTCAGCACGAGGCCGAGTGCGTAGCGGGCCGATGACTCCGCCGTGGGGTTGGCGGTCGACTCCGCGACGCGCAGCGACTCCTCGGCGGCGGGAAGCCCGAGCTCGGGGGTGCGGCGGACCGCGTGGCAGATCGCGACGTAGTACAGGGTCCAGACCAGCCGGATGGGGTCGTCGCCCCGCCGCGCGGCGGCGACCTCCCGCTCGTAGTGACGAAGGGCAGTGTCGACGTCGCCCTCGTACATGGCGACGTCCGCCGCGACGTCAGCCGGATAGCCGGTTCTGGCCGTTCCGCGTCCGGGTACGAGGCTACCCGCGCGTGTCGCCAGGCGCAGGGCACGCCCGAAGTCGCCGAGGTTCCACGCCCCACGGGCCGCGGCGCCGATTCCGGCGACGAACAGCGGGTGGTCGGCGGGTGCCAGGTCGAGGGCTTGCTCGGCCCATCCGGCCGCCTCGTACCCGACCCGGAGCTGCGACACCTCGGGCAGGGAAGTGACCAGCCGCATGGCGAGGTCGGCGTCCCGGTCGGCGATCGCCCGCTGGAACGCGACCCGCAGGTTGTCGGAGTCAGGCAGGGTTCGCTCGACCCACATCCGCTCATCGGGGCCTTGCACACCCCGCGCGGCCTGCTCGGCCAACGCGACGAAATGCTCGGCATGGCGCCGGGGCAACGATCCGCCCGCGGGCAGCCGCTCCCGCCCGTAGGCACGCAAGGTCTCCAGGACGCGGTAGCGGGTGCCGCCCGGACCGGCCGCCGCGAACGCCATCGACCGGTCGACGAGCGCGGTGAGCAGGTCGAGGGTGTCGCCCTCGGTCGCGCCCGGTTCGGCGCACACCGCGTGAACCGCGGTGAGGTCGGCGCCGCCCGCGAACACCGACAACCGCGCGAACAGCCGCTGCTGGTCTTCCGACAGCAGCCGGTAGGACCAGTCGATGGCCCCGGCGAGGCTTCGGTGGCGCGGCTGCGCGGTGCGTGCCCCGCCGACAAGCAGGCGCGCGTCGTCGAGCCGGTGGACCGCCTCTGCGGCGTTCATCACCCGCATTCGGGCGGCAGCCAGCTCGATCGCCAGCGGCAGGCCGTCGAGCCGACGGCAGATCTCGGCGACGGAGGCCTCGGTCTCGGGGTCGGGATCAAAGTCCGGCTGGGTCGCCCGCGCGCGCTGCACAAACAGGGTGGTCGCGGCCGCCACCGACAGCGGCGCCACCGGCCACACTTGCTCGCCCGCGACGCCGAGTGCCGCACGGCTGGTGGCCAGGACGACGATGTGATGACAGTTCGACACCACCCGATCGACCAGCCGGGACGCCTCGTCGAGCACGTGCTCGCAGTTGTCCAGCACGATCAGCAGCGTGCGGGCCCTCAGGTACTCGATCAGTGTCTCCTCGATCGTCAGACCGTGCCGTTGCTGCACGCGGAGCGCCGCGGTCACGACGTGGCCCACCGGACCACCGTCGGCGAGCGCGGCAAGCTCGCACAGCCACACCCCGTCCGGGAACCGGGGCTGGTCCAGGCCCGCAACCTCAAGCGCCAACCGGGACTTTCCGACGCCACCGACACCGGTCAGCGTCACCAACGGGGACTCGCTCAACGCGGCGAGGACCCGGGACACCTCCTCGTCGCGGCCCACGAAGCTGGTGCCGCGCCGCGGCAGGTTCGTCAGCGGCCGGGGCCCGGCCGGGGTGAGCGCGGGGTCGTGCTCCAGCAGCTGACGGTGCACCATCCGGGTCGGTTCCGACGGCTCGACGCCGAGCTCCCCGACGAGCACGCGGCGCAGCTCCTGGTACACGGCCAGAGCATCGCTCTGCCGACCGGAGCCGTACAGCGCGCGCATCAACAAGACGGCCAGGCGCTCCCGCTCGGGGAAGCGTTGCACGAGCGCCTCCAGCTCGGGGACGGCCTCGCGGCTACGGCCGAGTTGGAGCAACGCCTCGGCGCGCTCCTCCATGGCGACCATCCGAAGGCTCGTCAGCCGCGCAATGTCGGCATCGGCATCGATCTCGACGGCGTCGAACTCGGCGAGGACGTCGCCGCGCCACAGCGCAAGCGCGGCGTTGAGCAGGTCCAGTGCGCGCCCGTGTCCGGCCGCGGCCGCATGCCGGCGGGCCTCGGCGACGAGGCTCGCGAACTCCGTGGCATCGAGCTCGCCGTCGGCCACGGCGAGTGCGTACCCAGGTGCGCGGTAACTCAGTCGTTCCCTGTCCTCTAGCGGCGGCAGCAACGCCCGTAGCCGCGAAACGTAGGCCCGTAATGCGCCGAGTGCGGCGCTCGGCGGATCGTCGCCCCACATGACGCCCACCAGACGATCGGTCGAGACCACCACACCTGGCTGGAGGAGCAGCGTGGCGAGCAACGCCCGCGGCTTCGGGCCGCCGACGGGCACCGGCACGTCGTCCACGGTGACCTCTAGCGGTCCGAGGATGCGGAACTTCACGGCACCTCTCGCTCTGGATGATCCGCTTCGTCTCCGAATGCAATCCGATCGCAACCGGTCCCGTAAGACTAAAACGACCTGGAGGAGGTGGCACAGATGCCAATCGACGCCGCACCGGCGACCGAGCCTGCCTTGCGACCGCTGGCCGTCGGGATCACGCCGTTGGAGACCAGGCGGGACGTGGTGCTGCGGGTGGCCACCCGGGCCGAGGAGCTCGGCTATACGGCGCTGTTCGTGGCCGAGGGGTGGGGACACGACGTTTCCGTGCTGTTGACCGAGATCGCCCTGAGAACCAGCCGTATCCGCATCGGGTCCGGGGTGATCAATGTCTGGGGCCGCAGCGCCGCAAGCCTCGCGATGCTCGCGACCAGCCTGGCCGATGTGTCGGGCGGGCGGTTCGTCCTCGGACTCGGCGCCGGGAGTCCGCAGCTCGCCGAAGGTCTGCACGATGTCCC
>CAWKNX010000007.1:0-71410 GCA_963851085.1 uncultured Actinomycetota bacterium | reverse complement strand
AGGTGAGTTACCGGCGTGTCGCGTGTCAGGATGCGGTAATGGGCGCGAATGCGGAACTTCTGAGGCTGATGGGGCCGGAGCTGGAGCTGCTGCTGCCGGCGCTGGATGAGAAGGCCAGGCGGCTGGCGCTGGGCGCGGTGGCGCGGGCCGCGGGGGACGGCGGGGTCACGGCGGTGGCCAGGATGACCGGGGCGGCCTGGCAGACGGTCGCGGACGGGGCCGCGGAGCTGGCCTCGGGCCAGTGCGCCCCGGAGGGCCGGGTGCGCCGTCCGGGCGGGGGGCGCGAGCCGCTGACTGCGGCGGACCCGGGTCTGGAGCCCGCGCTGCTGGCGCTGGTGGAAGACAGCACGCGGGGGGATCCGGAGTCGCCGCTGGTGTGGACGGCGAAGTCGCTGAAGAACCTGTCTGATGAGCTGGCCGCGCAGGGGCACCGGTGCAGCCGGCAGGCGGCGGCGCGGCTGCTGCACGCGAATGGCTACAGCCTGCAGGCCAACGCCAAGACGATCGAGGGCCGCCAGCACCCCGACCGCGACGCTCAGTTCCGCTACATCAGCGAGCAGGCAAAGACGCATATCGCCGCGGGCCAGCCGGCGATCAGCGTGGATGCCAAGAAGAAGGAGCAGGTCGGCCAGTACGCCCAGGAGGGGCGGGAGTGGCGCCCGGCCGGCGCGCCGGTGCGGGTGCGCGACCATGACTTCCCCGATGAGGAGCTGGGCAAGGTGACCCCGTACGGGGTCTATGACGTGGCCGCGAACGCCGGGTTCGTGAACGTGGGCACCGACCATGACACCGCCGCGTTCGCGGCGGAATCGATCCGCTGCTGGTGGAACACCCTGGGGAAGGACCGCTACCCTCAGGCGCGGCGGCTGCTGGTCACCGCCGACGCCGGCGGGAGCAACGGGTACCGGACCGGGGCGTGGAAGACCGCCCTGGCCGACCTGGCCAGGGACACCGGGCTGGAGATCACCGTCTGCCACTTCCCGCCGGGCACCTCCAAGTGGAACAAAATAGAGCACCGGCTGTTCTCCCAGATCTCCCGCAACTGGCGGGCCCGCCCGCTGACCAGCCACGAGGTCATCGTCAACACCATCGCCGCGACCACCACCACGACCGGGCTGGCCGTCACCGCGCAGCTGGACACCAGGGACTACCCCCGCGGCGTCAAGATCACCAGGGCGCAGCTCCGGGACATGGAAGACGCCGGCGCCCTGACGCGGCACGGCTTCCACGGCGAATGGAACTACACCATCAGCCCGGCCGCGCCCAGGCCCGCCCCGCCCCCGCCGCCGCCAGCACCGGCCGGCCCGCCGTACCGCGACCAGGCCGCGGCCGCCCTGGCCCACCCCGCGCTGACCGGGATGACCGCCCGCGACCTCGGCAGCCTCGTCACCCGGCTGGAACTCCCCGCCGCCGCCGCCCGCGAGCACCATCTCCACCTGGCCCGCGGCCACCCCCGCCGCCGCGCCGGCAGCCCGCCCAAGCTCACCCTCACCACCCAGCTCACCGCCACCCTCGCGCGCGCCCGCCTCGGCCTGCCGCTGCACGTCCTGGCCTACCTGCTCGGCGTCCACCCCGCCACCCTCAGCACCGCCATCAAGCACACCAGCGACCTGCTCGCCCGGCACGACATCGCCATCCCCGCCCGGACCGCAAGCCTCGCCACCCTGCACGACCTGCACCGATACGCCGCCACCGCCGGCATCACCATCCCCGGCCCCCCAGTGAGCACAAACCCCCATGAATGACACACTAAAGCCACCCGGCACACCGGAAACTCAGCTTGTTTTGGAACGCGCACATACCGCCGAAAAGTTACCGCGATCATGGAAGCGCGAGTGGGCACGTGGGCCCGCAGTGCCGTGGCCGGCCGGTCCAGCCCCGGCTGCGCAGGACGGCGGCGATCTCGGCGGCCACCTCGCATGGGCGCTCGTTGATGTCGGCCCACGAGTACCGCAACGTGATGATGCCGTCGGGCGCGTTTGCGTTGTCCCTGTGGATGTCGCGCCATCTCGCGCTGGCCGGGTGGGCGGCCTGGCCGTCGAGTTCGACGCACACGCCGAAGTCCTCATACAGCGCGTCCCGGTACTGACGTCGCCGCCCGCGCACGATCCGGGCCTGCCGTTTCGCGCGGGGCAGACCGTGTGCGCGCTCGACGCGGTTCAGATGCCGGTTCTCAAGCAGCGACTGCGCGCCGTCCTGCACGTCGTTCAGTGCTGCGGCGAGCGCGGCACGCCAGCGGAACCTGGTACGCGTCCCCATCCGCCAGCTCAGCAGGAAAGGTGTGGTCAGGCCGTCGGCACAGGCGCGAGACACCAGGGCGACAGCGTCGTCGAGGCTGGCCACGGTCTGGGTCAGGTCGAGGACGGTCTCCTCGATCATGGTGCGGGGCGGCCGCAGGCCGGGGTGACGTGCTTGCTCGATCCGATGTGACCGGTGGATGACGGCGCCGGTGATGTTGCGAACATGCTGTGATCCGGGCACGGTGACGTGGATCTGCGCGGCCGGCCCGCCGCGTAACCCGTCAAGCTCCGCGGCACTTTCGTGGCTGAGGATCGCACGCGGACCGGCGCGCAGCACCGCGGCCCACAGCAGCGCGATGCGTGGCGGTTCGCCGGTGAAGATCGCATAGACGCCCCGCTGTGGTGAGCGCCACCGCCCGGAACGTAATCGCGCCTCGATCGTGTTGATGCTCAGCCCCGCGTCGGCGGCCTGCCAGCGCGCGATCACGCCGTGCTGGGCCTCGAGCAGCATCCGGCAGGATTCGGGGAATTGTTGTTGTCCCATGCCCCAAGCCTGGCCGCCACCTCTGACAATCGATCATGCACATTTCATGATCGCGGTAACTTTCCGCGACTAGAGGCTGTCGCACAACTCGTGATCTTGAAAAGTCGAGCTCATTTTGTGCGTGTTGCGTCGATGATCTCCACTCAGCAGGCTCAGAGGCCCAAAAACTGGGTCCACGCTCCACTCGGGCCTACTGCCGATGGCCTGGACAGGGTTACGCGACAGCCTCACTACTGCCGAAGTTACCGCGATCATGAAGGCAGGCCCGCTGCCGGCCGACGTCAGCCTTCGGCGTCGCCCACCGCGACCGGCCGGGCGGGATCGGTGACCCACTCCGACCAGGAGCCGACGTACAGCGCCGCCGGGATGCCCGCGAGCGTCAGCGCGAGCACTTCGTGTGCGGCTGTCACCCCCGAGCCGCAGTACGCGCCGACCGGCCCACCCGTGCCCACGCCGAGCGACCGGAACCGCGCCCGCAGCTCTGCCGGGCTCTTGAAGCGGCCGTCCGCGGCCACGTTGGCGACGGTCGGCGCGTTCACCGCTCCTGGGATGTGCCCGGCCACGGGATCCACTGGCTCCACTTCGCCCCGGTACCGCGCCGCCGCCCGCGCGTCGAGGAGCATGCCATAACGGGCAAGCCGGGCCGCCTCGTCCGCGTCGAGTGTCGCCATGCCGCCGGGCACAGCGGTGAAGTTCCCCCGGGTACCAGCGGTGCCGCCGCCTTCACCACGTTCCACCGGCAGGCCGGCGGCCGACCACGCCCGGTAGCCGCCATCGAGTACCTGGACCGCATGGTGGCCGAAATACCGCAGCGTCCACCACGCGCGGCCGGCAGCGGTCGCGTCCTCGTCGTCGTACACGACGACGAGCCGGCCGACGCTCACCCCGGCGCGGCGCATCACCTCCTGGAATGCCGCGGCTGACGGCAGCGGGTGCCGTCCTGCGGCGCCCGGCGGCCCGCACAGTTCCGCGTCGAGGTCGACGAACACGCCGCCGGGCAGATGTCCCTCACGGTAGCTCTGTGCACCCGGCGGCCCGCCCAGCCGCCAGCGCACGTCTAGCACGACCGGCGCGTACGGTTCGGCCGCGGACGGCTCATGGCCCGGTGAGCCGGAGGCGGGCGATCCGGCCGCAGACGCCGCGGATTGGGCCAGTGCCCGGGCGAGCGACGGCACATCGATCAGCGGGTGCCAGGGGGCGGTGACATCCACGGGCTGGTCTGGGCCCGGTCAGGTGCCGAGCGTGAGCAGCGGAATGAGCTGCTCGTCCTGGGTCAGCGAACCGTGCATGCCGACGAGCGCCGACTCGAGTGGCTCGGCCCTTGTGGCCACGACCGCGTGCGGACCGTAGGGCGCCGCGACCACGTCACCGATGCGCTGCTCGAACTCGGGCGCCACCTCGCCGAACCAGCCCTGGGCGATCGCCTCCGCCCTGGCCAGCACGCACACGCGGTCGTCAAGCACCTCGCGCCAGGCGGCAAGAACGTCCGCGGCCGCCCCGGGCACGGCGTAGACATGCCTGGCGCGCGGTTCGCCACCAAGCAGCGCGACGCCTTTCCGCAGCGCTGGGATATTGTCCACATCGATCCGGTCGTCCGCTCCGACGTCAACCATGCCGTGATCGGCCGTCACGTAGAACACCGAACCCTCGGGCAGCCCGGTCGCCAGTTGCTCGGCGAGCTTGTCGACGTGGGCGAGTTCGTAACGCCACGCGTCCGAATCGATGCCGTACGCGTGCCCGGTGCCGTCAAGGTGCCCGTGATAGACCACCGCGAGCTTGCGATCGCCTGCGCCCCCGCGAAGCGCTTCCTGTGTCCTCGCGGCCAGCTCGCCAAGGCTGTTCGCGCCGCGGTAGTCAACGCCGCGGGCGAAGGCGATGGTCAGGCCGCTGCCGCGGAACGCCGACGGGCCAATGTAGCTGGCGTGCACGCCCGCCGCGGCGGCGCGCTGGAAGATCGTCGGCCTGGGCTGCCAGACGACGGGATCGACCTCAGGGTCCCAGCGCAACGCGTTGAGCAGCTTGCCCTCGCCGGGCCGCGCCACCTGGTAGCCGAGCATGCCGTGCCCACCGGGCGCCCGGCCGGTGCCGAGCGAGCTCAGGCTGGTGACGGTGGTGGCGGGAAAGCCGGCCGATATCGGCCCGCCGCTCGCGGCCAGCTCGGAAAGGAACGGCGCCGCGGCTGGGTTTTCGCGGAGCAGTTCCCAGCCGAGGCCATCCACGACGAGCAAGCACACCCGGTCAGCGGCACGCAGGCCGAGCACGTCGGGCTCGCCGGGCACGCGCAGCGACGCGAGCAGCGAACAGGCGAGGTCGGAAAGCGTGCCGCTGCCATAGGGCGGCGGGTTAAGCGGCATCGGCTCGTGCGTCATGCGGGGGCTGTCCTCCGGGTGCCGTCGGCCGTTCAGCCTGATCATCGTGCCACTGGTGTATGCCAGCGGCAAAATGGGCCCGCCGCCATGCGGGCACATTTCCACCGGCGCCTGACCGGCGCCTGGCCGGGACCCGGTCAGGCGCGCGGCGTCCAGCGGCGCGGATCCATTACGCTCCGAGCCGCGCGGTGGCCGCGGAAAGCGCCTCAGCGAAGGCGAGCACCTGCGTGACGCCATCCGCGCCGTCCGCGGCCTCGCTGACCCTGAGCGTCAGATCGTCGGTAGTGATCGTGCCTGTGTAGCCGTGGTCGGCGTCGCAGCTCTCGTCGCCGCAGTGCGCTGGCTCCAGTTCGACGTGCGACAGCACGTTCCACCCAATGGTCAGCACCACTTCGGTCGGCATCGTCACGGCGGGGATGTACGACGCGGGATCCGGTACGACGCGGGTGATCGCGACGGACTGGATCCGTGAGAACCGCACGGCTTCGGTGCTCGTCTCGGCACTCGGCGCCTCGTTCTCCTCCCCTGGGTGCTCATCGGTGTGGCTGTAAATCAGCCGGCCCGGCGTGAGCACGAGCACCGTGATGTGGCGTCGCACCTCCATCGCGGGGTCGAAGATGGCGTCGTGGTGCACGACATAGGCCATGACCGGCTCGGAACCGAGCGCGGACGCGACCGCGTCGGTGACCAGGCCGGGGTAGTACCCGGTGCGCTCGATCGCCGCACGCAGGTCATCGGCCGTAGCTCGGATATCCCTCATGCTTCCCATCCTGCACCGTCAGGGCGGCTGGTTTCACCTGCACGCCGGGTACGAGATCACAGCGTTGCCTTGGAGGCCGCTGCACAACACCTGCCCGGCGCGCGTGCCCCCGCATCCCGGCTGGCGGCGTTGTCACCCTCGCCATTACAAACCGCTGGTAGCGGCCTCGGGCTCCGCCTTGCCAGCCGGGCGCGGATGACCCGCTCGCTGATCGGACGCCGTTGTTCAGCGGCCTCTTGGGCGGCCGCCCGTGCGTCAGGCGGCACCCCGCGGGGCCGCCACAGCGCCTGCAAGAGCCTGTTCGAGGACCCTCGCTCGCCGCGAGCAAGGGTTCACCTGCAGGCTCTAGGCTGGTCGGCCATGATCTGGGACGGCTTCAGGCTCGCGGTCAGCCTGCTGTCGGCCGTCCCTGTGCGCCCCATCGGTGGGCGCAGAGCGGGCGGGGCTGAAGATGCGGGCAGGGCCGCCGTCAGCAGGCGGCTGGCCGGATTCGCAATGGCCTGGGCTCCGGCTGTCGGCCTGGCGCTCGGCGCCGCCGCGGCCGCCGTCCTCGTCGGCGCCGACCGCCTGCTTCGCGCCGGGCCACTGCTCGCCGCTGTGCTCGCCGTCGCCACCCTCGCGCTGCTGACCCGCGGCCTGCACCTGGACGGCCTCGCCGACCTCGCCGACGGGCTGGGGAGCGGCAGGGCCGCACCTGAGGCACTCGAGATCATGAAGCGTTCTGATATCGGGCCGTTCGGCGTGGCGACGCTCGTACTCACCCTGCTCGCCCAGGTCGCCGCGCTCGCGCAGGCACAGGCCCGTGGGACCGGGCACGGACCCGCAGCGCTCGTGGCTGCGACGGTCGCGGGCCGGCTTGCCATCACCTGGGCGTGCCGCCGGGCCGTCCCCGCCGCGCGGCCGGATGGCCTCGGCGCGCTGGTCGCTGGGACGCTGCCGACCGCGGTACCGGCCGTGCTCACCGCCGTCGTGCTCGGTCTTGCCGCGCTCTGCGGCCGGCTGCTCCTCGCGCCGTCAGGCGACTGGCTGCTGCCCGTCGGGATCGCCGCCGGGCTGGCCGTCTCACTCGCGCTGGCCGGCCACGCCGTGCGCCGGTTCGGCGGAATCACCGGGGATGTACTCGGCGGGCTGTCCGAGGTAGCCACGACTGTGTGCCTGATCGTAACGGCCGCGTGACCGCGCCCCCGGCGCCGGCGTATGGTCGGGTCACCATTGTTACGTCACCACGGACCGGTGCGGGGTACGGGTGCCATATCCAGAGCTCGGCGTTTGCGCCCGCGGTGTGCGGCGGCGGTTCGGCCCCGTGGAGGCGCTCACCGGTCTCGACCTGACCGCGCCGTACGGCCAGGTGACCGCGCTTGTCGGCCCGAACGGCGCCGGGAAGACGACGCTACTGCTCATCCTCGCGACCTTGCTCGCGGCAGACGCGGGTGAAGTGCTCGTGGCGGGCGCGGACCCGCGCACGGACGCCGCGGCGGTCCGCGCTGGTACCGGCTGGATGCCGGACACGTTCGGGGTCTACGAGCGGCTGCTCGTGCGTGAATACCTCGAGTTCTTCGGTGCGGCGTACGGGCTATCCCGGCCGGAGGCCGGCGGCGCTCGGCCGAGTTGCTCGAACTGGTCCACCTGGACGAGTTCGAGGCGCAGGCGGTGCACGTCCTGTCGCGCGGCCAGAAACAGCGCCTCGGCCTGGCCCGTGCGCTTGTCCACCGGCCATCGGTGCTGCTGCTCGACGAGCCCGCGTCCGCGCTCGACCCGCGATCGCGCGCCGAATTGCGTGGCCTGCTCCGTCAGCTCGCGGCTGACGGCGCGGCCGTGCTCGTCTCCAGTCACGTCCTTGCCGAGCTCGAGGATGTAGCCGACCGGGCTGTGTTCGTCAACCACGGCCAGACCGCGGGAACACGTAACATCACCGATCTCGCGGCCTACGCGCGGCGCCCGTGGCGGATCAGGGCCGCCGACCCTGCCGGGCTGACCGCCGCCCTCGACCGCAGACAGATCGCGTCGGCCGCGGCGGCGGACGGGGCGGAAGTCACTCTCGGTTCAGATGATGAGGCGGCCGAACTGCTCGCCGCCCTCATCGGCGATGGGATCCGCGTTGTCACGTTCGCGCCAGCGGGCGGGAGCCTCGAAACGGCCTACCTCGAACTGACACAGGACAGGCGATGACGCTGCGCGGGACACTGCTCGTCGCCCGGCAGGAATTCCGGGTCCGGCTGCGGACCAGCCGGTGGCAGTGGCTGCTCGTCGCGTGGGTGGTGGTCGTCGGCGGCTTCGCGGCGCTCGTCTGGCTGGACCTCGCCAGAACCGGGACGCCCGCGCGGCAGCGCGGGATCCCGTTGTTCGGCGCGCTTGTGCTCTTCCTGCTCACGCTCGTACTGCTCGTCACGCCCGCGCTGACGGCGCACTCGGTGAACGGCGACCGCGAGCGTGGCACGCTGGCCACACTCCAGGTGACGCAGCTTTCCGCGGGTGACATCGCGGTGGGGAAGCTGCTGTCCGCATGGCTGACCGTGCTCGCCGCGCTCGCGCTCACGCTGCCATTTGTCGCGTGGTCGGTCCTTGCGGGCGGCGTCGGGGCCGACCGGGCGGCCCGCACCATCGCCGTCATCGCTGCGGCCGCAGCGGTGCTCTGCGCCGTCGCTCAGATGCTCTCCGCGCTGGTGGACCGGACCATCGCGTCGGCACTGCTGTCCTACGTGGTGGTCTTCGCGCTGACGTTCGGGACCCTGATCATCTTCGGCCTCGCGCTGGGGTTCAGCTCGCGCGGTCATGGCCAGGGGCGTCCGGACCGCGTCTGGTGGGTGCTCGCGCCCAACCCCTACGCCATCGTCGCCGACGCCGCACCTGCCGTGCCCGCGCCGCAGGGGGCAGCCGGCGGGCCGGTCATGGTCCGCCCGCAGGTCATGGTGATTGGCCGTGGCCAGTGCGTCGTCCCTGGCAGCGCCCCATGCTCCGGTCAGCCCACCGGAAGCAAGGGCGGCGCGGGCGTGCGCGTGTTCCGGCTGCCTCCTGGCGGGCCGCTTTACCGTGAGGCGACGGCACCCGCACCGACCCCGGCCGACGCGGTCGACCCGCTCAACGCCATCAGCAACGCCGTGCGCGCCGCGCGCCGGGGACCGGGGAGCGGGGTCCCTGGCCCCGTATGGCCGTACGGCCTCGCCTTCGACGCCGCGGTTGGAGCCGGCGCGCTCTGGGTCACGATCCTGCGGCTGAGGACACCGGCGCGGGCGCTGCCGCGGGGTGTCCGGATCGCATGATGCTGCTGCCCGAGGGGATCATGACGCCCGCGCTCGTCGTAGACCAGCCGCGGCTCGAACGCAACCTGCGGGAGATGGCCCACTCGGCCGCCGCACGCGGCATGCGTCTGCGGCCGCATGCCAAGACGCACAAAACGGCCGAGATCGCCCGGCTCCAGCTCGACCTCGGCGCGGCGGGCCTCACCGTGGCGACGATCGGCGAAGCGGAGAAATTCGCCGACGCCGGAGTGACCGATCTCTTCATCGCCTATCCGCTGTGGCCCTCGCCACAGCGGATGACGCGCCTGGCCGCCCTGGCCGAGCGGATCAGCCTCCGCCTGGCGGTCGAGTCAACCGAGGCAGCCGAGCGGCTCACGCGGCTTTCGCTGCTCGCGAGGCCACCGCAGATCCTCATCGAGATCGACAGCGGCCACCACCGGACCGGGGTCGCACCTGCCCACGCCGGCGAGGTCGCCCGCGCTGCCGCGCGGGCCGGCCTCCCCGTGGCCGGGGTATTCACGTTCCCCGGCCACAGCTACACGCCAGGCGGGCGCGCCCGGGCGGCGGCCGATGAGGCAGCGGCGCTCGGCGCGGCCTCCGGGGCGGTGCAGGCCGCCGGGGTCCCTGTGCTGCCCGCCGCGGTCGGCGCGCGATCAGACCGCGCCAGCGCCGCCAATGAGAGGAGCGGCGGATCCACACCGACCGCGGCAGTGCGAGCAGACCCTCCGCTGACCGAGCTGCGGCCCGGCGTCTACGTTTTCAACGACGCACAGCAACTGGAACTCGGCGTCTGCGGTGACGACCAGATCGCCTTGGCCGCGGCGGCGACGGTGGTGAGCCTGCGCTCCTCCGACGTGTTCGTCCTCGACTCGGGCAGCAAGGTGCTTGGCGCGGACAGGCAGCCGTGGAGCAGCGGGTTCGGGCGGCTGCCGCGCTGGCCAGACGCCCGGATCGGGGCCGTGTCCGAGCACCATGCGACCGTGGTGCTGCCGCCGGGCTCCGCGGCACCCGCGCTCGGCGAGACCGTAGCGGTCGTCCCTAACCACGTCTGTGCGGCGGTCAACCTCGCCGATGAACTGCTCATCGTCCGCGACGGGGCCGTGGTCGGCACGTGGCGCGTGATGGCGCGCGGCGCGAACACATGAGCGGCGCCGCCGGTCAAGTCGGCCCACAGCCAGCGCAATGCCCGGCCCGCACAGCCGGCGCAGGGCGCTAACATCGGCATAGTGAGCACGACGATCTCAAAGGCGAGCGCGACGATCTCAGCAGCTTCCGCTTCCCCCCGTTCGCTCGACGTCGACGCCATCGTGATCGGCGTGGTCGAAGACGAGGACGGCCCACGCATCGCGCCAGGCGCTGAGGAGGTGGCCGAAGCGCTCGGCGGTGAACTCGCGAGCACCCTGGCCGTTCTCGGCGCCACGGGCAAGGTCGAGGAAGTTACCAAGATTCCGAGCGGTGGACGGCTGCGCGCGCCAGTCATCGCCGCTGTCGGGCTTGGGGCTCCGGCCGGCCAACGTGATTGGTTCCGTGCACGTGAAGCGGTCAGGCGCGCCGCTGGCGCCGCCGTTCGCGCACTCGCGGTGGTGCCACGCCCGGGCGCGGCGGACCACGGCGGCAGGATGCGCATCGGTTTCGCGTTGCCCGCCGGGGACGGCGCGGACGCGGCCGACGTGGCGCTTGGTGCGCTCCTCGGCGGTTACGAGTTCGGCAGGTACCGGACGGAGCGCCGGCCACCAGCCGCCGAGCTGATCGTGCTCGCTGACGGTGCGGCCGCGGTGGCAGGCATCGAGCGTGCGCGCGTTGTCGCCGAGGCGATCGGGCTTGTGCGCGACCTGGTCAACACGGCACCTGCGGACCTGACGCCGCTCGACCTCGCCGCCGAGGCACAGCGGGTGGCCGGGCAATCGGGGCTCGGCGTGGAGGTGCTCGACGTCGAGGAACTCACCGAGCAGGGTTACGGCGGGATCCTCGGCGTGGGCCAGGGATCGGTCCACCCGCCGCGGCTCGTGCGCCTGGAATACACGCATCCGACGGCGGAGCGGACGGTGGTGTTCGCGGGTAAGGGGATCACATTCGACTCGGGCGGCCTCTCGCTCAAGCCCGCCGCGTCCATGGAGATCATGAAATCCGACATGGGCGGGGCCGCGGCCGTCCTCGGCGCCATGCAGGCGATCGCTGCGCTGCGGCCCGCCGTGCGGGTGGTCGGTTACCTGCCGCTCGCGGAGAACATGCCCAGCGGCACCGCGCAGCGGCCGTCCGACGTGCTCACCATGTACGGCGGCAGGACCGTCGAGGTGCTGAACACCGACGCGGAAGGGCGGCTGGTGCTCGCCGATGTGCTCGCCCGTTCAGCCAGTGACGAACCCGCGCTGCTTGTCGACGTCGCCACCCTGACGGGCTCACAGCTTGTCGCACTCGGCGACCGCATCAGCGGGGTAATGGCCAGCGAGGACACGGTCCGCGAAGCCGTGGTGGACGCCGCGCGGCGGGCCGGCGAGGCGATGTGGCCCATGCCGCTGCCCAGCGAACTGCGCAAATCGCTCGACTCCACGGTGGCCGACATCGCGAACGTGGCACCGGACAAGAACGCCGGCATGCTCGTCGCTGGGCTGTTCCTTCGCGAATTTGTCCCGAACGGCGTGCGCTGGGCACACCTTGACATCGCGGGCCCATCGTTCAACGACGGTGATGCCTACGGATACACCCCCAAGGGTGGGACGGGTGCTGCCACCAGGACGCTGATCCAGATCGCCGAGGACGTGGCGGACGGGCATCTGTGACAGGGACAATTGGCCTGGGTAGCCGCGGCACGTCGCACGCTGGCTTGCGCTGGCCGGCGCCGGGGCACAGCCGCTTGACCGGCACCCTGGTCGCACGAGCGACCATGGGCGCGCGGCGTTACCGATATCGATAAGGAGCCTCCTGTGGAAAGCAGCAACGCCTACGACATCGTCGTCCTAGGCGGCGGCAGCGGCGGTTACGCGTGCGCCTTCCGCGCCACCGAACTCGGAAAGCGCGTTGCACTCATCGAGAAGGACAAGGTCGGCGGTACCTGCCTGCACCGTGGCTGCATCCCCACCAAGGCCCTTCTGCACGCCGCCGAGATCGCCGATCAGGCGCGGGAGAGCGAGAACTTCGGGATCAAGACCCAGTTCGAGGGCGTGGACATGCCCGGCGTGCACGCTTACAAGGACAGGGTCGTCACCCGGCTCTGGAAAGGGCTGCAAGGTCTGGTCCGCAGCCACGGCATCGACTTCGTCGAGGGTGCCGGACGGCTCATCTCCCCGACCCAGGTCCAGGTCGGGGAAACTGTCTACGCGGGGACGCATGTCGTGCTCGCGACGGGTTCGCAGGCGAGGAGCCTGCCAGGCCTTGAGCTCGACGGAGAACGGGTGATCACCAGCGACGAGGCGCTCACGCTGGACCGGGTGCCGCAGTCGGTGGTCATTCTGGGCGGCGGCGTCATTGGCGTGGAGTTCGCCAGTGTGTGGCGGTCCTTCGGCGCCGAGGTGACGATCGTCGAGATGCTGCCCCATCTCGTGCCGACCGAGGAGGAGTCGAGTTCGAGTCTGCTGGAGCGGGCGTTCCGGCGGCGAGGAATCTCTTACGAGCTCGGCGCGAGGTTCGAGAGCGTCAAGACGTCAGGCGAGGGCGTCACGGTCTCGCTCGAAGGTGGCAAGACGCTCGACGCCGAGTTGCTGCTTGTCGCTGTGGGCCGCGGGCCTGTTTCGGCCGGGCTCGGGTATGAAGAGGCCGGGCTGGAACTCGAGCGTGGGTTCGTCAAGGCCGACCCGCTCTGCCGCACCAACATCCCGACTATCTCCGCGGTGGGCGATCTCATCGCGACCCCGCAGCTCGCGCACGTGGGCTTCGCCGAAGGGATCATGGTCGCCGAACGGCTTGGCGGCCTCAGCCCTGCCCAGATCGACTATGACGGCGTACCGCGGGTTACCTACAGCGAGCCGGAAGTGGCCTCGGTGGGCATCACCTCAGCCATGGCGGCAGAGCGCGGCATCGAGGTCGAGGAATTCACCTACGACCTCGCGGGCAATGGCAGGAGCCAGATCCTGCAGACACGCGGCGCGGCGAAGGTCATCGCGACCGCGGGCGGCGGCCCCGTGGTTGGCGTGCACCTTGTCGGCAGCCGGATCGGCGAGCTGATCGCCGAGGGGCAGCTGATCTACAACTGGGAGGCTGTGCCCACCGATGTGGCGCAGCTCATCCACCCGCACCCGACACAGTCCGAGGCGATTGGCGAGGCCCACCTGGCCCTCGCGGGCAAGCCGCTGCACGTGCATGGTTAGGGCCATTGAGAACTGGCACGGCACCTGCCGGGCCAGACAAAGGACGCAGTCCGACTAAGAGCCGTTTGTCAAAGGAGTCGTTGAAAGCCATGTCCGTCTCGGTAAGAATGCCCCAGCTGGGCGAGAGCGTCACGGAGGGCACCGTCACGCGCTGGCTGAAGAAGGAGGGCGACCTCGTCAACGCGGACGAGCCGTTGCTCGAGGTATCGACCGACAAGGTGGACACCGAGATACCTTCCCCCGCCTCGGGCGTGCTGCGGGGAATCGCTGTCGCCGAGGAAGAGACGGTCGAGGTCGGCGCCGAGCTCGCGGTAATCGAGGAGGAAGGCGCACCGTCCCTTGCGGCACCGTCCCTTGCGGCACCGCCTGCGGGGGCACAGTCTGAGGCGGCCCAGCCTCAGGCGGCACAGCCTGAGGCGGCACAGCCTGAGACGGCACAGCCCGCGGGGGCCCAGCCAGCTGACGGGCAGGCCCAGCCGGGGCGATATCCGCGGCCGGCCGCGGTGCGGCCCCTGCCCGAGGCGCCGCCCGCGCACGCACCTGCGGCACAGGCACAGTGGGAGCAGGCACCGCGGGAGCAGGCACCGCGGGAGCAAGCACAGCCCGCCCCGGTTTCCCTTGCGGATACACCGTCTGCGGCGTGGCCCGCGCAGGCGCCGTCCGCCAGCGGCTCGCAGGTTGCTGACGCCGCAAGCCCCGCCGCAGACGGCGGGGCAGGTGTGTCGTCGGCACCCATCGCTGCCCCGGCACCGTCCGCCGCGCCAACAGCGCCCGCTGCCGCCCAGGCACGTCCGGGGACGCAGCAGCAGTTCGCCCCGCTGACGCCGTTGCCAGGCGCGGGCGAGGGACCCTACATCACCCCGCTGGTGCGGAAGCTCGCATCCGAGCACGGTGTCGACCTCGGGTCGGTGCAGGGTACCGGCGTTGGCGGCCGGATACGCAAGCAGGATGTGATCGAGGCGTCCCGGGCGATGCGCACGGCGCAGGGGCCGACGCAATCCCCGGCCGGCACCGCCCTGGCCGCCGGCACCGCCCTGGCTGGCACCGCCCCGGCTGGCACCGCCCCGGCTGGCACCGCCCTGTATGGCGCCGCCCCGTCCGCGCCGGCCACCCAAGCGCCCGCCTCGCCAGCACTTGCCGCGCGGGAAGGCGCGGTGCCCGCCGCACCCGCAGCGCAGCAGCCCGCAGCGCAGCAACCCGCGGTTCAGCAACCCGCGGTTCAGCAACCCGCGGTTCAGCAGCCCGCGGTTCAGCAGCCCGCAACCGGGGCGCCCGTCACGGCGGCGGCCGACCTCGCATCGCCGGTGCAGGCACCGGCGCAGCGGCCCGCGGTCGAGGCCTCGCCGCTGCGGGGCACGACCGAACGGATGTCGCGGCTTCGCCAGCTGATCGCCCAGCGGATGGTCGACTCGCTGCACACCTCCGCCCAGCTCACCACGGTGGTTGAGGCGGACGTCACAAAGATCGCACGGCTGCGCGAGCGGGCCAAGCCGGACTTCGAAAAGCGTGAAGGCGTCCGGCTGACCTTCCTCCCGTTCTTCGCGCTCGCCACGCTCGAGGCGCTCAAGATGCACCCCAAGCTCAACGCCGTCATCGACACAGACCAGGGAGAGGTCACCTACTACGACGTGGAGCATCTCGGGATCGCGGTCGACACCGACCGCGGCCTGCTCGTGCCCGTGATCCGCAACGCCGGTGACCTCAACATCGGCGGGCTCGCCCGCAAGATCGATGATCTCGCCAGGCGCACGCGGTCCGGCCAGGTCAGCCCGGACGAACTGAGCGGCGGTACGTTCACGCTCACCAACACGGGCAGCCGTGGCGCGATCTTCGACACGCCAATCATCAACCAGCCGCAGGTCGCCATCCTGGGCACCGGGGCAGTGGTGAGGCGTCCAGTCGTGCTTGACGACCCGGAACTCGGCGAGGTGATCGCCGTGCGCTCCATGGCCTACCTGGCCCTCACCTACGATCACCGGCTGGTCGACGGCGGCGACGCTGCGCGGTTCCTCGGGGCGGTCAAGACCCGGCTCGAGGAGGGTACGTTCGAGGCCGAACTCGGGCTCTGAACGCAAGCAGTGGTCTGACAGGGGGAGGCCCACTGATGAAGATCGCGATGACCGGCTCGTCGGGGTTGATCGGTTCAGCCCTGACGAGCCACCTGCGCCAGAGCGGACATGAGGTGCTCCGACTGGTCCGGCGGCCACCGGCCGCCGGGGACGAGATTCAGTGGAACCCGCATTCCGCCGCGAGCGTCGGCTCCGGACAGCGGAACGCCGAGTCGGCGATGCCCGCGCTCGAGGGTGTCGACGCCGTGGTTAACCTCGCCGGCGCGCCGATCGCCAGTGGCCGCTGGACCGCGGCGAGGAAGCAGGAGATCCGTGTGAGCAGGGTCGACGGCACCCAGGCGCTCGCCGCGATCCTCGCGGGCCTGCGGCAGCGCCCGGCTGTGCTGCTTTCCGGCTCGGCGATCGGCTGGTACGGCGACACCGGTGATCACGAGGTAACCGAGTCCGCACCTTCGGGCCACGGATTCCTCCCCGGAGTCGTTCGGGACTGGGAGGCAGCAACCGCTGCGGCGGAGCAGGCCGGAATCAGGGTCGCGCACCTGCGCACCGGCGTCGTTCTCTCGAAGCGCGGCGGCGTGCTCGGCAAGCTGGTGCCGCTGTTCCGGCTCGGGCTCGGCGGCAGGCTCGGGCCCGGCACGCAGTACATGAGCTGGATCGCGATCACCGATGTGGCGGGCGCGGTCAGCTTCCTGCTCGACCGGCCGGACATCGCCGGGCCGGTCAACCTCACGACGCCGAATCCGGTGACGAATGCCAGGTTCACCACGGCGCTCGCCGCGGCACTCGGCCGCCCGGCCATTCTGCGCGTCCCCTCGTCAGCTCTGGGTATCGCGCTCGGCGAGGCCGCCGGCGAGATCCTCATGAGCGCCCGGGTCCTGCCCGGTCAGCTTGCCGGCGCCGGTTATGAATTTCAGCACGCCACCATTGACAGCGCCCTCGTCAGCGAATTCCGCTGACGCCCCCCGGGGGGGCGACCCCCCGGGATCCCGCCGCACTCCGGTGGACCGCGCGGCCGGCCGGGCCTTTGGATGTGTCATCGCCGCACCCGTCGGCCAGGACGGCACCTCACCCCGCTCCACGTCACCCCCGCTCCACCGCGGTGCCGAGCAGGCCGAGCGGCGGAGCCCCAAGCCCGAGCAATGCGCGGTGGAAACGAGGCAGGTCAAAGCCAGCGCCCCACTCCTTGCGCGCCCGGTCCCTGAGTTCCATAATCGTGAGCTTGCCCCAGGTGTACCTGCCATAGGTCGGGTCGTAGCCGGCCCGCTCCGCCTCGGCCAGGGCTGCCCGCCCGGCCAGATATGTGTCGGCCTCGAAGCGCCCGGCGGCCTCCGCGATGCTCATGCCGACCGTGTGCACACCGATCGCGCAGGCCAGCCGGGTGACCCGGACGAGCGCCTCCAGCCACACCCCGATCGCGAACCGCGGGTCCTCGCGGCAGAACCCCTCTTCGACGCAGACTTCCTCCACGTAGTGCGCCCAGCCTTCCACGAACGCGGGTGACTTCAGGATGCGCTGGATAGGGCTGGGAGCGCGCCGCATCGCACGGCTGTGTGAGAAGTGACCTGGAGCGACCTCGTGCACGGTGATCGCGGGCAACGTCGTCGCGCTGAACACCTCGAGCCATTCTTCGATCTGCTGCGGCGGCCACGACGGATCAGGCGGGGTGATGTGATACCACGACGGGCACTCGGGTTCGCCGGGTGCGGTCGCCGCCATCATCGCCATGGCCCAGCGCCGCGCCGGCGGCGCGGGCCCCACCAGGCATTCGCCATCGTGGTATGGCACGAGATCGCGGTCACGGGTGAAGTCGATCGCCCGCTGGGTCCACTGCCGTGCTGCCTCCAGTACGCCGTCGCTCCGTGGATGGTCGCGGACCAGATCACGCGCCACGTCGAGCGGGCGGCGGGAGGGATCGATCCTGGCGCAGCTTTCCGCGAGGAGGGCAAGCAGCCTGTCGCGTTCCGCATCGGCCTGGTCGGCGAGCCTGCCGGTGTCCACGGTTATCGCCTCAGCGCTGCCCATGAGCGTGGCCAGCCCCTCGCCAAGCGCGGTCGGCGCATCGGAGTGGCGCGCGGCATGTTCGAGATGGCTGACGAGACGCGCCAGGGCCGTGGCCGCACGGGTGCGCGGCAGCTCCTCGGCATCGGCGGGAATACCGTCCGCCACGGCACGTACGGCGGGCAACAGGGCAGCCGCTACCTCCGCACTGACACGATCAAGGGCGGCCACCGCCGCATCCACCGCTTCTGGCCAGCCATCCAGTTGCGCCGTGCGAGCGGCACGTCGCTCCGCCTCTGGGGCGTAGTCGCGGTCATAGCAGGCCAGGTCCATCGCGCCCAAATGGACCAGCGGGTTGCTGCGGTGCAGCTTGAGCTCGCCGAAACTCACGCGCAGGCACCGCTCGAAGGCAGCGATGTGCGCCTCGCGGTGCGGGTCGGCCTCGCGGTCTTCGGCACCCGCGCCGTCGAGCCCGGCCAGGCCTGCCAGGACGCCGTCCGGGGACAGATCCTGGATCTGGCCGTCATACTCGTGGCGCCCGGCTTCCTCCCGCACCTCCGCGACGCTGAGATCGCAGACGGCGCGAAGCCGCGGACTCAGCTCACCCATGGGCGGGCTCAGGTCACCCATGGTGGAGAAGCCGATCGCCGTGGGTCTTGGCGGACTCGGTGATGCCAAGCCACAGCGCGTGCGGCCACGCGCCCTGTCTGCACATCGCGTACTACCTCCTCGCGGGACTCGCGGCAACAGCTAGTCCCGCAGCGAACATAGCGTCCCCCGGCCAAGGCCCGCCGGCCAGCCCTGGCCGCCTGCCTGCCGGGGTGGCCTGGCACACCGCCTGCCTGCCGGGGTGGCCTGGCACACCGCCTGCCCATCAGCGCACCGCCATGAGGGGCACCGCCATGAGGGACCGCCTGCCCACGTGGCTCCGCGCGCCATGAGGGCACCGGGCAGCCTGCACGGTCGCCCGGTTGACACTTAAATAAATACTTATAAGAATGCCGTGTATGGCTGGACGGCCCGGACGACCCAGGAAGGGCCTGAGCTCCGTGGGCGGCGGGCTCCTGCCAGCCGACAGGTTCGCCGCTGTGGCCGATGCCACCCGGCGGCACCTGCTTGAACAGCTGGCGCAGCAGGACAGGACAGTCGCGGAGCTGATGGCGGGCCTTGACATCAGCCAGGCAGCGGTATCGCAGCACCTGAGGGTGCTGCGCGATGCAGGGCTCGTCGCGGCAAGGCGCGAGGGCCGGCATCGGTACTACGAGCTTCGGCCCGCAGGGCTGACAGACCTGCGTGACTGGCTCGATGAGCTCGAGCGGTTCTGGCAGGCCCGGCTTGCGGCACTCGGTGATTACCTGAAGGAGGGTCCTCCGTGAAGGCGGACATCGACATCACGGCCGTCTACCCGCACCCGGTCGAGCGAGTATGGGCGGCCCTGACCTCGGCCGATGCACCCGCCGCCTGGTTCATGGCGAACGACTTCCAGCCCTCGGCCGGGCACAAGTTCACGTTCCGGACGAAGCCAGCTCCCGGTTTCGACGGCATCGTGCACTGCGAGGTGCTCGAACTGGATCCGCCGAAGCGGATGGTGTGGTCGTGGGTTGGCGGCAACATCGACACGACGGTCACCTTCACGTTGGAGCCGGCCGGCCCGGGGCAAGCCCAGACCAGGCTGCGCATGCGGCAACTGGGTTTCCATAGGCTGGGTGCACAGCTCACCCGCCGAATCCTGGCCGGCGGCTACCCGCGGATACTCCGCCAGCGCCTGCTCGCCTACCTGGACCGCGTCGCCGCGGCCGATCCTGCCGGCCCGGCTGCCGCGGCCGGCCCGGCTGCCGCGGCTGGCCCGGCCGCCGGCTGGCCCGGCTGGCCCGGCTGGCCCGGCTGACGCGGCTGGCCCGGCCGGCCCGGCTGGCCCGGCTGCCAGAGTCGCCGGCGGGGCCGGGGTCGCAAACGGGGCCGGTATCACAGACAGGGCCGGGGTGGCCGACGGCGCCGGGGTCACAGACACGGCACAGGTCGCCGGGGCGGCCGTGGGCGGCGGCCCCGGCGGCGCCATGGGCGACTCAGCCGCCCCAGATCAAGCCGAGTGCACCGAGGGATGGCGCGCTTACAAGAACGTCTTCCGCCACTGGCGGCAGGACACCCCCCGATAGATCGCCAACGGACAAGGAGCACCACGATGGCACTCACGAACCTCGAGGTCGTCTCGATCCCGGTCAGTGACCAGGAGCGCGCCAAGCAGTTCTACGAGGGACTGCTCGGCTTCACCGTGCAGATGGACAGCCAATTCGGCGAAGGGATGCGCTGGGTGATGCTGCGGCCGCCGGGTAGCAGCACCAGCCTTACCCTCGTGACCTGGTTCGAGACCATGCCGCCTGGCTCGCTCAAGGGCTCGGTTCTGGCGTGCGATGACCTGGAGAAAACGCTCGCCGAACTCGGCGCGCGTGGCGTCTCCTTCAACGAGGACGATATCCAGCAAGCTCCCTGGGGCCGCTGGAAAACGTGCGAGGATCCTGACGGGAACAGCTGGATCGTGCAGCAGAACAACCCCGACTTCGGCTAGCGAGTACTAGTTTCGCGGCTCGCACACCTGCTTCCCGGCTGCACCCGCTTCCCGGCTCGCACCCGCTTCCCGGCTGCACCCGCTTCCCGGCTGCACCCGCGCCCGGCTTCCCGGCTGACACGCGCCACTTCGCATGATCGTGGTGGGTTACCCGTCATATCCGGTGCCCAACGGGCCGTGGATCATTGATCCGGGCGATGGCCGCGGCCCGAGCAACGCCGGGCTTCATGATCGCGGTAACTTATCTGCGGTATGTGCGGAAAAGTCACCGCGATCATGAAGCCCGCCTTGGGTCAGGGCGATGGTACATATTGACAGCCGCAGGATGCGCGGGTAACCCACCACGATCATGGCGCAGCCGCGGTTCAAGCGGCCCCGCGTGATCCAGGGGGAGATTCCGGCGCCTCGCGCGTGCGCGGCGACGCCTCGGCAGGCTCGCAGGACAGCGATGGCCCAGCCGAACCATCCGACATCAGCTGCCCGGCGGCCTCGCGGGCGGGTGGCGGCCCAGCCGACTCACCCGAACGCGCCGGCCCAGCGGCCCTCTTGGACACGGTGGCCTGGTGCGCCGGGCCACCGTCGCGGCTGAGCTCACGGACTACCGGACCGGGACCGAATAGGGCCATCCGCCACAGCGGTGGCACCGGCCCGGGTTCGCCCTCGCGCGCCATTGTTACCCCGATGGTGAGCCGCAGCAGCCGTCGGGCTCCGAGGATCATCACGACGGCTACCGGCAGCTCGGCAAAAATCGCGGAGAGCAGGCTCCAGACGAACGCATGAGTCCTCAAGTCCAGGATGAGATCGAACCACGCATCACAGCACAGCAGGGTGGCGGTGACAATCAGGCACACGATCAGCACCTGCAGACGGCGCCAGGCGGCCCAGGCCGTCGCGGCGAACGCCGCCAGCAATGCCAGGTCGAACCCTACCCACGCGCCGCGCCAAGCGCCCGCCGTGAAGTGCCGTGGCAGCGTGACGGCGAGCACGCCGATCCAGCCGGCGAGCAACAGGCAGCCGGCCACCGTGATGACCACCCAGAAGCGCTGCCCGAACTGGAAACGGGGATCATCAAGCGGATCCGGTTCATCAATGGCGGCAAGTGTCCGCGCGAGCTGCTGGCGCTCGGCAGGGCTCATGCGCCTCAGCTCAGCCTCGTCCAGCATGCCTACGCCTCCCGCGCCGAGCGGTCACCAGCGCCGCTTCTGACAGGAACCATTGCCCGCAGTGCCATTCCGCACGCATCTTTCCCCGCGCGGCCCAACTCCGCTTGGCGCTGTTCCGCTGCCGCTGTTCCGCTGCCGCTGTTCCGCTGCCGCTGTTCCGCTGCCGCTGTTCCGCTGCCGCTGTTCCGCTTGCCGCTGCGCGGAGGCGAGCCGCGCACGGCAGGCTGGCGCCCGGTACGTCAGCCCAGGAAGCTGGTGACCGCGCCGACGAAGAAGGCCGGATCGTCCAGCCAGGGCAGGTGGCCGGCGCCGGGCTGGACGATCAGCTTGCCCTGCGGGAACATGCCCACGGCCCCGGCCGCCTGCTCCGGCGTCGGCCCGAAGTCGACCCCGCCCGCATAGACAAGGACAGGCACGTCGAGGCGCGCGAGCGCCGCACGGGTTGCCTCCGGGTCGAACGCGCCCTCCTGGTAGTAACCGGCCTCGGCCTCGGGAGCGCGCCGCTCGAGGTTGACGTCGTGCTCCCAGTGCGCCGCGGCGGCGCCGTCCCACCTGCCGTAGAAGAACGCGCCAGCCTTACGGCGGTTGTCGTCCGTATCCTCACCAGCGTCCCATGCCTTCATCGCCGCGTACGCATCGTCGAACCATGGCTCACCCGACCTGCGGCGAATCGTCTCGAACCACTCTTCATCGGAGGCCTCGCCGATGCCGAGCGCCCGCAGCCCCGGCGTGAGCAGCACGAGATGAGCGAGCCTGTCCGGATAGCGAGCCGCGTAGCAGATCGCGAGATTTCCGGCGGCCGAGTGCCCGAGCAGGTCCATCCGCTCCAGTCCGAGGTGAACGCGCAGCGCCTCGACATCCTCGGCCATCCTGTCGACGCGATAGGCTACCGGGTCATCCGGCGCGCCGGACTCCCCCGTTCCCCTGTTTACCAGCAGAACAAGCTGCCGCGAGCCCGCGAGCCCGCCGAGGTCCCCCAGGTAGTCGGGGGGGAGTCCAGGGCCGCCGGGCAGGCAGACGAGGGGCGCGCCTGTGCCGATGATCCGGTACGCCAGCGAGGTTCCGTCATAGGACGCGAATCGGCTCATGGGCAATATCTTCTGCGGCCCATCACTTGCGACCTAGGGCATTTCGCCCACCGCTGACGCATCCCCGCCTGGCGGTGCGGGCCCGCCTGGCGGTGCGGGCCCGCCTGGCGGTGCGTACAGACCAGCCTGGCTCCAGGAAGCATAGAAGCGAGGGCACGGATTCGTCGGCACCCGGCGGGAACCACACCCGGCCAGCCGGAGCGCTGCCGCCCGGCGCAGCCGGATCAAACCAGCTCGCAGCCCTGGGTTGGTCGCGCGTGACCACAGCGGTCGGTGGAGCCGGTGCGCCTGGCCGGACGGCGTTCAGCCACCAGCAGGCGCACCCGCCCGCCGGCCCGCAGGCCCGGCGAGGCTCGATTCCATGATCGTGGTGAATCGTATGTCGTATGTCGCATGCCGCGTGAAATCCACCACGACCATGACCCGCTCGGCCGAAGCCACTCGCAGGCCACGATTCGCCGAGCCTTTGGAGTACCAGACCCTGCCAGCCGGGGCGCCGCCGCTCTGGCCCGTGTTTGACGGCAGGAGGACGAGGAGCCCACACCGTGCCGCGCATGCGGGCCGGCGACGGCGCGGACGTATCCGCGGCCGGGCTACGCTGGTCGGGTGAGAACGGGATCAGGCCTCGTCTTCGCGCAACTGGGGTCAGGCGCCGCGGGGATACCGTACCTGGAAGCCTGGGAACTTCAGCGGCGGTTGCACGAGCAGCGATGCGGCGGTGAAATCCCGGATAGCTGTCTGCTGCTCGAACACGAGCCCGTCTATACCGCAGGAAAGCGCACCGGAGCCCTCGACCGGCCGACCGGCGACCCGGGAGCGCCCGTGATCGACGTCGACCGTGGCGGGAAGATCACCTGGCACGGGCCTGGACAGCTCGTCGGATACCCGATCATCAGGCTCCCCGACCCGATCGACGTGGTCGCCTACGTGCGGCTCATCGAAGAGGCCCTGATCCGGACCTGCGCGGACTTCGGCGTGGTCACAGGGCGGGTAGAGGGACGCAGCGGGGTCTGGGTGAAAGGTGGGAACGCCGCGCCAAGCGGGATGCCAGGGGGTAGCAGGTTTGCCGTGGCTGGTGGGGCCAATGGGACCGCTGAGGTTAACGGGACAGGCGCGCCTGAATGGCAGGGCCGGATAGCCGCGCCCGACAGGAAAGTGGCGGCCATCGGCATCAGGGTCGCGCGCGGCGTCACCATGCACGGCTTCGCACTCAACTGCGACTGCGATCTGTCCTGGTTCGACCGCATCGTGCCCTGCGGCATCCGGGACGCCCAGGTGACGACGCTGTCCAGGGAGGCAGGGCGCACCGTGACCGTTGCCGACGTTATCCCGGCCGTTCAGCGGCACCTGGCCGACGCACTCGGCGCGGCGACCTGGCGCGCGACACACGGCACGCACGGCCTTCTCGCGGCGACGACCGGTCCCACGTCGCCCGCACCCCACGCAGCGCCCGCACCCCACAGCAGCGCCCGCACCCCAGGCAGCGCCCGCACCCTAGAGCAGCGCCCGCACCCTAAGCAGCGCCCGCACCCCACACAGCGCCCGCACCCCACACAGCGCCCGCACCCCAGACAGCGCCCGCACCCGGAACCCCGGACGGGCCGGGCACCCACGATCATCGCGCCACGCGGGCGGCCGTCAGGACAGTGTCAGACCCGGAACCTACGCCGGGCCCGCAGGCCGACGACAGGCCGACGATCGGCACGCCACGCGGCAGCCGTTCAGGATGGATCTTGGTATTTCCTGTCCCATCGAGACGCCATGCCGCGAACAAGCAGGGCCGTGAGAGCACGTACGCTGATGTCGTGGTTGTCGCACCAGAGGGACGCCGGCTCCTGCGGCTGGAGACCCGGAACAGCCAGACTCCGATCGAGAAGAAGCCGCCATGGATCAAGACGCGGCTGCGCACGGGACCGGAGTACATGGCGCTGAAGGACCTGGTCCGCCGCGAGGGCCTGCACACGGTGTGCGAGGAGGCGGGCTGCCCGAACATCTTCGAGTGCTGGGAGGACCGCGAGGCGACCTTCCTCATCGGCGGGGACCAATGCACCAGGCGCTGCGACTTCTGCCAGATCGACACGGGCAGGCCCGCGCCGCTCGACACCGGTGAGCCACGCCGGGTCGCGGAATCGGTCGCGTCGATGGGCCTGAGATATGCCACGGTGACCGGGGTTGCCCGCGACGACCTGCCTGACGGTGGCGCATGGCTCTACGCCGAGACCTGCAGGCAGATACATGCCGCCGTGGCCGGCTGCGGCGTCGAGCTTCTTATTCCTGATTTCAATGCATATCCCGAACGGCTGACGCAGGTGTTTTCCGCGCGCCCGGAGGTTCTCGCGCACAACGTCGAAACCGTTCCGCGCATCTTCAAGCGGATACGCCCGGCCTTCCGTTACGAGCGTTCACTCGAGGTGCTGAGCCGGGCCCGCGAGGCCGGGCTTGTCACCAAGTCGAACCTGATCCTCGGCCTCGGCGAGGAACGGTACGAGGTCTCACGTGCGATGACCGATCTGCAAGCGGCGGGCTGTGACCTGCTGACCATCAGCCAGTACCTGCGGCCGTCGCTGCGGCATCACCCGGTGGAGCGGTGGGTGACCCCTCAGGAGTTCGCGGACCTGCGGGAAGAGGCGCTCGCGACCGGGTTCGCCGGAGTCATGTCCGGACCACTGGTGCGGTCCTCCTACCGCGCCGGCCGACTCTACCGGGAGGCCATCGCGCAGCGCCAGATCGGCGCGGTCGCGCAGGGCCAGATCGGCGCGGTCGCGCAGGGCGGCGTGGGCGCGGGAACACCTGCAGAACGTGCTGCGGTACCGCGTCAGGCGGATGCCGTTTCGTCTTGACGCCGCATCCTCGTATCCTGCCGTCCATGGCCAAGAAGCCCGCTGATGCCAGCACACGTAAGAGCGCCGCACGCGACATCGAAAAGCCAGGCCGGATCGCGCAGATCCGGATGGTCGCGAAGATCGTCAGGGAGGCCAATCCACGGGCCTTGCCGATCATCGCGCTTGTCGCCGTCGGCGTCATCGCGGTATTCACCGTCGCTGGCCTGCTGACCGGGCTCACCACATTCCTCATTCCGCTCGGCGTCCTGCTCGGCTTGCTCGCCGCCGTGATCTTGTTCGGGCGGTTCGCGCAATCCGCCCAGTTCGCGCAGATCGAAGGACAGCCTGGCGCCGCCGCGGCTGTGCTCCAGACGCTTCGCGGCGACTGGACGGTCACCCCGGCGGTGACGGGCAACAGGAATATGGACGTGGTGCACCGCGTGGTCGGCAGGGCCGGCGTGGTGCTTGTCGGCGAGGGCAATCCCGGCGGGCTGTCGAGCCTGCTCGCCGCGGAGAAGAAGCGCATCTCGCGGGTGGCCTACGACGTCCCGATCTACGACATCCAGGTGGGCAACGCCGAGGGCCAGTTGCCGATCAGGAAGCTGCAGCAGCACGTGATGAAACTGCCGCGCAACCTGAAGGGCGGCGAGGTATCCGCGCTGAACCACCGGCTCAAGGCACTGCCGCCGGCGATGCAGGCGCCGCGCGGCCCGCTGCCCAAGGGAGCCAGGCTGCCGAAGGGGCCGAAGCCCAAGATCCGGTGATCCCGCTGCCCAACGGCGCGGCGCACGGCGTGCTCGGCGGCCCGGTTCACGGCCGCGTCATCCGGGCGGCACCAGCGTGCCGCACCTCACATCCTGACGACGACCGTGTTGGCGGCGCGATCGTGCAGCCCGCGCATGTCACGGTCGACGACGAACGCCGGGATCACGGCGAGCAGCAGGACTGTGCGGACGAATGCCCAGGCGAAGCCGACCGGCTTGCCGTCAAGCCGTACGACGCGCAGCCTGAGCAGCCGCTTGCCAACCGTGAACCCCGTCAGCGCCGTCAGCAGGTACACCTCGACGGCGAAGATGGCGTAGGTCCACCACTGTGAGTGAAGTGCGGCAAGCGCGATGATCGTGCACAGCGCCCAGTCGATCAACAGAGCCACGAACCGCGCTCCGTATCCCGCGACGGCACCGCTGCCGCGTTCTTGCAGCCCAAGCCGCTCACCCGGGTAGCTGCTCACGGCTTCGGCCGGACCTGCGCCTGTTATCCGGGATCCGGCCCAACGTCGCTCCGACACGTCCCCCACGGTATCCGAGCGCTCCGGGACCGCCGCAGGTGCGGTCTGCCCAGACTGCGGCTCGTCCGCTTCCGCGGCCTGCCGACCGGTGCTGCCTGACCAGGGTCCCAGGGCCCGGCCCGCCCGGGCCAGCGCAGCGGGCACAGATCCGCACCTACGGCATGTCGTGAGTCACTCGTGCCGTAACACACGTGAAACACTTGGGACACGGCATCGAAACCGTGAACGCCTAGCGTCCAAGGCGCTACATCGCAGGCCACGGGCTCACATCAGCATGGGTTTTTTGAGGGAGGGCGGATGTTCACAAGCGCCGACGAGGTACTTGACTACATAGCGGCCGAGAACGTGCAGTTCATCGATGTCAGGTTCTGCGACCTGCCAGGAATATGCAGCACTTCACGGTGCCGGCCGAGTCCTTCGACCGGAAGGTGTTCGACGATGGCCTGATGTTCGACGGTTCCTCGATCCGCGGCTTCCAGCAGATCCACGAGTCCGACATGCTGTTGCTGCCTGATGTCACGACGGCGTACGTCGACCCGTTCCGCGAGCACAAGACGCTGAACCTCACCTTCTTCGTGCACGACCCGCTGACTGGCGAGGCCTACTCTCGCGATCCGCGCAACATCGCCCGTAAGGCCGAGGACTACCTGCGCGGCACCGGAATCGGCGACACGGCCTTTTTCGGGCCAGAGGCCGAGTTCTACATTTTCGATTCCGCGCGGTTCGAGACGAGTCGCCTCGGCCGGCTACTACTTCCTCGACTCGATCGAAGGCGCCTGGAACACGGGCCGTGAGGAGGTAGGCGGCAACCTCGCCTACAAGCCGAGGTACAAGGGCGGATACTTCCCGGTGCCGCCGATGGACCACTACACGGACCTGCGCTCCGCGATGGTCCGGGGTCTCATCGACTGCGGCATCGAGGTGGAAATGCATCACCACGAGGTCGGTACTGCCGGTCAGGCCGAGATCGATATGCGGTTCGACAGCCTGCTCAAAATGGCCGACAAGCTGATGACGTACAAATACGTGCTGAAGAGCGTGGCGCGCCAGCGCGGCAAGACGGTGACGTTCATGCCCAAGCCGCTCTTCGACGACAATGGCTCCGGCATGCACTGCCACCAGAGCATCTGGAAGGACGGCACTCCCCTGTTCTACGACGAGGTGGGGTACGCCGGGCTTTCCGACATCGGGCGTTACTACATCGGCGGCCTGCTGAAGCACGCGCCCTCTCTGCTCGCTTTCACCAACCCGACGACGAACTCCTACCACCGGTTGGTGCCCGGCTTCGAGGCGCCCATCAACCTGGTGTATTCGCAGCGCAACCGCTCCGCCTGCGTGCGGATCCCGATCACCGGTGCCAACCCCAAGGCCAAGCGCGCGGAGTTCCGTGTTCCCGACCCGTCCTGCAACCCCTACATCGCGTTCGCCGCGATGCTCATGGCGGGCATCGACGGGATCAAGAACAAGGTGGAGCCGCCGGAGCCGGTGGACAAGGACCTGTACGAGCTGCCGCCAGACGAAGCGGCGGCTGTGCAGCAGGTGCCTGGCTCGCTCGAGCAAGTGCTGGACACCCTTGAGGCGGACCATGACTACCTGCTCGACGGTGGGGTCTTCACCCCCGATCTGATCGAGACCTGGATCGACTACAAGCGGTCCAACGAGCTCAACCCGGTCAGGCTGCGCCCGCATCCGCACGAGTTCGAGCTGTACTTCGACGTCTGAGTCTGATCAGGCCTTCGCCCTGGCCTGCGCCGCAGAGACACTCTGCGGCGCAGGCCAGGGCGATTTTGCGGGCTTGTTGCTGGCATCGCCGGCGTGTCGCTGCGTTCAGGCGGGCCGCGGCCCGGGCAGAATACCCAGCAAGCGACGAGGCCCCTCCATGTATGAGATGGAGGGGCCTCGCCCAGTCCCACCGCACCACCGGCCGATCACTCGGCCAGCACACCAGCCGATCACTCAGCCAGCGCGCCCGTAGGACCCGCCGCCGGTGCCAGACACCCGCCTGAAGCGCCAGCTTCCCGGCCCTTCCCGCGTCCCCGGGGTCTCCCCCGGGCGGTTCCCGTTTCCAGCGGTAGAGCAGTTCTACTGCCTGCTGTTCTGCGGCACAAGACCCAGATGGCACCGATCTGAAGATTCTTTCGCCATCCACACCACATCCACAGGACACCCGCCGTTATCCCCCGGGCACCGTCCTTGTCCACCGGCTCATCCACAACCCGAGCGCGGTTCATCCACCGGACACGCTTGATGACAGCGGGCGTTCCGTGGGCCGCTGTCCCTGGCGAGCGCAGCCCAGGGCGTCCAGGCGGCCGGGGATGGCCGCCCTCGGCCAGCACAGCCCCGGCCGATGGGGTGGCGGCGCCCGGGCCAGCACGGCCAGGGCGGCTCCAGGAGGCCGGCCCTGGCCGGGCACAGACTGACAGGTCACGGGAGGTACGCACCAAACCGGCCGCCGGCGCGACGGGGACAGGCAGCGGTCACGACGCACCGCGAAGTCGAAAATGCCGCGCGGGCAGTCGGTGTGGCTCTACGCTAGTTACTCAACGTAATTAAATAGCCACGATCTGAAGTGATTCGGGGGATACATGCGCCGCCTCCTGACCATGGTGACCGTGTCAGCCACGGTCATGTTTGCACCCGCACTGGCGATGGCGGCGGCACCGGCCGTTGCCTTCCGCACGCATGCGGCGTTGCCTGCCCACTCCCTGGCGGCAACGCCCATGTCAGCCACCGGGCCGGTCCTGCACGGCCCACAGCACTCCGGCGGTGTGCGCCATGCACGCGGCACGCGGCCCGCGCGCGGCACGGGACACCGCAAGACCGCGCGGCGCTCGCGCGGCCTGCAGGTCCGGCTGGGCGGCCCGGGCAGCGCTGCCCGCGGCCAGGCCCTGCGTTACACCGCGACGATCACGAACCTCGGCAGGTCGGCCGTACGGTCGATCCATCTATCCGTGGCCTTCCCGCCAGGCATGGCCGGCATGACATTGAGGTCCAAGGTCGCGGCGTGCACGATGAACAGGCAGATAGCTCACTGCACATTCTCCAGGATCGGCCCGGCGAGCGGGGCATCGGTGATGATCAGGGCGAGGGTCAGCAGGGGCGGGGTTCAGCCCACCAGTGCCCGCGTGGCCGACGCGCAGACCGCCAGCGCCACCGGGATGCGCGCCGCTGCTGCGTCGCGTTCAAGCCTGCCCTCACTTGCGCAGCGCCTCACCGTGACGGCACAGATCACCCATGTCAAGTGCCATGGCCCGATGACGGGGAACTCCATCGGCACCCCAGAAACCAAGATCACGACCGTGATTCAGGCGAAACCAGCGCACTCCGCTGGGACAGCACCGGAGACGTCACGTTCCCGATGCGCTCCAGGTTCTGGCTCGACCGGCTCGTCGCACTCCACCGGCTCGTCGAGCTCGACCTCGCACTCCACTGGCTCGTCGCACTCCACCGGCTCGTCGCACTCCACCGGCTCGTCGCACTCCACCGGCTCGTCGCACTCCACCGGCTCGTCGGGCTCGACCTCGCGCTCCACGGGCTCCTCGCACTCGACGGGCTCGTCGCACTCCACTGGCTCGCACTCCACGGCTCGCACTCCACCGGCTCGTCACTCCACGGGCTCGCACTCGACCGGCTCGCACTCCACCGGCTCGCACTCGACCGGCTCGTCGAACTCCACGGGCTCGTCGGGCTCGCACTCGACCGGCTCGTCGAACTCCACGGGCTCGTCGGGCTCGCACTCGACCGGCTCGTCGAACTCCACGGGCTCGCACTCGACCGGCTCACACTCCACCGGCTCGTCGGGCTCGACCTCGCACTCCACGGGCTCGTCGCACTCCACCGGCTCCGCACACTCGACCGGCTCCTCGGGCGCCCCGTGCGCGCCGCACTCGTCACACACGCCCTCCGCGCCACACACGCCCTCCGCGCCACACACGCCCTCCGCGCCACAGACACCGCGGGCACTACAGACACCACCCGCACCTCGGGCGCCGCACACCCCTGGCTCTCCGGGCTCCAGGCCAGGCCGGACCTAGCCATCCGGGTTCAGCACCGCCAGCGCTGCCCACAACCGGTGCGCCGCTGCTGCAGGCCACCCTCGTCGGCGCAGGACTCGTCGGGCTGGGCATCCTCGCCCTGATCGGGGTTCGGACGCGCGGCCGCAGACAGCGGTAACGAGCTGTCACGCACGCGACGGGCGGGCGCGGCCTACGCGGCCGGGCCCGCCCGTCGCGTGCCCGGCCAGAACACCACGGGCAGGCCGCACCCAAGGCATGGTGAACGCCGAGGTCCGGCGCACGCCAGGCCCCACGCACACCAACGTCCGGCGCACCCTACGAACCAGGCGCACCTACGACCAGGCGCGCGTGAGGCTGACGGTCGCCCGGACGTTGACGCACCGCCTATCGGGCACCGGCCCAGATTCCGGTGATCGGCGCGGCCGTGGCCGCATGACCATCACGGCGCAGGTGATAGGCGGCTTCGATCGTCGCGAGCACGTTGTAGTGAGTGATCCGCTGACCGTATCTGCCCGGCCTGACGGCCTGGCCGACGAAGATCGTCGGAATCTGGTTCGCCGCGCTGCCGTCGTCCTCGTCCCAGGTGACGATGAGCAGGCTGTGATGAGTCATCGCCCAATGGGCATAACCGCCCAGGTTGCGCCCCAGCCAGGAATCCCCGGTCGCGACGGAGCAATCGTGCATGTCGTGGCACAGATTGGGGATCACCCAGGACACCGTCGGCAGCTGGGCGGGAGCCGATACGGGAAACCTCGAGAACGGCTGGCTCGCGGAAACGGGCACGTTCGGGAAATTCACCCAGGGCACGTGCTTGCGTGCGTAGTTGCCGCTGACGCAGACCGGCGAGCCCGTGGCCGGGATGCCCTCCGCATAGCCGGCGAAGGTCCTGCCCGCGGCGGCGAGATCCGCGGCCAGGTTCGGCGCCTGGAACGTATGCGGGCAACTGTCGTCGCTGATGCCGTGGGTAGTGCCGGAGAAGAGCGCCAGGTAGTTCGGCTCGCTCGGGTGGCTCACCGCGAACGACCGGGTGAAGAGCGCGCCCTGGCGCGCCAGGCTGTTGACGAAGGGCGCCGCGGGGTTGCCGATAATGTCGCCGTACGAATGGTTTTCCATCACGACAAGCACGATGTGAGCGAATACGGGCACTACGGCGCGTCCGGACAAGCTGGCCCCGGATGAACTGGCCGCCGATGGGCCAGCCGCCGCAGTGTTCGACGCCCCGGCGCCTGGCAGCGCCGTGCCAGGCGTTGCCGATCCTGCCCCGGCCGCGGGCGCGTTACCGCCGCACCCGGCGGCCAGGGCCACCCAGCACACGGCCGCCGCATAGGCAAGGCGACGGCTAGTCATAGAAGATCCTCTCCATCACCGCACGCGCGCGCCGCGCCGCACGCCGCTGATCGTCGATCAGCTTGCCGCTCTCCCCCGGCCGGTAGCCGAGCACCCGGGCGACCGCCGCAAGCTCGCGCGGCGCGGAGGGCAGCGTGTCACCCGGCCGCCCGCGGACCGAGCATGACCGCGTCCCTGATCCTGGCTCGCCAGCCGCCATGCTGTGGCGAGCACCTCCGCGTCCTCACCCGTGATCAGCCCTGCATCCGCCGCCGCGTCTAGCGCGGCGAGCGTGCGGGTGGTCCGCAGTCCGGGCGTCGCGTACGCGTGCCGCAACTGGAGCAGTTGCACGACCCACTCGACGTCGGCCAGGCCACCACGCCCGAGCTTGAGGTGGCCGACCGGATCGGCACCCCGCGGCAGCCGTTCGGCTTCAATCCTCGCTTTTATCCGCCTAATCTCCCTAACGGCGCGTGGTCGATCCCACCGTCTGGATAGCGCAGCCGGTCCGCGAGCGCGACAAAACGCTCGCCGAGCTGCGGGTCTCCCGCCACGGGCTCGGCGCGCAGCAGCGCCTGGCTCTCCCATGGCGCCGACCAGCGCCGGTAGTACTCCGCGTAGGAGGCGAGAGTACGCACGAGCGGCCCCTGACGGCCCTCAGGGCGCAGGTCCGGGTCGATGTTCAGCGGCGGGTCGGGCGCGGGCATGGCCAGCAGCCGCCGCAACTCCTCCGCCACCGCGTGCGCGGCGCGGGTGGACTCTGCCGTCGTCCGCACCTGGCAGTGGTTCGTGCACGAATATGACGTCGGCATCGCTGGCGAAACCCATCTCGTGGCCGCCGAACCGGCCCATCGCCACCACGGACATCCGGGTCGGTAGCGGCGAGCGCAGCTCGAGCTCGACCTTCTTGATCGCGGCCTCGAGTGCCCCGTCACTGTCACGGCCGTGATCGTGGTGAGTGCCTCGCCGCTTCTCCTCGATCCCGATGCGGCCGAGCAGGCTCGCCACGGCGGTGCGCAGCAGCTCGCGTGCGCGCAGCGCGCGGACTGCCGCGACCGCCTCCTCGGCACTGTCGTGGCGGGCCGACGGCGGCGAGCGCCTCAGCGGTCAGCGCGCTCGCGCGGCCGCGGGCCAAGCTCGGCGTCGTCGGCGAGCAATTTCACCGTCTCAGGAGCTCGCAGCAACAACGCGGTGGCATACCTGCTCGAAGCGAGCACGAATGCCATCCGCTCGGCGACCTGGACTTCGTCCCTGAGCAGCCGCAGATACCAGGGCGTCCGCCCTAGTGCCTCGCTGACCTGGCGGAAAGCGAGCAACCCGGCGTCGGGTTGTGGCGCGTCGGCGAACCAGCCGAGCATGACGGGAAGCAACGTGCGCTGGATCGCCGCGCGCCTTGACACGCCCGCGATAAGCGCCTCGATGTGCCGCAGCGCACCGGCCGGATCTTCGTAGCCAAGCGCTTCGAGCCGCGCCCGGGCCGCGTCCGGCGTCAGCCGTGACGGCGTCGCCTGGAAGCCGCGCCACGGCTTGCAGCAGCGGGCGGTAGAACAGCTTCTCGTGCAGACGGCGTGCCACGAGGGTGTGCTTGCGCCACTGCGCGGTGAACTCGGCCGCGGGGTCCACGCTGCGCGGGCCTGGTGTCCTGGCCGTCGCCGTTAGGTAGCTCGAATGCCCGCAGCGCCCGGCCGAGGCTGCGCCGCGCGGCGGTGTCTTTCTCGGCCGGGACAACGTGCGTGCGCCGCAGATGCTTCAGCTGGAGCAGGTGTTCCACCTGCCGCAGGAACTGGTATGCGGCGGCCAGGTCGGCCGCGTCCTCGCGGCCCACGTAACCGCCGCGGGAAAGCGCGGCGAGCGCCGGGAGGGTGGCTGAGTCGCGCAGCCTCTCGTCGGCGCGGCCGTGCACCAGTTGCAGCAACTGCACCGCGAACTCGATGTCACGGAGCCCGCCAGGGCCGAGCTTCAGCTGACGTCCCGCCTGTTCGCGCGGTATCGCGTCTTCGACGCGGCGGCGCATCGCCTGTACATCCTCGACAAAGTTCTCGCGCTGCGACGCCTGCCACACCAGGGGTGCCATTGTCTCGACATACCGGGCGCCGAGTTCGAGGTCGCCCGCGATTGGGCGGGCCTTCAGCAGCGCCTGGAACTCCCATGTCTTCGCCCAACGCTCGTAGTAGGCACGGTGGCTCGCCAGGGTCCGCACCAGCTGGCCACTGCGCCCCTCCGGGCGCAGGTTCGCGTCCACCTGCCAGAGCGGTGGTTCCGGCGCGCTCTGCGAGCAGACCCGCATCATCGCGCTGGCCAGCTTCGTCGCTGCCGAGAGCGCTCCGCGCTCGTCCGGACCTGCTGTGCCCTCCGCTGCCCCCGCCAGGCCCTGGACGGGTTCTGCGACGAAAATGACGTCGACGTCGCTGACGTAGTTGAGCTCGTGGGCGCCGCACTTTCCCATGCCGATCACGGCCAGGCGGAAGGGAACGGGACCATCGGGGTACCCGCGGGCGTGGTCGCTGCCAGGCCGGCTCGCCCGCTCGCCAGCGCGGTCGCCAGCGCGAAGCTGGCTACGCGCGATTGCTAGGGCGCCGTCAAGCGCGGCCGCCGCGAGATCGGCGAGTTCCGCCGTGACATCCTCGAACGCCGCGGCGCCGGTCAGATCGCGTGCCGCCAGATGCATGAGCCGTCGGCGGTACACCAGGCGGAGCGCGCTGACCGGATCGAATCCGTGGGTGCGACCAGCAGGGGTTGCGGAAGCGCTGCCCGGCGCGACGGGCACACTCCGCGCGCCGGGCACGGCCGGGACGTAGGGGGCGCCTCCTGCAGCGCTCGTCCGCTTGGCGGGGCCAAGTCCCTGGGATGGGCCCTCCCGCTGGGAAGAACCCGCCTGGGAAGGACCGGCCCCGTGAGAAGAACCCGCTCCCTGGAAAGGCCTCACCCCCTGGGATGGGCCAGGCGAAGCCGCAACCGGCTCCGCGTCGTAGGGATCGGCCCCAACGGCGGTCAGCAGGGCGGCGCGCGCCTCCCCCGCGGCTGGGCGGCGCAGCCCGTCCGGGCCGCGCAACACCCGCCAGTCGTCAGGGTGCCGGTGGAGTTGATCGCCGAGCGCGGCGCTCGCTCCGAGTACCGCGGTGAGCCGGTCCCGAAGACCCCGCTCATTCCGCAGCGCGGCACGCAACTCCTCCCCAGGGCCGTCGCCGCTGCGCTGGACGAGCGCGGCAAGGGCGCCAAGCGCGAGATCGGGATCGGCCGCGGCGGCGATCGCCGCGAGCACGTCGGCATCCGCGCCGTCTGGCTCGAACCGGAGCTCCTCCGTGATCAGATGTTCAGCCCGAGCGGGGTCGGCGAAACCCATCCGGGCAAGCGTGCCCGCCAACGTGCCTGCGCGCGGCGTGCTCACCCTAGAACCGTAATGCCGCGCAACGGTCTCCGGCCGGCCGGGAGCTGTCGTACTCGGACGTCGCCACCCCAAACCGTCGTGCCGATGTCCGGAATATCCGCTTTCCGGGACGGTTCGCAGCGATTCGCGGTGACAAGCACCTCGCACCCGTGGCAGTCCTGCACGGTCACCACCGTTCGCACCGTTCGCCCTCGTTCGCCCCAAAACCACTCAGAAACTACTGGTACCGCTTCACCTCAACAATCAACACTGCAACTCCAGCGATGCCCCGTTGCTGGTGCTGCAATCCGGCGAATGCCTCTTGCTGGTGCTGCAATCCGGCGAATGCCTCCTGCTGGTGCTGCAATCCGGCGAATGCCTCCTGCTGGTGCTGCAACCCCCAGCGGATGAGTTCGATGCCGGGGTTGCAGCGGAATGGCCCGCCCGTCACTGCCCGGTGGGGGTTTTCCATGATCGTGGTGGGTTACCCGTGAAATCTGGTGCCCAACCGGCCATGGATCATGATCCGGGCGGATGGCCGCGGCCCGGGCAGCGCCGGGCTTCATGATCGCGGTAACTTCTCGGCGCATGTGCGCATTAACCCGTAAACAGGTGGTTCCCGGCGTGCTCTCGTGATCACCGGATAGCGGTAAGTGGGGCGCTGACCTGGATGTCGTGGGGCGAATGGGGCCGGAGCCTGGGGCTGCTGCTGCCGTTGCTCCGGATGAGCGGGCGCGGCGGCTGGTGCTGGGGACGGTGGCGCGGGCCGGCTGGGGTGAGGGGCGGGGTCTCGGCGGTGGTCCGCGGGCTGTCGAGGGCGTCGTGGCAGACGGTGGCGGACGGGGCGGCGGAGCTGGAATCCGGGCAGGATGTCGCGGAGGCCGGGCGGGTGCGCCGTCCGGGCGGGGGGCGCAAGCCGCTGACTGCGGCGGATCCGGGTCTGGAGCCCGCGCTGCTGGCGCTGGTGGAAGACAGCACGCGGGGGGCTCCGATGTCGCCGCCGGTGCGACGAAGTCCCGCTAGCAGAACCTGGTCCGATGGTCAGCTGGCCGCGCAGGGGCCGGTGCACCGGCAGGCGGCGCAGCGGCTGCTGCACGCCAATGGCTACAGCCTGCAGGCTAACGCCAAGACGATCGAGGGGCACAGCGGCACCCGGACCGGGATAGCCCAGTCCGCTACATCGCCGCGCAGGCCGGGGAGCGCCTGGCCGCCAGGGAGCCGGTGATCAGCGTGGATGCCAAGAAGAAGGGTGGCGAGTACGCCCAGGCCGGGCAGGAGTGGCGCATCCGGTGACGGTCCGCGACCATGACTTCCCCGATGAGCAAGCCGGGAAGGTGACCCCGTACGGGGCCTGCGACATCGCCGCGAACGGGGTTCGTAATGTGGGCACTGACCATGACACCGCCGCGTTCGCGGTCGAGTCCATCCGCTTGGTGCCCTGGGGAAGGACCGGCCGGCGGCGGGCTCGCTGGTACCGCCGACGCCCGGTTCGGGCGCAGCCGGACCAGCGCGTGGCAGACCCGGCTGGCCCTGGCCAGCTGATACCGACCTGGAGATGACCGGCGTCATGCCGGGCACCGCCAGATGGAGAAGATCGAGCACCGGCTCTTCATCGCAGATCTCCCGGCCGGGCCGGCGACCAGCCACGGTCATTGTCAACACCATCGCCGCGGCCACACCCGCGCGCGGTGATATGTGCGGAAAAGTTACCGCGATCATGAAAGCCGCCATGAGTCAAAGGCGATGGTGCATATTGACAGCCGTGCGATTCTGCGGGCGTGGCACACCCATGATCATGGAAAACATGCGCCCGGCTGCCTTAGCGCAGCGGATGCGGCGGCTCTGCTGAGGCTCGGCGCCTGGCTCAGGTTCCGTTGCGGTAGGCGGCGGCAAAGGTTGACGGTCCGAGGACCGCTGCCGCGAAGACGGCGGCGGTGACTGCGGGAGCCACCGGAAGGCCAGGTGCCCCGTGATCCGCCGACATCGTCCCGTGAATGGCGGCATTTGCGGAGAGACGCTCGCGGCGAGCGCGACCACGGCGGCGATCCCGGGCAGATGCTCTGCCGCGCTCTGCGCCGCCGGCTTCACATACCGCAGTTCGCCATATTCGTGGCCGGGTCTTACCGCAGCAAAACACGCCGGCCATATCTGCCGCCACCTGCGGCGCTATTGACACGCTAACACCGCGCTATCCCCGGCGCGGAGTATCGGCTGAGTACACGGCGCGGTCGGCGCAAGGCACGGGCAAGACGCACCGAGGGCCCGGCCACGACCACCAACAGACCGTGCACATCGGGAGATGGGGAGAAGAAATGCTCAAACGAAGAATCACCAAGCTCACGGTCGCGATGATCATGTCGATCGGAACGGCAGCCGGGCTCGGCGTCCTGGCCACCGCAACCGGGCTCGCAGCCAGCCAGGCGCCGACACACGCCCGCCGCGACGCAGCGCGCGGCGCTGGGGACCGCGCTGCGCTTTGGTGAGGTGGCCGACCAGGCCCGTGCGCATCGCACGCTCGGCAGCGCGTGCATCCAGCTCGATGCCTTCGAGGATGCCCACACACACTTCACCCGGGCCATCAGCCTGTACCAGCAGCTCGGCGACTGCCTCGGCGAGGCCCATAGCCATCTCGGCGTCGCCCGGACATTCGCGCGGGAGCGCCGCTACCCGGACGCGCTCACCCACGCCGGGCGGGCGCTGCGCCTTTTCAGCGACGCGGGGCACAGGAGGGGGCAGGCCGCAGCCCTCAATGCGGCCGGTCTGTACAGCGCCGAGCTGGGAGATCATCATAAGGCGCTGGCCAGCTGCGGGCAGGCCCTCGCGTTGTGCCGAGACCTCGGCGACCGGCGCGGTGAGGCCGCCGCGTTTGACAGCCTCGGCTTCGCTCACCACAATCTCGCCCAGCACGCTCAGGCCATCGCCTGCTACCGCCGCGCCATCGACCTGTTCCGCGACCTCGGTGACCAGTACCACCGCGGCGACACGCTCGCGCACCTCGGTGACGCGCACCTGGCGGCTGGCGACAGGCAGGCGGCACGCGACGCCTGGCAGCAGGCGCTCGATATTCTCGACGGCCTCGGGCATTCGGATGCGGCGCAGGTCCGCGCCAAGCTCCACGACCGCGGCGCCGCGGCACCGGCCGGAAACCAACGGCTGGACCCGCCGCGCTAGGAGCGCGCTATCGGCGCGCTGACGTCGCGCCACTGCGTTCTGGCAGCCTCGGCAGCATATGGGGCGCCACACAGGAACGTCATGATAACCAGGAACGCACCGCGCAGCGCGCCGCTCGCGGCCCCCTCCAGTGGTGGTACGGGGACGCGGCAGCGTCACAGCGCGGCAGCCGTAGTGATAGGCCGTGCCAGCCCGGGGGGCGACCCCCGCAGCCCCCACGACACCGGCTGATGCCACAGATGAGCCAACTCCCCACGGCAGCCGTCCGGGATAGAAAATGGCGGCACCGGCGGCGTGACGGGCGGGCCGTCAGAGGACCGGCAGGTAGCGGTCCAGCTCGAATCTGGTGACCTGGCGACGGTATTCGTGCCATTCCGCGCGCTTGTTGCGCAGGAAGAAGTCGAACACCTGCTCGCCGAGCGCCTCCGCGGCAAGCTCGCTGCCCTCCATCGCGCGGATGGCCTCGTCCAGGTTCTGCGGCAGCGGCTTGATGCCGAGCGCGCGCCGTTCGGCGGACGTCAGTGCCCACACGTCGTCCTCGGCGTCGGGCGGAAGCTCGTAGTCCTCCTCGATCCCCTTCAGACCGGCCGCGAGGACCAGCGCGAAGGCGAGATACGGATTGCAGGCCGAGTCCAGCGAGCGCAACTCCACCCGGGTCGCGTTCCCCTTCTGCGGCTTGTACATCGGCACCCGGATCAGCGCCGAGCGATTGTTGTGTCCCCAGCAGATATACGCCGGCGCCTCGCCGCCCGCGCCCGCCGTCCGTTCCGTGCCGCCCCACAGCCGCTTGTAGGAGTTGACCCACTGGTTGCAGACCGCGGTGATCTCGGCCGCGTGGCGGAGCAACCCCGCTATGAACGCGCGCCCGAGCTTGGACAACTGGTACTCCGCGCCCGGCTCGTAGAAGGCGTTGCGGTCGCCCTCGAACAGCGACACGTGCGTGTGCATGCCCGACCCCGGATGGTCGGTGAACGGCTTGGGCATGAACGACGCGTACACCCCTTGCTCGAGCGCCACCTCCTTCATCACCAGCCGGAATGTCATGATGTTGTCCGCGGTCGTGAGCGCGTCCGCGTAGCGCAGGTCGATTTCCTGCTGGCCGGGAGCACCCTCGTGGTGGCTGAACTCCACCGAGATCCCCATCGACTCCAGCATCATGATCGCGCTGTGCCTGAAGTCGTGCGCGATGGTGTGCGGCGTGTGGTCGAAGTACCCGCCCGAGTCGATCGGACGCGGCATGTTACCCGGTTCCGGCCGCTCCCTGAGCAGGAAGAACTCGATCTCCGGGTGGGTGTAGAAGGTGAATCCGAGCTCGGCTGCCCGGCTCAGGGCACGCCTGAGCACCCACCGGGGATCGGCGTATGACGGCGATCCGTCCGGCATCATGATGTCGCAGAACATCCGTGCCACGCCGGGTGATTCGCCGCGCCAGGGCAGCAACTGGAACGTGGCCGGGTCGGGCTTGGCGAGCATGTCCGCCTCGTAGACCCGGGCGAATCCCTCGATCGCCGACCCGTCGAACCCGATACCCTCGGCGAACGCACCCTCAAGCTCGGCGGGTGCGACGGCGACCGACTTGAGGAAACCGAGCACGTCGGTGAACCACAGCCGGACGAAACGGATATCGCGCTCCTCAAGTGTGCGGAGCACGAACTCGACCTGTCTATCCACGGGCCATCACTCTCAATTGTCCCGGGGGGCGACCCCCGGGATCCCCCGACGGGTACGGTCGGGCATGGCCATCCACTTCGCCCGGTGCGAACGACGATATAGCCCCATCGAGCGGGTCCGGGCGTCCCTGCCTCATGCGGTCTGGCTCCCAGTCTGCCCGTCCCTTGTTTCCTGCACGTTACGGCGGCCGTGCTCCCGCAGGTCATACCCGTGGTTGGCGGCGCCCGCGGATCACAGGCGGAACGTCCCGACCGGCGCGCCGGCCACCCCGGCGTCGAAGGCGAAGACCGACCCGGCGAGCGGCTGGGCGTGGTCAGGCGGCAGGCCCTCACGTGCGGAGGTGACATACAGCGTCGCGCCGGGGCCGAATGCGCAACTGCTCGGCTGAGCGACGGGGAACTCCACGGTGCGCAGCAGCCGGCCGCCCGGATCGTACCTGCACACGCGCCAGCCACCCCATTGCGCGACCCAGAGGCAGCCGTCCGCGTCCACGCACAGGCCGTCTGGCTGGCCGCGGGCCGCGGGCACTTCGAGCACCGCGTGCCGGTCGCCAAGGCGGGCGTCGTCGAGGTCGAACTCATAGGCGAACACCGCCGCGTGCCTGGTGTCGGCCAGGTACATCCGCGTGTTCGCGCTGTTCCATCCGATCCCGTTCGGCAGCGTCAGCCCCTGGGCCGCCACGCGCGAGGGCTGCCCATACGCCCAGCAGTGCAACTTGCCCAGGCCAGGGTCGAAGGTCTTGGTGAGGCTGCCCGCCCACATCCGGCCATGACTGTCGCACGCCCCGTCGTTCATGCGGGTGCCGGGTTCGGGCAGGACCCGGTCGAGCAGATCCAGATGACCGTCGGCGTCGATGAGCCCGAACCCGTCCTCGGCAGCCGCCGCCCATCCGGTCCCGGCGTCAGGCACTGCCGCGCCAAGCATCATGCCGACGGCGACCGCCCGGTCCGCGACCGCTCCGCCCGCCGTGGTGCCGCCCGCCGTAGCCTCACCCGCTCCGGTCCCGCCCGCTGCGGCCCCGCCCGCTGTAGCACCGCCCACGCCGCCCGCGCCGCCCGCGCCGCCCGCGCCGGCACGGACCTTCGAGCGATGCAGGATGCCGCGGGGAATGTCCACCCAGACAAGCTCGCCGGTCCGGTAGTCCCACACCGGCCCCTCACCGGTCTCGGCGTCGGCGCGGATCACCACATCAGGGCTGGCAGCGGTCACCCTCGCACCTCCCGTGGTCGCTTTCATGATCGCGGTAATTTTGCGGCTGTATTCGCCGAAAAGTTACCGCGATCATGAAGCGTCGGCGACACCGAGCGCCTTCAGCAGGCCCTGAAGGTACCCGATCGCGTAGGCCCTGCCGCGCGAGCAATAGGCGTCGGCCGACGTGTCGCCCCAGGTGCCAGGGTCCCCGGTCATGGCGGGCACGTGGTCGTCGATGAGGAAGCCGTCGAAGCCGGCTTCTGCGAGCCGCCTGATCACGGCGGCGGGATCGAAGTTCCCCTCGCCGAGGAAACATTCACGGAAACTCGGCACCACGCCCTGCACGTCACGGAAATGGACGTAACAGATGCGGCCCTTCGGCCCGAAGAAGTCGATCACCTGGTTGATCGCGGCCTCGCCGCCCATCTCCGAGACGGTGCCGAGGCACAGATCAAGTCCCCACGCCGGGCTCTCCCGCGCCTGATCGAAGGCCACCGCCAGTGCCGCGGGCGAGGTGAAGATACGCGCGGCCCCGCCCAGCGGGACATCCACCGGCGGGTCGTCCGGGTGCAGGGCCAGGCGCACGCCGGCCTCCTCCGCGACGGGCAGTACCGCGTCAAGGAAGTACCTGTGGTTGGCCCACATCTGACCCGCGTCGAGCGGTTCTTCGAGTTCGCCGCCCGGCGTCAGCTTGTAGCCTGCGAGAGCGTTGCCGCCGCCCACGGCGGCCAGGTCGAACGCGGTGACCCGGGCACCGCCGCGCCCGGCCGCGCTCATGTCCGTGCGCCACACATACGTCGCCTGGAAGTTGTAGCCGAGCAGGAATATCCCGGCACGTGCCATGTTGCGCACCGTCGTGCGGTAGTTCTCGATCTGCTCGTCTCGGCCCGGCTCACCGCGCTGAATCTTCGTGAAATGGGCCGCAGGAACGTTCTCGAGCCCGTCGACGGCCAGCCCCGCGGCCTCGCATCTGACCCGGAGCGCGCGCAGTTCCTCCACACTCCAGTAGCCGCTGTGACCAGGCAGGTCGGCCGGCGCGTGCAACTGCACGCCGCGCATGCCGAGTTGCCTGGCGAACGCGGCGACCGTGTCGTCGAACTTCTCCACGTGGCCGAGCGACAAGCGAATTCCCATGCGTCACACCTCACCGTTGCTAGCGTCAGCGTCTGCTGGGATGGTGACGCCAATCCTCGCGAGGAGCCCGCCATCCACCCGGATGTCCGCCCCGGTAACGAAGCCCGCGCGCGGGCTTGCGAGAAAACCGACGACTTCCGCGATCTCGCTGGGCCGCGCCACCCGGCCCAGTGGGTGCGCGCGGCCCCAGCCGTCGATGGTCCGCTGCGTCCCAGCCGGGCTGCCGTCGCTGAACAGGCCGGCCGAATGGCGCAGCATCGGCGTGTCGACCGAACCCGGGCACACCGCGACGACCCGGACCCGATGCGGCGCCTCATCGATCGCCATGGACCGGACCAGCGCGTTCAGCGCGCCCTTGCTGGCCGCGTAGGCGGCGACGCCGGCCTGGGTCGCGTACGCCTGGACAGACGACACGACCACGATCGCTCCCCTCGCACTGCCCCGCAGGTATGGCAGCGCGGCCCTCGCCGCGAGGAAGACGCCCTTGACGTTGACCGCGAAGACGTCGTCCCACGTTGTCTCGTCGGTGCTGGTTACGGTTCCGTAGCGCTGGATCCCCGCACAGGTGACGAGGGTGTCGAGCGAGCCGAACGCCTCGGCCGTGGTGCGTACCGCGGACGCGATCGCCGCCTGGTCACGGACGTCCGCGACAGCGGGCACCGCCGTGCCGCCGCTCGCCGTGATCGCCCGGGCGACGCGGCCTCGCCGGCATCGGCCGAGTTGACCGCCACCTTCGCTCCCCCGGCCGCGAGCAGTTCGGCGACCGCCCGCCCGATCCCGCTCGATCCGCCGGTCACCAGCGCCACGCTTCCGGCGTGATCTCCCACCGCTGCCTCCGTTCCGGCCGCAGGCGCGGTCAATCGCCGCATACGCGGATCCAGTCTGTCCTTGCGGGCACTATAAGAGGTCGCGCGGATAGGACTGCCGGGCTCGCGGGCCCCCGCATCCCGGCTGGCGGCGTTCTCGCCCTCGACGCGGGATCCAGGCACGCCTTCGGGCTGCGGTCTTGCCAGCCGGGCGCGGATGACCCGCTCGCTGATCCGGCGCCCTATCCGCGCGACCTCTAAGCTGAACGGGTGACCCGGCTACGGATCGCCCTCGCTCAGGTGAACGCCACCGTCGCAGACCTGGAAGGAAACGCCGCTCTCATCGCGGAATGGTCACGCAGGGCCGCTGACGCGGGCGCGCGAGTGGCGGTGTTCCCCGAGATGATGCTCACCGGCTACCCGGTGGAAGATCTCGCCCTGCGTGCCTCGTTCGTGGACGCCTCGGTGGCGGCGCTGCACGGCCTTGCCGCCCGGCTCGCCGCCGACGGGCTTGGCGACCTCGCGGTCGTGGTCGGTTACCTGGACCGGCGGACCGGCGTCGCGCCGCGCACGGGCCTGCCCGCGGGCGCGCCGCTCGACGCGGCGGCGCTGATCTACCAGGGCCGGGTCGCCGCCCGCAGCGCCAAGCATCACCTGCCCAACTACGGCGTGTTCGACGAGTACAGGTACTTCGTCCCGGGTGACACGCTGCCCGTCTTCAGGCTGCCCGGCGGCGCAGGCGCACGCGCCGGCCGGGGCGAGCGGCGAGGCCGTGGACGTCGCGATCGCGGTCTGCGAGGACCTGTGGCAGGACGGTGGGCCCGTGACGGTCACCAGGCAGGCCGGGGCGGCCCTGCTCGTGGTCCCGAACGCCTCTCCATACGAACGCGGCAAGGACGACGTGCGCCTGGATCTCTGCGTCCGCCGCGCCAGGGAGGCCGGCGCCGCGCTCGCCTACGTCAACATGACGGGCGGCCAGGACGAGCTTGTGTTCGACGGCGATTCCATTGTCGTGGACTCGGCCGGTGAGCTGATCGCCCGTGGGCCACAGTTCGACGACGCGCTCGTGGTCGCGGACCTGGAGCTGCCGGCCGCCGACCCGGCCGTCGCCGACGGTGACACCCCGGCCGATGCGCGGGACGGCACCGTGATGACGATCCGCCGGCTCACGCTGCCGGCGCCGGAGGGTGCGGGCGAAACCGATCCCGAACGGCTGCCGCGCGCCGCGCCGTCGGTCAACGTGTGCACGCCGCGTCTTGATGACCTGGCGGAGGTGTACACCGCGCTCGTCACCGGGGTCCGCGACTATGTGCGCAAGAACGGTTTCGGCTCGGTGATCCTCGGCCTGTCCGGCGGGATCGACTCCGCGCTCACCGCGACCGTCGCGGCAGACGCGCTCGGCGCCGGACGCGTGCACACGGCGCTGATGCCCAGCAGGTACTCGAGCCCTCATTCGGTGACCGACGCGGAGGACCTGGTCAAGCGGCAGGGCCTGCATGCGGTTACGGTGCCGATCGCCGGCATCGTGGCGGCGTTCGAGCGCGAGCTCGACCTGCACGGTCTCGCGGCGGAGAACTTGCAGGCGCGGGTGCGCGGCACCACCTTGATGGCGCTGTCCAATGAGCACGGCCACCTGGTGCTGACCACGGGGAACAAGAGTGAGCTCGCGGTCGGTTATTCGACGCTCTACGGCGACTCCGCGGGCGGTTTCGCGCCGATCAAGGACGTGCTGAAGACGCTGGTGTGGGAGCTTGCGCGGTGGCGCAACGAGCGGGCACGCGAGCGAGGTGAGACGCCGCCGATCCCGGAGAACTCGATCCTCAAGCCGCCGAGCGCCGAGCTGGCGCCCGGTCAGCTCGATACCGACACGCTGCCCGACTACGAGGTGCTCGACCGGCTGCTCGACGACTACGTCGTCAAGGACATGGGCACGGCCGCGCTCGTGGCCGCCGGGCACGACCCGGACCTGGTGGAACGGGTGATCAGGATGGTGGACGCGGCCGAGTACAAGCGGCGGCAGTACCCGCCGGGGCCCAAGATCACGCCGAAGAACTTCGGCAGGGACAGGCGGCTGCCCATCACCAGCCGCTGGCGCGAGCACCGCCCCGGAGGTCCTGCGTGAACTCACTGGTGGGCACGCAGGTGTCATCGCGCGGCCTCCCCCGCACCAGGCTGCGGCGCCTGCGAAGGGACGCCGCTCCGGCCGCCGACCAGGGAGCCCACAGCATCGGGTTACCCACGCCGACCTACTGGAGACCGAGCGTCGACCTGTCCCGCGAAATGGTGTCTCAGCCCGACTGTCGCATCCTGCTACACTTGTCGCATGACAGTCGAGCTTCCATCACGCGAGCTACGCAACGACACCCGGGGCGTCCTGCGCCGGGTGGAGGCGGGTGAGGAACTTGTCATCACCGTCGCCGGAAAGCCTGTTGCGATCCTGGCGCCGGTCGGCAGCCGGATCCGCTGGATGTCGCGCGCGGCGTTTCTCGACCGGTTCGCCAGCCATCAGGCCGACCCAGGGCTGCGCCAGGACATCGACGAGCTTGCGCCCGATACCACCGACGACTTGCCCCCGCTGTGAGCAGAGGTCTGGCCGACACGTCGGTTTTCATCGCCGACGGGTCCGGCCGCTCCCTTGCCGCTGATCGGTTGCCTGACGAGCTCGGGGTATCGATCGTCACGATCGCAGAGCTGCGGGCGGGCGTGCTGGCCGCGTCCGATGCCGTGAGCCGAGCCCGACGGCTGGACACTCTGGAGCGCGCGCTTGGGCTGGACCCGGTACCCGTCGACGACGCCGTCGCCCGGGCGTGGGCGGAGCTTCGCGTTGGTCTGCGTGATGCGGGACAGCGGATGGGGGTTAACGACAGCTGGATCGCGGCGACGGCTCTCGCGCTTGGCATCGCACTCGTGACGCAGGATGCTGACATCCCCGTAGTCGCCGGGCTTAATGTGATCCTCGTCTGAGCTGCGGCAGCGGAGTTCGCGGAAGCGGTCCGCGCGGTCAGGGAAGCACGGTCAGGGAAGCACGGTCAGCGAAGCACGGTCAGGGAATTGGGTCCGCGACCAGGGCCCAGACGATCTTGTCAGGTGCTGACGCGCGCTTCGATCGATGAGAGTCACCTGGATCTTCTCGACCGGGGATCTCGGAGGCGCGGATGTGCGGGCGGAGTCGTTCAGCGGGGAGATAGGCCCGCGAGAAGCTGGTCGACGATCCGGTCGGCGTAGTCGGCCGGGATGGCGTCGACGCCGCACCGCGCCATGGCCTGGATCGCGCCCGTCATCATGAAGAGCGCTGTCTCGATGTCGATGTCAGCGCGCAGCTCGCCGCTTTCGATCCCGCGGCGCAGGACATTCCTGAACACCTCACGGCGTGGCTCGACGACCGACTCGGTGAACCGCTGCAGCAGCCGCGGGTACCTGATTCCCTCGCCATGCAGCAAGGCGGTCGCGCGCACCCGCCGCGGGTCGGTGAAGTCGGCGCACATGACGCGCAGAAGTGCCGCCAGGTCATCGCGTGCCGATTGACCTGACGGCGCTGGCAGCGGGGTCTTGAGCGTAGCGAGCGCATCGACGAGCAGATCTTCCTTGCCCGGCCAGCGCCGGTAGATCGTGGTCTTGCCGACGCCCGCGCGTGCCGCGACGGCCTCGATGCACAGGCCCCCCGCGCCCGATCTCCGCGAACAGATCGAGCGCGGCGTCGATGATCGCCCGGTCGGCCTCCTCGCTGCGAGGCCGGCCGGGACGGCGGGCATTGCCCGGCCCGGCGCTCGGGACCGTCGCTGACCGAGCCTGGTGCGTCGGCCGGTGCGACGGTGCCGAGGGCTGCCGGTGTCATCTGCGTCACATCCTTACGACGGCCACGGGCTCGGTGACCGGGTGCCCCGTAACCGTAGCCTCGGCGCGCTCGGCGGTCGTTATCCGAGCGTGCTCCGTGGCCATCGCGTGCACGGGTTCCCCGACGGCTGCCGTTACCGGTGCCTGAGCCTGCTTGCCAGCTTCCTGCGCGTGTGCACGGCCGCGTATCCCTGGCATCCAGATGAACACCACGATCGCGCCGACGAGGGCGATCGCCGGCCGAGATCAGTGATGTGACGTGCATCGCATTCACGAACGCATCGCTCGCCGGGGCGAGCAGCCGGTTGCCTGCCGGGCCTAGCTGCTGTGCGACAGCCTGAGCGCCGGTGATCGACGCGGTCGCGGTCGCGCGTGCGCTCGCCAGGCAGGCCGGCCAGGTGCGGGCTCAGCTGGCTCGCGGTAGACCTGGGCGAGGATCGAACCGAGCACCGCGACACCGAGCGCGACGGAAACCTGCCGTGCGGTGTTGTTCAGCGACGAACCCGCACCGGCCCGCTCACGCGGCAGTACCGACATCACCGCCTCGGTGGCGGGCGGCATCACGTTGGCCATCCCGGCGCCCTGGACGAAGAAGATCACGCCGAGCACCCAGATCGGGGTGTCCGCGCCAAGGAAGTGATAGCCGGCCAGTGCCACGGCGACCAGCAGCAGCCCGATCGTGGTCACGACCTTGGCGCCGAACCTCCGCACCAGCGTCGCGCTGCGTGGCGAGAACAGCATCTGCCCCGCCGCGAGCGGCAGCGTCAGCAGACCCGCGTGCAGCGGGCTGTAGCCGCGGACGTTCTGCATGTAGAAGCTGATGAAGAAGATCGCGCCGGCCAGCGCGAAGAACACCAGCGCGATGGCGCCGACGGACGCCGACAGCCGCGGATCGCGGAACAGCCGCACATCAAGCGACGGGTGGCTGATCCGGCTCTCGTGCCAGCCAAACAGCACGAGCACCGCCAGCCCGCCGAAGACCGGACCGAGCACGTCCAGCGCACCCAGGCACCCGTGTCGCCGCCCTGGATGATCCCGTAGACCACGAGCACGAGGCCCGCGATGGAAAGCAGCACGCCCGCGGCGTCAACCTTGCCCGGGTCGGGGTTGCGCGACTCAGGGACGATGAACAGTACCAGCAGCGCACCGACCGCGACGATCGGCACGTTGATCAGAAAGACCGAGCCCCACCAGAAGTGGTCGAGCAGCAGGCCGCCGAGCACCGGCCCGATGGCGAACCCCGCGCCGACCGCGGCGGCCCAGATGGCGATGGCGCGGCCGCGCTCACGTGGATCGAACACGTTCGAGATGATGGACAGCGTCTGCGGCATGACCGCCGCACCGCCGAAACCCATCGCCGCGCGGGCCGAGATCAGCTGGTCGGGCGTGTGCGCATACGCGGAAAGCAGCGAGGCGACGCCGAAAAGCACCAAACCGATGATGAGCATCCGCCTGCGCCCGATACTGTCGCCGATCACGCCGAACGTGAACAGCAGCCCGGCGAACATCAGCGTGTAGGAGTTGATCGCCCATTCGAGCTGGCTCTGGCTCGCGCCGAGCCCGCCCTTCGGATCCGCGATCGTCTTCAGCGCGATGTTGAGGACAGTGTTGTCGAGGACGATGACGAGGAGGCCGACGACCAAGACGCTGAGGATGTACCAGCGGCGGCGATACACTCCTCGGAGATCGCGGCGGCCCGCGCTTCGGCAGCCGCACAGGAGCCGGGGCCATCCGGGGTCACGGCCAGGTCGGCGGCGCGGCCGTCTGGAGGCGGAGCTTTGCTGAGCCATGGTGCCTTCAAGTCTGCTGAGGTCCCGCTGGGTTGTGCCAGAAGCTTACAACGATACGGAACGGTACTCGTTTCGGAATCTATTCCGGGGCTTCGCCGGGACTTTCAGGTTCAGCGGCAGGACCTTCGAGGGGCTTCACTGCCGGGTCGGGACATGTCGATGATCGTGTTGTCCGGGGACGCCATCAGGGCGCCTCGAGGCCAGGAGGTTTCACCATGACTGCTCCCACTGCCCATATCTGCGCGCCCAGTCAGGTCACCACCCTCTACGGGGGAACCGCGAACGAGGCGGGTCACGGTCCGCGACATCGCCGCCGCGAAGGTGCGCGGCGAGAAGTGGCCGATGCTGACCGCCTATGACGCGCTCACCGCACGGGTGTTCGATGATGCGGGCATTCCCGTGCTGCTGGTGGGTGATTCGGCCGCGATGGTCGTCTACGGCTACGACTCCACCATCCCGGTGACCGTGGACGACCTCATCCCGCTCACCGCCGCCGTGGTACGCGGCACCAGCAGGGCGCTGGTCGTCGCCGACCTGCCGTTCGGGTCCTACCAGGCGTCGGCAGAGGCGGCGCTCGCCGCGGCCACCAGGTTCATGAAGGAGTCGGGGGCGCACGCGGTCAAACTGGAGGGCGGGCGGCGGGTCCTGCACCAGGTCGAAGAGCTGGTCGCTTCGGGCATACCGGTCATGGGCCACCTTGGCCTTACCCCGCAGTCGGTCCACGCTTTCGGCGGATACCGGGTCCAGGGCCGCGGGGAGGACGGCGAGGAACTGCTTTCCGACGCCAAATCCCTCGAGGCGGCCGGCGCCTTCTCTGTGGTACTCGAATGCGTACCCGCCGAGCTCGGCTTCCCGCGTGACGGCGTCCCTGTCCATCCCGACCATCGGCATCGGCGCAGGCGCGGACTGCGACGCGCAGGTCCTCGTCTGGCAGGACATGGCCGGCCTCTCGCGGCGGACGCCAAAATTCGTCAAGCAGTACGTCGACGTCGCGGGCGCGCTCCGGTCAGCGGCGCAGTCGTTCGCCGCGGACGTCGGCTCGGGAGCGTTCCCGACCGACGAGTACGCCTACCGCTGACGCGCTGTCGCGCCCCCAACGGGCCTACCATGACGCGGGAATCCCCGCACGGGGTCGCATGTCGGCTCTGCGCAGCCGTTAAGCATATGGGCTCGAAGCTCAGATGTCGGTGATACGCAGGCCCGCGTGGGCCTTGTACCGGCGGTTGATCGCGACGAGGTTGGCGGTGAGAGCCTCCACCTGGGCGCAGTTGCGCAGGCGGCCGGCGTAGACGCCGCGCATACCGGGGATACGCGCGGCCAGCGCCTGCACCACGTCGGTGGCCGCGCGGTCGTCGCCGAGCACGAGCACGTCCATCGGCACTTCGGTTATCTCGGGGTCGAGCAGGAGCACCGAGGACACGTGGTGGAATGCGCCCACTACCCGGCTATCGGGCAGCAGCGCGGCGGTCTGCTGCGCGGCGCTGCCCTCCGCCACCCGCAGTGCGAATGCACCCTGCTTGTCGAAGCCCAGCGGGTTCACGCAATCGATGACGATCTTGCCGGCCAGTTCGGCGGCAAGTGACGCGACGAGCGCTCCGTGACCATCCCATGGCACCGCCACGATCACGATGCCGGCCTCGCGCGCGGCGGCGGCGTTCGCCATCCCCCGGACGTTCGGCCCCGCGTCGAGGCCAGCGACCGCGGCGGCGCACGATCCGGGCTGCGGGAGCCGATGAGCACGGTGTGGCCCGCCATCGCGAACCGCCGCGCGAGCCCGCGTCCCTCGGCGCCGGTGCCGCCGAGAATGCCGATGACAAGATCCGCCACGTCGGGCCGCGCCGGGTCAGCACCCGCGGCGCGCTGCCCAGGGTTGTGGTCGGTGCTGCGCCGCGCCTGGCTCTCGCCGGAACTGCTGCCCGAATCCTGCTGCCGCTGTGCCATGCACCCGATCCTGCCATTACCGGCCCGCCGCGCCCGCCGCGGTACGCCGCTCCTGCGGGCCAGGCCGGCGGTTGGGGTGCGCCGAGCTTGGCGCGCCCGGCACCATAGAGCGATGGACGCGAACCAGGTCGCCGCGCTGAGGGAGTTGCTCGCGCAGACCGGGTGGCTCGAACGCACGCGGCGGCTCGGCAAGGCGCTCCAGGGCTCCACCCGCAGCCGCGGGGGCTTGCTCGTCGTCGGCACTCCCGGGAACGACCCCTGGCATGTCACCGCCCATCTGCAGGAGGAAGCCTCGCTCGGCGGCGTGCCAGCCCTGATGCCGACGCTGGTCCGCTGGTCACCGCCGCCTGACGCACCGGCGCATCTGCGGATCGGCCTGGACCGGCTGGAGGCGGCGCGGCGCGGCGAGACCCTCTTCGTCGTCGCGGTGGAGGCCGCGACCGCGCCGCTGCTCGAACGCGTGAACGACGCACGGCGGATCGGGGCCACAATCGTCGCGCTCGATCAGGGGGACAGCGAACTCGAGCAACTGGCCCACGAGGCGCTCGCCGTTCCCGCCGCCACCTCCCCCGTCTCGTTCGACGGCGCGCAGCACCTGGTCAGCGCCGCCGCCGGCGAGGTGCAAGGCAGCCGCAGACCAGGGCTCCGCGAACGGCTGGCCCGGCTGCTCGACGCCGTCAGCGGCCCCGCCGAGGAGTGAGCTGGGCGCCGCGGACGCCGTGAGCCGCCCCTCAGGCCTGGCGTCGCGGCGGGCTCTATGCCTCAGCCTTGGTGGCCGCAACGACCGCGGCTCCGTCGACGGCGATGGTGCCCCGGGGAGATGGCCCGGAGAGCTGGCCCGGCGTACGCATCGCCACGCGACGCTCAGTCCCGGTACCCGGCTGGCGTTAAGCGGAACCGGCAGAGGCGCCGCGTGACAGGTAACTCAGGCGTCGAGGCTGAGCACCATGTCGGGGGCTCGATCACGTGATCCTCGCGCAGCGGACGCACCGCGGTGCCGATCGCGAAGAACTCCGTCGTGTGCGCACCCCACTGGTGGCTGTGCTGGCGCAACTGCACGCCCACGATCCCCTCGGCGTGCAGCGCCTCCGCCTCGGCCTGCATCCGGCTCATCGCGAGTTCACGCGCGTCGTACAGGGCCTGGGTGAACTGCTCGATCTCCACGTTGCGCCCGATATTGCCGAGCACGCCGCCCAGACGCTGGTGCGCGATGTGGTAGACGCACGATCCCATCACCATGCCGAGCGGCGCGTACCCGGCGCGGATCAGTGTCCAGAAGTCCTGGCCGGACAGGTCGGACGTGAACGGCTGGTTCTTGTTGTTCCGCCAGTTGGTGACCCCGCTGCCGGCGCTGCCGCCCGCGCCGGGCTCGGCCTTGACCGCGGTCCCGACGGCGATGAACTCGGCGATGTCGTTGCCGAATTCCTTCATCTCGACGTCCAGCCTGACACCCACGATGCCGTCCGCGTCGCAGCGCATCGGCCTCGGCCTCCATCCGCGTCATCGCGAGCTCGCGGGCGTGGTACATGGCCTGGGAGAGGACGTCGAGTTCCTGGTTCTTGCCCCACCGGCCGACCTGGAGGCCGACGTGGTAGATCGAGCTTCCGAGCACCAGGCCGAGCGGGCCGGAAACCGGCCTCACGCACGAGCAGGAACTCGTTCACCGACAAGTCGGAGGTGAAGATGGAACCGGCCTTACCTGGCTGAAGCTCGGCCAGGCGGCGCATCGCGTCCTGCGGTACGCCCTGCGCGGCCAGGCCCGCCTGCTGCTGCTCCGTCATCGCGTCTCCCTCGGCTGCGTGCTCAGTGTGTCCTGCCCGCCAGTGTGTCCTGCCTGACCAGCGTGTCCTGCTGATTCAGGTTTTCCCGCATGTCGTGCGCCCTGTGTATCGCGCGTCACGTCGATCACCCGAGCCGACCCGGGCCGCCTGCCGTCGCTGCGGGTCAAGTGAGAGCACGGCCAGGCTCGGGGGAGGCGGCGCCGCGGTGCGGTCGAAACGGGTGATCGCGGTGCCCACGAAGGTCGCCTCGGCGATGTGGTCGCGGCGGCCCTCCTGCGCGGGGCACTCCCGCTCCCGCATCTGCAAGCTCCATCCGCGACGTCACCACCGCGTCCGCCCCGTGGGCGCGTGCGTCCCTCTCGAGCTGGGCGCGCGCATCGTGCCGTGCGGAGTTCACCAGATCGGTGTATCCCGTGATCTCGGTGTTGCCCGCACCCCATCGGGTCTGGCCCATGGTCCGCCAGTCGTCGTGCCGTGCGCCGATCGAGATGCCGAGCACGAGCGCGACCGGCACCAGGCCCGTAATGATCAGCTTGGCGAAGTCCTGGCCGGACAGGTGGGAGGTGAACGGTGCTCCTCGGGTACACCGCGCCCGGCGCGCGCACCGCGGTGCCGATCGCCTTGAACTCAAGGCCACCGGCCGGGAACGGCCCGATGTCCAGCGACACGCCGACCACGCCGTGCCCGCCGAGCGCCGCGCACTCGGCGGTCATCCGGCCGATGGCCTTGCGCCGTGCCTCGTACATCGTCTGTACCAACGGCCCGAACGATGCCCAGCCGCCGCTTCCGGAGACCTGCGTAGTGGTCTGGTACGGCGACACCGCGCCAAAGAAGCTGCCGCCCCACGACCCGGGGCAGTAGTACCCGCCGGAGTAGCCGATGTTGTAGACGGCGGCGCCGAGCACCTGGCCGACCGGTTCGAAGCCCGCCGACCTGATCGCGGCGAACTCCGCAGTGGACAGCGCGGACCCCCACGTGCCGCTGCTCCGGATCTCGGCGAGCCGCGCCTGCGCCGCGGGCGGCAGCCCTGGCCCGGGCTGGTAGCCGGTCATGCGCAACCCCTCTCCGCAGACGCCCACACTACCGGGCGTACGGGTGCGGACGAGCCCGCGCCGGGCCGCGCCACCGTCAGTCAGAAAAGACGGCGCAGGCTCAGTCGCCGTCCTGCGCGTCCCATTCCTCGTTGCGGCGGTGGGCGATATCGATCGCGTGCTCGGCCTCTTGCTTGCTCGCGTACGGCCCGAGCCGATCCTTGGCCGGACAGCCGGCCTCCGGCTCGACGGTCTTGTGCTTGAGGCAGTACCACCAGCGCTGCGATTGGTCCATGTCAACTAGACTCGCAGCACATGACGACCGTACTCCAGCCAGGCCGGCTATCACCGCTACGCCAGGTCCCTGACGGCATCCCGCGGCCGGAGTACGTGGGCAGGAAACGGCCAAGGATCGGGGAGCCTGACGTCAAGTCCCCGGAGATCATCGAGCGCATGCGGGTCGCCGGGCGGCTGGCCGCACGGGCGCTCGAAGAGGTCGGGCGCGCGGTCGCCCCCGGGGTGACCACCGACGAACTCGACAGGATCGGGCATGAGTTCCTGTGCGATCACGGCGCCTACCCGAGCACGCTCGGCTACCGCGGCTACCCGAAGTCGCTGTGCACGTCGATCAACGAGGTCATCTGCCACGGCATACCTGACGACACGGTGCTGACCGAGGGCGACATCGTCAACGTGGACATCACCGCCTTCATCGACGGCGTGCACGGCGACACCAACGCGACGTTCCTTGCCGGGGACGTCAGCGAGGAGTCGCGCCTGCTGGTGGAGCGCACCAGGGAAGCGATGCACCGCGGCATCCGCGCGGTGGCGCCAGGGCGGCCGCTGAACGCCATCGGCCGCGTCATCGAGTCGTACGCGCGCCGTTTCGGTTACGGCGTGGTCCGGGATTTCACCGGGCACGGTATCGGCACGACATTCCACTCCGGCCTGATCGTGCCCCATTTCGACGACCCCTCCGTCCCGGTGACCATGGAGGCGGGGATGACGTTCACGATCGAGCCGATGCTCACACTCGGCACGATCGAATACGACATCTGGCCCGACGGCTGGACCGCCGTCACCAAGGACCGTAAGCGCACTGCCCAGTTCGAGCACACCATCCTGGTGACCGACTCGGGCCACGAGATCCTCACCCTGCCGTAGAGCGGCCGTCAGGCGCAGGCGCCCGCCCCGGCGCGCCGGGCGGTCGCGGTAGACCTCATTTATCCCGAACGGCTGCGCGGCAGATCCACTACCGCACGCGCCCACTCCGGCCTGAGATGCTGCTTGAGGACCCTCGCTCGTCGCGAGCGGTGCTCAAGCAGGCTCTGAGGTTGCCAAACCATTTACCCGAGTGGTCTAACCGCTTGCCAACCGGAGGGCCGGCCTATCCGTCTCTTCATCGGGTACCGGTGGCTGCCCGATGCCGGTACCGCCCCAGGGAGAGCGACAAATGTTGGCCGGCGGCGCCGCGGCCGCGCGAAACGGATTGGGCACCCGATGCCGCGGTCGTGGCGCACCGGGCACTTCGGCTCCGCCGGGCCGAGGTCGTGGCGCACCGGGCACTCCGGCTCCGCCGGGCACTCCGGCTCCGCCGGGCACTCCGGCTCCGCCGGCAGCACTCCGGCTCCGCCGGGCACTCCGGCTCCGCCGGGCCGCGGTCGAGCCCCAGCAATGGCCCATTGGTGGGGCTCTTCTTACCCCAGCAATGGCCCATCGGTGGGGCAATGGGGATCACGTGCGGGGTCGATGAGCACGCCTGGGTTGAGCACGGCCTTGGGGTCGACCGCGGCCTTGGCCGCGCGCAGCGCCGCCGCGAACGGCGGCGGGCGCTGCCGGTCGTACCACGGCCGGTGGTCACGCCCGACCGCGTGGTGGTGGGTGATCGTGCCGCCGGCGGAAAGCACGGCATCAGACGCCACGGCCTTGATGGCGTCCCACTGCGCGACCTCCTCCCCTCGCCTCGCCGGGGCGAGCACCGTGTAGTACGGCGCCGGGCCGTCCGGATAGGCGAAGGCGAACCTGCACGTCACGACGGCCGGCCCGCCGCACATGCGCCGCACGGCCTCGGTCACGGCCCCGGTGACCTTCTCGTGGAACGAGGGCCACGCGGCCCAGGTGATCGCGCTCTCGAAGGTCTCGGCGATCACGCCCATCGGGGGGTACACGTTGCGCAGGTACGGCATCCGCACGAAGGCGTCCCGCCACTGGCCTGCCTGGCTCTGGCCTGCCCCGCTGCGGCCTGCCTGGGCGTGCCCGTCGCCATGCCCGCGGCGTTCCCGCTGCCCCCGCGCGTCAGGGCCGGAAACGCGGACCTTGTCCCAGTGGCCGCCGTGCGCCGCGGCGAGCTTCAGCGCCGCGTCGAGCCAGCCGCCGACTCCGTGGTCCGCGGACTCGAAGCCCAGCATGAGAACCGCGTGGACGCCGTCGCCTCCCGCGGCGAGAGCGGCCTCCACCGGGTCGATCAGGCGGCAGTTGCTCGGCTGAAGCCCGGAAGCGGTGATCGCCCGGACGGCGTCGGCGCCCGCCAGCAGTGAGCCGAACCTGACCGCCGCTGACGCGCGGCGGGTGCGCGGGCGCTGCACCCGGACCCAGGCCTCGGTTATCACGCCGAGGATGCCTTCCGAGCCGAGCAGCATCCGGTCCGGCGACACGCCCGCCCCGGACCCCGGCAGCCGCCGCGACTGCCACAGCCCTGCCGGGGTGATCGCCCGGACGGATTCCACCAGGTCGTCGATGTGGGTGGGGCCGGTCGCGTAGTGCCCGCCTGCGCGGGTGGCGATCCACCCGCCCAGCGTGGAGAACTCATACGACTGCGGGAAATGCCGCAGCGTCAGGCCGTCGGACGCGAGCTGTGCGTTCAGGACCGGGCCGCTCGCGCCTGCCTGGATCAGGGCGGCACCGGAGACAGGATCGGCATCGAGCACGCGGCTGAGCAGGCAGAGATCGGCGCTGACGGTCCCCGCGTAGCTGTCTCCCACGCGCGGCTCGATTCCGCCGACGACGCTGGTACCGCCCCCGTAGGGGATCATCGCCAGCCCGGCGGCGGCGCACCAGCCGAGCAGTTCCTCTACGTCATGCTCGTGCCGTGGGCGCGCCACGACGTCGGGGACGTGCTCGAACTGGCCGCGGAATCCCCGGATCAGGTCGCGGTACGCCATGCCCTGGCTGTGCACCGCCCGGTCGTGGCGCTCCCGCGAGCAGATGCCGGCCAGGTGCGGTGGCACCGCCACCCGCGGCTCGGGCAGCCGTATCCGCGCGGCTGGCACCGCCTCCTCAAGCTCGTCAGGCAGGCCGAAACCCGTGGCCGCCGCGACGAGTTCCGCGAGCTCGCGCAGTTGCACGCCCGACGCAAGCTCGTCTTCGTACCCCCACGCCCAATGGCTGCGACGTCGCAGCGCGTGGTCCGTCATGAGCGCTATGTTTCACCCCATGGCTACATCGGTCCAAGTCGTGTTCGACTGTGCTGATCCCCCCATCATGGCCAGTTTCTGGGCGAAGGCCCTCGGTTACCGGCTCGAGGGCCCGCCAGAACCTTCGGCGGCCTGGGCGGACCGGCTGCGGGACCACGAGATACCCGAAGAACGCCGTGACGACGCCAGCGCCATCGCCGACCCGCACGAGCGCGGCCCACGGATCTACTTCCAGCGTGTGCCCGAGCCGAAGACCGTCAAGAACCGCGTCCACCTGGACCTGAACGTGGGCGGCGGTGGCGGCGTGCCGCTCATCCAGCGCCGCACGAAGGTCGATACCGAAGCCGAACGGCTGGCGTTGGCAGGTGCGACATTTGTCCGAGCACAGACCAGGCACGGCGAGTACTGCATCACCATGCTCGATCCCGAGGGTAACGAGTTCGATGTGCAGTGACCGCGTCTGCGTCATCGCCGCGGCGCACCGGCCATCGCGGCGGTGCTTGCCGCGGTGCTTTGCCGCCGCGGCCTGCGGCGCCAATGGCGCCGCCGCGCCGTTATCCGCCGGGCCGCGTGCCGCGGTCAGCTCAGCCTGTACCGGCGGCGCGAAGGGGAGGGCCGTCTGCGTCGGAGTCTTCGCGCCAGCGGCCACGCAGGCGTACCACGGTGCCTGGCAGCGCACGGCGCGCCGCTTCGCTCCCTGTTCCCACGCAGGCGTACCACGGTGCCTGGCAGCGCACGGCGCGCCGCTTCGCTCCCTGTTCCCACGCAGGCGTACCACCGGTGCCTGGCAGCGCACGGCGCGCCGCTTCGCTCCCTGTTCCCACGCAGGCGTACCACCGGTGCCTGGCAGCGCACGGCGCGCCGCTTCGCTCCCTGTTCCCACGCAGCCCGGGGTGCACAGGGACAGCGCGGCGGTAATCGCCGCCATAGAGGCGTGCAGCCAGGTGCTCCCGCCGCCCGCCGCGCCGTGACCGGCGCTGCGACACGCAGTATCGCGATCGGCGCACCACCCGGTTAAGTGTCAACCCCTTGTGGCGGCACTGATAAGCCCGTGTTTGATATCGATAAGGTCCGCCGTTGCCAGCGGGTACGCCCCACGGCGGGTCCCACATACGGGCTACGGCGCGGCGGTTACGTGCGGTGGCTGGCATGCTGGCCGGGCGGCGATCGGCGTGCCTGCCCGCGGTGACCCGGCGTGCCTGCCGGCAGCGGGCCCCCGCACCGCGCGGCCCCCGCACCGCGCGGCCCCCGGTCCGCGCCGCCTCCCGCGCCCACGCAGCCTCCGCACCACGCAGCCTCCGCACCACACCGCCCCCGCACCACACCGCCCCCGCGCTACGCGGCCCCCGGTCCGCGCCGCCTCCCGCGCCCACGCAGCCTCCGCGCACCACACCGCCCCCGCGCTACGCGGCCCCCGGTCCGCGCCGCCTCCCGCGCCCACGCAGCCTCCGCGCCCACACCGCCTCCCGCACCACACCGCCCCCGCACCACACCGCCCCCGCACCACGCGGTCTCCGCACCACCCGGTCTCCGCACCACCCGGCCTCCGCACCACGCAGCCCGAGATATCGGGCTACGGCGGGATCGGCCGGAAGCCTGGCAGAAGCCCTCGCCATTCATGATCGCGGTATTTTTTCTGCGGATACCGCGGCAAAATTACCGCGATCATGGAACCGGGTGTCTTCCCAGCGCCATTCGGGCCGACAAGCGCGGTCACCTGGCCAGTCCGCGCCGCCTTCCCGCGCCACACCGCCCCCGCACCACACCGCCCCCGCGCCACGCGGCCTCCGCGCCACACCGCCTCCGCACCGCGCCACACCGCCTCCGCACCGCGCCGCGCCGCCCCGCGCACCGCGTCCCGCGCCCACGCAGCCTCCGCACCACCCGGCCTCCGCACCGCGCCGCCGCCTCTGTGCCGAGGTTAGGAGCCCTGTACCCAGGTTAGGGAGCCTGTGAGCCCAGGTTAGGGAGCCTGTGAGCCCACATTAAGGAGCCGAAATGCCATGGTTCGACCTGCCCTTGCCCCAGCTGCGCGACCGTCGCACCACGGTGGCCGAGCCGGCCGATCTGGACGGCTGGTGGTCAGACCGGATCGGCGAGGCCCGCTCGGCCGCCCGGGCCCCGGAGTTGACGCGCTACCAGCCGGACATCTACGGGCCGATGCAGGTGTACGACGTGGAGTTCTCCGGCGCCCGGGGTGACCGCATCCGCGGCTGGTACCTCCGGCCGCCTGGCGTTGGCGGCAGCCGCCTGCCGGTGGTGATCACTTTCGCCGGCTATGGCGGCGGCAGGGGGCTCCCCGTCGATCACGCCCTGCTTCCCGCGGCCGGTTTCGCCACGTTCGTGATGGACATCCGCGGCCAGGGCGGCCGGTGGACCGTGGGCGCGACCGGCGATCCGGCGGGCGGTGCTTCCGCAGAAGGTGCCCCGGGCCCCGAGTACTCCAGCGTCATGACCAGGGGCATCGCGAGCCCCGTGGATTACTACTTCACGCGCCTGTTCGTCGATGCCGCCCGGGCGGTCGAGACGGCCGCCGGACTCGACGGCGTCGACCCAGCCCGTATCGCCGTCAGTGGCGGCAGCCAAGGCGGGGCACTTGCCCTGGCATCGGCCGCGCTGATGGCCGGCACCGTGATGGTCTGCCACGCGGACATCCCGTTTCTGTGCGACATCGAGCGCGCGGTCACCCTGACAGGCAGCATGCCCTATGCGGAGGTGGCCGAATTCCTCGCGCAGCACGTCGATCTCGTGCACACCGCGATGGACACGTTCCGCTACGTCGATTGTGCGCTGCTGGCCCGCCGCATCACCGCCGAGTGCCTGCTCAGTGTCGGGCTCATGGACGAGGTCTGCCCACCGTCAACGGTCTTCGCCGCCTACAACGAGATCACGGCTCCCAAGGACCTCGCGGTATTCCCCTTCGGTATGCACGCGGTCCCCCCCGCGCATCTCGAACGCCAGCTAGGTCACCTGCGCGGCCTGCTCAAGCCGGGCTGAACGCCGACCCACATCCCGACATGTGCGCGGCGTCAGACGTCAGGGAGCAGATACGCGCGGCCCGCGACGGCGGATTCGCCGCCAAGGGCGGCCTTGTCCGCACTTGTCAGCGGCCGGCCGCAGGATTGGCATGGGCGGAATCCCCGCACGGCGGTCACGATCACCGCCGCCCTGCGCTATCTCATGTGCGAGCGTGGCCCGCGCACGGGCAGCGGCTACCACCTGCGCCCACGTGCGGCGCTCCGCACCGGAAAGCAGCCCGGTGCCGTCGTCACCGGACCGGGCGTGCACGTACTCGGCGAACGTCGGTGGCTCCATCGTCGGCGTTATCGGCGATGTTGTCAGCGGGCCACGCGCTGGTCAACCCGTCCCCGCGGAGCCACCGGCACATCGCGTTGTGTTCTTGAACACCTGTGTGTTTGCTGAACATCCGCCGCATCGCTGAACTTCGCCACCGTGGCTTGCGTTCACAAGTGCGTGGACGCCCGCGCGAAGATTTGCCCCATGGGCCCGGATCCGTCGTACCGTGACACGGTGAGCCCAGGCCGTGCAGACCCGAGCCGCATGCTGGCCGCAGCCGCGGCCCGGCGGTGACGGTGAGCGTTGTCGCGGCTCAGGCACGCCGTCGGTGGCTGGTGGTCGCGGCCGGAGTGGCGGTCATCTGCGCACTGCCGGTCCTCGTGAGCGCATTGCCGGTCGCGGCGGGCCCCAAGGTGGACGCGGCACAGTTGCGTGCGCGGATTCTCGCCTCGGCGAACCTGCCGTATGAGGGTTACGTCGAGAGTGACGGCGCACTCGGCATCCCGAATCTGAGTGAGCTGAGCGACGTCACCGCGATGCTGGACGGCACCACGGACATGCGGGTCTGGCAGGACTCGGCCTCGAAATGGCGGGTCGACGTGCTGTCCGACGTGGGCGAGCGCGACACGTACCAGCTGCCGGGGCGGACGTACACCTGGGACTCGGGCAGCCAACTGCTCACCGAGGTCACCGGCAACCAGCCGGTCCGCCTGCCGCGTGCCGCCGATCTCATCCCGCCTGCCCTTGCCACCCGCCTGCTGCGCGACGCGGGTGCCACCGGCCGGATCACGAGCCTGCCCCCCGAGCGGATCGCGGGCAGGGCCGCAGCAGGACTGCGGCTGGTACCCGCGGACCCGGCGACGACCATCGGCAAGATCGATATCTGGGCCGACGCAGCAACCGGCCTGCCCCTGCGGGTCGAGATCACCGGGCGTGGCGGCGGTCAGGTCCTGCTGACGAGCCGCTTTCTCGAGGTGGCCTACAACCGGCCGGCCAGCCAGGTGCTGGCTCCGGCACACGGCCCTGGCAGCGGCTTCACCACGACGAGTCCCGCGAACATCTCCAGCGCCCTCGGCGACCTGGACGACGAGCAGCTACCCGATTCCCTCGCCGGGCGGTCGCGGGTGCCGCCGCCGCCAGCGTTCCAGGAGATCGGAGTCTACGGCAGGGGGCTGTCGACGTTCGCGGTCATCACCCTCAGGCGCGGTGGCCTTCGCGACCTGCTTAGCGCCCGGAACAACGGAGGAACCCCGTTGACCCTCGCCAGGGGTATCGGCGTCCAGATCGCCACCCCGCTGATCACGGTGACCCTCGTGCATCCTTACGCCTCCTTTGACACCTTCCTGATCGCGGGCATGGCGAGCCCTCAGCTGCTCGCGAAGGCTGCCGCGCAGCTGAGCACGAAACCGGATCGCGACCTTGATCGTCACTAGGGCTCTCACAAAGCGCTTCGGCCAGATCCTCGCGGTCGACTCGGCCGACGTCGCTGTCGGTGACGGCGACCGGTACGGCCTGCTCGGCCCGAATGGTTCCGGCAAGACGACACTGGTCAAGATGCTGCTAGGTCTCGTCTACGCGACAAGCGGTGAGATCGAGATCATGGGCTTCCCGATGCCAAAATGCGCCGGCCGCGTGCTGCCGGAGATCGGCGCGCTTGTCGAGGAACCCGCTGCCTATCCGCACCTGTCCGGGCGGGCCAACCTGGCGCTGTTCGACGCCGCGGGGCCTGGCGGGGATCGGCGGACGCGACGCAAGCGGATCGGCGAAGCGCTCGAGCGGGTCGGACTGGCCGGTGTCGACCGGCGGCCGGTCCACGCCTACTCGCTCGGCATGCGGCAGCGCCTCGGGCTCGCCGCCGCCCTGGTCCGGTCGCCGCGGCTGCTCATCCTTGACGAACCGTCCAACGGCCTCGATCCCCGAGGCATCCGCGACATCAGGGATCTGCTCATCGAGCTCAACGACGCCGGGACCACGGTCTTCATGTCCAGCCACCTCCTTGCCGAGGTGGAACAGCTCTGCACGAGGGTGGGGATTCTCGACCAGGGCAGGCTGGTCGTGCAGGATTCGCTGTCGGCGCTCCAGGCGCCAACCGGGCGTGTCATCGTGAGCAGCCCGGACGCCGACCGCGTCGCCGCACTGCTGGATGGGCGCGTCGAAACCAGAGACGGCGCGGAGCTTGTGGTGCGCGAAGACGACGCGGCGGCGCTCAACGCACGCCTGGTCGGCGAGGGCGTGCGCGTCATGGAGATCCGCCCGCAGCGCCGCTCGCTCGAACAGCTCATGCTCGAAACGACAAGCGCAGGATCGGACCAGGTCGGCAGCGGCCCGCGCGGGATCAGCGCAGCTGAGATGTCGCTCCCCCGGAGCGCGGACCAGCCGCCGCACCCGGCTGGCGCAGATGAAATATCGCTCGGCCGGAGGGCACAGGAGTCGGAGCAATGATCGCTGTCGAGCTTCACAAGCTGGTGCGCCGTCCGCGGACCTGGATCAGCATCGGCCTGATCTGCATTCTCCCGATCGCCGTCGCGATCTTCGTGTCCGTCACCCACCTGGCGCCACCGCCCGGCCAGGGCAGCGCCTTCCTTTCCGCAGTTCTGCAGGATGGCTCGCTCTATCCGGCCGCCGCGCTCGCCCTCGTCCTGCCCGTGTTCCTGCCTGTCGCCGTGGCGGTCGTGGCAGGCGACTCGGTCGCGGGTGAGGCGAGCGCGGGAACCCTGCGCTACCTGCTGATCCGCCCGACCGGGCGCACCAGGTTCCTTGTCGCCAAGCTTGTCGCGGTCATCGTCTACGTCTTGATGGCTGTCGTCACCGTCGCCATCACGTCGTATCTGACCGGTTTCCTGCTCCTTGGTTCGGCGGCGCCCGCCGCGGTCGGCCAGCCGGGCGCCATACAGGCCGGCGGCGCAGCGACATCCCTGTCCGGCCCTCCCCTGACGGCGCTGCAGCTGATCGAACGGATCGGCGGATCCATCGCGTTCATTACCGTGTCGATGCTTGGCGTGGCCGCGATCGCGCTTTTCCTTTCCACGATCACCGACTCCGCGCTCGGCTCCGCGCTCGGCGGGCTCTCCGTGCTCATCGTGAGCGAGGCCCTCGCCACGCTGGACGCAGCCGCGTCGGTCCGGCCGTACGTGCCGACGCGGTACTGGCTGGCCTGGATCGACTTCTTCAGGCAGCCGATCCTCTGGCGCGACATCCAGCGAGGATTCGGTATACAGGCGGTGTACGTCGCCATCTTCCTGGCGGCGGCCTGGGCGAACTTCGCCACCAAAGACATCACGTCGTAGCGGCCCGAGGCCAGGGCCGCGCCGATTTTCCATACACGACCCGCCCGCCCTAATAGCCCTGTAGCCGGATACGCGGAGCCGAGTTCTCTGGTTATGGAGACAGATCGGGCTATCGGGTCAGGCTTCATCTTGAGTGGCCGGCGGGATGACCACTCCTGGACCCCCGTGACTTGATCACTACGCTTAGACGGTGGCCCCGCTGGTTGCTGAGGGCTCGTGTACGGCTGGTGGGGTGTTGCGCCGCGGAGCGCTGATCTATTAGGGAGCCGCTGGCCCTCGGTCACTCGTTTCCGCACGTCAGACAGACTTCAGGAGGGCGATGATGTGATCTTATGCGGGATCGACTGGGCCAGCGATCATCATGATGTGGCGCTGATCGACCCAGAAGGCCGAAGCTGGGGCGGCACCGGATCGCTGATGACGCCACCGGGCTGGGTGAACTGATCGCCCTGTTCGCGGCCCAGGAGGCGGGGCCGGGCACGGTGCGGGTCGCGATCGAGACCGAGCGGGGGCTTTTGGTCGCCTCGCTGCGGGCGGCTGGTTATGAGGTCTATGCGATCAACCCGAAGTCGGTGGACCGGTACCGGGACCGCCACCAGCTGGCGAAAGGCAAGTCGGACGCGGCCGACGCGATGGTGCTGGCGCACATCTTGCGCACCGACGCCCACCTGCACCGGCCGCTGCCCGCCGACAGCGCCCGGGTGCGGGCGATCGAGGTGCTGGCCCGCGCGCACCAGGACATGGTGTGGAGCCGCCAGCATGAGGTGAACCGGCTGCGCTCGCTGCTGGCTGGGTACTACCCCGCGGCGCTGGCCGCCTTCGGTGACCTGGCTACCCGCACAGCACTGGCCGTGCTGGCCGCCGCGCCCACGCCGGAGCAGGCAGCACGGCTTTCCATCGAGGATCTGCTGGACATACTGGTCGCCGTGGGCCGGGGACGGCGCTGCGGTGAGGCGGAGCGGCTAGCGGCGGTGTTCGCGGCCCGCCAGATGCGCCAGGCGGCCGAAGTGGAACAGGCCATGGGCGCGGCAGCCACCGCGATCATCACCACGGTTACCGCCATGAACGCCGGCATCGCCGCCCTGCAAGAACACATCGACCAGAGTTTTAAGCAACACCCGGACGCTGCGATCTACCACAGCATGCCCGCGCTCGGTCCGATCCTCAGCGCCCGGGTGCTCGGCGAGTTCGGCGACGACCGCACCCGCTGGCCCGATCCTGCCAGCCGCCGTGCCTACGCCGGAAGCGCCCCCATCACCCGCGAATCCGGCAAACGACGCCTGGTGCTGGCCCGCTTCATCCGCAACCGGCGGCTGTATGACGCGGTCCGCTGCTGGGCCTTCACCGCGCTCACCGCCTCACCCGGCGCCCGCACCTACTACGACCAGCGGCGCGCCGCCGGCGACGGCCACGAAGCCGCCCTGCGCCGCCTGGCCAGCAAGCTCATCGGCCAGCTCCACCACTGCCTGGCCCACCGCGTCCTCTACAGCGAAACGACCGCCTGGACTCAACCGGAAAACCAGTCAAAACCGACATCATCGGCTGCCGCTTGACACGGTGCAGGCGTGGGGTGTCTGGGGGCGCTGCCCTACTTGTGATTTTGGCGGGTTGTCAAGGCAGGCGGAACTGGCGAATGGGATCTGTGGATACGAATAGGGGTCTGTGCATAACACTGGCCCATCCGGGTCATGACACCACTCCAGCAGCTCTTCCACCGCCGCCCGCCCCGCAGCCACCCCAAATCCCCCAGGAGAACTGCACCGCTGTCGTGAGCGCGGACGGACCTGTGGCTAGTCGGCGCGGCCAAGCGCACGAAGCGACGCGCAATCGGCGGCGGTGGGTGCGGTCAGCGGGGCGGCCGTGATGGCCCGCAGCACGATCCCGATGACCAGCGGGTTGGACGGCAGCTGGCCGTGCTGGATCACGGCACCGGGGCAGACGCTCTGTAGCGGAACGTTCACCGCGCCAGCCAGACGCGCGGAATCGGGCGGTCGCACAGTCTGATCGTTGAGGGTCCACAGCGACAGCCAGGCAGGCCTGCCGGTGAGCGGGATCCGGTCGAGCCTGGTCAGCAGCGCGCTGCCGGGCACGAGCTGCTGGCACGCGGTCGGGCACGCCGCCGGGTCCACGGCCGCACCGACCGCAGCGAGTTGCGCGCCGTGCAGCGGTGATCCCAAGGTGATGATGCGCCTGACCTTGCTCGCCCCGTCGTGCTCGACGTCCCACAGCCGTGCGACGACACCGCCGGCCGAGTAGCCGACCACGTCCACCGAGCCGGCGCCGCCGCGCAGTGCCTGGTTGACATAGCCGTTCAGGACGTCAGCCTGCGCCTCCAGGTCACCGGTACCCCCTGAGGGAAGTGCCACGATCATGGTCGTGTCACCCGTGGCGCGGATGCGCGCCGCGAGGGTGCGGAGCGAGCCGGTGTTGCCGCCGTAGCCCGGCACAAGGACCACCGTGGCAGGCTGGCCGCCGCCAGGCTGAGCAGCACCCGTCGATGAGGCGCCGGGCTGCGGCGGGACGGCCTGTGAGGTACCCGGATCGACGGGCGCGGTCGCGTCCCCGTGCGTGGCCCGCAGGACGCCTGCGACGACGAGCGCCGCGACCACGAGCAGTGACGCGCCTACGAGAAGCCTGCGACGCGGACTGAGTGCGGCGAACTGCCCGCTGATCCGGCGCAGCGCCCGCAGTTTCATCCGTCCATCCTGCGCTGCCTGCCCAGTTCGTCCAAATCCAGTCGCGCGTTCGGGCCCGCGAACCGCCGCGCAGCTACTACCGATGGCGGCGTTGATGCCGAACTCGAAGGCACGGGAAGGTGGCAGCCCGACGTTGTCCCCGGACCAGTTGATGGTGACGTAGTAGATGCAGCTACTGGCGTCGCCCCACTGCGCGGGCGTACTGATCGATGTGGTGCGGCCGTCGATCTCGCTAGCCGCGTCGTAGTACACGGGCGTGGAATGTTGCTGATCGTCTGGCCCTGCTAGACTACAGGGACACTTCCACCCACGACCTGCGGTGATGCCGTACCCGAACTCGTCCGATCGTGGGCGTGACCAGGCCCTTCCCGCGCGGCCTGGTCCAACTGGCCCTGTAGTACTAGAAGATCGAGCCGATGTGGAAGAAGACTTTCGTGCTCATATCGGTCTCGAAATGCGGCGGATCGCTAGCCACGTTGGTGACTTGACGTGGTCACCCGCGTCGTGGAAGCCGCCGGACAGGTTGACGCAGCCCGTGTTGTTCGGGTCGAGGACGGACTTGTTGGCGGCGATGAATGCCGCCGACATGTTGGTGCCGACATGATTCGACATCGGCTGAAGCGGGACGCAACTGTCGCTCGGCTCGGAATCGCCGCGCCAGTCCAACGGCTGATCTCCAGCGGTGCGCGCCTCCCCGGGCCCGACTTCTGCGCGTCGTAGAAGTAAAGGGACTCCTGGAGCGAGAGGCAGACTGTAGTGCGGCACGTTCGCGAGCGCGGGGGCGGCCGCGCGCGCCTGCGGTCGTCACCGCACCGCCCGCCCTGGCGGTGGTCATCGCGGCCGCAGTTCCCGCGGTCGCGGCCACCAGGGCACACGCGACCGCGATGTGTGCCAGAGCGCGGGCGCGCGCCAGGGCCCGGACGGGACCCGCGACGCCATCTCCAGATCACGTGCGTCGTCTGGGGTTGCACGAATGGCGGCGAGCGGACGCGTCGATCCCTGGCGGAACATCCCTCCGGTCACGAGCAGCGCGAGGGCGGTCACGAGCAGCGCGAGGGCGGTCACGAGCAGCGCGAGGGCAGGCACGGCCGCGAGGAACACCGCACCCTCAAAGCCGCCCCCGTCGCCGCCGGGCCGCCTTCCCGTCAGCCGCGACGCGAATCGTTACAGTACCGAGATATGAGCCAGATCCCGAAGAGTTCATTCCTGGGGTATAGAATTCGTCGTATAGATGCACAACTTTTTCCGCGATTATGGTGTCGGCCCTCGAATAAGTGCGGCAGGGCATAACCGGCGATCGGCGGCGACCGGCCAGCGTCCCGCCCGGAATGCAGCGAATCACCCTATGATCACCTCGAACGACGACGCTGAACTTCCGTTTATCAGGATGAGTAATCACGCATCCCGAGTCGGCGGTAAAGCACATCTTGCAAATATCAGCAAGCGGGGCGGGATTATTAACTGATGAATGCGCCGTGTGGGCCTTCTGATCGACCGGAACCGAGACCTTCGATTCGGCTGGAGCCAAGACCTCGGAGTTGGCCGCCGAAGACGGTTCTCGGGATGCTGAGCGAGAGTTCGCGGGACGGCTTACTTTCCCTCGGGGCGTTCCGCGAATACTCCGCGGGCACCAGGATGCTCATGGAGGGCGACACGTCCAGGCATGTCATCGCGCTGCACGGCGGCTGGGTCAAGGTTATCGCCGAGACCGAGGGGGGCGGCCAGGCGCTGCTTGCGCTGCGCTCCCGCGGCGAACTGGTCGGCGAGCAGGCAGCTCTGGAGGACGGGTCCCGCTCCACAAGCGTGATCAGCGCCAGCCCAGTCACGGCTTATGTCCTCCAGCAGGGAGATTTCCTGCGGTACCTCGCCGACCACCCTGACGTGCACATCGCCGTCACCCGGGGGCTGTCAGCGAAATTACGCTGGGCTACCCGCCGCCGCATCGATTTCAGCGGGCTTCCCGCGCACGTCCGGCTTGCCCGGGTGCTGAGCGAACTCGCCCGGATGAACAGCCGGCTAACCCGCGCGGGCACTGAACTCGGCTACACCCTTACCCAGCCCGAGCTCGCGGCAATGATCGGCGTGTCCGAACCTTCTGTCCAGCGGGCGCTGCACAAACTCCGGGACAGCGCCGTGCTGGACACCGGTTACCGCAGGATAACTATCCGGGACCTGGCTGCGCTGAACGCGATCGCGGGCGCGGGATGGAACGGCGGACCGGAACCCATCAGGTGATGTGGTCCGGCCGCGGGCCCTCCGCGCACAGTGAGTTTCGTGGACGACAATCCCCCAGGTATCCGGCGCGTGTGCATGGCGGTTGACGTCGAGCAACACAGCGAGCACAGCGCCGCGGAACTAGCCGCCGCCCGGCGGCAACTGTTCGCGCTGCTCGCCGACATGTGCGACTCCCCGGGATTCGACCGGCTGCTGCTGTGCAAACAGAGCGCCGGCGACGGCGAGGTGGTCCTCCTCCCGGCTGGCATCGACGAGCCGCGGACCGTGACGTTACTGGTGAACTGGCTGGTCCGCGCACTGCCCCAGTCGAACGCGGCATCGGAAGGTCCGCGCGTCCGGCTCAGGGTGGCCGTGCACGAGGGGATCACGACGCTGGTCGCCGGGGTGTTCGGCGGCCCCGCGGTGACGAAGGCCTGTCGGCTGCTCGGTGCCCGGCCGCTGCGCACCGCCCTGGCACGCAGGCGAAGGGCCAACCTGGCCGTGCTGCTCTCCGACCGTATCTACGCAGACTTGGGCGGGTTCGACGAGTGCCTGCTCCCCGTGGAGTTCACCCCCGTCGAGGTCGGCGATCCTGCCGGAAGCTCGCCTGAGGTTGGCTGGCTTCTCGTCCCCGAGCGCGAAGCGCCGGACGGAAATGGAGACTGCCCTGGCCGTTCGGAATAGTGAACTTCAGTCGCGACCAGAAAGCGATCATCTGATGGTGTCTCAGCCGCCAGACATTGATAGATACAAACTGTTTGGGGGAGATTTTTCTTGATTCGGGGGCGCTCGATGACATTTCGAACCGCGGCGGCAGTCTCCCTCGGCGCCATCCTTTCCGTCCTCGCGTGGACCGGCGGTTCGCCGGCCTTGGGCGGTGCTTCGCCAGCGACACCGTTCAGCAACGCCAAGCCGGTCAACGTGGTGATTCTCGCCGACGAGTCGGGCAGCATGTTGCATTACCCGGACGAGATAACGGGCGAGCAGCAGGCGGCGATCGAGATCGTCCAGGCGGCTTGGTCGCCTTACTCGCAGATTGCCATGTACGGCTTCGGCAGCGCGCCGCCTACCCGCGGCGCCTCGCCGTCCCAAGCGGTGGACAAGCTGTGCGGGCTGACCGAACTCAACACCATGGACAACCTCAACACCCTGACCCGCTGTGCGAACCTGATCGCGCCGCGACGTCAGCCCGGGGAAGACAACACGGACTTCGCCGCCGCGCTGACCGAGGCCGAGAACGTCCTGAGCGCACCGGATCCGCTGCACCGGGTACCGCTCGTGTTCATCCTGACCGACGGGATGCTCGACGTGGGCGCGAATTCGCCGTACGCCCCGTGGCCGTCCTCGGATCAGGCGGGCAATGTAGCCGCGCAGCAGAAGCTGACCGGCATCATCTTGCCCGAGATGAAGAGCCTCGGCATCCAGATCTGGCCGGTGGGCTTCGGCCAGGCGGACCAGGGCGAGCTTTCCAAGCTCGCCCGCGGCGGCGCGCAGGTCAACCCGAACTGCCCGGCCGGCAGCGGCGGCGCACCGCAGCGGACCGTGGTGCCCCCTAGGCTCACCGGCGCCGCCGAGGCGGAGCAAATCCAGCAGCAACTGCTCCGCGCCTTCGCCGCGGCCAGCTGCGGGACGATCAACCCGGGACCCTGGCATACGCTGCCGCCGGGAGGACATATCACCGTGCCGGTGACGATCGACCCGCTGACCACGCTCGGTTCCATCATCGTCAACAAGGGCGACCCCCGGGTGGCGGTCAGCTACACCGACCCCGACGGGGGCGCGGTCTCCGATAACACGACGAACGCGCAGGCCGCCGGCGTCCTCCACGGCGCGGCCTACGTCCTGACGACGGGCGGCACGCAGTCCCGGCAGGAGGCCCTGCGGCTGGACGGCCCGGTCCCTGGGCAATGGAAGGTGACGTTCACCAACCCGTCAGCAGTGGCGCAGACGGTCGGCGTGTCGGTGGTGTGGCAGGGCCAGGTGTTCCCGGACATCACCTTCTCCCCGCGGCAGATCGGGGACTCGGGGCACCCCCTGCAGATCCAGGTCAAGCCCGCGATCCGCTCCGCGCCGGTTCCGGCCAGCGAGCTGTCCAGGCTCACCGTGGGCCTCACGGTGCAGTGGACCCAGGGCGGCGCTCCGCAGCGGGTGGCTGCGAAGCTCGACGAGGCCACCGGGGAATTCGTCGGCACGGTAAAGGTGCCCAGCGGACGGAAGGGCACCGCCGTGGTCACCGCCGTGGTGCAGGAATGCGGCGTGCAGGGAACGGCTGTGACGAAGGTCGGTTACCAGCCGGGCGGCGGGATGAGTGTCGACCTGAACATCCCGCCCGGCATCCGGGTGAGCCCCGGCGGCACGTTGTCAGAGACCGCCATCGTCGACCAGTGGTCCAGCCGGCGATCAGCATCGAGTCTCGCTCGCCGGCCTGGGCGATGGGGTGGACGCCTGGATCGCCCGGCCCAGCGGCGCCGTGACGATCGGCTCCGGGCAGGTTCCTGTTCCGGTGACGATCCGCTTCGCCGCGGGAACCCCGCGCGGGCAGGCGCTGGGCACGGTCCAGTGGACGGTGGTCGGCTCTGACATCCCGAACTCGGCCGCGTACCTGGACGTGACCGTGGAGCCACCGCCGACGCCGTGGTACGAGCAGTGGTGGCCGGGACGCTGCTCGTGGGTGTGCTCGCCGGCCTGGGCGGCCTGCGCTACTTCCGGCGGCACCGTGAACAGGAACGCCTGCGCCGGAAACAGGACAACCAGCGGCGCCGGGACGAGCAGATCACAATGGCCAACCTGGACGTGCAGCACGCTGGGCTCGCGCTGATCCGGCGGACAAGCCCGACAAGGCGCCGTTCGTGTCCCGACGGGCGGCTACATCCAGGAGCGCTGGTTCGATGTGCGGCGCGCGGGCGGGATCCCGGTTCTCACCCAGGCCACGACGGTCCCGAACGGGCCTGATCCAGCTCAGGCGCGACCCGGCTGACGGCACTTTCATCGTGG
>CAWKNX010000006.1:0-23892 GCA_963851085.1 uncultured Actinomycetota bacterium | reverse complement strand
GGAGGGCGTGGGATTCGAACCCACGAGGACCCTCACGAGCCCTAGCGGTTTTCAAGACCGCCGCCATCGTCCACTAGGCGAGCCCTCCTGTGCTGCTAACCCTACGGGGTCGGTGGCCTGCCGCGCTGGGTCCCAGCCGTCACGCGCTGGCCGTGCCGCATCCCGGCGCCGCGACGCCACGCACGGCCGCGCCGCACCTCGTGGACCGCCGCAAACTGCGACGCCGGGTCAGCGTGGCGGGATGAATAACCTGACAGCTTCTCGCGCCGTAGCGACGGGCCCGCCAGCACGGAGCCGCCACGCACCGGCGGTGTGCGGCCGTGGTGCCTTCAATAACGCCCACGCGTCCGCGACGACCCATGGCGCCGGGCCAGCGGCTGGCTCCGGCAGGGCGGCGCGCACGAGCAGCAGTTCGTCGTTGACTGGCCCCTGACCGGCGGGGGCGGTGACCTGACGGACGGCCGCCGCACGCAGTATTCCGCGCGCGTGGCACAGCCGGGATCGCATGACGGGCCGGGTGATGCCGAGCGCCAGGGCGATCTCGTCGTCACTGAGCCCCGTCAGAGCCGCGGTCAGCAGAACGTCCCGGTCGCCCGCCCGGAGTGTTGCGAGCGCCCGTGCGACCCACGTTCGTTGGCCGCCGACAGCAACCTCGCTGGACGTGGGGTAGTGGCCAACCGCGGCACGCCGGGCGAGGGCCCGGTAACGGGCCACCTCATGCGGCCGGTACCTGCCGACCAGGCGAGTGGCGATCCCGTACAGCCATGGGCGGGCGCTCATCTGGCTGAGGTCATAGCGATAGCGCTGGCCGAACGCGACAAGGAACACCTCGGCCGTAAGGTGGTCGGCGGCGCCACGGCCCAGACGACGCACCATGTACCTGTAGATCTCCGCAAAATGGGTGTCGAAAAGCACAGCGAAACGGTTCGGATCGAGCCAGGACTCTCTGATCACAGCCGCGTCACCCGAGAGGTTCAGCTTCGCGGCCGCGCGGATCAGGCACCGTGACAGATCGGGCAGCGCGTAACGGTCCGCTCCGCCTGGAGCCTTGTGCTTCAAAAGATCCTTCTCCGGGAGTTCGGGGATTGTGGAATGGGTCACACATGTACTTGCCCCGAACCGGGCCGGCTGTTCACGGCGGGTGCCGACCGGCCGCCACCGGACGGGGCGAGAATGTGGGGGGAGGCATGGTCCTCCGGCGTTTGTGGTATCAGAACGGTGCTGATGACGGGAGCTTTGAGCTGAAGGTCCGCCTGGTGAGCGAGGCGGAGACGGGCTGGTACAACGAGCTGATGCGCGAGCATCACGTGCTGGGGGTGGCGGCGTCGGGCCGGGTGCTGCGGTTCGTCGCCGAGCACGAGGGGGCGCCGGTGGTGCTGGGCACGTTCGGGTCGGCGGCGTGGCGTGTCCCGGCCCGGGATGAGTTCATCGGCTGGAGCCCGGTGCAGCGGGACGCGCGGCTGGAGCGGATCTGCGGCAACCAGCGTTTGTGCGTGCTGCCGGCCGCCGAGGCGGTACCGCATGCGGCGTCGCGGGCGCTGAGCGCGATGCTGCGCCGCCTCCCGGCCGACCACGTGCGGGTGTTCGGGGTGCGGCTGGCGGCGGTCGAGTCGTTTACCGACCCGTCCGCTCATGCGGGCACCACCTACGCGGCGTGCGGGTTCGCCCGGGCCGGGCAGACCGCCGGGTACGGGCGGACCCGCGGCAGCTCGCATTTCGCCTATCACGGGCAGCCGAAGGAGTACTGGGTCAGGGAGCTGGTCCCGGGCGGGCTCGCGGCACTGACGGCGGCGTTCGACACCCGCCCGCTGACCGGCCGCACCCACCCGGACTTCGGCGCGCTGAACGTCAGCGAGGCCGGTCCCGCCGGGGGCAAGACCCTGCTGGAGTACCTGGCGCAGGTGACCGACCACCGCAAGCCGAAGGGGGTGCGGCACGGCCTGGCCGCGATCCTGGCGGTGATCGTGGTCGCCCGGCTGTGCGGCGCGGACTCGGTCTACGCGGCCGCGCAGTTCGCCGCCACGATGCCGCAGGAAGCGCTGCGCCGCTGCGGGATCCGGTACAACAAGCGGCTGGGGAAGTACGTGCCGCCCAGCCACAAGACGATCAAGCGGGCCGTCCGCAAGATCGACGCCAGAGCCGCCGACCGGCAGCTGTGCGCCTGGCTCCGGCAGGAGGCATCGGCCGGGCGGCTGAACTGGCGGCACATCGCCATCGACGGCAAGACCGTCCGCGGTGCCCGCGACGCCGGCGGCAAGGCCCCGCACCTGCTGTCCGCCTACGACGTCACCGCCCGGACCGTCCTCGGCCAAGACGAGGTGGACGGCAAGACGAACGAGATCACCTGCTTCGTCCCCCTCCTGCAGGCCATCCTCGACGGCCGCGCCCGCCGCGGCCACGACGGCGGCGGCGACGGCCAGGACGGCGACGGCAGCAGCGGCGCCGCGAACCCGGGCAGCACGCAGCAGCAAGCAGAAGGAGAGCTGGTCGTCCTGACGGCCGACGCCATGCACACCCAGGAAGAACACGTCAAGGCTATGAACACCCTCGGCCTGGGCTGGATGCTGATCCTCAAGGACAACCAGCCCTCCCTGTACGCCGCCGCCGACAGCCACCGGTGGCAGGACGAGCCGGTGCTGCACGGCACCAGCCAGACCGGGCACGGCCGCCACGAAGCCCGCACCATCCGCGTCACCAGCGACATCCCCGGGGCCATCACGGCGAAACTGCCCGGTGCCGCCCAGATGATGCTCATCGAACGCTACCGGCACGACCTGCCCCCCGGCGGCGCCCCCGCCGCCTGCACCGCCGGCGACCCCGGCGACCACGACCCGCTGGCCTGCGCCGCTGCCTGCGGGATGAAGCTGTCCTGCGAGACCGTGCTGGCCGTCACCGCGCTCACCCCCGCCCAGGCCAGCCCGGCGTTCCTGCTGGACCGCAACCGCGGCCACTCGGCAATAGAAAACGGCCTGCACCACCGGCGCGACGTCACCTTCGGCGAAGACGCCGCCCGGCTGCGCGCCGGGCAATCCCCCCGGCTGTTCGCCGCCATCGCCAACACCGTCACCAGCGTCCTCAACCGGGCAGGATCCGCAAACCACGCCGCAGCCCGCCGCGACCTCGGCTGGGACCGCACCGGACTCCAGGCCCTCGCCCTCCTCGGCCTCTGACCCCAGAAACGAGACCAAACCGCAACATGCGATCAGCTGCTAAAACCCTACTTTGACCCCCGCCCTGGGTCCCATCCCACCATCATGAGCCCGGTACTGAATGGGGCGCATCCGTTCGAATACCTATTTACTCAAATATATGGTCAATTAGCGGCTGGTTGGGCTCCGCTTGAACCAGGTGGAGCATCGAATGATCACGTCCGCCCAGCGCGCTGGATATGCTGACTGCAGGTCCGCGTGGCCGCCCGTGGATCAGGGCGCAGCCCGCCTGGCGTTAGCTCGCGGTCGCCCGCACGCGCCGTGGCCAGGCGAATCCGTCCCCGACCGTCGCCGCGAGCAGCAGATATGCGTCAGCGGTCTCCGGGGTGAGTTGTTCCAGGTCCACCTCGGCGCCTTCCTCGAGATGCGCGTCGTAGGGGATCTGCGCGACAGCGCGGCACCGGCCGGCGAAATGCTGTTCCAGCCGGTCGAGGTCGACGGTGCTCTTGCTGCGGGGGCGGATGATCGAGAGAACGACGACCGCACTGCGCACCAGGTCGTCGAAATCGTGGGCGTCCAGCCAGTCGAGTGTCGCGCTCGCACTGCGGGCACCGTCCACGGACGGCGAGCTGACCAGCACGATCTGGTCGGCAAGGCGCAGCACCCCGGACATGGCCGAATGCAGCAGGCCAGTCCCGCAGTCGGTAATGCAGATGGAGTAGTAATGCTCAAGCACGTGCGCGACGTCGTAGTAGTCGTCCTCGCTGAAAGCGACGGATACTGTCGGGTCACGGTCGGACGCGAGCAGTTCCAGCCGGCTCGGAGCCTGTGAAGTAAACGCCCGCACGTCCGCGTAGCGCTGAATCTGCGCCCGCTCGTTCAGCAGGTCACGTACGGTTGCCGCGGTTTCAAGGCGAACCTTGTCTGACAGCGTGCCCCGATCAGGGTTCGCGTCAACCGCGATAACACGATCGCCGCGAAGTGACGCGAGCATCGCACCGATGCCCACGGTGGTCGTGGTCTTGCCGACGCCGCCCTTCAGGCTCATTACGGCGACCCGGTGATGGCCGCCCGCGACCGGGGTTCTGGCCCGGATTATCAGCTCCCGCCTGCGCAGCTCCGCCTGCGAGTCACCGGGCCGGATCAGCCCGCCGGTGGCACGGTAGACGGCACGGCGCCAGCCAGGCGCTGGCGGTGGCTTCTTCGTCGGCAGCAGGGATTCCGATGTCAGGCTGTCCGCGGTCTCCCTGGCAGGCTGATCGGCCCGCCGTGGCGGGAGTGGGGCGAGAGTATTCACCGGAGCAGACAGCTGCGTGCCTGCCTGCCCGGCCACCGGGTTCCCATAGGCTGCGCTGCCGTAGTCGCCCGGGCGGGCGTAATCGCGCGCGCCCGCGTACTCGCCAGGCATGCCATATGCCGGGTCATGCCCCACCTCGGCCGGTGCACCAGGATACGGGCCCTCGGCGGGCACGGCAGGATACGCACCGGGCCCGCCCTGGACCGGAGGCTCATGCTGCCGCGCGGACCCTGGGTAAGCGGGAACGCCGTACTGCGGAGCGGTGGGATAAGGGCCCTGCTCCGCGTAGTCCCAGCCGCCTTCCTGTTCGGCGTCGGCGTAGGTCTGGGTGTAACCGTAGTCAGCCGGCTGGTACGAGGGTGCCTGCGGGGCAGGCATACCGCCGCTTCCGTAACCGGGTGCGTCATAGCCGCCCTGCATGTCGTAGCCAGCCGGGCCGTTGTAGCCGCCCTGAGCCGGATGCTGCTGCGGTCCGGCGGGCCGCTGTTCCTGCGCGTTGGCCAGGTAGGACGGCTCGCCCCCGCGGGCGGGTGGTGGGACCGGATATCCGGGGTGGCCAGACGTCGGCCGTGGGGGCGGGTACGCCGCAGGAGGCGGTGTGGCGTGCGTGCCCAGGTAACCGCCGGGGGCAGGCGGCGCGGATGACCGCGGTTGCGCGGCTGGGACCTGGATTGAGGGAACCTGACCCGAGGGAACGTGACCGGACACGCCCTGGCCAGATTGCTCTTGACCCGGGCTGACATTGTCAGGCGGGAATGGGCCAGAGGGGACCTGCTCACGGACCGGCACGCCGGGGCCGCCAGGCTCAGAATCAGGGCCATCCGCCACCGGACCGCCGGGTGCCGGACCGCCGGGTGCCGGACCGCCGGGTGCCAGACCGCCGGGTGCCAGACCGCCAGCGCCCAGCCCCGGCCCCACGGAGCCGGACTCTCCGGAGCCCAGCCCCACGGAGCCGTGCATTCCGGAGCCGTGGCCGCCAGAACCCGATTCCCCAGAACCTGCGTCACCAGACGTGCGATCGGCGGCACCGGTTCCATCGGCCGGCACCCGCTCGTCCGCCAGGACCTGCTCATAGGCGGGGACCCGCTCGTCGGCCGGGACGGGCGTATTGTAATCCTGGTTGGTCAAAGGTCCTTCCCCCAGCTTCGTTGGTACGAGAATGCCATGCTCGCACGGGCCGGGATACCTGCTATACGCCGAGCCTAGGCCACCGCAGCACCGTCGCCATACCCGCGAAGCCGAATCGCACACGTAAGCGCCTGGAGCCCACATGCACGCCATTGTCATAACCGCACCAGGCGGACCCGAGGTGCTTCAGTGGATGGAAGTACCCGATCCCGAGCCAGGTCCAGGCGAGGTGCTCATTGACGTCGCCGCAAGCGCCGTCAACCGGGCTGACCTGCTGCAACGTCAAGGGTTCTACCCTCCGCCCCCGGGAGCGCCGCCGTACCCGGGCCTTGAATGCTCGGGCCGCGTCGCGGCCACGGGGCCTGGCGTAACCGGATGGCGTGCGGGCGACGAGGTGTGCGCGCTCCTTGCGGGCGGCGGGTACGCACAGCGGGTCTCGGTGCCCGCCGGACAGGTCCTGCCGGTGCCCAAGGGCCTGGACGTCATCTCGGCCGCCGCACTGCCCGAGGCTGCGTGCACGGTCTGGTCCAACGTGTTCCAGGTCGGCGGGCTGGCGCCCGGGGAGACCATCCTTGTGCACGGCGGCGCGAGTGGCATCGGCACGCTCGCGCTGCAACTCGCCCGGGTACGAGGGGCACGGGTGCTCTGCACCGCTGGCTCACCGGAGAAGCTGGCCAGATGCGCGGAACTCGGAGCGGACCGGGCGATCTCCTACAAGGACGAGGACTTCGTAGCGGCGGTCGATGATTTCACCGGCGGCGGTGGCGCGGACGTGATCCTGGACATCATGGGCGCCAGCTACCTGGCCCGCAACGTCGAATCCCTCGCATCGGGCGGCCGCCTGGTGGTGATCGGGTTGCTTGGCGGCGCAAGGGCGGAGCTCGACCTGCGCGTACTGCAGCTGAGACGGGCGAGCGTGCACGCGACCACGCTGCGGTCCCGGCCACTGGCCGGCAAGGCCGCTGTTGTGGCCGAGGTCCGTGAGCACGTCTGGCCGCTCGTCGAAGCGGGGAAGGTGACGCCGGTGATCGACCGCGTCCTGTCGATGAAGGATGCGGCGGCCGCCCACCGCGTCATCGAAGCCGGTGCGCACATCGGAAAGGTTCTGCTCGTCACCTGAGCACGGTTGGCGCGGAATTGCCCCTAACGGCTGCCGCGCGGCACGCCGATCATGGGAACCCACGACGCGGGAGCGGGTCCCGGGTGGCGCCATTCAGGCACCCGATCGCCGCCCGGGGGTGCGACCTTGCGGGGGCGTCCGCCAAACTTGAGACATGAACGACCGGATGAACACAGAACGCCAGCAGCCAGAGGTCGTCTTGGTCAGCCCGCAGGGCATGGCCATCGAGAGCGCCGGACAGGATGACCAGGAGAGTAGCGAGCGTCCGGTCACCGAGATGGTCGAGCAGCCGGCCAAGGTGATGCGGATCGGCAGCATGATCCGTCAGCTGCTTGAAGAGGTGCGTGCCGCGCCGCTTGACGAGAAGAGCCGCGCGAGGCTCAAGAAGATCCACCAAAGCTCGATCAAGGAGCTGGAGGACGGGCTCGCCCCCGAGCTGGTCTCGGAGCTTGAGCGGCTCTCACTCCCGTTCACAGAGGACGAGGTGCCGAGCGAGGCGGAGCTACGGGTCGCACAGGCGCAGCTCGTCGGATGGCTGGAAGGGCTCTTCCACGGCATTCAGACCACACTCTTCGCGCAGCAGATGGCGGCACGTGCCCAGCTCGAGCAGATGCGACGGGCGCTGCCGCCGGGGATGATGCAAGCCCCGGACGAGGGCCCGCACCCGACACCGCCAGGATCGTCGGGCCCCTACCTGTGATCGACCGCCGACCCAAGATCGATGGCTCCCAGGGCGTGCTATCCGGTGCCCAACCCGCCATTGATCATGATCCGGGCCGTGGCGGCGGCCCAGGCGGCGCCGGGCTTTCTTGATCGCGGTAACTTCTCCGCGGTATTGGCCGAAAACTTACCGCGATCATGAAGCAGAAGCCCGCGCCGTTCAGTGCTGGCTGGACCGTGGCTAGACCCGGCCGTAGCGCAGGCGGGCCAGCCAGGCGGTGGCATCGGCGAACTCGGCGTCGGACGTGCCGGCGCGCACCTGCGTGGTGCCGCCGTCGCGGCGCGGGTAGCTGCCGAGGAACCGCACGTCACCGCACACCCTGCGCAGCCCCATCAGCGCCTCGCCGACCCGTGCGTCGTCGATGTGTCCCTCACAGTCGATCGAGAAGCAGTATCTGCCGAACACGTCACCGATGGGCCTGGACTCAACGCGGGTCAGGTTGACACCGCGCACGGCGAACTCGGTCAGGATCTCCGCGAGCGCACCGGGGTGGTCGTCGGCGAGAAACACCGCCAGCGAGGTGCGGTCGGAACTGGTTCGAGCGGGCGGTGGTCCTGGCAGGCGGACAACGATGAATCGGGTGACCGCGCCCTCATGGTCGTTGACGTCGCTGGCGAGCACTTCGAGTCCGTACGTGGGCGCGGCGAACGCACCCGCGAGGGCAGCGCCGATCTGCCCGTCCGCGGCCTGCCGGGCCGCCTCAGCGTTGGATGCGGCGGGCCGCCACTCGGCCTCGGGCACGTGCGTGGCAAGCCAGCGGCGGCATTGCGGCTGCGAATGCGGATGGCCGCCGACCGTCTTGATCTCGTCGAGTCCGGTCCCTGGCCGCGCCAGCAGGGCAAATGTCACCGGCAGCAGGATCTCCGCGCAAATGACCAGATCGTGCCCGGTGGCGAGCTCGTCTAGCGTGGCGGTGACCGCGCCCTCGACCGAGTTCTCGATCGGGACGACGGCGCGGACGGCCTCGCCGCCTCGTACCGCATCGAGTGTCGCCTGCACGGTCGCGAACGGCGTGTGCTCGGCCTCGGCGGCCTCGTCCAGGATGCGGAGTGCGGCCTCGGTGAACGTACCTTCCGGGCCGAGATAGGCGTACCGATCTGGCATGTGACTCATGATCTCACGGTGCCGCGGCCGGACCGCACCGTCACCGCAGCCGGTCAGGCGTTGTGGGCGGTCGCGCCGTCCCGGGCGGTCGCGCCGTCCCGGGCGGCGGGGCTGCCCCGGGTAGCGGCGCTGTCGCGTGCTGCGGGGCCCGGCACGAAAGTCACGCTCTCCTGCGGGCCCGATCCCTGTGCGGGCACCGCGGGCGGAACTTGGCCAAGACGCGCCGAACGTACCGACTGCTCCTCCTCCGGGGACAGCGGCTGCACGCCTTTACCCCCCGCGACGGTCTTCGCGTAGGTGCGGGTCTCGCTGCGCCCGTTGATCGAGGTGAGCACGATGCCGTCGCCTGCGGCGTTGAGCAGCGCGACAGAGAATGAGAGCTGGCCGGCCATTTCCTTGAGCGCGTCATAACGCACCAGGGCGACATCTCTGATGGCGCGCACGTCCACCGTTCCCGCCCCTGATCCAGCCTTCGCGAACTGGCTCCGGATAAGCTCGCTGCTCTCTGCGATGATCCTGTCGGCCCGGTTGTTCGCGGCGATCGCCAGCGTGACGCCGGCTCCCCCGGCGATCAGGCCCAGCACCGAAAGCGCGACCGCTATCACATGACGGAGCCTAGCGCCTCGTACTTTCCCCAGACAGCCAGACGCCCGATCTGACCTGCGTCTTGTCTGGGCCGTCCGGCGGGCGAGGGGGCCGCGGCGCGCCGGGGGGGTGCGCGTCCGCCCGCGCGAGCCCCCTGCGGTGCGCCCATGCGACGACAGGGATCAGCGCGATCGCACCCAGGCCGAACGAGTTTTGCACGATCCGCCCGGCGATCTTCGGCAGCCAGCTCACCTTCAGCAGCGACAGGCCCCACCACGGCAGGGTGACCGTGTAGAACACCGCGATCGCTGCTGCCGCCACCAGCCTGCGGCGGTCCCTGCCGTCACCCGCCACCGCACCGATGACGACGACCACCCAGGCCAGGTGGTGAATCCAGGCGACGGGTGAAAGCAAGACCGCGAGGAGCCCGGTTATCGCCACGCCGGCCATCTCGCCGCCGGTGCGCGCAAGCCTGCGAGCCGTGACGAATCCTGCGGCGCCCACGACAATGACGGCGATCACCCACAGGCCGGCTGGCGCGGCGGACGGCAGGAACAGCCGGAGCAGCATGCCGCGCAGCGACTGATTGGACGTCCCGGTATTGGACCCGAGCCGGTTGCTGTCGAAGAGCGCGTTCGTCCAGTAAAACAGCGAATCCCTTGGCAGCAGCACGAACGCGCCCACCGTCCAGGCAAGCGCCGCGGCGGCAGCGGTCGCCGCGGCGCGCCTGCGCCCGGAGATCCACAGGTAGACGATGAACACACCCGGCACCAGTTTCACCGCCGTGGCCAGGCCGACGAGCGCGCCGCGTGGCCACCGCGGTGAGACCGCCGCGCAGTCGGCGACGCAGAGCGCGACGAGCAGGATGTCGACCTGGCCGAACCGCATCTGATCCCTGAGCGGGAACAGATAGGCGCATACGGCGAACAGTGCCGCGTAAACGACGGGCGCATACCGCTGCGCGCGGGCGAGCAGCGGCCTGAACGCGTACCAGATCGTGACAGCGAGCGGCAGGTAGATGAACATCACCCAGACCACCTGCGCGGCCGGCCAGGGCATCATCGCCAGCGGGACGGCGAACACCGCCGCGATCGGCGGATAGGTGAAGGACAGCAACTGTGGCGCCTGGGTCAGCAGGTGGTAGATCGGCTGGCCGTGCAGCACGCTGACACCGCCGGTGCGGTAGACGTCCAGGTCAGGCAGGCGCTGGTCCGGCCGGTTGGTCAGGTAGCCGAGCACAAGCGGCGCCACGGCCGCTAGCGCCGCCGACCACGCGAGAAGGCCTGGCGCGGCGCGCCAGAGGCTGGCCATCCGGGGCCGGGCCAGCCGCGGGCGGCCCGGAGGGCGGCCCGCCGTGACACGGCCCGCCGTAGCGCCGGGCGCCGTGACGCCGGGCGTGACACCGGGGCTCGCACCACTGGGCACTGAGCCATTGTGCACCGAGCCAGATCCATAACGCCTGCCGCGGATGCGGCAGGCCTTCGGTGCGGGGGGATCCCGGGGGGTCGCCCCCCGGGGTGGCGCTGCTCCATAACGGCTGCCGCGGGCGCCGTCCGGCTGCGGCTCGTGCGTCGCTGTCATGATCCAGGCGACCTTTCCGCGGCCAGCGCGGACAACTCTCCCGGGCCATGGAACTGCGGGCCGCGGCCTTGCGTGCCTGCGACGCAGGCCACGACCAGCACCACGGTGAGCGCCGCGAGAACCGCCGGCGTCACCCCGGTCCGCACTACCGACTGCAGCCAGTCGAGACCGGCGGGCAGGTGCGCGGACTGGCCACGCGCCGGGAGGTAGCCGAACGCGAGCGCGGCAGTCCGCGCGAGCACCAGCCAGTCCACCCACGACCACGCGACCAGTGGCAGCAGGGCCCAGGCGAGCGCGTCGTACCACGGCAGCACGTACGGCCACGCGAACAGCCACGCGAGGGTGAAAGCGAGCGCCGCCCGCGCGGCCACCTGCGTCCGCGCCCCCGCCTCGGCTGCGGGATCTTCGGCGGCGCGCGGTCCTGGCAGGCCGCGAAGCAGCACGGCGAGCAGGGCGATCGCGAGGATCACCGAACCGGCCGATACGAGCGTGCCCGCGGTAGCGTGGCCAAAAGTGCCTTGCAGGCCGTGGCGGGCCGCCCGCCATGGCGAGCTGATCGACACGAAGCTCCCGCCCGCCGCCACCTGCCCAAGCACATGTGGCCCGCCAGCGGCAATCGCGGCCGCCGCCGCCGCCGCGAACCCGGTGGCGAGCCCGGCCAGCCACTGCCAGCGGCGGCGGGCGGCCCAGGCGAGACCGCCCCCGGCAAGCGCAGCGGTCAGCTTCACCGCCACCCCGAGCCCGGCCAGCGCTCCGGCGGCCACGCAGCGGGCAAACCCGCGCCAGCGTCCGGAGTCGTTCGGGCTGATCGATGCGAACACAGCGATGGCGGCGATGGCGAACACGGCCGCCTGCGTGTCCACGTGCGCGCCGGCCATCAGTTCATAGAGCAGCAACGGGTTGAGCGTCCACAGCAGGGCGGCGCGGAGCTGGCGGCCGCGGTCGCCGCGTGCGAGCCAATGCAGCAGGAGCCCGGCGCCCGCGAACGCGGCCAGGTTCAGCAGCGACAGCACGAACGCCGTCAGCCGCAGCGACGTGCCGCCGATCAGCGATGCGAGCGCCTGGCCGGCGGTGGCGAGCGGGCCGTATACGGACGGGGTCGTGCGCCAGTCTTCCACCGCGCGGAAGATCGGGTCGTGGCCAAGCACGTTGGGGCCGGTCGCATAGGGATCGTGCCCGGTCACCAGCATCCGGCCGTAGGCGGCGTAGCTGAGGTGGTCCGCGGATCCGAATGGCGGCAGCAAGACGAGCACGGCCGCGGCGACGATGCCCGCGGCCGCGAGCGCGCCAGGTGACGGCGCCCACCCGCGCCGCGCCGCGTGCATGGACAGGGCGAGCCCGGCGGTGCCGATCGCCAGAGCCGCCGCCGCGAGTGCCACGACAAGATAGGCCGACGGGTGCGCCACCAGTGAATAGGGCGGCTGGCCCGGACGTCCAGGCAGCGGCGGCTCCATCGCGGAGGGCCCGAGCAGCGCCACGGCGATGGTCAGCCCGATGCTCGCCCCCGTCGCGGCGAGACCGGCCGGGCCTGCCTTCATCCGCGGCTGTGCGGTGATCCGCTTGTCAGCAGGGATCGCCTGGCCAGCGCGGCGGCCACGTCAGCGAACTGGCGGGCGCGGTGCAACTGGCCGTGCCAGTCCGCTCCCGTCGCCCGGTGCGCGAGATCGACCTCGACCTCGGTCACCCGCAGGCCGCGGCGCAGCAAGTCGATGGTGAGCGCCGTCTCCGCGCCGAACCCGCGGGCGAGCGGGCGTGCCGTCTCGAACGCGTCCCTGGTCAGGCATCGCTGGCCATTGAGCGGCTGCGTGGGCCGCCAGCCAGTCGCCCGGTGGATTCCCGCGGCCGACAGGCGCACCACGAATCCGTGCCCGCCAAGCTTGACCCGATTCGCGAACATCGCGATCGTCATGTCCGCGCTGCCCGCGCGGACGGGCTCGATCAGCGGGTAAGCGTTAGCCGCGGTCGACGCCAGGTCGGCGTCAAGGAAAAGCAGGTGGCGATACGCGGCGCGGCGCTCAGCGGCGTCAAGCAGCCGTACCGCTTCGCCGCCCGTCTCCATCGCCGCACCCTTGCCGCGGCTCCTGCCGTGCCGCACGACGTGGGCGCCCGCCGCCTCCGCGGCGCCCGCGGTCCCGTCACGGGACCCGTCGTCGACGACGATCACGACGTCGACGCCTGGCAGGGCCGCGGCCGACTTCACGGTCGTGTGAATCCGGTCACACTCGTCCCTGGCGGGTATGACCACCGCGGTGTCGCCGGTCTGGGACATGTCGCCGATCCTAAAGCCTGCTAGAGCCTGTTTGAGGACACTCGGTCGTGGGAGGGCACAGCGAGCGGCCCGGCGCGCAGCGCCTGAAAGCCAGCAGGGCCAGGCGGTGGCTGGCAGGCGGAGCGAGGGAGCCTAGCCGGAGGTACCAAGTGACCGAGCACAGCGCTATCCGGGGGACCCGGACCCCAATGGCGCAGCCAGCCGCCGTCTGGGCGCCCGCGCAGCAGAGCATGGGGTTCTCAAACAGGCTCTTTGGACGCCCGGGACAGCTCCTAGCAGGTCGCGGCGCCATCCCCGGCCGCCGCGGTGGCGTCGTCGTTGACGACGGTGAATACCGAGTCGAGGCCGGTTACCTGCAAGATCTTGCGCACGGCCGGACGCGGGCTGGCCAGGTCAAGCCCGCCACCGTGTTCGCGTGCCCGCTTCCTCGCCGACAACAGGACGTTCATGCCAGTGGAATCACAGAACTCGACCCCCGACATGTCAACCACGACCCGGACCGGGCGGCCGCCGTCGAGCACGGCCGTGAGCTCGCCCTGCAGCCGGGGCGCGGTGTACAGATCGATTTCACCCGATACGGTAACGATCGCTTGATCGCCCTGAGATTGGCTCGAGACCTTAAGCTCCACGTGGGGCACCTTACCGGTGCGCCAGGCTCATGAGCCAGATGGTCACGCTGAGTATTCGCTCGGAATCTCCGGACCGGATCGCACCGCCGTTCACCCACGTCGGGCAGGCCGCAGCGCGGTCACACCTCCCGCGAAGGTGACCGCGGGCGCAGGCTCCGTGGCGGGTTCCCTGCTGACCGGGCAGGTCATGCACCTGGGACCGCCTCTGCCGCAGGCAAGCTCGCTGCCTGGCACCGGGATCACCACGATTCCCGCAGCCTCCAGAGTCGCGTTGGTGTCCACGTTGCGCTCGCAGGCGACGACCACCCGCGGGGCGATCGCGAGCATGTTGCCGCCGTCGTCCCATTGCCCGCGGCTCGATGCGACGGGATCGACGCCCGTGTCGATCACCTTGAGCCGGTCGATTCCCATCGCCTGCGCCGCGGCTTCCAGGAATGGCTGTGCCCGCGACACCCGCAGCACCCCGGGCCCTTCCGCGCGGACGGTGATCGCGTGGGCGGTAAGCGTGTAAGCGGCGGCCGGCAGCATGACCACGGTGTCCACGTCAACCATGGTGCAGACGGTGTCGAGATGCGCGGACTGGCTGCCGCCGGCCATCGGCACCGCGAGGACGGTGTGCGCGAGTCCTGCATCGAAGACGCGGCGGGCGAGGCGCTCCACCGCGGCAGGCGTCGTGCGCTTGCCCGTGCCCACCGCGACAATCCCAGGCGCGAGCAGCAGCACGTCCCCACCTTCAAGCGGCTCGAGGCCAGGGTGGTAGAGCCGCTTGGTCCCCGCGAACCGCGGGTGGTGGGCGTAGATGAGCTGGAGCAACGTGGCCTCTCGCCGTCTGATCCCGGTGGCGGGGCTCGTGACCGCGACCCTGTCGCCGATCCACACGCTCGAGTCCCTGATGAACAGCAGGTTCGGGAGGGGATCGATGATGAATTCGTGGCGATCAAGGAGCTGGTAGACGACGCCGCGGCCCGGCCTCAGTTCTTCCGGCGCGAGGCCGCTGATCAGAACCTGGGCCAGGCGCTCCGGATCCAGGTCGTCCAGGTAGGCCCGCAGGTAACCGCGGAGTTCGTCGCCGAGCCGGTCGTCGCCCAGCACCGAGGCGATCGCCTCGCTCCTGGCCGGCTGGTATTCCAGGGTGTCCTGCAGCAGTTCGGTGAGATAGCGGACCTCGGTGCCGCAGCCCCTCAGGGCCGTGGCAAAGGCATCATGTTCCTGCTGTGCACGCCCGACCCAGGGAATGGTGCCGAAGAGCAGCTTGGCGCTATTTCGAGGGGTTATCCGCCGCAGTTCCATACCCGGACGGTGCAGCAGGACCGTGCCGAGCCTGCCGACCTCGCTGTCCACGCCGTGGGTATAGCTCACGGTCACCCCCGGATCCTCCACTTTGCCGCGTGAGCGTCATGTCACCGTGAGTATCACCACTTTGGCGCTGTGCTACCCCTCTGTTGCTGATCGCGCGCCCGTTGACCGGGCGTACCGGGAGCTGAGCCCACACGGTCGTACCGTCATCGTCGGAACGGACACCCCAGCGCCAGGTCAGATGGGTCACGATGGACAGGCCGCGGCCTCCGAGCGAAGAAAGCGATGCCTGCGACGCCCGCGGCCTGGTGACAGCACCGCCGTCGCTGACAGTAACCTCCAGCATGTCCGCGTCGAGTGCCCATCCGACGCGCACGTGACCGTCTGGCAGCGGATGCGCGTGCCGGAGCGCGTTGCTCAGCAGCTCACTCATGACCAGGGCAGCGTCGTGGACAGCCTGGCCCGCGGATCCCGGCGCCGAGGAGATCGGCGGTCAGGCGGCGGCGTGCGACCGCGACGCTGGAGGGCGTGTAAGGGAGCAGAACCGTGCTCGACGCCCTCACCTCCGTCCGACGGTCGCCAGCCACGATCTCGAGATCTACACGGATCTGGTACGAGCGGAAATGCCCCGCCGGACCGGATCGGAAACCGCGTGATGTGGATGGTGTGGAAATGTGCCGTAGAAACACCAGATGAGCCGTTACCGCACAACAAACGGGCACTTGCGCGGCACGAAACATCCGCAGGGAACGCGCTGATGGAACGCGCGGAACGCGTGACATGCGCTGCATCCACCCCGTGCACGCCGACGGCAGGGCGCGAGCCCGGCAACCCTGTCCGCCCTAGTCGCGCGACCTGTCAGGCAATGTGCTTGGCGTCACGTGGGGGATCGCCGAGCAAGCCCTCGGCAGCGAGCGCGCGGATCAGTCCGCCCAGGCCGACCGTCAGGCCGGCGCGCTCCTCCTCGCTCAGCGCGCCGAGGATCCGGGCCTGGCGGTCCTGCCAGCCCCGCCACACGCGTGCTGCCACGGCCCGGCCCTCCGGCGTGAGGTGGAGCCGGACGTAGCGCTGGTTCGAAGCATCGCGCCCGCGCCTGATCCAGCCCTTGCGCTCGAGCCCGGCGGCGAGCCTGCTGATCGTGCTCTTCTCGAGCCCGAGCAGGCTGGCGAGCTCTCCCTGCGCGATCCCATGGGCGGCGAGCAACTCGAACAGCGCCCTGGCCTCTGACGGCGACACCTGGGGGCTCGGCTCCTCCGGCGGCTGCTCGGCTGGGCCCGCAGCCCTCAGCAGCCGCCCGAGGAGTTCTTCAACCGGCCCGCCAAGCGCGATCTCCTGCACTGCCCTTCCCCACTCTGCTAACGAACTCTGCTTCCGAACTGCGTTACGAACTCTGCTTCCGAACTGGCATGCGACGCCTCAGACCGGGAACAGTTGTACGCTGCAACTCTCATGGTATAGCGTTGGGCTCGACAGTTGCTCCCTACAACTCTAATCGTCAGGCGATGAGGTATCCAGTGATGAATCCGCACCGCGAGCGACGAGGTTGTGTCCCGTCGACCCTACGGCGCGAAATAGGCTCGGCCACATGAGCGGAACCGGGCGCATAAGCGGTCCAGGCGGCCTGAGCGGCCCTGGCACGCTGTCCAGCGGCACGCCGCTCGAGATCACCCCGCTGCCGGCCGAGCCGCTCAGCGAACTCGCCGCGGAGCACGGTCTGCGGCCGAGCGCGCGGCGGCCTCCCCTGCGCGCCTATATCCGCCAGATCTGGGCACGGAGGCACTTCATCCTGACCTTCGCCACCGCGCGCAACGTGGCGATGTACACCGAGGCCAGGCTTGGCCAGCTCTGGCAGGTCCTGACCCCGCTGCTCAACGCGGGCGTCTACTTCCTGATCTTCGGCGTGCTGCTCGGCACCAGCCGCGGCGTCCCGAACTTCCTCGCATTCCTCGTCACCGGGGTCTTCATCTTCACCTTCACCCAGCGGTCGTTCCTCATCGCCGCCCGTGTGATCAATGACCATCTCCCGCTGATCCGGGCGCTGCGCTTCCCGCGCGCGTGCCTGCCGCTCGCCTATGTCGTGGTGGAACTGCAGCAACTGCTGCTGTCCATGCTCGTGCTTTTCGCCATCGTGCTGGCCACCGGCGAGCCGCTTACCTGGTACTGGCTGCTGATCATCCCCGCGCTCACGTTCCAGGCGATGTTCAACGTCGGCGCGGGGATGATCATCGCGCGCACCGGTGCCGGCGTGGCCCACTTCAGCCAGTTGCTGCCGTTCCTGCTGCGGACCTGGATGTACCTGTCCGGCGTCATCTTCAGCCTGCGCACCCTGACGAGGCTCGACGGTCACCGCAAGCTGCAGGCGCTGCTGCAGGCCAACCCGGCCGCGGTCTACATCAACCTCGTCAGGGACGCACTGCTCAAATCGCAGCGGCTGAGCAACCCCGGCTCCAAGCCGTACAACTTCGCCAAGTGCTGGTGGTACGGGAAGCACCCGTCGAGCAAGCCGTACTGGTCGGCGTACTGCCATCCGCCGCCCCTCGGCACCACGCGCGACCTGTGGCTGCTCGGCGTCGGCTGGGCCGTGGCGGCGGTCGTGATCGGTTTCCTGTTCTTCTGGCAGGCGGAGGCGGTGTACGGCCGTGGCTGAGCCCGTGGTCATCGTGGATGACCTGCACATCGTGTATCGCGTCTACGGCGCGGGCGGCGACAAGGGCACCGCGGCCACCGCACTGCTGCGCCTGATGCGCCGCCAGCGCAGCCCCTCGGTCAGGGAAGTGCACGCGATCCGCGGTGTGTCGTTCGTGGCCTACCGCGGCGACGCGATCGGTGTCATCGGGCGGAACGGGTCGGGCAAGTCCACCCTGCTTCGGGCGATCGCCGGTCTGCTGCCCTCGGAACACGGCGCCGTCTACACCACGGGCGAGGCATCGCTGCTCGGCGTGAATGCCGCGCTGATGGACGACCTCACCGGCGAGCGGAATGTTGTGCTCGGCTGCCTGGCCATGGGCATGACACGGCAGGAGACCAAGGAGCGCTACCAGGAGGTGGTCGATTTCTCCGGGGTCGGAGAATTCATCGACCTGCCGATGCGCGCGTATTCGAGCGGCATGGGGTCACGGCTCAGGTTCGCCATCGCCTCAGCCAGGAGCCACGACGTGCTGCTCATCGACGAGGCGCTCGCCACGGGCGACGCGGAGTTCCGGCGCAAGAGCCACCAGCGGATCGAAGAACTGCGCCAGGAGGCGGGCACGGTGTTCCTCGTCGCGCACAACCTCGACGAGGTCGAGGAGACGTGCAACCGGGTGATCTGGCTCGAGAAGGGCGAGATCGTGATGGACAGTGACGACGTGCCAGGCGTGATCGACGCCTACCTGGACGCGGCCGGAGGCGAACGGCGCGAGCGCACCCCGGTCAGCGGCGGCTGATCGGGGTTCAGCTCGCCTTCCGGCGGCGGTGCGCCCTGATCGCCGGGCCCGTCCGCCCGCCGCAGGCGGAGCCACATGATCGTGCCGCCGCCGGGCCGTGAGCGAGCCTGCACGTCCGCGCCCTGCGCACGGGCGAGCCTGCGGACGATGTAAAGGCCAAGGCCGATCCCGCCGAAACGCCGCCGGTCTCCGGCCTCGCCCTGGACGAACCGCTCGAAGATGCGCTCGTGATCGCCCGGCGAAATGCCGATGCCCTCGTCTTCTACCGTGACATCGATCCGATCGGCGGCTGCCTCGGCGCGGACCGTGACGGTGCCGCCGGACGGGGAGTACTTGAACGCGTTCTCGAGGATCTGACCGGCGATGATGTCGGTAGCCATCGCGTCACCGAACGCCGCGGGCAGGTCCGGGGGGATGTCGGCCACGAGCGTGTGCTTGTCGGAAAGCGGCCGGAACGCGACCGCGGCCCCGCGCAGCAGCGCGCCCAGGTCGAACGCGCCATTGGTAACCGTCAGCTCGTCCGCGCCGGCGCGGGAGCCGAGCAGCAACTGCTCGACGAGACGGCCGAGCGACCCGGCGCGCTCGGCGATGGTCACCGCGGCGCTGTGCCGGTCGGAGTCGGTCAGCTTCTCCCAGCGGCTCGCGAGCGTGCTCGCGAAGCCTTGTACCACGGTGATCGGCGTGCGCAGCTCGTGGCTCGCGGTCGCGAGGAAGAGATCCTTCGCCTCTTCGAGCTCCTTCGCCGCTGTGACGTCGCGGAAGTCGAGCACCCGCTCGTCGCCTCCGGCCAGGCCCGTGCAGAGCACGTCGAGCCAGCGACCGTTCACGAGCTTGTGCGTCAGCTTTGAGCCCGGCGCGGGCAGCGGGAACGGCGGCAGCTTGCCCGTGACGGCTTGCGCGGACACGCCGGTCAGCCGGTGCGCGGCCGGGTTCCACTGCCTGACAAGCCCGCCGGAATCGAGCACCGCGATGCCGTCCGCGCTCGCGTCGATCACTGCGCGCTCGTGCGCCCGCTGCCTGACAACCTCCTCGAACGCCATCGCGTTGGTAAGCGCCACGCCGGCGTGGCCCGCGAGCAGTTCGAGCAGTTCGAGCTCGATATGCCCCACCTTGCGCCTGCTGTAGAGCGCGTACAGCGCACCGTAGGGCCTGCCACTCACGTAGGAAAGCCCGATCGCGATCGTGTGCAGCCCGGGCAGTGCGGACCAGATCATGTCGTCGAAGCGGCCGGTTTCCCCGGTGGCCATCAGCACCGTCTTGCCGCTTCGCATCAGCTCCCCGACCAGGCTGTCCGGCAGCTGCGCCGTACGGCCGCGCAGGCTGCCGGGCAGCCCGTCCATGCTGACGAGCCGGAGCTCACCGCCTTCGATGAGCACGAAGCCGCCCGCGTCCGCGCTGGTGAGCTCGCGCAGGCTGGCCGCGATGCGGTCGAGCACCGACTCCAGGTCGCGCTGCGCGTTCATGTCGGCCACCACGTCACCGAGGCGACGCACCACGCGGACCCGCTGCGCCACATGATGCCTGGCCGCGTCGTCCTGGCCGACCCGGTGGTAGACGTTGACCCAGCCGATCACCTCGCCCCCCGCGTCCCGCAGCGCGCTGGTGTCGATGCGCACGTCGAGCAGGCCACTGTCCCGGCGGATGCGGCGGGTGGCGAATGATATCTGGCCGCCGCTTCGTACCCGCTCGAGCACGGCGTTGTGCTCGGCCCTCAGCTCCTCCGGGATGATCTGCGGATCACGCCCCGCGACCTCAGTGGCGGCCCAGCCGAACATCCGCTCCGCCGCGGGGTTCCAGAGCAGCACCGTGCCGTCGGTGTCGGAGGCGATGATCGCATCGGCGGCGCACTCGATGACGGCTCGTGCGATCGCGTCGACCCGGGACTGCACCTCGCCGCGATCCACCACGTCAGCCACGTCAGTCATGTTGCCATCGCGCACGCCTGGCTGGCAGGCGGCTAGCGGATATGCCACGCCCCCGGCGCCGCAGCGGTGCCGCCTGTCATGGGCTCAGAACAGGACGCCAGGGTTGAGCAGGCCCGCGGGATCAAGCGCGGACTTCACCGCCCGCATCGCCGCAATCTCCTCGGCGGACCTGCTCAGCGGCAGCCACCGTGCCTTCGCCCGGCCGATCCCGTGCTCCGCGGAGACGCTGCCGCCGTGCGCGGCCGCGAGGCGCAGCACCGCCTCGTCGACGCGGTCGTCGCCGGTGTCGGGCCCGAGGACGTTGATGTGCAGATTGCCCACGCCGATATGCCCGAAGACGATCGTCCGCGTGCCGCCGACCACGTCCGCAAGCGCCGCTCGGAAGGCCCCGAGTGCGCCAATCGGGACGGCCACGTCCAGCTTGTGCGGGATGCCCACCGCGCTGATCGCGTCGGTATGCCGCTCGCGGTACGCCCAGAGCCTGTCCCGGCTGCCCTGGTCTGTGGCGACCGCCGCGTCCGCGAGCGCAGGTAGCCGCGCCAGCCGCTCGGCCGCGTCCGCTCCCGCGGTCTCCGCGAGCAGGTAGGCGGGGTATCCGCGGCCGAGCGGCAGCGGCAGGCCAGTCACCGCGCGGACCAGTTCGACGCCCTCGGCTTCGAAGTACTCCGCCGCCTGCACACGGTCCGCCCCGGCGCGGATATCGGCAAAGAGCGCCGCTGCGGCATCGATGCCGTCGACCCCAGCCAGCAGGGTGGTGAGCGTGGTCTCCACCGGCCACAGCCGCAACCGCGCCGCGGTGATCACGCCGAGCGTGCCCTCGCTTCCTGCCAGCAGCCCCGGCAGGTCATATCCGGTATTGTCCGAGGTGAGCCCAGCCAGCCTCGACACGACGGCACCGTCGGCGAGTACCGCCTCAACGCCGAGTAGCTGGGCACGGGTAAAGCCGTAACGCACGGTGTGCACGCCGCCCGCGTTGGTGGCAATCGTGCCCCCGACGGTGGCGGAGTCACGGGAGGCGAGGTCGACTCCGTAGCCCAGCCCCGCCTTGCGCGCGTGCGCGTCCAGGTCGGCGATCGTGACCCCGGCACCGGCTGTGACCTGGCTGGCGACGAGATCGACCTGGCCGAGGTCGCGCAGCCTGCGGGTGGAAAGCACGACCGACGGGCGCTCCGGGCCAGACGGTGCTTCCCCCGCTTCCCCCGCTTCCCCCCACTTCCACCGCTCCGCACGTACGATGCCACGGCACGCCGCCGCCGACCAGCCCGGTATTGCCGCCCTGCGGAACGATCGCCGCGCCGCGCCGCGCGCATACCCGGACCACTTCCGCGACCTCAGCGGCGGAACCCGGCCTCACCACGCATGTCGCCGTGCCACGGTACCGGCCGGTCCAGTCGGTGACGTAGCCCGCCATAACGTCGCGGCCAGCGAGCACGTGGGCATCGCCCGTGATGCTGGTGAGTTCCTCCAGCAGGCCCATGACCTCGTATCCTCTCGTAATCCGCGCGGGCGGTCCTGGCGCCGCGCACCCGTGTCCGCGCACGGATGGACGCAGGAGGATGATCAACCGCGAATCGGGCGGAACCAGCGCCAGCCGGCCGGCGTCCAACCCGCATGAAGATCCCCATGACATCGGCGGCCTTGCTTGCCGCCATGGCGACTGTGCTCACGCTCGCCGCTGGGTGCGGCTCACAGCACGCCGCGGGCGCGGGGACCACGAGCCCCGCGAATCCACCGGTGTCGCTGACGATAGCCGTTCGGCCAAATGCGCACGCGAACGCGCAAAGCTGGACGCTCACCTGCGATCCAGCCGGCGGCACCCTGGTGCATCCCGCCACCGCGTGTGCCGCGCTCGCCCGGGTCGCAGATCCGTTCGCGCCGGTGCAGCACGGCGTTATGTGCTCGATGATCTACGGCGGCCCGCAGACCGCGATCGTTGACGGCACCTGGCACGGCAAGCAGATACACGCCACGTTCTCCAGAGTCGACGGCTGCCAGACCGCGCGCTGGAGCCGGATCGCCCCGGTCTTCGGCCCTTACGCCAGCCCGGCGGCAGTGGGGTAACCGGGTTAGAGCCTGTTCGAGAGCCCTCGGTCGCGCGAGGGCACAGCGAGCGGCCCGGCGCACAGCGCCGGAAAGCCAGCAGGGCCAGCCGGTGGCTGGCAAGGCGGTGGCTGGCAAGGCGGTGGCTGGCAAGGCGGCTCAGCGGAGCGAGGGAGCCTAGCCGGAGGTACTAAGTGACCGAACACAGCGCTATCCGGGGGGACCCGGACCCCAATGGCGCAGCCAGCCGCCGCCTGGGCGCCGCGCAGCAGAGCATGGGGTTCTCAAGCAGGCTCTTGAAGGTCGCGCGGACAGGGTGCCGCGAGCCCGGCAGCCCTACCCCGCGCGGCCTCTCATTGCGCGACCGCTCATTTGAGCAGCCGCGAAAGGCGGCGGTCGGCGAGCGGCTTGCCGCCCGTCTGGCACGTCGGGCAGTACTGGAGCGCGGAGTCGGCGAACGACACCTCCCTGATCGTGTCACCGCAGACCGGGCAGGGCTGGCCCGCGCGCCCGTGCACCCGCAGGCCGGTCTTCTTTTCTGCTTTCAGATCTCCTGCCGCCAGGCCCGCCGACCGGTCCACAGCGCCGCGCAGGGCGGTCACGATCGCGGAATGCAGGGTGGCCACCTCGTCCGGCGTGAAGCCCGCAGCAAGCTTGAACGGTGACATCTTCGCGGCGTGCAGCACCTCGTCGGAATAGGCGTTGCCGATGCCGGCGATGACGCTCTGATCGCGCAGGAGCCCCTTGATCTGGGTTCTGCGCCCGGCCAGCAGCCCGGCGAGCGCGGCGACGTCGAATTCGGGCGCAAGCGGATCCGGGCCGAGCGCGGCGATGCCCGGTACTGCCGCGGGGTGTGCACGGACCAGATAGACCGCGAGCCGCTTCCTGGGTTCCCGCCTCTGTCAGGTCGAATCCCGATCCATCGTCGAGCAGCATCCGGAACGCGAGCGGACCCTTGCCAGGGCGTGGCGGCTCGGCGGGCAGTTTGTCACGCCAGCGCAGCCAGCCTGCCCGGGCAAGGTGGGTGATCAAGTGCAGCGGCTGCGCGGCCGAATCGCCGGCGCCACCGACAGTGCCGGCGGCACCAACGGCACCGGGGGGATCACCGCCACAGGAAAGGTCGAGGAACTTGCCATGCCGTGCCACGGCGCTGATGACGAGGCCGGGAAGGGCACTGAGCGGCGGGTCGTAGGTCTTCAGGACCGAGATCGCCGCGACGTCCGCCCGGGCGATGGCGTGCCCGACCGCGCGTCCGCGCAGGAAGACGGCGAGCGCTTCAACCTCGGGCAGTTCAGGCATGTCTTAGAGTCTGCCGGACCGGCAGGGGCATATCCACCGGCCAGGCCCTCTGCACAGGCGCGGGGTGGGGCTGCCATCCCGTGGTGCCAGCAGATGATCGGGTCGCGAGCAAACCCGTTCCCCGATCTCGGCCTTGACCGACCAGGTCGGTGAGCAGTTCATGATCGCGGTAGCTTCTCCGCGGTATCCGCCGAGAAGTTACCGCGATCATGGGCGAAGGTGTGTGCAGCCGTAGGGCCGTGCCGGATCGGGAGGCGGCCGTCGCCCCCCGGGCCAGCACCAAGGCACCGGCGAAGCCGGCCAGCGACCGGCGAGCAAGCGTGG
>CAWKNX010000005.1:0-389493 GCA_963851085.1 uncultured Actinomycetota bacterium | reverse complement strand
GGTGATGGTGTTGCCGATCGTGACGCCGAGCACCTGCCCGACGTTCGACGCCGGGTCAGTGCTGACCAGCAGCACCCGCTTGGCCCGGCCGGCCAGGTGCAAGGCTGCGGCGCAGGCGACGGACGTCTTGCCAACCCCTCCCTTGCCCGTGAAGAACAGGAACCGCGGCGGGGCTTCCAGGAACTTCATCCCGCTCCCTAGCAGCATCCGGCCGGCCCGCAGCTGTCGTCGGTGACGGCAGTCAGTCCCAGCTCGGTCACGCCCGCCGGAGCTGCCGCGCTGGCCAGGCCCGCGTAGCGGAGCAGCTGATCCCTGGCCGGGTACCTGCCGGTGGCTACGGTTACCCCGTCAACCATGGTCAGCGGCAGCCCCTCAGATCCGGCCACCTCCAGGAAGGAGCGCACGCTGTCGTTCTCGGCAAAGGCGGCCGGATCGCTGGCCAGGTTGTGCCGGGAGATGTCCGCGCCCAGGCCCCTGAGGTGATCGAAGTCGGCGGTGAACGTCACCAGGGCCTGGTCGAGATCGGGGCCGCACACCCCGGTGTTGCAGCACAAGGCTGGTTCGTAGACATTGATCACGGGCATGGCATTCTCCTGTCCGTCGGTCGGGGGTTAGCGTGCCTCGTCCTCGCCACTGGCTTTGAGAACCGGGTGGACACGCGACTCTGAACCTCCAGCAGATATCGACAAGTGTCGATGAATCGCGTAGCCCGAACATGCCACGTGGCATCGACACTTGTCAAAATAGACGCATGTCGAAATCTCTGACGATGCCGAATCCAGACCGGCACGGTGGCGCCTGCCGTGTTCTTGCTCATCAGCCTGCCGCCGCGTAGCCGGTGGCGGGCGCGGCGTCGTGGGCGGCCTGGCAGACGCCGCAGCGGATGGTGCGCGCGGGCGGCTCGACGGTGACGACGCGGTTGATCACCATGGTCCGGGTCAGCCAGCGGGCGGTGACGTGCGCGTGATCGTGGCAGACGGCGGCGCCGCAGTCGGCGCAGATGGCGACGGCATCGACGTGGTCGCCAAGCGCTGCGCAGTCAAAGCAGTTCATGGCGCGGCCTCCTCGGGGGTGTAGAAGCGGCGGCGGGCCCACAACGCGACGTAGACCAGGGCGACCATGACGGGCACCTCGATCAGCGGCCCGACGACGCCGGCGAGTGCCTGGCCGCTGGTCACCCCGAACACACCGATCGCGACCGCGATCGCCAGCTCGAAGTCGTTGCTGGCCGCGGAGAACGCCAGCGCGGCGGTGCGCGGGTAGGACAGGTGCACCCGGCGGCCGATGGCGAACCCGGCGAACCACATGATCGCGAAGTAGGCCAGCAGCGGCAGCGCGATCCTGACGACGTCGAGCGGCGCGGAGGTGATCTTCTTGCCCTGCAGGGCGAACAGGATCACCACGGTGAACAGCAGCCCGTACAGCGCCACCGGCCCGAGCTTGGGCAGGAACCGGGATTCGTACCAGTCCCGGCCCTTGGCCCGCTCCCCGATGGTGCGGGTCAGGTACCCGGCCACCAGCGGAATGCCGAGAAACACCGCCACCGTGCCGGCGATCTCGGCGATGGACACGTGCAGGCTCGCCGTCGGCAGGCCGAGCCAGCCGGGCAGTACCTGCAGGTAGAAGAAGCCCAGCGCGGCGTACAGCAGGACCTGGAAGACAGCGTTGAGGGCGACGAGCACGGTGGCCATCTCCCGGTCGCCGCAGGCCAGGTCGGTCCAGATCAGCACCATCGCGATGCACCGGGCCAGCCCGACCAGGATGACCCCGGTCCGGTACGCGGGCTGATCCGCCAGCAGCAGCCAGGCCAGCGCGAACATCACCGCCGGGCCGATCACCCAGTTGAGCAGCAGCGAGACGGTCATCATCCGGCGGTCCGCAGTGATCCGCCCGATCTCGCTATAGCGGACCTTCGCCAGCACCGGGTACATCATCAACAGCAGCCCGAGCGCGATCGGCAGGCTGGTGCCATGGACCGCGACGCGGTTCAGCGCGCTGTTCAGGCCCGGGACCAGGCGGCCGAGCAGCAGCCCGGCGGCCATCGCCGCCCCGATCCACACCGGCAGGAACCGGTCCAGCACCGGCAGCCCGGCCATCACCGGCCGCTGCCCGGCCGCGCCAGTGACCTCGCTGGTCCTGGTGTCAGTCACCGCACACCCCCTCGCCGTCGTCCTCGCATGGCGACCCGCGCCGTCCGGTGATGACCCGGTCGCCGGGCAGTGGCACGCCTGCCGCGGACGCCTGCGCCCACAAAGCAGCGAACCCCTCACCGTCGAGGCGGTAGTCGATCCAGCGCCCCCGGCGGGCCGAGGCCACCAGGCCCGCGTCGCGCAGCACGCGAAGGTGGTAGGACAGCAGGTTCGCGGCCACCGGCACCTTCTCCTGCAGGTCGCACACGCACCGGCCGCCCCCGGCCAGCACCCCGACGATGCGCAGCCGCACCGGGTCGGCCAGCGCGGCAAGGCGTACTGTCAGTTCAACCGGGCTCGATGCAATAACCGTTGAAGTATCCACAGCTGCGACGGTATGCCTGCGGGGCACGCGGCGACCGGGCCGTTAGTCACCTGTGCACCGGCCATGAGTCCTGCCTTCGCCCGCCGGCGGTTTGCGGCTGGTGACCCCGTTTCTCACCGGCGCCCGCAACCGCCCGGGCGGGGCCTCCGGGGGACCTGCGGTGGCGCTGAGGCCGGGTCCCGGAATCGGTCGTTTCCGGGACCACTGCCGCCGGGGGGCGGCCCGCCCAGGCTGCCGCAACGTCCACGCCCCCCACGCCCACACCGGCGCCATCACGCACCGGCCGGACGGGTTCTGGCCAGCCCGGCGCGGACGGCTGCCTGTCTGCTGCCAGCCCGGTCCGCCAGCGCCGCATGAAGGGCGACCGGCCGCCCGGATGACGGAGCAGCATGCCTGCGCGGCGCATGAAACCCCGCACGGTCATCGCCGGCTGCCCGGTGACAAGCTCGATATGGTTGAGCCCAACGCCGCAGCCCCAGTAAAGATCCCCGACAAGCTGCCTGCTGAGCGGGACCGGTTCAGGGAAACGCTCCCAGACCGGGCCACCCGCCCGCACACGCAGGATCTTGTGCTTGCGCAGTGCGGCATCGACGAGCCCATCGGAGTAGAGCGCGGCAATCAGCTCGATCTCCTCCGGGCCTGACGGCGGGACCGCGCCGCCGACCCTGACCGCAAGCCCGAACGAATGCGCGCTGCGCAGGACCACATTGTGCGAGATCCCTAGCAAACGGCCGACTTCGGCGGCAGTCATGCCGGCGCCGCTGTACAAGGCCAAGAGGATGCCTGCCGGTACCACGCGCCGATCCTCGCGATTGCAGCGGCCCCGGCTGCGGACTTGGATGCCGTACCGGCGCAGGCGATCCCGGATCGTCCGCTCAGGTATCCCGAGGAGCGCACCGACCTGCCGGGAAGTGAGACCTCCGTGCGCGTATAACAAGGCCAAAACCTCGGACAGATCCGCCGGATCGCCGGCGCCGCAGTGGCCGGCGTCCGCCAGCGCCGCGCGGCCGAAGCGGCACTCCCGCCCGGCGCAGAATCCGGGTGACGCGCTGCCGCTCGGAACCTGTCAGCTCGGCGATGCGGTAGGTCGACAACCCTTCGCACTGATACAGATGCGCAAGCCGCTCAAGACCCACCTCGTCCTGCCAGGTCACCGGATCGGCGCCCGCCGAGCGGCACGGACACGACCTCGACGGTGGCGGCGCCCCTGCTGCCGAGCCCGAACCCGAGTACACGAATTCACGGTCGACCTGAAGCATGCGGCCTCCTACCCGCTGGGCAGGGACCGTTGGCGAGGAACCGCAGTCAACGGCGAGCCCCTCCGCCGCATGCACCTCCCAGATATAGAAGTAACCACAGCGGAAGCAACAAGCCGCCCGGCCACATTTCGCGTTCGCGCACGTCCAGCGGCCCCCAGGAATCGCATATCTCAGACAGCGGCCGCCGCAACCCACCAACGTGCCATCCGGGTGTCGCCTGGCTCATCCCGATCTGTTCAGCTAGCCACGGCCGTCTGGCGTAAGGCGTGCCGCGCGGGCACGATCTGCGCCACCGCGTGCCCGTGGGCAGAGCGCAGTACGACGGTCAAATCACGGTCAGGCGATCAAACCAGAATGGTCAGCGACACCGAGATTCACATGCTGACCTGGTACTTCGAGCGGGCTTGGCAGCATCGAACTGGCCGCCCGTTGCACCCAAAGCAACGGGGCACCGTCTTTTGAGAACGACCGAAACCAGAATGTTCTGCTCGACGGCGACGGGTTCGCCAACATGGCAACATTCGGGCCTGTCCGGCGATACTGATCAAGCTGGGAGGGCTCTCACTGACAGTGAAGATTCATCGGACGCAGGGACGCGCGCTCAGCGCCGAACGCCGAATACGTACTGGCATCGCGGCTGCAATCACCCGGAGACCATCACGGCCATAACGTCCAGTTCTGTGCTACCTGCGCTCTCACGCCGTACCGATGATCGCGTCAAGCCAAGCGGACACGCATAGCGGCGGTTCTTGGTCGCGAGCCCTACGGCTGGTTTTGATGCTGAATGTCGCCTGGATGCCATTGGGGTACGCGATTGGGTGGTGAGTCATCGGTGTTGTCCTCAGCCTCAGCCTCGTCGGCCGCGCCGGGGAAGGTTGTTGGCGCGGCCGTGCCGCAGGGTGGTCAGGGTGACGATCGCCTTGTCCGCGCGGGCGGAGCGGGCGAAGGTGGTCAACCGGAGCGGCGCGGTGAAGCGCTGCCGGGCGATGGCCTTGGCGGCGGTGAATTCGCGCAGCCCGTCGGGGCCGTGGATTCGCCCGAAACCGGATTGCCCGACCCCTCCCCAGGGCAGCGATGGGATGGCGGCGAAGGAGATGACCGAGTTCACCGAGACCATTCCGGCGCGGATCCGGCGGGCCAGCTGTGCGCCGTGGGCGCGGGAGAACACGGTGGCGCCCAGGCCGTAGGTTGAGGCGTTGGCGCGGCGCACGGCCTCGTCCATGTCGGGCACCTTCGCGATGGTCAGCGTGGGGCCGAAGGTCTCCTCGGTCACCGCGACGGAGTCCTCGGGCACGTCGACCAGCACGGTCGGCTGCACGTAACGCTCGCCCACCGCGTCCAGGCCGCCGGCGAGGGCTGTGCCGCCACGGGCCAGTGCGTCGGCGATGTGCCGGCGGATCACGCCCGCCTGGGCCGGCATCGTCATGGGGCCGATTTTCTGATCGGGCCCGGCCCGCAGGTCCTGGACCCGGGCGGTGACCTCGGCGACGAACGCGTCGTAGACCTGCCGGTGGACGTAGACCCGCTCGACCCCGGCGCAGGTTTGCCCGGCGTTGGACATGCCACCCCAGACCGCGGCGTCGGCGGCCGCGCCGATGTCGGCGTCGGCGTCGACGAGCAGCGCGTCCTTGCCGCCGCCTTCGATGATGAGGGGGACCAGCCCGTCGGCGCAGGCGTGCATCACCTTCTTGGCGGTGGCCGCCGAGCCGGTGAAGGCGATCTTGTCCACGCCGGCCCGGCACAGGGCGTCGCCGGTCGCGCCGAATCCGGTGACCAGCTGCAGCACCGGCGCTTCGGGGACCACCTGCGCGAACGCATCGACCAGCCAGGCGCCGACGCCGGGAGTGTGCTCACTGGGCTTGTAGACCACCGCGTTGCCGGCGGCCAGGGCGTAGGCGATGGAACCGAGCGGGGTGAACACCGGGTAGTTCCATGGCCCGATCACGCCGACGACACCGAGGGGCTGGTACTCGACCGTCGCGGCGTGGTTGCGCATCAGCAGGCCGGGGGAGGTCTTCCGCGGGCCGAGCACCTTGCCGGCGTGCTTGGCCGCCCACGCGATGTGCTCGATCGCGAGCACGATCTCCAGTTGCGCGTCCGAATGCGGCTTGCCGTTCTCGGCGTGGACCAGCTCGGCCAGCTGGCCGATACGGCGGGTGAGCACGCCCGCCCAGGTGGCCAGCCGCCGGCCGCGTTCGGCGAAGGTCAGCGGCGACCAGAAGCCGGCCGCGGCCCGGGCCCGCGCCACCGCGGCGTTGACCGCCGCGGCGTCATGCACGGGGTAGCTGCCGACCACCTCGCCGGTCGCCGGGTCCAGCGAGTCGAAGGTGACTAGGCCGCGACGCTCGGTGATGAATGAGTCGGGGGGTGTACTGGTCACGGTGCCGGCTCCTTGGTGGTAAGCGCAGGCATGCCGCGGATGAGGTCGGCCGCCTTCTCCGCGATCATGATGGTGGGCGCGTTGGTGTTGCCGCGGGGGATGGCGGGCATCACTGAGGCATCGACGACGCGGAGGTCCTCGATCCCGTAGACCCGCAGCTGCGGGTCGACGACGGCGGTCTCACCGCTGCCCATCGCGCAGGTGCCGACCGGGTGATAGAGCGTCTGGGCCCAGCTCCCGGATGTGGCCGAGCAGCTGTTCGTCGGTGCTGTCGCGTCCGTCGGCGGGCAGGAACGGGCGGCCGGCCAGCCCGCGCATCGGGGCCTGGCCGGCGATCTCGAGCAGGGCCCGGCAGCCGGCCAGCATGGCGTCCAGATCGGCGGGGTCGTCGAAGTAACCCGGGTCGATCTGGGGCCGCCACAGCGGGTCAGCTGAGGCCAGCCGCAGCCGTCCGCGGCTGGCCACGGCGACCAGGACGGGGCCGGTGGTGACCATCCGGCCGGCCGGTTCCCGCAGGCCGTTGTCGTAGAAGCCGGTCGGCGCCACGTGCGGCTGGATGTCGGGGGCGGGCAGGCCGTCGCGGCTGGTGAAGAACGCGCCGGCCTCCGCGACGTTGGAGGTCAGCGGGCCGCGGCCGAACAGCCGCCACTGGGCGAGCCGGCCCGGCGTGGCGAAGTCGGCCAGGTCGGTGGTGCCGCGGGTGTGCCAGATCAGCGGCACCGCGGGATGGTCGTGCAGGTTCTCGCCCACCGGCAGGTCGGCGGCGACGCCGATGCCGAGCTCACGCAGATGCGCCGCTGGGCCGATTCCGGACAGCATCAGCAGCTGTGGCGAGTTGATCGCACCCCCGGCCAGCAGTACCTCGACGCGGGCGTGCGCGGTCCGGTCAGTGCCCTGCTGGCGGTAGGCCACACCGGCCGCGCGCGTTCCCTCCAGCACGATCCGGGTGGCCTGCGCTGCGGTGCGGACGACCAGATTGGGTCGGCCTAGCGCCGGGCCGAGGTATCCGTCCGCGGCCGTCCAGCGGCGCCCGCGCTTGCAGGTGACCTGGTAAAGCCCGGCACCCTCCTGTGCAGCGCCGTTGAAGTCGTCGGTGGGCTTGAGCCCCCACGCGACTGCCGCCTCCACCCACGCCCGGGACAGCTCGTGAGTGTAGCGGCGGTCCTCGACATGCAGCGGGCCCTCCCACCCGTGGTGAGGCCCGCCGAGGCGGGTGTTGGCCTCCGAGCGGATGAAATAGGGCAGCACATCCGCGTAACCCCAGCCGGTGGCGCCGTGCACATCACGCCAGCAGTCGTAGTCGAGCCGGTTCCCCCGCATGTAGATCATCGCGTTCATCGCCGAACAGCCGCCGAGAGCCTTCATCCGCGGCCAGTACGCACGCCGCCCGCCGAAGTGCTTTTGGCCGACCGTCGTGTAGTTCCAGTCCCAGCGCGTCTTGAACAGGGCGGAGAACGCCGCCGGGATGCGGACCTCGTCAGCATCAGCCGGCGGCCCCGCCTCCAGCAACAGCACCGACACCGCCGGGTCCTCGGTCAGCCGCGCCGCCAGCACACACCCGGCACTCCCCGCACCGACGACCACATAGTCGAAGGAATCCTGATCAGCCACGCGTAGCTCCTATAACGAACGTGCAGCTCGCGAGTGGAACGAGCGGCGTGCCACCCGACGCCGCAGGCCGCGTCGGCGCGGCCTCGAGGCCAGTTACCGGTGAGGTCGAGGTCACTCGGTCATCGTCACTGGTCCGGTGAAGCCGTGTCCCTGGGGCCGGGACCCTAGGCTTGACCCTAGTTTTCTTCTGGGTGGGGCGGCGGGACGCCGATGCGGGCAATGAGGTCTTTGCGGGATCGGATCCCGAGCTTGCCGAAGATGTTCCCGAGGTGGAACTCGACGGTCTTGACGCTCACGTACAGCTCGCCCGCCGCCTGGCGGTTGGAGCGGCCGGTCGCAACCAGGCGGGCCACCGCCTGCTCGGCCGGGGTAAGACCGGGCAGAGCGGGCGCCGTTTGCGGCCCCACGGACCCGGCGGCAGCGGCGAGCTCCCGGTCGCAGGCCTCCAGGCTGGGCCGTGCGCCCAGGGTGATCAGGCGCTGCCGGGCGGACCGCAACCGCGCGACGGCCGCTTGCAGCTGGCCGGCCGCGCACAGCCGGCGGGCGTCGGAGATCTCCAGCTGGGCCAATGCCAACGGCACCTGCACGTCCTGGGCCCGGCGCCAGGCGGTCTCAAACGCCGCGGCCGCGTCGGCCGGGTGCCCGGCCGCAGTGGCCAGGTCACCGCGCAGCCGGGCGGCGGCCACCAGGGCCGACGCCGGGCCAGCCGGTGGCACAACCGCGTCCAGCTCGGCCAGAGCCGTCTCCGCCTGACCGAGACGGCCCAAGCCAATGAGAGCGTCGATCTCGAGGGACCGCCAGTCGTAGGGCATGAGACTCGGGAACTTCGTCCGGCCCGTTGCGCGCACGGCCGCGGCGCCGCCGACTACGCCTTCCAGATCGCCGCGGGCCATGGCCAGGAACGTCCGGGCGATGGCGGCCGCGCCGATCGCCCCCGCGGTGCCGACCGCCTGGCCGGCCTCGGTGGCCATCCGGACGTGCTCGCTAGCCAGCTCCCAGTCGCCGCGCAGCGCGGGAACAACAGCGGCGACACTGTGCACGAAGCTGAGCTCCCACACCCGGTCGGCGTCTTGGGCCAGCGAGACGGCCAGCTGCGCGTGCAGCACGGCGTCGTCCCAGGATCCGAGGAGGTACTCGGCTTCCGCCAGGTAGTACAGGCACTCGCTGGCGGTGCCCAGCGGGACACCGGCACGCAGCCTCGCCGCCGCGATGGAAAGATCGGCGATCGCCCCGGTCAGGTCCTCGGTCAAGACCCTGACCTGGCCCCGCATGACGAGGGTGTCGGTGTCCTCTCGCGGCACCTCGGCCGGGGCGGTGGGCAGGAACGCCAGCCGGGCCAGGCCCTCGGGTCCCCGCCCATCGGCAAATAGGGCGATTGCCAGCACGCCCAGGGCCTGGTGGCGCACGGCGGCCGGGCCGGCACCGGCCGCCGCCGCCGCCCGCTCGCCCCATTCGATCGCCTCCCGGATCCGGCCCGCGACCAGGCACAACACCGCCAAATGGAAAGCGGCGGCGGCGCCGACGGACGCGTCCTGGGCCGGGACGTGGACCTGCCACGCCTCCAGCAGGCGGGCCTCGCCCGCAGCGGCCCGGCCCGCGAGGAAATCCAGCCCGCCCAGCAACCCGCTGCGCCGCGCGCTCCGCCCGGCCGCCGTCACCCGGACGGCAAGGACCTCCGCCTCCGCCACCTCGCCGTGATCGATTAGGATCTCCAGCGCGTCCAGCAGGCGGCGATCGGCCACCTCGCGCTCGCTGCTCACTGCCGCCGCCTGCGCCAGCCAGGCCGCCGCCTGTGCCGTCCTGCCCAGGTGGCGAGCCTCCCAGCTGGCCGCCTCCAGCTCGTCGGCCAGCACGTCGTCCGGGCCGGCCGCCGCCGCCACCCGCTGCCCCAGCGCCCGGTGCCAGTCCACGAAACCCGCCGCCCGCTGGTGCAGCCGGCGCCGCCGCGCCGGGCTCAGATCGCCATACACAGCCCGCCGCACCAGCAAATGGGTGAACCCGATCCCGGCCAGGCCCCCGCCCGGCTGCTCGGCCAAGATCCCCGCCGCCACCGCTTCCCCCAGCCCCGGCAGCGGATCACCCAGGTCGGCCAACGCGGCCGCTGCCGCCAGCTCGCAGTGGTCACCCAGCACCGCCGCCGCCACCACCAGCTCCCGGGCAGCCGGGCTCAGCGCGCCCACCCGCAAGAGCACCACCCCGGCCAGCGACCGCGGCACCCCCAGCGATCCGCCGCCCAGGTCAAGGCCCTCGATCCCGAACTCCTCCAGCACCGCCCGGCAGTACAACAGGTTACCGCCCGTCTCCTCCAGCAGACGGCCGGCCGCGCGTCGCGGCAGCTCGCCCAGCCCCAGCGCCCGGCTCAGCGCCACCACGTCCTCCGGCCCCAGGCCAGCGAGGCGGAGCCGGCCCGCCCGGTGGTCCCCCGCAAAGAAACGCAGCCACCCCTCGCCCAGCCGGGCCAGCTCGCCCGGCCGGGCCGACACCACCACCAGCACCCGGTCCGCCTGCAACCGGCGCACCGCGAACAGCAACGCCCGCGCCGACGGCCCATCCGCCCACTGCAGATCATCGATCAGCGCCAGCACCATCCCTGGGAACCGGCCCAGCCACACCACCAGGTCGGCACCCACCGCCACCGGGTCAACCCCGTCGCTCAGCTCCGGGGCCAGCAATCCCGGCGGGCTGCCCCCCGCCCCCCGGGCGCTGGCCACCAGCTGACCCACCACTCCATAGGGCAGCAACAGCTCCGCCTCGTCACCGCTAGCGCGCATCACCGTCGCGCCGGGCAGCCCCGACGCGAACCGGGCCAGCAGGGTCGACTTGCCAGCGCCCCCCTCCCCCTCGACTAGCACCACCCTGGGCTCGCCGCATCGCGCCGCCGCTGCAGCCGCCTCCAGCATGGCCAGCTCACCCGCCCGGCCAACAAACACGCCCCCGCCAGCAGCCACGGCGGCCGCCGGCGGCCTGCTGTCGGAAAAGGTCAACACTCGCCTCCCCGTCGCCGGGCGGAACCCGGTGAGCGGCAATCCGATCAGCCGCACACTAAAAGAGGGTAACCCCACCCGCCTGATAGCCCGCGCAATGAATGCCTTCCCCGGAGCTGGGCCGATCAGCCGAGGTAGCCCCCTCCGAATCACGTGCGCCGCAGGCTCCACTCTGTGCGCCTGCGGCAGTGCAGTTCCACGGCCAGCGGCACGGGCGAAGATTGTCGATAGGTACAGGCGGGAACGAATATTGATGCCCGCGTAACACACGTCCACTCATCAGCCATGTGGGTGATCTTCGATCGCCGCAGCCCTTCAGGCCACATAATGGCCGATCTGGACAGTCGGTGCCGTACCCGATCTTGATCTGGCGGCCGCCCAGCGACGTCGCAGCCGGCGGTCGCAGCGCCGCACCCTGGTTGTCACTATTGCGGACGTTGGCACCTGGCGCCGGGTGCGTGGAAGTGATGCGGTCAGAGTAATCGGGCAAGTGCTCGCGAGGGTGCTCCTTGTCGGCGCGGCCCCTATACGCGGCAGCGTTCCGGAGGCTTGGTGCGCAAGGCCGTCTGGGGTTGCTGCCGCACGTCCTGGCTCCGAGGGCTTTCACCGCGGCGGCGTCCTTGCCGGAAGGGAGGACGGCGATGGCTGGCATCAGTCCCAGCAAACCCCCGAGCGATCGGCCGACGCGCCGGCACAGGTGCCGAAACGTCATCGCGGCCGCGGCCGCTCCGGTAGTCGTCGTGCTCACGGTCGTCGTGGTCGCCTCTACCCGAGGCTCCCAGCACACCGAAGCGCCGCCGGCACCCGTCTCGACGTCGCCGACGCCCTCGCCGACGGGCTCGGCCTCCGCGCCACGCACGCTCACAGACCAGGATTTGAGAGCCTGGGCGGCAACCCTGCCCAAGGCTCCGATGCCCGACGTCCCGACCCTGTCCGGGCGGCAGGGCCACTTCCTGCTCGCCGAGCGCGGACACCGGGTCCCGGTGCCCGCCGACACCATCCAACTGTCCTACTGGTCGCGCACTCCACTTGGCCTCGTCGCGACGTTGATGACGGCGAACCAGGTCGGCGGCTACAGCGACCAGTACGTCGTCTCGTATCTCGATCTGCTGAGGCCGGGCGGCCGCCTGGTTCGGATCGGGCACGCCTCGATGGGCGGCGTCGCCACCGACCCCTCGATGCGGTATGTCGCATGGCTGCAGGCCGGTGCCGAGGAGCGTCACCCGAACACCGTCCATGTCGTCGACTTGGCGACCGTGCGCGAGGTGACCCACTTCGACCAGCCTGCCTGGTCCAGCCTGGCCGGGTGGGTCCAGGCCGGGATCCTGATCGACAAGGGGGGCGGATTCGCGGTCAGGTCGCTGGACGGCCGGGAAGTCCAGCACCCGCAACAGCTCGAAGGAGTGGCGGGCAACCTGCTGCTGGTCCGCGAGGCCGGCTGCCTGCGCGTCATCGACCTCGGGTCGGCCTTCCGAACGGCGACCTTCGGCTGCATCACGCAGCGGACGTACCAGGATTCCAGCGGCGGTACCGTCACCGAGAACGTCCAGCCGGTCGTGGCGCTGTCGTCGGACGGGTCCTGGATGATAGTGGACGGTGTCGCCGTCGACGTCGCCACCTTGACCCGGCACGCCACCCTCATGCCGGCGGGCGTCTACCTGCGCCCCCCTGTGTTCCTCGGACTCGACCCGACGCACCTGCTGGGGAAGCTGAAGGACAGCACCGAACAGACGATCGCCGCCATCGTGTGCGACCTCCCCGCCGGGCGCTGCCAGAAGGTCCCGGAACCGACATTCGGCCTCCTGGGGTGACGCGCCCGGGCCCGCGAGCCGCCGCAGATACCGAAGAAGAGTTCGCGGTCTTCAGTGACAAGAGTTACCCGCCAGAGGATCCCGCGGAACCCCACAGGCGGCGGGCCAAGATCATGACGGCCGTGAACGAGCGCGGCGATATGACGATGCTCGGCGCCGCTGACATCGACCACGCTATCGAAGCTGAGAAAACCGCACTCCCCCGAGCTGAGGCCCTGACCGGTCCCCCCAGCCTCGCTGGCGGGGCCAGTCCGGGCATATCCGAGATCATCCACTGGCGTTGTCAGCATCCGTGTTAGCAGCATCGCACATCGACCGACTCTGCTTGCAAGGTAGTCGTGGGTAACGAACCCGTGCTCGCAAAGGTTGCGGCGGCCACCCGCTCTCAGGAACCGTTCTCTCAATATTCACGGCGGTACTGGCCGCATCTCCGGCATATCCAAACGTAGATGCCCGAGCGCATTCGACACTCCTCCTCGTCGTGCTCCACGGCACGGCAGGCACACTTGCAGTGGCTGTCGAAGGTATGAGCGATCCGGCCACGATGCGCCCTGATCATCTCGTTGTAAGGATCAATCCTGTCGCCGAGCTTGTCCGGCGGGAACCGCCCGGCCTCTCGCGCCCTGGCCTGGGCGGACATGCGCTCCTCCCAGGTGGCCAGGTTGACGGCCGCGGCAAGCTTGCGCGCGCCGTAGTCTTGCAGGTTGTGGGTCTGCTTGCCCACGAGGCTACGTGAGAGCTTTACGCTTTGCTTGGTGATCATGATCAGTTCCTCTCTATGCGTTCCCCATGGGAGGCGGTCCTCGCCGGCCAGCGCGGACTGCGATGCGCTCCCGGGCTGCGCGCGCCGTTCCATGAAGCGGGTTGCTTACACCGTCGGTGACGGCGCGACGGCGGTGCGCCTCGCGCACGAGTACCTCGCTGCCGAACACGCGGGCGAGCGCTCGCTGACACCCGAGGGATGACCAAGGAACCGCCGCCGTGCTCGCTGACGCGACAGATTTACTGATCGGAGCGCGATCGCTGCCCAATGCCGGGCGGCCGCCGGAGCACAAACCGGCCCCTTTTGCCAGCGGCGGATCTGCCGCCAGCCCTCATACGGCCGCCCGCTGGCCGGGCTGTGGCCGCAGAGCAGTGCCCACCTCCCAGCCCTCAGCCGATCGAACACGCGGCGTGAAGACCGTGGACACGATCGCCTTCTTCAGTATCGGATCGTGTCTGGGTTACCTGGCTTACTCAAGGCTGACGAAGTGATCGGACCGCTGGCCGGCTCGGTTAGGTTTTCTGAGGAATCGTCTCCCGCAGGCGAACGGCTACGCTCGCGGTTGATGAACGCGAGCAGCCAGCCTCGGGGTGTGTTGTACGTGGTGGTTTGCGCCGCCCCGGCCGCATCCAGGGTGGGCAAGTTCATCGGGCTCGCGCAGGGTGCGGGATGGGTTGTGCGCGTTATCGCTACGCCTATGGGTGAGCGGTTCATCGATACCGGCCAGTTGGCCGAGATGACCGGGGATCGGGTGCGGACGGGTTTCCGCATGCCGGATGAGCCGGATGAGTTGCCCATCGCGGACGCGGTGGTGGTGGCACCGGCAACCTTCAACACGGTGAACAAGTGGGCGGCCGGGATCACGGACACGTTCGCCACCGGGCTGCTGTGCGAGCTCATGGGTGTGGGGGTGCCGATTCTCGCGGTCCCCTTGGTCAAGGATGCCCTCGCTCGGCATGTGGCGTTCGGGCGGAGCCTCGATCTACTGCGCGGCATGGGGGTGTGTGTTCTGTTCGACCCGGACGCGCTACCGCAGGAACGCATGCCATCCTGGCAGAAAGTGCTCGATGAATTGCATCGTGTGACGGGAGTCGGCGCGGCCGGGAGGGATTGATGGTGGACGCTTCAGCACGCGGGCGGCGGATCGCGCGGGCGCGGCGGCGTCGTGGGCTGTCCCAGGCGGCGCTCGCGGGATTAGTCGGCCGCTCGGAGAGCTGGCTATCCCAGGTCGAGCGCGGCCTGCGCCAGGTTGACAGTCACAACGTGCTCACGTCCTTGGCGGAGGTTCTGCGCGTCGATGTCGCGGAGCTGACCGGGAAAGCATCAATCGATCCGCATATGTCCGGTTACACGGCGTCCCGCGAGATCGAGCGGGCCATGATGGCCTACGATGCACTCGAATCGGTGATCAGCACCGAAACCGCCGAGCACCCACCCGATCTGGAGCGCCTTCGGCTGGGGGTGCAGCAGGTGAACCGCACCTATCAGGCGGCTCGCTACGACGAAGCCGGGCGGATGCTGCCGACCCTGATCCGCGGCGTGGAGATTGCGGCGCGGACGTGCCCGCGCCGGGACTCGGGCGCGGTAAGCATCGTGCGCGCAGAGATATACCAGGCGACGACCATGGTGCTGAGCCGTGTCGGAGAGACCAGTCTGGCGTGGACAGCCGCGGACCGGGCGGTGAATGCTGCCGAGCACGCGGAGGGTGGGCTGCTGGCAGCAGTGTCGGCGTTCCGGCTCGCGCATGTATTTGTCCGGCGCAAGCACACTACGCAGGCACGTGATCTGGTGACCGGTGCCGCCGCTGCCTTGGAACGCTCCACCCCCGACAGTGACCCGGAGCGGCTGTCGGTCGTGGGAAGCCTGCACCTAGCCGGCGCGCTCGCGGCCGCCGCCGAGTTCGACCGCGCGGCCGCCGATCGGTCCCTTGCAACGGCTCAGCGCATCGCGAGCCGGCTCGGTGGAGATCGCAACGACCATTGGACCGCGTTCGGCCCCACCAACGTCCGCATCCACCAGATCTCGACCGCCGTCGCGTTCGGCGACGCTGGTACCGCTGTGGACACCGGCGGCACCCTCGACGTGGGCCGGCTTCCCGAGGGCCTGGCGGGCCGACGCAGTCAGGTCAGCCTCGACCTGGCCCGCGCGTACTCCCAGCAACGCCACGACGCAGCGGCCGTGAACATGCTGCTGGATGCTGAGCGCAGCGCCCCGCAGCTGGTCCGCTACGACACTGTCACCCATGAGCTGCTGGCTCTGTTGCTGCGCAGGGAACACCGCGCCAGCACGCCACAACTGCGTCCGCTGGCTCACCGGGCTGGGGTGATCTGACCCAACCCGCACAAACGTGCGGGTCAACGGCCGTTCCAACCCGCACGGCGGGAGGGCCGCACGCCGTGCACAGATGTCACGGGATGCCGCGCCTACGGTATCCGCCCATGACGGAGCCGCTGTGCCCACTACCCGCCCCAAACGGCACGTTCCCTGAGCGCGTTTACCAGATCGCCGGAGCACATGCCGTTCCCTGGCCGGTCGTGGTGGTCCTGCGCCTGGCTACGACGTCGGCATTGCCGACGCAGATCGTTCGGGGTAACTCACGGCAGGTGCGGTCATGACGAGCACGGCGACCAGCCAACATGTTCGCCACGCCATTGAGGCCAACATCACTTTCTTAGGCGCCCTGCTACGGCGGTTCCCGGAATGGGCTATCTGGATGCCCAGGCAAGGTCAGTGGACGGCCGTCCGCGTTCGGTACGGCTTCCTCCCTTATCCTCAGGCAGCGCTGTTCTGGGTGAGGGCGGCGTCGGCTCGCCAGCTCTGTGCCGAACTGAAACAAGCCGAACGCCAACTTGACGCTGAGCTACGTGAACGCTCGCGGAGGCCAAGCGGTATTGCCGGGCCGTCGTGAACGGCCAGCCGACAGCACAAGTGAGCACAACCTGGCCGCTGTCGAGCGCCCTGGTACTGGGCGCCTTGCCGCCCGCCGTCGGGTGCGCCCGGCTTCATGCCCGCAACGTGATGTACGAATGGGGCCTCGCCGCCGTGGCCGAGACCGTCGAGCTGGTGGTCTCGGAGCTAACGACCAACGCGATCCGCGCCTCAACCGGCCCGGACGGACTGCCCAGGTATGACGATGATCTATCCGGCCTGCCCGTTGTCCATCTGCGGCTGTGGTCGGACCGAGTACTCGTCCTGGTCCAGGTGTGGGACCGGAGCCCCGGAGCGCCCACGGCCAAGCATGCTGAGCCCGATGAGGAAGGCGGCCGGGGCCTGATGCTCGTAGACGCACTCTGCGAACGCTGGAACTGGGACGTTGTTCCTGGCTGGGCTGGCAAGGTGATCTGGGCGCAGATTCGGGCCAACTAGCGGGTTTGCCGGCGTCTTCAGCCTGGGAGCACACGATTCCTGATCTTGGAGAGGGCTTCTAGCGCGGTCTCGTCGGCGTCGGGGAGGGTGTGCAGGTACTTCTCGGTGGTTCGGAGGCTGCCGTGGCCGAGTCTGTCCTTGACGACCTGGAGGTCGGCGCCGCCGGACAGCAGCCAGGACGCATGTGCGTGTCTCAGGTCGTGCATCCGGACACGCCGGTCGATACCTGCTGAGGCAAGCGCGCGTTTCCAGACATGTTCGCGGAACCAGCCGCGCGGGATGTGACCATCCGTGTCGAGCGTGCGCCCCGGGCGCGGATCGTCCTTGCCGTTGGCGCGGCGGGCTGCCCGGTAGTGGGCGTATGCGGCCTTGCAGTGCTGGCAGTGGTACCCGCCCAAGGAGTAACCGGTCAGCGTGCCGTGCTGGTAGCGCCGTCCAGCGCGGTTCGGCTCCGTACGGCCGAGGGTGTCGGGATCGGACAACACGACCAGGCGCGGCGCGGGCTCGGCGGATGCGGTGAACAGCAGATCGTCGGTGCCGAGATGCCGCTCGCGGACATGAACGGCGATCCGCGCGACGACCGGGGCGCTGAGCTTGAAGCGCCGGAACTTGGTGTTCTTCGGATACGGCTTGACCAGGAACCGGCCACCCTCGGGATGAAACTTCGGGTCAAGCTCAACGACCGTGCGGCTCACCGTCAGGATCCTCGTCGTGAGGTCGAGATCCCCGGCGCGCAGCTCGGCAAGCTCGCCCCAGCGCAGGCCGCTCTCGATTGCCGTCTCGACCATGAGGCGCGTCGCCGCGTCCGGCAGCGCCTGGTGGATCGCGTCGAACTGCTCGGGCGTGACGATGACGAGCGGCTTGCTCGGGGTCGGCGGAACCTTCACGCCCTTGCACGGGTGCAGGAAGATGATCTGATCGCTGAGCGCAGTGGTGAAGATCGCACTGAGAATGGTGCGGCACTTGTCGATCGTGTGCCACGATGCGCCGCCGTTCTGCATCTTGCGAACGAAATCCCGGACCGTCGCCGGCATAATCTCGATCATCGGGAGCGACCGGAACTCCGGCAGGATGTGCTTGTTGATCACATAGGTGTAGCTCTGCCGCGTGCTCAGCTCCATGACGTGGTTGGGCAGCCACGTCTGCGTCACGTACTGCCCGAACTGCTGACGGCCGCGCCGCAGGTCAGTAGCGCGGCCCTCGGCCACCTTGGCCTCGGCGGCCTGCCACGCGCGGTCCGCGTCCTTCTTCCGCGGGAACGTCCCGGCCGAGCATTCGCGGCCGCGCACGTCCCAGTAGTACGCGGTGTACCGCGGCTTGCCGTCCTGGTCAGCCCGCTTGCGTGAGTACCCCATGACGCTCGCCAACCTTGATCGTTTGACCGTAGTTTGACCGTGAGATTTGGCGGCACTATTGAACATCAGCCAGTCTCAAACGACAGCAAATAACCGCCTCCACCTGCACATTTATACCCTGAATGGCTACCTCTACGCCATTAACCAGGAATACACATTTGCCTTGACACGGTAGAGGCCACTGGTTCGATACCAGTATCGCCCACCACGTTAGTGCAGGTCAGAGCGGGTTTCCCGCGCAATGAGGGTCCTGAACCCTAGGAGTGGCCCTACAAGTCGTAGGGCCAACCTGGTGACAAGGGTGACAACGGCCCTCCACAAGCGACCCCCGCGCATCATCCGGGTCGGCCTCTCCACCCGCAAGGGCACCCGGAGATCCTTTCAAACCTCTCCGCAGAAAGCATCTCCGGGTGCCCTTGCGCTTAGGCTGGGTTGCTGCCGCGCTGTGCTGCTGCCGGGCGCCCGGAGACTGGCGGGCGATCGGGTGTTGGCGGTCAGGTGCTGGTCGGCGGCTGGGGACTGACATTGTCCCGCTGCTCAGTCGGGTGTCACGGCTCCGCCGCCGGTGATGCTGGTCGTTACGTCAACCCCAGGATGGGCCCACCATTAGAGCCTACGGACTTGTCTTCGGGACGAAGAGGCCGACCCCAAGCGCGTGGTGCCCGCTGTCTAATCCCACCCGATGCTTGACGTGTCAAGCATCGGGTGGGACACGACCGTCCGCTATGTCCGCGTACTGCCGAATTAGCCCGTACTAAATCAAGGCGGCGCCTGCGGCGCCGCTGGCCCGGCGTCAGCGGCGGGCTCAGCCTTGGAGAGGCCCGCCCGCCGCACGCCGGGCCAACCGCCGGATGACCAGATCAGCCAGGCTCACCCGGCACGCATCCCGTTGTTAGCGCTGCCGTTGCCCTCGGCGCTTCCATGGTCCAACTCCCAGGCACCGTGGCCAGGACGCTCCCCGCGGTCGCGTCGCATGCGATCGGCTTCGCTGCCCCGGCCATCGGTTTGAGAGCCGACCCGTAGGGCAGACACCCCGGGCTCCGCGTGTTGACACGCGGTATGCCGACGCGGAAACATGCCGCCAATGAACCTAGCCGATGGTTTCGCTCCTCACACTGGGGTGATCATCGCCGAAGTGGGGTTCCTGCTTATCCTGTTCGCCGGTATCTGGTTCGTCGCCGCCGAAATCCCGGCGTTGAAGGCTAGCGCCGCGAGAAGGATCGTCGCGGGCGTCGCGCTCGCTCTCGGCGGTCTGTTTCTCATCATCGCCACGCACTGGGGTCACTTCGGCTAGCCATCTGTGTACCTCCGTAAAGGGCCCGTCCCAAGGTGATCCTGCACGCCGGAGTGATAGGGCGGGCGGCATGCGGGCGGAAGGTGCAAGGGCCTCCCACCAGATGCCACAGGATTGTGATACGCCTCCGCTACGGCGTCAAGGGCAGCTGTGACTGCAGGGCAACGAGCAAGGGGGAAGGGTGCTGGTTAACGTACACGTGAAGCCACCCTTGGCACCTTCCCTCCAGCGAATGGATCGGCAGCAGTCAGTCCGATGGGGGGAGAGGGGCGGCGCGCCAGGACCACGGCGGGGCGGGACCTGGCCTACGCATTACGGGCGTGCCCCCGAGATGCCCCCGAACCGCCATCAACAGCCGACGATCGTCACCAGCAGCAACCTGTGAACCTGAAGCTAGCGCAGGATTTGAACCCCGCGAGCAACGCACGTGACATCCGTTCCATCAGTTCGCGCAGGCTCGCGCCTTGTCCTGCCGCCATCGTGTTTCCCGTGTGCCTCAGGTCGTGAAAGTGCAGGCCCGGCAGGCCGATGGCGTTTCTGGCCTTGGTCCAGATGATGCGGAAGTTGGACCGGCGCAGCCGCCCGCCCTTCGGCCCGGCAAAGATACGCGCCAAGGTTCATGTCCGCCAGGTGCGTGACAGACTGGGCATAGCCGCCTTGCACAGTCGGCCTCGCCGTCGGGCTCACCATGATGATCATTAGTCGCAAGCACTGAAGGCTGCGGATCGTCACGCTGGAGAGCCTGGACTACCAGGCATCAGGAACCACTGGCCACAGGCCACGAGAATCCCCCTCCCGCTCGGCGGATATTCTGAATGACATGGACAGCCGGGCGAGTGACAAAATCCCCGGAGCCAGGGTGCGCGTCAAACGACACGTACCAGCCCAGTCCTCATCAGGTGCCAGGCCACGGGAGTGGCTGGCGCTAGCCGACGGAGCTGTCCAGGAAGTCAAGACCGAGGGGCCTGTTCTTGCCCTCGTCGGAGAGCCGCTACCGTACCAGCCAGGTCGCGCCGAGCGGCGTAGCGGCGTGCCTGCCGAGGTCATTACTTCCGATCGCGTACCTAATTCCTGTACGTGCTCGTGGGCGTATTCCCAAGGAAAGCTGACCTTGAAGTATTATAATGCAGCATGCCCGGTGCACCTGGCGATCCTTGGCCGTTAATTCCGCAAACGCCCGCACGTGCCATTCCTGGTGTGCGCCTGGAAAATGATCACAGAGCCCATCTCAGTGGGTCTTTCGTGCTTCATCACCCACTATTGCTGGCGGCACCATCGTCTCGTTGGAGCGCGGGTTGGCCGGAGTCCGGGCACAAGTCCTAGACATGGTCACACGGCGTGGTTACAGCTGCAGGTCGGTAGCGCACATCCCCGCCGATCGGTGTGGCCTTTGCTCCAAGCGCGATGTGAGCGTTGTCCACTCCGATGAGATGATCTGCATCTTGATGGTCTTCGCGGCCACAAGGGCCAACGACCCTGGTTGCAGGCCCAGCATGGTGGACCTCGCTCCCCGGCTTCCTCGCCCGCTTCCCGGCCATCTTCCGGGTACTCGGCCTGGACATCCCGTGGGTGTGGGTGGGACCGCCCACCACCACAAGATCCGCGCCGTCGAGGATGTGCGCATCGGCCGAAGTGACCGGCACCACCGAGACCTCTGCGCAATCGGCCAGCCCCTCGGCGATGGCCTCCGCCACCTTCTTGGTGCTCCCGAACATCGATTCGCAGACGATGACTGTTACACGGCTGATCACGCTGCCTACGGCTGATCCTGCCCATCGCTGCAGCTCACAGGCCAGGCAGACTTCTGGCACCCCCACAGGCCGCCCGCTCTGCGCCTACATCGGGGATAGCGCGCCCGGCGCAGACCTCGTCCGTAAAGATTCTCGGTCCGGCGGCGAGTGGTATGCGCCCGACTGCGGCCGGGCATCAGCTGAGCTAGCGCACCCGGCCTGCAGACCGTGCCCCGGATCGGCAGGCCGTCCGGTCGTTTCGGTGGCGCCGTCACCACGTCTGGACGCGCTCGACGGGGCGCCGGCGCTCGATTCGCAGTCGCATGTCGAGCACGACGCAGCCGTTCGTGGTGCACCGGACAGGGTTGAGGTCGGCCTCGACCACCTCGGGGACCTCCCCGAGAAGCAGGGCGAAGCGCAGGATCAGCTCGCGTAGCGCCTCACGATCGAGCGCAGCGGCGCCCCGGAACCCGTCCAGCTGAGTGGCGACGCCACCGGAGGAGTCGATCAGCTCGTCGGCCTCGACGTCGGTTGCCGGTGGCACGCGGAACGCTACCGTTTCGGCGAGGCCGGCTTGGCGGCCGCCGAGGCCGGCCGCGATCACGGAGCCCAGATCGGGATCGCTGAAGGCGCCCACCAGCACATCGGCGCCGGGCGCCACGAGGTGCTGGATGATCGCCCCCGTCCATTCCCGTCCGGCCGCCCGCACCCGTTGTTCAAGCTCGCGCCAACCGGATCGCACCGCCGACTCGCCTTCCAGCCCGAGCAGGACGGCGTCGATGTCGCCCGCATGCGCGGGAGCCGCAAAATCCGCCTTCAGCGCCACCGGGCCGCCGATTTCCCGCGCCACCGCGATCGCGCCCTCCAGATCGCGGCAGCGATCAGCGGCGGCAACCGGGATTCCGTGGGTGGCCAGCAGAGCCTCTGCGTCGCTGAGCGAAAGCCAGCCGCCTGCGGGATCGCGATCGAGCAGTGAGGAGATCAGCGCCCGCGCCGCTGTCCCGTTCAGGCCGGAGTAGTGCGGGGCCTGGCCGAGCGGGCGCGACAGCCAGGCGCGGCGTTCGGCGGCGCGCGCGAGCACGGCGGCACACGACTCCGGGAACAGGAAGTTCGGCACGCCCGGGCCGTTCCTCGCGGGCAGCTGGCCGTCCGAGCGCACGACAGATGCCACAACCGGCTTGGGCTGGCCCTTTGAGACCGCGGAGATCGCATCCAGAACGGTCTCTGGGTCACCGTCGTGATGGTCGACGTAGAAGACCATCAGCGCATCGATGCCGGTGTCGGCGAGCAGCTCGCGGATGCTCGCGGCGTATTCGCCCGGCCCGGCGCCGATCCCCAGGATCCGGGGGTACTGCGTGCCGCTCGCCTCTGTCAGCTCCAGCCCGCGCGTCGCGCAGGCGTCGGCGGCGAGCGTGGCCACACCGGCGGAGTTGCTCACGATCCCGATTCGCCGTCCGCTTGGCAGCGGCTGGCTCTCGAACAGCTGGGCGGCGTCGAACATCGCCTCGCCGCTGTGGAACCGCAAAAGCCCGGCGTGATGCATGAGCGCGTCAGCGACCGCATCCCCGTGCAGCGCCGCAGCCGTGTGGGAACGCGCTTCGCCGCGCGCCCGCTCGGCGCTGCGACGCCCCTTGACAACGAGGATCGGCTTCTTGCGCGACACGCGCCGTGCGATCCGGGTGAAGTGCTCAGGATCGCCGAACGTCTCCACATACAGCATCACCACCGCCGTCCGGTCGTCGTCCTCGCACCACTCGAGCAGATCGTTGGTCGAGACGTCGGCGGGGCTGCCCAGCGAGACCAGCATCGAGACCCCGAGCTGCCGGGCCTCCGCATGCCCGAGCAGCTCGATCCCGAGCGCGGCCGCCTGCGAGCCGATCGCCAGACCGCCGGCCTGCACGCTCGCGCCGCTGAACGTGGCGTTCAGGCTGACGTCGGCGGCGGTGTTGACCACTCCCAGCGAGCTCGGCCCGACCATCCGCAAGCCTGCGCCCCTTACGACCTTCAGCAGCCGTTCCTCTCGCCCCGGGGACGCCACGCCGTTGTCCTCCGGACCGGCCGGGAGCAACACCAGCGCCTTTGCGCCGGCCGAGGCCGCCTCGGCGGCGAACTCGAGCAGCTCGTCGCCTGCGGCGCAGATGATCACGAGCTCCGGGGTGACGTCCAGCTCGGCGAGGCTGCGAGCGGCCCGCATCGAGCACACCACACCCCCCGAGCGGCTGACCGGTGTCACCACGCCCTGAAAGCCGCCGGCGACGATGTTCGCCAGCGACCGTGCGTCCCAGGTTGCCCGGCGCCGCCGCGGCGCCCGCAACCGCTACCGACGAGGGCGCGAGGATCGGCCGCAACGCGGCGACCGCGGCGAGATGGTCGCGTTCGCCGATCCGCTCCCGCACCGCCTCCGTCGGCGTGATATCAAGCGAGACCGTCAGCTCACCAAACGAACCCCGGCGCCGCACGCCGAAGCCGGCGCCCTCGAACACCCCCAGCATCGCCTGGTTGCCGACCATGACCTCCGCATCGAACCGGTTGATCCCACGCCCCGCCGCGATTTCCGCGAGCTGCTCGAGCATCCGCGTCCCGGCGCCGCGGCCCTGCCAATCGTCGGCCACCGCAAACGCGACCTCGGCGGCGCCGCGGCTCACGCAGCCCGTCAAAGCCGGCGACCGCCACCACCGAGCCGCCGTGCCGGGCGATCAGCGCGACCCGGTCAACGCCACCAGCCTCAGCGGCTGCCCGCGCGGCGACGTCGGCCCGCCCATAGCTGTGGAAGCGCAGGTAACGGCTCTGCGGCGACAGGCCGTCGAAGAACTCCTTGATGTCGCCGAAGTCCCCCGGCGCCGCGGCCTGCAAGCGCAACGTCGACCCATCGCGCAGCAGCACGTCCCGAACCAGCCGCCCGGACTCGCCGCCCGGACCGGGCATCACAGCTCCCGGCCGCCGTCGACCGCCCGCACCTGACCGGTGATGCACCGGCGAGGCGCACACGCCGGCTGCGATGTTGCAGCGGCCGGGAACCTCCCAGCGTTGCCGCGCACACGCCTGCTGGCAGGACGAGACCGTCGTTGGGTAGCTCATCGACCCATGATCGGCGCCCGCGCGCGTCCGGTACAAGGCGCAGCAAGCGAAACGGCTCAGCCTCCATGATCCCACGGCCGACTGCGAGCAAGCTGGCTGAGGCGATCCTCGGGATCACAGCCCCCGATGCGCCGCCATCTGGAGCAGGTCGCCTGCGGGCTGCGGCCGCCCGCGGTCTCGTGTGCCAGCCGGTGCACAGCGGCAGCGGCGACCCGCAGCGCATCTATGCTCAGACCGAGATGGGCGAGCGGGTCGAGCCGGTGGCTGTCGCAGCCGTGCTGGCTGACCAGCACCTGCGGCCGGAACTCCCGCAGCAGCGGCGGGACGATCGCATGGAACGCCCGCAGCCGACCCGCGTCACCCGTGCCAGCCGGCAGCGCGACGTTGACGGCGTAACCCACGCCCGCACCCGACCCGGTCTCGGCCGGCAAGCCGGTGCCAGGGAACAGCGTGCGCGGATGCTCGTGCAGGCTAATCGTCAGCACCCGAGGATCGCTGTAGAAAGCCGCCAGCACGCCATCGGCGTGGTGCACGTCCAAGTCGACGTAGGCGACCCGTTCGGCGCCGTGTCCGAGCAGCCACTTGATCGCGATCACCGGATCGTTGTACACGCAAAACCCGCTGGCCGCAGCGGGCATCGCATGATGCAGGCCACCCGCCAAGTTAGCGGCATGCCCGGTCACGCCACCCCAGACCGTGCGCGCCGCGGCAACACTGGCGCCGGCCACCAGCGCGGACGCGTCGTGCATCCCGGCGAAGACGGGGTTGTCGATGGTGCCGAGGCCGAACACCGGGTCGGGCAGCGCGGCTGGCCAGCTCGGGGACGGCCACCGACACCCCCGGGGCATCAAACACGCCGAGCCCGCGGGCAAGTGCCATCGTCAGCTCGATGCGGACCGGGCGAGCGGATGCCCGGGCCCGAAGTCATACGCCGCGAGCGCATCGCCCCAGACCACCTCAAGCGTGTCACCCACCGCACCGCCCGCCAATCCCCGGCTGCTCTTGCCCGCCCAGCTCGCGGGCAGCCTCGATGGCAGCACGGCATACCGCCATGAACTGGTGCTCCTCCGGTTCATCGACCGCCGAGGTGGTGCATCCTGCGGGTGACGTGACCGCCGTCTGAACGACCATCTCAAGTCCGCGCCTGCCTGGATGCCGGGCAGGATCCCGGGACCGATCATCGCCTCGGCCAGGCAGCAGGCAGGGCTGGACAGCGTGGCCGCCGCGTCCTGCCGCGTCTCGGGGACGTTCAGCACCGTCCCGGCCGGATCCGGCAGGTTCCCCTTGCAGCAGTGCTGATCCGCGCCCGCCACTGGATGCCTTCCTTGAGATTACGACGCTCGCATGCATGCCTGCGGCGCACGGCGGCTCCCCGTAATTTGATTGTTGTGCTACAACAGTGTTTATGGCAACGGTTAGCTCCCCGTCTCGTACTGATCGTGACGCGCGGCGCCGTTCCGTGGTGCTGGCTACGTGTTGTCTGAGCGTGTTCATGGCGGGCCTTGACGTGACGATCGTCAATGTCGCCTTGCCGTCGATCCAGCGGGCACTGCACGCGTCGGTGAGCGGTCTGCAGTGGACGATCGACGCGTACACCCTCGTTATTGCGTGCCTGCTCATGCTGTCGGGCTCGCTCGCGGACCGCTTCGGCCGCCGCCGGGTCTTTCAGATCGGGCTGGGAGCGTTCTCGCTGGGGTCGTTGCTGTGCAGCCTGGCTCCGTCGATCGGGTGGCTGATCGCCTTTCGCGGACTGCAGGCCGTCGGCGGCTCGATGCTCAACCCGGTGGCGATGGCGATCATCGTCAACACGTTCACCGACCGCGCCGGGCGCGCGAAGGCGATCGGCCTGTGGGGATCGGTGGCCGGACTCAGCCTCGCCAGCGGCCCGGTGCTCGGGGGCCTGCTGGTCAGCGGGATCGGGTGGCGTTCGATCTTCTGGATCAACGTTCCCGTCGGCCTGATCGCGATCGCGCTCACGCAACGGTTCGTGCCCGAGTCGCGGGCTGAGCAGCCCCGGCGGCTTGACCTTCCCGGCCAGCTGCTGGTGATCGCGCTGCTGGGCTGCCTGACAGCCGGGATCATCGAGGGGCCACGCAGCGGGTGGGGCTCGGCGCCGATCGTCGCGCTGTTCGCGGTTGCCGTACTCGCGGCGATCGCGCTGGCCGTGCTCGAGTCCCGGCGGCGCGAGCCGCTGGTCGACATGCGGTATTTCCGCAGCGCGCCGTTCTCGGGCGCGATGCTGATCTCGGTGGTCGCGTTGGCGACGCTAGGCGGCTTTCTGTTCCTCAACACGCTGTATCTGCAGGACGTTCGCGGCTACAGCGCGCTGCACGCCGGAGTGCTCACGATCCCGATGGCCGTGATGCTCGGCGTGTTCTCCACCGTCTCAGGGCGGTTGGTGGCCAGCCGTGGGCCGAGGCTCGCTCTGATCGTGTCCGGCGGGCTGATCGCCGTGGGCGCGATCCTGCTGATCGGCCTTAGCGCCCACACCGCTGTGTGGTATCTGATCGTCGCCTACCTCGTCTACGGTGCAGGGGCGGGACTGAACAGCGCCCCGACTACCAACACCGCACTCTCGGGCATGCCCCGAGACCAAGCCGGTGTCGCGGGAGCGATCGCCTCCACCTGTCGCCAGACCGGCGCGGCCCTCGGGGTCGCGGTCACCGGTGCGATCATCGCCACCAGCACGGCCGGCTTCGTGCACGCCAGCCACACGGCGTGGGCGGTGGTCGCCGGCTGTGGAGTCATGGTCATCGTGCTCGGCATGGTCTCGACCGGACGCTGGGCGCTGGCGACCGCCGAGCGAAACGGCGCCCGCCTGGCCGCTGACATGAGTCCCGCCCCGGAAGGAGCCCGATGACCACCCGATCGGCCACGCCGCCGGACACCGCATCCCGGGTGTGGGCCGCCCTGCATGAGTTCGTCACCGGACAGGACCGCCGGCGTACCCTCCACGCCGCCCTCGATCTCGGACCCGCCAAGGTCGAGCTGCTGATCAAGCTCGCCGACGGTCCGATGACCCTGCGAGAGATCGCACGCGCCGTCGATGTCGACCCACCAGCCGCGACCGTCGGCGTCGACAAGCTCGAAGCGCGAGGCCTGGTCCATCGCACCCCCCACCCCGACGACAATCGCCGCAAGCTCGTGCACCTCACCGACGCCGGACGCGACGCGGCCCGACGCGGCCAGGCGATCCTCAACGAGCCACCGCCAGCACTGACCAACCTGGACTCCGATGACCTCGCCCGGCTTGACGAGATCCTCACCCGACTCCAGATCAACAGGAGACCGCTATGAAATCAACAACCGCGACCCGTCCCGGCTCACCCAGGAGGCCCCGCCGATGATCCGCACACTGGGATGGTGGCGCGGCCGTGCCGCAGGGTGGTCAGGGTGGCGATCGCCTTGTCCGCGCGGGCGGAGCGGGCGAAGGTGGTCAACCGGAGCGGCGCGGTGAAGCGCTGCCGGGCGATGGCCTTGGCGGCGGTGAATTCGCGCAGCCCGTCGGGGCCGTGGATTCGCCCGAAACCGGATTGCCCGACCCCTCCCCAGGGCAGCGATGGGATGGCGGCGAAGGAGATGACCGAGTTGACCGAGACCATTCCGGCGCGGATCCGGCGGGCCAGCTGTGCGCCGTGGGCGCGGGAGAACACGGTGGCGCCCAGGCCGTAGGTCGAGGCGTTGGCGCGGCGCACGGCCTCGTCCATGTCGGGCACCTTCGCGATGGTCAGCGTGGGGCCGAAGGTCTCCTCGGTCACCGCGACGGAGTCCTCGGGCACGTCCAGCCAGCACGGTCGGCTGCACGTAACGCTCGCCCACCGCGTCCAGGCCGCCGGCGAGGGCTGTGCCGCCACGGGCCAGTGCGTCGGCGATGTGCCGCGCGGATCACGCCCGCCTGGGCCGGCATCGTCATCGGGCCGATCTTCTGATCGGGCCCGGCCCGCAGGTCCTGGACCCGGGCGGTGACCTCGGCGACGAACGCGTCGTAGACCTGCTGGTGGACGTAGACCCGCTCGACCCCGACGCAGGTTTGCCCGGCGTTGGACATGCCACCCCAGACCGCGGCGTCGGCGGCGGCGCCGATGTCGGCGTCGGCGTCGACGAGCAGCGCGTCCTTGCCGCCGCCTTCGATGACGAGGGGGACCAGCCCGTCGGCGCAGGCGTGCATCACCTTCTTGGCGGTGGCCGCCGAGCCGGTGAAGGCGATCTTGTCCACGCCGGCCCGGCACAGGGCGTCGCCGGTCGCGCCGAATCCGGTGACCAGCTGCAGCACCGGCGCTTCGGGGACCACCTGCGCGAACGCGCCGGCCAGCCAGGCGCCGACGCCGGGAGTGTGCTCACTGGGCTTGTAGACCACCGCGTTGCCGGCGGCCAGGGCGTAGGCGATGGAACCGACCGGGGTGAACACCGGGTAGTTCCATGGCCCGATCACGCCGACGACACCGAGGGGCTGGTATTCGACCGTGGCGGCGTGGTTGCGCATCAGCAGGCCGGGGGAGGTCTTCCGGGGGCCGAGCACCTTGCCGGCGTGCTTGGCCGCCCACGCGATGTGCTCGATCGCGAGCACGATCTCCAGTTGCGCGTCCGAATGCGGCTTGCCGTTCTCGGCGTGGACCAGCTCGGCCAGCTGGCCGATACGGCGGGTGAGCACGCCCGCCCAGGTGGCCAGCCGCCGGCCGCGTTCGGCGAAGGTCAGCGGCGACCAGAAGCCGGCCGCGGCCCGGGCCCGCGCCACCGCGGCGTTGACCGCCGCGGCGTCGTGCACGGGGTAGCTGCCGACGACCTCGCCGGTCGCCGGGTCCAGCGAGTCGAAGGTGACTAGGCCGCGACGCTCGGTGATGAATGAGTCGGGGGGTGTGGTGGTCATGGGGCCGGCTCCTGGGCGGTGAGGGAAGGCAGGCCGCGGATGAGGTCGGCCGCCTTCTCCGCGATCATGATGGTGGGCGCGTTGGTGTTGCCGCGGGGGATGGCGGGCATCACCGAGGCATCGACGACCCGGAGGTCCTCGATCCCGTAGACCCGCAGCTGCGGGTCGACGACGGCGGCCTCACCGCTGCCCATCGCGCAGGTGCCGACCGGGTGATATAGCGTCTGGGCCCAGCCCCGGATGTGGCCGAGCAGCTGTTCGTCGGTGCTGCCGCGTCCGTCTGCGGGCAGGAACGGGCGGCCGGCGAGCCCGCGCATCGGGGCCTGGCCGGCGATATCGAGCAGGGTCCGGCAGCCGGCCAGCATGGCGTCCAGATCGGCGGGGTCGTCGAAGTAGCCCGGGTCGATCTCCGGCCGCCACAGCGGGTCGGCCGAGGCCAGCCGCAGCCGTCCGCGGCTCGCCACGCTTACCAGGGTCGGGCCAGTGGCGAACATCCGGCCGGCCGGTTCCCGCAGGCCGTTGTCCAAGAAGCCGGTCGGCGCCATATGCACCTGGATGTCGGGGGCGGGCAGGCCGTCCCGGCTGGCGAAGAACGCTCCGGCCTCCGCGACGTTGGAGGTCAGCGGGCCGCGGCCGAGTAGCCGCCATTGGGCGAGCCGGCCTGGCGTGGCGAAGCCGGCCAGGTCGGTGGTGCCGCGGGTGTGCCACAGCAGCGGCACGACCGGGTGGTCCTGCAGGTTCTCGCCCACCGGCAGGTTGGCGGCGACGCCGATGCCGAGCTCCCGCAGATGCGCCGCCGGGCCGATACCGGACAGCATCAGCAGCTGCGGTGAGCTGATCGCCCCCCCGGCCAGCAGTACCTCGGCGCGGGCGTGCGCGATCTGATCAGTGCTCTGCTGGCGGTAGGCCACACCGGTCGCGCGCCCGCCCGCCAGCACGATCCGGGTGGCCTGCGCCCCGGTGCGGACCACGAGGTCCGGCCGGTCAAGGCCGGATTGAGGTAGGCGTCCGCGGCCGACCAGCGGCGCCCGCGCTTGCAGGTGACCTGGTACAGCCCGGCGCCCTCCTGCCCGGCGCCGTTGAAGTCGCCGGTCGGCTTGAGCCCCCACGCGACCGCCGCCTCCACCCACGCCCGGCTCAGCTCGTGGGTGTAGCGGCGGTCCTCGACATGCAGCGGCCCCGCCCGCCCGTGATACGGCTCGCCGAGCCGGGTGTTGGCCTCCGAGCGGATGAAATACGGCAGCACCTCCGCGTAACCCCAGCCGGTGGCGCCGTGCGCATCACGCCAGCTGTCGTAGTCGGCCCGGTTTCCCCGCATGTAGATCATCGCGTTCATCGCCGAGCAGCCGCCAAGGGCCTTCATCCGGGGCCAGTACACACGCCGGCCGCCGAGCTGCTTCTGCCCGGCCGTCGTGTAGTTCCAGTCCCAGCGGGTCTTGAACAGGGCGGAAAACGCGGCCGGGATGCGGACCTCGTCGGCATCGGCCGGCGGCCCGGCCTCCAGCAGCAGCACCGACACGGCCGGGTCCTCGGTCAGCCGCGCCGCCAGCACGCACCCAGCACTCCCGGCACCGACGACCACATAATCGAAGGAATCCTGATCACTCACGTACATCTCCCGGAACGAATTCTGCAGTTGGCGGTAGAACAAGCGGTGTGGCAGCCGACCTTGGAGGCCGCGTCGAGGCCAGTTTCCGATGAGGCCGGGGTCACTCGGTCATCGTCACCTGCCTGCTGACGCCGTGTCCCTGGGGTGTGCCCCTAGGTTTGACCCTGGTTGTGGTCCGGGCGGGGCTGGGGGGCGCCGGTGCGGGTGATGAGGTCTTTGCGGGATCGGATGCCGAGCTTGGCGAAGATGTTCCCGAGGTGGTACTCGATGGTCTTGACGCTGACATACAGCTCGCCCGCCGCTTGGCGGTTGGTGCGGCCGGTCGCGACCAGGCGGGCCACCGCCTGCTCGGCCGGGGTAAGACCGGGCAGGGTGGGTGGAGTTTGCGGTCCTTCATGCGCATCGGCGGCGGCCAGCTCCCGGTCACAGGCCTGCAGGAAGGGCCGGGCGCCGAGGGTGATCAGGCGCTGCCGGGCAGACCGCAGCCGGGCGACCGCCGCTCTGCCGCTGGCCGGCGGCGCGCAGCCGGCGGGCGTCAGAGATCTCGAGCTGGGCCAATGCCAGCGGCACCCGCAAGCCCTCGGCGCGGCGCCAGGCGGTTTCGAACGCCGCCGCCGCGGCACCCTGGCGCCCGGCCGCGGTGGCCAGGTCGCCGCGCAGCCGGGCGGCGGCCACCAGAGCCGACGCCGGGCCGGCCGGTGACCGGAACGCCTCCATCTCAGCCAAAGCCGTACCGGCCTCGCCCAGGCGGCCCAAGCCGATGAGCGCGTCGGTCTCAAGAATTCGCCAGTCGTAGCGGACCAGGCCGTCCAGGCGGCCCAGGAACTCCGCCCTGCCCGTGGCGCGAACGGCCGCGGCGGCGGCGGCGACGCCCTCCAGATCGCCCCGGGCCATGGCCAGAAATGCCCGGGCGACGGCGGCCGCGGCCATCGGCCCCGGAGCGCCGGAAGCGTGGCCGGCCTGCGTGGCCAGCCCGACGTGCGCGCTGGCCACCTCCCAGTCGCCGCGCAGCGCGGGAACAACCGCGGCGACGCTGTGCACCAAGCTGAAGTCCGACACCCGGTCGGCGTCATGGGCGAGCGAGACCGCCAGTTCGGCGTGCACCATGGCGTCGTCCCAGGATCCCAGGCGCCACTCGGCGCCCGCCAGGTAGCACAGGCACCCGCTGGCGGTGCGCAGCGGGACCCCGGCCCGCAGCCTCGCCGCCGCGATGGAAAGATCGGCGACCGCCCCCGCTAGGTCCTCGGCCAGCACCCTGGCCACGCCCCGCTGCACGAGCGTGTCGGTGTCTTCCCGCGGCACCTCGGACGGGGCGGCGGGCAGAAACGCCAACCGGGCCAGGCCCTCAGGTTCCCGCCCATCGGCAACAAGGGCGATCGCCACCACGCCCAGGGCCGCGTGGCGCACCGCGGCCGGGGCGGCGCCGACCGCGGCCGCCCGCTCGCCCCATCCGATCGCCTCCGGCCGGCGGCCCGCGACCAAGCAGAGCGCCGCCAGCCAGAAGGCGGCGGCGGCGCCCACGGCCGCTTCCCTGGCCGGGTCGTGGGTCTGCCACGCGTCCAGCAGCCGGGCCTCGGCCGCAGCGGCCCGGCCGGCGAGGACATCCAGCGCGCCCAGCAATCCGCTGCGCCGCGCGCCCGGCCCGGCCGCCGCCACCCGATCGGCAAGTACCTCCGCCTCGGCCACCTCGCCGCAGGTGACCAGGATCTCCAGTGCGTCCAGCAGGCGGCGATCGGCCGCCCCCGGGTCGCCGCTGACCGCCGCCGCCTCCGCCAGCCAGGCCGCCGCCTGCGCCGCCCGGCCCAGCCGACGGGCTTCCCGCCCAGCCGCCTCAAGCTCACCCGCCAGCCCATCGTCCGGGCCGGCCGCCGCCGCCACCCGATGCCCCAGCGCCCCGTCCCGGCCCACCAAGCCCGCCGCCCGCTCGTGCAACTGGCGCCGCCGGGCCGGACCCAGATCGCCATACACAGCCCGCCGCACCAGCAAATGGGTGAACCCGATCCCAGCCTCGGCCCCACCCGGCTGCTCGGCCAAGATCCCCGCCGCCACCGCCTCCCCCAGCCCCGGCAGCGGATCACCCAGATTCGCCAGCGCGGCCGCCGTCGCCAGCTCGCAGTGGTCGCCCAGCACCGCCGCCGCCACCACCAGATCCCGGGCCGTTGCGCTCAGCGCGCCCACCCGCAACAGCACCACCCCGGCCAGCGAACGCGGCACACCCAGCGCCCCGCCCAGCCGCTCAACATCAAGGCCCCCGGCCCCGAACTCCTCCAGCACCGCCCGGCAGTACAACGGGTTACCGCCCGTCTCCTCCAGCAGACGGTCAACGGCGCGTCGCGGCAGCTCCCCGCCCCCCAGCGCCCGGCCCAGCGTCACCACGTCCGCTGCGCCTAGACCGCCCAGGCGGACCCGGCCGGCCCGATGGTCCCCCGCCAGGAAACGCTGCCAGCCCTCGCCCAGCCGGGCCAGCTCGCCAGGGCGGCCCGACACCACCACCAGCACCCGGTCCGCCTGCAGACGGCGCACCGCGAACAGCAACGCCCGCGCCGACGGCCCATCCACCCACTGCAGATCATCGATCACCGCCAGCACCAGCTTCTGGAACTGGCCCAGCCACACCACCAGATCGGCGCCCACCGCCAGCGCGTCCACCCCGTCGCTCAGATCCGAGGTCAGCAATCCCGGCGGGCTGCCCCCCGCCCCCCGCGCGCTGGCCACCAGCTGAGCCCACCACCCCGTACGGCAACAACAGCTCCGCCTCATCACCACTGGCCCGCAGCACCACCGCGCCGGCCAGCCGTGACGCGAACCGCCCCAGCAGGGTCGACTTGCCGGCGCCCGCTTCCCCCTCGACCAGCACCACCTTGGGCTCGCCGCGGCGCACCGCCGCCGCCGCTTCGTCCAGCACCGCCAGCTCACCCGCCCGGCCAACAAACACCCCCCTGCCGACAGGCGCGGCAGCCGACGGCAACCTGCGCCCGGAAAAGGTCAACACTCGCCTCCCCGTCGCCCGGCGCCAGCCGGATCGGTGGCAATCCGATCGGCCGCACGCCAAGAGACGGTTACGCCACCACGCCATACCCCGCGCCGTCCCCGGAGCCGGGGGCGGCGTCCTCGTCCTGAGTGGGGTGGACTGCCTGTCACCTACCGATTCAACCAGCCGAAGCACACCATGCCACTCAGGTCCGGCTGGCCGGTTGTGATCGTTGCCGATCCCCAGGATCAGCAGATGATCTCGCCGAGGTGATGGCTGGACCGCGAAGTCATCGATTCATCAGGTCTTGATCTTTGATATCGCTGCGTTTCCGCACGTAGCGATGTCGCCAAGATGCGGGTAGTGTCTGCGGTCAGCGGTGGTGGCCATGCTGTTGCAGGAGGCGGCGGAGCCGGAATACTTCCTCGTGAGAGACGGCGAGCCGGTCCTTGAGTTTTGCCACTGCGATGTGCCGGGCGGCCCGTTTCTTCGTGCCGATCGGTACGGCTCGCCACAGGCCGTGGGCTTGGGGGCGGCCGTGGCCGCCCGGCTGCGCTTTGAGAACCGTGCTTTCCAGGCGCACCCTGCGACCTCGCGGGGGAAGCCACCCCCGATTGCCTGCTGCGCCATCGAAGGCTACCGTTGCAGCCGTGATTTCAGAAGCCGCCCGCGGAAGGACACTGTGACCGGACGGACCCGGTGTCTGGGCGGGCGGGTCGCGCTTGTCACCGGCGCCGGCCGCGGGATTGGAGCGGCCACCGCCCGCGCGTTGACCGCGGCCGGGGTCCGCGTAGTGGTCAGCGACGTCGATGGCCAGGCCGCCACCGCTACCGCCGAGCGGATCGGCGGGCAGGCCAGCGCCGTGCGCCTCGACGTGGCCGACCGCCCCGCCTTCACCGCGGCCCTCGATGACATCGAGCACACCCTCGGCCCGTTAGACATTCTGATCAACAACGCGGCGGTGCTGCCGGTGTCGCCGCTGGCCGACGAGCCGGACACCGCGACCACCCGCCAGCTGGAGATCAACCTGCACGGGGTGATCCACGGCACCCGGGAAGCGGTACGCCGGATGCGCCCGCGCGGCACCGGGCACATCATCAACGTCTCTTCCGCCGCCGGCATCGTCGGCCTGCCCGGCGCCGCCACCTACAGCGCCACCAAATACGGGGTGATCGGCCTGTCGGAGGCGGTTCGTGCCGAGCTGCGCGGCACCGGCGTGAACATCTCTTACGTGGTGATGTCCTTCATCCGAACCGACATGACCGCCGGCTTCGAGACTTCCCGGCTGATGAAACCCATCCCCGCCGAGACGGTGGCCGCCGCCATCATCCACACGCTGCGCCGCCCCCGGTTCGACGTGTTCGTACCGCACCGGCTCGCTGCGATGCACTACACGGTCAAACGCCTGCTCCCCCGGGCCGTCGGCGAGCCCGCGCTGCGGCTCCTGCGCGCCGACCGGGTCGTGCTCGCCGCGCTCAGCGCCCCCGAACGCGCCGCCTACGAACAGCGGATCTGCCCGCCGCGCTGACCCGCCAGGCGCACGGTCGCACCCGCGCCCCTAATATTTGCGACCGCCGTGACGGTAGTTCGGCTTGGTTACGGTACGCAGATCCTCTAGTTATGTTGTCCTCTGCTCCGCCTGGCGACGATGACCTGACCGGCTCGGCATTGCTCCGCGCCGGCGGGCGGCGGAGTCTTCTCATTCGCCGCCGGGGACGGGGGGGTTACCAGCCCTAGCCGAACGGCGACGGCGGCTGCCTGCACCCGGTCGTGGACGGCGAGCTTGCGCAGGATGTTGGTGACGTGGACGCTGGCGGTCTTCGGGCTGATGAACAGCTGCTGCCCGATCTCCCGGTAGGTGTGGCCGGCGGCGAGCAGCTGCAGCACGGCGACTTCACGGTCGGTGAGACCGTGCGGATGGGCTGGGGCCGGGGACGGCACCGGCTGGGCTGAGGCCAGGCTGATCCGGGCGCGCCGGGCCAGCGCCTCGATCTCGGCGTGCAGCGGCGCGGCGCCGAGCCGCACCGCGGACGCGTGCCCGTCGCGCAGCGGACCGGCCGCCTGGCCAGCGCCCGCTCCGCTGGCGAGTAGCGCCTCGGCCCGCCTCCACTGGGCGTAGGCGGCCCGGTAGCCGAGTCCGAGCTGCTGCCATGCGCCGGCGGCGGCCTGCCAGGCTGCAGGGTCGGCGGCGCCGCTGAGCCGGGTAAGCTCCGCGTCCCACAGGGCCCGTTCCGCCCCGGCGCTGGCCGGCATGGGCGTGTGTGTGGCGAAAGGGTCATGGCTCATCGCGGTCACCCGCCGGGCCAGCAAGCTGTGGTGCCGGTGAACACTGGCCTCGGCGGCCGGGTCCTGGCGGGCCCGGGCCTGCTCGGCCAGGTCGGCTAGGGCGCGCGCGCCGATGCAGAACAGCCAGCCGGCGAACCGCTCCTGGCCGGTGCCGGTGACCGCGTCCAGCGCCTGCGTCACGTGGGCCAGGGCGGGCTGCGGCCGACCCAGCCACAGCTGCGCCTCGGCCTGGCACTGCCCCAGGTCCCGGGCATGTTGCGGGCCTGGCCGCCAGCCCCGCTCGACCACCTTCTCCAGTCGTGCCAGCGCGGCCTCGGGCTGACCGCGGGCGGCTTCCAGCTCGGCTAGCTTGGGCTGAAGTATCGCGTTGGCGAAGCTGACAGGCTCGTCCGCCAGCGGCTCGCTTATCCGCGCCGCCTGGTCCCAGCGGCCCAGCCCGAACAGAGCCTCCACCGCGCAGCCGAGCAGACCGCATGCGTTGCGGTGGCCAGCCAGGCCGAGACGCCGTAGCGTCTCCCAGCCCCGCACCGCCACATCGGCGGCCTCCTCCAGCCGACCGGTCTTCAGCAGCACGTCGCTCAGCCCCAGGTGTGCGACCCTGGCCACCTGCCACTCGCGGTCGCCGGGGAACTCGCCGCTGTCGGCCTGGCCCGCATCAGCGGCGGGCGGTTCGGCCAAGGCGCAGGCCTCCCGCAGCAACGCGAGGCCGGCGTCCACCTCACCGGTGAGCGCCCGCATCAAGCCGAGACCAGTCATCGCACGGGCGATATCGGGCTGGGAGCGGACCCGCCGGGCGGTCGTCAGCGCCCGCTCCACAACGACGGCCGCCTCTTCGTACCGGCCGGCCTGAATATGCAGGGCACGACCGTAGCCCAGCAGCACCTTGGCGCGCATGGTCGATGGCGGCTCCGCCGGAACGAGCCGGACTGCCTCCCGGTTGGCGGCGAGCACCACGTCCAGGTCGGCCTTCCCGGCGGCATACCAGCCGCGCAGGTGCTGAAGCAGCCCGGCCCTGACCGGGTCGGCGGCCGGGTCCACGTTCCGCAACGCCTCCTCGACGTGCCACAGGGCCCGGGCCTGATCACCGGCATGCTCGCGGGCTCGCGCCGCCCAGGTTTGCAGGCCCGCCAGGTCGAGGCCGGCACGGATCGCGGCGTCGGGCACCTGGTCCCATAGCTCCAGCGCTCGTTCACAGCGGCGGGCCGCCTCCGCGTGCGCGTACACCCGTTCCGCGCTGTCGGCGGCGCGCACCGACCAGGCCAGGGCTTCGGCCGGATGGCGGGCCCGGTACCAGTGCTCGGCCAGCTCCGCGGCGAACTGCGGGGCCGCGTGCGGGCCGGTCGGCGCGCTGGCGAGGGCGCCGGCGTAGGCGCCGTGCAGCCGGGCCCGCTGCCCAGGCAGCAGCTCCCCGTACACAGCTTCCTGCAGCAACGCGTGCCGAAACTCATACACCTCCTGCCCGGCGCGCTCCATCACGGTGACCACCAGCAGCCCGCGGCCCACCGCCTCCGCCAGCCCGCTATCCAGCTCGCCGTCCGGCCGGCCGGCCACCGCCGCCAGCCAGTCATGGCGGACCCACCGGCCGGCCACCGCCGCCACGCGCAGCAGCTCCAGGCCGACCGGCGACAGCTGGCGCACCCGGGCCAGCAGCACCTCCCGCAGCGCCAGCGGCAGCTCGCCGGTGCCAGTCCCGGCCTCAAGCAATTGCTCGGCGAAGAACGCGTTTCCCTGCGACCTGTCGAAGACCTCCGCCACCACCCGGCTGTCTACTGGCCCGCCGCGCAGCCCGGCCAGCTGAGCTGACAGCTCGGAGCGGGTGAAACGCGGTAGCTCCAGCCAGCTCACTCCCGGCGACCGCCGCATCTCGGCCAGCCAGCCCGCCAGCAGCTCGCCGGGATCATCGCCCCGGTAACTGCCCACGATCAGCAGTCGCGCCCCGCGCAGTGTGCGCAGCAAGAAAGCCAGAACGTCTAGGGTGGCGCTGTCCGCCCAGTGCAGGTCCTCCAGCACCAGCAGCAGCGGAGCGGCCCGGGCGAGCCCGCCGAACAGGCGGCGCAGCCGGTCGAACAGCCGGGCCCTTCCCATCTCGGGCGACCGCTCGCCGGCTGGCCGGTCTCCGGCTAGCTCGGCCAGCATCCCGGCCAGCTCCGCCCCCTGCCCGCCGGAAGCGGCCCTCTCGTGGTCGTCGGCCAGGGACTGTAGCGCCTGGAGCAGCGGCGCGTACGGCACCGCGCCGCCGGTCAGCGGCACGGCACCACCCACCGCGGCCAACGTCGGTGCCCGCCGGGCCTGCTCGGCGAACTGGCTGATCAGTCGGCTCTTGCCCACCCCCGCCTCACCGGCGACCAGCAGCATCCCCGGCCGACCCGCCGCTGCTCGCCGTAGCGCGGCGTGCAGCTCAGACAGCTCCTCGGCCCGCCCCACGAACACCCGGGCCGCTGGCCGCGAGGCCGCATCTCCTGCGCCCATCACCGCTCCTCCCCGCCGACGGCTCTTCTCAGCCTCCGCTAAGGAGGCCACCGGGCACAACTAAGCACCGCCGACCGCGATTCGGACGTACTTACCCGATCCGATCCCGGAATCCTTAGCAGCAGCCTGGAACTCGTCAGATCACGCCACGAGCAGGAGCCCCGAATGCGCACCAAGCTGAGCCTCACGCTCACCGACGCCAAGGCGATCGCGGCCGCCGCGGAAGCATACGCCGAATCCCATCAGCTGAAGGTCTCGATCGCGATCGTCGACGAGTCCACCTACCTCCAGCACCTGCTCCGCATGGACGGAGCCCCCTACATGAGCGCCGAAGGCGCGGTGGAGAAGGCACGCACCGCCGCCGAGGGCGGACACCCGACGACGTTCTTCGAAGAACCGCTGAACGCCGGCCGGTTCTCGATGCTGAAGATGCCGTCCTACCCTCTCGAGGGAGGGATCCCCATCATCGTCGATGGCCAGTGCGCCGGGGCGATCGGGGTAGCCGGGGTGCTGCCCAAGCTCGACGCCGCGATAGCGGACGCGGGCCTGAGGGCGCTCGACCGCACCGGGTGAACCCGATGAACCACACCTCGCCCCCGCCGACATTTCTGAGTGCTACCAGCGGCTGGCGGAGCTGTCCACGCTGCCGTTCTGGCAGCTTCCGGTCATCACCGAACCCATCGGGCCCGAGCGCGGCCACGTCTGGCACTGGCATGACATCTATCCGGAACTCACGCGATGCCGCGAACTCGCGGATGACACCGCAGCGCTCCAGCGCCGCGCGCTGATCCTGCACAACCCGGGCTCACCCGTCGGCGATCGGCGCCACCCCGCCATACCGACGCGAAGGCATGTACCGCAATCTCCGGCAGGGCCTGCCCTGCTATCTGGAACCTTCGTCCCGCAGAACGCGCTTCGGTCAGCGCCGCGGTTTCCAGGTCGTGGATGCCGGGCCGAGCCGTAAAACCAGGTTCCTTTGCAGGGCCATGAGGCGGGACCCGCACGCCGCAGTAACCGATCCGGTGCCTGCTTCGTCAGCGCTGGCCCGCGCCCATTGGCCCGGCCACTCACCCAGACGAGATGGCCGCCACCGCCCTGCCCGCCGCGACAGCCCGCGGCTCAACCACCCGGACAAGGCCCATGCCGGACATCGGCATCCACCCGACTGGGGCAGAAGAGATGGCCCACTTTGCTATCAACCCCGGCCGCAGCGCTGGTCGCGGCGATGACGGCGCGGACCTGGTCAGTGTGCCCGGTCAGGGGGTCGCCAATGGGACGGCACAAGAACGGATCCCATATCCGAACGGTGCGGTCGGCCCCGGCGGATGCCAGTCGCGGGGTACGCGCCCACAGCGGCAACCTCGGAGTTGCCAAGCTGGACGGTCCGCACCCCGGGGTTCGCGCTGCTGTGAGCCCTCATCGCCGTGTCGGCCTGGCGGGCAGTAGGCGTTCAACTGACCCCGGCTCGCGGCCCATCCACAGTGCCGTCGCCTGCCGGCCCGCCCTGCGCCAGACCGCCCGCTGCGGCCCGATACTGCCCACACGCGACACTGTGGTGGTGAGACGCGAACGCGCACTGCAACTGGCCGAGCGAGTCTTGCAGGGCTGGACGAGGGCAAGGGCGAGTGGCCGCTGAGCCTGGTGAAGGAACTGTACGTCTTCGGCTCATTCGCGCGCGGCGCGACCCGGGCACGGCAGCCAGGTCACAGCGGCTCCTAGCGGCGCGGACGGCATCACGCCCGCGCCGTTTGCTGTCGTTGCCTGGTCGTCATCGCTGTGGCACTGGCTGACCCTGCATCTGGCCTGCCGCACTATCGGTGTCGGGGTCGATCAGGGCGGCGATCGCCGGATCGTGGCGCAGCAGTTGCAGGCAGCGGTCGCGGCAGGGCCCGATGCTGTCGGCCGGGATGCCCATCTTGGCGCTGATCTGGTCGTGCGGCACCGGCGGCTGGGCGATGAGCAGGGGGATCAGCTCCTGGCCCAACGGGGGCAGCCGGGCGAACGCCGCACGCAGCGCCGCGTGGCGCTCGGCCAGGCGAAGCTCTTGCTCGGCTATCGCGGTCTGGGCGGCCGGGAGATCCTCGCCGTCCGGCACCTGCCCGGCGGCGGGCGGCCGGCGCGCGGCGCACCGGACCCGGCCGCATTCGCGCACGGCGGTGGCGGCCAGCCCGCCCGGGATCTCGGCCGGATCGCGGCCTGTCACAAGCTCGCCGGCGAGCTGCCGCCAGACCCGCTGGCCGACGATGTCGGCATCGGCGCGTCCCAGCCGGTGCCGCCGGCAGATCGACCAGATCAGCGGGGCGTAGCAGTCGACGAGGGCGTCCCACGCCTGCTTATCGCCTTTTTGCGCCTGCGTCACCAGGCCAGTGACACACGGGTCAGCGCGGACCGGGCCTGCCTCAACGGTCATGATCTTGTCTCCTCCGTGCCGGGGCAACTGATCCGCGCGATAGGTGCCCGGGAACCCGGGTGCGGTTCATGATGATCTCCTCATGGGCCGGGATCGAGCGGGCAGCATGCCGGCAGGGAGCCGGGTGTCCCGGCCACATGTCATCGCGGTCGTGCGCCAAGGCTGCTGTCGCAAGTGCCTTGCCCCGAAACCAGTTGGCTGGCGGTCGCGGTTGTCTTGACCTTGGCCGGTGAGGTGGGCCATCACCACACGTGACCGGCCACAGCACCGCCCACAGGATTTCTGGCCACCGGGCGGCCCTGGTGACGTGGGCGTAAGCGCGGATCAGTGGCCCGGGCGCGGCGCAAGCCTGTGGTGGCCGGAGTCCGGCTGGGCTCGCTGGGCGTAGTACTGGGAGATAGCGTAGGTGCGACCGCCCGCGTACTGTTAACGCAGGGTCTAACCCGCGCTGCGGTAGGTGGCTGCGGGCTGGGGGTTTGCTAGGGGGCGGTGGGCCGTGGCGGAGCAGCCTACGCTTTCTTTCGCTGGGCTGCTGCGGCTGCTGCGGGCCGAGGCCCGGCTGACCCAAGAGGAGCTGGCGCAGGCGGCGGGCCTGAGCCCCCGGTCCATCAGCGACCTGGAGCGGGGCATCAACCGCACCGCCCGCAAGGACACCGCGCTGCTGCTGGCCGACGCGCTGAACCTGGCTGGGCCGGTGCGCGAGTTGTTCGTCATGGTAGCCCGCGGCAAGGCCCCGGCCGCCGAGGTGCTGGCCGCGCGCGGGATGACACCGCCGGGAACGGTGACCGGTTCTCCGTACCGTGGGCTGAGCGCGTTCGAGGAGCAGGACGCCGCGTTATTCTTCGGCCGCGAAGCGGCCGCCACCCAGGTGCTGGCACGCATGTCGCGGCACCTGGACGACACGGGCCTTCTGGTGGTGTCCGGAGTGTCGGGCGCGGGCAAGTCGTCGCTGCTGCGGGCCGGGGTGCTGCCGCGGATCCGCGGCGCTGGGCTGGCGGCCGCGCCGGGCTCGGCGTGCTGGCCGTGCCTGTTGTTCACCCCGACGCGAGCCCCGCTGGACGAACTGGCGCTGCGGGTGGCCATGCTGGCCGGGGCGGACGCGGCGGCGGTGCGGCGCGGGCTGGACGCCGATCCGGGCGGGTTCGCCCTCACCGCGCGCCAGGCCGCCCTAGCCCGGCCACGCGGTCCAGCCGCCGACCCGGACGGCCCCCCTGCCCAGCGCGATCAGCGGCAGCAGCGCCGGTTGGTGGTGGTGGTCGACCAGTTCGAGGAGTTGTTCACCCAGTGCGCCGAGGAGGGCCAACGGCGGGCGTTCATCACGGCGCTGCACGCCGCCAGCGCCTGGCACGGCCCGGATCAGGCGCCGGCGGCACTGGCCGTGCTCGTGGTGCGCGCCGATTTCGAGGCCCGCTGCGCCGACTACCCGCAGCTATCCGACGCGGTCCAAGACCGTTACCTGGTCACCGCGATGACCGAGCGGCAACTGCGGATGGCCATCACCGAACCCGCCAAAACCGCAGGTTCCCGCGTCGACGACGACCTGGCCGACGTCCTGCTGGCCGAAGTGCGCACCGGCTCGCAGGGGACATCCGGCGCGGGGGTGCTGCCGTTGCTGTCGCACGCGCTGGACCAGGCCTGGCGATCCCGGACCGGGGACGTTCTGACCCTGGCTGACTATGAACGGACCGGCGGCATCGAAGGCGCTGTCGCTAGTAGCGCCCAGCGCGCCTACGACCATCTCACCCCCGCCCAGCAGGCCGCGGCCCGGCAGGTCTTCACCCGGCTGACGGCCGCCAGCAGCGAGGGGGTGGACACCGCCGACCGCGCCACCCGGGCGGACCTGACCGACGGGAAGAGCGAAGCCGAGGCCGGTGATGTGCAAACGGTTCTGGAGGCCTTCGCCGCCGAACGGCTGCTCACCCTGGCGGCCGACAGCGTGGAGATCAGCCACGAGGTGCTGCTGACGGCATGGCCGTTGCTGCGTGACACCTGGCTGGCCGACACCCACGCCGACCGGATCGTCCGCACCCGGCTGCACACCACCGCGGCCGAGTGGGCCCGCCACGCCCGGGACCCGTCCTACCTCTACCGCGGCAGCCTGCTGGAGGCCGCCACCGGCACCGCCGCCCGGATCGGCACCGACCCGTCCCGCCACCCGCCGCTCAGCCCGGCCGAACGCGACTTTCTGCACGCCAGCGACCGCGCGCACCGGCACAGGACGCGCCGACGGCAAGGCTTCGTCGCGCTCCTGACCGCCCTGGTCATCGGGTTTGCCTCGGCCACGGTGCTGGCCGTCCGGGCCAGCCAGCAAGACGCACACCAACGTGACGCCGCGATCTCCGGACAGCTAGTCAGCCAAAGCGAAAATCTGGGCGACACCAATCCCACGATCTCCAAGCTGCTGAGCATCGCGGCCTGGCGCATCAACCCCTCCAGCGACGCCCGCTATGCGATGCTGGCCGCCGCCGCGCTCCCCGGGATCGCGGTTCTTTCCGGCCACACCGGCCTGGTCAACGCGGTGGTGTTCAGCCCGGACGGCAAGACCATGGCCAGCGGCAGCGACGATCAGACGGTGCGGCTGTGGGATGTGGCCACCGGTCGGCAGCTCGGCAGCTTCCTCAACGCCAACACCGATGTAGTCAATGCAGTGGCGTTCAGCCCAGACGGCAAAACCCTCGCCAGCGGCAACGCCGATGGCAGGGTGCGGCTGTGGAACGTGGCCGCCGGCGGCCAGCTCGGCAGCCCCCTTAACGCCCATGCCGGCGCGGTCAACTCCGTGGCGTTCAGCCCGGACGGCAAGACCCTGGCCAGCGGCAACAGCGATGGCACGGTGCGGCTGTGGGACGTGGCCACCAGTCGGCAGCTCGGCAGTTTGCTCAATGCCCACACCGATGTAGTCAATGCAGTGGCGTTCAGCCCAGACGGCAAGACCCTGGCCAGCGGCAACAGCGATGACACAATCCGGTTGTGGGACATCGCCAATGGCCGTCAGCTCGGCAGCCTGCTTGTCGGCAGCCTTTTTGCCGGCCACACCGGCCCGGTCACCTCGGTGGCGTTCAGCCCGGACGGCAAGACCGTGGCCAGCGGCGGCGCTGATGGCACTGTCCGGTTGTGGGACGTGGTCATCCACCACCAGCTCGGCAGCCCGCTCACCGGCCACACCGGCCCGGTCACCTCGGTGGCGTTCAGCCCGGACGGCAAGACCCTGGCCAGCGGCAGCTACGATGGCACTGTCCGGTTGTGGGACGTGGTCATCCACCACCAGCTCGGCAGCCCGCTCACCGGCCACACCAGCTGGGTCAGCTCGGTGGCGTTCAGCCCGGACGGCAAGACCCTGGCCAGCGGCGGCTTCGATCACACGGTCCGGCTGTGGCAGGTGGTCACAGCCCGCCAGCTCGGCACTCCCCTCCCTGGCCATACGCTCTCCGTCACCTCGGTGACGTTCAGCCAGGACGGCAAAACCCTCGCCAGCGGCAGCGCTGATGGCGCTGTCCGGTTGTGGAACCTCACCGCTCGCCGCCCGCTCGGCAGCCCGCTCATCGGCCACACCGATGTGGTCACCTCGGTGGCGTTCAGCCCGGACGGCAAGACCGTGGCCAGCGGCGGCACTGATGGCACTGTCCGGTTGTGGGACGTGGTCACCCACCACCAGCTCGGCAGCCCGCTCACCGGCCACACCAGCTGGGTCACCTCGGTGGCGTTCAGCCCGGACGGCAAGACCCTGGCCAGCGGCGGCACTGATGGCGCTGTCCGGTTGTGGAACCTCACCGCTCGCCGCCCGCTCGGCCGCCCGCTTACCGGCCACACCAGCTGGGTCACCTCGGTGGCGTTCTGCCCGGACGGCAAGACCCTGGCCAGCGGCAGCGCTGATGGCATGGTGCAGCTGTGGAACGTGACCACCCACCAGCAGATCAGCATCCCCCTCGTCGGCCACACCAACGCGGTCGACGCGGTGGCGTTCAGCCCGGACGGCAAGACCCTGGCCAGCGGCAGCTACGATGACACGATCCGGTTGTGGGACACAGCCACCGCCCGCCAGATCGGCGCGCCCCTCGTCGGCCACGCCGGGCCGGTCACCTCGGTGGCGTTCAGCCTGGACGGCAAGATCCTGGCCAGCGGCAGCTACGATGACACGATCCGGTTGTGGGACACAGCCACCGCCCGCCAGATCGGCGCGCCCCTTGCCGGCTACGTCGGCGCGGTCGCCTCGGTGGCGTTCAGCCCAGACGGCAAGACCCTGGCCAGCGGCAGCACCGATGGCACCGTCCGATTGTGGGATGTCACCTACGCAGCGGACATCGTGCCGGATCTATATCTTTGTGCCTCGATAGGACGGTCCCTCACCCCCACTGAGTGGGCACGATACGTGCCGCCGGGTGCCGCGTACCAAAAGATTTGCCCCTGAACGCCAAGCCAGCAGCGTCAACCCGACGCCCTCCGCATGTGTGATCACCTTCAATCACCTTAGCCCTTCGCGCCACATAATGCCCGACCTGCTTCGCCGGACGGGCGGGTCGACGCGACCGTCCTAGCGCGCGGAACGGATATGGCGCGCCGTACCGCGGCTGCGCTATCGCCTAATGTCACAACGTGCCAGCGCTGCTGGTTGGGCGCGCAGGCTTCCGGCGGACCCGGAGCATCCGGCTGTGGTCCATCAGCGGCCGCGATGCTGACCATTTGTGCTCAGGTGACGGCTATTGGCCATCCGCCGGGCGATTTCTTGCGGCGCCGCCTGCTGACACGTTAGGGCAGGTAGTTACCGGTTTCCCCGGCCTATACCCAGTCCTTGGCCAATCGGCTTGCTGCTGGTGATGACAAGCAGTCGTCATTGGCGGTTTTCACGTCTGCCGTTTCGTGGCGGGTGGGGTTTGCATGGGCTGCGCACCGGGTGAGCAGTGGCCCGGTGGCTTTACCCGGGACGCACCCAGGAGAGTAGCCCGTGTTCAAATGGCTGGCCGTCACCGCCGCCACCGCGATCGCGTTGCCGCTGGGACTGTTGTTCGTCGCGGCCGCGGTACCGGCGATCGGCTCGGCGGCGGGCATCTACGCGGGCGGCCCGTCGGCGCTGGCGCTAGCCGATATTCCCGCCAGCTACCTGGCCTGGTACATGAACGCGGCGCAGACATGCCCGGGCCTGCCCTGGGCGGTGCTGGCGGGCATCGGGAAGGCCGAAAGCGACCACGGCCGCTCGCACGCATCCGGGGTGCATTCGGGCGCGAACGCTGCGGGCGCCGAGGGGCCGATGCAATTTCTGTCGGCCACGTTCGCGGAGTACGCGGTCGACGGCGACCACGACGGTCGGCTGGATATCTATGACCCGGCGGATGCGATCTTCACGGCGGCGGCGCTGCTGCGCCCCACCGCCCGCAAATACGCCGAACAGCGGTTCACCACCGCCTGCCCATTCCTCAGCTGGATCGCCGCCCACGGCCGCCACCCCGCCGCGCTCGCCCAATCCGACCTCGACACCTGGCACACCACCCACCGCATCCACCAGCGGCCGAGAACGAGTCGGTCGCCGCCGCTTTCGGCCTGTCCTACCGCAACCTCCCCGCCGACCAGCAGCGGCTGTTCCGCCGCCTCGGCCTGCACCCAGGCACCGACATCGACGCCTACGCCGCGGCCGCCCTGGACAGCGCCAGCCTGGCCACCGCCCGCCGGCTCCGCTTCGCCCGCCGAAGGGCATGCCCGTCACGAGCAAGCCGTTGCCATCGCCACCGTCATCGTCTCGCCGCTCCAGGACGCACGCGCACGGGAAGGCATCGGCCGATGCCACCTCCTGGACGGCCGGCGCGGCGAGGGCGCTGCGGCGCTGCGCGAGGCACTGGCGATCTACCAGCGGATCGGGTCCCCCAACGCCCAGCGGGTAGAGACGACCCCGCGTGACCACGGCCTATGACCCACAACCGTCGATGACCGGACAAACGTGAGCCCACGCGCCCTGTAGCCCAGTGCCACCGCACGGGAGGCCGCAGCAGCGCTCGTCACGTTCAGACAGCCGACCACGGCGCCCATCGACGATGCCGCTTCTTCCCACGCGCCCGCGCCTGGTGCCGCGCTTCAGGGGCCGGTGACGCCCGGTCTTGCTGCCATCCTGCCGCCAAAACGATCAAGGCCCGACCCGGCCACCGTAGCTGGCGATCAGGCCTGTGACCTGGTACTTCTTGGTAGCAGGGGCGGGATTTGAACCCGCGACCTCTGGGTTATGAGCCCCGTTTTTCTGTTCATATTAGTTTTCCACAGCCTTCGCGGGACGCATTAAACTGCTGGTCACAGGCAATAAGATTGTGCCGGACAATGCCAGAGCATTCCGGGCTCTGACAAATAGTCTGCCCACATTCTGCCCCTCAAATGATCAAGCCGAGGTAACCATGGGTTGGACGGAGACGCGGACGGACCGCAACGGCGATGTCCGCTACATCGCCAAGTACCGGGACATCCGCGGGCGCAAGCAGTCGGCTGGGACCTACTCCAACCAGCGCGACTCGGACAAGGCGTGGCAGAAGGCCGAGGTCAAGATCGCCGAAGGCCGGGTCAGTGACCCGCGGCGCGGCCGGCAATTGTTCCGGCGGTACGTCGAAGACGAGTGGCTGCCCAACCACGTGATGGAGCCGTCCACCCGCGAGGGCTACACATACCAGATCGGTAAGCACATCATGCCGTGGTTCGGCCGGATGAAAATGGTGGAAATCCTGCCCAGCAACGTTCGGGAATGGGTCACCGACCTGCGCCAGCAGCGCGTCGCTCCCAAGACGATTCAGAATCTGCGGAACATCCTGAGCGCGATCTTCACGACCGCCCTGAACGACCAGATCACATTCTTACACGCGTGCAAGGGCGTGAAGACGCCGACCGTGCCGGTCAAGCTACCGGTGATCATCAGCCCCGGGCAGTTCGGCGCGATCTACCAGGCGCTGCCCGACGACGGCACCCGGCTGCTGGTCGAGACAGCGATCGAGACCGGCCTGCGGTGGGGTGAGATGACCGAACTGCGGCCCGCCGGCATCGACACCGCCACTCGCGTGCTCACCGTCAGCCGCGCAGCTGTTCAGCTCAACCCGAAGTTCCACCCCGATGGACAACGGTTCCTGGTCAAGCCCTACCCCCAGGACAAGGAGTACCGGCGGTTCAAGCTGAGCCAGCAGATCAGTACCAAGATCGTGGCCCATATCGAAGCCGAACGGCTGGGCGCGGGTGACCTTCTCTTCCGGCTGCGGGACGAACCGATGCCAAGGCCACGGCTCCAGGTCGTTCCCGACCTCGGCGACGACCCCGGCCTGACCGAGCCGAACGATGCGGGACGGCAATACAGGCACGGCACCCTAAGCGGTTATGCCGGCGGGAGATGCCGCTGCCGGCGCTGCAAGGACGCCTACTCGACCTACCGCGCCCGGCGCAGGTCCGAGGGCCGGGACCAGCCGCGCCAGCCACGGCCGCTGGACAGCGACGGGCATCTCCCCCGTGACTGGTTCCGCGAGAGCATCTGGAAACCAGCGCTAGTGGCCGCCAAGCTCGGATTCCACGTGCCGATAAAGAACCTGCGCCACGCGCACGCCTCCTGGTTGCTCGCCGGGGGCGCCGACCTCCAGGTCGTCAAGGAACGCCTCGGCCACGCGAAGATCTCAACGACCGAAAAATACCTGGCGACGCTTCCCGATACTGATGAGACCGCGCTCCCGGCCAGCCCGCGTGAACACGGGCTCACGGCACGGGACGGCGTGCCTTCTTGCGGCCGGTTCCCGGCCTGTGCCACCCTGCCGCATCAGCCCGCCCACGATGCCGGAGGCACGGTGCGTGAGATCGAGGTCAAGTACCGAGTCCGCGATGCCGAAGCCCTGCTGGCAGCCCTCAAGGCCCAGGGCATCGAACTGGGCACGCCGGTCCATCAGGACGATCAAGCGTACGCCCCGCGGGGCTGGCAGTTCGGTGACAGCAAGCTTGGCGTGCCCTTCGTGCGCCTGCGCACGGCCCGCGGCCGCCATTTCTTCGCGCTGAAACAGCCGACCATCAATGCCCAGTCCTGTGTGGAACACGAGACCGAGGTAGCCGACCGCCAGGCCATGCACCAGGCGATCTTGCTCATGGGTTTCTACGCCACGGTGCGTGTGATCAAGGCCCGCCGCGCTGCCGCGGTCAACGGCATGTCGCTGTGCCTTGATGATCTCGAAGGTGTCGGCACCTTCCTGGAGCTTGAGCGCATCGTGCCTGACGATGTCTCTGCCGAAGATGTTCAGGCTGAGCTGGCGGCATTTGTGGCCAGCCTGGATGTCGAGGCACAGCGCACCGAGGAGACGCATGACTCCCTGGTTCGTGCCGCTCAGGTCGCCTCGCCTTGACCGCCTGCTCGTGCCAGCACGGCCGCGCACAGCGCACCGGCGACTTCCGCTGGCGCCTGCGTACCCACCTCGTGCGCTAGCACGTCGTAACCAGCTTGTTCCAGCTCGGCCGCCACGACACGGTAGAGCGCCATTTGGGCATCTCCAGCCGCGCGGCCGCCACGGTGGAACCGGCTATAGAGACCGCGCCTTTCTGCCCGTTGCCGTGAGCGCGTTGGATCGCCGAGGAGTATCACGGTCAGATCGGGCCGGTCAGCGTACTGGTTGAGCTGCCAGAGGAACTCCGGTGCTACGCCATCCATGCGCTGCAGTACGAGCGATGAAGCGACGTAGCGGTCGCAGACCACCAGCTGTCCGGCAGCGAGTGCCGGGCGGATCTCTTGCCCGAGGTGCTGGTACCGATCGGCCGCCACCAGGCAGGCCAGTGTCAGGCCCCGGTAGTCGTCGGTCCCGAAGCGCGCCAGGCTGCCGAGCGGTGTCGCCGTCGGCTCCTTCGTGGCTATGACGCTGTGCTCCCGAGCGGCTAGCTGGCGGGCGAGTTCGGCCGTGACCGTGCTCTTGCCGATGCCGCTCGGGCCGTCGATGGCGATGAAGAGCCCCCGCCTGGTCATACTGCCTGGCTCCGTAGGTGCTGTTCTTGTGATAACTCCACAAGGCGACGGCGAACTTCGTCCAGGCCGGCTTCGCCGAACTGGATGTTGACCGAGAAGTTGAATTCGTCCCGTCCGCGCATCGCCTCGTCCAGGCCGCCCGCGGTGAGGTCGACGGCCATGTAGTCGAGGAGCTGGCGCACGTCATAGCGCTCAGTGGCGACCAGCCGACGCCACTCTGGTGTGCCGGGATAGGGGCGGAACTCGAAAACGCTGGCCCGGAATCTCCCAGGGCGCGGGTCGGTGATATCCCACAGTTCGCGTACGTGCCGCACCGTGGCGTCCAGTTCCTCAACGCTCTCGGCAAGCCCGACGAAGCGTGCGGCATCGCGCAGGACGTGCTCGATTCGACCCAGGCACTCGGGTCATTCCTGGTAATCGAGCAGCTCGTCGACCTCCAGCATCTGCTGCGCCCTCACAGCCCCAGCCCAGCGGTGGCCGCATTCCTGGACTGTCTGGAGGAGGCACTCAGCGAACGAACCCGGCTCTACCAGTGGCTGACAATAGATGGGCACGACAGCCAACCCAGCCGAGGGGAGGGCACGTGACTTCAGACGACGCCTTGTACGAGCGCGACCCCGAGGCATGGAACGCGCACCTGGCCGAAGGCGACGCCAAGCAGGCGCGCAAGCGGGTCAGCGCCGACGTGCTCCTGCGCGATGACACCGGCCGGATGCTGCTCGTCGATCCCAAGTACAAGCCTGACTGGGACCTGCCCGGCGGCATGGTCGAGGCCAACGAGCCGCCCGCCGACGCCGCACGCCGTGAGCTGAAAGAAGAACTTGGCCTCGACCTCCAGGTCGGGAATCTCCTCTGCGTGGACTGGGTCTCCCCCCACGGCCCATGGGACGACCTGATCAGTTTCATCTTCGACGGAGGCGTACTGGACCGTGATCAGATCACTGGCCTCAAGTTGCTCGACGGCGAGCTGACCCCACTCGAATTCTGCACACCAGACCAGGCAGCGACACGCCTACGGCCATACGTCTGGCGGCGAGTCTCCGCCGCGCTCGACGCCCTGACCAGCGGATGGACACCCTATCTGCAGGACGGCTACCCGCGATAAGACTCGCTCGTGTTCGCCCAGCGGCTGCTGGATAAGGCTGCGGCCGCAGCGGAATCACCTATGGCCACGCGCGAACCCCGGAACGGCGTGGTCCGCACACGCGGCATTCTTCCGGCGCGACGTGTTCGCGGAGCATGGGTCATCGCGCCAGGGCCGTCGTCGTTTTCCACGATCGTCGCGGGCGGCTCTCCCTCCACATCACCGGCCTGGCCCGGCCCGCTTGGGCGGCCTCGAGTGAACCGGGCTCGCCGGGTGGCCCGGGCTTGTCGCGGCAGGCATGGGCTTGGCCGACCATGAAGTGGGGACGTCGCGCCGGGCCAGATCGGCGGCCGTCGTGGGCCGGGAGCGTCCAGGCGCTTGGGCCGGGGCGGGCTGAGAACGCGCTGACCGGGTGGCGGACATCCTTGCCCGCGGCCCGCCGCGCCGCACGGTACCGGGCGCAGGCGTCCCGGCAGTAATCGCAATGGCAGCGGCCGAGCGAATAGCCGGTGATAGTGCCGTGACGGGTAGCGCCGACCCGCCGCGTTGGGCTCGGTGCGGCCGAGGCTGGCGGGGTCGGCGACGAGCCGCAGCTTCCGCGCGCGTGGGCCTTCCTCGGAGCGGGCCCGGAACGGCAAATCATCGGGGCCGAGGTCGCGTTCGATGATGTGTGCACTGAGCTTCGTGGCGATCTGCTCGCTGAGCTTGAAGCGCCGGTACTCCCTGTCCTTTGGGTATTCCTTGACCAGGAAGCGTCCACCATCGGGATGGAAACGCGGGTGCACCTCGACCACGGCGCGGCTCACGGTCAGGAGGCGCGAGCCGAAGTCCAGGTCGCGCACCCGAAGCTCGGTTAGCTCACCCCACCTCAGGCCGCTCTCGATCTCGGTCTCCACCAGCAGCTGGGCATCGGCGTCAGGGAGCGCCGCATAGATACGGCCGAACTGCTCCGGTGTGATGATGGTGCGCGGCTTGACCGGCACGTGCGGGGTCTTGACGCCCTTGCAGGGGTGCAGGAAGGTCACCTGGTCGTTCAACGCAGTCGTGAAGATCGCGCTGAGAATCACCTTGTTGTCGGCGATCGTCGACGGGCTCACGCCCCTGGCCTTGAGGATGGCAACCCACTCCCGCACGTGTTCGGGCAGGATGTCGATCATCCGCATCGGCCAGAACTCCGGCACGATGTGCAGGTACAGCGAGTACGTATACCGCTGGCGGGTGCTCGCCTCGATCTCGTGGTTCGGCAGCCAAGTGTCCTCCACGTAGCGCTGGAAGGTCTGCCGCCCCCGGCGTGGATCCCCCACCCGGCCCAGCCCGATCACGGCCTCGGCCCGCTGCCACGCCTTATCAGCCTGCCGCTCGGTGGCGAAGGTTCCTGCCGACCGCTGGCGTCCCTTCAGGCCGCGGTAGATCGCGGCATAGCGGACCGTCCCATCAACGCCCGGCCGCTCGCGCGCGAAGCCCACGCCACCCTCCAATGAAGATCATCTGTCACCGATTTGTCACCAGAATTGCCCGTCATGACGCGGGCAACGGTGACAAGAACTGACTCAGAATGGCACATCTACCTGTAACTTTGCCAAATCAGCCTAACCTGAGCTGCGGGCAAAGCGGACTGCCAGAGCCATTGACACTGGTCGCCCTCGACACCGTCAAAAACATGTCAGCCACCTCCTGGACAAGCTCGGCGCCACCAACCGCACCGAGGCCGTTGCCCGCGCACGGGAGCTGGGCCTAATCCTTTGATCTTGTACCGGCCGATCGGGTTGCCGGCTTGGGAGGGCACCGCGCGCTAGCGCGGCGGGCCTGCCCGGCCGTGGCTGCCAGCGTGAGCGCGGCCAGCGCGGCGACGCCGAGCAGCAGCGCGGTCGGGGAGGCGTATGCGCGCAAGACCGACAGCAGGTAGGGTACGGCGAAGCCGGTGTAGCTGGCTACCTGGAACATGGCGGTCATGCTGGCCAGGTCGTCCGCATGCGCGAGCCGCGCCACCTCGGTCAGGCCGAAGACCAGGCAGATGCCGTATCCGCAGCCCAGTTCCGCCGCGGCCAGCAGCACCAGCACCGGCTGCCACGGTCCCAGCTGTCCCAGCGCGGCGATGCCGGCCTCTGCCAGCAGCCCGGCGATCACCAGCGTCAGGCCGGCGATCAGCAGCCGCGGCCGCTCGGGGTGATCGTGGCTGGCAAGCCGCCGCGCCAGCGGCTGGACCGCGACGCCGCCCAGCGCCGCGCACAATGCGACCGCGGCCGCGAAGGCGACGGCGATGCCCGGGGCCTGGCCGGCCACCAGGCCCGGCACATACACCATCGCGATGGCGACCGAGGCGAACACCCACGGCGCGAGCGGCAGCACGACCCGCAGGAACCGCGGCTCGGCCAGGCCGCGGACGCGCATCTGCCACCACCGTCCGGCAGCGGGGCTGCTGGCCGTGCTCCGGCGCACGGTCTCCGGGGTTCGTGCGGCCAGTGCCAGCGCGCAGGCCGTGAGCACGAGCTGCGGCAGGTAGGGAAGCGTGGCCGGCAGCGGTGCCCACTGCGCCAGCACGCCCGCCACCAGCGGGCCAAGAGCGAAGCCCAGCGTCATCGCGCTGCCGGCCCGCCGCGCGCCCGCCCCCGGCAGCGCGTTCTCATACGGCGGTGCCGACAGTTCCTTGATCCACGCGGCGCCCGCGCTGAACGCGCTGCCGCTGGCCAGCCCTACCACCAGGCGCCCGGCGAACAGCCACCCGGCACCGTGCGCGCCGATGATGAGCACGCCGCCGCCGATCATCGACAAGACCAGCGCGGAGGCTACCACCGGGCGCCTGCCGATGCGGTCCGAGGCCGACCCGCCCACGAGCAGGCCCGGGATCAGGCCGATCGCGTACAGGCCGAACATGGCCTCCACGATCGCCGCGCTCAGGCCCAGCTGGGACCGGTACAGCAGCAGCATCGGGGTGAACTGGTTCGCGCCCCACCCGGCCATGCAGGCTGCCAGGCCTGCCCCCAGCCAGCTTCGCGCCCGCCCCGATCGGCCCGCGTGCTGCTCCGCCATCGAGCGCGGCAGCGTGCTCGCTGCTGCATCCCGCGTCGTCATCTTCGTCATCCCTTCGGTGAGAGCTTCATCAAGCGTCGCTGACGTCGGCTGCGGTGTCCTGGTTGTCCTGCTCAGCATGTTGATTGCCGCTGTACACGCCGAGATGCCGACCGGCGCTGAGCGAGATGACCTACGCTGGCCCGGCGTTTCGCCGCGTCGCCGGGGGTGGGTGTCCGCCAGTTGGCCTGAGCCAGCGCGGCGAATGCGAGTTTGGGTTCCCAGCCGAGGCCGTGGTAGCCGGTGCCGGGCCCGCCCGGGAGCGTCTTCACCAGGCCGTAGCTGGCCATGTCCAGGGCGCGGCGGGGGTCGGCGCCATGCAGGTGGCTGTAGCCGGCGAAGGTGAACCAGAACGCGAGGTCCACGTCCTCGGCGGCGAAGATCACGTGCAGCTCGTCCAGGTACCTGACCTGTTCGGCCTCGTCGCGCACGTAGTCACCGTCTAGGCGCGGGCGCGGGTCGGCGCTGATATCGATAATGGCCCAGCCCATGCCGCCGCGCTCACCAGCGCCTGCATAGCTACAGCAGCCGAATTCGGTGACCGCGAGCGGCTTGCCGTGCCGTCGCTGCGTGCCCGGGTGGTAGCCATCCTCATCGGGCAGCAGAATCTGTCCCGTGAAACCACGGCGCAGGCTCGTGATGTCTGTGTGCATTGGTTCCTCCTCTGCTGGGACGGCGCTTGGCTGCGCCGATGTCGTGGATGGACTACGCAATGTGGATCATCGGGAACCACCCTGCCGGTCAACATGCGGGGCAGGACCGCGGCAGCGGCCAGGTGCGTGCCCGTCCGCGTCGCCTTCGTGGCCGTGGGGACTGCGCCGCTGAGCGGACCGGCTAGTGACAGCGCCAGCATGACCAGCGCGATGACGGTCCAGGCAGCTCGTGCCCGTGGCATAAACCGCTCGCCCCGTGCGGGTGCTGGTGGCGGGATACCTCGACATCGGCCGAGACCTGGATGCGCCGTGCGACTTCAGTCCGACCGGGGCGTTGCGGACCGGATCTGGCGCATCGCAAGCACCCTTTGACGTTTTCTCACGCCGCGGCGGGAAGCCGGACGTGGGCCGGGCGGTGCGGGGGAACCGCCCGGCCGCCGGGCAGGATCTCACCCATGTCGTCGAACACGATCACCCCGTTGCACAGCAGGTTCCACCCTTGCTCGGGGTGAAAGGCCACCGTGTGGGCGGCGTGGCGGTCCGGGCGGTCAGCCGGCGGGCATGGGGGCTGGTGTGGGCACATGGCGCACCTCCGGTGCGGGGTTGCGGATAGTTCTGCGAAGACGGCAGGAACCGGCGCTGCCGGTCGGCAGCGGCTATTCGGGCCGGGGGTTCCAGCGGAAGCGGCGGATGGCGGTGAGTGCCCGGCGGCGCCCCAGGCGAGCAGGCGCAGGCGAAGCTGCTGGCTGGAGCTCGGCCTGGCTGCGCGGCAGGCCGGGCTGCGTTCTTAGCCTGGACGTTCGGGATCGCCGCGTGCGGCGGGCCTGACGTGCCAGCCGCGAGCCGGCGGCCGCTGCGATCATGTCGTTGACGTGGTCGGCGGCGAGTTGTTGCCGGATCAGCGGATGCATGGTGTCCTCCTGGGCGTGTTCGGCGGGCGGCCGCGGGCTGCTGGGCAGGTCGCGCTACCGGCGGCCTGGCCTGGTCCGGGCGCGGGGATGGCCGGCGCGGCGGGTGATCTGATGGGCGCGGACGATGTCAGGGTCGCGCGGGTCGGGTGGCAGCGGCGTTCGCGGCCAGCCGGCGGGTCCGGGGCGGCGCTTGGCGACGCGGGTTTGCCTCATCGGTGGCCTCCTTCCGGGGTTGTGGTTCCGGCTTCGCCTGGGTCCAGCCGGCGGACCGAGATCAGGCCCATGCCCAGGTCGCGGACCTTGACCAGGACCCCGTGCAGCGCCGGCTGGTCGGTCACCGGCCCGGAGATGATCGTTTCGCCGGCCTCGCCGCTGACCTGGAGGCCCTCGAACCAGCCGGCCCAGCGCTCGCCGAGGACCCCCTCGACGCGGATCTCGTAATGGGCCGGCGGCCGTGAGCCGCTCATGCCTGCCCGCCCGCTTGCGGGCCTGTCAGCGCCCGGCCGGGCATGTGAGCAGTCATTCCTTGTCCTCTCGTGGGTGTGCGTTTCTGTGCTGCACGCTACGAGGCGCCCCCCGGGCCGGGCGTCACCTGAAGGTGCCCTGCGGGTGGAATCTTCGGTGGCGGCATTGGGCACGAAGGTGCCGCTGGCCGGGGTCGACCCCGGGCTGGGCAGCGGCGGCCCGCCCCCGGATGGTGGCGCCACCTGGCCGCGGGCCATCTCCTGGTCGAAGCGGCGCACCCACCCGGTGTAGCTGCCTGAGGTGTCCATCAGCAGGGCCGGCTCGTAGGCGGCGACCTGGCGGATGGCCGGGGTGGTGCGGGCGGCCTGCGATCAGCGCGCTGACGCTGACCCCGAACACCTTCTGCGCGCCGGACTCGGCCACCACGGCCCGCAGGTCCTCCACCTCGGTGCGCATGCCGTGATCGGCCTTGTGCGAGCCGGACAGGCCGCGGCCGCGCCGGTCGGGCAGGTAGACGGTGAACTTACTGGCCAGCGCCAGCGCGAGGTGGGTGTGGCTGCGGGCCGACTCGTTGCTGCCGTGCAGCACCACCACCGCCGGGCCCTGGCCGGCCCGCAGGTAGCCGATCGGGGTCCCGTCCGCGGAGGTGACCAGGCCGGTGGTCATCCCGGCGGTGTTGGTGGTGGTGGTCTTCTCGGTGGACTTGGCGGTGTTCATCTCATTCTCCTTCTGTTGCCGGATGTCCTGGCCGGGGGTGGATGCGCTGCTTGCCGAGTCACCAGACGGGGCTCCGGCGCGAACGGCCGCTACGAATTGGCTGGCTCCATCGCGGGCTCAGCGCTGGCCGGCTGCCCGGGGGCGGCCGCGGCGGCGCCGGCCAGGTCGTCGCGGGTCACCCGGATCGTCACGATCGTCACGATGAGGGCCAGCAGCATGATCCCGGCCGAGACCTCAAAGCCGCGGGAGAACCCGACCGACAATGCGTGGTCGTAGATCGCCGCATTGATCTGCGCGGCCGTCCCGGCCGGCGGGTGACCCGCCTTCGCCGCGGCCGCGACGGACGCGGCCGAGCTGCGGGCGGTGCTGGCCACCACGGTCCAGGCCACCGTGCCCAGCAGGGCCAGCCCGATCGAGCCACCGACCTGCTGGCCCACGTTGGGCAGGCTGGAGGCCAGGCCCGCGTCCCGGTCACTGACTCGGGACAGCGCGACCAGGGTCAGCGGCATGAACAGCATGCCGAGCCCGGCCGCGGTGACCAGGAGCGGGCCGAGCAGCCCGCCGGTGTAGGTGCTGTGCTCGCTGATCCGGGACAGCCAGATCATGCCGCCCGCGGCGATCGCCGACCCCGCGATGAGCAGCGGCCGGGCGCCGATCCGGCCCACCAGCTGGGCGCTGACCCCGGCCATGGCCATGATGACGGCCACCATCGGCAGGTAGGCGACGCCGGTCTTGAGCGCGCTGTAGCCCCAGACCGTCTGCACGAAGATGGTCAGGAAGAAGAACAGCCCGAACATCGCGGTCCCGATGCACAGCATGATCAGGTTGGCCGCGGACCGGTCCCGGTTGCGGACGATGCGCAGTGGCATCAGCGCGTGCTCGCTGCGCGCCTCGATGACCAGGAAGCTGGCGAGCAGCACGACGGACGCGGCCAGCGACACGATGACCTTGGTGTCACCCCAGTGCGAGACACCGTTCGGGCTGGTGGCCGCGCTGGTAAGGCCGTAGACGAGGGCCGCGACGCCCAGCGTGCTGGTGATCGCGCCGGGCAGGTCGAACCGGCCCGGGCGGCGCTGCGACTCGGTGAGCGCCCGCGGCGCCACGAGCGCGACCAGGATGCCGATCGGCACGTTGACGAACAGCACCCAGCGCCAGGACAGGTAGGTGGTGAGCAGGCCGCCGGAGATCAGGCCGATGGCCAGGCCGCTGATGCTCATCGCGGCGTAGACGCCCATCGCCCGGTTGCGCGGCGGCCCTTCCGGGAACGTGGTGGTGACCAGCGACAGGGCGGTGGGAGCGACGATCGCGGCGCCGGCCCCTTGCACCGCCCGGGCGGCCAGCAGCCAGGCCTCGGAGGTGGCGAAGCCGCCGAGCAGCGAGGCCAGCGAAAACACCATGATGCCGGCGATGAAGACCCGGCGCCGCCCGAGGATGTCGCCGGCCCGGCCGCCGAGCAGCAGCAGCCCGCCGAAGGTCAGCGTGTAGGCGTTGACCACCCATTCCAGCCCGGTGCCCGAGAAGCCGAGCGCGTGCTGGATGTGCGGTAGTGCCACGTTCACGATCGATGCGTCCAGCACCACCATGAGCTGCGCGGTGGCGATGACGACCAGCGCCAGGCCGAGCTTGCGGTGGCCGTCAGCGGACGCGCCGCCCGCCCGGGCAAGGCGCGTAGCATCCGATTGCGTAGCGGACATCACATTCTCCTCAGCTACTTGGCGTAGGTCCGGGGGCAGCCTCAGCATTAGCCACCGAACTCAGCCCCTTCCTGGCAGCCCCGCGATGTGCGGGTCATAGGTCATGCCAGGACGGTAGGAGGCTGTGACGCGGCGGGCGTCACCCGATAGTGGACAGGCCCGGTGGAATCTTCCGCGCAGGCCGGTGGCACGAAAGTGCCGCGGGGATTGACTACGGCGCGCCGCTAGGGGATCAGGTCCAGTTCCCGCGCCCGGGCGACGGCCTCGGTGCGGTTGGCCGCGCCGAGCTTGTCCAGCACGTGGCTGACGTGCTTCTTGACGGTGTCGAGGGTGACCACGAGCTGCCCGGCGATGGCCTGGTTCGATCTGCCCGCGGCCAGCAGCCCCAGCACCTCTAGCTCGCGGCTGGTCAGCGGCTCGACGATGCCTGGCGCCGCTGCGGCGGTGTCTCGCCCGGGATCCGGCGCAGCGTCCCCGGGGTCAAATGCGCGCTGGAGCCGCGCCAGGCAGCCGAGCGGGACCCCGGCAGCGGCCTGGGTGGCCCGCTGGGCCGCGATCAGCCGGGTCAGCAGAGCGGCCATCGGCGGGCCCTCGTCGGCGAAGACCCGGATATAGCCCTGCGGGCAGGCCAGCGTCAGCGCCCCGGCCAGGGCGGCCACCGCGGCCGCTTCCTGGCCGGTGGCCGCCAGCGCCAGCGCCCGCAGCGCGCCGGCCTCGATGACGCTGCCAGCCCGGTCCTGGGTGACCGCCGCCGCGTGCAGCCGGTCCAGCAGCGCCAGCGCCTGGCCGGGCCGGCCCTGGGCGAGCAGCACCCGGGCCAGCACCAGATACCCGGGCTCCCGGGAGTAGTCCAGCTCGTCGTCCGCGGCGAGGCTGTACTCTTGCGTCCAGCGCTCGGCGGCGGCCAGGTCGCCCTGGGCCAGCAGCAGGTGCGCCCACTGCGCCGGGACGGGGTTGAGCGGGCCGGCCGGGCCCGGCGAGGCCTGCCGGGCTTCGCCGATCGCCTCCAGGGCCCCGGCCGGGTCACCGGTGGCCTGCCGGATCCACGCCAGCGTCGCGAGGCCGCCTGCCAGCGGCGCGGTGTAGACGAACTGGCGGCACAGCGCGATGCCCTCCGTCACATGCCGCAGCGCCGTGTCGAGCTCGTCTCGCTGGTAAGCCACTTCGGCCAGGCCCACATACGCCGGGCCCGCAGCCGACGGCGTCGGCTGGTCAGGCGGCGCGGTGAAATCCAGAGCCCGCAGACAGGTCTGGACAGTCGCGTCCAGGTGGCCTTGGGCGCGCTGAACCTGGCCGAGCTGATAGCCGCCGTACGCCGTCAACGTGGGCTGGCCAGCCGCCCGCCACCCGGTAATGCCGGACATGAGGGCGCGCCCGGCCTCCGCGAGCCAGCCGCGGAGCCACTCGGCCACGGCCAGGTTCCACTGGGCGAGGGAGCCCAGCAGCCGCTCGCCCTCGCCGAGCTCGGCCAGCACCGTCGACGCGAACGCGGCTGTGCCCTCGGCGTCGCCGCGGAGCTGGGCGAGATAGCTACGATGAAGGGCGATCAGCGCGGGAACGTTCACCAGCATGCTGCCGGCCCGGCCAGCAGTAGGCCCGAATGGCTCACCGACCGTGCCTGCAAACGCGCGCTCAGCCGCGTCGAGCAGCGGCTCCACCACCCCCAGGTTGCCGCTGGTGGCTGCTACCAGCGCCTGAACCAGCAACAGCCGGGGGCGGGACCGGACCAGGTCAGCGGGGAGCGCGGACAGCCACCGCTGGATCGTCGCCCCCTCGCCGCGCCAATAGTAGACCGCGTCGAAGTGCTGCTCGATCAGCCGGGCGGCCCAGGTCATCTCCCCGGCGGCCACCGCGTGGCCTATCGCGTCATCGGCCAGCCCATGCTCCTCATACCAGGTCGCCGCGTTACGGTGCAGCTGCGCCGCCCGGCCGGGCTGCTGCTGCAGGCGGGCGCGCAGCAGGTCGGCGAACAGGTGGTGGTAGCGCCACCAGCCGCGCACCTCATCCAGCGGCACCAGGAACAGCCCTGCCCGCTCCACCTGCTCCAGCAGCGCCTGGCTGCCGGTCCGGCCGGTCACCGCATCACACAACTCCCCCGACAGCCGCTCCAGTACCGAGGTCTCCAGCAGGAAGGCGCGGACCTGCTCGCTCTGGCGCTCGAGCACCTCCTCAGCCAGGAAGTCCAGCACAAAGCGGTTGCTGCCGGTGAACGCTGACACGAAGCCGACGACATCTGCCTGCCCGCGCAGCGACAGGGCCGCTAGCTGCAGCCCAGCCGCCCATCCCTCGGTGCGGTCTGCCAGCGCCGCCACCACCGGATCGGGCAGGTCGGCACCGGCGGCTTCCCGGAGCATGGCGGCTGCCTCGCCGATGGTGAACCGCAGCTCGGCGGCCCGCAGCTCCGCGAGCTGCCCGCGGGCCCGCAGCCGCGCCAGCGGCAACGGCGGGTCAGCCCGGCTGGCCAGCACCACGCCCAGCCCCGGCGGCCGGTGCTCCAGCAGGAACCCCAGCGACGCGTGCACCGGCTGGGAACCGATCAGGTGATAGTCATCCAGCACCAGTGGCCTCTCGCCGGCACCGGGCCCGGCTGCCAGCTCGTTGATCAGCGCCGTCACCAGCCCCTCGAACGACACCGGGGCAGGCGGGCCGAGCAGCGGGCTCACCCGCTCGCTGATCCCCGGGCACACATGGTCCAGCGCGGCCAGCGCATGGCGCCAGAACCGGGCCGGGTCGTTGTCACCGGCATCCAGCGACAGCCACGCGGCCGGGGGCCGCCCGAGCCGGGCCCAGTCGGCCAGCAGAACTGTCTTGCCGGACCCGGCTGGGGCACATACCAGGATAAGGCCCTGCCCCAGCCCCTCATCGAGCCGCTGCGCCAGGCGCGGCCGGGGCACGAAACCAGGCCGCGGCCCGGGTACGTGCAGCTTGGTGGCCAGCAGCACATCCCGCTCCGCCGCCGCGGTCCCCGACCTGGCCGCCGCGGGCGGCTCAGTCAATGGTGACCTGCACGCTCACCGCCTCCAGCCATCCATCGTGCGGCGATACGCCCATCGTAGCCCCCGGCCGGTACCCGGGCGCGGCCTGGAACAGGCGCGGGCTGCCGCGAGACCGGCCTGAGGGCTTCGGCGTCCCCGAGGCGCCGCCACCATCCGGGGGCGGGCCGCCGCTGCCCAGCCCGGGGTCGACCCCGGGCGGGCAGCGGCACCTTCGTGCCCAATGCCGCCACCGAAGATTCCACCCGCAGGGCACCTTCAGGTGACGCCCGGCCCGGGGGGCGCCTCGTAGCGTGCAGCACAGAAACGCACACCCGCCGCGGCGTGAGAAAACGTCAAAGGGTGCTTGCGATGCGCCAGATCCGGATCCGCAACCGCTAGCAACGTTACCGCCGACCTGGCCGGATGATTCGCCTGGGGTCCGGGGAGGAGGCCACCAACGCGACGGCGCCATGGTGGCGCCGTCGCGTTGAGGTCAGTTTGCTGCGCGTTGAATGATGATGTCGCCGTGCCGCGTGCGGGCGTGGACCGTGACCTTGTTGTCCGACGTGTCAGGGTTTTCCTGCGACGGAACGGAGTTGCGCACCGACCCTCGCTCGCTGTTGGCGTCCACCCTGGCAGCGGTGCCCTCGCTGATGCCGACCTCGATGTTTCCTGAGCCGTTCATCAGTTCCGCCTGACCGCGTGTCAGCCGGCCGATCCGAATGGGACCATTGGCTGTCTTGGCGGTGACGCTGCCGTCGGCGCGGTCGATGTCGAAACCGCCGCTGCCACTGCTGAGATCGAGGTCGGCCGAGGCGTGGCCGATCCAGGTCTGCCCACCCGAGCTCGAGAGCTTGACGGTGTCCTTGACCTCGCTGATCCGCATTGCGAACGCCGCACCGTCGATGTTGGCGCGCTCGGCGATGTGGCCGATCGTGACCTCGCCGGCAGCGATGTTTGCCTGCAGTGCGTTGACGCGATCGAGCTGGACCCGGCCCGATGCCATGTGCAGCTCGCACTCGCCGAATGAGCCGTCAGCGTGAACACTTGAGTGCGCCAGGTACGCGGCCAGGCTGGAGCCGGCGGGCAGGTCGATCGTGATGACGACCGAACCGTTCTTGTCCCCGGAGACGGTCGTTTTGACCGATAGCTGACCGCCGGCGAAACCGGCCTTGGTCTTGCTGGCCACCTTGATGTCCTTCTTGCTCGCCTTGTCGATGGGTTCGACCAGCACCACGGTGTCGGTCCGGTCGCTCGCGGTGACCCGCACCTGAGCACCGGCGACAGCAACAGTGGCGGCGATGGGCCCTGGCGTGTCGAATGTAGGCATGACAACTCTCCTCTTGTCTCGTACTTGATTTGCTGGTGGGCGGCTCAGCCGACCCAGCCTGTGAAGCATCGGTCCGTACGCCCGAGTCGGGTCCGCTCGCCGGCGACGAGCGGACACGACGCATCAGCTCGCCGCTCGCGGCTTCGGGGTCAGCCCGATCACGGTCGTCGGAAAGCCGTCGCCCGGGAGGTCACGGGTCACGCTCGCCTCTTGAATGTGGCACGCGCCCACAGGTACCCGACGAGGGCGATCCCGGCGCACCAGGCGATCGCGGCGGCCGCGTAGCCGCCCGACGGGGTGCCGGCGAGCAACCCGCGCAACGATTCGATAATCGGCGTGAAGGGCTGATAGTGCGCAAATTGCCGGACACCCTGTCCCATCTTGGCGGCCGGCACGATCGCGCTGCTCAGAAACGGCAGCATGATCAGCGGCACGACGGTGAGGCCTGCGGATTCCGGAGTTTTCGCAGCCATTCCCAGCGCGACCGTGAGCCAGGCGGCCGCGAAAGCTGTCGCCGCGATGATACCGATCGCGCCGAGCCAGCCGAGGAGGGTCGCAGACGGACGGAACCCCAGCGCGAAGGCCATTCCGATGATGGCCGCAATGGCTACCGAACTGCTCAGCATAGTGGCCACGACGTGACCGGTCAGGACGGCACCGCGGGAGACATTCATAACCTTGAACCGGTTGATGATGCCCTTCGCCATGTCGGAGCTCACGGATACCGCGGTGGCCGACAACCCGTAGCTGATGGCCAGCAGGATCAGACCTGGTGTTGCGTATTCGATGTAGTGTTCGCCGACATTGAATGCGTTGCCGAGCACGTACACGAACATCAACATGATCACGACCGGCATCAAAGCCCCGTTGAATATCGTGACCGGATTCCGGAGGATGTGCTTGAGGTTGCGACGCAGCATGATCCGCGAATCGGTCAATGGTGCTGAAGTGGTGCTCATCGTGCGATCACCTCCGTGCTTGCGTGACTGGTCAGGGCAAGGAAAACGTCATCGAGGTCCGGCGTGTGCACGGAGAACTCCTCGACGTCGATCGAATGCTCATCGAGCCGATCCAGCAGAGCCCGCAACGATTTCACCCCGCCATCGCTGGGAACCCGCAGGGTCAGGTCCTCGTCATCCACGGTGGAGCCGTTCAGGACCCGGGCCGCCGCGTCGACTTCGAGGACGTCGGTGAACCGGAGCCGGACGTGGCTGCCGGGGACCTGGCGCTTGAGGTCGCCGGGAGTGCCCTCGGCAACCAGGTGGCCCTGGTCGAGCACCGCGATCCGGTCGGCGAGCTGATCGGCTTCTTCGAGATACTGGGTAGTGAGGAAAACGGTCACGCCGTCGGCCACCAACTCGCGGACGATGTTCCACATCGTGCGACGGCTGCGCGGATCCAGTCCCGCCGTCGGCTCGTCCAGGAAAATGATCTGTGGCCTGGTGACCAGCGTCATCGCCAAGTCCAGCTTCCGGCGCATACCGCCGGAATAGGTCGCCGCCATCTTCTGCGCCGACTCCACCAGATCGAACCGTTCCAGCAACGAGGTGACCACCCGCTTGCCCTCGCCGGCCCGCAGATGGTGCAGATCCGCCATCAACTGCAGGTTCTCTTCCCCCGTCAGCAGCTCGTCCACCGCGGCGAACTGACCGGTGACCCCGATTACGGCGCGCACCTCCTTGGTCTCGGTCGCAACATCATGCCCGGCAACCCGTACCGTCCCACCGTCGGCCTTCATCAACGTGGTCAGCACGTTCACCGTCGTCGTCTTACCCGCCCCATTCGGGCCGAGCAGGGAAAAAACCGTGCCCGCACGAACATCTAGATCGATGCCATCGAGCACGGTCTTGTCCCCATACGCCTTCCGCAGCCCTGAGACTGCAATCGCTGAACTTCTCATGGCAACCGTCATCGGCACCGCCTCTGACACGACCCTGACACGACCACTGACACGGCGTTCTACCTCGTTGGCCATTCCTTCTCTCCTGTCGGTGTTGGTTTCTTTCCTGCACGTTAGGAAGCGCCCCAGGGCCAGGGCGTCACCCGAAGGTGCCCTGCAGGGTGGAATCTTCGGTGGCGGCATCGGCACGAAAGTGCCGCTCTGCCCGGTGCCCGGACTGGCAGCGCCGGCCCAGCCCCGTGGGGTAGCAGGTCGAGGCGGACGCGGCGGCGGGCCGACCCGGCCAGCGCGAACGGCGCGGCGGCGGCGGTCGCGACGCCGATGGGCACGTTGACGAACAGCACCCACCGCCGGGACAGGTAACTGGTGAGCAGGCCGCCGGCGATCAGGCCGACCGCCGCGCCGGCGCCGCTCATCGCCGCGAGCACGCTCATCGCCCGTTCCGCGCCGGACCCTCCGCGAAGGTGGTCACGATCAGCGCCAGCGTGGCGGGGCTATCAGCGCGCCGCCGATGCCCTGGGCCGCCCGCGCGGCCAGCAGCCACGCCTGGGAGGTGGCAAAGCCGCCCGCGAGCGAGGCGGCCGAGAACAGGCCGAGCCCGGCGGCGAACACCCGGCGGCGGCCCAGCAGGTCCCCAGCCCGGCCGCCGAGGAGCAGCAGCCCGCCGAAGCTAAGCGCATAGGCGGTCACCAGCCACTCCAGGCCGCTCCCGGAAAACCCGAGCGCGCGCTGGATGTGCGGTAGCGCCACGTTCACGATCGTCGTGTCCAGCGCCACCATCAGCTGCGCGGTGGCGATGACGACCAGCGCCAGGCCGAGGTGGCGGTTAGCGCCGCTGGCAGCACGTGTTCTCGACGTTCCATTCTCCTTAACTGCCTGCGCATACGGGGCCCTCCACGCGGCCCAGCGGGCGCACGGGGTAACCGCTTATCCCAGGACGGTAGGAGGGGACGCTGCCGCGGCCATCACCCGAAAGTGGCCGGGGCCGGTGGAATCTTCGGCGGCACGAGGCGGCACGAAGGTGCCGCACGGGCCGACGAATAGCTGGCGGAGGGGCTACGACCCGCGTACTTCCGGCGGCGAACTGCCGCAGCATTGCGCCATGTACGATGTCCTCCTCGCGGGATCACTCCGGGTCGGACCGGCGGACCGAGATCAGGACCAGGCCCAGGTCGCAGATCCGGTTCAGCACCCCGTGCAGGGCGGCCTGATCCGCCACGCGGCCGGAGATGACCGTCTGGCTGTCGTCACAGCCGATCTCGAGGCCCTCGAACCAGGCCGTCCAGCGCTGGTCGAGGACTCCCTCGACGCGGATCTCATAGTGCGCTGACCGCGCCGCGCCGGTCACGCCCGCACGCTGTCTGACGGCCGGTTCCGGCATGCGCTGGCCTGCGAGCGTTCGTGGGTGAGTTCAGGCATCGGTACGTCCTTCCATCGGGTTCCCGTGACCTGCACGCTATGGACCGGTAAGCGGCGGGGCGTCACCCGAAGGTGCTGATCGGGTGGAATCTTCCGCGCCGGTGCGAGCAGCCAAGGTGCCCGTGGGCCCCAGGGAGGTTGATTGCGGCCGAAGGTCAGGGGAAACTGGAGGAGGGCAGGCCGGCCAGGGCAATGGAATGGCTGAGCCGCTCCCCAGGGAAGCGCAGGCCGGCTCGCGATGGTTCCTTCCCAGCAGCGATACGGAGGACCGCGGAGGCGTTAGCGCGTGCAGGTCAGTGATGGTTGAGTCGCCAGTGACAGCCCCGGGATCTGATGTCCTGCTCGCCACCAAGCTGCACATGCCTGGGCTGCGGCCGGGCCTGGTGCCGCGGCCGCGGCTGATGGCACGGCTCGATGAGGGCCTGGCGCGGGGGCTGGTGCTGGTCTGCGGGCCGGCCGGGTACGGCAAGACGGTCCTGCTGACTGATTGGGCCCGGCGCGGCGAGCTCCCGGCCGCGTGGCTGTCGCTGGACGCGGGGGACAACGACCCTGCCCGGTTCTGGCGCCACGCGGTGGCCGCGCTGGACGGGGCCCGCCCCGGGACCGGCGAACGGGTGGCCCCGCTGCTCGGCCCGCCCGCGCCGTCGTCGTTCCAGGGCCTGGTCACGGCGCTGATCAACGATCTGGCTGCGGACGAGGCCCTGCTCGTCCTCGACGATTACCACCTGATCAGCGCGCAGCAGGTGCACGAGTCGCTCTCGTTCCTGGTCGAGCACCGGCCGGCCGGGATATGCGTGGTGCTGGCCAGCCGCAGCGATCCGCCGCTGGGGCTGGCGCGGCTGCGGGCACGCGGCCAGCTGACCGAGATACGCGTGGCAGAGCTGCGGTTCACGCCCGCGGAGGCAGCGGAGTTGCTCCAGCACGCGGCGTCGGCCCTGCCGGATGCGTCGGTGGCGGCGCTGGCGGCCCGGACCGAGGGCTGGGCGGCCGGGCTGGCGCTGGCCGCGCTGTCACTGCGCGGACATGACGATGCCGCCGGCTTCGTGGCCGCGTTCACCGGCAGCCACCGGTACGTCCTGGACTACCTGGCCGAAGAGGTGCTCGAGCGGCAGGACGAGCAGCTGCGCACGTTCCTGCTGGAGACCTCGGTGCTGGAACGGCTGTCCGGCCCGTTGTGCGACGCGGTCACCGGCCGCGAGGGCAGCCAGGCGCTGCTGGAGGCGGCGGAGCGGGCGGGGCTGTTCCTGATTCCGCTGGATGAGGTGCGCGGCTGGTGGCGCTATCACCACCTGTTCGCCGGCCTGCTCCGCGCCCGCCTGCAGGAAGAGCAGCCCGGCCGCCTGGCGCAGCTGCACCGCAACGCCGCGGCCTGGTGCGAGGAGCACGGGATGGCCGATGACGCGATCGGCCACGCGGCTGCTGCCGGGGAGATGACCCGGGCTGCCCGGCTGATCGAGCGGCACTTCGACACGTTCTACTACTGGCGCAGCGAGGGAGCGACGATCCGGCGCTGGGTATCGGCGCTCCCGCCTGACCTGGCCCGGTCCCGTCCCCGGCTGCTGCTCGTGCAGGCACTGATGACCGCCACCGGCGGCAATCTGGGGGCGGTCGAGCCGTTTCTCGGCGCAGCCGAGCGCGCGGCCGCAGGCGCGGCTGAGGAGCCATTCGAGCCGACGGCCGGGCGGGCGGGCAGCATGCTGGTAAACGTCCCCGCGCTGATCGCGCTTATTCGCAGCTATCTCGCCAAGCTTCGCGGAGACGCCGAGAACACGGCCGCGTTCGCGCAACAGGTCCTGGCCGAGCTCGGCAGAGGCGAGCGGCTGGTGGAGTCCCTCGCCCAGTGGAACCTGGCCACCGGCGGATGGCTCCGCGGCCGGCTCGCGGCGCCCGAGCGCGCCTTCGCGTCCAGCATTGCCGCGTGGCGAACGGTTGGCCAGCGCACGCTGGCGGCGTACGGCGGGTATCAGCTCGGCCAGGTTCAGCAGGCCCAGGGCCGTCTGGACGCGGCGGTCCGGACCTGCCTGCAGGCCCTGGAGTTCGCCGTCCCGCCCGGCCAGCCGACCCCGCCGATGGCGGGCCCGGCGTATGTGGGCCTGGCCGAGGTGGCCTACCAGCGGAACGAGCTTGACGCCGCGCTACGGCAGGTGACCGACGGCATCGCGCTGTGCCGCCGGTTCGTCTATTCCGCGCCGCTGGCCGCGGGCCTGGTGACGCTGGCCTGGATCCGTGAGGCCATGGGTGATCCGGCCGGGGCCCGGGAGGCGATGTGCGAGGCCGGAGAAGCATCGCCGGGCCCAGCGGGTCCGCTGAATCCCGTGTCGGCCCAGCAGGCGCGGCTGCTGCTGACCCAAGGCGATGTGGCTGGAGTAGCGCGCTGGGCGCAGCAGAACGGCCTCGGCCCAGACGACGAACCAGACTACGCGCGCGAGCCCGGGCAATTGGTGCTGGCCAGGATCCTGCTCGCCCAGGACCGGCCCGGCCAGGCGCTCGCCCTGCTAGACCGGCTGCACGCCGCTGCCGCTGCCCAGGACCGGGTCGGCGGCCTCATCGGGACCGGCGCACTGCGGGGGCTGGCGCTGGCCTCTACCGGCGATGAGGCAGGCGCGGTCACGGCCCTGACCGGGACGCTCCTGCTCGCCTGCCCGCAGGGTTACGTCCGGGTCTTCGCCGACGAGGGCGCGCCGATGGCCGCGCTGCTCGGCCGGCTCATCGTGGGCCAGCGAGCCGGCCAGGCGGCCGCGGGCGTCCCGTTCGGCTACCTGGCCCGGCTCCAGCGTGCCTTCACCGCCGGGCCGCCCGCGCCTGATCCCGGCCCCTCCGGCATCATTGAGCCGCTGACCAGACGCGAGCTCGAGGTGCTGAGGATGCTGGCGGCGGGCCGGTCGAACCAGGCCATAGCCCGCGAGCTGGTGGTCACCCTGGACACCGTCAAAAAGCATGTGGGCCACGTCCTGGGCAAGCTCGGCGCGGCCAACCGCACCGAGGCCGTGGCCCGGGCCCGCGAACTGAGCCTCATCCCCTGACGCGCCGCCCGTCCCACCGGCGGGCGGCGGACAGCGGCACCAGGGTGCCGCGCGGAAACCGGCCCGCAGTCGCCGTCAGGGGCCCCTGCCCAGTTGCGGGCTGTCGCAGGCTGCACCTGCACCACGGCACGGCTGACTGTGAGCATGCGGGACGGGATGTCGAGATCACCTGCCCGCAGTTCGGTCAGTTCACCCCAGCGCAGGCCGCTTTCGATGTCGGTCTCCACGACGCCCTTCTGCCCAGCGACGCACTCCCGCACGTGCTCGGGCAGGATGTCGATCATCGGCATCCGGCCGAACTCCGGCATGATGTGCCGATTCAGGCAGTAGGTGTACCGCTGGCGGGTGCTCACCTCCATCTCGTGGCTCGGCAGCTAGGAGTCCTCGACGTATCGCTGGAAGGTCTGCCGCCCACGGCGCGGATCCCCAACCCGTCCAAGGCTGATCATGGCTTCGGCGCATTGCAGCTCATCCGTATGGCCATGCCGCTGTCGTCCCAGCCCCGGGCCACCGCATAAGCCGCACGACGGACCTCGGCGACTGTCATGTCACACTCCCGTGCCTGACGATCTGCGCTATGGCAACGGCGATCCCTGAGACCTCAGCGGCACCGTCGCTGCACGGTTACATTAGGCGACGTTGGGTGTTGCGACCCGAACTCCCAGTTCGGGTGATCCAGCCGTACGTACCGCAGTCAGCCCAACAGGCTGATGCGTTCCGCCAGCGCACGCACCTGCGACGCATAGGTCGGGCTGGCGCGTTTGAGAAGACCTTGCACCAGGTCGCGGGCCCGGGTGTTGTATCGCATGTCTTCCGGGCCCGGCACTCTGGCGGGCGGATCAAGAGGAGACGAAACGGCCATGGGAACCACCACGCTTGTCCTGTGGGACATCGACCACACCCTGATCGATAGCCGTGGTGTAGGCGGCAGGATCTACGCCGCAGCCTTCGAGAAGGTCACCGGCCGACGCCTCGAACACATGGCCGAGCTGTCCGGGCGCACCGAGCCCGTGATCTTCCGCGAGACGCTCCAGCTCCACGGGATCGATGACCCAGGCGACCTATTCGACCGATTCGCCCAAGAGCAGGCCCGCGGATACGCCGAACATGCCGACGAGCTGCGCACCAGGGGCCGCGTGCTGCCTGGCGCGATCGGCGCCCTCAGCACTCTGGCTGGCCGGGATGATGTGATCCAGTCCGTTCTAACTGGGAACATCCGCGCATCGGCCCGGATCAAGCTCGCCACCTCAGCCGACCTCGATGAGATCCTCCGCCAGACGCGGCACCTTCTGCTCGACTTCGACGGCCCGGTCTGCACCCTTTACCCGGATCGGTCCGCGGCCAGATCAGCCAAATTTCAGCGAGTGCCGTCAACTCCTACCTCGAACGCAACAGCCTCGACGGCGCAGTCGGACCTGCCCGCCCGGTGGCTCGCGTGGCTCAGGCCGTGGCGTGAAAGTAACTTCCCGAAGTCTTCCCAGCTGGCTATGATCGTTGGATCGCAGGCGCATACCGGGCCTGTAGGCGGGGGTTCGGCATGGGAGACCAGTTAGCGACTCTCGGAATCCAGGTTGCCGTGGGGTCGGGCGCCGACGCTGAGGAGGTCGCCGAGGCAGCCGCGCAACTTCGCCGCGAACTGCTCGACCTGGACGTGGACGCGGTTGAGCAGGTGCGGGCGGGCGAGCCACCACCCGGAACCAGGGCGGTGGATGTCGCGGCGCTGGGTGCTCTTATGGTCACCGTCGCGCAGTCGCAGGTGCTTTCTCATGTGGTGGCCGTGGTTCGGTCCTGGCTTGCCAGGTCTCCGCAGCGCAGCATCAAGCTTGAGCTCGGCGGCGATGCGCTGGAGCTGACCGGTGTGTCGTCCAGGGAACAGCGGCGCCTCACCGATGAGTGGCTGCGCCGGCACGCTGGCGGGTGAGTGCCCAATGGACGACAGTCGTAGTGCTCTGATCGTCGCCAGCGACGACTACACCGATCCGGGGCTGCGGCGCCTGCGCGCACCGGCGAGCGACGCCCAGGCGCTTGCGGCCGTGCTGCGGGATCCCGCGATCGGCGGGTTTGAGGTGCGTACGCTGCTCAACCAGCCCGCACACGAGATCAGCTTGGCGGTGGAGGAGTTCTTCGCCGACCGGCGGCCGGACGATCTGCTCTTACTACATTTCTCTTGCCACGGCGTCAAGGATGAGGACGGCGAGCTGTACTTCGCGGCGTCCAACAGCATGCTGCGGCGGCTGGGCGCCACGGCGGTGGCGGCCGAGTTCGTCAACCGGCGGATGAGCCGCAGCCGCTCGCGCCGGGTCGTGCTGCTGCTTGACTGCTGTTACGCGGGTGCGTTCGAGCGCGGCCTGACCCCAAGGGCGGGCGCGGAAATGGGGATCGAGCAGCAGTTCGGCGGCCGGGGCCGGGCGGTGATCACCGCGTCAAGCGCGATGGAGTACGCGTTCGAGGGGGATGAGCTTGCCGACGCTCGCGAGCTGGCGCCGTCGGTGTTCACCAGTGCCCTGGTGGAAGGGTTGCGGACCGGGGATGCCGACCGTGACGAGGACGGCCTGATCGCGCTGGACGAACTGTACGACTACGTCTACGACAAGGTGCGGGCCGTCACGCCTAATCAGACGCCAGGCAAGTGGACGTTCGGCGTGCAGGGTGAATTGATCATCGCCCGCCGCAGCCGCCCGATCACCACGCCCGCGCCACTGCCGCGTGAGCTGCAGGAAGCGATTGACAGCCCGTTCGCCGCGATCCGCGCCGCAGCGGTCAAGGAGCTGGTGCGCCTGCTGCAAGGCAGGCATGCCGGGCTCGCGCTCGCCGCGCGGCAGGCACTTGGGCACCTCACTGAGGACGACAGCCGCACCGTGTCCGCCGAGGCCGCGGCCGGGCTGCGGGCCGGTGCGCCAGAGACGAAGGTGGCGGAACAGGCACCGTCGGCCGCGGCGGCGAAGCCGCCAGTCGTGACGAAGCCGGCAGCGGTGACAGCCAAGTCGGCAGCGGCGCCGAAGCCGCCGGCGAAAGCCAAGTCAGCGCAGCCAGGCCCAGGTGGCGGAACAGGCGCCGCGGGCGGAGGTGCCGTCGGCGCAGGTGGCAGAGCCGGTGGCTCAGGTAGCAGAGCCAGTGGCTCGCGTGGTAGCGGCGCAAGTGACGGCGGCACCAGAGGTGGCGCCGGGGACTCCGTCGCCGCAAGTGACAGAAGTGGCGGCAGAGGCGCCGTCGGCGGGAGTGCCAGCGCCGGTGGCAGAAGTTGCGCCGGTGGCAGAGGCGCCGCTAGCCAAGGTGGCCGGACCGGCGCCGGAGGAGAATGCGGACCTGCACTCGGCCTCAGCCGGTGTGCCGGCGGCAGCTGCGCCAAGCCCCGTTGAGGCGCTAAGCCCCGCGGCGGCGCCCCCCAGAGAGCGCGGCCTGGCGGTCGCGGGCGGCCTGGCGGTCCTGGCCGCGGTGATGCTTGTCCTGGGCCTGCTCTCGGCCTGGGCGTGGCGATACGGGATATACGTGCTCGTACTCGCCGCTTTCGCGCTGGGCGCAGGTGCCTGCATACTCATGGCTGGCATGAGGCGGCGTGTCGGCCCTGGGCTCCTGCTTGGCGTCGTTGCCGCCTCGACGCCGGGACTTCTGTTCTTGCCCATCGACAGGCTGAGGTGGCAAGCCGTCCCGCAGGGCGGCGGCTGGTGGTTCGTGTTCCTCGCTCACCTTGTCCTGCTGCTCGCGGGCTGCCTCGCGTGGATCGCGCTGGCACGAATCGGTGAGGTCAGGCTTATGCCCTTGCCTCCCCAGGGCCGGAGTGCGTGGCTTGTGGCCCTCGCCGGGGGTGCCGGAGCGGTGGCGCTCTTCTACCACGACCTGGACCTGTGGAACGCCTTCTCCGCAGCCGCGGACCGCTGGTACGTGTTCCCGTCCGCCTGGGCGACCTTGGTGGCGCTCATCGTGCCGACGTGTGCGGCCGTGGCGGTGCCGCGCCGGTTCGGTGTCGCCGTCCTCGCTGGCTGGATCGGTGTCGGTGCGGCCCTCGCCGGCTTCAACCTCTTGTGGGACAGGGACCGAATCGGCGGGAGCGCGAGCAAGCCGATCACCGTCTTCGGTGTCACGCTCCTCGTGCTCTTGGTCGTGACCATCCAGTTCGCCCGTGCCGCGCCACCATCACAGCTCGAGCCCGCGCGGCCCATGGGGAACGAATAACGATCCCAAACGGCTGACGCACGGATTCGCTCGTCCGCACGGGCGACCCCCGTGCGGGCGCCAGTTCACGCGGCCGCCGCCGGGCCATCGCGCTGATTCACCCGCCGGGCTCATCCCAGGGCCGTTTGAACGGGGCCCAGGCGTCCCCTCGAGCAGGGTGAATCAGGAGGGTGAGCGCGCCGAACGGAACGAGTCCGATGAGTACCCACCAGCCGGACATGTCCGTGTCGTGGAGCCGGCGGACCAGCAGCGCGAGTCCCACCAGCCCCAGGTAGATGAGCACGATGACGAGGATGACGAAGCCGGTGGCGACAGCCCCGCCGCTACCTCCAGTTCCGTGGGTGTAGCCGTCGGTATCCGAGGAGCGCTGGCCTCGCGGGTCGTCCGTCCACCATCGGGATGGAAACGCGGGTGCACCTCGACCACGGCGCGGCGTGGTCGGCCGGGTGCTTGCGAAATCGGTCAGCAGACGGATGTCTCGGTCCGGGAACCTGGGCGATCCTGTTCAAATGCCGCAGCGGTCTTCGCCGCTCGCGCTGACCGAGGCCGGGAGATCGCGGCCTATCGGTCTTGACCCGCGATCCCTCACGACGGGGCGGGCCGCTCCTCCTTTAGTGGCTTTACTGGCACGGCAAGGAAACCAGATGGACATGACAGTGCCGATCTGCGTGGCGGCGCAGCACCTGCGTACCCTCCGTATCCGCCTTCCCGCGCACCCGGCGTCGGCAGCCGCGGCTCGCCGTCACGTCGAGGCGGTCATCCGCGCCCGGGATCTCGACATCGACGCCTACGTCGCGGCCCTACTCGTGAGCGAACTGATCACCAATGCGCTCAGGCACGGCCTGCGCGAAGATGAGACTATTCAGCTAGTGATCACCTCGGCTGAGAACTGGATGCGCGTCTCCGTCCACGACAGCTCGCAGTCCGAGCCGGTGCCGATGCATGCGCCGCTGGACGCGGAGGAGGGGCGGGGGTTGACGCTGCTTGCCAACCTGTCCGCTAGCTGGGGTTTCCAGCGAACGGCCACGGGCAAGGCCGTCTACTTCACACTCAAGGCCGAGGCCGACGAGGAGAGGCCGACCGACGTGGCCCGCGACGACGACTGGCGGCCATCTCACCTCTGGCGATGAGGGCGCGGCCGACAAAGCGAACCTGATCGATTCTTCCGCGGTTGCCCCTATGCGCTCTGGCGCCGGGCGGCCTCGCGGGCGATGTCTATCCGTGAATGAAGGTCAAGTTTGCCCAGAATATGGGAGACGTGGGTCGCCACGGTCCGGCGGGACAGGAACAGCTTGGCGGCGATCTGCGGGTTTGACATTCCGTCTGCCACAAGTGCGGCGATCTTGGACTCTGTGGGCGTAAGGCTGTCCCAGCCAGATCGAGCCGCCTTGTGCTTCGCGTGCGGGCCGCGGCGAATGCCGTGCGCGCGGAACCTGGCCTGCAGGCGTGCGACATCCCGGGCAGCGCCGAGCGACGAGTAAAGGTCGACGGCACGAGTGAATGCAGCGCGCGCCTGGCCGCGGTCACCGCCGTCCACGAGGATCCCGGCGGCCGCCTCCAGCGCTTTCGCGCCCGACAAGGGCCGGCGCGCGTCGTGATATCGGTCAGCGGCCGCGAGCAGCCGGGTGGCGTCGCGATCGAGCAAGCCGCGGCAATACAGCGCGTTGGCATGCCGGTGGGGGATCTCCACTTCGTGGGCGAGTGTCTCGACGCGGCCAGCGAGAGTCCTCGCGGCACGTACATCGCCGACGTTCACGGCCAGGCGGACGGCGTCGGCGAGCAGATCCTCGATCTCCTCCAGTTCCTCGGCATCGTTCGCGAACCCGGCGGTCAGCACCGCAAGTGCCTCGTCCGGCGCGCCGGAGTGCTCGGCGTCCAGGCTGCGCCCCAGCGCCAGGGACGCGACGACACTGTTCCCGATCCGCTTGGCGCGTGGAGCCGCACAGGCGAGGTGCTGCCGCGCCGCCCGTGTTTCGCCGCGATGGAAGTGGATGACCGCGGCGACGCCGTGGTCGCAGCACGCCACGCCGGGGTCTTTCATGTCTTCCTGCAGCGCCCCGACCTCGGCGATCGCGTCATCCCAGCGGCCGGTATCGAAGAGCAACTGGCCCAGCGCGCTACGCGCCTGGGCCTGCCGGACGACCAGGCCGACACGGTCGGCCAATTGCCGCGCTTGCCGGGCCGCCGCGAAGGCACGCTCGTACTGATCGAGATCACCCAGCGCGACGGCCTGATTCAGCAGCAGCAGGAGCCGCAGGTCGGTCAGGGTCGGGTCGGCCTGGGTCACGGTCAGCGCCCGCTCGAACAGCGGCAGCGCGTCCGCCATCTGCCCTTGCATGACCGTCACGATGGCCAGGACGTGCAACGCCCAGGCGATTGCCCAGGTGTCACCCGCGTCCGTTGCCTGCGCCAGCGCGGCCGCGGCTACCTGGCCCGCCGTTTCCACCTGGCCGAGGTTGAAGTGCATCCGCGCGGTGAGGACGAGAAGGCGGGCGCGGTGCCGCGCCGAGATCGCAGGCGACGCCAGTACCTGGTTCAGCGCGGCGAGGGACTCCGCGAACCGGCCGGTGACGGTCCGGCACTGCGCCAGCGTCCAGTGCAGATCGACAACCACGGCCGGATCGACGGCACCGGCGAGCGCGCGGCTGGCCACCTGCTCCGCCTCACCGAGGTCGCCGACCCGGTACAGGGCGTCGGCAAGCCGGCAGACCAGGCCGTCGTGCGCCGCCGAGCCGGCCGGTGAGCTTCCGGCCGCCCGGCGCAGCAACTCGGCCGCGGCCCGCGGTGCCTGGCCGACCAGCAGCGGCGCCGCGGCGGCCAGCCAGTGCAGCATCCACTCATCCATCGGCTCCGCGGTGCCACCCAGGGCCGGCAGAAGCTGGCGGGCGACCCGGTCGACCGGCGCCCCAGCTTCGGCAAGGGCACGGCCGGCATCCCGGTGCCATGCGGCGCGGACCGGCGCGGGTATGTCGTCGTACAGCGCGGCGCGGATCATCGGATGCCGGAACCGCAGGCCGTCGCCCGATTCCACCAGCACCCCCGCGGCCAGGGCCTCGTCCACCGCCGGGATCAGGTCCGCGACGCCGCGGCCAAGGACGACCGCCAGGTCAGGCACCAAGAAGTCCACCCCGAGCAGCGCCGCGGCCCGCAGCACCTCACGCACCCAGCCGGGCACAAATCCCAGCCGATCGGCTATCGCCGCCGACAGCGAGCCTGGCGTGGGGCCGTTGCCCAGCTCGGCCGTGCCCGCGTCGGTGAGGGTCAGGCAGGAACTGCGAGCGAGCGCGTCGACCAGCTCGGTCAGGTAGAGCGGGTTGCCCGCGGCGCCGTCGGCGAGCCGCAACAGGTCCTCGTCCGGCTTGCCGCCCGCAAGCGCGCCGACGAGATCGGCCACCGCCGCGTCGGCGAGCCCGTGCAGCCGCAGCCGTGCGGTCACGCCCACCGAGTGCCGCAGCGCCAGCAGGTCATCCCGCTGAGGCACCGGGCGCATCATGCCGACCAGCAAGAGCGGGAGCTGAGTCACTGATCGCGCCATGCGTGCCCACAGCGCGACGGTGGCCGGATCCGCCCACTGAAGATCATCGACAACCAGCACGACCGGCGATCTGTCGCACAGCTCGTCGACAAGCGCGAGCAACTGCTCCGCGAGTGCCGCCGAGAGGTCCTCGCCACGACCGGAGGTGAACTCCCCGCGCAGGAGCCGGACGATGGTGGTTCGCCGTTCGTCTGCGGACGGCTCGCGTACCCGTAAGGCGTCAAGCAACGGCAGCAGCGGCAACGCCTGCCCCAGCTCGTCGCCGGCGCCCCAGAACACCTGGCAGCCCAATTCGGCCGCCATGGTGCAACCCGCACGGCCGAGCGCTGACTTGCCGATTCCCGGCTCGCCCTCGATCAGCACCGCGCCGCCGTGGCCGTCAGCGACCCTGCTTACCCAGCTGACCAGCCTGGATTGCTCGCTATCTCGGCCGAACATTGATTCGGTTAAGGCCGGTGAAGGCACGTTGCGACGATACCACACGCGATAAATGCGTTGCAACTTGCAGCCGGCGCGCCGTGGAGCGTGGGATGATCGCGCCCGACTGCCACGCGCCTGGCATCTCCATTAAGATCGGCATGGAAAAGGATTACGGCGACAGTCCTACGTAAGCGAAATTGCCGGACGAATTTGCAATGCAACTTTCAGCACGCCTTCCAGCCCGGGGTAACTAACTAGTCTTAGTCTTATTACTTCGAATTGGACCGGAGTTTGCCCGCGCATGGGAAAGGGCATCACGGTAGCGGCCCGCTAGGTATTAGCCAAGAATCACTGAACAGTTACAAGCCATACACGGCCCAGTAACACAACCGACACGTAGCTTCAACGTGCCGGACGGTAAGTGCCGCGCGGACCGGTCGAACCGTCCAAAGGGATTGCCGGTCTCCGGGTTCCCCCAATGGAGGCATCATGCGCATCGGGAGAATTGTCGCTATCCCGGCTCTGGTAGCTCTCGCAATGACCGGACCTGTCGTATCCGTGGCTTCGGTCTCGGTGGCGGCCGCGCACCCAGCGAGCGTGCACGTGAGGACCGCTCCCATCGCGGCACCGGACGCGTCCTCGAAATGGATGTACAACAGCCCTAACGGCTAGAGAAGGATAAATGATCTAGGGTTAACACCCTGGATCGGACGATCGGCGAAGGCGAGGCCCGCCATCCAACAGACTGCCGCGGCCCCTTCGCCTGCATAGGCCTTCTGATCTAGAACGCTAGCCGGGTGAATGTGGACTGCGGCCCGCCGTTCGCGGCGACTGACCGCCACTGCAACGTGCCGCGGGACCACTCATCAAGTGGCGTCCCCGCGGCATTGTCGGCGCGGACTGCCGACCCCGATGGCCGAGTCGATCAGGGCGCCGGGAGCCGGCTCGGCGAGCGTGACGTTCCAGGTGCTGTTCGCTCAGTTCGCATCAAACATTTGCGTATACCGAAGAGGCCACTACTGGACGGGGTGGCCCTTGACAGTCTTAAACCCCCCGAAGTGGCCCGTTGAGTACCTGCCCGGCCACCGCCAGCAGGTCGGCCTCGGAGAATGGTTCTCCACCAAGGCCACGTTCGGATCAAGCCTGCCCTGTGAGGTCAGGACACGATCAGGACACCCCGGGCGTAGCCAGACATGAAGAGCACTTCGATCTCGGGTTTGATCAACCGCATTTTCTCCGCGACTTCCTTGCCGAGCATGTATGGCATGATCACGTCGGTGACCAGCAGGTGGATCTCACCCGGGTGGCCACCGGCAATCTCGAGAGCTTCCTGGCCGTTCGCGGCGGTGATCACCTGGTAGCCGTTGCGGGTGAAGATCCGCTTGGTTACCTCGCGCAGGGACGCCCCGGGCGTCACGCCGCTCGGTATCGGCCGTCACCCGGCGCGGGCTGGGCCGTGTCCCGACGTCCGACCAACGGGTCATTCGCACGTCCCCGGTGATCCGCCACGGAAGACCGGCACGAACTCCGTCACTAAGTGTAGAAACTACCACACGCTTAGTAGTATATGTCGACTCAACTGGCCCAACAGGGCGTAGCGGTAAAAAGATGACATGCATCCGGCCGGTCCTGTAGCCGGCTGAGCGGGGAGTCTCGCCCGGTGGATGCGAGACCTCCTCAGCTCAGACGCACCACGATGGGTGTGTTCGGCATTCGGCCACGGAGCATGAGGAGGTCCCGATGCCATCGATCGTAGGTGGGTTAGACATCCACCGGAAGCAGATCACCTTCGGCTACCTGGACCTGGAGACCGGGGAGGTGAGCTGCGGTCAGGTCGCCCCGGCCGACCGGGAGCATTTCCGGTCATGGCTGGCCCGGTTCGAGAACCCGGCCGGGGTCGCGTTCGCGGCCGAGGCGTGCACCGGCTGGCGGTATGTGACCGGGGAGCTGCAGCGCGCAGGCGTGGAGGCGCACCTGGCCGAGCCCGCTGATACCGCGGCCGCGCGCGGGCGCAAGAGGCGGGCCAAGACTGACCGGGCGGATGCCCGGCTGATGCGGGACCTGCTGACCCAGGGCCGGCTCCCAGAATGCTGGATCCCGCCGGAGCACGTGCTGGAGTGCCGGGCGCTGCTGGAGCTGTATCACGACCTGCGCGCCGGGCACACCGCCTGGGTGCAGCGCGTGCACGCGGTCTTGTTCCACCAGGGAGCCCCGGCATTCAGTGACCTGAGCCGCAAGGACGCGCCGGCTGAGCTGGCCGTCCTGGCCCGCCAGCAGCTGTCGCCGGCCGGGCAGCTGCAGATCGGCGCCTGCCTGCGGATGTGCGACGTCCTGGAGGCCGAGCTGGCCGCCGTGCGCCGCCGCCTGATCGACGCGGCCCGCCACCTGCGCGGCGCGAAGGTGCTCGCCGAGTCGATCTACGGCGTCGGGCCGGTCACCGCGCTCGCGCTGACCTGCTGGCTGGGCGGCGCCGGCCGGTTCTCCTCCGCGCGCAAGGCGGTCCGGTTCGCCGGGCTGGATATCACCGTGCACTCTTCTGACAGCAAGCGCTCACCCGGCCACCTGTCCCGGCAGGGCCCGCCGGTGCTGCGCTGGGTGGTGTATGAGGCGGGCAAGACCCACGCCCGCAAAGGCGCCCCCGACCACGGCTACTACGCCTCGGTGAAAGACCGCAAGGACGGTAAACGCGCCGCGCTTTCGGAGGCCCGCAAGATCATCCGCCGGGCCTGCCACATCCTGGCCGAGCTCGGCGACGACGCGCTCGCCACGGTGTGAGCGGCCCGGGGCATGAGTCACGCCGGAGGTAAGCGAGCATGGACGCCATCATCACGCCGATGAGGCACAACCGCGGCCGGCTCCGCCAGCCCCCTGTCAGGCCGCCCGGGCCCCGCAGCGCGGGGCGGCGGCGGACGGCCTCAAAAGACTGAGCGGCCGCACCCCGGCAGGCCGGGGCCACCTAATCCATCATCATGTGACCGGGCTCCTCAACGCTCGAGCCCGCGCACCTAGGTAAGGCTGGCTGCCCTGACCCGCTTCCCTCCGCCCCGGCGACCCACGTCCTTCCCGCCCCCGCACCAAGCCCCGTACCCATCCCGGACCCGCCAGAGCCGATCTGCCCGCAGACACCGGAACCTGCCCGCCCCCCGGCCGCCTGATCATTCCGCAGCCGGGCAGCCGCGCCAAGAGCGCCTGCGGCGTCGCTACGCGAGCGCTGCGCGCCTCCTGACCCGGCCGCCCGTCCGCAGACCCAGGCAGCGATCAGGGGCAGACAGGACAATAGGACATGCCCGAAACCCGATCAGGAACCAGCAGACAAGGCCAAACCGGACCACTTGCACGGAGGGCCGGATACAGGTAAGGGGGAACCTGCACCCCTGCTGGTCTGGCCGACCGGCTGATCATCTAATGGGCGGCCCAGCCAGGGCCAACCAGCAGCGCCCTCCGGGCACTCATCATCCGGGCACGGCGCGCCCTGGGGATCCGGGCAGGCCATCCTCCGGGCATCGCGGCCCCAAACCCAGGCGCCGCACCGGCGACCTCAACCGGCCGTACCACCACGCTCTGGCACGTACTAGTCTAGCAACTAGTAGTCATTATACTACGGAGCGTGATGGCAATGCGACGGCTGACTGATTCCTTGTTTGTCGGACTGCTGGAGGCGGCTCCGGACGCGATGGTGTGCGCGGACCGGGACGGGCGGATCGTGCTGGTGAACGCGCAGGCCGAACGACTGTTCGGGCACCGGCGGGAGGACCTGGCCGGGCAGCCGGTCGAGATCCTGGTCCCCGACGCGATGAAGGCGGGGCACCCGGCGCTGCGGGCGGGGTATGCGGCGGACCCGCGGCCGCGGCCGATGGGCGCGGGGAAGGAACTGTCCGGGCGGCGCCGTGATGGCAGCACCTTCCCGGCGGAAATCTCCCTGTCGGCCATCGACACCGACGAAGGCCTCCTGGTATCAGCCGCCGTCCGTGACGTCACCGAGCGGCGGGAAGCCACCATGATTGCGGCCCGGCTGGCTTCGATCATCGAATCCTCGCATGACGCGGTGATCAGCGAAGGCCTCGATGGGCTGGTCACGAGCTGGAACCCCGGAGCCGAGCGGCTCTACGGCTACTCCCGGGCCGAGATGATCGGCCGTAACATCGATGTCCTGATCCCCGACGGGCGGCGCGCGGCCGAGCAGGAAATCCAAGACGCCATCGCCCGGGGCGAGCAGATGGAGCAGTACCAGACCGAGCGGATCCGCAAGGACGGGTCTGCGGTCGCGGTGTCGATCACCATGTCCCCCATCGCCGATAGCACCGGGACGATCGTCGGGGTGTCGCGAGTAACGCGGGATGTCACCGCCCAGCAGCGGGCCAATGCCCGGTTCCGGGGGCTGCTGGAGGCGGCTCCGGACGCGATGGTGTGCGTGGACCGGGACGGGCGGATCGTGCTGGTGAACGCGCAGGCCGAACGACTGTTCGGGCACCGGCGGGAGGACCTGGCCGGGCAGCCGGTCGAGATCCTGGTCCCCGACGCGATGAAGGCGGGGCACCCGGCGCTGCGGGCGGGGTATGCGGCGGACCCGCGGCCGCGGCCGATGGGCGCGGGGAAGGAACTGTCCGGGCGGCGCCGTGATGGCAGCACCTTCCCCGCGGAAATCTCCCTGTCGGCCATCGACACCGACGAGGGCCTCCTGGTATCAGCCGCCGTCCGTGACGTCACCGAGCGGCTCGCGCTTCGGGCCGAGCACGACCGGCTGAGGACCCAGGCCGAGCGGGACCGGCTGGAGAGCCTGGGCCTGGCTCGCAGGCGGTGTCGCGCATGACTTCAACAACCTGCTGGGCATCATCTCCAACTACGCCGCGTTCATCGGCGAGGAGGTGGCCAAGGAGCCGCCCCAGGCTGACTGGCAAGCTGTCCGCGACGACATCCAGCAGATCGTGCATGCTGCTCAGCGCGCCGCAGGACTTACCCGCCAGCTCCTTGCCTTCGGCCGCCGCGAGGTAGTCCAGCCCCGGGTGCTGAACCTTAACGACGTGATCGGCAGCTTCGTAAAGGTTCTGGCCGGCACCCTGGGCGAGCACGTGGAGCTGAACACCGACCTGGCCGCGGCGCTGTGCCCTGTGCTGGCCGACTCTGGCCAGATCGAGCAAGTGCTGGTCAACCTGGCCAGCAATGCCAGCGACGCGATGCCGGCCGGCGGGAAGCTCACGATCCGCACCGCCAGCACAGACATAGACGCGGCCCATAAAGCCAGCCGGGCTGGCCTGACACCCGGGCGGTATGTCAGCCTGAAGATCAGCGACACCGGCACAGGGATGGCCAGGGAGGTCGCGGACCGGGCGTTCGAGCCGTTCTTCAGCACCAAGGCCAGGGGCGACGGATCGGGCCTGGGCCTGGCCACCGTCTACGGGATCGTCGCCCAGGCCGGTGGGTACGTGCAGATCGACTCAGATCCCGGCAACGGCACGACCGTCGCCATGCTGCTGCCTGCGGCCGCCGAGACAGCGGCGGCGCCACAGCAGGCATTCCGGGGGGGCGACGGCCTGACCGTGCTGATCGTGGACGACGAGGAAGCCCTGCGGGAGGTAGCCCGCCGGATCCTGACCCGTAACGGCTACCAGGTGATCACCGCGGCCAGCGGCCCCGAGGCCATCAAGGCCGCCGCCAGCCACCCCGGCGGCATCGACCTGCTGCTCACCGACGTGGTCATGCCGCAGATGCTCGGAAAAGAGGTGGCCGACCGGATCCGCGTCCTCCAACCGTCGGCGAAGGTGCTTTTCATGTCCGGATACACCGAGGGGGCCCTGGCCACCGAGGACGTCCTCGAAACAGGCGTCAACCTCATCGAAAAGCCATTCACCGAAGCATCTCTGCTCGCCAAGCTACGCGATGTCCTTTCGCCTGCCCGCTGAGGCGCCTGCTCTCTGGCCCACGCCTCGCACGTTCCTAAGATTCCTACCCGCGGTGCGACGGCCGATGGTCAGGAAATGAACCGAGGTCGAGCGCGGCAGCAAGCTTTGGCCATAACGGCTGCCGCAGCTTTCACGGCAGCCGTTATGGCACCTCATTGTGAATGGTCAGGGCGCCGCGAACGCCGAACCGCCGTTCGGTGTGCCGAGGCCGGTCGGGCCATCGAAGCCGGAACGTGCCCTGCAGAGGTACGACGGACGGCAGGATCCATTGCTGCCGGAGGTTATGTCGTGCAGGGCGGTGGTGTGCCGGTAGGGGTAGGAGGACGGGTAGGTGCCGACGGCCGGGACTCCGGCGAGTGCGTAAGTGGCGGCGATGATCGGCGAGGATGCCGAGGTTCCGCCGTAGATTGCCCAGCCCTGGTCGTAGACGGCGACGCCGGTGTCGGGGTCGGCGACGGCGGCGACATCGGTGGCGGTGCGGGTGCCGCAGCCGCTGTCGGTCTGCCAGGACGGTTTCGCGTCGTGGGTGGAGCAGCCGGATCCGCTGCCGCCGCTGCCGGTGTCTCCCCACACGGTCTCGGTGAAGCCCCGTGCGTTGCTGGCGGGCTTCAGCGTGGTCCCGCCGACCGCGGTGACGTAGCGGGACGCGGCGGGATACGACGTCGCGTAGCCGCCGTCGCCCGCCGATGCCGTGATCACCACTCCGGGGTGGTTGAAGTAGCGGCGGTCGTAGCCGGTGTCCGCTGACGATTCGCTGGCGCCGTAGCTGTTGGACACGTACTTCGCGCCGAGCCTGACCGCCATGTTGACCGCCGCGCCGAGGTCGCTGATGCCGGCCGACGAGGCTTCAACGAGCAGGATGCGGCAGTGCGGGCAGATCGCCGACACCATGTCCAGGTCGAGCGAAATCTCGCTGCTCCAGCTCGAGTCCGCCTTGGGGTAGCTGGTACCGCCGGCCTGGTTGACCTTCCTGAAGCAGCCGCTGGCGGCGGTGCACGGCGGCAGGCCGAACGTGCGGCGGTAGGTGGCCAGATCGGACGCTGCGTGCGAGTCGTTGTAGGCGTCCACGATCGCCACCGTCCGCCCCGAGCCCTGAGCCGATGGCAGGCCGTAGGCGCGCCGCAGAAGGGACGGGCTGTACCCGGAGGGCATGAAGGGCCGGAGAGCATGGCCCCCGGTGGCGGGCCGGGGGCCGACATAGGTGTCCATGTCGGTGACCTTCTCGGCGAAACAGGCCGCCTGGCCGCGGTGGGGAGCCGCGGTGCAGACAGCGCGCAGGTCGGGGTCCCCGTCGTGGTCGGGGTCGGCGGTTTTCGGCGCGAAGGGGGAGCCCGACGAGCCGGTGGCCGGCTGCGCGTACGCGGGGGTGCCAATGGCCAAAAGTCCAGCGATGGCAACAGCCGCCGCAGCCGAGATCGTGGCGGCGGCTTTGGCCGGCCTCCTGCCGACGAGGTGAATTCTGTTAACGTGCACTGCGGTTGCCCCCAATTCGACGTTGGATCCGGAGAGAGGCCGCGGCTCGCTCGAGTGGGTGCTTATCCGTCATGCGAACCGGCATTATCGATCCAGTGCTACCGGGGGGCTTGTCGAGTTGTGATCACGTGCGGGTGGACCGGCGCCGCCGACCCACCTGGCATCTTGTGCTCATGGCTGGCCTGGCGGAAGGTGCCAGATCTGGGTCGGCGGCTTATTGGCGCACCGGTCCGTGCGCCGTGGAACCGTGGATCAGCGGCAACTCTCGTCGCCGTCGCGGTCGCTCGGCCGACCGGTGCGGTCGTCGCGGTCGCGGTCGGTGAAACAGCGGGATGGGCTGACGTCGTCGCCGTCGTGGTCGCCGTCGCCCCGAGTGGCGTGGGTGCGGGTATGGCAGCGGGCGCTCTCGTCACCGTCGCGGTCAGTCGGGTGACCCGTGCGGTCGTCACGGTCGTGGTCGGTCCAGCAGCGAGCAGCAACGCCGGCCGCATTCCCCTCAAGAGCCCTCGCGGAGTGGGCGCCCGAGCCAGAACCGGCCGCCGCGTTCCCGCCGAATCCGGATGCCGCGAAAGCAGGTGCCGCCATCCACATCACTGTCGCTGACGCCGCGACGAGGACGCTGGCCGCATGGCTTCTTTTCACTTTGCCCCCTTATTGTGAAATCGTTCATACGGGCTCTAGCCGTCCGAATAGAGCGTGATGTCCGTGTTGTTTGGGTACGGACATCACGAAGACGCGAACCCGAATACTCACGTTAGCAGCATACGGAAATCGTTGCCTTGGTTTGCCGGTCTGAATTTTTGAAACATTGATTACAATCAATGGAAGCTGCGGATCAAAATGTCTGATCTGCGGTGTTTACCCGTCCTCTCCGGAGGATCGTGGGGAACTATCAAGTTTTAGCGGCGGTCGCTGCCTTCCACGATGAACAGCGCGAGGGTCGGGCACTCGGCAACCGCCTTACGTGCACTGCGATGGCGTTCAGCGGGAATGGGATCTTGATTGATGATCGGGTAGCCCCATTCGTCCATCTGGATGCGCTCAGGCAGCAGTTCAGCGCAGACGCCGTGGCCCGCGCAGGTGATGGGGTTGACGCGCACTCGAAGGTCCATCTCATTTCCAATCGCGATTGCCCGGTGGGACGTCGGGCACAGGCAGGAATGGCCGTGGATCTGTCGCGCTGCAGCGCCCCTCGTGATGGCCAGCCTCTTCATGGGCGAACACGATGAGCGCGCTCCGGACGAATCTGACAGTTCCGTCTGGGTGATGGCACGCGCCGCGCCGTTCGACCAGGTTCGCCCAGCGCAAGAGGTTGGCGCGCATTTCCGGCGGCGGCAGGAGATCGGCGAGAGCGGCAACAGCGGACGAGATGCGGGGTAGCGCGTTGAGGCACGGACCACACTGCCCGGCGGACTCCAACGCCAGGTAACGCACGACGTTCGCGCTCTCAGCCAGGCCGCACCGGTCGGAGGGCAGGGCGGCGAGGAGGCCGGCCCCTATCGCGGCACCCAGCGGACGCAACGCCTCGTTGGCCAGCGGCAGCGACGCTGCCTGGACCGTCGGGAGCCAGGTGCCGTGATACCCGCCGATCAGTACCGCCTGGGTGGCGGGTATTTCCAGGGGAAGAAGGCTGTGCAGCGGGGTGCCGATCGCGGTTTCGACGACCTGGACTGGCCTGTCTCTGGCGCGGATCGTGCAGATCATGCTGCCCGGCTCGCCCGGGGTTCCCACCTCACGGAACCAGCCCGGACCGTGCCGGGCGATCAGTGCCAGGTGCGCCAGGGTCTCAACATTCTGGACCAGGGTCGGGGCGCCGCCGACGCCGCGCTCGGACACTGGCGGCCGACCGAATCTGGGCAACGCGTTCCCGCCGGAGATCCGGCTCGCGAGAGCCGTTTTCTCACCGGCAAGAAACCGCTCGGGCGCCTCAACAAGGCGAACCGAGACGCGATCGAGGCGGCGGTCGGCCCGTTCGGCGATCGCGCCACGCAGGCTCCGTAGCAGCTCTGGATTGCGGTGCACATACAGGTACGCCTGCCGCGCGCGGACAGCCTCGGCCGCGAGCTGCAGTCCGTCGAGTACGAGATGTGGGGCGACCGACAGGAGCGTCTTGTCCTTGGCGCTGGCCGGCTCGCTCTCGGCCCCGTTGCCCACGACGACGGCTGGTTCGGCGGCGTCAAGCGCGGCTTGAAGCTTGATGTGGGTGGGGAATGCGGCGCCGCCGCGGCCGGTGAGGCCGGCCGCCCCTGTGGCCGCTATCAGTCCCGGGCCGCCGGCGTAGGGCAGCGGCCCGTGCAGGTGAAGGTGCTGGTCAAGGTCAGCCGGCTGGTGCGGGCCGGCGGGCAGCAGCCCGCCGAGCCCCGTGGCCTGCTCACTCATGCCGGGATGTCCGGCGACGTCGTTGCTGAGCGGCACGTGCGATCGTCTCCATTCACGGGATCGTCCGGTGCGTTGCGGCAGGTCGCACCCGACCGGCCCCGGTGGCCGGGCCTGGTTCCCTGGCCACGCGGCGGTCAGTTACCGGGTTTGGTGGCGAGCCGTGCGGCGAAGGCGGCGGCTTGCGTGCGCCGTCGCATGCCGAGCTTGGTGAGCAGCGATGACACGTAGTTTTTGGTGATCTTTTCGGGCAGGAACATGCGCTCGGCGATCTGCCGGTTGGTCAGCCCCTCGCCGATCAGCTCCAGGACCCGCTTTTCCTGGTCGGCCAGCGCCGACAGCGGGTCGGCGCTGGCCATCCGGTCCCGCAGCCGTTCCATCACCTCAAGCGCCGCGCGCGCGTCGAGCGTCGAGTGGCCGGCGGCGACCAGGCGCACCGCGTTCACCAGGTCCGTGCCGCAGGTCTGCTTCAGCACGTAGCCCGCGGCGCCGGCCATGATCGCGCCGAGGAGCGCCTGGTCGTCGCCGAAGGAGGTGAGCATCAGGCAGGCGGTTCCGGGCAGCGCCGAGCGGATTTCGCGGCACACCAGCACTCCGTCGCCGTCGGGCAGCCGCACGTCGAGCACGGCCACGTCGGGCCGCAGCGCCGGTATCGCGGCCAGGGCCTCCGCCGTGGTGCCGGCCTCGCCGGCCACCTCGATGTCTGGTTCAGCGGCCAGCAAATCCCGCACGCCGCGCCGGACGATCTCGTGATCGTCGAGGAGAAACACCGTGATCCGTCGTTGCTCGCCGCTGGTCCCGTTCATTGTGGCCCCCGTTCCGCGCCTGGCCGGCGCCCTGCGCGACGGTGGGCGGCCCGCGCCCCCGCGCCCGCCCTACGGCCGCGTTGCTATCAGCCGTCTGTCACTGCAATACTACTATGAGTAATCAAGCTCGCGCTCATGGTAATGTCGCCGACTTTTACCGACGGTATGAAATGTCGGGCAGCCGGCGCCTCCGGCCAGGCGAAGGCAGCCCCGGCCAGTCGGCCCGTGAGGCCCGGCCCGTGGCGCGCTGGCCGCAGCAAGGGGGTTGAGGGAGTGCCGGGAAGCCAGGATAGCCAGCGGATTCTGGTCGTCGATGACGTCGAGCAGATGCGGACCCTGCTCCACCGTGCGCTCAGTGCAAGCGGCTATGAGGTCGATGTCGCGTCCACGCTCGCCGAGGCGCACGGCATGGACCCAGCCGGGTACGACGCCGTACTTGTCGACGCCAATCTCGGCCCTGAGCGGGGCATCGATCTCGTTGACGCGCTCCGGTCGAAGGACCCGGCCGCGGCCAGGCGGTGCCTGATAATCACCGGCGGGGCTGTCGACATGCTTGCCGACGGCATCGCGTACCTGACCAAACCATTCCAGATCGCCGACCTGCTCGAAGCGGTACACGCACTGTGCCAGCCGGTTACCGTCCCGACGCCAGAGCCAGCCGCGGGGATCGCGCCGGACCCCGGCGTGCGGCCCCAGGCATCAGTACTGCCGTACCGCGATCAGCCCGCGGCCTGTGCACCCCCGGCATGGCGGCTGCTGCTTGACATCACCCGCCAGATCCGCGCGCGCGAACGCCATGAGCTGACCGACTTTCTGCACGACGGCCCGATCCAGGAACTCACCGCCGCCACCCTGGAAATGCAAATGCTGCACAGGTCGGCGCCAGCCTGCCCGGAGCCGCGCCTTGATGCTGCGCAGCAGCTCGTGGAGGCGGCGGCCGGATCACTGCGCTGGCTGGTCGATGGGCCATGGCCGTTCGTGCGGCCAGAAACCCAGCTGGCCACCGCGCTACAGCAGCGGATCGGATGGCTGCTCGCGGTGCCGGTAACCGTGGACACCGGCGAACCCCAAGCGGGACCTGCCCGGACCGAAACACTCATCGTCGTCGACGTCGCCGAGCTGATGCTGCTCGCGATGTCACCCGCAAGCTCCCTGACGCGGGCGCACGTGGCGGTGCGAGCAGACGGACAGCTGATCGAGATCCAGCTCACCCTCACCCCAGCAACCGACGATGACCAGACAATCGGCGACGCGGCAACAGCGCAGGCGTCCCTTGCCGAACTGGCATCGGCCCTGCAGGCCAGCACCTACAGCGACCTCCGCGACCGGCGCTGGCACGCCCGGATCACCCTCCAGCGCAACCCGCCCCAGGCACGTCAACCGCAATAGCGGCAGACCTGCGCCAGCCACGGCGTGCGCCAGGCATTCGCGGTCCACGGATTCGGCCGGGGTGATTGCACCACGCCGGCCAGGCCGACCGCGCCCGGCACGGCCCCCCTGCGCTGGCGCTTTTGCATCCATTCCGCTTACGTTGAGTTCTCCATATTGGCCAGGTTATTCCTAGTCTGGACAGCCGAGATTTCCGCCTATGGCAAAGTTGCGAGCTTTATTCGGACCTTGCCAGTCCGGCGCATGCATACGATACAATTCTCGCGCCCCCCGGGTAACGCTGGGTCAAATTATGCCGGTTCGTGTCCGCGGTATTACCACGGATCCAGCCAGCCACTGCTTTATCCAGGATCCAACTCCGAATTGGGGGCAAGTTAGTGCACGTCTACAGAATTCCCTTCTGCAGCGGTAAATCGCGCACGGCGGCCGCAATCACCGCCGCCATCGCTACGGCCGCGGCCGGCCTCATGCTCACCGGCGCTCCCGCGCACGCGCGCCAGGTCTCTGGGGTATCGGGCTCACCTTTCGCGCCGAAAACCGCGGATCCCGACCACGACGGGGACCCCGACCTGAAGGCCGCCTGCACCGCGCCTTCCCGCCATGGCCGGGCGGCTTGCTTCGCCGTGAAGGTCGCCGACATGGACACTTATATAGGCCCCCAATCCGCCCGCCCCTCGATACCTTCCGGGTACGGCCCGGCGGCGCTGCAGCGCGCGTACAGCCTGCCATCGGGCGCCGGCTCGGGCCGCACGGTGGCGATCGTGGACTCCTACAACGACCCGAACGCGGAGTCCGACCTGGCGGTCTACCGCCGCACCTACAGCCTGCCGCCGTGCACCAGCGCCAACGGCTGCTTCAGGAAGGTCGACCAGAACGGCGGCACCAGTTACCCGACTGCCGATTCCGGCTGGGCCGCGGAGATCTCCCTCGACCTGGACATGGTCTCCGCGATCTGCCCGAACTGCCACATCCTGCTTGTCGAGGCATCGTCGTCGTATATCAGCGACCTCGGCAAGGCGGTCAACCGTGCGGTCAGCCTCGGCGCGCGATTCGTCTCCAACAGCTACGGCGCGGGCGAATCCTCCTCCGACACCAGCTACGACAGCCAGTACTTCAACCACCCTGGGGTCGCCATCACGGTATCGGCAGGCGACGGCGGCTACGCCAGGTCCTATCCGGCCGCATCCCGCTACGTCACCGCAATTGGCGGGACCACGCTCAAGGCGGCCAGCACCCCACGGGGCTACACAGAAACCGTCTGGGGAAACACCGGCAGCGGCGGAACCGGATCGGGCTGCTCCAGCTACGATGCCAAACCGTCCTGGCAGACTGACACCGGCTGCTCCAGGCGCACCGCCACCGACGTGTCCGCCGTCGCCGACCCCGACACCGGCGTCGCGGTCTACGACACCTACCAGGCGAACGGCTGGGCCATCTACGGAGGCACCTCGGTATCCTCGCCGATCATCGCCTCCGTGTATGCGCTCGCCGGAACTCCAGCCGCCGGCTCCTACCCATCCGCCTACCCTTATCACCACGCCTCAGCTCTGCATGACGTGACGTCGGGCAGCAACGGGTCCTGCAGCCCGTCGTACCTGTGCACGGCACGAGTTGGCTACGATGGCCCGACCGGCCTCGGCACACCGAACGGCGCTACCGCGTTCGCCGGGCCCTGACCCGCCACAATGACAGACGCCATAACGGCTGCCGCACCCCGCGGCAGCCGTTATGGCTCATCTTTGGCCCGCTTTACTGGCGCGGCGGGCCGGCCGGCCTCATGCGCGAAGCCCGCACCCGGACTCGGCCGTCCCGGCTGGGCCGTCCGGGCCGCCGTGGTCGATGGCATTGCGTACGCGGGTGAGCAGGGTGGTTTCTGAGAAGGGCTTTTCCAGGAGGTCGACGTGGGCGTCAAGGGCGCCCTGGGTGTCCAGGACCGTCTGGGCGTATCCGGACATGTACAGGACCGGCAGGCCGGGCCGGACGGCGCGGACCCGCGCGGCCACCTCATTGCCGAGCATCTGGGGCATGACGACGTCGGTGAGCAGCAGGTCGATGGGCTGCGCCAGGTCACCGGCCTGGCAGAGGGCATCAGCTGGGCTGGCAGCGGTACATACCCGGTAACCGTTGCCGACAAGGATCCGGTTGGCCAGCTCCCACAGGTTGTGTTCGTCTTCGACGAGCAGGATCGTCTCACCGCGGCCGTGGGCAGGCGCCGCCGGCGCGGGTGCGGCGATGGGTGCGGCGGTCGAGTCGGTCGCGGGCAGCAATGCGGTGACTGTCGTGCCGAGCCCTGGTTCGGAGTAGATCTGCGCAGAGCCGCCTGCCCGGGTGACAATGCCGTAGATCGTTGCCAGCCCAAGCCCGGTGCCCTCGGCGGTCGGTTTGGTGGTGTAGAAGGGCTCGAAGACCCGGGCAAGCACTTCGCGGGTCATGCCTGAGCCGGTGTCCGAGACACGCAGCCGGGCGTAGCGGCCGGGTTTCAGTTCGGGCCTGCTGGCCGCGTAGGCGTCGTCGACGACGACGTTGCCGGTATCGATCGTGAGCCTCCCGCCGCCCGGCATCGCGTCACGGGCGTTCACGGCGAGGTTGACCAGGACCTGATCGAGCTGGCCGGCGTCGGCCTTGACCGGCCACAGCCCCGAGCCGGGGGTGATGATCAGGTCGATGTGCTCGCCAAGGGTGCGGCGCAGCAGTTGCTCGACACCGCCGATGACCTCGTTGAGGTCCAGGACCTCGGGATGGACGACATCGCGGCGGGCGAATATCAGCAGCTGGCGGGTGAGCCGCGCCGCCCGCTGCGCAGCGCCGCGCACCTGCTCGATGTCAGCGAGCACCGCCTCCAGCCGCTCGTCGTCGCCGGCCAGCGCGGTCACCTGCTCCGCGACGAAGTCGGCGTAGCCGCCGATGACGTTCAGCAGATTGTTGAAATCGTGCGCGACCCCACCGACCAGCTGGCCGAGGCTCTCCATCCGCTGCGACTGCTCCGACCGCCGTTCGAAGCGCACCCGCTCGGCTTCGGTCTGCAGCCGTTCCCGCTCGGCCTGGGCGGCCAGCCGTTCGGAGATGTCACGGATCGACGCCGTGGACACCACTCCGCGTTCGGTGGGGAGCGAATTCAGGCTGACCTCGACTGGGAACTCGCGCCCGTCCTTGCGCACCGCGGACAGGCTCAGGCCCTCGCCCATCGGCCGTGGCCGCGGATCGGCGAAGTAACCCTGCCGTTTGCCCACGTGGGTGCCGCGCACCGCGGCGGGCATCAGGATCTCGACCGGCTGGCCGGCCAGCTCATCTCTTGTGTACCCGAACATCCGCTCGGCCTGCGCGTTCACCATCACGATCGACCCGTCCGCCGCGACTGTCAGTGTCGCGTCCGGCGATGACTCGAAGAGCCTGCGGAATCCCTCCTCGGCCCGCGCCCGGTCGGCCAGCGCCCCTACCAGGCTGGTGCGCATCAGCTCCGTGCTGCGGCCCAGGTCCGCCAGTTCGGCCGGGCCGGCGGCGGGAATCTGCGTGTCATAACGGCCCGCCGCGACGGAGTCGGCCGCCGCGCGCAGCGCCGTGAACGGTGCGAGCAGCCAGCGGCGCACCACCAGCACACCGCCCACCGCGATCACCGCAACCACGGCACACACCGCCACGAGGGCTGCGAGCAGGCGGCCCTGCGCGGCGGTAAGCCGAGCGGTCACGGCCGCTTGCGCCTGGGTGATCTGCGCCTGCAGGTCCGTCATCTGCGAGCGGACCGCCAGCGTGTACGGCCGGGTGAACACGAGATCGGCCTGCAGCGCCCGGGCGCGGGCGAAATTGCCGCGCGCCGCCGCGAGCTGCGGCCCGGCCACCCGCGCCAGCCACGCCCGCTGCGCCGCCTCGGCCACCGCGAGCTGCCGCGGCATCAGCGGATAGCCTGCCACCAGCCCGGCCACCCCGTGCTGCTGACCGGCGATCTGTGCGGCCGCCTGCTGGAACGGTGCCAGTGCCGCCGGGCGCCCGCTCGTCACATAGTCACGCAACGACGTCTGCTGCGCCGTGTACTGATCAAGCAGCACTCCCGACGCCGCGGCGGCCGGCACCAGCCGCTCCGACAACTCCCGGGCGGAGACACGCGCATTGGCCGCCGCGGCAAGGGCGACGACCAACGCGGCCACCGTCACGGCTAGCGATGCGGCCGCAACGGCACCCACCCATCGCCGCAGGCCAGTGATCCAAACCACGCAAACCCCCGATCAAGGCGCAGAGGCCCACCCCGCGCACCGTTCAACGCTTATCGTAGTCAATCTGTCACCCTTCGTGCATAACCAGCGCTGGCGCGGCCGCCGTCGAGCTCGCGGCTAAGAATCGCGATCGTCGGCGGGAGGGCCTGCTCGGGGCGGAGCGGGAGGCATGTGTACGGGCGCGCCGCCGTGCGGCGGTCGTGCGGGCGGCACCGCAACCCTGGGCGCAACCTGGTGACCTGGCCCTACGTCAGGCAAAGTGGGGCGGTGCTCCGGCGCCGGACGGATGCTCGCCAGGATTGTGGCGACGCGGCGCCCGCGCGGCACCGCGCGGGCGGCGGCGGCCAGCCGCCAGCACAGGGTAATGCCGACGACGATGGCGCAGCCCCAGGTGAGACGACGTATCCAACCCGACTGCTCGTCAGTGCCCAAGGCGAGGCCATGAATGACCGCGACCGGCCAGGCGGCGTAAACGAGCCAGTGAATCGCTTGCCACCTGCGGTGACCGATCCGCTGGCGGATGGCACTGGTGATGATCACTGCGGCGAACAGGTCGATGGCCACCGCGCCAAGGCCGATCCATGGCCGCTGGCTCGCAGACACGAAGGGCAGGAATACGGCTGCGACGCTGACGTATGCGAGCGGATCAGTGACCGTGGTTGCGACGTGGGCCAGTACGAGAGCCACCGCCAGCAGGGACAGATAGCGGTGCATGCCGGTGAGACCGAACCGTGGCAGCCGGGCCAGACGGCCCTTCTGGTTGACGAGCACGCCGAGGATTATTACGAGCGAGAACAGCACAATGCTTGCGACTGCGGTCGCCCGGCTCGTGTGCCACAGCACGACCCCTGACGCCAAGACCATTTCCCCCACCCCCAAGTGGCCGTCAGGCGTTTCCACACGTATCCGGCGACGCCCCGGCCGAGCGCGCCGGGGGTCGTACGGGGTAATAAATGCCCACCCCAACGCCACCCGGGCCGCCGTCCGCCGTGCGGCCGCCCCCAGAAACCGACGTTCAGCGGCGGGTCGGCTGTTGGCGGCCGTCCTGTCGTGAGACTAATGCCCGATGACTACTTATTGCAATCGATAATTTACAATACGTAGCGGAAGGGGTACGGTCGTGGGTACATGCCAGCGCCTGGCCACTACGGGCAGGCTTTCGATCTTGCCGTAGTAGATGCGTCCAGGCACCCGCCGGAGGGCTTCGCGCGCAAGACGACGTCGGATATCCGCGACATGCCCGCCCGACGGCTGACGGACCTTCGGGGGGACTGAAATGACGGCCGACGCCGCGGCGCTGCTGGCAGCGAAGGCTCCTTCGGGCGCCGCGGCCGACGGCATCCGGCCCGCGCCTCCGCAGCCGGACGAGGATCCCGCGTGCCAGCAGCGCTCGCCGCGCCGCGCGGTACCCTCCGCGTTCCCGCCCATCGGCGACTACGCGTTCCTTTCTGATTGTGAGGTGACCGCCTTGGTCGCCCCCAGCGGCGCAGTCGAGTGGATGTGCCTGCCCCGCATGGACTCACCCAGCGTGTTCGGATCCATCCTCGACCGCGGGGCTGGCTCATTCCGGCTCGGTCCGGCCGAAATGTCGGTGCCGGATTCGCGCCGTTACCTGCCCGGCACGCTCGTTCTCGAGACCACATGGCATGCCGGCGAAGGATGGGTCGTCGTGTGTGACGCCTTGCTGATCGGCCCGTGGCGGACGGAGGACCCGGCACGCACGGACTACCGCCGGCCCCCGACCGACTACGCCGCACAGCACATCCTCGTCCGCACGGTGCGGTGCGTGAAGGCCGAAGTCCAGATGCTGCTCACCTGTGACCCGGCTTTCGGCTACGGACTGACGCGGGCGAACTGGAACTACACCGGACACGGCTACCACCAGGGGGTCGCCTCCGCCGAGGGACCGCATCCGCCGGTCGTGCTCACCACGGACATGCGTCTCGGCTTCGAAGGCCCGCGGGCCGTTGCGCGGACCTTGCTTAAAGAGGGAGACCAACGTTTCTGTGCGATGTCGTGGCGTGACTCCGATCCGCCGATGACGCTGGAGGACGCGTCTGACCGGCTGACCTGGACCTGTCGTCACTGGCAGCACTGGCTGGCCGGCGGCCGGATTCCAGATCATCCGTGGCGCACTCACCTCGCGCGCAGTGCGCTCACTCTCAAGGGCCTCACCTACGCGCCCACGGGTGCCATCGCGGCGGCGGCGACCACCTCACTCCCCGAGACCCCGGGCGGGGAGCGGAACTACGACTACCGGCACAGCTGGATCCGCGACTCGACCTTCGCGTTGTGGGGGCTGTACACGCTCGGCTTCGACTGGGAGGCAAACGACTTCTATCAGTTCATCACCGACATGGCCGAGCGGGATGGAGAACTGCAGATCGTCTACGGCATCGGTGGCGAATCGGATCTCACCGAGCAAGAGTTGCCGCAGTTGCGCGGGTACGAGGGCGCCCGTCCCGTGCGGGTAGGCAACGACGCGTTCCGGCAGCGGCAGAATGACGTCTGGGGTGCCGTCCTCGACTCGGTCTACCTGCACACCAGGTCCCGTAACAGAGTCGACGACCGCATCTGGCCGGTCCTTTGCCAGCAGGTTGAGCAGGCACTCGCGGCTTGGCGCGAGCCCGATCACGGCATCTGGGAAGTGCGCGGCCGGCCGCAGCATTTCACCTCGTCCAAGGTCATGTGCTGGGTCGCCGCCGATCGCGGCGCGCGGCTCGCGCGCGTCCGCGAGGAATGGGACGTCGCCACCCGCTGGCAGATGGCGGCCGAAGAGATCCACGCCGACGTTTGTGCCAGCGCGGTGAACGGCCGAGGGGTCTTCACCCAGTACTACGGCGCCGATGCGCTCGATGCGTCCATGCTGCTCATCCCGCTGTTCCGGTTTCTGCCACCAGATGATCCACGCGTGCGGGCGACGGTGCTTGCGATCGAGGACGAGCTGACGAGCCAAGGCCTCGTCCTGCGCTACCGGGTGGGCGAGACCGACGACGGGTTCAGCGGCGACGAGGGTAGCTTTACGATCTGCTCGTTCTGGCTTGTCTCGGCGCTCACCGAGATCCGCGAGCACCGCCGTGCCCGGCAATTGTGCGAGAAACTACTCGGACTCGCGAGCCCGCTGCTGCTCTACGCCGAGGAACTGGATCCACATACGGGCCGCCACCTGGGTAATTTTCCGCAAGCGTTCACCCATCTGGCACTCATCAATGCGGTCATGCATATCATCCGTGCGGAAAAAGACGATGCGCACCGTGTTCGCTCTGCAGATGCTGCGCGGATGGCTCCGTCACCAGCTGGCTGACCTTGGCCAGCAGCGTGGCACGGGAGAAGGGCTTGTCGAGGGCCAGGGTCCCAGAGTCGGGCCAGCCATCCGGACACGCCGCCATGTTGCCCGCCGATGCGCGCCGTCCGGTCGGCAGACCCGTTAATGATCCCGAACGGCTGCGCGCTCCACGCCACGCTTAGGCTACTGATTGTCGGCATTCAGCTACATTTAGTGACGATACTGTGCTAGCCTCGTGAAGACGGCCTGGTATACCTGCAGCCGGCAGCGACGTCCGCCTCGCGCGTCACGACGCCGTCGGCGGTCACGGCACTGGGCGGCGACCGGGTCCTCGCTAAGCGGACCCAAACCATCACGGGGGCGAGATCATGACCATCGAGAAATACCAGGCGGCCGCCGTTAAGGACGTGGCTGCCGTTAAGGACGTGGCTGCCGAAACCTTGCCCGCCGCGAGCGAAGCGCCGCGTCCGCGTGGGCCGGCCAGGCGCCGCTCCCCCCGCCTGCCGACGATCTCCGCGGTGGCCGCAACGGTCGGCGTGGGAGTCGCCGGAGTAACGGGCACGGCCGCTCTCTCCGCGTGCGCATCCAGCACCAGTGGCAGCCACCCTCACCCAAGCGTGACGTCCTCCGCCAGCGCGAAAGCGGCGGCGGCACACAAGAGTGCCACGCACAGCGCCAGCCCGCCAGCGAGCCCGGTCACGACCCGGACGCTCGAGCCGCCAGCGACGCCCCCAACTCCGGGCAAGAGCTACCCGCACGCCACCTCAAGCGCCTCGTGACATCCGCGGGTACCTCGCGCCGGCTGCGGCACTATCCTCCAGCAGGCCGATTAACCACAGAACGGTACTTATCATTTGCGCGCGGCTTTACCGGCGCGCGGTGAAGTGAATTTCTGAGATCTAGCCGGGTGCGAAGCTTAAGTGCGGGCCTGTATTCTGCTAATATCACTTGCCGGCCGACATCTCTGAGCGGCCCCAGGAAGTAGGATGCCCCGTGCTATTCGGGCGGTCGGCATGGCGGAATGTGATATTCAGGCAGAAAGGCGCAGCATATGAAAAAGGCCCATGCGGTCAGCGTCCTTGTCACGGTCTCCGCGACGGTCATGATGATGGGGACGCCCGCTTTCGCGGCCGGCTTGCTCGGGCGGGCTGACGCGTCCGGTGCAGTCGGCCGCGCCGGCGAATCTGTCAAGGCCAAGCTCGTCGACAGCGCCCCGGCCCAACTCAGCTGCTGGACCGACCGTGACCGCGACGATCGGACCGGTCGCCCGACTGACCACGACGGCGACGAGAGCGCCCGGTGCCATGCCCATGCCCACGCCAACACCAACGACCACGACCACGACAGCGACGACGCCGGGCCGTCCCGCTGCTTCAGAGACAGTGACCGCGACGACCACAACGGCCGCCCGAGTGACCGCGACGGCGACGAGGCTGCCCACTGCCGCGGGTGATCCGCAGGTCATGCAGTGAACAGTTTCGCTGGGCTAACTGGACCAGCCGTGCATCACTCTACGAATTTGAGCGAATACGTATAGTATGGCAATATCGGTCTCTGACCGCCCACCCGCCATCGCAGGAGGTCCAGGACGTGGCGTGACGTGGATGATCGCGACGCGGGTCCGGTCAGGGCAAGGGGGCACAGCCAGGCCAGTCGCCGGGAGTTCGGCAGCCTGGCGAGGGTCGGAGATGCGACAGGGGGCACCGTCCCCGCACCGCCGACCCAGCGAGGGGGGCGACGACGGTGACGTGGTTTTGGATGAATATCCCGCTGAGTGTGCTGCTGTTCGGTACGGTCACCGGCATTCCGCTGTGGTTGGTAATCATGCATCCGGACACCGGTCCGGTGGCTCCGGATACGAAGCCCGATGTCCCCACTGCGACCGGGCGGTTCTGATTCCCCTCCGTCGTGGCCCGGTGGGCCGCTACCGGTGAAAGCCCGTTTATCTGCGCCCTTGCGGCCGAGACGCACCGGTTCTTCGGTGCGGCGCGGTGCGGCGCAGGCACTCGATCTCATCTGGCTCTGCGGCCCGGCTTGCGGCCCGACTCTGCGGCCCGGCTTGCGGCCCGACTCTGCGGCCCGGCTTGCGGCCCGGCTTGCGGCCCGACTCTGCGGCGCCGAACTCGCCTGCGGCATGCCCAGCAATCCACGAGAATCCGGCCAGCGACCGATGAATTACAGTGCTCCCACCGGTCTACACGTCAGCGGGTGACATGGGGAGCTAGCGCATGTCGCTCCAGGCCGAAGGACGCCGCCCGCGTGACGAATGAGAGGAATTCACGGTGAGTGCCGCAGCTAAGGTCAGGTCAACGTCCGCGAGCGCGGACGATCGTAGCGACAGCATCCGCATCGTCGGAGCACGTGAGCATAACCTCAAGGATGTCTCGCTCAGTATACCGAAGAACCAGATTACCGTGTTCGTCGGCGTGTCCGGATCCGGCAAGTCGTCGATTGTATTCGACACGATCGCTGTGGAGGCCCAGCGCCAGCTCAATGCCACCTTTCCCTGGGGCATCCGGAATCAGCTGCCTAAGCATGAGCGGCCAGATGCCGATGCCATAGAGAACTTGACGACTCCAGTAATAGTCGACCAGCGGCCACTGGCCGGGAACGCTCGCTCCACGGTCGGTACTATCACCGACATCTATGCCATGATCAGGGCCCTGTTCGCACGCATCGGCGAGCCGGCCAGCGGGCTTCCTTCGATGTACTCTTTCAACGACCCGAAAGGCATGTGCACCGAGTGCGAAGGGCTCGGGCAGGCACTGCGCGTTGACCCCGACCTTATGCTCGACAAGACGAAGTCTCTCAACGATGGTGCGATTCAAGTGCCCGGATATCCAATCGCGAGCCCGGGCTGGCAATTCTACGTCAACTACGAACAGATCGATCCGGCAAAGAAGCTGAACAAATACACCGCTGCGGAGATGCACACACTGCTGCACGGCAGCGAAGGCCATGTCGAGGTGACGTTCAACAATGGCAAGACGCAACGGCTGAAGTACGAGGGCCTGGTCGACGTCTTCACCCGACGGAATCTGAAGCGCGACATGGCCGCCATGAGCGAGAAGACGCGCGAGGTCGCCGAGCGGTTCCTCTCCACAGGTACCTGCCCAGCCTGCAACGGCGACCGGCTGAACCCGGCGGCGCTGGCCACCAAGATCGACGGCCGCAACATCGCGGACTGGTGCAGGCTGCAGATCAGCGATCTGATCGACCTGCTCACGGCCATCGACGGCCAAGCGCCTGCCATCACGGCGAGAACGATCACAGACGCGCTGAAGCGCGTGGACGCGATCGGGCTCGGGTACCTCACCCTGGACCGTCCGACGTCAACGCTGTCCGGCGGCGAGGCACAGCGACTGAAGCTCGCCAAGCACCTGGGCAGTGATCTGACCGGATTGACCTATATCTTTGACGAGCCCAGCGTTGGGCTGCACCCGCGGGACGTCGGGCAGCTCAACGACCTGCTTCGTGCTCTCAGGGACAAGGGGAACACGGTGCTGGTGGTCGAGCACGACCCCGACGTCATCGAGATCGCCGACAACATCGTCGAAGTCGGCCCGCGGGCGGGCGCACACGGTGGCGAGGTTGTGTTCGAGGGAACGTACCAGCGCCTCCGCGACGTCGACACGGTTACCGGGGCCAGCCTGCGCCGCATTCGCGAGGTCAGCCACCGGTTCCGGAAGGCGACAGGGAAGCTGCCGATCGAGAATGTCTCGCTGCACAATCTCAAGAACGTCTCGGTCGACATCCCCACCGGCGTGCTGACCGCTGTCACCGGCGTCGCGGGCTCAGGCAAGAGCTCGCTCATCTCGGAGTCGTTCCGGAGTAGCTACCCGGGTGCGATATTCGTGGACCAGTCTCCAATTCCAACGTCATCCCGCTCCACCCCGGCGACCTACCTCGGTCTCATGGATCCCATCCGGAAGCTGTTCGCCAAGGTCAACGGGGTCGACGCGGGCATGTTCAGCTTCAACTCGAAGGGCGCCTGCGAGGAATGCCAGGGCCGAGGCGTGATCATCACTGAGCTCGCGTATATGGACCCGGTAACGATCCATTGCGAGAGCTGCGACGGCCGCCGTTTCAAGGAGTCGGTGCTGGCCTACCGGCTTCGCGACAAGTCGGTCGCCGATGTCCTTGAGATGTCGGCAGAGGAGGCGGTGGAATTCTTCTCCGAGCGAGCATTGCGCACCAAGCTGGACCCACTGATCGACACCGGGCTGGGCTACGTGGGCCTCGGGCAAGCTCTGAGCACCCTGTCCGGCGGTGAGCTGCAGCGTCTCAAGCTCGCCGACCAGCTTTCCGGAACCAGCAACATCTACATCCTCGACGAGCCCACCACCGGGCTGCACATGTCGAACATAGACATGTTGCTCGACCTGCTGAATGGCATGGTTGATCGAGGTAACACCGTGGTGGTCATCGAGCACAACCTCGCGGTCATCGAGCAGGCGGACTGGATCATCGATCTGGGACCGGACGGTGGCAAGAACGGTGGTGAGATCGTGTTCACCGGGACGCCGGAGAAACTGCTCGTCGCAGAGGGCTCTCTCACGGGTGAATTCCTGCGGCGTTATCAGTCGGCCTGAGCATCTTTCCGGCTTGCTGTGCTTTGCAGCAGGCCGGCATCGGCCCCGCCGCCGGGCGCTTCCCCGGGCCGCAGGAACCCCAAACCTGATAGGCCAGCCGGATTCCCCCGAACTCGATGGCGCAGTGATCAGCCATGCCTGGAAGATAACCGCAGCGTTCTGCCATCAAAGCAACGTTCACCACAGGCCGAACCAGCTCAATCGGGTCAGCCCGACGCGGCGAAACTCATCGCCGGACCGCGTGGCCGCCCGCGCCGCGACGCCCGGAGGGCCGCCTTGACGTTCCGTCTCCGCGGGTTAGGTGTCGCTGGCGGCGGGTGCCGTCACCGCGGCGCTGGCTTCCTCGGTGCGTTCGGGCAGGAGCAGCAGTGCCCCCGCGAAGAAGCACACGGCACCTATGAAGGTGCCCAGGTTGGACCGCTCGGCGTTGTGTAGCTGGCCGGTCGCCGGGTTGATGTAGCCGGCCACCGCGGACACGCCGAAGGCGACGGACCCGATCAGGTTGGCCAACGTGATCCACCATGCCCACAGTCGGGGGCGCCAGGCGGCCCAGCCGTGGCAGACCTCGAACCAGGCCAGCGCGCTGGCCACCAGGAAGCAGATCGAGCCAACGGCATCGGGCCGCCACACATGCTGATTCGCGGCCTGCGCACTGAGGTCCACCCGCACCGCGTTCCCGGTGCTGACATTGAAGTAGAGGGTCCCCACAAGTTGCACCGCGCTCGCCCACCAGTCGATCCTGCGGGGCTGGAAGACGAAGAAGCGCCGCCGGGCGGCGCCCGGCGCCCGCGGGCCGGCATCCACGGCCTCCCGGTAGGTGAGAAACCCAGCCGAAGTGAAGAACAGTGAGCCGATGAAAAAGGTCACGGCGTCCCAGCGGGCCCCGACAGCGCTCGCGTATCCGGGGACAGCGCCGAGCGCGAATAGCAGCGACCCCACGGCGAACAGGACGGCGATCCACCATCCCCGGGCCTTGGGTGCCCACCACGTCGAGCCGACGGCGCGGGCGCCCTGCGGGTGCTTGCGGTGGCGGCGGGATTCCCAGCGAGCTACGACGCCGTCCGGGCGGACGTGCAGGGCGAAGGTCACGAAGGGGCCGACGCGGCCCTCGTGGCCTCCGCGGTCCTGAACGGACATAGACGCGTCCTATCTGATCGGGTTCTATCTTCCCAGACGGCTCGGACGGCGCCCAGCGCCTCGCCCGCCGCACAGCCGGGTAACGCGAGCCAGCGATTGTCCTGACCCGCCCCACACCATGAGGCCAGCGAAGACCGGCAGGCCAATCAGCCACTGGCAGAGACTCAGCTACCCGGTAGCCGCAGTCGGCACCCGACTGCGGGAGGCGTGCCGTTGGAGCAGGTTGGAGGGGAGCATGACGACGACGGCGATTCCCACGCCGATGAGGGTGAACAGTACCCGCTGTCCCTCGTCGGCGAGGTTGGACGGGTGGGGGGTAAGCCACGGTGTTAGAGGCAAAGGTCAGGAGGCCGCCCGCGCACCGGCGTGGAAACGGCTCACCGCACCGATCGTCAACGCGGTCATCCTGCCGCTGCTCTTCCTTTCAGGGGTCTTCATCCCGCTCGGGAACAACGCGCCGTCCTGGATGCTCTGGGTCGGCCGGATCTTCCCGGTCAAGCATTTCCTCAGCGGAATGCAGGCCGCGTTCCTCGGCGCCCCGTTCAACTGGACCGACGTCCTGGTGGCGGCCGTCTGGGGCTGGGAGGACTGCTCTTCGCGCTCCGCTTCTTCCGCTGGGAACCGCGGACAGGCTAATCTCGCCGTCGCCTGCGCCGGGCTCGCGCCAGTCTCGTACTAGAGTCACTCCGGGATTTGCCAGACGAGAGGCTGAGATGAGCGAGTCCGTCAAGGCGTGTTTCGAGGTTCTGGACGAGCGGTTCAGCGGCTGCAGCGGCGACGAGGCAATCGAGCGGATCTACACCAGCTGCCGCTGGGCCGAGGGCCCTGCCTACTTCGCCGCGGGCCGGTATCTCGTCTTCAGCGACATCCCGAACGACCGCATCTTGCGCTGGGACGAGACGACCGGCGCGGTGGGCGTCTTCAGGCAGCCGGCTGGCTATGCCAACGGACACACCGTTGACGTCCAGGGCCGCCTTGTCAGCTGCGAGCACGGTAACCGCGCGGTCACCAGGACCGAGCACGACGGCTCGATCACGGTGCTCGCCGACTGCTACCAGGGCAAGCGGCTGAACAGCCCCAATGACCTCGTGGAACACGCGGACGGCTCAATCTGGTTCACCGACCCGAGCTACGGAATCGACAGTGACTACGAGGGCCACAAGGCGCCGAGCGAGATCGGCGGCTGCCACGTGTACCGTACGGACCTGGCCACCCGCGAGGTGCGCATCGTGGCGGACGACTTCGAACGTCCGAACGGGCTCGCCTTCTCCCTTGACGGGCGCCAACTGTACATCGTGGATACCCGCAGAAAGCACATCCGCCTCTTCGACGTCGCTGGCGATGCCACGCTGTCCGGCGGGGACGTCTTCGCCACCTGCGACGCGGGCTCCTTCGACGGGATCAGGCTGGACGACACCGGCCGGGTGTGGGCGGCTGCGCACGACGGGGTGCACTGTTTCGATCCGGATGGCACGCTGATCGGCAAGCTGCGCATCCCCGAGATCGTCTCGAACCTCACTTTCGGCGGCCCGAAACGGAATCAGTTGTTCATCTGCGCCTCTACCTCCGTGTACTCCATCCGCGTCAACTTCAACGGCGCTCGCTACCCGCGCTGAGCCGAAAGGCGCTCGACACCCCCGCTGGGTGACGCGGTCAGCCGACGTACCGCACGGCCGTGCCGCCAGGCCGTCCCGTAATGACCGCGAGATGCCGCTATTTCCGGCCGACGGCACGTACCCGCCGGTCGGCGATGGGTTGACAGGCGAGACGGCCGACCGCCACGACGGGGCCGCGCACCGCATCCACCATCCTGGTTCGCCCGGGTAACACCGGCCACCTAGGTCAACACCGTCGGGCAGCTCGCCGTGACCCAGGCCTTCCTCCCGCTGCTGCGGCGCGCCCGCGGCCGGATCGTGATGATCGGCTCGATCGGGGTCCGGTGCACCCCGCCGTTCTCCGGCCCGATCGTGATTCCGAAGGCCGCCCTGACCGCCTTGACCCACGCGCTCCGCCAGGAGCTCACCGGGCCCCCACCCGGCACAGACAGTCGGAGGACTCCCATGGCCATCAAGCCAGGGCCCACCGCCGCGCGGGCGACGGGTGCGGTCACGCTCGGCTTCGCCCTCGCGCTGGCCATCGGCTCGGCCCGTTCGGCCGCGGCAGCGCGCCGAGTGTGGTTCGGGTGCGCGGTGGTATCGCTGGTACCCGCCAGGCGTGGCCATAGCCGTCCGGGGGCGGCGGTGAGCATCGCCGCTGGACTGGCACGAGCGACTCCCGCATTTTGCGCGGACGGGTGGCACGTGCGTTTCAGCGGCGTTTCAGGCCCGTTCCAGTGCTGGATGTAACAGTGCAGGAACGACGGGGTCGCCAGGACCGGACCGGACCCCGACCGGACCGGACAGCGCGAAGCCTGAGACCGCCAGCGGCAAGGTTTCGCCTCCGGATCCGTCGCCGACACGGAAGGGTGATCGTGATGCGCAGCGTCTTCTACGGGACGCCGGCGTTCCTCGGCCGGATCGACAGCGAGACGCGCTGCGCGTTCTGGGTTGATGAGCCGGTCGATCACGGCTTCGACCCGCAACGGCTCATCACGGTCGATCTCGCCCGGAATCCGTCGGCCGCCGCGGCCAAGGAAATCCCCTGGGATACCGTCCAGGCCGACGACTGCTTCGCCGGACCCAACGGCAACGTCAGCGGTACGTCGCTCGGGCCGCGCTGGCCGGAGCTGCAGCTCGCCGGGGCCGTCTACCTCGAACGCGGCTTCGTGGCGTCGCTGCCCGCCACGCTGCGCCCGCCGTGCCCGCCGGCCGGGATGAACGGGCGGCCGTACGAGTGCACCACGGCCGTCTACTGGCCGCACGTGCATGATCCGCGCGCTGGGAAACGCTACGCCGGCCACCACGCCGAGATCCTCCAGGAGCAGGGCACGCTTGCCCGGGTGGCCGTCTACCCGCCGGGCAAGTCGCAGCAGCCGGGCGTGCACCCGGTCACGATGTGGATCGATCTCGCCTCGGCGGAGCAATGCGACGCGGGGCCAGAAAGCCTGACCACGATCCGCACCGGGCACGGGCCGAAACGCGGCGCGCTCTTCCTGATCAGCGGCCAGCTCCCGGACCGGCTCTGACCAGCCGAAACGATCTGCCACCCAGAACCTGAGGAGCCACGATGACCAGCAACCCAGATCTTGCCGCACCCGCCGCCGACACCACGGCACCAGCCAGCGGCGCCGGCCAGCCGGCCCGATCGCGCGCGGCCGCACTGCTCAACACCAGCGCCCTGCCAGCCACCACCGCCCGGCTCGCCGCAGCCGAGCCGAAACTCCCGCGGTTTGCCGGTGACTAGCCGGTCAAGGCCGCCCGGGGGTCTTCCCGACCAGCGGCCGGCTCCCGCACGACCTCCAGCCACAACTCCCACACAAGCTGAGGCGCCACGATGAACGACAACCCCGAACCTGCCGCACCCCCCGCAGATGCCGCCCAGCCGGCCCGCCCGCGTGCTGCGCTGCTTGACTCCGGCACCCTGCCCACGACCACCGCGCTGCTCACCGCGACGGGCCCGAAGCTCCCGCCCTTCCATGGTGATTAGCCGACCGCAGGCCGCTCTGCCTGACCAGCGGTCAGATCCCACCCGATCCCCCAGACACAACTTCGACCAGAACCTGAGGAGCCATGATGACCAACAACCTCGATCCCGCCGCACCCTCCGCGGCCGCCGACCAGCCGGCCCACCCACGCGCCGACACACTGCTCAACACGAGCACCCTGCCCGCCACCACCGCCCTGCTCGCCGCGGCCGAGCCGAAGTTCCCGCGCCTTGTCGGTGACTAACCGGTCAAGGCCGCCCGGGAGTCTCCCCGGCCAATGGCCGGCTCCGCCGACCTTCAGCCACGACCTCGACCAGAACCTGAGGAGCCATGATGAACAACAACCTCGAACCTGCCGCACCGCCCGCAGGCGCCGCACAGCCGGCCCGCCCGCGTGCTGCGCTGCTTAACTTTGGCATCCTGCCCACGACCACCGCGCTGCTCACCGCGACAGGCCCGAAGCTCCCGCTCTTCCAGGGTGATTAGCCTGCCGCCGGGCTCTACCGGACCCAGCGGTCAGATCCCACCCGATCCCCAGACACAACGTCGACCAGAACCTGAGGAACCACGATGACCAGCAACCTCGAACCTGCCGCACCTACCGCGTCCGCCGCCGCACCGGCCCGCCCGCGCACCGCCGCGCTCCTCAACACCGCCGCCCTGCCCGCCACCACCGCGCTGCTCGCCGCGACCGAGCCGAAACTCCCGCGCCTTGTCGGTGACTAGCCGCCATGCCCGCCCCGACAGTGCCGCTCAACGTCGCCTCGCCCGACTGCGCCGAGGCATTCTTCGCCGGACGGGCCGCGCGCTGCGTGCATCTGCACCACGCGGCCTCGCTCGCCGAACTACATGACGTTCTCGAACGCCGCCTGGACGACGCCGTATCGCCCGCGACGCTTGACCTGATCGGTCACTCGACCCGCGAGCATCACCTGCTGCGCCTCGGCGCCACGCCGATCGACATGCTGGACCCGGGCGTGGCGCGATTCTTCCGCGCGCTGGCCGAGGCCCGCTTGCTGCCCCGCCTGCAGATCACCGCCGTCCGCCTCCTCGGCTGCGAAACCGCCGTTACCGACGCCGGCCAGCGCACGCTCCGAATGCTCCGCCAAACCCTCCGCCTGCCGGTCTTCGGCACCAGCAAACCGCTGCTCAAAAGCCACTCCAACGCCTACGGCTTCGACCCGGCCTTCGCCCACATCCTCGTCGAATCCTCCACCACGAAATGACAGTCCGCCGCCGGGCACCTTTCCCAAAGCGTTCGCTGGTGGCCGATTCGCCGATGGCACGGCGACGCGGCCCCTACGGCGCCTCAGGTATCGGCGACCGTGGACGACGGATGGGCTGGCCGGGGCGAAGAGCTGATCTCGCTGGGGCTCGGCGTGTTCCGGATCGCCGCGCTAAGCGTTCCCCAGAGTGCGAGGGCCAGTCCGACCGCTACGAGGACGAGAATCGCCATGCGCGCCGAGAAAGCGCCCAGCAGCAGGCCTGCGGTGAGTGAGCCGAACGGCGCGAGCGCCAGGGCGATGCTGGTCCGGACGCTCTCGACCCGGCCCACCAGCCGGTTGGGCGTGATGGCGAGGCGGTAGCCGATCACCACCGAGTCGGTCACCGGGATCGCTACCGCTACCGGGAGGCTGGAGGCCGCGAGAACGTATACATTCGGCCAGACGAGGAACAGGGCGGGTCCGAGCCACGCCCACAGCTCAAGCAGGATGAGCGAGCGGGCCGGGAGGACGCGGCGAGCGGACGCGGAGGCCAGCGAGCCTGCCAGCACGCAGGCGCTGAACGCCGCCAACAGCGCACCGATCTGCCAGCCTGGTAGTCCCTGCTGATCACCAATGACGACGATGGCGAGCAGCACACCGGGACCGATGAAGTTGGTGAGGCCGTACAGGAACGTGGTTGTGCGCAGGAACGGCTGGCCCCACAAGAACTGGAAGCCCTCGGTGAGCTGCGAGCGCAAGCTCGCCCTCTCGGCCTCGCGTGCCTCCTGGAACGGTGTCCTCATCATGATCAGCGAAACGACCGAGAACACGTAAGACGCTGCGTCGGCGACGAACGGGAGAGCACGGCTGATCCCGAAGAGCGCACCGCCGAGCGGCGGCCCGACGAGGCTCGCCGTAGCCGACCGCCCCTGCTGGGTGGCCACGGCGGCGGGCAGCTGGCGGGCTGGCACAACAGAGCGCAGTGCTCCCGCCGCCGACGGGCTGAAACAGCACGAAGTCGCGGTTCCGGCGGAGCGGGACTTCGCTCATATGCCGCAAGCCTAGAGCGCCGGCCGGGCAATCCTCGGCCCGTCCGTAAGCCGCGACGCACTGGCCGCCGCCAGGCTCACCTGGACCGGCCGACTGCCCGCCAGCAAGCGGGAACCGCTTACCCGCCGGCTCCCGGCGCAGTCCTCCGAGAACTCCGCGACCAGTCCGTTGACCGCGCTGCGTCCCTGCCCTACGAGCCCGGCATCGAAAGCAGGATCTCCAGCACCTCCTTCGCCTCCGCCTCATCCACGAGCCGGACCGCGAAACCCGCGTGCACGATGACGTAATCACCCACCCGGGCGTCCGGTACGTAGGCAAAGCACACGTCGCGCGACACGGTACCGAATTCGGCCGTGCCTGTTGGCAGGCCCGCGACGTCGGTTATCCGCGTGACGCGGCCGGGAGCGCCCAGGCACATGGCATTCACTCCCTCCGCAGGTGCGCGCTGGCGATGGGATCCGCAGGCCGCGGCAGCCGTTCGGGATCATGGGGGTTACCGGTTTCTGAGCTGGGCTCACCCTCACGCGCCCGCGCTGCCCGGGCGGCAGCGACCGCCTCGTGGAAGTGCCCGGCCCAGGACCTGGTGAGCCCGCGTGCCTGCGCCATGCTGCGCAGGCCGGCGGCTTCGAGCGGCAGGTTGACGGAGCGGAACGGGCCGAGCTCTGCCATCTCAACCCGGAACACCATGCGGCGGCGCCCCGCGAGTTCCAGCACGTCGGGGAATTGATCATCCGGTGGAAAGGCGAGCCCGTTGATTGTCCAGGGCGCCAGGAGCAGCACTACCGGCGTGTCCACCACGACGGCGGGATCGAGGACGTCGACGACGAGGCGCGGATTCGCCGTCACATCGCCAAGGAAGTGCTCGCGGTGAACCAGGTCGAACGCGCGGCGGACGCTCACGACGAGTTCGTCAAGCTGGCTCATGGGCACAGTGTGGCCACCATCGCCGCAGAACACAATGGCAAAATGCGGCCGGATACGGTGCCCAAAGGTCCCTTGCCGGCCTGTTGATGCGAACGTACGCTTGCCGTGTTTCGCCCGTGTTTCGGGTGAGTCAGCACCCGGTGACGGGTCCGCGCGAGGCGGTGAACCAGCACGAACGGTGTCGGCGGTGCGGTCAGTGCGGCCGGGGTGGCCGGTGCTAACGGCGCGATCCAGGGGCGCGATGACCTACCGCTGCCCGCCCGGCTCGCGGCCGCCGGGGTCGACCGGCGTGCGTTCCTTCAGTTCTGCGCGGGGGTCACCGCGACGCTCGCGCTGCCGCCCCGCTACGCGGCGCATATCGCGGCCGCGCTGGCGAAAGTGGACAAGCCCGTTGTCGTGTGGCTCGAGTTCCAGGACTGCGCGGGCGACACCGAGGCGTTCGTCCGCTCCCGCAACCCGTCGGCGTCCGATCTGGTCCTGGGGCTGATCTCGCTCGACTATCACGAGACCTTGATGGCGGCCTCGGGCGCCGCCGCGGAGAAGGCCCGCGACGACGCGGTCGCCAAGGGCGGGCATGTTCTGATCGTCGAGGGTTCGGTGCCAACCGGTATCCGAGGCGCGTGCACGATCGGCGGCCAGGCGGCCGACGACATACTCAGGAATTGCGCCCGCGGCGCTGCCGGGATCATCAACGTCGGCACGTGCTCGGCGTTCGGCGGCATCCCGGTCGCCAATCCCAACCCGACCGGCGCCGTCAAAGTCGAGGACATCGTCAGCGGTGTTCCCGTCGTCAACCTGTCGGGGTGCCCGGTCAACGCGGACAACCTCACCGCCACGATCGTCCACTACCTGACGTTCGGGGAGTTCCCCGCGGCAGACGGACCTCGGCCGGCCGCTGTTCGCCTACGGGGAGCGGATCCACGACAACTGTCCGCGGCGTGGAGCATTCGACGCCGGCCAGTTCGCACTCGAATGGGGCGACGAGGCGCACCGCGACGGCGCGTGCCTGTACCGGCTCGGCTGCAAGGGCCCGAGCACGTTCCACAACTGCCCCAGCGTCCAGTACAACGACGGGACAGCCTGGCCGGTGTCGGCTGGCCACGGCTGCGTGGGGTGCTCGGAGCCCAACTTCTGGGACACGAACACACCGTTCTACGACCGGCTGCCGCACGTGCAGACCGCGGGGCTCGATCTCACCGCGGACCGGCTCGGCATCGGCATCGTCGCGGCCACCGCCGCCGGGTTCGCCCTGCACGCGGTCGGCAAGGGTGTTCAGCACCGGGTCGCCGCCGCCCACGACTCCCGGGCCGCCCACGACGCCCAGGCGGCTCAGACCCCGAAGATCGACCCCAAGGCCCCCGGCGGTGGCGGTGACGCCACAGCCGAGGCGCCCACGCAACCAGACGACGGGTAGGCGCAATGGCACGGCTCGTCATCGACCCGGTGACCCGCATCGAAGGGCACCTGCGGGTCGAGGTGCAGGTCGGCGGCGGCCGGGTCACCGAGGCATACTCCTCCGCCACGATGTGGCGCGGCATCGAGACCATCGTGCAGGGCAGGGACCCGCGGGACGCGTGGCTTTTCGCGCAGCGGATCTGCGGTGTCTGCACGACCGTGCACGCGCTTGCCTCGGTGCGGGCGGTCGAGGACGCCATCGGCGCGGTGCCGCCGCTGAACGCGCGGCTGCTGCGGCAGCTCATCGCGGCGGCGCAGTACGTCCACGACCACGTCGTGCACTTCTACCACCTGCAGGCGCTGGACTGGATCGACCCGACATCCGCGCTGAAGGCCGATCCGGCGCAGGCGGCCCGCTCGCGCAGTCCATCTCCGACTACCCGCGTTCGTCGGCCGGGCTGTTCGCCTCGGTCCAGGCCCGGCTCAAGGCGTTCCTGGCAAGCGGCAATATCGGCCCGTTCACCAATGGGTACTGGGGGCATGTCGCGTACCGGCTCAGCCCGGAGCTCAACCTGCTCGCGTTCAGCCACTATCTCGACGCACTTGACTTCCAGCGCCAGTACATCCGGGTGCACGCGCTCCTCGGCGGGAAGAACCCGCACCCGCAGACGTACGTCGTCGGCGGCATGGCCTCTCCCATCGACCTGAACAGCCAGGACGCGATCAACGACAACACCTTTCAGGAGCTGTCGGAGCTGCTGCAGAGTGGGCTGGACTTCGTCCAGCAGGTATATCTGCCGGACCTGTACGCCATCGCGGGAGGCTACCTGGATTGGACGAAGTATCGGCAGCGGCCTGACCTCGTACATGGTGTTCGGGGACTATTCGGTGGCACCGCCGCGCAAAGGGCCAGCCGCCGGCCGACGGCCTGTTTCCCGGCGGGGTCATCCCGGCCGGCAGCCTGACGGTCCAGCCGTTCGATCCGGCCGGCATCGCCGAATCCGTCGCCCATTCGTGGTACAGCTACGACGGCGCGGGTCGGGCCGCGCTCCCGCCGTGGCAGGGCGAGACCATGCCGGACTACACGGGCCCTGACCCGCCCTTCCACCAGCTCGACGTCGCGGGGAAGTACTCCTGGCTCAAGGCGCCGCGTTACGAGGGCACGGCCGTGGAGGTCGGCCCGCTGGCCCGGATGCTGGTCGGCTACGCTATCGGGTGATGCCCGCGATCCAGCCGCTGGTCCAGGGCGCGCTTGACCGGCTCAAGGCGCAGCCGGCGGCGCTTGATGTCGACGCTCGGCCGGGTTCTCGCCCGAGGCCTGGAGACCCAGCTGATGGCGCAGTACTCCCTCGAGCTGCTCGGCCATGCTGCGCAACAACGTCGACGGGGGCGATCTGGCGATCGCGGACACCGCGAAATGGGACCCCTCATCGTGGCCTGCCGGGCAGGCTCGCGGCGTCGGCTTCCACGAAGCTCCCGCGGGGCTCGCTTTCCCACTGGGTCGTCATCGAGAACCGGCACATCCGCAACTACCAGGCCGTCGTGCCCGTCGACCTGGAACGCGAGCCCGCGCGACGCGGAGGGAAAACCCGGCGCGTACGAGGCGGCCCTGGTTGGCACGCCGGTCGCCGACCCGCAGCGTCCGCTGGAGATCCTCCGGACGCTGCACTCCTTCGACCCGTGCATGGCGTGCGCCGCGCACATATATGACGCGGACGGCCGCGACATCGTCGTGGTGCGAGTCCAATGACCGCCCCCGCGACAGCGCCCGCAGCCGGTGGCAGCGGCAGGTGCGGAGCAGGCCGCGCCTGCGTTGGCTCGGGTGCGGGTCTGGGACCTGCCGGTGCGACGTGGTGCACTGGCTGCTCTTCCTGGCCATCGTCGTGCTCAGCGTGACCGGCTTTCTCATCGAGGACCCGGTGCTCGATCTGGGGGGCGACACAGCGTGGATCACCTGGGTCAAGACCATTCACAAGGTCTCCGCCTACATCTTCATCGCGCTGATCCTCGCCCGGGTCGCCTGGCTGTTCCAGTCGCCCAACCGCTGGTGCCGGTGGAGGGAGTGGATCCCGACCAGCAAGGCGCGCTGGCGCGGGATCGTCCCATCGCTCCGCTTCTACCTCTTTCTCGATCGCGAGCCGCCGCCGGTCGTCGGCCACAACCCGCTCGCCGGGCTGACCTACTGCGTGCTGTACGTGATGTTCGGAGTCGAGATCCTTACCGGCGCCGTGCTTTGGGGCGTCCAAGGGGAGGGCTGGGCCTCGAGCCTCACCGGATGGCTGATCCCGCTGGTCTCGTTGCAGACGATCCGGTTCATCCACCAGTTGATCATGTGGCTGACCTTGGGATTCCTGGTCCATCACGTCTACAGCGCCATGCTCGTCGACCGGGAGGAAAAGTCCGGCCTGATGTCCTCGATCTTCTCCGGCTTCAAATTCCTGCCCAAGGACCGCCTGTGACGAAGCCGCAGGCAGATGGCGCGCCAGGCGGCTTGCAGGCTCCGGTACTCGTGCTCGGCATTGGCAATGAACTGCTTTGCGACGACGGCGCCGGCGTGGTCGCGGCCCGGCGGCTGGCAGAACTGCTGGCCGAACGGCCCGGCCGCGGCGTTGAGGTCCTTGACGGCGGCACGCTCGGGCTCATGCTGATGCCGTACATCGCCGGGCGGCGGGGGGTGCTCGTGCTCGACGCCGTTTCAGTCGCCCACGCGCGCCGGGTGAGATCGTCGTCATCGGCGACAGCGACGTACGGCGCGGCCACGGTGTGCGGGCGACGGCACACGACATCGGGCTCGTGGACGCGCTGTCGGCCGCGGAACTGGCCGGCTGCCCTCCAGCGCGAATCGCACTGGTGGGAATCGTTCCCTCAGCCGTCACCGAGCACTGGGGCCTCAGCCCGCTTGTCGAGTCGCGGATCGGCGCGATGGTGGATGCGGCCCGCGCCGTCCTGGGCGAGTGGGCAGCCGAGGTGACGGGCGGTGCATGAGGCCGGTCTCGTGCGGGCCGCGGTCGCCGCGCTCGTCGACGCGGCCGCCGGGCGCCCGATGAGCACGGTCGTCTTCGCGGTCGGCACCGGCGTCGACGTCGACTCCGCCGCCGCGGCCTGGCAGACGGCGGCGGCAGGCACCTGCCTGGAAGCCACCAAGATCGAATGGCGGCGCGCAGCGGACAGGCTCCGCTGCTTCGCCTGCGGGCTCGAATATGACGGCGAACCTCTCGAATTCTGCCCGTCGTGCGGCAATACCGGTATCGTCGTCACACGCGCGCCCGAGCTGACAGCCATCGACTGGACGCCCTGACGCGCGGGCGCCCCCGGGGGGCTGAAGACCACCGATCCGCCGAACAGCGATCCGCCGAACAGCGATCCGCCGAACAGCGATCCGCCGAACAGAGCGCCGGCCGAATAACACACATGGACTCACGCGACTTGAGCGAGCCAACGCCCCAGCCTGGTCTCGGGGACGGGAAAGACCAGGACCTAGCCGGGAGAAGCCAGCACGAGAACCTGGAGCGGACAGACCAGGACCTGGACGGGCTGCTGGCCCGCGTCGCGCGAGGCGACCATGCCGCCTTCGAAGCGGTCTACGACCGGCTCGCGGGGCCGGCATACGGCCTGATCTGCAAGCTGGTCGGCGATCAAGCCCAGTCCGAGGAGGTAGCGCAGGAGGTACTGCTCGAGGTGTGGCGCACGGCAACGCGCTTTGACGCTGCCAAGGGCGGCGCCGCCACCTGGGTGATGACGATCGCCCAGCGCCGCGCGATCGACCGGGTCCGGTCCGTCACGGCCGCGGCGCACCGCGAGCACAAGGCGGCCGCAGCCGCTCCCGCCCATGACGAGGTCGCCGAGACCGTCGAGGCCGAGATGGACCGCGAGCAGGTGCGCCGCTGCCTGGAGAGCCTCAGCGAGCCGCAGCGTGAGTCGATCACCCTCGCCTATTACGGCGGGCACACCTATCGCCAGGTCGCGGGGCAGTTGGGCGTCGCACTCGGCACGATCAAATCCCGGATCCGCGACGGCCTGATCCGAATGCGGGATTGTCTGGGGGTGACCTGGTGAACCTCCTCCGCCGTAACCTGCACCTGCTCACCGGCGTTTACGCCCTGGGCGCGATGGACGACGCCGAGCGAAACAGGTACGAGCGTCATCTGAACCGCTGCCAGCCGTGCGCCCGTGAGGTGCGCGGGTTGCGCGAGACCGCTACCAGGCTCGCGATGGCGGTCGCCCGGCCGACGCCGCCGCAGCTGCGGGAACGGGTTCTGGCCGCGGCCACGCGCACCCCACAGCTGCCTGCGGTCACCGCCCGGCAGCCGCGCCGCGTGGCCCGGTCGCCCTGGACCGTCCGGCTTACCGCCGCCGTCGCCACGGTGGGCGTCGCGGCGGCGATCGTGCTCGGCGTCGCGCAGATCAGCACCAGGCACCAGCTCGACCGCGTGCAGGCGCAGAATCGTGAGATCGCCGCGGTGCTTGCTGCCCCGGACGCCCGCGTCATCAGCGCACCGACATCCGCGGGCGGCACCGCGAACGTCGTCGTCTCCCCGGCGCGGAACGAGATGATCTTCACTACCGCCGGGCTGCCACCGCCGGGCGCGGCCAAGGTCTACGAGCTGTGGCTGCTCGGCCCGCCGCGGACCCGGCCGGCCGGTCTGCTGCCCGCGCCGAAGGCCGGCCTCACCGCGCCCGTGCTCGCCAGCGAGCTGCGCCCGGGCGACAAGGTGGGCCTGACCGTCGAGCCCGCTGGCGGAAGCCCACAGCCCACCACCACGCCGATCCTCGTTATTCCGCTGCCGTCCTGAGCGCGCACGGGACCGGCCCGCCGCGCCGCGCCCCCCGATCAGCGGCGTGCTGCCGAACCCGCAGGCAATAGATAACGGTTTGGTCAAGACAGCCCGCGGGCCCATCCGCGCCGCACCGGGCACCGAAAAGAGTGCATGAAGGCAGAAGCTGGCCAGCGCGGGCGCCACCTGAGCCGCAGCCGGGCCAGCTCATGTCCTGCCGATAGTGCCGCATCGGCTACTAAAAGTGAGGTTAATACTACGCACGGGCACCCAAAGAGGAAGACGGTGCCGTGCGCGGGGGTGTGTGTCTGGCATAACGGCCCAGCGCAACGGCCCAGCGCAACGGCCCAGCGCAACGGCCCAGCGCAACGGCCCAGCGCAACGGCTCAGCGCGACAAGCACCGTGGGGCGGGGAGGTCCCGCGGTCAGCACGGGGGCGGCAGATTCCGCGGCCCCCGTCATCGGGGGGCGGAAGCCTTCCGGGGCTACGAAAGGACAACCATGCGCAGTGAAGATCACAAGGGCTCGCCCGAGGGCAGCGGGGGCCAGGCCGGAGCGCACGAACCCGGCCTGTCCAGACGGTCACTGTTGCGGACCGCGGCCGGCGCCGGCGTCGCCGGGCTGGCCGCGAGCACGGTCGCAGGAACGGTTCTCGCCGCACCCGCCCGGTCCGCGCCACTGCAAGGCGGGACGCCGACCGCCAGCGGCGAACGAGGCGATCGCGGCGGCGCAGAGCCGATCGTCGTGCACCTGCGCGACGCCAGCGCGGGCGAGATGGATGTGTTCGCAGGGACCAGCCAGACCCGGCTCGTGGACCCGGACCTGGCAGCACGGCTGGTGCGGGCGATCCGGTGAACCGGGCCTTCCCGCGCACCTTGCGCACGACGAGCTTGTGAGGTGATCCATGTCATCGCATCGTGAAGCCCCGGAGATCTCCAAGGATCCGGTCGCCGACAGCACCGATGTGTACGCGTTCGTCAGCCCGGACCGGCCGGGCACCGTGACGCTGATCGCTAACTACATCCCGCTCCAGGGACCGGCGGGCGGCCCGAACTTCTACGAGTTCGGCGACGACGTTCTTTACCAGATCCACATCGACAACAGCGGAGACGGCCGGGCCGACATCAGCTACCGGCTCCGCTTCCATACCCGGCTGCGGGACGCGAACACATTCCTGTACAACACGGGCCCGATCGAGTCACTCAGCAGCCCGAACTGGAACCGGCGCCAGTTCTACACGCTGACCCGGGTCGACCACGGCAGGGAGAAGGTCCTGGGCGCGAACCTGGCGTGCCCGCCGTGCAACATCGGCCCGCTGTCGACGCCGCACTACGCGACGCTGGCCGGCGAGGCCGTGCATGACCTGCCTGCCGGGGTGAAGGTCTTCGCCGGGCAGCGCGCGGAAGGTTTCTACGTCGATCTGGGCTCGATCTTCGACCTCGCCAACCTGCGGCCCTTCGAGCAGTTGCACAACCAGTACGGCATGAATGTCTTCAGCAAGCCGGCGCCTGGCGTGAACGCGACCGCTGCGCTGAACGTGCACTCCATCGCCATCCAGGTCCCCACCGGGCAGCTGACCAGGGGCGGGCCACACGCGCCAGGCAGCCCACGTGCGGTGATCGGCGCGTGGACGACGGCGAGCAGGCAGCGGGTGCGGCTGTGGGACGCCGAGCGCGGGGAGAACCTCGACAGCGGCCCGTTCCGGCAGGTGTCGAGGCTTGGCAATCCGCTCGTCAACGAGGTTCTCATCCCGCTGGGCAAGAAGGACCTGTGGAACTCGCTGCCGCCCGCTGACGATAAGGCGTTCGCTGCCTACGTCGCCCACCCCGAACTCGCGGCGCTGCTGCCAGCGCTCTATCCCGGGGTGTTCCCCAATCTCGCCGCGCTCGTCAAATCCGGCCGGGGCCGGGCCGACCTGGAGGCGATCCTGCTCACCGGCATACCTGCCGGAATCATCCCAGGCTTCCAGAACAACACCGGCCCGGTGCTCGCCGACATGCTCCGGCTCAACACGGCCATCGCACCGAGCCAGCATCCGAACGAACTCGGCATCATCGGCGGGGACCTCGCCGGGTTCCCCAACGGCCGCCGGGTGTTCGACGACGTCGTCACGATCGAACTGCGGGCGATCGCGGGGGTGACCTACCCGCTTGTCAACAAGGCGTACACCCCGGACGCCGCGGCAGGCGCGGTCACCGACGGCCTGACGTCAGCCAGCGTCCCGTCCGGGTACCTCGGTCACTTCCCCTATCTCGGGGTGCCCTACAGCGGCTTCGACCACCCATCCTGACCCGCCTCCCGCGGGAGGACCAGGCACCGGCGGGCGGGGGTTTCCCGCCGGTGCCTGGCTCGGCTGGGCTGGCCAGATGAAGCCCATGAGGCAAAAGACCCGTGCCGTGAAAGACCCGTGCCGTAGGAAAGGCAGGCGTGCCGCCATGACCGAACCCGTCCTCGCCGCCTCGGGCGCCGGGAGCGTCGTCCTCGACATCGGCGCCGATGTTGGCGCGCTGATCCTGCATACGCCACCGCACCTGGACGGCGCTGAGATCGAGATCAGCCCGCACGGCTCCGCGGGCGCGCCGCGCACGCACTCGTGCGTGCGCGAAAGGCGGACCGCCGCCACCGCGTCGTATGCGGCCGTCTACCCCGCACTCCCCGCGGGCCGCTACACGATCTGGCGTGACGCCGGCGCACCTGTCGCGACCGTCGTCATCACCGGCGGGCACGTCACCCGCCACGATTGGCCGCCAGAACCAGGGTGACCAGGCCGCGCGGCCGACCCGGTCACCAGCGGGCCCGGCCCTGGCCCGACGCGTGGACCGACGCCTCGACCGGGCCCAAGGGGCTTACCTGGCAGAATGCCGTTCGTGCCCCGCCGACATCGCGGACCGTTCCATGACATGCCGCGCGAGGTGGTGATCCTCACCACGGTCTCGTTCACCGTCGCACTCGGATTCGGGATCGTCGCACCGGACATCCCGGCATTCGCCCGTCACTTCGGGGTCAGCACCGCCGCGGCCGCGAGCGTGGTCAGCGCGTTCGCCCTGCTTCGGGTCGTGGGGGCGCTGCCCGCTGGCCGTCTTGTGGACCGGTTCGGCGAGCACGCGGTGATGGCGGCCGGCATCGCGATCGTCGCGGTGAGCAGCATTGTCGCCGGATTCTCCGGGTCGTTCACGCAGCTCATCGTGCTTCGCGGCATCGGCGGGTTTGGCTCGGCGATGTTCAGTGTCAGCGCCCAGACCCTGTTGCTGCTCAGCGTGCCCAGCGAGCACAGGGGCCGGGCCAGCGGCCTGTTCTCCGGCGGATTCCTCGTGGGCGGGATTAGCGGCCCGGCGATTGGCGGCCTCGTCGCCGCCTGGTCGCTGCGAGCCCCGTTCGTCATCTACGGCGGCATGCTCATCGTGCCCGCGGTCATCGCCGCGGCCGTCTTGCGTGACGCGCCTGTCCGGCCGGTGCCTGAGGGCCCGCGGGTGGCGCGGCCGTTCGCCGGGATCGCCCGCGCGCTGCGGAGCGGTGCGTACCGCGCCGCCGCGACCGCGAACCTCGCAGACGGTTTCGCCGCCATGGGGGTGCGCAGCGCCATCGTGCCGCTGTTCGTCCGCGACGTCCTGCACCGGTCGGCCGTGTGGACCGGCATCGGGTTCCTCGTGGTCGCCGCGCTGAACGCCGCGGCGCTCCTGCCCGGCGGGCGGGCGGCCGACAGGCTCGGCAGGCGACCTGTCATCATCGCTGGCTGCCTCGTATCGGCGGCCGGCATGGCAATGCTCGCGCTCCTGCCCGGGCTCTGGGGATACCTGGCGGCCCTGGCCATACTCGGGCTCGGATCGGGACTGCTCGACGTCGCGCCCGCCGCGATGATCGGCGACATCCTGGGCGGCCAGGGCGGGACGGTGGTCGCCTCGTATCAGATGGCCGGTGACGTCGGCACGGTCACCGGCCCCGTGACGGCTGGCTACCTCGTTGACACGGCGTCCTACGGCGCGGCCTTCGGGCTGGCCGCCGGTGTCCTCGGCGTGGCCGCGGCCCTCGGGTTCCTCGCACCGGAAACCCGGTGGCCCAGCGGGCCCGTGTCCCCCGCTGAGCCGCCCCCGGCCGACGTCGAGATCAGCAACTAATGTCACGTAAGCCAGATTGATCCGCCGCCCCGCCCGGGCTCAGGCGGCCCTGTGCCCCGGTGGCTCGATTGGCGCCGTGGCAGTGCTTCCACTTGCGGTCGCCGCCGCAGCTGCAGGGATCGTTCCGGCCGCGCGCCGCGTCCTGTTTCGCATACCACTGGGTCAGCTCGGACGGCGCCCGGTCCTGCCGGAGCAGCCCGGTCATGATCTCCATCGGGCGCCGGACGTGGTGGAAGAACGCCTGGTAGCCCGGGCACAGGTAATGCTGGCCGGGCTCACCGTATCCGGATGTGGCGAACCGGTCCTTCGGGCAGCCTCCGTTGCAGGCGAACCGCACGTCGCAGTCCAGGCAGAACCGGGTCAGGGTGTCGAATTTGTCCTGCCCGAACTTGCGCTGCGGCGGCGAGACGATCAGCTCGAGCATGTGCTTGTCCTTGATGTTGCCGAGCAGGTAGTCCGGCTCGACGAAGTGATCGCAGGAGTACAGGTCGCCGGTGTGCTCGAGGGCAAGCTGCTGCCCGCACGTCTTCGCGTGCACGCACATCCCGCCCGGCTCGCCGTACCAGTTCGCCAGCGCGGTGTCGAACATCTGGACGTAGACGGTCCCGATGTCGCGCCGCACCCACTCCTCGAAGACGTCGATCAGGAACCGGCCGTACTGCTCCGGCCCGACCGAGCGGTGCGTGACCAGGTTCCCCTCCTGGGTGTAGAGGGGACGTCCGCGCACCCCGCTTCCCCAGCCGGCATCCGCGATCGGCAACGTCTCCGGGGTGGCCCGCTCGATGATCGGGATGTACTGGATGAACGTCGCGCCGAGCTCGTCCCGCTGGAACCGGTAGACCTCGCCGCCGTGGTCGCCGTTGACCGCGTGGATGGTGGTCAGCACATTCCAGTCAACCTCGTGGCGTTTCAGCACATCGAGGCCCCGCAGCACCCGGTCGAAGGTGGGCTTGCCGCCCTTGTCGACGCGGTAGGCGTCGTGCATCTGGCGCGGGCCGTCGATCGAGATCCCGACCAGGAACCCGTGCTCCTTCAGGAACTCGCCCCACGCGTCGTCCAGCAGGGTGCCGTTGGTCTGAATGGTGTTGAGGATCCGCTGGCCGGGACGGGCGTACCTGCGCTCCAGTTCGACGGACCTGCGGAAGAAATCAAGGCCCATCATGGTCGGCTCACCGCCCTGCCAGGCGACGACGACCTCCGGGGCCCGGGCGTGGGCCTCAATGAGCTGCCGCAGGTAGGTCTCCTGAAGTTCGGTGGCCATGCGGAAGCGGCTGCCCGGGTACAGCATCTCCTTGGACAGGAAGAAGCAGTACTCGCAGTCAAGGTTGCAGATCGCCCCCGTGGGCTTGGCCATCACGTGAAAGGCACGCGGAGCCCCGGCCATCGTCAGGACGGGCCCGCTCGCCCGCGCGGGATCGTTCACCGTACCTGCGGCGGCGGGGCTGGCGGACATCCGGTCAGAACACCTCCTCGAAGTCGTCCCGCATGCTGGCGGCCGTCGAGCCACGCTGCGCCGCCTCGGCGAGCGCCTTCTCGCTCGTCGTGACTCGCTACTCCCGGGCCAGCATTCCCTGGGCTTCGCGTTCCATGTCGACGTAAGGCTCGCCGCTGACATCGACCGCTACCCGCTTGATGGTGCCGCCGGTGAACGTGTGCGGGTGATCACCCGGGTAGTCACTCGTCACAGGCTCGCCGCTGTCGCGGCCGACGCACAGACCCTCGCCAGCGAGGCTGAAGGTCCCCGGCTGCGTCTTGATCCTGCCCTCGCCGACCTTCTTCTCCCCGTGGTATAGCGACAGGATCCCCGTCGATACGCCCGGCGGGTCCTCGCCGTCCTTGTCGAACGAGGCGGACAAGATCAGGTTCTCGCCGACCGGCAGGTCCTCCGTCCCATCGACCTTCTGATCCATCAGGCCGACGAAGTTGTTGACATAGTGCAGCCGGTTGTTCTGCACGTAGAGGGCGTGCCCGCCGAAGCGCGACCCCTGGGCGAACAGCACGCCCTGCGCACCCGGAGCGGGGATGTCCACCAGCGCGCCGATCGTGAAAGACCGGTTGCGGACGTTCACCGACTGAGCCTCGGGTACCTCGGCGGTGTCCGGGAAATAGGCATACCGGTCGCGGGGCGAGGCGAGCTGCGGCCGCGGTGTCAGGATGATCTCCAGCGGCGACCGGTCGTCGAGCGGGAACGCGCCGTTGTCGCCGGCTTGGGCGAACCACAGGTTCACCAGCTCACGGACCTTCGCCGGGTGCTCGGCGGCCAGGTCGTGCAGTTCGGCGCGATCGACATCGGTGTGGTACAGCTCCCAGGTGTCGTCGTTGAAGTTGCTCCAGCCGCTGACCGAAGGGTGGGTGGTGACGGCCTTCCAGCCCTCGTGCCAGATCCCGCGCGAGCCGAGCATGGAGTAGAACTGCGTCTTGCGGGCCGAGGGCGCCGACGGGTCGTCGACGCTGTAGCGCATGCTCACGCCGTCGAAGCGGCTCTGCACGTGCCCCTTGATCGTTTCGGGCGCCTCGACGCCAAGGGTGTCCAGGATCGTCGGCACGATGTCGATGGCGTGGTGGTACTGGTGCCGCAGCTCACCCTTGCCCGCCGCAGCACCCTTGGCGGCCGAGGGCCAGGAGATGATGCACGGGTCGGCGGTGCCCCCGTTGAACTCATACCGCTTCCACATCTTGAACGGCGTGTTGAAGGCCATCGCCCAGCCGTTCGGGTAGTGGTTGTAGGTCTTCGTCCCGCCGAGCTCGTCGATCATCGCGAGGTTCGTCTTCATGTCGTCGGGGATGCCGTTGATGAACTTGTTCTCGTTGAGCGACCCGTTGGGGCCGCCCTCGCCGCTCGCCCCGTTGTCCGACACCAGGATGACCATGGTGTTCTCGCGCTGCCCGGACTCCTCCAGGTAGTCGAGCAGCCGGCCGATGTGATGATCAGCGTGCGCGAGGAACCCGGCATACACCTCGGCCATCCGGCAGAACAGGCGCTTCTCATCGGCGGACAGCGAGTCCCACGGCCTGGTGACATCCATGAGCGGGAACGGCCTGCCGTCCGGGCCCTTGCGCGTCTCGTGCGTGCCGATCGGATTGACCGGCGGAAGCTCGGTGTCGGCCGGGACGATACCCATCTGGATCTGCCGGGCCAGCGTCTGCTCGCGGATCGCCTCGTACCCCATGTCGAAGCGGCCCTTGAATTTCGCGATCCACTCCTTCGGGGCATGGTGCGGCGCATGGGCGGCACCGGGAGCGTAGTAGAGGAAGAACGGCTTGTCCGGCGCGACCGACTTCGCGTCCTTGATGAACTCGAGCGCCTTGTCGGTGAGGTCGTCGGTGAGGTGGTACCCCTCGTGCGGCAGCTTGGGCTGGTCCACCGGGTGGTTGTCATAGACCAGGTCCGGGTACCACTGGTTGGTCTCGGCGCCGAGGAACCCGTACCAGCGCTCGAACCCCCGGCCGGACGGCCAGTTCCGGCGCGTCGAGGCGACGTTCATCTCGACGGTCGGGCACAGGTGCCACTTGCCCACCATGTAGGTGTTCCAGCCGCGCTCGCCGAGGATCTCCGGCAGCATGCCGTTCTCCGGCGGGATCGTCCCGCTGGCATTCGGGAACCCGACCGCGGCCTCGGTGATGCACGCCATCGAGTTGCGCGTGTGGTTGCGCCCGGTCAGCAGGCACGACCGGGTAGGCGAGCACAGCGCCGTGGTGTGCCACTGCGTGTAACGGATGCCATCGGCCGCGATCCGCTCGATGTTCGGCGTCTCGATCGGCCCGCCGTAGCAGGACATGGCCGAGAATCCCACGTCGTCGAGGACGACGTAGACGACGCTCGGCGCCCCGTCGGGCGCCTTGGGCGGCTCGAACGGCGCCCAATCGGGCTCGGAGTCTCGGATGTCGACATTGATCGTGCCCTTGAACGGCTTGCTCATGGCTCCTCCGTCTCACTCGCCAGTCCTGGCCGCCGCGGAGCGCGGTCATGGCGGAGGTTGCCCGGCCCTTCGGTGCGACTCTCGACCTCCCGGCGCAGCCGGACATCACCCATCAGGGGTGAACGGCGGCGGAACCCTCAGCCTGAGGATTGGTGCCCAGAATCCTTCGGCCGCCCGCCTGGCGCCGGATCAGACTTCTGGGGGGAAAGGAATATATAGCGGGATAGTCCACCTCGAAGCCGCCCGCGGCTCCTGGCCCGCGTCCTAGCGTTCTCTCATGCGTAACAGGGACATGGTGGCCGCGATCGTGGCCGGTGATCCAGCCGGGCTCGCCGCCGCCTACGAGCGTTACGCCGCGGGACTGCACGCCTACTGCCGCTCGCTGCTCGCCGAGCCCGCGGGCGCGGCCGACGCCGTCAGGGACACATTTATCGCCGCCACCGCCAGGCTGGCGCACCTGCGGGAGCCTGACCGCCTGCGGCCGTGGCTGTATGCGGTCGCGCGCAACGCGTGCCTGCGCCGGCTCCGCGACCGCGCGTTAGGCGCCGGCCCAGCCCCGGCGCTGGCCGATACGGGCGACCTGACGGGCGAGCCAGCCAGTGCCACCGCCGAGGACGAGCGGTCCGGGCCACGCGAGCTCGTGGCGGCCGCGATCGCGGCGCTGGATGCCGGCGAGCGCGACGCCGTCGAACTGAACTTGCGTCACGACATCGATGACGCCGGCGTCGCCGCCACGCTTGGCCTGTCACGTCACCAGGCGCACGCGCTCACGACGCGGGCCCGCAAGCAGTTCGAAGCCTCGCTCAGCGCGTTGCTCGTCGCCAGGGCCGGCCCCGAGTTCTGCCCTGACCTGGCCACCCTCCTGGCCGGCTGGCACGGTGCCCTGACCGATGAGCTCCGCAGGCGCCTGGGCAGGCACATCGGCCGCTGCCCGGTGTGCGGCGAACGCAAGAAGCGCAAGCTCCAGTCGGCGATGCTGCTCGGCCTGCGGCCATTACCGGCGCTCCCGGACAGCGTGTGGCGGCAGGTGATCACGCTCGTCGCCGACACCACACCGCTCGGGGCCGCCAAGCGCGCGCACATCGCGCAGCGCGCCGAACCGTTCGGCAAGTCAGGCTTCCCCGTGCCGATCGACCCACCGGGACTCGCGCGGCCCCCGGCGCGTTCGGTGCTGGCGGGGGTGGTCGGGGTCGCGGCGCTGGCCGTGCTCGGCACCGGGATCGTGACGGTGATCGGCGTGCCGCAGCGCGGCGGGCCCGCGCCTGGCAGCCCGGGGTCGGCGCTGGGCAGTCAGGCGCTCACGCCAGCGACCGCGCCGCAGGTCAGACCCGCTCCCGCCAGCGGCACCCCAGCGACACCAGAGCCGACGGTGCCCTCGGCGGTGCCGGTCGGCGCGACCACGGCGCCCGCCCCTGTCGGCACGACCACGGCGCCAGACCCCACGGTTCCGCCCACGGCGCCGCCCACGAGCGCGTCTCCCACCGTCCCTGTCACGCCGGGCGCGCTGACGGCATCGCCGACGACGGTGATACTCGTGCGGCCAGGCAAGGGCTACCCGCCAGCCGGACCGTTCACCCTGACCGCGAATGGCGGGCCGACCGCGTTCGCCATCACGATCCCTGCCGCCCACGCGGGCGACCTGACCCTCACACCCCTCACCGGCTCACTGGCGGCAGGCCAGAGCGTCCAGGTGAGCGTGACGCTGCGGAAGGGCTACGGCGGGCGGCTGGACACCCAGCTCAGCGTGCAGCCGGGCGGGCTGGCCGTCACCGTCGTCTACCGGGTGCCGTCATCAGATTGACGGGGCGCCGGGGCCCCGGCGATCCAGCCGCATCCACGGCGCCGAGGATCCCGCTGCCGTCTCCGGGATCACGTTCGGCCTTGTCGCAGCGGGACCCGCCACTCCACGACCGTCCCGCGTGGAGCACGGGCGCGCACGTCGCAGTGACCACCCAGGGCCTCGGCTCGGATGGCCATGTTGCGCAGCCGGGCCCGGTGCCCGCTGGTGGTCCAACGCCGTCGTCGGCCACGGTGAGGATCAGCTCCTGGCCGGCGGCCACGGTCACGAGCAGGACCTGTTGCACGCGGCCGGGATCAAGCTCGCCGGCCCACGCTCGTCAGCTCGCACCGTGAAGGTGATCCCCCGGTCGACCAGGGCCGTCTCGAAATGTGCGGCCACGAGCCGGACCAGATGGGCCAGATCGACGTCGGTGTAGTCGAGGGCGGCCGTTAAGGATCTTGCTTGATGGCCGCGGTGGGGGCGGGGCGGGGACCGGCGCGCGGTCCTGGCCGCGGGCAAAGGCGCTGGCCAGCCGCCCGGCTGACTCAAAGTGAGATCAGCGGCGTCCCGCCGGACCTGTACAGATGTGGTCATGGCCCACGTCGGCGTGAGGCTCCTTCAGTGCCCTGAGAAGGGAGCAGCCAATGACCGCGCTCAACGCAACCGGTGGTGACCCTGCCCAGTCCATCGCCCCCATCGACGAAGCAGCGGCGGCCCCAGCGGCCGTCGCCGGACCCCTGCTCGGTGACCCGGCCATGCTTGGGCTGCCAAGCTTCATCGTCGGCTCGGTGGCCCTCGGCCTGGTGCTGGCCGGCATGGTTCCGGCCACCGCGGTCGGCGCGTCGCTGCCGATCATCCTGGCCGCCACGTCCGCGGGGCTGTTCGTCGCGACGATGTGGAGCGCGGCCGTCGGCCAGTCGGCGGTCGCGGCCGTCTTCGGCATCTTCGCCGGCTTCTGGCTGAGCTACGCCACGCTCGTGCTCGGCCTCGTCCACGGCTGGTTCGGCATTACCCTGGGCGCGGTGAAATCCACCCAGGAGCTGTTTCTGACCGCCTGGCTGATCGTCATCGTGATGCTCACCCTGGCCACTCTGCGGCTGCCGCTGGCCTTCACGGTGGTCTTCGCGCTCATCGACGTCGCGCTGCTGCTTGTGCTCATCGGCACCGCTCAGGTCTCGACCGGCGTGCTGAAGACCGCCGGCTATGTTGTCCTGGCGTTCGCCGCGGTCGGGGTGTACCTCTTCTTCAACGCGGCCGCGCTAGCCACGGGCGGCAAACCGCTCCCGCTCGGCACCCCGATCCTGCGCGGCTGACGCCTGGCGGGACAGGTTCGCACTGAGTGCCCGGCCGGTACCCGCCTGCGTCGGCCCGGGCGCTCAGGTGAGCGGCGACCGGTAAGACACGGCGACGACCAGCCCGCCGGGAGCCACGGTGAGCTGCGTATTCAGCGTCAGCCCCGAATTCCACGTCACCATGATCGGGATGCTCGCGCCCGCCGCGAGTGTGCCCGAGGACGGCATGACAACCAGTCCGGACACGGTCGCCGGGACCGCGATGGTGTAGGTCACCGGGCCGCCGCTGGCGGTCAGCGTGAACGACCCGGTCGGGAATCCTTCACCCACCGGTGCCAGCGTCACGGCCGTGGTGGAAACCGTCAGCGTGCCTTGCGCGGGTGTGGGCGTGCCTGACGAACTCGGGCTCGGCCGCGGGGTCGGGGTCGGCCGCGCGCCCGGGGTCCGCCGTGGCGCCGGGGTCGGCCGCGCGGTGGCCACGGGCGGGGGCGGCGCCGGCGGCGCGGGAACGGTGGTCACGGCCGCCGGGTCCGGGCTGTGCGTCGCAGGGCCGGGGCTTACCGGCGACGCCGCTTGCGCCTGGGGCAGCGGGGTCGGCAGGGCCGTGTGCGCGCGGTCCGCCGCGTGCCGCGGCCCGCCGCCGTGCAGCTGCGCCATCGCGACCACGATCCCGCCCAGCACGGCGAACGCCGCAGCGGCAGCGGCCCCGGCGAGCAGGCCGTAACGGCGGGGCACCCGCGGAGGCGCCGGTGGGTCGATCGGGACGGGAAAGCCATTGGGCCCGAACGGCTCGCTGCGCCGCGTCACGTGGGCCCGGTAGGCGGCGCCACGTGGAGTGTCATCCGCGACGAGCCCGAGCACCTGATGCCTGAGGCTGTTTGGCAGCGCCACCACGGGCAGCAGGCCGAGCAGCATCGCCGGGCGCAGTTCGCGCCGCTTGCGCTCGCCGCAGCCGTCACAATGCTCGATGTGCCTGTTCAGGCGCTTGCGCAGCAGCACGGTCAGCCGGCCGTCCCAGCCGGCGAGCAGGTCGTCGAGGTCGGGACAGGTCGCCCTTCCCGAGCGGGCGACGAGCAGCGCGCCGAGTGAGATCTCGAACTGGCCGCGGGCGCGTGATGCCAGGGCATGCGCGTGGTTGCGGGGAACGCCGAGTGCGTCCGCGAGGTCGGCGCTGTCGAGTTCGTGCCGCAGATTCAGGCCGCGGCGTAGCGGTCGTATGCCGCCGCCAGCCCTTCCGGGTTGCCAGCGACGATCGCCGCGACCAAGTCGCTGTCCCGCATGCGCCCACGCTGAGGCCCCGTGGGGGCGGGCGGGCAGCCCGCACGTCATTTTACCGCCGCGCATCCCACTCCCCTCCGCCGAAGCGAACGTCCCGCTTCCGGTGACGGCCACGCCGCCGTCAGAGGCGGCCCGGTCCGGCGCCACGCCGCCCGGTACATGGCCGCACATAGGCGTGGCGAACGCGAGTGCCCGCTGTCTGCCGCACGCTCGCAGGACCTGCGCGGTCGGCCGCGTGCTCGGCGCGCAAGCCGCTGGCACATGGGTGTGAGTCCGGGCAGCGGGTGGCGCCAACAATTTTTCGCTGCGCGCGTTCGCTCAGGCCCCGTCCACCGGGGCCGCTCACCCGCCGGGGTCGGCCGGGCGCGCGAGGTTTCATGATCGCGGTGGATTCTTGGGCGGATTCAAATACGCCGCCTGGGGTTCCACCGCGATCATGGTCCGCCCAAACGAGCGGCACCAGCACGTCGCGAGCAGGCACCGATGCGCGGCTGGTGTGCCTGGCGTGCCTAGTGTGACCAGATGCCCGGCCGCCGCGGCTCCCGCGGCAAGGCCCGGGGCCACCCAAGACCTCCGTTCCATGATCGCGGTAACTTTTCCGCGCATACCGCAGAAAAGTTACCGCGATCATGGTCAGGGTTGCATGGTCTTGCTCAGGAGGTAGCGCGTGTGCCAGGACAGCGACTCGCCGAGCAGGTGGGGCGTGTGCCTGCCTGGCGCACCGGCCTGCGCCCGGTCGAAATAGTCCTGCAGCGCGCCGCGGTAGGAGGGATGGGCGCAGCGGTCGATGATCTGCTGGGCCCGGCGCCGCGGTGACAAGCCGCGCAGGTCCGCCAGGCCCTGTTCGGTGACGATGACGTGCACGTCGTGCTCGGTGTGATCGACGTGGCTGACCATGGGCACGATGCAGGAGATCGCGCCGTCCTTCGCGATGGACGGCGTAAGGAACATCGAGATGTACGCGTTGCGGGCGAAGTCGCCCGAGCCGCCGATCCCGTTCTGGATGCTCGATCCCATCACGTGCGTGGAGTTGACGTTGCCGAAGATGTCGGCCTCGATCATCCCGTTCATCGCCAGGCAGCCGAGCCGCCGGACGATCTCCGGATGATTGGTGATCTCCTGCGGGCGGAGAACGATGCGATCGTGGTAATCCGCGATGTTGGCGCGCAGCTCGGCCATGCCGCTCTCGCTGAGGCAGAACGCCGTCGCCGACGCGGTCGCCAGCGTGCCCGAGCGCAGCATCTGCAGCATGCCGTCCTGGATCACCTCCGTAAAGGCGGTCAAGGACTGGAAGGGCCCCCCGTCCAGGCCGGCGAGGACCGCGTTGGCGATATTGCCCACCCCGGATTGCAGCGGCAGCAGGGTGCGGGGCAGCCGTTCGTGGCGCACCTCGTGGCTCAGGAACTCCAGCACATGACCCGCGATCCCCTCGGAGGTGTCGTCGGCCGGCTTGAACGGCGGGTTGTGATCCGGGGCGTGCGTCGGCACAACGGCGACGATCTTCTCCGGTGCACAGCGCAGGTAGGGCACACCGATCCGGTCCGCCGGCTGGCTGATCGGGATCGGCTTCCTGTCCGGCGGCAGGCCGATGCCGTAGTAGATGTCGTGCATGCCCTCCATTTCGATCGGCTGCCAGGAGTTCACCTCGAGGATCACCCGGTCGGCCAGGTCGAGCCACGTCTTGTTGTTGCCGACCGACGAGGAGGGAATCAGTTCGCCGTCCGCGGTGATCCCCGCGACCTCGACGAGCGCCATATCGAGGTGCCCGAAGAATCCTTCCCGCACCATCTGGGCGACGTGCGACAGGTGCACGTCGAGGTAGTGCATACGGCCGCTATTGATCTTGGCCCGGGTCACCGGGTCGGCCTGGTACGGCATGAGCAGATCGATTCCGTCGGCCGCCGCGAGCACCCCGTCCAGGTCGGGTGCGGTCGAGGCGCCGGTCCAGATGCTCACGCGCAACCGGCCACCACGTGCGTTCGCCTCGCCGATACGCCGCGCCAATTCGCCAGGCACCGCCTTCGGGTGGCCCGCCCCGGTGAATCCGCTGATGCCGATCGTCGAGCCCGCCGGGATCAGCGCGGCAGCCTCGTCGGCCGGCAAAACCTTGGCGGCGAGATCCCTGCATTGGATCCTCGACATCTCGTTCATCGATGGACTCTTACCCACATCGCACCGTGTTGTCCAGTTAGTTGCCATTGATACTGTCCCGACTACCCTGCGGCAGCACTCTGTTACCCGACGCCGGGCGAACGGGAATGCGCACGACGTGGGCGGGCGTTGCGGCTACCCGTGGATGACGAGCCACCTTCTGATGCCCTGACCCCGCCGCGGCGGGCGACGGCTCGCGACCTGCTGCTCGCAAAACGCGACGACAGCATGGCCCGGCTCGCGTCGCTGACGCGGGACTTCGACGGCATCGTCGAGTCGTCGGCGTCGGCCGGCACCGACGACGAGCACGACCCGGAGGGTGCCACGATCGCGTTCGAGCGGGCTCAGGTCATGGCGCTGATCAGCCAGGTGCGAGAGCGCCTCGCCGACCTGGACCAGGCGCTTGAGCGGCTTCGTGACGGAAGCTACGGCACCTGCGAGCGCTGTGGGCGCCCGATCGGCGCCGACCGGCTAGCGGCGCGCCCGGCCGCCACATCGTGCATCGCATGCGCGACCGGGCAGCCGCGATGACCGCCTGACCCCGGCCTATGGGCACCCGCCCGAGCCTCACGCCCGGTGCGGCCCGGCGGTGACGACACGCCGCGCCTCCGGCGCGGCGTGTCGCCTTGTGGACGCGCGGACGGCAGATGGCTGCTCAGTTCTCTTCCGCGTGACTCAATGCCGGGTGGCGATGCGGAGAGTGAAACCGTCCGGCGTCCGGTAGGCGGTGACGTGATCGCAGACCTGACGCGTGAGCCACAGCCCCAGGCCTTCCCTGCCCGGCTCGTCGCGCCGTGCCGCCAGGTAGCCGGTCATTGGGTCCTCGAAGCCACTGCCCTGGTCTGTGACCGTGCACACCGACCTGACCGGGCTGGTCCACAGCCGTACCCGGACGGGGGGCTGGCCGTGCGTGAACGCATTGGTGACCGCCTCACTGACCGCGAATACCAGACCCGACACGGTATCGGGTGGCACGGCAGATTTCGCGAGTACGGCCTTGACCTCCTGCCGCAGCTGTCGCAGGTCCGGAGGATTGGACACGTCGATCGCTGGCTCCGTCCTCTCGAGCGGGTCCGGTTGACTTCGCGGCAGCGTGCGAAGGAACTGCGACGGGTCGACGTACCGGGGGTTCGGGATCCTGGAGGTACCCATCACCAGGTACGGGTGGGTAAGTTCGCCGACCGCAAGCACCTCGGGCGGCAGCCGCCGCCTGTCGTATATGCATAGCTGCCACAGCGGATACTGCTCTAGCGCCGCATTGACGACGGCCTCGAAACGGGCCCATTCGATCCAGTCCGCCTGGGCGAAGCCCGCGCCGGCCTCGCCGACCAGCCGTACCCGGAACGCACCCGCAGCGAGCTTGCGCTCCACTATCTGCCGGTACGTCGTGATCGCCGCAGGAACGCGCCGGTGGGCCGCGGACTGGTCGAGGACGCTAAGCCGCGAGTCGCCGTCAAGCGCCGCCGCCAGCAGCCCGGCGTTGCGGTCGGTGCAGACGAGCACCGCCGGCTCGCCCGCGTTCAGAGCATCGCGCAGAAACGGCACGGCGGACGCGACGAGCTCGTCGTCGGACTCGTAAAGCAGTACGTCGTGCCTGTAACCATAGGCTGCCGTCGTCATCGCGGGTTTCCGGTCAGCCCGACGCGCTCAAGCCGATCGACCCCGGCGAGCCGCAGAATGTGCTCGACAAGCGGCTCCGGCCCGAGCAGGAGCACGCGGCCACCTTGACTTCGGAACTGGCTGGTGCCTTCATCCAGCGCACGGCAGCCGGCCGCCCCGAGGAATTCGACCAGGCTCAGGTCCAGCCGCAGGGTTCCTGACGTCCGGTCCGCCGCGGCACGCAGGGCACACGTCAGCATCACGTCGTTGGACATGTCGATCTCGCCTGCGAGAACGACGCGCCCGTCATAGCGCCCGGTGCTCAGGTCATGCTGCCGGATGCCGCCACCGGCGTGCGAGTAGGCGACATCCTGCAGCCGGTCGCCCACTGTGCCCGCCTCTTCGTACTGGCACATCGCCGAGAACCGGCGCGTAAGGCACAACTGGTCGATGGCCCGCTCGACCCCGGAGTAGACATGCTCGGACATGATCGTTCGCGCGGCGTTGGCCTCGACGGATATCCGCAGGGCGCGATGGCCCTCCGCCAGCGCACGCTCGATCATCCCGGCGTGTCCCTCTGGCGGGTATAACTCCGGCAGCGGAAGCAGGGCAAGGCGCCCCTCGGCCGTCGCCGCCGACACGTCGATACCGTGGCGCTGCAGAATCCGCGGGACCGAACGTTCGGGCGGCTTACCATCGGCCTCGGTACAGACCACCTTCTCGTCGTTCTCGAGCCCACGGCGAACCCAGGTGACGAAACGGGACTGCCGCTCTGACTCCGACTCGTGGATCAGCAGAATGTGACCGTCCCAGGTAAATGGGGCGGTCGTGGACGGGTCGAACAGCACCGTCATGTCGCCTCCACGCCTGACGAAACCCGGCCGGATGCTCGCGAAACTCCCGCGGCGGCGAGCGCATCCGGCGGCCATACATCCTCGGTCCCCAGTATCTTCAGGTCGCCACGGCACCAGCGGTGTTCAGCACGGCCATCCTTACGCCGTCCCGTATCCGGCGCGGATCCACTGTCCCCCTTTGCCGCTTTTGTGGCGTACCCCAGGTACCGATTTGGGCCCTTCGTGGAGTCGCATAATCAACCCTATGCAACCACCATTGTGGTGCGGGCAGCAACACCGCGGCGGACGCTTTGACCTGCCACATACCCACCTACAGCCGACCCGGCGACACGCCGACCGAGCGTATTGTGCTCTGCGATCATTGACGGAGATGGCCGGATATGACCCGTTCGGTTCTCCCGCGGGCCACTGAACGGCGGCTTGGAGGACATCGTGGCGAATTCAGTGCGCGTCGTCGGTCTCGGGGGTTCCCAACGGGGTTGGCCCGGACGGACCGACGTGAAGCGCCGCTGTCCTCGGGTTACAGTGGCAGGTACGGCACGGCCGAGGGAGGGGCATGGATCGCACGGGACAAGATCCGCTGCCCCCCATCCACGCGCTGTTCTACCAGCGCGGCGCCGGTGATGACGCCCTGCTCAAGCTCGCGGGGCTGCGGCTCGCCCAGGCGGGCCTCGCCGCTGAGGCCTACGCAGAGACACCGGGCCAGCTTGACCGTGTCCTTGGCTATGTGCCGCCGCATCCACGGCTGCCGACGGTGCACCTGAACCGCGGGCTCAACCTGCTGCGCGAGCAGGACCGTGTCGTGGTTGAGGACTTCGCCTCGCACTTTGCCGGGCGGCTGTCCGGCCTTGTCGTCCATGACCAGGCGGACATGGCCACGCAGACCGGCGACCTGCTCACCGCCATGCGGGACCTGGACACGCGCCTCGCGCAGTGGCCGGACGCACCACGCGTGTTCCTTGAATACGCGGCCGGCCACGAGCCCGGCTGGTTCGTCGAGCTGGCGGAGCGGCTCAAGGACTCGGGCCGGGTCAGCTGCTGCATCGACGTGGGCCACGTCGGGATCAGGCAGGCGGCGGCCCGGTTCGGGCGCGATCATCCGGGGCTTGGCCTGCGCAGCCTCAGCGCGGCCGACGAGCGCCTGCCCGACCTGGTGGACGACATCCAGAATGCCATGGCAGGCGCGGCGGCGGACGTGCTCGAAATGGTCCGCTCGATCGGGCTGCTCGGCAAGCACCTGCACCTCCATCTGCATGACGGGCATCCCCTGATCGGGGGCCTCGCTGACCATTTCACGTTCCTGATGCGGCTGCCGGTTCCTTTCAGCCACCAGGGCCGCATGTCGCTTGCCCCGCTGTACGGGCCGGCGGGGCTCGCCGCGATCGCCGCGGCCGCGACCGACGCGTGCAGCCTGGACCTGCTGTCGTTCACGCTCGAAATCCACCAGGTGGACGGCCGCTTGCCGCTCGGCGATGCCGCTGGGCTCTTCCGGCACTGGGCGGATACCTCGAGCGCCGAGCACATGAACAACTGGCTGTCGGTGATGACGCGGAACGCGCTGCTCCTGGACGAGAGCCTTCACCCGCGCATAGTGGCGTAGAGCAGCCACACGTTCAGTAGCACGATAACCGAGGCCACACCTGAGGCCGCCACGGTGGTCACCCTGCGATTGACAAGCGCGCCCATGATGTCCACGCGGCGGGTCAGCAGTACCAGCGGCACCAGCGCGAACGGGATGCCGAACGACAGCACGACCTGCGAGATCACCAGGCTCTGGGTGGCCGGAAGCCCGATCCCGAGCACCACGAGCGCTGGCAGCATGGTGAGCCCGCGCCGGACGAACAGCGGAATCCGCCGGCCGATGAAACCCTGCATGACCACCTGCCCCGCGTAGGTGCCCACGCTGGACGACGACAGCCCCGACGCGAGCAGGGCGATCGCGAACGCCAGCGCGGCACCGCCGCCGACGAGCCGGCCAAGCCCCGCGTGCGCGGCCTCGATCGAGTTGCCAGCAGAGTTTCCCGAGCCGTTGAACAACGAGGCGGCGATGACCAGCATCGACAGGTTGATCAGGCCAGCGGCGCCGAGTGCGGCCAGCACGTCGAGCCGCTGGAAGCGCAGCAACTCGCGGCGCTCCGCGTCGTCGCGGCACACCACACGGGATTTCGTCAGAGCCGAATGCAGGTAGACGACGTGCGGCATCACGGTCGCCCCGATGATGCCCGCCACGAGCAGCAGGCTGCCCGTGCCGGCAAAGCCGGGGACGAGCCCCGCCGCAATGCCCGCCGGGGCTCCCCGTACAGCGACCAGGTCGTAGGCGAACCCGAGGAGGACGATGCCGAGCAGAGCGGCGATCGCCAGCTCGAAGCGCCGGTAGCCGCGCTGCTCGAGGGCCAGGATCGCGAACGCGACGACCGCCGTCAGCAGGCCGGCCGCAAACAGCGGGACGTGGAAGAGGAGGTTCAGCCCGACCGTGGCCCCGACGAACTCAGCCAGGTCGGTCGACATGGCGATCAGCTCCGCCTGCACCCACAAGCCACCGGACACGGCCCGGGGCAGATGCTCGCGGCACAGCTCAGGCAGGTCGCGCCCGGTGGCGACGCCGATCTTGGCGGACAGGTACTGCACAAGCATGGCCATCAGGTTCGCGACGACGATTACCCACGCAAGCGCGTAGCCGAATCTCGCCCCTGCGGAGAAGTTCGTGGCGAAGTTGCCCGGGTCGATATAGGCGACCGCCGCGACGAACGCCGGGCCGAGCAGGGCGACGACGCCGCGCAGCCGTCCACGCGAACGCAGCAGGCGCAGCCCGCTCTGCTCGGCCGCCCCCCCGGCCTGCCCTGTCCCTGCCGACGGCGGCAGCTGCAGCGTCGCGTCCCCGGCCAGCGGCAGCTGCAGCGTCGCGTCCCCGGCGGGCGGCGGCCCCAACCTCAGCCGACCGACGGGCCGAGGCCGAGCGACTGCGGGGTACTCGAGTCGGGCGATGGCTGATGAAGACCCTCGTCAAGCGCGCCGTACTCGGTCATCAGCGCCGGGCTGCCGCCCCAGGGCGTCTGCTCCTCCGCGATCAGGGTGTTCGTCGTGAGCAGCAGCCCCGCCACCGAGGCACCGTTCTGGAGCGCCGAGCGCGCGACGCGCAGCGGGTCGATGATGCCCATCTCGATCATGTTGCCGTAGCGTCCGAGCAGGGCGTCGAACCCTTCGTCGACGCCCAGCTGCCCCATGTGGGCCACCACCTCCTGGCCGGAGTAGCCCGCGTTCGCGGCGATGAGGTAGGCGGGCTCGGTCAGGACGCGGCGCACGATCTCGACGCCGGTGGCGTAGTCGTCCTTGACCTCGAGGTCGTCGAGCGCTCCCTCCGCGTGCATCAGGGCGGCCCCGCCGCCGGCGACAATGCCCTCGGCCATCGCCGCCCTGGTAGCGGAAAGCGCGTCCTCGACCCGGTGCTGTAGCTCCTTCAGCTCGGCGTTGGTCGGTGCCCCGACCCTGATGACGGCGACCTTGCCCGACAGCGAACCGATCCGCTCGGTGAGCACGTCCTCGTCGACCCCGAAGGTGGCGCGTTCAAGCTCCGCCCGCAACTGGGCGACCCGGAACTCAACTTCCGCCGCAGAGCCGCCGCCCCCGATGATCGCGGTGCGATCCTCGGTGACCCGCACCTGCGCGGCCCTGCCGAGCTGGTCGATGGTCATCGTCTCCAGGGTGAACCCGGAATGCTTGCTGTACACGGCGCCGCCGGTGATCGCGGCGATGTCCTCGAGCTTGCGCAGCCTGCGGTCGCCGAAACCTGGCGCCCGCACCGCGACGCATTGGAAGACCCCGTTGACGTGGTTGTGCACCAGCATGCTCAGCGCCGTGCCCTCGACGTTCTCCGCGAGAATGATGAGCGGCCGCGGCGCTCGCATTATCTTGTCGAGCAGTGGCATCAGCTGCTGGACTTTGGTGATCTTCTCGCTGCACAGCAGGATGTACGGGTCATCGACGATCGCTTCGAGGCTGGCTGGATTGGTCACCATGTACGGTGACATGTACCCGTTGTCGAACTCGAAACCCTCCACGAAGTCGACGCTCATGCCGTTCGCGGCCGACTCCTCCACGGTGACGATGCCGCCGTCGCCGACGGTATGCAGCGCCTTCGCGATCACGGCGCCGACCGTTTCGTCGTCGTTCGCCGAGATCGCGGCTACCCGTGCGTAGTCGTGCTCGGTGGCCACCGGGTGCGCGACGTTCTGGAGGTGGCCGACCAGCCTGTCGACGGCCAGGTCGATGCCGCGCTTGACCAGCACCGGGTTGGCACCGGCGCCGATCGCCTTCATGCCCTCCCTGACGATCGCCTGGGCGATGACGGTCGCCGTGGTGGTGCCGTCGCCGACGATGTCGTTGGTCTTGATCGCCGCTTCCTTGACCAGCTGGGCGCCCATGTTCTCGAACTGGTTCTTGAGGTGGATCTCCCGTGCGATCGTCACGCCGTCGTTGGTGACCACGGGCGAGCCGGTGATCTTCTCGAGGATGACGTTGCGCCCCTTGGGCCCGAGCGTCGACTTGACCGCTTCCGCCAGCTGATCAACACCGGCGAGGAGCAGGCTGCGGGCATCCTCGCCGAAACGTAGTTCCTTTGCCATCGGGTCCTCCTGGGACGTCAGGTTTCTGAGGGCTACGGGACGAGGATCGCGCGGCCGCGAACCCGGCCGGCGTCGAGATCCTGGACTGCCTCGACCGCGGCGTCCAGCGGGTAGGCCTTCGTGTGCAGGGTGACCTTGCCGCTCTGCGCGAGGACCATGAGTTCGGCGAGTTCGTTGTAGGTTCCGACGATGTTCCCGATGATGTTGCGCTCGGTCGAAATGATGTCGAGGGTCGGGATGTTCACGGTGCCGCCGTAGCCGATGACGTAGTACGAGCCCGCGCGGCGCGTCATCGCGAACCCGTCCTGCTCGGCGCCCTGCTCGGCGACGAAGTCCAGCACGACCTCCGCGCCTGCGCCACCGGTGAGGTCACTGACCGCGTCGAGATGCCCGCCATCTGCGACCACAGTGTGGTCCGCGCCAAGCTGCTCGGCGAGCTTGAGCGCATCCGGGTTGCGGTCGACGACGATGATCCTTGTGGCGGTGAGCGCGGCGAGGCACTGGATGCCGATGTGCCCGAGCCCGCCCGCGCCGATGAGCACGCAGGTGGTGCCGGGGTAGAGCAGCGGGATGGCCCTGCGGACAGCGTGGTAGGCGGTGATGCCCGCGTCGGCGAGCGCGGCGACGTCCTGCGGCTGGGTCTGCGGGTCGAGCTTGACGCAAGCCCGCGCCGAGGTGAGGAGGTACTCGGCCATGCCGCCCTCGTGGCTGAGGCCGGGGAACGAGCTGTTGGCGCAGTGCATGTCCTGGCCGGCCCGGCAGGCACGGCAGAGCCCGCAGGTGGGCGTCGGATGCAGGATCACCGTGTCCCCGGCCTGCACGTTGGTGACCGCGGAGCCGACCTCCTGCACCCAGCCCGCGTTCTCGTGGCCGAGCGTGTAGGGCAGCTCGACGCCCATCGCGGCGGCCCACTGGCCCTCGATGATGTGCAGATCGGTGCGGCAGACCCCGGCGCCACCGATCTTCACGATGACGTCGAGCGGGCCCTTGATCGTCGGTTCAGGTACGTCCTCGACCACGGGTTGCTGGTGATATGAGTGCAGCCGGACGGCCTTCATTGGTCCTCCTCGCCTTGTCCTTTGGCCTCGTACCTGTGCCGCAGCATGCCACGGCAGACGCTGGTGTTCGCCTCGATGCCGACCCGCGTCGTGCGCGCGCGCCGCAGGTGCAGGGGAACAGCGTCGTCACCCACCGGCAGGCCTGTCGCAGGTTCGATCAGCAGTAGCGCGTCGTCGCCCGCGGGCAGGCCGAGCTCGGCCCGCCGCTGGCGCAGCCGGTCGAGCTCCCTCGACGGAGGCAGCTCGCCGAGGGTCAGCGCGGCGAGCGCGGCCGGCTTGGCCCCGGCGGCGACCAGCGGCCTGCACACCTGATCCGTGCCGGCCAGCATGGCCTTGCGCAGGAAGTCCGCGCGCAGATTGCCCAGTTCACCGACGGCTTCGCCGTCGAAGGACCGCGCGAACCCCGCGCGCGCGGCGACCCCGCCGTTGATCGCATCGGCGGCGAAGTGGTCTTCGAGCACCACCTCCGCATTGCGCACGCCGTCCATGGCGGACACCGCGTCGTAGGCGTCCGCCACCATGAGGAAGGCGAAGTTGGGCGCGCAGAAGTAGGTCGGCAGCCGCAGCCGAACCTGGGCGTCCCCGTCCTCGGAGACGGTGCACGACGTCACGAAGCCGAGCGAGGTTATCGGCTCGTCAAGCTCCGGGTCGCGCACCGTCTCCAGGGCGGCCAGCACGCGGGGGGCTCCGGGGGGTTGCCCCCCCGGGCCGCCGCCGCGCGACCCATCGGTCACGCGGGTGCTCATGCCGATGGGACACCCTGCGCCGCGTCCTGCGCCGCCGGGGTGCCGGCGCCGGCGGGGAGCTGGCACTCGGCCGGCACCTCGATGCCGTAGAGCTTGGCCGCGTTCAGCCCGAGGATCTTCTTCTTCGACGCGGTGTTGACCCTTGGGTAGTCGGAGAACTCCTCGTCGTCCGGGTAGTCCCAGTCGACGAAGCCCTCGACCTGCCACTTCGGTTCCCAGATGCCGTAGTCGCTGCCGAAGGTCATCTTGTCCTCGCCGACCCAGAACAGCAGCTCACCGATGGCCTTGGCGAAGAACTTCGGCCGGGCGTGCATGAGCGCGCCGATGATGACCGACAGGCCCGCGTACACGTTCGGCTCCTGCGTCGCCAGGTAGCAGAAGTCGTCGATCCGCGGCAGCCCGGCGTGCTCGACGATGAAGTTCAGCTCCGGAAAGTCGGTGGCCGCGTGGTCCACGTCCGCCATGTCGAAGGCGTCCTTGTCCAGCGGCCAGATCGTCGGGCCCTTGTGCGCGTGGATGTTCTTTATCCCAAGCTCCTGGCAGGCCTCAAGGTAGCGGTAGGCCTCCGGGTCCTTGAGCGTCCAGCCGCGCGAGCCCTGCCGCCACTCGGCGGTGTAGAGCTTGACCCCCGTGGACCCGTAGCGCTCGACGTTGTGCCGCAGGGCCTTCAGGCCGTCGTCGCCCTCGCGCGGATCCCAGCGGGTGTTGTAGATGAACTTGCCAGGGTGCTTCTCACCCATGGTCGCGTTGCGCTCGGTGGTGTTGAACCCCTCCTTGTACCACTCCGTCAGGTACGTCGGCTGGAAGATCGCCACGTCGACATGGCCGTCCTCGAAGACGTCCTTCATCAGGTCGTCCTCCGAGTACTTCTGGTATTTCTCGAGCGGCCAGAGCGTCTCTGGCGGGCCGAGCTGATGGTAACCGTAGAAGCACTCGATCCAGCCCTTGGCGTACTGCTCCGCCCCCTCCACCCAGTTGTCCGGGGCGGCATTCCAGTAATGCATGTGGCTGTCGACCACGAAATACTTTTCGCCATCCTTCTCGTACACACTGCCTCCTCGTGGGCCGAATCGAGTGCTTCCTACGCTCCAGCTAGTTCGACTCGGCCGTCAGGTCGAAGCCGAGATATTCCGCCCCGTCCTCCGGGTTCGCGAACATGATCGTCCGGTCATCCTCGTGAATCATCCGGCCGTAGTGCGTGGACATGTTCTCCTCGAACTCCGCGGCGTCGAAGTAGCCGGGCTCCTCGCCGAGGGCCTCGGAGATCTCGTCGTAGACGACGTCCATGCGCCTGACCGCGTCCACCCGGATCATCGACGGCAGCGGCGTCACCTTGACGTCGGGCTTGGTCGACATCACCTGGGCCACGACCGCACCGACCTGATTGTTCATCAGGGTGAACCCACACATGTTGGACGCGGTGTGGTCGCTCTTGAACGGGCTTTCTGCTGTCTTGAAGGTGGTCACTGCGCCAACTCCTTCGGTGTTTCCAGACCCAGGTCGGACACGATGTCGGCGAAGCGGCTCTTCGCACGGTCGAGGCCGTCCTCGAAACGGGGTGGCTTCGCGTCTGGCTGTGACCACAGCGGCTGCAGCGTACGGGAGGCGGCGATGGCACGTGGCACCCAGGCCGACAGCCACTGCTGCAGGATCGCCTTGTTGTGGTCGGCGAACTCACGGTCATTGGTGAGCAGTTCGAACATCGGCCTGGTGTACCGCAGGTCCCGCTCGGCGTAGTCGTATTCTTCGGCACCCACGACCGTGGGAGTGACGAAGTCTCCGTTACGCGGCGCCGCGTGCTGCACCAGGTGGCTCCGGAATAGCTCGCCGACGAGCGGCTCGAAGACCACGTTAGCTGCGAAGATTGCCTCGCACCAGTCGTCGATGCCGGTGAGTTGTTCTGCGAGCCTATGTACGCCCTGCCAGCACGGCTCCTCGTTCCATACCTGGACGTGCGCCGCGCCGTCGAAGTCGGCGATCTCCTCGCTCAGCGTCAGGTTGTACAGCGCCAGATCCTGCGCGGACCTGATCCTGTGCATGCTGTTTACCGAGATCGCGTTGTTGTGCATGTTCGTCGGTGCCCGGCGGTTGGCGTTGGCGAAGAGGTACAGCCCAAGGCCGTGGTCGACGTGCATCCAGGCGCCGACGTTGCGCTCCACGAAGTGGACCCAGTTCCGGTTCCAGTCCTCGAATGCCTTCGACTGCCTTGCCGCATCGATGTTCTGGTTGAGCTGCCGCACAACGTTGGCGTTGTAGCGGTACAGGGTCATCTCCCACTCTTCGTTTGGGTCACGGAACTCGTGCCAGCCGAGCGCCGGCCAGTCGTAACCCTTTCCGCCAGAGCCGGGGAACCGCTTCGGCTCGGGCCGGTCTGACCCCCACGCCTTGAGGGCCGTCCAGTCGAGCGGATAGCCGCCGCGGCCGTCGGAGAAACCGTAGAGCCAGCCCTGGGCGAGGTAGTGCCGCGGATCGGGCTGGACCTCGACGGTCACGTCTTCGTAGTGGGTCTGCTTGCGCTTTTGCGCGTTGTAATAGTTGAAGCGGCGGGCGGTCGAGTCCGGGAACTCCTTGGCACCGGCCTCAGCATCGGTAAATTCGGGATGGGGTAGGCTGCGTTCTTGCGCTGTTGTCATGAAGTCCTTCCTTCACCTCAAGGATCCAGCCGGCCGGCCGCGGAATGGGTCACCGGATGGGCTACCAGCTGAGCTGATGTCCGGGCAATTGCCCGTCACTTTTCGTCTGGGTCACCAGTCGTGGTGAACTTGTCGTAGAAGACGTGTTTCTCAGGCACCCCCAGCCTGGTGAGCAGCGGCATTGCGGCTTCCACCATCGGCGGCGGACCGCAGACATAGGCGTGCGCGCCCTTGAGGTCGGCTTCGTGCCGCTTCACCACGTCGGTGATCAAGCCGACCTCGCCGTCCCAGGCGTCATCGGGGGCTGGCTCGGAAAGCGCGGGAACGTAACGGAACGCGGGCAGCGACTGCTCCAGGTCGCGCAGTTCCTTCTCGAAGCACAGGTCCCGCCGTCCCCGCGCGCCGTAGTAGTAGGTGGCCTTGCGGCCGATGCCGCGCTCGGCCATCGAGCGAAGCAGCGACAGGATCGGCGCCATCCCCGCGCCGCCGCCGACGAAGATCAGATCGGCGTCGTGGCCCTCCCGCAGCGTGAACACCCCGAACGGCCCGGTGAGGTTGAGCCGGTCGCCGACGGCGAGCCTGGTGTCCAGGAAGTGCGAGAAGAGCCCGTCCGGGTAGACCTTGATGACGAACTCGAGCTGGCCGGTGTCGCGGCTGGAGATGTTCGCCATCGAGAACGAGCGGGTGGCCTCGGTGCCCGGGATGGCGATGTCGACATACTGCCCGGGGAAGAACTTGATCTCCTGGGGTTCCAGCAGCCGCAGCACGAGGTGGCGCATGTCGTGGGTGACCGGGTCCTTGGACACCACTTCCGCCACCGCCTCCTGGATCGGCAGGCCCGAGCGGATCATGTCCTCGTCGAAGTTGAGGAGCTCGATCGTGATGTCCTCGTAGACGTGCGCCCTGCACAGCAGGGTGAAGCCCTCCTCACGCTCGTAGTCGGGCAGCGCGAAGGTCGAGTACTTGTCGAGCTCGATGTCCTCGCCATCGAGAACGAACGACTTGCATGAGGAGCACTGGCCCTCCTTGCAGCCGTGCATGAGCATGATTCCCTGCTCCGCCGCCGCGCGCAGGACCGTCTGCTCCTCGTCTACCTCGATCTCGATTCCGACAGGCTCGAACCGCACGACATGTTTGTCGGCCATGGCTTCCCTCTCCGGCCGCGCGCTGCCACCGGGCAGGAGAGGAGGGCCAGAGGCTGGCTGGGCCGCAGGCCCTCCGTTCCTGTCCGCTTGACTCGGACGACCACCGGTCAGTCAGTCGTCACAGTCGGCTAGCTCAGCCGGATCAGCTGTCCTCGCGAGCGGGTCTGCCCGCGGGTCCGCCGCGAATGTAGTTCGCGTGGAAGGCTTCACGCTCCTGCGGCGACATCTCGTTGAGCAGCACGTTCGGGCTCTGCACCGGCCCCATCCTGCGCAGGTGGTCCAGCGTCCACATCTTGCTTGGATCCAGGTTCAGGTGCGGCTGCGCGACCATCGTCTTGCCGTCGTCACGCACGTGGCCCATGTCGGACACCACGTCGGCCCAGTTCCAGCCGTGGTAGAGCGTCTCCCACTCCCGGTGCCCGATGAGCTGGCCCATGTTCGGGGTGGCCCGGCCCTGGTAGGTCGGCCGGAAGGCCTCCACGTCCGTCCAGCGGCATTCCTCGTGGCAGTAGGTGCGCACCTGGCCGTTGACCTCGTCCATGACCATGTCCTCGCGGACGAGGCATGGGACCATGCAGGTCCAGCAGCGGTGCGGGTACTGGTAGTCGACGTCCTCGGCCACGATCGGGTGATGCCCGTTCGGCATGGACAGGCGGTTGTAGTTCTCCCACCACTTGCCGTACCTGTCGTACCAGCCCGGGTACTTGTACTCGAACCACTCGAAGTCCTTGTCGGTCATCGGGTCGATCCGCCAGTAGTTCGCGAGCCAGCCGGTGGCGAAGAACTGGGCCACCTCGTGCACGTAGCCCTTGTTCCAGATCTGGTTCCACGCCTCCTCGATGAGGTCGTGCGGGATCACCAGGCCGTACTTCTCCAGCGGGACGAGGTAGCTGCGGTAGTAGTCGTCGTAGATCCACCGACGCCACATCTCCGCGTAGCTCTCGCGGTCCTTGCGGCGGTCCTTGGTGCCGTACTCGATGAACGTGCCGATGGCCGCGTCCACCACCCGGTGGTTGTTCCACCAGGCGTAGCGCAGGTCGCGCTGAAGCAGTTGGTGGTTCTCCTCGTCCGCCAGCGCCATCAGCAGCGTGGCGTAGCCGTTGCTGATGTGGCGGGACTCGTCGGACTGCACCGAGTGGAACACGGTCGGCAGCAGATAGTCGCCGTTGGCCGCGGCCTCGGCGGGCATGGCCACGAACAGCGTGTTGGTGAACGCCGTCTCGGCCACGATCGTCAGGTAGATGCTCGCCGCGGTGATGGCGTCACCGGTGATGAAGCCCTCGGCGAACTGCCGGCCGATCGTCCCGCAGTAGTCGTTCTGGAAGTTGCGCAGGCTGCTGTTGAAGCCGGCCGGGTCGATGTAGTTGTTCATATACAGGCGCTTGAGGTTCTGCTGGATCGTCGAGTGCCGTACCTCGTCGATCATCTGGATCGCCTGGCCGTTGTGCAGTTCAGGGTTGGGAACCGTGCGGAACAGCAGCGGCATCGCCCGCGCCGCCGAGATCTCGGGCAGCGGGATGATGGAAAGGAACAGCTTCTGCCACTCCAGCCACCGCTCCTGGACCTGGCGGAACATGTTGCCGCGGATGGCACCGTCCGAGGCACCGTAGACCCGGTGGTCCTTCTCCTCCTGCATGGGGAAGTAGGAGCGCAGGACCTGCTTGAGCGGGTCCTTCTTCTGAGCCTTCCTGAACGTGTAGTCGGTTCCGTACTGTGCTACCGGCTCGTGGTACATCGGTTCCCAGGACAATTCCTGGATCTTCTGGTGGGCCTTGGCCACACTCTGGCGACTCATAGTCACCCCTTGCCCTTCACTCGGGTCGGCTGAGACGGTCTGCTTGTGGTCATGATCATCGTTTCCTGAGCCGACGCCTCACCTCGCCGGCGAGCGCGCCACCAGGTGCGCCCGGAACCCCTATGTGCTGAATCAGAACCCAAAGCGTGAGGTCGTGGGCTCTCAAGATGAGACAGCGGCCGCGTGGCGGTAACCAGGGCCGATCCGGTGCGGGCGCAAGTCGTCAGCTCTCCCCGAAGACGGCGGCACGGATTTCGGCGAGATGCTGGCGGACGTTGTGCGAGACATGACGGTTTCCCTCCGGCGCCGGCTCGATGCCAAGCGCCCGGAGCAGGTCCGCGGCCGGAGCGCCCGGATCGCCTGTCCCGCCAAGGATGGGATGCAGGCCGTGATCGGCCAGATGGTGAAACACCAGATTCACGATGCTCCAGGGATTGAAGGTCTCCTCCCGCGGCTCGTCTGGGTGGTCCATCGCGCACCTCCTCGCGGTTGCCTGTCCCTTACCGCAGCAGCCAGCCGGCCGACTACCCGCCGCCGGCGCTAGCTGACCTGACGGCATCAAACGACGCCCAGCTCGACTCAGCGGTCTCAACATGAGACAGATAACGACTAGGTGACGTTTAACCTGGGGAGATACGACGGAAACCTCGACGCAAACCTCGACGCGATACACAGGCCGAAACCGGGCTGCGTGGAGCGGCACAGGGAGGCGCCATGCCGCTTACGCCCACGCCGCAACTGGACATGACTGACAGCCCCCGGCTGGCCGATGTCCGTGAGCGGTTCCTCAACGCAGAGACAATAGAGCCGAGCCGGGTCCGCGACACGATTCTGGCGTCGTGGTGGCGCTCGCGGCGGTGGAACGTCGCCGCCGACCACATCGACCTGAGCTATGTCCGCGATCCCGACCTCGACACCCCGCTGACCCGCAACGCCCTGCCGGTGCTGAGACACCTGCGGGACAACCTGGAGGGCCAGCCGATCAGCGTCATCCTCACCGACGCGGCCGGTGTGGTGCTCACCAGGCTGACCGCCGACCACGACCTCGAACGGCACCTCGACGGCGTCCAGCTCGCACCGGGCTTCAGCTACGCCGAGGAGTTCGTGGGCACCAACGGGATCGGCACGGCGCTCGAGGGCGGCCGGCCGATGCACGTGTTCGGACATGAGCACTACGCGGAAAACCTGGAGGATCTCGCCTGCGCCGGGGTGCCGATCCACGATCCGATCTCGGGCAAGACGCTCGGCGCGGTAGACCTGACCTGCTGGCGCAAGAATGCCGACCCGCTGCTGATCGCGCTCGCCAAGACCACCGCCGACCAGATCACGCAGGCGCTGCTCACCGACAGCAGCGCACGCGACTTCGAGCTGCTGCAGGAGTATCTGCGGGCGTGCAGGCGCACTCCGGGAATCGTCCTCGCGCTCAACAACGACATGGTGATGATGAACGAGTACGCCCGCCGGGTACTCGATCCTGGCGACCAGGTCGTGCTGCTCGGACAGGCCGCCGATGCGCTGGCGAGCCGCCAGAGCGGCCCGATGGTGGTCGAGCTGCCGACCGGCGTCAGGGCACGCATGTATTGCAGGCCCATGCAGGGCGAGGGCCTGGCCGGCGGCGTCGTGCACGTGAAGCTGACCGAAGCCGACCGGCGAGCAGGCGGCCGAGGCCGTGGCGCAAGCCCGGATCTTCCTGCCCGGCCTGGTCGGTTCCGGGCCGCTATGGCTGCGCGGGTGCCACCAGGTGGACGCGGTCTACGCGTCAGGCGAGTGGCTCGCGCTCCAGGGCGAGCCAGGGGCCGGAAAGCTGGCCCTGGTCAGGGCGGTACACCAGCAACGTAATCCGGCCCGCCGCTGCCACGTGCTTGACGCAGCCGATGCCACCGACCACGGCTGGCTCGGGCGGGTCCGCCACGAGCTGATCGAGGGCGAAGGCGACCTGGTGATCCGCCACATCGACCGGCTCACCGCCAGGCGGCTGCACGCCCTGTCGGCATCGCTGGAGATTGCCTCGGGCAGGAAGAAGTCGCTGTGGCTCGCGGTCACACTCAACAAGGGACCGGTGAGCGCCGATCTGGCCGGCTTGCTGCGGTTCTTCCCGAGCACCGTGGAGCTCGCACCGCTCCGGCATCACATCGAGGACCTGCACGAGCTTGTGCCGTTCTTCCTGGCCAAGCTCAACCAGCACGGCAAGCTGGTCTGCTCGCCAGAAGCGATGCAGCTGCTCCTGCGGTCGAGCTGGCCAGGTAATACCGAACAGCTCTGGCAGGTCGTCAAACAGGTCGTGCAGCACCGGCGTACCGGGTCGATCCAGCCGCATGACCTGCCCCCGGAATGCTGGACGGTGAGCCGCAGGCTGCTCAGCCCGCTGGAGTCGATGGAACGCGACGCCATCGTGCAGAGCCTGCTCGACCACGAGGGCAACAAGGTCAAAGCGGCCGAGTCGCTTGGCATGTCACGCGCCACGATCTACCGAAAGATCCACGAGTACGGGATCGTGACCCCGGCAAGCTGACCACCGGCACACGCTGACGGCACGGCCCACGCCGATACCGCGGACCTGCGGACCCGGGTTCATGCCGGGCTGGTCAGCGCGAGGCTTTATCCTGAACGGCTCCCGCGCGCCGCGCCGATCGCGCGCTGCGGGCCCTCCCCGCGCGGGGGAGGCCCGGCCGCGGCGGGAGGATGCCCCCGTCCCACCGGCAGCGCACACCGCCCCACCAGAATCACTCGCCCTACCAGAATCACTCGCCCCGCCCCGTCGCGCACCATCCATGATCGTGGTTGATCGTGGGTCGAACGTCGCCATGGTTGGCCCGTAGGGGGGCGCTATCCGGTGCCCTACGGGCCATGGATCATGATCCGGGCTATGACAGCGGCCCGGGCGGCGCCGGGCTTCATGATCGCGGTAACTTCTCGGCGGTATGTGCGCATTCCAAAACAAGCTGAGTTCCCGGTGTGCCGGGTGGTTTAGCGTGTCATTCATGGGGGTTTGTGCTCTCTGCGGGGCCGGGGATGGTGATGCCGGCGGTGGCGGCGTATCGGTGCAGGTCGTGCAGGGTGGCGAGGCTTGCGGTCCGGGCGGGGATGGCGATGTCGTGCCGGGCGAGCAGGTCGCTGGTGTGCTTGATGGCGGTGCTGAGGGTGGCGGGGTGGACGCCGAGCAGGTAGGCCAGGACGTGCAGCGGCAGGCCGAGGCGGGCGCGCGCGAGGGTGGCGGTGAGCTGGGTGGTGAGGGTGAGCTTGGGCGGGCTGCCGGCGCGGCGGCGGGGGTGGCCGCGGGCCAGGTGGAGGTGGTGCTCGCGGGCGGCGGCGGCGGGGAGTTCCAGCCGGGTGACGAGGCTGCCGAGGTCGCGGGCGGTCATCCCGGTCAGCGCGGGGTGGGCCAGGGCGGCCGCGGCCTGGTCGCGGTACGGCGGCCGGCCGGTGCTGGCGGCGGCGGGGGCGGGGCGGGCCTGGGCGCGGCCGGGCTGATGGTGTAGTTCCATTCGCCGTGGAAGCCGTGCCGGGTCAGCGCGCCGGCGTCCTCGAGCGCCCGGAGCTGCGCCCTGGTGATCTTGACGCCGCGGGGGTAGTCCGCTGGTGTCCAGCTGCGCGGTGACGGCCAGCCCGGTCGTGGTGGTGGTCGCGGCGATGGTGTTGACGATGACCTCGTGGCTGGTCAGCGGGCGGGCCCGCCAGTTGCGGGAGATCTGGGAGAACAGCCGGTGCTCTATTTTGTTCCACTTGGAGGTGCCCGGCGGGAAGTGGCAGACGGTGATCTCCAGCCCGGTGTCCCTGGCCAGGTCGGCCAGGGCGGTCTTCCACGCCCCGGTCCGGTACCCGTTGCTCCCGCCGGCGTCGGCGGTGACCAGCAGCCGCCGCGCCTGAGGGTAGCGGTCCTTTCCCAGGGTGTTCCACCAGCAGCGGATGGACTCCGACCGCGAACGCGGCGGTGTCATGGTCGGTGCCCACGTTCACGAACCCGGCGTTCGCGGCCACGTCATAGACCCCGTACGGGGTCACCTTGCCCAGCTCCTCATCGGGGAAGTCATGGTCGCGCACCCGCACCGGCGTCGCCGCCGGGCCGCCACTCCCGCCCCTCCTGGGCGTACTGGCCGACCTGCTCCTTCTTCTTGGCATCCACGCTGATCACCGGCTGGCCCGCGGCGATATGCGTCTTTGCCTGCTCGCTGATGTAGCGGAACTGAGCGTCGCGGTCCGGGTGCTGGCGGCCCTCGATCGTCTTGGCGTTGGCCTGCAGGCTGTAGCCATTCGCGTGCAGCAGCCGCGCCGCCGCCTGCCGGCTGCACCGGTGCCCCTGCGCGGCCAGCTCATCAGACAGGTTCTTCAGCGACTTCGCCGTCCACACCAGCGGCGACTCCGGATCCCCCCGCGTGCTGTCTTCCACCAGCGCCAGCAGCGCGGGCTCCAGACCCGGGTCCGCCGCAGTCAGCGGCTTGCGCCCCCCGCCCGGACGGCGCACCCGGCCCTCCGGGGCGCACTGGCCCGAGGCCAGCTCCGCGGCCCCGTCCGCGACCGTCTGCCAGGCCGCCCCGGTCATCCTGGCCACCGCCGTGACCCCGCCGTCCCCCGCGGCCCGCGCCACCGCGCCCAGCGCCAGCCGCCTGGCCTTCTCATCCAGCGCCGGCAGCAGCAGCTCCAGCTCCGGCCCCATCAGCCTCAGAAGTTCCGCATTCGCGCCCATTACCGCATCCTGACACGCGACACGCCGGTAACTCACCTTATTCCCGGATTCACACTATACCGCAGAAAAGTTACCGCGATCATGAAAGTGTCCCCCGGGGCGGGCGCTTTGCCCCGGGGCTGGTACAGACCGGACGGCTGCGCTGCGACGGGGTCAGCTCAAGGCGGGGATGATCTCGCTGCCATAGGCATCGAGCGTCTGCCGCGCCTGATCGTGCATCAGGTAGAGGGCGAACTGGTCCATGCCCAGGCCAGCGAGTTCGCGCAGCCGCTCGACGTGCGCGCCGGCCGGCCCGAGCAGGCAGAAGCGGTCCACGATCGCGTCGGGCACGAAGTCGGCGTGCGGATTGCCTGGCCTGCCGTGGAGCGCATAGTCGTAGTCCGCACGGTCCTTGATGTACTCGGTGAGGGCGCGCGGCACCACGCCGTCGTGACCGTACCGTGTGACAAGCTCCGCCACGTGGTTGCCGACCATGCCGCCGAACCAGCGCAACTGGTCCCGCTGGTGCGGCAGGTCCGTGCCCACATAGGCCGGTGCGGCCACGCACATGGTGAGCTTGGCCGGGTCACGGCCGGCGGCGCGCGCGGCGGCACGGACCGAGCCGATCGTCCACCGTGCGATGTCGGGATCGGCGGTTTGCAGGATGAAGCCGTCAGCCTGCTCGCCGACCAGGCGGAGCGCCTTCGGCCCGTAGGCCGCCATCCATATCTCCAGCTTGCCGTCGCGCACCCAGGGCAGGCGGATGACGGTGCCGTTGTGTGCCACCTCGCGGCCCTCGGCCAGTTCCTTGATCACATGCATCGCCTCGGCCATCCTGGCGAGCGAGGCGGGCTGCTGGCCGATCACCCGCTGGGCGGAATCACCGCGGCCGAACCCGCACACGGTCCGGTTGCCGAACATGTCATTCAGCGTGGCGAACAGCGACGCGGTCACCGACCAGTCCCTGGTCCCCGGGTTGGTCACCATCGGCCCGACCGTCAGCAGCGAGGTGGCGGACAGGATCTGAGAGTAGATGACGAACGGCTCCTGCCAGAGGACGTGGGAATCGAAGGTCCAGCCGTAGCGGAAGCCGCGACCCTCGGCCGCGCGCATCGCGTCGACGACAGCGTGCGCGGGCGGATCGGTCTGCAGGACCACACCGAAATCCATGTCCACCGCTCCCCCGGTCCTTCCGCTCGGGCGCTCACCAGCGACGCGGGTGAGCATTCATGTCAGGTACTGGCACAGGTCGCGCTCGAGGAAGCGGCCGTGGCCCGGCACACCGCGGAACTCGCCGGCCTCGATCACGACCTGGCCGCGGGACAGGACCGTCTCCGCCTTTCCCGTTATCTCGAATCCCTCGAAAACTGAGTGGTCCACGTTCATGTGATGCGTCCGCGCCGACAGGGTCTGCCGCGCGTGCGGATCGTAGATCACGATGTCCGCGTCGCTGCCGGGTGCGATCGTGCCCTTGCGCGGGTAGAGCCCGAACATCCTGGCCGGAGTGGTCGACCCGACCTCCACCCAGCGCGCGAGTGATATCTCTCCCGCCACTACGCCCTGGTGCAGCAGGTCCATCCGGTGCTCCACGACCGGCAGCCCATTGGGAATCTTGGTGAAATCCCCGCGTCCAAGCTCCTTCTGCTCGGCGAAACAGAACGGGCAGTGGTCGGTGGACACCACGGACAGGTCATTGGTACGCAGGCCCCGCCACAGCGATGCCTGGTGCTCTTTTGGCCGCAGCGGCGGCGAGGCCACGTACTTGGCGCCCTCGAAGCCGGGCCTGGCCAGGTCGTCAAGCGAGAGGTACAGGTACTGCGGGCATGTCTCCGCGAACACGTTCTGCCCGGTGTCCCTGGCGCGGGTGACCGCGGCGAGCGCCTCGGCCGCGGTCATGTGCACGATGTACAGCGGCGCGCCGGTCACCTTCGCCAGCGTGATGGCACGGTTGGCGGCCTCCCCCTCGAGCTCGGCTGGCCGGGTCAGGCCGTGCTGCACGGGCTCGGTCTTGCCCTCCGCGAGCGCGCGCGCGACGAGCTGGTCGATCGCTATCCCGTTCTCCGCGTGCATCATGATGGTGGCGCCGGTATCGGCCGCCCGCCGCATGGCGAGCAGGATCTCCCCGTCGGTGGAGTAGAGCACGCCTGGATAGGCCATGAACAGCTTGAAGCTGTTCACGCCCGCGTCCATGCACGACCGCATCTCCTTCAGCGTGGTCTCGTTGACATCGGACATGATCATGTGGAACCCGTAGTCGACGACGCAGTTGCCGTCCGCCTTGGCGCGCCACTTGTCCAGCGCGGCGAGCAGCGACGTTCCCTTGGGCGGCACGGCGAAGTCGATGATCGTCGTGGTGCCACCCCACGCTGCGGCGCGGGTCCCTGTCTCGAAGGTGTCCGAGGAGACCGTGCCACCGAAGGGCATCTCCATGTGCGTGTGCACGTCGATGCCGCCGGGCAGCACGTATTTCCCGGCCGCGTTGATCACCTTGGCGGCGTCCGCCGGCCAGGCGTCGGCCACGTCCGTTCCGGGCGCCGCGAGCGCGGTGATCCGCTCGCCGTCGATGAGCACGTCCGCTGCCACCGTGCCGCTGGCCGTGATGACCGTGCCGCTCTTGACCAGGATCCGCATCGTTGCCTCCCGCGCGTGCTAGGACACTGTGCCGGCCCGAGCCCACTTCCAGGACCCTCCCACCCGGGGGCGCCGCCCTACTGGTGATTCTGGCAGGCTGTCAAGGCATGCGGGATGGGTGAATCGTGTTCTGGGGATAACCCGGTATCCCTGTGGATTGTCCTGCGGGGACATAGCAGCCGGCCGGGGACACCCGGACCGACGGCCCGGGCCCGTCAAGGTTTGACCAGCGGCTCGTAGGCGTCCGGGCGCCGGTCGCGGTAGAACTGCCACAGGTCGCGGACCTCGGTGAGCTTGTCCATGTCCAGATCGCGCACCACTACCTCGGGCTCGGCGTCGGAGGCCGCGTCGCCGACCAGCTGGCCGCGCGGGTCGGCGAAGTACGACTGGCCGTAGAAATCGTTGTCCCCGAGCGGTTCCACGCCAACGCGGTTGATCGCACCGACGTAGTACTCGTTCGCGACCGCCGCCGCGGGCTGCTCGAGCCGCCACAGATACTGCGACAGGCCGCGGCTTGTCGCTGACGGGTTGAACACGATCCGCGCGCCCGCAAGGCCAAGTGCCCGCCAGCCTTCGGGAAAGTGCCTGTCGTAGCAGATGTACACGCCGATCCGGCCGACCGCGGTGTCGAACACCGGATAGCCGACGTTGCCCGGCCGGAAGTAGAACTTCTCCCAGAATCCCTTGACCTGGGGCAGGTGGGTCTTGCGGTACATCCCGAGGTAGCTGCCGTCGGCGTCGATCACAGCGGCGGTGTTGTAGTAGACGCCGGGCTGCTCCTCCTCGTACATCGGCGCGATCAGCACGACCTGATGCTGCCTGGCGACATCCTGGAGGAGTTTCGTCGTCGACCCGTCAGGGATCTTCTCGGTGAACGAGTAGTAGTCGGCGTCCTGTACCTGGCAGAAGTACGGACCGTAGAACAGTTCCTGGAGGCACACCACCTGGGCGCCCTGTGACGCCGCCGACGAGATGGCGTCCACCGCCGAGCTGACCATGGACTCCTTGTCGCCGGTCCAGCGCTGCTGCACCAGCCCAGCCCTGACGATTTCTGCCACTACCGCTCCTCCGGCGATCCCCGTTACCCCGGCGATGGCCCATTGCTGGTGCTATCACCCCAGCAATGGGCCATCGCTGGGGCGTTCTCCTGCAGCCTGGCATGTCACGCGCGGCGCGGGCAAGGACGGGGCATCGGTGGCTGACGCAGCGCCGCGCCGCCGGCGCGGGGCACCGCCGGCGCGGGGCACCGGCGCGTCAGCCCGGCATTCCGCGGGCGAGTGCGCCCCCGAGCGTGGTCTGGGTGTGCACGAGGAACCGGCCGGTTCGCGCTGTCCGCACCAGCCGCGCCGCGCGAAGGACGGCGAGATGCTCACTGACCGTGCTGACCGGCAGCGCGCATCTGGCCGCGAGACCGGACGTGGACGCTGGCTCCGCGAGCGCCAGCAGGAGCACCGCCCTGGTGCGCCCAATCAGACGCGCGAGGTCGGCCTGCGACGGGGGGTGCTCGTGCCACAGCATGGCGATGCCACGCGCGGGATAGTTGATCGTCGGATGCCAGGGCGGGTCGAGCATCACGCCAAGCCCTGGCCAGGTGAAGACGCTTGGCAGCAGGACCAGGCCCTGATCGGCGATGCGGCCCCGGCCGTCCGCGCCGATGCCGATGAGCAGGTGGTCGTCGTCCTGCCAGCTGATCCTGCGGTCGAGCCCGGCCAGCGTCGCGGCGGTTCCTTCATCGGCAAGCTGGCGGGCACGGTAGGTGATGTCGGCATCAAGGACGTCCCGCACCTGGGCCCACCACGGCCGCACAAGCGCGGACCAGGCGCGCTCGAGCAGGTCGGCGATACGGTCGCGGACCCGCTCGGGGTCGCTGCCGAGCCGCGCGAGCTGCTCGCGTGCGGCCTGCGGCTGCGGATGCCCGGCGAGCAGAAGGCCAAGTTCTATGGCGACGCGCTCCGGCGGTGTGGCGCGCACCCGCGCGAGGTCGTCGGAGATCTCGGTGAACGGGCCGTCAGGCGGCGGTGACATGAAGTCCGGCTGGTAGCTCGCGTGCGGAAGCAGCCAGAAGACCGGGCCGAGCCCGAGCTCGGGCAGGCCGTTGCGCACCTGCCGGTGCCAGGGCAGATGGTACGGCTCACGGCCCGGATGGATGAGAGCCCGCATCGCGCTGGTGGTCTCGAACAGCGGAGAGATCGCGAAGCGGCACTGCCGCAGCGCGCCTGCGCCGAACGTCAGGACAATGCTCATGGCGTGGGCACTGACGCGGAAGCTGGTGCGGGAACTGGTGCGGGAACTGGTGCGGAAAGTGGCATCACAGGTGACATCGAAGGCGTTGATTTCGGGTGAGGCCGAAACAGTGGTACCAGGTTAGCCCGCCCGCGAGGCTGACGGCATGGTCAGCCATCGGCTTCCCCGCCGGCCGGGGCTTTTCCGGCGGCCCGGGCTTCGCCGCCGGCCCGGGGTTCCCCGCCAGCCCGGACTCCTTCGCGTCGCACCGGACTTCAGGTACCTGTGGCTGAGCCGCATGGTCTCATTCACCGGGGACGGCATCGGCCGTGTCGCGCTCGTGCTGCTCGCCGCGCCCGCGGGCCCGGAAGCGGTGTCGCTCGTCCTGCTCGCGAACACCGTCCCCCGGCTGTTGGGCCCGGTGGCCGGCGCCATCGCCGACCGGGTCGACCAGCGGCGGCTCATGGCCGGATGCGAGCTCGGCCAGGCCGCCATCTATGCCGCCATCTACGCCACAGCCACCGTGTCACGGCCACGGCTGGAGGTATTGCTGCCGCTGGTGGCCGCCGCCGGGCTGCTTGCCACGCTGTTCTCGCCCGCCGGCAAGGGCAGCGTGCCCAGGCTCGTGCCCGCCGACCGGCTGACCGGCGCCAACGCGATGCTCACGACCGCGTTCAACCTTCAGATCGTCGCGGGGCCCGCCATCGGCGGTGTCCTTGTCGGGCTCGCGGGGACCTCGTCCGCGTTCGCGGCAGACGCGGGCACCTTTGTGCTCTCGGCGCTGCTGCTTTCCCGGCTGCGCGCCCTGCCACCTGACGCCGCGGCCAGCGCCACCCTGACGGCCGACACCGTCGCCGGGCTCAGGTACGCGGCCCGCGCCGCCCTGCCGCGCGCGCTGGTGCTCGGCACGCTCGTGTTCGTGTCCTTCGCTGCGATGGACAACGTGGCGCTTGTGTTCCTGGTCCAGGACAAGCTGCGCGGATCCCACCTCGGCTACGGCGTCACCGTGGCGGCGTTCGGCGCGGGAATGCTCGCCGCGTCACTGCTGCTCACCAGGTTCGGCAGGCGCAGCCGCGCCGAGCACCTACTGATCTCGGGCCTGGCACTGACCGGGGTATTCACCGCGCTGACCGGCCTGGCGCCGGATGTGCTGCTCGCCGCGCTCGCGCAGGCGGCCGCAGGCGTCGGCAACACGCTGGACCTGGTCGGCACCGACACTCTCGTGCAGCGGGTGGTTCCGCCGCCGCTGCTCGGCCGGGTGTTCGGCGCCGTCTCCACGTCGGCGCAGGTGGGTTCGGGAATCGCGTACGCCGCTGTCGGCTTTGTGGTCGCCGCCGCAGGCCCGCGTACGGCGTTCGTGATAGCTGGCGCGGGCACCGCCGCAGGGCTGGCCATCCTCGGGCCGGCCTTGCGCTCAGCCGCGCCCGGACCACCAGGGCCCGTGCCACCGGACGGGCCGATACCACCCGGCCGTGCCGTGCCACCGGACGATGCTGTGCCACCGACGGCGCCGTGAAGGATCATGGGCTTACCCGCCGCAAGCCGCCCGCAGGCGCCGCAACTCCTCGGCCATCGCGGCCAGTGACCAGTGCGCGTTCAGCCCGCTCGGGTTGGGCAGGACCCACAGAAGTGCGGGGCCGAGCATCTGTTCCTGCGGGCCGATGCGCGCGCCCGGGCGGCCGAACGCGGTGCGGTAGGCCGTTACCCCGGCAATCGCGACCGCGCCTGGCCTGCGCCGCGTCGTGAGTTCGCGCAGGCGCGCGCCGCCCGCCGCAAGCTCGGCGGCCGTCAGCTCCGCGGCCCGCGCACTCGCCCGCGGCACCAGGTTGGTGATGCCGAGGCCGCAGGCGGACAGCAGGCCCTGCTCGCTGGGCGCGAGCCTGCGGGTGGTGAAGCCGGACAGGTGCAGGGCCGGCCAGAAACGGTTGCCTGGCCTGGCGAAGTGGTAGCCGGTCGCCGCGGAGTACAGGCCCGGGTTGATCCCGCAGAAGAGCACGGTGAATCCGGCGCCGGGCTCCGGCAGTATGTCCGGCAGCGTGCGCTCGCGCGCCGCTTCCAGGTCCGCCTTGCCGGGCCCGCGCCCGTTTCGCGCCGTTGTCATGGGAACGAGCATTTTACTTAACGGCTGCCGCAGGTCGCGCCGTCGGCGGCGCATGCGGGGTTCCAGGGGGTCGCCCCCCTGGGCCAGCACTGTCTACGGCTGCCGCATGGCGCGTCGGCTACGCGCCGGAACCGCCGCGGGCGTGGAAATCCTCGAGTGCCTCGCCCGGTGTGTCGTAGAAGGCGTCCGGGCCGATGGTTTTGCTGATGCCGTAGCGGTCGAGCTGCCCGCGCACCGGGTCGAGGAGGGTGCTGAAGCCGATGCGGATGTGCCGCGTGTGGAGCAGCGCAATGCCCCGGGTGAGAACCGCCGCCGCCGTGTAGTCGATGTCTCCGATGGCAGCGCAGTCGAGCACCATCCACCGCAAGGGGGTTCCGTGCCCGATGAGGGCCGTGACGTCCTCGAGGAGCCTCGAAGCGTTCGCGTAGTAGAGGCTGGTGCCGAACCGGTAGACCACCAGCCCCTCCTCGGTCCGTGCGCCTGGCGTCACCGGGATGGGCTGCCAGTGCCCGGCGGGCGACTTCACGAGCACGCTGTTGAGCGGGTGGTAGCTGTGGCGCAGGTGGTCGATGATCGAGGCGACAACGGCGAGGGCAATGCCCTCCTCGACCCCGAGGACCACGACCGCGGACGCCGTGAGCAGGGCGACGGCGAACTCGTGGCGGCGGCAGGCCAGGATGCGGCGCAGCCCGGGGATGTCGATGAGCTCGACGGCGATGAGGAAGACCACCGCGGCCAGGGCGGCGACCGGCAGGTAGGCCAGCGGCCCGGTGAGCAGGAGCAGCACGACGAGGACCACCGCGACGGTCGTGAGCTGCGCGAGCTGGCTGCGTCCACCGGCGCCGTCAACCATCTGTGTCTTGGTCGGGCTTCCGTTGACGACGAACGTGCCGGAGAACGCGGCGGCCACGTTGGCGGCGCCCAGGCCCACCAGGTCGGTGTCCTCGCTGAGCGGCTCCTCGTACTTCACGGCGTAGGCGCGTGAGGTCGCGGCGCTCTGGGCGAGGATGACGACGAACATGGACGCCGCGGCGCCGAGCAGCACGCCGGCGTCGTGCAAGCCCAGGGCGGGCGCTCCAAGCTGCGGCAGTCCGCGTGGGACGGGGCCGAGCACCTGCACCCCGTGCGCGGCCAGGTCCGCCGCCTTGCTCACGATGATCGCGACGATCACCGCGATCAGCGGTCCTGGGATCCTGCGGGTGATGCGGTGTGCGGCGAGCACGACCAGGATGACCCCGACCGATACCAGCACGTCTGCCCAATGGATACGCGGGAACGCGCGCGCGATGTTCAGGAGCTTGGTGGGGGTGTTCTTGCCCGCGGCTGTCACCCCGAGCATGTCCGGGAGCTGTCCTGCTGCCACCTGAATACCGACGCCGGTGAGGAATCCGACGAGGACGGTACGGGACAGGAAGTTCGCCAGGAACCCGAGCCTGGCCAGCCGGGCGAGCAGCAACAGCCCACCGGCGAGCAGGGCCGCGAGCCCGGCCAGCTTGACGTATCTCGCCGACCCGGTGACCGCGAGCCCGGTGAGGGCCGCGGCGAGTATGGCCGCGGTCGCGGAGTCCGCGCCGACGACGAGGTGGCGTGAGGAACCGAGCACAGCGAACACGGCCATCGGCAGGAGCATCGTGTACAGGCCGGTCACCACCGGCATCCCGGCGATCTTCGCGTACCCGAGCACTTCCGGGATGCCGAGCGCGGCCAGTGTCAGGCCGGCGAGCAGATCGGCGGGTACCTCAGACCGGTTGATGGGAAGCAGGCCACGCATAACGGGCCAGTGGCTCACCGGCCACGTAACGCGCGGCCCGTCCACGCGGTGCCCGCTCCCGCGCGGCCCGCTCCAGCGCTGCCACCCCGGGTGCGGCCGGCCCCCCCGTGAATCCGGCACTTCCTGACCTCCGCTCCCAGCGCGTTCGGACTGGCTCATCATCCCCTGAGCATGGCGTCCGTGCGGTTATCTGGGCGTCGGTCTTTGTCCTCCTTCCGTTTATCTGGCTGTCGGCTCCCGTTTCCTCACTCTGCGCCTCTGCTTCCTCGCGGTGCGCCCCGTTGGCGGACCGTGCGCCTCGTTAGCGGGCCGCCGGCGTGGCCACGATGAATGCCTGCGCGCCAAGCACCCGCCATGCGAGCGGCACTTTCAGGTACAGCCGCACCAGCCACGGCCGGCTCGGCAGCCGGCTCTTGGTCGAGTACGGCAGGAATCGTGGCATGCACTTCTCGATATCGAAGCCCGTGGCGGCGAGCGCCTCTGCGAGGGCGCGATCGTCCACAGGCGTGATGTGGTCGAAGAACTGCCAGTAGTCACGTCCGCAGAACCGGACGTTGGGCTGCAGCACGAGCAGCCGTCCTGTCGGCTTCAGCGCGCGCCTGGTTTCCGCGAGGGTGGACAGGATCACGTCGCGGGTGACGTGTTCGAAGAAGTTGCTCACGAACACCACATCGATCGAGCCGTCCTCGATGGTCTCCAGCCGGTCCGAGCGCAGCACATAGGTCTCGACACCGGCCTCCGCACACCGCTTGACGTCCGGATTCAGGTCGACCGCGATTCGGCGAGCCGCCTGGATGTTGTTGATGAACTCGCAATGCCCGGCGGCTAGGTCCAGCACGGTCGCCGTAGGCGGCACCCAGTCCTGGAAGAAATCGGTGCACAGTACCTGCCAGATGTCCTGGCGCACCTCGGACTCGCCGCCGAACCGGTTGGCGTACAGGGTTTTGAGGCTGTCTGACTCTAATTCCATCGCCGCTCCTCATTCTTGTAGTCGACCAGTGAATCGAGTGGTCGCCGACGGACTCATCGCCTTGCAGCCGGACAGCGCAGCCTGACGGCGTCGCCTGCACGTTCTCGCCGTGGGTCACCACCCGGCGGAACGTTCCCACCGATTTCTGCACGCCGTCCGGCCTGCGTCCCGATCGCTCGCCGGACGCGGACCGAGTCCAATAGTTACCTGATTCGGCAAAGGATCACCCATAGTTTGACAAATCAAACCTACTGTCGCGGCCCAGCGCGGGTGTCAACTGCCGGAAGCCAGCGCATGCATACGCCCGGGAACGCCGTCCGCCTGACGGCTGCCACGGGCCGCGTCTGACGACTGCCACGGGCCGCGAATGACGGCTGCCACGGGCCGTGCCCGGCGCAAATGAACAAATGAAAGGCAGGAAACGGCTGAACCGGCCGTTGCGCGCAGCCGTGCACCAGATGGGATCAGTGAGCCTTGCCCAAGCTCGCGCCGGTACCTGTCAGCACACCGTCCTGCCGCCTGGGCACGCGGTCAGGGGGAGATCCCATGCATAAGACAATGGCCGCCATCGCTGTCGCCGGGTCGTTATTAGTCGGCATCGCCGCAGCCAGCCCCGCTCTGGCCAGCGCGAAAGCGCCACCGGACAAGCTGGTGTGCTCGTCAGGCACTAATGGCGGCACCCTGGTCAACGGCGTGTGCGTCCTGCCTGACGCCAGCGTCGGGCAGGGTTACGAGGGGTTCATCATCACAAGCAACAACTCGGGCGGCACGTTCGCGATCACCTCGGGCAGCCTCCCGCCCGGCCTGTCGATGCCGGCGAGCTACGGCGCGTCGGGAACGATCGTCGCAGGCACGCCCACGCAGCAAGGTACGTTCACTTTCACGGTCAAGGGCACTGACCAGCATGGTCAGCCGCTTCAGCAGACCTACAGCATCAGGGTGGACGCAGCGCCCGCGCTGGCCATCACAAGCACGAGCCCGCTACTCGCAGGGACTGTCGGGACGTCCTACGCGGTGAACTTCTTTCTCAGCGGCGGCGCGGCACCGTACACGTGGTCGGTGGCCTCAGGCAGCCTCCCGCCCGGCCTCGCGCTGAAATCAACCGCGGCTCCCACGGACAACAACAACCAGTTGGCGGGCACGCCGACCACGGCGGGGATGTTCACGTTCACGATGAAGGTCGCGGACGCGCTCGGGGATCAGGCCGCCAAGCAGTTCAGCCTTACCATCCAGCCATAGGGACGCGCGCCGGCCGCATCCTGCTGCCCCCCCGCACCCAGCGTCATCGCCTCATAGCCTCATGTCTCATGATCGCGGTAACTTCTCGGCGGTATGGGCCCGCAGATGATTAACACGCGGATTTGATCTTCGCAGCGGCCAGCCGGATCGCTGGTCTTACCCCATCAAATGGGCCATTGATGGGGTAGCGGAGCGGGACTGACTCGGGGGGGATGGGGTTGGTGAGGCTGATGAGGCAGTTGATGCGGAGTCAGGTGAGCGGGGGCGGCCGGTAGCGGCCGTACCACGGCAACGAGGCCTAGAGCCGAAAACAGCGAGTTATTTCTGGGCGCGCCCTATGTGCGGAAAAGTTACCGCGATCATGAAAGCCCAGCTGGCTAGCCGCCGGGTCCACTCTTGAGTGCTGGCATGGCGCCGATGACCACGGTGGCGTTCAGCTCGTCGGAACTGACCACCCGTGGGTTCAGCCCGGTGCACGCGACGGTTTCGACGATCAGCGGCGCTTGGCGTTCACTCGTCTCGACCAGCAGGTGGCCGCCGGGTGCCAGCCACAGTGGCGCCACGACGGTCACCCGCCGCAGAATGTCAAGCCCGCCAGCGCCACCATCGAGCGCCACCCGCGGCTCGTGTTCGCGGGCCTCCGGGGGCAGCAGCCCGACCTCCTCAGTGGGTACGTAGGGTGCGTTGGCTACCAGGACTTCGACGCGGCCACGCAGCGTGGCGGGCAACGGCTCGTAAAGATCGCCTTCGTACACCTGACCGCCGGCGGCGGCGACGTTGCGGCGGGCGCACCGTACCGCAGCAGGGTCGATATCGACGGCGTACAGCTCGACCCGGTCCAGGGCCGTGACCAGTGCGGCGCCCACCGCGCCCGAGCCGCAGCACAGGTCGACGACGACAGCCCGTGGCCGCGCGAGGACCTGGCCGGAAGGGCTGGTGGCCGCGCGGGCGGCGGCCTCATCGCCGGGGTTTCGCGCCTGGCGGGCGACGTCGGCCCGATCGGCGGGGCTGGCCGCCTGGCCGGCGAGCGCGGCGGCCTGGCGGACGAGGAACTCGGTGCGGCGGCGGGGCACGAAGACTCCGGGGTCCACGGCTATCCGCAGGCCGCAGAACTCCGCCCAGCCGAGAACGTGTTCGAGGGGCAGGCCGGCGGCGCGCCGGTCCACCATGGCGGCGAGCTCCGCAGGCGTCTGTGCCGCGGCGATGAGCAACTGCGCCTCGTCCTCAGCGAAAACACAGCCGGCGGCGCGGAGTCTGGTGACGATGGCGGATCGAGGGCGAGGTGACGGGGAAACCGGCATGGCAGCCTTTCGGGATTCCGATGGGCGCTCTCTCGGTCACCTATGCCGGGCGGACCGCACGGCCGTGAAGTGAGAGCACCCGGCCTGGTCTGGCGGTAATGGGTCTCACCTCCTCGGTACGTGCACAGATGGAGACGGCAACACAGCCTGGCCAACACATCTTGGCCAACACATCCTGAGCCGGACCGCGGCGCGCGGTCAGGCCATGACGCGCTGGGACAGCGGGTGCGCAGATCCCGCTGCTGCCCGGGTACCAAGGAAGAAGGCGCCGCGGGCTGCGCGCCGTCCCATCGTACGGTCATGGCCGCCCGAATGGGCGCCGACTCGTATGGACACCCCCGCCAGCACCGACCGCCAGTACTGACCGGCGAGGAGCGACTGGCCAGCGCTGCCCGGCCAGCACTGACCTGCCAGCAGTGACTCAGCGCCAGGCTGTTTTGTCAGAGGGCCCTGCCATGCTGGATTCGGCCATGAGGTGCTGCCCGTTCGCCCTGGTCGCGCGGACTGCCGTGCAAACGAACGCATCGGAGGATCAACACCATGCTGACGACCAATTACGTACCCGGAGCCCCCGTCTGGCTCGACCTCGGCACACCCGACGTCGATGCCTCAGCCGCCTTCTACGGTGCCCTCTTCGGCTGGGAGTTCCAGTCCGCAGGACCCGAAGGTGGGGGCTATGGCATGTTCACACTCGGCGGTAAGACCGTCGCCGCCGCAGGCCCGCTCACCGAGGAGGGGGCGAGTCCGGCCTGGACGCTGTACTTCCACACGTTCGACGCGGACGCCACCGCCAAGGCGGTCGAGCAGGCCGACGGTACCGTCCGCTTCGGGCCATTCGACGTCTTCAACCAGGGCCGGATGGCTGGCTTCAGCGACCCCACAGGCGCCCAGTTCGCCGTCTGGCAGCCAGGTGAGACCAAGGGCCTGGACGCCGTCAACGACCCCAACACGCTGTGCTGGACGGAGCTGTACACCACCGACCCGGGCGGCGCAAAGGCCTTCTACCAAGCGGTATTCGACTGGGCCGCTCAGGACGTGCCGATGGGCGGTTTCACGTACACGGTCGTTCGCCCGTCCGGCGGCGAAGACGGGACCGACCAGGGCGGGATCATGGGGATGAATGACGAGATGCTCGGCGCCGGCATGAAGCCGCGCTGGCAGCCGTATTTCGAGGTGACCGACTGCGACGCCATTGTCGCCAAGGCCGCCGAACGGGGGGCCACCGTGCTCATGCCGCCAGAGGACGTCGAGGGTGTCGGCCGCATGGCCCAGGTCGTCGATCCCTTCGGAGCGCCGTTCGCCCTGATCACCAGCGCCGCCTGACCACCCGCACCACCCGGCCGCTCCGGCCGGCCCCCGTCACCGGCGTGGACCTGGCGGGTGCCGGCCGCTCGGCCCAGCTCGTCGATCCCTCCGGCGCGCCGTTCGCCCTGCTCGCCAGCGCCGCCTGACCACCCGCACCACCGGCCGCTCCGGCCGGCCCCAGTGCTGACGTGGACCCTTGAGGGGTGTCGGCCGCCTGGCCCAGCGCGCCGATCCCTCCGGCGCGCCCTTCGCCCTGCCCGACGGCACTGCTTGCCCGCCCGCGCGGCCGGCCGACCCGCCGTTCAGCCGCTCCCTGCCGACGCGGATCTGCTGGCCGGCTCTCCAGGACGTGAACACCAACTGCATCCGCCCGTGACGCTGACGGAACCGGCCGGGAGACCGGCCGAACGTCCGCTGGCCGGAGCTGTGGTCGAAGTGCTGGGCAGAACCCGTGAGACAGCGGTGCGCTGGCCCGAAAGTGCCGTTTTGGGCCGTAGGCCACAGGATCGCCGCTGGCAGGGTGGCCCCTGCCGGGATGTCGACCGTCGAGGATAGGTCGATATGTCCTGGAGGCGAGCCACTCTGGTCTTAAACGTGAGTGTTATCCGTTTTGGCGCGCAACGGCCGCAGTGCCGTCGCTAGCGTCTCCAACGCCCTGAACCGACAGCCAGGTGCCAGCACCCGGCTGCGGCGGCGGTCCATGTTCGGCAGGTGGCTGTGGTGAGTGACATGACGGGCTCTCCTACCCGGCCGCGCTGAGGATCGACCGGGGGCGTGGTGCCGCGGGACGGCTGACTCCACTCAGGCTCCCGGTACGGGACGGGACCCTGCTGTGGACCTCGTGCCGGGAGCGGGCGTGGCTGCGCGAGGAGGATCGTTGATCAGATCGGTGCTGTACCGGTGCATGGCCTGGCGTTGGCGCCGCGCTGCGGTCGTGACGGCTGTCGCTGCCGTGGCCGCGGCTGCCTTTGTCGTTGGCGGCAATGTGACCGCCGCTCCCGGCAGCCGCCAAGCCTCCGCCCTGGTGTCCGGCGGGCATGCCGCGGCACAACCCGGCGGCCCGGTGCTGGTACCGCCACCGAGCAGCGCCGCCGGGCCTACGGCCGCGCCGTCGGTGTGGGATTGGCGCGACCACCGCGGCATGGGGCCGACGCGCGTCAGCGGCCCGGTCACCCATCCGGGCGCGGACCACGCGGGCGCGGGCCTGGAGCGACTTGGCCATCACCGCAGGACTGCGCTGAGCCCGGCCGCTGGGCAGGCTGCGCCGCTTGGCCTTGACGTCAGCGCCTACCAGCCGAACATCGCCTGGGGCGCGACGAGTGCCCGCGGCGCGCGGTTTGCCTACATGAAAGCCACCGAGGGAACCGGTTATCTCAGCCCGAACTTCAGCGCCCAGTACGCCGGGTCCTACAAGGCCGGGCTGATCCGCGGGGCCTACCACTTCGCGCTTCCGGACCGCAGCAGCGGCGCCGCCCAGGCCGACTACTTCATCAGCAACGGGGGCGGCTGGTCGGCTGACGGTCAGACCCTACCCGGGGCGCTGGATATCGAATACAACCCATACGGCGCGGAGTGCTACGGGCTGAGCTGGGGCGCAATGCGAGCGTGGGTCAGCAGTTTCCTCGGTGAGTACCGGGCCCGCACAGCACGCTGGCCGCTCATCTACAGCACCACTGACTGGTGGACCACCTGCACAGGCAACTACGGCGGTTTCGCCGCCCAGTCGCCGCTTTGGATCGCGTGCTACTGCGGCTCCGCTGGCAGGCTGCCCGCCGGCTGGCCCGCCTACACCATCTGGCAGAACGCCACCTCCGGCCCCTTCCCAGGCGACCAGGACGTCTTCAACGGTGACATCGACGGGTTGCAGCGACTCGCCGTAGGCGCCGGGTCGAATCCTGTCGTCGCCGGGACGGCCGGGGCGGCAGGGACGGTGCGGGTGTACGTGCGCGGAACGGCCCGCAGCGCATACGAGAACGTCCTGAAGCCAAACGGCAGCTGGTCGGGGTTCGCGAAATTGGGCGGGACGTTGCCGACAAACGTGGCCGCGCTCGCCACCTCCACTGGCGGCGTCGACCTGTTCGCGGTCGGGACTGGGGGGCATCTGGCTGCCGACACCCTGACCGGCAGCACCTGGTCGGGATGGAAGGATCTCGGCGCCCCCAGTGGGGGCCTACAGGGCGTGCCCGCCGCCGTACAAGATCATGCCGGCACCGTCAGGGTGTACGTGCGCGGCGTCAACCAGCATCTTTACGAGATCCGGCTGCCCAAGGGCGGCCGCTGGTCGGCATTTGCGAACATGGGCGGGATCTTGCCCGGCGACCCCACGGCCACCGTCGTTTCCAATGGATACGTCTGGATCTTCGCGGTCGGGTCGAACGGTGCCCTATACGCTCGGGACCTGCCACCGGGCGGTTCCTGGTCAGGCTGGACCAGCCTGGGCGGCAGCGTCATCGGCGTGCCCGCCGTGACGCAGGATCAGGCCGGCACCGTCAGGGTGTACGTGCGCGGCGCCAACCAGCATCTTTACGAGATCCGGCTGCCCAAGGGCGGCCGCTGGTCGGCATTTGCGAACATGGGCGGGATCTTGCCCGGCGACCCCACGGCCACCGTCGTTTCCAATGGATACGTCTGGGTCTTCGGGGTTGGGACGAACGGTGCCTTGTACGCCCGGGACCTGCCACCGCGCGGTTCCTGGTCAGGCTGGACCAGGCTGGGTGGCAGCGTCACCGGCGTGCCCGCCGCCGCGCAGGACCATGGCGGCACCATCCGGGTATATGCGCGCGGCACGAACGGCCATCTGAACGAGGTCCGGCTGCCCAAGGGCGGTCGCTGGTCGGCTGCGTCGAACATGGGCGGCGCGCTCTTCTGACCTGTCCGGCCTACTGCCGGCGGCCATTGCCGCATGGTCACGACGCCGCTGCGGTGGCCCAGACAATCTTGCCGCTGAGCCCAGCGAGCACATATGAACCCCAGTCTGTGCTGAGCTGGTCAACGAGCATGAGGCCCCGGCCGCCCTCCGCCATCGGTTCGGGGTTCTGCCGCACCGGCATCCGCTGGTCGGTGTCCCAGACCTGAATCAGCACGGTGCGCCGGTCGGAAGTCAGCCAGAAGCGCACCGACGGGATTCCCGCTGCCCCCTGCCGCTCGTCCTGACCGCCGACCGCACCCTTCGACGCACGGCCTGAGGCCACGACGGCGTTGCTGACGAGCTCGGAGACGAGCAGCTCGACCGTGTCGGCGAGCGCCGACATGCGCCACTCCCACAACACGTTCCTGGCGTGCAGCCGCGCACAGCTCACGGCCGTGGGCAGCGCCCCAAGCTCCAGGTAACTCTGTAAGGGCCACTCCCGACCAGTCACCGGCTCACCACGTGCCGGGAACACAGTGCCGATACCGCCACTCACGCGCCTCTCCTCGCCGAGGTTCGATCCCGAAGGTGACCGACTCGTGACTGGTTCCGCCACCTGCGGGTTAGATCTATGCAACGCTGTGTAAGTAAATAATGCTCCTGCCAGACTGAAAATGCAACGATGCATAAGCATCTAGGAATGTTAGCGGGGACAGATGCCAGGCAAACGCCAGACGCCTACCGTTCGGCTCCGCCGCCTGGCGGCGGAGCTGCGGACATTGCGCAATGCGTCGGGGTTGACGCGGGATGTGGTCGTTGAACGCACCGGGATCAACGTGGCGACGCTTTACCGCATCGAGCACGCGAGAGTGCGACCGCAGACCAGAACGCTTCGGACGCTGCTCGATCTCTACGGCGTGGAGGCGGCTCAGCAGTCGGAACTTCTCGCGCTGCTACGCGACGCGCGCCAGCGCGGCTGGCTGCATGCCTACCAGTCAGAGCTTGCCGAGCAATACACCACCTACATCGGCTTCGAGGGCGAAGCGCGCAGCATTTCGAACTACGAGTCGCTGTTCGTGCCAGGACTGCTCCAGACGGAGGACTACGCACGTGCAGTGATCCGCGGCGTCCTGCCTATGGCCAACCGTGACGAGGTCGAACGCCGCGTCGAAGTGCGCATGGAGCGCCAAGACGTTCTGCGCAACGACAACCCGCTCGAACTGTGGGTCATCATGGACGAAGCTGCACTCCGACGGCACGTCGGAGGGTCCGATGTGATTCGGGCGCAGCTTGGCCACCTTCTCGACGCCGCGGAACTGCCGAACGTCACGATTCAGGTGATCCCGTTCGATGTCGGCGCCCACGCTGGCATGCCGGGCTCGTTCGTCCTCATGCAGTTCGGCGAGCCGGCCATCCCCGACGTCGTCTACATCGACAGCATGGCCGGCGACCTTTTCTTGGAAGAGGAGAGCGATATTCGCCGGTATACACTCATCTTCGAGCATCTCCGTGCAGTGGCCGCGAGCCCTGATGCGTCCAGATCGCTGGTCGCGTCGTTCGTAGCGGAGATGTAAGGTCGAGGAGGCGTGGCGTGCACGATGTGGATCTCTCTAGTGCCGATTGGCGCAAGAGCAGCCACAGCAGCGGCGAGGGACAGTGCGTCCAGATCGCAGCCAACGTCCCCGGGATGGTCGCTGTCCGCGACTCCAAGGACCCCGACGGCCCCAAGTTGATCTTCACGTCGGCCGAATGGGCCGCCTTCATCCACCGAGTGAAGCGCTCACGGCCGCTTCCTCCCTAAGCCCCCACTCCTGGCGAGGTACCTGGCCAGCGGTCGCGGATGTACTTGTCTTTTTCTGCAGCGTCAAGCGCGAGCGTGCTGTTGCCTGCGCGCACGAAGAACGCCGCCTTCTTTACGAACTGGCCCTTGACGTCCACGGTGACACTGGCATCGACGGGCACGGCGGACGGGCGGACATGGACGCGGCAGACGTCACCGCCGTCGACCCGGTGGAACTGCGCCGACAACAGCGCGGCGGCAGCCCCGCCCATGGCTGCGGTGACAATGTTGACCAGGTGCAACTGGAACAGGTCACGGTCATCTTTGCCAGTTTTGCGCAGCGACGCGTAGTCTCCCCCGAGCCCGCATACCGAGCCGTCGTCGGTCACACCGATCAGCAGCGTCCCGCCGTCGCGGCTGTTGGCGAACGCGGCGATCGTCTTCAGCGCCGCTGTCTCCAGCGGTTTGTACACCCCCCCAGCGCCACTCCTTGTCCGCAGCGACGACTTGTACTCCAGGTGCGCGCTCTCTTTGTCAGGCCCGAGCAGCTCGCCGACCGGGCAGTGTTCCTGCAATGCGACCTTCGCCTTGCCCTGGATCATCGGCAGGTAGTACCTGATGAGGTCCTCGCGCATGACCTCGTCGTCGATGAACTTCAGCGCGAGATCCTCGTTGATGCCCATCTGGGCGACCACCTGCTCGGCGAACGCCTTGGCCAGCACCAGCTTGAAGTTCTCCGGCGTGTTGACCGCAGCTGCCTGCTGGATGGCAGGTGAATCGGCTAGTTTGCCCGCCGCGGTGCCGAAGAAGCCGACCAGGTCCCGTTCCTCGAACGAGGTGCCGAACCGCGCGTTCAGCGAGGCGATGATCTTCGAGAGCGGCTCCTCGTCTGGCCGATGCTGGCTGCCCGCGCCCGAAAAGATGGTGGTTACCTCACCATGAGTGGCGTCGAGCGCGAGTGAGCCGGCGAAGGTGCGTTCGGTGCGCAGATGCGTGAGTTCCACCTCGGTGCCCAGATCCAGTCCGGCGTCGCCGGCCTGCCGGATGAAGGCGGAGATCGCCTTGCAGAACAGATAGTCCCCTTCGAGCTTGGTGTCCATGAACGAAACGACCTGGGACAGGAAGGCGTAGGTGCGGATGAATCGGCCAAGGGCATCACGGAAGGCGTCCTGCATATCACTGTCAAGATCATGGAACCGGTCGATCGACGGGGTGAGCGCCGCGTGGACGCGGCCGTGGCGTCCGGGAGTGTCGCTCGCCACGAGCAGCGCGACGGCGCGCTCCATCTCGTCGGGCAGCAGCACGCCGTACGGGTCGAGCGCGTGGCGGGTGTCGTAGAGCAGGTTGGGGTCAGTCGGCGGCGCGATCGTCGCGGTGTACCAGGGGGCGAACGAACGGCGAATCTCGTCGGCGTCGTTGCGGAAGTCGAGGACGAACGTGCCGTCCTTGCCGTCGCAGATCCGGTTCAGGCGCGACAGCGTCTGAACCGCTGCGAGGTCGGTGAGGGTCTTGTCGACGTACATCGCGTACAGCAGCGGCTGGTCGAAGCCGGTCTGGTACTTCTCCGCGACGACCAGGATGTGCGATCCCTCCTCGGCGAAACGCTCGGCGGTCTGGGACTCGGGGAAGCCGTTCATATTCGCTTCGGTCCAGTCCTCGATACCTGGCAGCACCGTGCCGGAGAAGGCGACGAGGACACCGATGTCGTAGCCATGGTCGTGGCAGTACTTGGTGAGCGCCTGCTGATAGCGGACGGCGTGCAGCCGGGACGCGGTCACCACCATCGCCTTGGCGCAACCGCCGATCTTGTGGCGGACGTGACGGCGGAAGTGCTCAATGATGATCTCGGCCTTCTGCGCGAGGTTGTGCTCGTGCAGGCTGACGAAACGCGCGATGGCGGCTTTCGCCTTGGATGCGTCATAGGCCGGATCCTCGGCGACGGCCTTCTCGATGTTCCAATACGTCTGGTACGTGACGTAACTCGCCAGCACATCGAGAATGAAGCCTTCCTCGATCGCCTGGCGCATCGTGTACAGGTGGAACGCCTCATGCATGCCGGTGGCGGGATTGATCCGGCCGAACTGCTCCAGCGTGCGGCCCTTCGGCGTCGCGGTGAAGGCGAAGAAGCTGATGTTCCGCTGCCGGGAGCGGGCCCGCACGGCCGCCGCGAGCGCTTCGGCCACAGGATCCTCAGACTGATCCTTAACGCTGGCGTCGGCAGCCTCAGCCGCGCGAAGTTGCTCCTCCACGGCTGATGCCGAACGCGGTCCGGCGCCGAGCACGATCTTCAGATCCTTGGCGCTCTCACCGGTCTGCGACGAATGGGCCTCGTCCACGATGACCGCGTACCTGCGATCGGTGAGACTCACGCCCTGCTTCATCACCACAGGGAACTTCTGCAGCGTGGTGATGATGATCCGCGCCTGCGCCCCGGCGAGCGCGTCCGCCAGTTGAACGGAATCCTCGTCGATCTTCTCCACCACTCCGTGCGCGTGGTCGAACTGGTAGATCGTGTCTTGAAGCTGCTTGTCGAGTACGCGCCGGTCCGTGATGACCACGACCTTGTCGAAGACCGGATTGTCGTCCGCGTCGTGCACGCTGGACAGGCGGTGGGCCAGCCATGCGATCGTGTTGGACTTTCCCGATCCCGCGGAATGCTCCACCAGATAATCGTTTCCCGCGCCCTCGGCACGGGCGGCGGCCTCAAGCAGCCGGACCGCATCCCACTGGTGGTAGCGCGGGAAGATCACCAACGGCGGCTGCCTCGATTCCCGGGGTGGCTTTTCCACATGTACGAAACGCTGCAATAGCTCCAGCCAGTTGTCACGCGACCAGACGTCGCGCCACAGGTATGCCGTGCGGTGGCCGTCCGGCACGGGCGGGTTGCCCGCGCCATGGTCGTGGCCGCGGTTGAACGGCAGGAACCGCGTCTTCTGCCCGGCCAGGCGTGTCGTCATCGCGACCTGCTCGGGATCGACCGCGAAATGGACCACGGCGCGGCGGGCCAGCGTCACGTTGCCCGCATCGCGGTCGGTCCGGTACTGCGCCTTTGCGTGCTCGACGTGCTGGCCTGTTAATGGGTTCTTCACCTCGGCCGTGGCAACCGGCAGGCCGTTGACGAATAACGCCAGGTCGAGAGCCTTGCCCGAGGTGGTCTCATACCGAAGCTGGCGCGTGACGGTCAGCCGGTTCGCCTCGTAGCGCTTCACCAGCTCGAGCGTCAGTCCGTGGGCCGGCCGGAAATAGGCGAGCTGGATCGTCACCCCGAGATCAACCACGCCACGGCGCAGCACGTCGACCGTGCCACGGGAGTCAAGCTCTTTGGCGAGCCGGTCCCCGAACGCCCGCTGTGCCGTATCCGGGTCACCGCCATGCAGCATGATCAGCCGGTTCCACGCCTCGATCTGCGTCGCCCCGATGAACGCGAACAATTCCGCAGTGTCGATCCCCCGTTCCGCATCGAAATGCGCCAGCGCACCTTCCGTATAACCAGCGCGCTCAACCAGCCAGCCCGCGATCTCCGTCTCGAACGCGAACTCGTCCAACCTCACGCAGTCCCTCACTCCTGCTAATGGCCGATGGCCGTCATCGCCTGGGGACGCGGCCGACATGCATAACGTAAACGGTTTCCTCGGCGACCTCGTAGAGCACACGGTAATCGTCCAGGCGTAACCGTCTGAAGTTTGTCCCACCGAGTGCGCTGCTCGCGGCCGGGCGTGGGTCAGCGGCTAGTGCGGAAACGGTCTGTGCGATCCGCTTCACGCCTTGTCCGTCGACGGCACGTAACCGCCGGTAGGCCATCATCGCCTCTGGCCGCCAGATGACCGCGTAGGTCATGTCTGGGAGGAACCGACGTCCTCGGCGTCGAGGGCAGCCATGAACTCATCGTGCGACAGGCCAGGCTCGTTCCGTGCCTTGATCGCCTCGCAGAGTGCGATATCGGCCGCGTCCTGTGTCCGCTGCAGTTCGTCAAGCTCATCGACAGAGATCAGCACCGCAGCAGGTTCACCCTCGTCCGTCAGCACGACACGCTCGTGGCCTCGCCGAGCACGATCAACCAGCTCGCCGAGCCGACCCCCAGCCTGCGGCACCGGAAACGTGGGAACCATGCCCTAACCCTACCTTCCTGGGCCCCACCGGACCGAACGACCCGCCGAATGCAGCAGAACGCTCCCATTACCTACGCGTCAGCCTGCCCGCTGGGCGGGGATGTCCAGTTCCCCCGTCACCGCCGCCGTAATCAACGCCTGCCGATGTTCTTGGAGCAAGACAATTTGCCGCGAGAGCAGCCCAATAATGGCGCGCAGCGTGTCCATTCGCAACTCGACTTCCCTGATAATCTGCTCTTGTACGTCATACGGGGGCAACATAATTGGAATATCGGGAATGTCTCGCATATTGATATGAGACACCGTAGTGCTCTTGGACAGGTCATTTATGAAAGCTCGCGCAGGTCCCGAGTATATCGAATAAACTCCACCACAGCGAGTCATCCGCCGCCAAACACGCCAGCGCCAGTCTCTCCAAGCCTGAGCGAGGACGGTGACCCCGGGGCCGATTTCTGAGCCGCCGGGTGCACCCTGTTCTGGAGCGGGATATAGCGGACGGGGCCGGTGGGCCGACTTGCGGTCGGGTGCCACGACGCACCGCCGTTCGGGATCTTGGGTGGGAAGCTGGGCAGGCACCGGGCGGTCTTTCACGCCCGCTTCGCGGCTTGTGGCGCGCGGTCCTTCTGGAGCGGGATAACCTGCACCGGCGCGGCAGCCAATTTCGCGCGCGGGAGGGGTGGCGGGTCATGGCCAAGAGCAACCGGCAACGTAAGCGCGACCGGGCCGTCCGCCAGGCGGCCGCCGCCCGGCGGCAGCGGGCCTCGCTGACGCGGCAGATCGTCGAAACCGCCTACCGGATGGCGGGTGAGCGCCTCGAAAGGATCTACGACCCGGCGACACCGGTGGACGAACTCGCCGGGCTCCTGCTCGACCACTACGACGGCGCGCCGGTGACGCCAGGACTGACCCAGATCCTCGTGCGCGACGGAGCCTCGGCTGAGCGGCTCGCCGCCGTGGCCGACGCCATCCGCGCCGCGGAAGTGGCGTACGCCGCGGAAACGGCAAGCGCCGCGGAGACAGCAAACGCCGCGGAAACGGCCGACAGCAGTGCGACCGCGGAAGGCCCGGGCGGCGTGGAGGTCCTGGACGGCGCGCATGCGGCAGACGGCGGCGCGGAGGCGGCGGACAGCGCGGACACCGCGGTGGGCGTGGAAGGCCCGGACGGCGCGGAGGCGGCAGACGGCGGCGCGGAAACAGCAGACAGCGGGGACACGGCGGTGGGCGTGGCAGGCCCGGACGGCGCGGAGGCGGCAGACGGCGGCGTGGCGGTCACCGACGCTCCGCAGACTCCGCAGACCACCGACTCCCCCGGTGGCGACAAGCCGTCGCTGACCTACCTCACCTTCGCCGCGTGTGCCGCTCACGCCGGCGGAGACGTGGCTGGCGCGCGCCGCTTCATGGACGCGGCGCTCGCGTCCGCAGATCCGGACATGCGGCTACGGCTGACCGCACATCTTGAGGTATGCGGCCGGGCCGCCGACGCGGTCGAGTTGCTCGAAGCCCGGCTTCGCGAATCCCCGGCAGGCGGTTACGCCGAGGAGCGGTACGCCGTGACGATCGAGCACATCGCGCTCAGGTCCGCCGAGCTACCCGCCGGCCAGTGCGGCTGCGGCAGCGGGGCGTCGTGGGATGACTGCTGCGCTCCGAGAGAACGGGCGGCGCTCGACCGGTTCGCCGACGGGTCGGGGCTGTCCGCACTGCAGGATGCCGTGGCGAGCTACCTGCCCACGTCTGCCTATGCCGAAGCGGTACCGGCCTACGTGACGAAGTGGATGGCGATGGCCGATACCGGCCGCTGGGATGAAAACCAGACGCTCCGCGCGCTCATCACCGGGCTTAGCTGGACCCTGGCGCGCGCGTCTGGCGCCGATGCGATGGCAGGGCCTGCCCACGATGATGAGGTGATGTCGGGCGGCGATGGGGATGGCGCCGCCGGCTCGGACAGCTCCGATGGTGACAACCTGCTGACGGCGTTCGCGGAGGACCCAGCCACACCCCCGGCGCTCGCCACGCGCGCCCGCGGGTGGCTCGACCACGTCCATTACGGCCTGTGGCAGGTATCCAGTCCGGCGCCGCCGCCGGGGCGCTGGTACACGGACATCGTCACGGGCGCGGTGCGGTACATCGCGGGCGGGCCCGAGCACACCTGCCGTCTGCCCAGATGGAGCGTCGTGCTCGGCGCGGTCGTACCGGTGGACGGGATCTGGCGGCAGACAGGTCCCGCGCTGCGGCTCAGCCCGGTGGAGGCGGACGCCGCCGCCGAGACCATGCACACGGCGGTCGCTGCCATCGTCCGCCGCCTGGCGGGCAAATCGATGAAACAAGCGGGCATGAACCAGCCCACGCCGTTCGGCCGCGCACAGCCGCACGGTGTGCTCGTCCACCATCGCAACCAGGAGCACCCGGAATTGACGCGGCTGACCAGCATTGTCGTAGCATCGCTGCTGCCGCGCATTGCCGCCGAAGTCCACGACTGGAGAACTGCTTTCCAGGCGACACCAGGCGGGGGCGCCGAGCCGGCTGAGGGCGCGGAAAAGCAGTGGCTCGACGAGCGGATCCCCGCGCTACGCGGGCGCACGCCGCGCCAGGCGGGGCAGTCCAAGGAGTGGGTCCTGCTCGAAGCGCTCCTGAGGCAGCTCGAATACGACGCAGACCGGCGCGCCCGCGACGGGAAAGCCGGCCCGGACACCGCCTGGCTGCGCGCCGAGCTTGGCTTGGTCGCCGAAGAATTCGACTGAACGGCTGCCGCGTGGCGACATCGCCCAGACCGCCGGATCCTCTGGCGGCGCGGCGCTGACGGCTCCGGCCGACGTCAACGACGCCGGTTCACGAGCGGCAGGGTCAAGGTCAGAATGCTCGCTTCGGAGGTCAGGACGAAAAGTCGATCACCAGACCGCCGCGCCGGCCGCCGGCGGCGAGTACGCGGTGCGCCTCCGCTGCTTGTCCGGGTGGGAAGATCCGCGCCACGCGCAGCGTGACGGCACCGTCCTCCACCTGCTGGCGCAGCTGGTCGAGCTTGGCCTGCTCGCGGGCGTAGCTTCGGACCAGGATGCGGTGCACGGCGATGCCACGGCCGGCCTCGCCGTCCCAGCCGCGCACGACCACCAGCCCACCGCCGTCCTTGATTGCGGGCGCGACCTTGTCGTTCAGCACGGCGCCATCGGCCAGGCCATCGACCCCGTCGGGCGCAAGCTCGCGGATTCGCGCGGCAACGTCGTCACCGCGGGTGACGATCTCGTCGGCGCCCAGGGTGCGGACGAGCGTCTCGTCCGCAGGCCCGGCGTCCGCGATGACGCGCAGCCCGTCCGCCTTCGCCAGTTGCACGGTGTAGCCGCCGAATGCGCCCGCCGCGCCGGTGACGGCGAGCGTCTGACCAGGGGCCAGCCCGAGCCTGTCCAGTCCCAGCCGGGCGGTCAGGCCGTTCATCGGGAGCGTCGACGCCGCGGCGAAGTCGGCCCCTGCCGGGATCCTCGCGACCGAGCCGGCCGGCACGACAACCTTCTCCGCGTAGGCGCCGTGGGTGCCCTCCGGCATGACGACGGCCATCACCCGGTCGCCGATCTGCCAGCCGGCGCCGTCGCCCACCTGGTCGATCACCCCGGCCGCGTCCATCCCGGGCACATACGGCGGCCCCATCCGCGTGCGGTCGGCCGGGTACCAGCCCTGGCGCAGGACGCAGTCGGTGGGGCTGACCGTCGCCGCGTGGACCCTGATCCGAACTTCGCCCGGACCCGGCTGGGGCTCCGGAATCTCGATGACCTCAAGGACCTCGGGTCCGCCGAACGTGAACAGGCCGACTGCCTGCACGGTTTTCACGGTTTTGCTGCGCCCCAATCGCGCCGGCGTGGGTGAGCGTGGATTCGCGGCTGGTTCACGGCCACGGCAGATGTTCTATCGCGGCCTGCCGGTCCGGCACCAGGCCCAGCCGACACCAATCATCCGCAGGCCGGATCGCATGCCTCGGCCGGGGCTCCAGGTGGCCGGCGACCTTGATCGTTGGCCCGTAGGGGCCGCCAGGGCACCCCTACGGGCCAACCATGGCGCGGATCAGCGGAGCGCGCCGGGCGGCGCAGGCCAGTGAGTTCTTCACCGTCGGCCAATTCGTCACCACAGCGCCCATGATGGTCATCGACTTGACTGATGTACCTGCCGTGCCGAGCGTCTTCGATCCGAAACTGGGCGGCAGTTTGGGGCAGCTACGGTTCCTGAACGACCTGGTCGAAGAGCTGCGCCAGCCGATCGACACGGACCGTAGCAATCTCGACTACGTGCCCACGCAGGTGTTCTGCGAATACTTCCTGCGCGCGTTCGACGAGGCCGACATCTGCGGCCTGGCATGGAAGTCCGCCGCCACAGCCGGTGGTGGCCGTTGTTTGGCGCTGGATGTCTCGCACGAGGACTGCGTCGACGTCGCCGACGGTGCCGCGGGCCGACCGCAACTGGAGCTCGTTACGGGCAGCGTGACCGTTCATCAGCGCCGCACCGACGAGTTCCGCCAGCTATAGGGCCGACGGCCACACAATAACCAGCCCTCAGCCGAGAGAAGGAATCGTTACAGGTCTTCGCCGCAGTTCGATGGCCCCGCGCCACTCGTCCGGCCGCACGGCTCTTGGATCGAGCCAGCAGCTACGGCCGTGCGCGGCGGGTCGGCGGTGCACCTCTTGCCGTGATCGCGGGTAACGGACTTCGAGCGCGCTGTTATCGGGGAATCCGGCCGTTGTCGGATGTGCGGGCATGAAGTCGGCTCCTTCGATCAGAAGCCGGGTGGCCCGCACCTGTGTGTGGTTATGAGTTGCACGTAGGCTTGCATCAACGTTGCCAGGTTGCGGAAAACTGGCAGTCACGTCTGCGGGAAACAGGTATTTAGATGTGCGGGAAACAGGTACTCTTGGGCGGGTGAGCGACCTGTATGTGCCCAGGATCGTCGATGGGCTGCTCGACGAGCTGCTCTTGTCCTTCCCGGCCATCTCGCTGGTGGGGCCTCGGGCAGCAGGGAAGACCACCACGGCGGTCCGGCGCGGCGGCACGGTCTTGCGAATGGACCGGCCGGAGGTTCGCCAGTCGGTAGCGGCCTCGCCCGACGCGATGCTCGCAGGGCTGCGCCCGCCGGTCATCCTGGACGAATGGCAGGAGGTACCGGAACTTCTCGGCGCCGTCAAGCGCTCAGTGGATGAGGATCCTTCCCCGGGCCGCTACATCCTGACCGGTTCCGTCCGCGCGGAACTGGAGAACCAGGTCTGGCCAGGCACTGGCCGCCTTCTGCAGGTCCCCATGTACGGGATGTCGGTCCGCGAGGTCCGGGGACGCGCCAGCCTGACGCCGTTCATCGACCGGGTCATAGACGGCGGGCCGGATACGGTCACTGCACCAGACGACGCGCTCAGCGTGCGTGACTACCTGGATCTGATGCTCGCCGGGAGCTTCCCCGAGCCGTCGCTGCGGATACCGGCTGCCGCCCGGCGGCGGTGGTTCGCCGGCTACGTCGAGCAGATGATCACTCGCGACGTGCCCGCGGTGGCGCCCCGCCGGGACCCGGAACTGCTGCGCCGGTACCTATCCGTCCTAGCGGTGAACACCGCTGGCATCGCGGCCGAGTCAACGCTGTGGTCCGCTGCCGGGATCAACGCCAAGACCGCCCAGGCCTACCAGGCGCTCTTCCAGCGGATGTTCGTCCTGGACCTGGTCCCCGCCTGGTTCTCCAACCGGATCAAGAGGCTCGTCAAGGCCCCCAAGCGCTACCTGGTCGACCCGGCGCTCGTCACGGCCGTGCTCGGACTCGGCAGGGACGCCATCCTGTACGGCCCCGACATGCTGGGCCGCCTCCTCGACACCTTCGTCGCCGCGCAGTTGCGCGCGGAACTCGCCGCAAGCAGCAACGACCCGCGCCTGTACCACCTGCGCGAAGAGCAAGGGCGCAGGGAAGTGGATCTGCTTATCGAGACAGCCAGCGGGCAGCTGATCGGGATCGAGGTCAAGGCCGCCGCCACCGTCACGGCCTCTGACGCGCGCCACCTGGCCTGGCTCCGCGACCAGACCGGCGACGCATTCGCTGCCGGCATCGTCCTGCACACCGGCCCGTATGTCTTCCCCGTCAGCGACCGAATCGTCGCCGCACCTGTATCCACGCTCTGGTCATAGCTAGAAGAGCGCTCGGCAGCTGCCAGCTCCCGGCCCGGACTGACCGGGCAGCCCGCGCGACTCCGATCATGAACGTGACACCGGAAAACAGTAGTACCGGGGTCGCGCCGTTGCGCCGCACGAGAGTCTTGTCGTGGACATATGCCGCGCTTGCCGTGTCAAGCACATACATCTCGATGGTCTGCTCATAGCTACCCGAATCTAGCCGGTCACAGTCAGCTCAGGCCCTGACAGACAGGGCATCACGCGTGTCAGGGCAGTATTAGAAGGGTGTCCGCCGAGATGCCTGGATCGGAATGCTGCGAGCACTGCGCAGAGATACCACTGTTGCGCGAAGAGGTCGCCGCGCTTCGGGCACGCCTGAATGCGCTGACCACCCTGCCGCTAAGCGCCAGCGACCCCTTGCCGCTGCAGGCTGAACTCGACGTGGCCGCGAAAACGCCGCCGCGGCAGATGCCGCTGTTCGGCCCGGTCCACGGACCTCCCCTGCCTCAGGTAGATCACGAGTCAAGCTTGCAGGCCAAGGTGGGCCTGTACCGGACCCTCTTCGCGGGACGCAGCGATGTGTACGCCTACCGCTGGGAGAACACTGCGGAAGGCACCAAAGGCTGGGCGCCGAAACGGCGGCCCGGCACCACCCGCGACAACCCGGAGTACCTGCCGCTTACCGATGAGGTCATCTCCGCGCACCTGACTAAGGAAAACCCGGCCGCCTGCGGGCTTTACGTGACGCTGCCTGACAGTACCTGCCGCCTGCTGGTCTGCGACTTCGACGGCGGCACCTGGCGGCTCGACGCCGCTGCGTACGCGGAAGCGGCTGCCTGGGCCGGCGTGCCCGCGGCTGTCGAGATCTCCCGGTCGGGCGACGGCGCACACGTGTGGACTTTCTTCTCGGAGCCGGTAGCCGCCGCCGACGCGCGTGCCATGGGTGCCGCGCTGCTACACGAGGCGATGGCGATCCGCGGCGAGATGGACATAGAGAGCTACGACCGCCTCTTCCCTGCGCAGGATTATCTGCCGCGGCGCGGCTTCGGGAACCTGATCGCGCTGCCGCTGGAGGGCAGGTGCCGTCAGAATCGCACGACGTTGTTCGTCGATCCGGCGACGTTCGAGCCCTACCAGGATCAGTTCGCGTACTTGTCGTCGCTTGAGCGCATGACCCGCCGCGACGTAGTGGAGCGCGCAGAAGAGCTTCAGCCACCGACGGTCGGTCCTGCGGTGCGACTGCACAGATCTCCGCTGGCGGCTGAGCCTCCGCCGCCGGACGTCATCAAAGCTGAGCTGAGCGGCATGCTGGCGATCCGCCGGGCCGGGCTGCCGCCGAGTCTGCTGTCGTCGCTGAAGCACCTAGCATCACTCCACAATCCCGAGTTCTACAGTCGGCAGCAGATCGGGCTGAGCGTCTGGGGCGCGCCGCGGATGCTGCGCTGCTACTCGGAGTCCCTGGACCGGCTGTTCCTACCACGCGGCGTCGCCGACCGTGCCGCGAAGTTGATCGAGAAAGCGGGCAGCCGCCTAGCGATCACCGATCTCCGCAGCGCACCGGCCGAGCTGGAGATCGAGTTCACCGGCACGCTGCGGGCAGAACAGCAGGCCGCGGTAGACGCCGTCGCCGCGTACGAACTCGGGGTCCTCGTCGCGCCGCCTGGCGCGGGGAAGACGGTAATGGGCTGCGGCGTGATCGCCCGGCACAAGGTGCCGACACTAATCCTGGTCGACCGGACTCCGCTGGTGGACCAGTGGAAGGAGCGGCTGCGTGAACACCTGGGTCTTGGCCCCAAGGACATCGGCCAGCTCGGTGGCGGCAAGAAGACGAAACTCACCGGCCGGATCGACCTGGCAACGCTGCAGTCACTCACTCGGGCAGATGACCCAGCAGCGATCCTTTCTGAGTACGGCCTGGTCATCGTAGATGAATGCCACCATGTCGCGGCCCACACGTTCGCGCGGGCGATCCAGTCGATACCGGCACGGCGCTGGCTCGGGCTCACCGCGACGCCGAAGCGGGCGGATGGCCGTGAGGAGATCATGTTCATGCACTGCGGACAGGTGCGACACAAGATCCCGAGTGCGACGGACCTTATCCAGGAACTGCATGTTCATCCGACTGCCACCACGATCCGTGACGACATCGACAGCGACACGCCCGGCATCCTTCAGTCGATCATCATCCCGGCACTCGTGTCGGACCGGATCCGCACCGCGCAGATCATCGATGATGTGGTGCACGCGATCAGACGTGGCCGTAACTGCCTGGTGATGGCAGGACGGACCGAGCACGTCGACCAGCTCGCCGCCGAACTGAACGCCCGTGGCTTGGCGCCGATGGTGCTGCACGGCTCCATATCCCCTGGAAAGCGGCGTGTCATCCTGAAGCAGCTCGCGGACTGGGACCCGGTGCACGCGCGCGAGCCAATGCTGCTGGCGGCAACCGCCAGCTACATTGGCGAAGGCTTCGACTGCCCAGCGCTCGACACGCTTTTCCTGTGCTCACCGTCCTCCTCGGAGTCGATCATCACGCAGAACGTCGGCCGGATCATGCGTGATCTGCCGGGGAAAACGACGGTCGAGGTACACGACTACGCCGACACCAGAGTGCCCATGCTGACCCGCATGCACGGGAAGAGGCTTACCGCCTACAAGAGGATCGGCTTCACCAATCCGGTGATTGGTGAGATCCCGCTGTTCCCCGGCACCGAGATGGCCGCCCCAGCGCCAGCGCGCCCATCCAAACCCGCTGCCGTCTCGGCAGCGGAAGTCAGGGCGTGGGCGAAGGAAAACGGTCTCGACGTCCCCGCCCGCGGCCGCCTCCGCCCAGAAATCTGGGATCAGTACCGCGTCGCGCATCTAGCGTAACCGCCCACAGCTCTTGCAGGCGCGAGCGGCACGTCTAGAGTCACAGCTAAATCGCTGCGGGAAGCGCTCGTATGGGAGCGGTAGTCGGTTGGCAGCAGTCAGGCGGGCCGCCCGAAGGACCTGCGCGTGCTGCCGTTGCTCTACCGTCACCAATCCACCCGTCGCGCGGCGGAATAGACGATGGTGAATATCAACTCTGCCGATGACATGCTGCCCAGAGCAGGCACATCATAGTCCTGCCGTGGCACCTCATTGGGCACTCGTGTCGACGCCGCCATGTGCCGGCCTTAACGGCACGCTTGGTCACAGCGAGCTTGCGAGCCGGCGCGACCAAATGTGTTGTTATGTCTTGCACGTTGGGGCGACATTACATTCGCACGTGCGACCGCCCTGGTGAAAAGGAATCGTGTGGTCCTCGTCGCAGCGACGTGACGGCTGCCGACAGCCGGGGAACGTGCAGGTCGCGTTGCGGACCTGGATCAGATGCCGCAGCGAAGGCGACAGCCGGTAAGCGCGGGTTTCCCGTTCGTGGGAGCAGTTCCCTGCCGCGATCGCGCTCAGTGCGGCCGTGAACGACCAGCCAGCCACAGCGGGCCCGGTGGGCCCGGCGGGCCCGGCGGGCCCGGTGGGTTTGCCGCCATCTTGCCCGCGCCTCTCAGGTCCGCGCCCGCCGGGGCTTTGCCGCACTTGGCCCGGTCCATCGCGGCCGTGGCCGTCTCCCCCCTGATCGTCTCGCCTGCGCTCAGGCCGGCCCGGCCTCCGGGTCGCGCAGCCGTGCGCCACGGCCTGTCCGTGTTCGCCGACCACGGTGATACACCAGCGCGTGGCGGGGCTCGCCCCGGCGACCGCCGCGAGATCGCGCGCAGTACTCGCCGTGACCGGGCCGAACCCAGCGACCTCACCAGGTGAGTCCGTCAGCCCAAGCAGGGCTGACAGTGGCATGGTCAGGTTCACTGATCCCGTCATTCCAGTCCAGCCGGACGGCCCAGCGCACGAGGGACAGCCACCGCCAGACCGCACCCGCCGCAGCCCAGCAGGCAGATCCTGCGGCGTGGTCAAAGCGGGCACGGCCTCACGAACTGCCTCACGGACGGGCGAAGCCGCACGCACCGGCGCGCGAACAGGAATGGGCGCGCCGGTGGGCACAGCCTCACGGGCGGGCGTGGCCGCACGGACAGGCGTGGGCTCGCCGGCGGCCGGCGGGTCAGGGACGGACACAGGCTCGCTGGCCGGCACTGGCTCGCCGGTGGGCGCGGGTTCGGGCACCGGCTCACGCGAGGGCCCGGGGAGGTCCACATGGGCTGGCGCGGCAGCAGGCCGGCCCAGCAGCAAGTCGAGGAACACCTGCGCACGCAGGAGATCCATCCCGCCTACGGCGCCGTCCGACTTGAGCGCAGCGGCCAGTGCGCTGATCCTGTTTTCAGCGGCAATCGCGTCGGCGGGCGGCAAGTCGCGGCCCGCGATCGCGCCCGTACCGGCCGGCTCGGCCCATCGCTCGACCCGCGCCTGCTTCTCCGCCTGCTCACGCCGAAGATCGGCGGCTGCGGGATCAGCCGCCATGGCCGCTCGCACCACCGCTCGCCGGAGCTCAGCGGTCGTCTGAAGCGGCGCCTTGTCCAGCACCTCGGCCTCGACCGCACGGGCCAGCTCATCGGCCAGTCCCGCCACCCCATTGGTGATGACCAGCGCGCGGGGCATGTCGATCCGGCCTGCTGCGAGCGCCGCAGCAGTTCCCGCCAGCCCACGCAGCACGAGTGCCCGCGCCACCAGACAGTCGGCAGCCGACCGGGTCAGTGTCAGCGCGGCCGCGACCTCTGCGGACGCGTACCGCGCTGCCTCGTTGTCCCAGCAGCCAGCCGATTTCGCTGCTGCTATCCGCCGCTCCGCAAGCTCGGCCGCCACCGCGTGCTCCATCGCCGCCGCCCAGGAGCCAAGCCGCCGCCAGCCTCGCAACACCCCGGTCAGGGCCTGGTCGTCAAGCCGCCGCAGTCCCGTCCCCGTGTCCACGCCGCCGCCGGCCCCGTCCTGCGCGCCGACGTCCGCACGGACCCCGCCATGATCGCGCCCCGCGTCCCGCGCACTGCCTGGCTCGTCAGCACCGGCACCGTCATGTGCCCAGGCGACCGCCATGTCCTGCAAGAAGATCGCAAGCTCCGGGCTTGGTTCGAGACCGTCAAGGACGCCGCCCTGACGGAAACCGAGCTCTGACACGCCGGGTGATCCGCAATCGAGCCTGGCGGCGGCCGCAGCGCGATCCCGGCCACCGCCCCGGCTGGCGCTGGCCGCACCTGCGCCACCGGTGCGGGCCGAAGCCGTGTCCATGCCGTCGCCACTGCCCTCGCTGGCGCTGGCCGTACCTGCGCCACCGGTGCGGGCCGAAGCCGTGTCCATGCCGTCGCCCGTGCCGGGCTCCGCCCACGCCGACTCCCCACACATAGCCGACATCAGCCGGACCGGCATCTGACGACCTCCGGACAGCCATACTCCCTGCTCCGCTGCTGCCTCCCCCGTTTCCACCGCTCTTTTCCCCGCTACTCCGTCCGCTGATCCGCCCGCCGGAATCCGCGCCGGCGCCCCAATCCGTTCCGCAGGCAAATCGGCGGGCCACGGCACAAGCCGATCACGCGCCAAATCCTTTGCCGGCCCGAGGTTGGAGCAGGTCCGCATTCCGGCCCCGGCACGACCACCGGCGAGCCCATAACAGCCCTCCCCGGATCGTGCTATCGCGGGCATCGGATGACACTCCCTGAATCGGTGGGCAACTTCTTCATCGAACAGTCTATCGGATCCGGCCGCCATTCGCACATACATTCGAGCAGAACTCGCCGCGATCACGGGCAGGCGTGCCATCCGGCCCGCCCAATATGCTCACGAGATGCGCATTAATCCGCGTACCGCGCCGGCGCGCTCGCGCGTTGTCTAGGCGGCGCGGCCAGACCTGGCGCCGGCGGCGCCTGCTCGCCGCCGGATACGACGCGGCCGTGCACTGCGAGCCGGTCGTGCGCGCCGGAGCGCGGCTGCTGTGGGGATTTGACGTCGGTGCGGCATGGGCCTCGATTGGCGAGCTTGCCACCGCGGCGCCAGGCAGCATCGTGCTCGACATGCCGTGCGGCGGCGGTGTCGCACTGCGCGGCCTTCGGCCAGGGCAACAGGTGCGCTACGTCGCCGCCGATATCTCCGCCACCATGCTCGCCCGGGCCCGATCGGCTGCACAGGCTCCGCGGGGTGCACAGGCTCCGCTGGGTGCACAGGCTCCGGTCGCCGCGCCCGGGTGGCGATCTGGCCGCATCGGCCTCGTGCAGGCCGACGTTGCCGCGCTGCCGTTCACAGACCGCGCGTTCGATCTGTGCCTCAGCTACAACGGCCTGCACTGCCTGCGCGAACCCAGCGCGGCCATCCGCGAGTACGCCCGTGTCCTGCGGCCGGGCAGCGTCCTGCGCGGCACCGCGATCGTCGCTGGCACGGGGCGCTGGCACGACGCCGTCACGTGGGTCCTGCGCCGGATGAAGGCGTTCGGCCCCGCCTTTCGCCCGGGTGACCTCGACGCCTGGCTGCGGGCGGCCGGCTTCGGCGACGTGCGGATCACCTGCTGCGGTGCGGTCGCGACCTTCAGCGCGCAGCGCCGCTAACGGCGACGGCGCGCGCCGGATCCCCGTCGTGTTCGCCGACGAAGGCGAGGCCACCTTGTGGTCCGCCGCGAAAGGTGGGACGAACTGCTGGCACGCGACCTGGCGCCCTGAGCCGTGACAGCGGCACCGTGGGCACAGCATCAGGCAGCCGAACGGCTGCCGCGGGCCGCCACGCCAGATAGCTGTCTATCGCACAGGTGGTGGCCTGCCGGAGATTCTTTGAGGACCCTTACAGACCACTAATCCCTGATTATCGTGCCCTTGGCGCAGGCTAGTCGCCAAGTTCGGTGCGGCGGCGTGCCACGAACTCCTCGAGTTCGGCGCGCACCGCTTCATCCAGCGGCGGCTGCTCATACTCGTCGAGTTTCTTCTGGTAAATCTCGGTGGCTCGGGCGGTGGTGTCCTTGCCGCCGTAGCGAAGCCAGCGCTCGAAGTTGGCCGTCGACGAGAGCATCGGCCGGTAGAAGCACCCGCGGAAGCGTTCCATCGTGTGCTGTGCGCCGAGGAAATGGCCACCGTGACGGACCTCGAGGTGCGCGTCGAACGCGAGCGAGGCCTCGTCGATCTCCAGGGGCGTGAACTGAACCCGCAGCATACGCAGCAGTTCCACGTCGACGATGAACTTCTCGTAGCAGCTCACCAGGCCGCCCTCGAGCCAGCCGGCCGCGTGCATCACCCAGTTCGTGCCCGCAAGAAAGGTCGGGAGCAGCGTCATGAGCGCTTCGTAGGCGGCCTGCGCGTCGGTGGTCTGGCTGGAGGTAAGGCCGCCGCCGGTGCGGAACGGCAGGCCGAAGTGCCTGGCGAGTTGGCCGGTGCACAGCAGGCCGATGGCCGACTCCGGGGTGCCGAAGCTGGGCGAGCCCGACTGCATGTCGATGTTGGACAGGAACGAGCCGAAGATGACCGGGCAGCCGGGGCGGATCAGCTGGGCGAGCGCGATGCCGGACAGGGCCTCCGCTAGCTGCTGCGCCAACGCGGCCGGGATCGTCACCGGCGACATCGCCCCCATCAGCAGAAACGGTGTCAGTACCACGGGCTGGTTCGCGCGATTGTACTCGAACTGGGCGTCGAGCATCCGGTCGTCCCAGCGCAGCGGCGAGTTGCAGTTGATCAGCGAGATCGTGGCAGGCGTGTCCTCGATATTCTTGCGGCCGCCGAACAGGATCTCGGTCATGCGGATCGTGTCGGCCGCGTTCGGCCCAGATACGACGTTGCCCATGTAGATCTTGTCGGTCAGTGTCTGCAAGGCATAGATCATGTCGAGGTGCCGCGAGTCGAGTGGTGCGTCGTTCGGCTCGCAGATCACTCCCCCGGCCGAATCAAGCTCGGGAAAGCTCTGGGCCAGCATGGCCAGGCGCCTGAAGTCGGAAAGGGCGGCATCCCTGCGGACGTCGCCCTCGCGGACGAACGGCGATCCGTAGACGGCGCCGAAGACCATCTGGTCGCCCCCGATATGGACGCTGTTCGCCGGATTACGCGCCTGGACGTCGAATTCCTTCGGCGCCTTCGCGATCTGTTCCATAACAAACTCGGGGTCGAGGCGCACGACATCGTCTTCGACGGCCTGACCGGCCTGGCGAAATAGTGCCACCGCTTCCGGCTTGGCGAACTGAATGCCGATCTCAGAAACGATCCTGCGCCATCCCTTGTCGAGGACATTGATGGCGTCCGGAGAAAGGATTTCGTAGCGGGGCATGGTATTGCGGAACATCGCCACCTCGTTACAGCGCAGCCAGTGATAGCCCGGCCGCCGGATCGCTTGACCGTCCGATGGCCCCGAACGTAAGATCACATAGTAGAACAAAGTTCCGTAACATGGAACTGCCCGGCCCCCTGCCAACAGGCCTGCTCAGCAGGCCCGGGCGGGCAGACGCAGCAGAGAACGCCGGGCACGAAGGCCCCGAGACGAAGGTTCAGTACCGCAGTGACCAGTCCCACCGGCACGCAAGCCGTCGACCGCGCGGCGCGGCTGCTCACGGAGGTCGTGCACGCACCAGGCTCGGTGACCTTCACCGAGCTCGCCGCGGCCACCGGCCTGGCGAAGAGCACCACGTCGCGGCTGCTGCTCGCGCTGGAGCGCAACGGGCTCGTCCGGCGCGATGCCGACGGCCGCTTCCGGCCTGGTGAGGTGTTCGTCAGGTACGCCTGGCGCGGCGGAGCCGAGGCCGGCCTCGTCAGCGTCGCACGGCCCTTCATGGACCGGCTCGGCCAGGCGACCGGCGAGACCGTGAACCTCGGCGTCGCCAGCCGCGGCATGGTGGAGCAGATCGCCCAGGTGGACAGCCAATACGTCATCGGTGCGACGAACTGGCTCGGCCGCCCGGTCCCGCTGCACTGTGCGGCGCTCGGCAAGGTGCTGCTCGCCCACGGCGCCGCCGAACTGCCGGCCGGCCGTCTCGAGGCGCGTACCGCCAAGACCATCACCAGCCGCACCGCGCTGGACGCCGAGCTTTCCGACGTGCGCGGGCGCGGCTACGCCGTCACCGACGAGGAGCTCGAGCCAGGCCTGGTGGCGGTCGCGGCGCCGGTGTACCGCGACGGCGCGGCCGTGGTCGCCGCACTGTCGGTGTCGGCGCCCGCCACGCGGCTGCCCCGCACAAGGTTCGCCGAAGTCGCCGCCCAGTGCGTGGCAGAGGCGGGCGCCCTGTCCGCCGTGCTCGGGCACCGGCCAGAAAGCAAAGAACACCGCACCCGACACCGGCGACAGAAGGAAGGTGCCGCGTGACACAGGACGAGTTGCTCCGCCAGCTGTACGACGTCACGCTGGTCGGCAACGCGCCGGCCGTGCTCGAGTTGACAAATGCCGGTCTCGAGATGGGCCTGGGGCCGGAGACGCTCCTCTACGACGCCCTCATCCCCTCGCTCGAAGAGGTCGGCGCCAGGTTCGAACGCGGCGACTTCTTCGTGCCCGAGATGCTGATCGCCGGCAAGGCGATGGCCGGGGCACTCGAGGTGCTGCGGCCGCTGCTTGCCGAGACGGGCGCCGAGGCCATCGGCACCATCGCCATGGGCACGGTCAAGGGTGATGTCCACGACATCGGGAAGAACCTCGTGAACATCATGTTCGAGGGCGCGGGCTTCCAGGTCATCGACCTGGGCGTCCAGGTCGCGCCGGAGAAGTTCGTCGCGGCGGTGCGCGAGCATCGGCCCGACATCCTCGGCTTCTCCGCCTTCCTCACCACCACGATGCCGATGTTCAAGGCGAACATCAACGCCCTGGAGAAGAGCGGGCTGCGTGACCAGGTCATCGTCATGGTCGGCGGCGCCCCGGTCACCCAGGAGTACGCGGACGTCGTCGGCGCTGACGGGTACGCGGCTGACGCCTCGGCCGCCGTCAGCCGGGCGAAGGAACTCTTGCAGCGGCGGCGCGCCGTCGCGCGGGCGTAGCCGGAGCGGCAGGGTTATGCACACAGTCCTGCGGTCGGCCACCAGGGAAGTCGTGATCGGCCCCGATCAGCCGTTCTGCGTCATCGGCGAGCGGATCAACCCCACCGGCAGAAAGACGCTGCAACAGGAACTGCGGCAGGGCGATCTGGCCCGCATCGAAAACGACGTCACCGAGCAGGTGGCCGGCGGCGCCATGGTCCTCGACGTCAACATGGGCGCTCCCCTGGTGGACGAGGCCGAGATGATGGTGCGGGCGGTCAAGCTCATCCAGAGTCTCACCGACCTGCCCCTGTGCATCGACTCCTCGATCGTGGAGGTGCTCGAAGCCGGCCTGGCCAGTTACGAGGGCAAGGCACTGGTCAACTCCGTCACGGCGGAGGATGAGCGCCTCGACGCCATCCTCCCGCTCGTCAGGAAGTACGGCGCCGCCGTCATCCTGCTGCCCAACGACGAGGCGGAGATCCCGGAGGATCCCGGGCGGCGGGTGGAGCTCGCCCGCAAGGCCATCGACGTCGCGACGCGGCGGTTCGGCATCGGTGTCGAGGACATCGTGCTCGACCCGCTCGCCATGCCCATCGGCGCGGACACCACCCTGGTGCTCCGCACGCTGGAGACGATCGCCCGCTGCCGTGACGAGTTCGGCGTGAACATGACGCTCGGCGCGTCCAATGTCTCCTTCGGCATGCCCGACCGCCACACGATCGGTGCCGCGTTCCTGCCGATGGCGATCAACAGCGGCCTGACCAGTGCCATCATGGACGCCCGGTCGCCACAGCTAGTCCGCGCCGTCAAGGCCGCGGATCTCCTGCTCGACCGCGATCCGTGGGGCGCCTCGTGGATCGCCGCTCACCGGGCGCGGCAGGCGTCGACATGACCGCACGCTCGCGCGCGCGGACGGTTCATCAGGCCGGCGAACCGCTGGTGGATGGATCAGGCGCGGGCGGCGGGAAACCCGCGGGCGACGTGCCACGCCACGACGCCGTGCACGGTGACGGAGCCACCCGCGTGGCACTCGCGTTCGAGCCGAGCGGCCGGCGTGTGCGCGTGCCGCCCGGTGTCACCTTGTTCGACGCGGCGAGCTGGAACGGCATCGCGATCGACTCCACCTGCGGTGGCCATGGCACCTGCGCGAAATGCAAGATCAAGGTGCTCGATGGCGCGGTGCCCGTCACGGTGCTCGACCACCGCGCCTTCACCACCGAGCAGCTCGCCGCCGGATGGCGCCTCGCGTGCCGCGCCCTGGCGGTATCCGGCCTGACCGTCGAGGTGCCGCCGCTCGTCACCAGGCCCAAGGCTGCCACGGTCGGCGTGGGCAGGCAGGTGATCTTGCGCCCGGCGACGAAGAAGCGCTACGTGGAGCTGTCCGAACCGCACCTTGGCGATCAGACCACTGACCTCGAACGTCTCCTCACCGAGCTTGACGACCTGGAACTGCGGGTGGACCTGCACGCGCTCAGGTCCATCGGCCGGGTGCTGCGCGGCGCCGACTACAAGGTCACCGCCGTCGTGGTCGACGACGTGCTGATCGATGTCGAGCCGGGCGACACCACCGACCGCGCGTTCGGCATCGCGTTCGACCTCGGGACCACGACCGTCGTCGCCACGCTGCTCGACCTTTCCACGGGCACGCCGCTCTCGGTGGAGTCGACGCTCAACAGGCAGCAGCGGTTCGGTGCGGACGTGATCACCAGGATCAGCTCGATCATGATGGACCCCGAGGCCCTCGACCGGCTGGCCGGGCTGGCCCACGAGACGCTTGGTGAGCTAGCCCAGGCCGTGTGCAAGCGCGGCGGCGTGGATCCGCGCAACGTCTACGAGGTGGCGCTGGCTGGCAACGCGACCATGACCCACATCGCGCTCGGCATCGACCCCGAGCCGATGGGCGTCGCGCCGTTCATCATGTCGACGCGGACGTTCCCCGAACTGCTCGCGGCCGAGATCGGGATCGGCGTCCACCCGCGCGCCCGCGCCGTCGTGTTCCCCTCTTTCGGCGCATATGCGGGCGGCGACATCATGGCCGGCCTGCTCGCTTCGGGCATGGACCGCGACTCGCGCACCCGGCTGTTCGTGGACATCGGCACGAACTGCGAGATCGTGCTGGGGAACAGCGAGTGGCTGCTCGCGACCGCGGCGCCGGCGGGCCCGGCGTTCGAGGGCGCGGCGATCCGCTGCGGCATGCGGGCCGCGGACGGGGCGATCGAGGTCGTGTCGATGACCCCAGACGAAGTGAAGCTCGACGTCATCGGCGACGCACCGCCGGCGGGCCTGTGCGGTTCCGGGCTGGTCGACGCGGTCACGGGGCTGGTCAGGCTCGGGCTGGTCGATCAGTCGGGCCGGCTCGTTCCCGACGAGCAGGCCGCGGCGCTCGCGCCAGGCCTCGCCCCCAGGCTGGCCAGGATCGGCAAGGAGCGCGTGTTCGTGCTGCACTGGCTGGACGAGCCTGGCGACGCGGAGCACTCGATCTACCTGTCGCAGCGCGACGTGCGGGAACTCCAGTTCGCCAAGGCCGCGATCGCCACCGGCTGGCGCATCCTCATCGAGGAGGCCGGGCTGGAGCCCGGCGCCATCCAGCAGGTCCTGCTCGCGGGGTCGTTCGGCACGTATCTGTCGCCGGCGAACGCGATCCGGATCGGCCTGGTGCCGAAGCTGCCCGTGACGCGCGTGGTGGCCGCCGGCAACGTCGCGGGCGAGGGCGCGAAGATGGCCCTGATGAGCGTGCGGGAACGGGCCGGGGCGGTGGCTCTGCTCGGGGAGGTGAGGTATGTCGAACTCTCCGACCGCGCCGACTTCAACGACCGGTTCGTCGAGCAACTGCAATTCCCTGCCTGACCCGGCCGCGGCACCGATGCCGTCCCCGGCGGCGGTGCCAGCACCTGCGGAGGTCACGGTGATCGCCTGCGGCGCGCTCGGCGCGCACGTCCGCGAGATCGTCGCGCGCCGGGGCTGGCCGGTGGAGGTGGCTTGCCTTCCCTCCCTGCTGCACAACCGGCCGGAGCGGATCACGGCTGATGCGGAGCGCCTCGCGCTGCGTGCGGAGGCCCGGGGCCGGCGCGTGGCGCTCGCCTACGCGGACTGCGGGACCTACGGCGCACTCGGCGACCTGTGCGAGCGCCTCGGCCTGCGGATGTTGCGCGGGCTGCACTGCTACGACGTGTTCGCTGGACCTGAGCGGATGCGGGCACTCTTCGGCACCGAACCAGGCACCTACGTGCTCACCGACTTTCTCGTGCGCAGCTTCCGCCGGTCGGTCCTCGCCGAACTCGGCCTCGACAGGCGGCCCGAGCTTTGGGCCGACTACTTCGGCCATTACCGCCGCGTCGTCTGGCTGGCGCAGCGGCGCAGCCCCGGCCTCGAAGCCGAGGCGTGGTCGGTGGCCACGATGTTCGGCCTCCCGCTGACCGTGATCGACGTCGGCGTGGCCGGCCTTCGAACGCGATCTCGAACGCCTGCTGAGCGAGGTGACCTCGCCGGCTCACGTGACACGCCGCGCAGCCGTTAAGACTGTATTGCCCCGGGGGGCCGACCCCCCGGGATCCCCCCACACCAGCGGATACCGCATCCGCGGCAGCCGTTAAGACTGTATTGCCCCGGGGGGCCGACCCCCCGGCATCCCCCCACACCAGCGGATACCGCATCCGCGGCAGCCGTTAAGACTGTATTGCCCCGGGGGGCCGACCCCCCGGCATCCCCCCACACCAGCGGATACCGCATCCGCGGCAGCCGTTAAGACTGTATTGCCCCGGGGGGCCGACCCCCCGGCATCCCCCCACACCAGCGGATACCGCATCCGCGGCAGCCGTTAAGGATCAGTCTCAGGGCCAGCCGTGCGGGCCCGCAGCGGCCTCCTGAGCGCCGCGTCGCTTTTGCGGCCCCCCCCGCTACGAGGTGTTCCCCACGGCCAGCATCGAGCAGTCCGTGCTCGAGTGGGTGCCGCGACAGCTGTCACAGCGACGTTGCCCGGACGTGGCACACCGCCGGGGGTGGCACCGGGCGGGGGTGGCACCGGGCGGGGGTGGCACCGGGCGGGGTGGCACCGGGCGGGGTGGCACCGGGCGGGTCAGCGCAGGTGGGACGCGCCGTTCAGATCGAGGACGGCTCCGCTCGCCCATTGCGCACCTGGTGAGGCGAGCCACGCGACCGCGGCGGCGATCTCCTCGGACTCCGCGACCCGGCCGAAGGGGCTCTGCGCCCTGATGGCGTCTCCAGCCGAACCGGAAAGCATCGACTCGGTCATGTCGGTGCGGACGAAGCCCGGTGCGACCGCCGCGGCCGCGATGCCGTACGGGGCGAGCGCGACCGCCAGCGACTGCGTCAGCGAATGCACCGCCGCCTTGCTGGCGCCATAGGCAGGGGCGTCCGGTTCGCCGCGGTAGGCCCCGCGGCTTCCGACGGTGATGATCCTCGCTCCCATGGGCCCTTCTGGCCGGCGCAGCAGATGATCGGTCACGCACCAGGTGACGTTGGCGGTCCCGTGCAGGTTGATGTCGACAATGCGCCGCCAGGCGTCCTGCCACGCGGAGTAGGACGTGGACGCGATCGGCTGCTCGAAATACACTCCGGCGTTGTTGACCAGGACGTCGATGCCGCCGAGCGCGGTGACGGCCGCGGCCACGAACGCCCGCACCTGCTCTGGATCGGCGATGTCACCGCTCACGATCGTGTGCCCGCTTCCTGGCAGCGCGGAGACCACCGTCTCCGCCGCGGCCGTGTCCACGCGGCAGTGCACGGCCACCGCATGACCCGCCGCGGCGAGCGCCGCCGCGACCGCGGCGCCGACGCCCCGCGACCCCCCGGTGACAAGTGCGCGGCGCGGGACCGGCGGCAGCGTGGCGTCCATGTGCGTCATCTCCGTGGTCTCCTGCGCTGTTGCTTTACCCCAGCAATGGCCCATTGGTGGTGTTATGGGCCGCCCCGCGGGCCGTGAATCATGATCCGGGCGATGGCAGCGGCCGGGGCAGCGCCGGGCCTTCATGATCGCGGTAACTTTTCCGCACATATCGCCGAAGAGTTACCGCGATCATGAAAGCGCCCGTGGATCAGAGTAAGGGTACATATTGACAGCCGTGCCATCCGGCACCCTGCGGGCCATTCGTGTGCCAAGCCGCAGTTGATCTTGACGGCCGATGGTGTCATCGTGTGGCTGGCGCCGCCGGTGACCGTGGATGTCCCGTTACAAGTCGCGGGCGGGCTGTTGCAGAATCCATTGCGCGTCTCAGATGCCGAGATCGCGCTATCGACGGTGGCAGGCACGACAGCAGCGCCGCAGGTCACTACAACGGCTCTTCGTCCGTCAGGGCGTGCCGACAAGATCAATCTCACGGTTCGAGACGAGTTCTCGATTTTGATACAGCCCGCGGGCGACCCGTAACCGGACATCCACGCAAATGATCTTGAAGTGGACTCGATGGCACACGTTGACAGCGGCGCGATCACCCCGGCAATGGCCCATCGCTGGGGTAAGAGTGCCAGCCGCGAGGACCGCCGCGAGGTGGCAGGCGAAGCGGTCAGCCGCGCCGGGATCGTGGTCGAGAACACCGCCGCCGCGAACTCCGCTATCCATGACGTCATTCAACCGTCAGGGCGAAACATTCCTGGCCCGGATGGCCGCCACCAAGGCGGGGATGACCTCTTTCAGGTCACCGATCAGCGCGTAGTCGGCGTGCCCGATGATCGGCGCGTCGGCGTCGGTATTGATCACGACGATGTGCTTGGCGCCGAGGCAGCCCGCCATGTGCTGGATCGCGCCGCTGATCCCGCAGGCCAGGTAGAGCTCGGGTGCGATACGCGCACCTGTCTGACCGACCTGCTGCGTGTGCGGCCGCCAGCCCTGACTGGTGACCACGCGCGACACCCCGACAGCGGCCCCGAGCAGGCCCGCAAGCTCCTCGATAACTGCGAAGCCCTCGGGGCCGCCGACGCCGCGCCCGCCACCGACGACCACCCGTGCGGTGGCGAGCGATACCCCCGCGCTCGGTTTGGCCGACTCGACGACCCGCACACTGAGGTCGTCGTCGCGGATTGCGGGCCGATGGATCCGGACGCGGGCCGCACCAGTGGCCGCCGCCGCGACGGCGGCCACGTCAGCGGCCAGGCAGCGGCCACGGCAGCGGCCACGGCAGCGTAGGCGACGGTGAGCAGCGCGGGTGAGGCGTGGAGCACGGCGTCTTCAATCAGGCTGCCCGCCCAGCGCTGCCGGACGATGTGCCATGTGCGGGGACCGGGCAAACCGGCGCCACCTTGAGCACCCGGAGCACCGGCGGACCCGCCGGGCTGGCCAGCGGCGGATTCATCGGTCGCAAGGACCGCGGAGACGCAGCCCGCCACCATCGGCTCGCCGGTGATCGCGCCCAGATGCGCAAGCACCTCGTTGCCTCGATCGGTGCCCGCGGCCACCACTGCGTCGGCGGACGACGCCTCGATCAGGTCCGCGAGCGCGCGTGCCCAGGCCAGCGGCGCATACGAGGTGAGCAGATCCGACTCGACCGCGTAGACGTCGGACACGCCGAAGGCGGCGAGCGTGCCGACAGGCAGCTCATCGGCGGCGCGGAACAGCACCGCCGCCACGCTCGCTCCGGATGAGGCACCGTCAGACGGTCCGGCATCGGCTCCGATATCGGCTCCGATGTCGATGACGGGCAGCGATTGCGCCAGGGTGCGTGCGAAGGCCAGGGCCGCGGCGGAGGCATCGATGACCTCGCCGGATTCGTGCTCGACCAGGCACAGCACGGTCACGGCAGGACCCCGAGATCCTCGAGCAGCCGGACGAGTGCCGGTACCGCATCCGCCCCCTGGCCCAGGATCTCCGTGCGCCTGCGCTCTTCCTCGGGCACCCGAAGCATCCGCATCCGAAGGCTCTCGCCGTGCCATTTCGGCCTGGACTCCTCGATGACCGCCTTCTTCGCCCGGACCCGGCCGGGAAACGACGGGTACCTCGGCAGATTGATGCCCTCCTTGACGGTGATGACCGCAGGAAGCGTGACCTCGAAGACCTCCTGGATGCCCCGGTATTCGCGCCGCACCCGCGCGGACCCCTCGCCCATCTCGATGTTCTTGATGCCGGTGACGCTGGGCAGGCCAAGTGCGTGGGCGACCCGCACGCCGACCTGGTAGTCGCCGGTGTCGGCAGCCTCGTTCCCGAAGAGGATCAGGTCGTACGGATGCTGCCCGGTCCCGGCCCGCCCGCGGACAGCTTCGACGATCGCCTCGGCCGTCGCGATCGGGCCCCAGTGACTGCCGTCGGTCTCCAGGAGGACGGCATGCCCAGCGCCGAGGGCCAGCGCCGCGCGCAGTTGCTCTGCGGCGGCGGGCGGGCCGAGCGTCAGCACACAGACGCTGCCGCCGTAACGCTCGACCAGCTGGACGGCTTCCTCGACCGCGCATTCCTCATGCGGGCTGATCGTGAACCCGGACAGGCGGGTGTCGACCTCCTGCCCGTCCGGGGTCACGACGATCTTGCCGCCGACCATGGGGACGCGCTTGACGCAGACCAGAATCTCCATGCCGGTCAGCTTCTGACCCGGCTGTTTTCCGGGTCGAACAACGGGGTGGCACCGGCCACTGCGACCGTGACCGGGTACAGCTCGCCGAGATACTCCACGGCAAGGCGGTTGCCGACGCGCGCCTCCTCGGCGGGCAGGTAGGCCATCAGCAGATGCTTGCCGACCGAGGGCCCGGCACCCGCGCTCGTGACGTACGAGTGGCGGCCCTTGGCATCCACCAGCGGGACGCCGCCGGTGGTGAGGATGGGCTCGCCGCCGAGCATGTAGCGGAGCTGGCCGCTCGCCGAGCGGTGGTCGTCCACGGTCAGGGTGGCGAGCACGGCGCACGGCGGAGTGTCCCGCTGCGCGAGGTAGGCGGCCTTGCCTGTGAAGGCCTGTTCCTTCACCGTCGGGCGCGCCATCCCCGCTTCGACCAGGTTGCCGTCGCCCTCGAGCTCGTTACCGAACGCGCGGTAACCCTTCTCGAGCCTGCCCGTGGTGCCGTAGACGCCGATGCCGACAGGCACCAGCCCGTGTCCCTCGCCCACGTCCCAGATCTTGTCCCACACGCGGGCGCCCTGTTCCATCGGCACGTGAATTTCCCAGCCAAGCTCGCCGACGTAGGAGATGCGCGACGCGAGTACCGTCACGTCGCCGACCTCGATCTCGCGGCACGTGGCGAAGGGGAAACCGGTGTGTGACACGTCGTCGGCGGTCACCGACTGAAGGACTGCCCTCGCCCGCGGGCCCCACAGCCCGAGCGTGGTCCAGGCCGAGGTCAGGTCGGTGAGCGCGGCCGCGGCGTCGGGAGGCACATGGCCGGTGAACCACTTCATGTCCGTCATGCCGGTGGCGCCACCGGTCACGACACGGAACCGCTGCGCGCCGAGCCGCATGATCGTCAGGTCCGCCTTGAAACCCCCGCGCTCATCCAGCAGCGAGGTGTACACCACCCGCCCGAGCCGCACGTCCATCTGCGCGACGGCGGCCGACTGCACCGTCTGGAGGGCACCGGGCCCGGTGATGTCGAAGACGGCGAATGCCGACAAGTCGACGAGCCCGCATCCGTCCCGCATGGCGAGGTGCTCCGCGTTGATGATCGGCGACCACCAGCGCGCCTCCCACTCGGCCTCGCGCGGCATCAGCCGGCCGGCGTACCGCTCGAGCAGGCCCTCGTTCGAGGCGTACCAGTGCGGGCGCTCCCATCCGGCCGTCTCGAAGAACACCGCGCCAAGATCACGCTCACGGTCGTAGACCGGGCTGACCCTGATGGGCCGCGCCGATGCCCACTGCTCCGCCGGGTGGACGATCCCGTACATCTTGTTGAAGCTCTCGCGGGCCCGCGCCCGCACAAGCTCGCCGGTCCGCTGATGGCCGTAGAACCGCGCGACGTCGGCCTCGTGCACGTCGATCTCGGGTGCGCGGCCGCTCATCCACTCGGCCACAGCGCGCCCGATGCCCGGCCCTTCCTTGATCCAGCTCGCCGCGACCGACCACAGGCCGGCGACCTCCGGCATCTCGCCGAGCACCGGATGGCCGTCCGGTGTCAGCGAGATCAGCCCGTTGATGGCATACCTGATCCCCACGCTCTCGTCGCCGAGCACGCCCGGCATCAGTTCCAGCGCCTGCTCGAGCTGCGGGTCGAAGTCGTCCTGGGTGAACGGCATCTCCGTGGGCGACAGGACCGCCTCCTCGATGGAGGGGATCTCATCTGGCGCGACGATGATCGGGCGGTGGGCGTACGAGCCGACCTCCAGGTCGCTGCCGTGCTGGCGCTCGTACATGTTGGTGTCCATGTCCCGCACGATCGGGTACGAGATCTCCCCGACCGTGCCGGACAGCAGCGGGATGGGCCCGACGCTGATCATCTGGTGCACGACCGGGGTCAGCGGGATGCACGCGCCGGCCATCCTGGCGATGCGCGGGCTCCACACACCGCAGCAGATCGCGCACACATCGGTGGCGATGTCGCCGGATGTGGTCCGCACGGCCCTGACCCGCCCACCGTCGGCGGACACCTCGATGCCGAGCACTTCGGTGCTCGCGAGCACCCGCAGGGCGTTCATGTGCTGCGCCTGCTCGCGCATGAGCGTGCCGGCCCGCAGCGAGTCGACGACGCCCACGGTAGGGATGTGCAGCCCGCCGAGGATCACCGACTCGTCGAGGAACGGCACCAGCCTGGCCACCTCCGCGGCGGACAGGAGCGCCGATTCGATGCCCCAGGCCTTGCCGGCCGAAAAGCGGCGGCGCAGTTCCTGCCGCCGCTCCTCGGTCCGCGCGACCTCGATGCCGCCGCTTTCTGTGAACACGCCGAGCGCCTTGTACTGCTCGGTGCTGTCACGCGTGAGCTCCATCATCATCTTCGAGTACTCGATCGGGAAGATGAAGTTGGACGCGTGGCCGGTCGAGCCGCCCGGGTTCGGCATCGGCCCTTTATCCATCAGGACGATGTCGCGCCAGCCCAGCCTGGCGAGGTGGTACGCCAGGCTGTTGCCGACGATGCCCGCACCGACGATGACGGCGCTCGCCCGCTTCGGAGTGTCTGTCATTCCGCTCCTTACCGCCGATCACATCTTTGCCCGCTCGGCCGCCACCAGCGGGCAACGGCCCCGCCGCCCAGGAAACGTGCGGGCGGCGGGGCCGGTTGACCGGTGCTGGCCCGGGGGCTCCACCCCACCGAACCCGCCGATCTTTGCCCGTCGAGGTCCTACTCGACCGGGATCTCCTTGTTGATGAGGGACAGGTCAATCCCCTGCCTGCTGCGCACGATCCGGGCCACGACGAAGACGACGAGATCGCGAGCACGTACATCGCCCCCATGTAGACGAGGGACGGGCCCTTGTTCACCCCGTACGTAGCGTTGTGGAGCCACTCGAACAGATTGAATCCCAGCAGACCGATCGTGATCACACCAGACACCGGCACGATGGGCACGCCGAACGTCGTGCTGTAGGCGTACAGGGCACCGACGTTCGACCGCAGCCGCCACTTCAGGCCCTTCGGGGCGGCTTCCGCGCTCTCGAGCAGCCGCTGGGCCTGGGCTACCGGGTCGAAAGCCGCGTTAGGTGGGGCCAGGTCGGGCCGCTCCGCGATGAGCGAGGAGCCGTTGAGGCTGTTGAACCTGCGGTCCGGCTCGCAGCCGCTGCGCTCCAGGTAGGACGCGACCTCCTTGCGGCCCTTGGAGAGGCAGGCGAAATCGATGTCCTGGTCCCGGCGGAATCGCGGGGGGAAGTCGGGGCAGGCGACGCGCACGGCCAGCCCGCCGAGAAGCCTCAGCGGAACGCCCGCATCCGCGGCACCGCCAGCGAGCGCGACGGCCTCGGGGAGGGGATCGTCGGTGGTTGCGGCGGTCTGCGACGCGCCGGGTATCCCCATACCCAGCTCCCAGTGCTCGATGGAGGGGCCTGTCCGCACGCGCGATGTCGCGGGCGCGACGACAGAATACCGCCCAAACGCCGCCCAAACGGCGCTCGGCCGCCATGCGGGCCGCGTGTCCCACTTGGTTGACGACGGCATCACGGCGTGTTCCTCTGGTTGCGTGACCGAGAACGAGGTTGCAGGCAGCGCAACTTATCAGTCGGCCGAACGGGCCCTGGCGCTGCTCACAAGCTTCGAGGACGGCCGGATCGAGCTTGGCGTTACCGAAATGGCCCGATTGCTTGGCGTCCACAAGTCGACCGCCTCGCGTCTGGCGATGGCGCTCGAACGGGCCGGTTTCCTGTCCCGCCACGGTAAGCGCTACCGCCTCGGGGTCGAGATTATCCGGCTTGGCGCACTCGCGCTGCGCAGCTTCGACATCGTCGAGCGGATGCAGCCAGCCATGGAGAAACTCTCCAGGCAAACCGGCGAGACGGTGAACCTCGCCGTGCCTGACGGCACCGACATCCTGAATGTCGCCGAGATCGCCAGCACGTACATCCTCGGCTGCAGCGGCGGCTGGATCGGCCGCAGGACCAAGCCGCACGCCGTGGCGAATGGCAAGGTCCTGCTCGCCTACGGCGCGATCCCCATCCCCCCCGTGCTGCAGCGGTACACCGATCACACGATCACCACCCCCGTGGCGCTCGAAGAAGAGCTCGCGGCGGTCCGCAGTGACGGCTACGCGAAGGCCGTCGCCGAACTCGAGGAAGGACTTGTCGCTGTCGCCGCACCTGTCTTCAGCCCGGCGGGGGCATGCGTGGCGGCCGTGTCGGTGTCCGGGCCCGCCGACCGGATGCCGCCCGAGATGCTCGACGAGCTCGGCAGGCTGTGCACGGACTGGACGGGCGCCGGTGCTTGCGGCACCGGCTCTCCAGGCACGCCAAGACCGGAGCCTGCGGTCCGGGTGGGCGAGTCACGCGGGAGCCGTTAAGTCAATTGATCCGAAGCGGCTGCCGCGGCGCGCCACCCGCGGGCCTGCTGCCGATCCGTGGGCGCCCCGGGCGTGCGCTGCCACAGCGGCGGTGCGGCGGTGACACAGGCAGGTATGTCAGGGCCAGGAGGGAGACGGCGGGAACCATGCGCGAGCATCTCCTCTATATCGGCGGCCAGTGGCGCAAGGGTGGCGCCGGGGCCGCGGCCGCGACGAGCCCGTCGTCCGGTGAGACGTTCGCCTCGGTGGCCGTAGCGGACCCGGCCGATGTCGGTGATGCGGTGGCGGCCGCGGCCGCGGCCTGGCCGGCCTGGTCCGGCATGTCGCCGTTCGAGCGCGCGCAGTGGTGCGAGGCGGTCGTGGGCGCGATCGGCGGCCAGCGCGAGAAGCTTGCCCGCGGCTTGAGCGAGGACCAGGGCAAACCGCTTCTCGCCGAGGCCTACGACGAGGTCGACGAGCTGGCCGAATACTTCCGGATGGCCGGCGAGGACGCGAAGCGGCTCGCTGGCTCCTTCCCCGCCTCGACCTCCGCCTCGCGCCGGGTGCTCATCTCCCGCGTCCCGCTCGGCGTGGTCGCCGTGGTGAGCCCGTGGAACTGGCCGTACACGATGGGAGCGGAACTCTTCGCGCCCGCGCTGGCGGCAGGTAACACGGTTGTCTGGGTGCCGGCGCCGAGCACCGCGGCATGCTGCGCGCTGCTGGCCGAAGTGATTACCACGGCCAGCGCCGAGGCCGGGCTGCCTGCCGGGGTGTTCAACTTCGTGCCCGGGCCCGGGCCCGTGGTCGGCGACGCCCTGGTCAGCCACCCGGCGGTCGCGGCCGTAGGTTTCGTCGGGTCCGTCGCCACGGGTGCGCGCGTCGCCGCCAGGTCCGCTGGGAAGACGCAGATACTCGAACTCGGCGGCAACGGCCCGATGGTCGTGCTTGACGACGCCGACCTCGAACTCGCCACCGACGCGGCGCTCGAAGCCGCCTACCTGTGCGCCGGCCAGAGCTGCACCGCGGGCGAGCGGTTCCTCGTGGAGCGGGGCGTCCGCGGGGAGTTCGTGGACCGTGTCGTGGCGGCGACCGCCGAGCGGGTCAGGCTGGGTGACCCGTTCGATCCCGTGACAACGATGGGGCCGCTGAACAACGAGGCGACGGCGTCGAAGTTCGACCGTCACGTCGGCGAAGCGCTCACCCGCGGTGCGACGCTGCGCTGCGGTGGGCATCGCGCTGTGTCTTCGGGGTTTGCGACCAAGCTGTTCGCCGAGCCAACCGTGCTCGACGGCGTCACGCCGGACATGGCGATCGCCGTGGAGGAGACCTTCGGCCCGGTCGTACCCGTCGTCGAGGTCAGCTCCGCTGACGAGGCGCTCGAGCTCACCAACGCCGCACCGTTCGGCCTGACGGCGGCGGTCTTCACCGGTGACCTCGAACGTGGCCTCGCCTTCGCCGAGCGTGCGCGGGCCGGCTGGGTCAACGTGAACGCCTCGACGAACCTGTGGGAATCCCACCTGCCCTTCGGCGGCAGGTCGGGCGCGGTCAGCGGCAGAGGCAGGGTCGGCGGGCGTTACGTCGTGGACGCCTTCACCGAACCGAAGACAGTGGTCTATCCCGCACCGAAATTCAGTGGTGGCACAGAAGGGCGGCGTGACTGACATGGGGATGCCAAGCGCACTGGAGATCTCACGGCGGGCCACGCTGAAGCCGGTAGGCGAGATCGCGGCCGAGATAGGGCTGCCGCCCTGGCTGATCGAGCCGTACGGCGAGCATGTCGCCAAGATAGATCTTGGTGCCATCGAGGCACTCGCGGACCGCCCACGGGCGCGCTACGTGGTCGTGACCGCCGTCACGCCGACCCCGCTCGGTGAAGCCAGGACAGCCCGCGCCGATCATGAACCAGGTGCAGAAGGCTGTGGCGGGTGGCGCAGGTGGGCCCGGCCGGGTGGCGTTCAGCTGCCGGCGGGCTCGCCAGCCCTGCCCGTGCGTAGACGCAAAGAGGTTTCTGTCACACAGGACTGCGTGCGTCGTCACTGCGGGTGAGCCGAAGCGGCCCAGCCCGCGGTCGAGACGCGTTCACGTCTGTTGCGACGCCTCGTCTTCATGATCGCGGTAACATTTCCGCACATACCGCAGACAAGTTACCGCGATCATGAAGTGCCGCGTTTCGGGCGGGACGACGGCCCGCGCAGCCGTTAAGGATCATGGAGACGCGGCTGGCGATGGCGGGACCGGGCGGGATGGGCCGTTCAGCCGTCCAGCGGGAGGTCGTGGGCAGCGGCCTGGCGCCGCGGGCGGCCCGCGCCGGGCCGGTGGCGGTGGCGGTGGCGGTGGAACTCGATGGGCTCGGGCGGCAGCGGGGTGTTGCCCAGGATCAGATCGGCGGCCTTCTCCGCGATCATCATCACCGGGGCGTAGATGTTCCCGTTCGTGACGTACGGCATCGTCGATGCGTCAACCGTCCGCAAGCCGTCGAGGCCGTGAACCCGCATGCTCGCCGGGTCCACCACCGACATCGGGCCCGTTCCCATCTTGGCCGTGCACGACGGGTGCAGCGCGGTCTCCGCGTCGCGGGCGACCCAGTCGAGGATCTGCTCATCGGTGGCGACGTCCGGGCCCGGAGCCAGCTCACCGCCGTTGAACTGGTCGAAAGCGGGCTGGTTGAGGATATTCCTGGCAATGCGGATCGCCTCCACCCATTCCCTGCGGTCCTGGGCGGTCGACACGTAGTTGAATCGCAGCGCCGGGTGCACGGCCGGGTCGCGCGAGGTGATCTTGACAGAGCCCCGGGCGTCCGAATACATCGGCCCTATGTGCACCTGGTAACCATGGCCTCCGGCCGGCGAGGAGCCGTCGTAGTGGATGGCGATCGGGAGGAAATGGAACATCAGGTTCGGATAGCCCACGTCCTCGTTGCTCCGGACGAATCCGCCCGCCTCGAAGTGGTTCGTCGCCCCTGGGCCGTCACGCAGGAACAGCCACCGGGCGCCCACGCCAGGGCGGTTCCGCCACTTGAGCGCGGGGGCGACCGACACCGGGAGCTTGGCCGCGAACTGGACATAGACCTCGAGGTGATCCTGGAGGTTCGCACCAACTCCGGGCAGGTCGTGGATCATGTCCACGCCGAGCGGGGTCAGGTCGGTGGCGCTGCCGACGCCGGACAACTGGAGCAACTGTGGCGAGTTGATGGCACCGCCGCACAAGATGATCTCACCGGCGCGCACCCGGCGCACCGGGCCCCTCCCGTGGGTGAACTCCACGCCGACGGCCCGGTTCCCGTCGAACAGAATCTTCGTCACGAAGGCACGGCATACGACCCCGAGGTTGGGCCTGCCCATGACCGGATGCAGATACGCGCGGGCGGCGCTGAGCCTTCTGCCACGGTGGATATTGCGGTCGAAGGCGGCGAAGCCTTCCTGGCGGAAGCCGTTCACGTCGTCCGTCAGCGGATATCCCGCCTCCTGCACGGCGGCGAAAAACGCTGTGAACAGCGGGCTCGTCGCCGGCCCGCGTTCGAGGACGAGCGGGCCCGCGGCACCGCGGAAATCGTCGCCGCCGGCCAGGCAGGCCTCCATCCGCTTGAAGTACGGCAGGCAGTGAGCGTAGTCCCAGTCCTGCATGCCAGGATCGGAGGCCCAGCGCTGATAGTCGAGCGGGTTGCCACGCTGGAAGATCATTCCGTTGATGCTGCTCGAACCGCCGAGCACCTTGCCGCGGGCGTGATAGATGCGCCGCCCGTTCAGGCAGGGCTCCGGCTCTGACTCATACCGCCAGTCGTAGAACCGGCTGCCGATCGGGAACGTGAGCGCCGCAGGCATGTGGATGAATACGTCCCAGCGGTAGTCGGGGCGCCCAGCTTCGAGCACGAGAACCCGGTTGGCATGGTCGGCGGACAGCCGGTTCGCCAGCGCGCTACCTGCCGAACCGCCGCCAACAATGATGAAATCGAACTGCTGTGACGCCATGTTTGTCCTTGATCAAGTGGCCTCGCCCGACTCGGGATGCTACCAGCGCGGACCATCCCTGCCGCCGCAGATCAGCGCGCAGCGGCTGGTTATGCACGTGGGCCATGCGCGCGCTACGGGCTTATGACCGCCCCCCATCGGGTGGGTGGGCCTTGGAATGGAAGCGGCGTGCGGGGGCGGCCGACGAGGGTCAGGCCATGTTACTTGGCTCGCCCATCCCTGCCGGTGTTCCCGCGGCCCTGGCCGGGACGCCGGCCTGACCGCGGTGCACGCCGGGGTGCGGTCCTTCGGTGTGGTACCTGATCCGCGGACTGCGCGTGCTCAGTGCGGACGCGGGGTCGCTGGGCCACGGGCACCGGTGTACCGGAGGCGGCGAGTTGCCTGACCGTGTGGTCGCCGGTCTGCACGTGATGGCTGGTGGGGGTGACCCCGATCGCCTGATGCAGCCGCGCCACCTCGCGCACCTGGTCGGGTGAGACCAGGGCGAGAACGGTGCCCTGTGCGCCCGCCCGCGCCGTGCGGCCTGACCGGTGCAGGTAGTCCTTGCCGTCATTGGGTGGGTCGAAGTGAACGACCAGGTCGACGTCGTCGACGTGGATGCCGCGGGCGGCGACGTTGGTGGCGACAAGAACGCGCGGATGCCCGTCGGTGAACGCGGCGAGGGCGCGCTGGCGCTGGTTCTGGTTCAGGTTGCCGTGCAGTGCCGCCGACGGGATGCCGGTCCGGTTGAGCTGCTTGGCCAGCCGTGCCGCGCCGTGCTTGGTGCGGACGAAGAACAACGTGCGGGCCGGGCGCCCGGCGATCTCCGCCGCGACGGCGACCCTGTCGCTGGCCGGAAGCACGAACACGCGGTGGTCCATCGCCTCGACGGGAGTGGTCGCGGGCGCGACGGCGTGGATGGCAGGGTCCGTGAGATAAGCGCGCACCAGGCCGCCGACGCCGCGGTCGAGGGTGGCGGAAAAAAGCAGCCGCTGGCCGCCGGCGGGTGTGGCGTCCATGATGCGGGTCACCGAGGGCAGGAATCCGAGGTCGGCCATGTAGTCAGCCTCGTCGATCACCGTCACCTCGGCGGCGCCGAGCGTGCAGGCCGTGCGCTCGAGCAGGTCGATCAGGCGCCCTGGCGTGGCGACGACGATATCGACGCCCTGGGCAAGCTGGTCGATCTGACGGCCGATCGACGTACCGCCGTAAACGGTCGCGACCCGCAGGCCTACGGCCCGCGCGAGCGGGGTGAGGACGTCGGCGACCTGGACCGCGAGCTCGCGGGTGGGCACGAGCACGAGCCCGCGCGGCGCCTTTGCCCTACGTGGCCGCGCCGGTGTGGTGAGGCGGGCGAGCATGGGGAGGCCGAAGGCGAGCGTCTTGCCCGATCCGGTCTGCGCGCGGCCGAGGACGTCGCGCCCGGCCAGCGCATCCGGAACGGCTGCGGCCTGGATCGGGAATGGCACTGTCACTCCCTCGCCGGCCAGTGCGGCCACAAGCGGCGCGGGTACGCCAAGGTCCGCGAACGACGCGGCGGCGGGGACAGGTGCGTCGAGGGCCGCGGCCAGCGCTCGCTCCAGGTCGGACTCGTCGCGCTGGCGCGGCGGCAGCGGGCGGCGCGAGCGCACCGCGGCCTGGCCGGCCGCACCGCGGGCCGACCGGGCGGACCCGCCACCCTGGCCGGCCGGGCCGCGGCTCGCAGAGCCGTCACTCGCAGACCCGCGGCTCGCGGACGCGGCGCGGCCAGCGGGCCCAGGGCCAAGGCCGGCGGGCCCGCCGTGGCGGGCGGCGCCGCGGTTGCGGGCAGGCTGACGCTCAGCAGGCTGAGGCATAAAAATTGAGCTCCCTCTCGGTGTTCGGTGGCCGCGTCATGGTCGGAGGCGTCGACCACGGCGGCGGATACGGCCCACCGGGAAGCGAACTACTCTCACATGCGACCTCGCGGGCTAACGCGCCCGCGGCAGTGACGGCATTCCGCCGTCGCATGTGCCAACGCTACCAGCGGTCCGGATGTTCCGCGTGGGGCGGCCAGGTGCGGCGCGACGGGGGCCTGGCCCGGGCGGGTCAGCCGCTCGCCCCCGCGATCGGGGACCGGGGCCGCAGGCTGGCCAGATCGGCGGCGGCGCGCCCGGAGATCCAGCCTTCGTAGTCGCGGCCGCCCCCGACCTTACGCTCCTCCAGCTCGGGAAACATCGCGTCGACGGCCCGATCGACGGCCTGATGGCGCGCGGCGAGCACCGGCAGGAGATCCCTGCCCGCCGGCTCGGCGGCGGCCTGGGTGGTCACCTCGTCAGCCGTGGCGCGCAGCCGCTCACCGATGCGCTGCGCGTAGGCGGCAAGGAACGAGCTGCGAAACGACCTGGTGCGTGACCGGCCATAGGCATCGCGGCGCGCACCGGCGTGGACCATCGCCGTGGTCGCCTGCACGAGCAGCGACGTGTAGAGCAACTCCACCGCCCCCAGATCGGCCGCGAACCCGTACACCGTGGAGAAGCCGAGCTTGCGATGCCATACCGCGCGGCAGCGGTTCGCCGTGGCCACCACGTCTACCAGCAGGGCCTTGGGCGCCTCGTAGGGGTTGTCGACCGGCAGGCGGCAGCCCTCCGGCTCGTCCCGCTGGCCCGATCCCGCGTCGACAAGCGCCTGGTCGATGCTGTGCCTGGCCATCAACTCCTGAGCGCGCGTGCTCAGCGCCTCGGCCTCGTCGGGGAACTCGGTTGACTCGGCCTTGGCCAGCAGCGCACGGATGCGGCCGAGCATGCGCTCGTCGACCCCCCGCGACCGTGACGGACCCGGCCGGGCCGCATCACGAGCACCGGCATGCGCCTTGCCCGGTGGTGGGCACAGATGAGGCAACGGGGGAAGCGCGCCGAGTACGAAGATGACCTCGAGCACTCGGGTGATCACGCCGGCCCGGTCAAGGCCATCGCGGACACCGCGTGCCTGCACGTAGCTGTCACCGTCGGCCCACCACACCCGGGCGTCGAGCGCGATGAGCTGCGCCTGCCAGCGATCATCAACCGTCGCGGCGGCGTAGCCGCGCATCTCCGCCGCGATCGCGTCGCCCACGACACGCGCGTGGGCGCCGCCAAAGTCCCTGCCGACCGCACGAACAACATCGGCCGGCTGCCAGCCGGCTCGCCACGCAGCCGTGACGGCGCGCTCCAAGGCCACCGTCAGCGCGCCTTCGGTGATCCGCCACCAGTCCGTGACGTGGCGCCGCTCCGCCAGTTGCGCGACGCACCGCCTGAAGGTCACGTCGTCCATGGCTGACCTGGCCGCCACGGCGTCCGCGACCAACGCCGCGGCGAGCTGCGACGGCGGTAGAAACGAGGACTCCGGCCCCGGGCCGCCAGCCCGCAGGCCAGGCCCGGGCCGCCCGGCATGGCGCCGCTTCCTGTCCTGCTGTCTGGCGCGTTCTTTGGCGCGGCGTCGCTCGCGGTTCGCCTTTCCCACGGCACCTCCCGGTCCAGGGCTCGCGCAGCATCCTGCCACGGCGCAGTGACAACCAGCGGTGAACCGCCAAGCCTGACCGGTTGATTGCGTAACGCAGCAGGCCAGCCGCGTACGGCTTCACCGCGACCCCGCCGTACCAGCTCACTTCCGCCGCCGAGGGCCGTGGCCCTGCCCCCCCGAAACCCCCGCAGGCGCCCGCAGGCGCCCCGCAGCCCGACGAGCGCGTGCCACGCGGCAGCCGTTCGGACTGCGCCGGCCGGGGGGCGACCCCCGGAACACCGCAGGCGCCCGCAGGCCGACGAGCACGCGCCACGCGGCAGCCGTTCGGGATCGGTTTGGGTCTGGGCACCGCAGGTGAGCCACGGCACAGTTTCCACTCCCGTGCCCGTCTCGCTGCGGGGTTTGACACCCAAAGCTATGTGACTTAGCTTTATGGCTAATGAACTTAACTATTGGAAAGGGACTTCGACGGCCGAGCTAAACAGCCGTGCCGCGCGCCGGGCCCTGACGGCAGCGCCGGTCGCGGCGGGCATCCTCTACAGTGCGGCGTGGCTGACCGGGTTGGCCGTATGGCTGTCCAACCTGAGCGTCGCCGCCTCGGGCGGTCAGGTAATCGCCAGCTATGCGGGGCACATCGGCCGCGGCATGACGCAGTACGTGCTTGCCGAGGGTGTGGCCGCGCTCGCCCTCGCGGCCGTGGTGATCGCCCTTGGCCGCACCGCGCTCAGCCGAGGCGCACGCGGGCCTGGCCGCCTGACCCTCGCGGCCGGTCTCGGTGCCGCCACGCTGTCACTGCTTCAGTGCGCCCTCGGCGTGCTGCTCGTTGGGCACGCAGTGCCTGCCGCCGAGGCGGGCCAGGCCGGTGTGCTGTTCGAGACGATCAACCGGCTCGACGGGGTGAAGATGATCCTGCTCGCCACCATGATCATGGCAGGCGCGAGCCTGGCGCGCCGCGCGCGCCTGCTCCCCCGTTGGCTCGCCTACGCCGGCCCTGCCGCGGCCGCTGCGCTGATCGTGTCCGGGCTCGGCTACCTGCTGCTCAGCAACGTGCTCGGGCAGGCCGCGTACCTGTCGCTGCCGCTGCTGCTCATCTGGGTGACCGGAGCAGGGGTGAGCCTCGGCCGGAGCACAGCAAGCCGCCAGCGGCGCGGCGAGCAGGCGACATGCCTCGCGTCCGTGTGACCCGCTGTCACCTCGCCGGATGCAGCCGCGCAGCCAGCCCTGGTACCGCGATGCGGGGAAGCAGGTGCTGACCACCGTGAAGAACGCGAACCTCGCGCTGATGTTCCTGCTGGAGCTTGCCGTATACGTGGCCGCCGCGATCTGGGGCGCCACAGTAAGCCAGGTACCTGCCGTCAGGCTTGCCGCCGGGATAGGCGCGCCTGTCGCGCTCGCCGCGATCTGGGGCGTATTCGGCTCACCGCGGGCCCGCTTTCCCGCCCGCGGCGCGGCGCGTGTGGCGCTCGAGCTCGCCTGGTTCGGCGCGGGCGCCGCCGCACTCGGCGCCGCGGGCCACGTCGCGGCCGCGATCGTATTCGGCGCGCTCTACCTCACGAACGCCGCTCTGCGCCGGCTGTGGCACCAGTGACGTTGCGACCATACGGCGGGGGCCGAGATCACGGCCAGCCGTGGTGTTTGTCCCCGTGCTCGATCAGGAAGCGCAGGATGCGGATGTGCTTGTCGGTGTCCATCATCAGCAGATCGGCAATCAGGTCCCACAACGTGGTGTTGCGGTATTCGCGCAGCTTCTTCCGCAATTCCTTCAGCTCGACATGGTCGCGCTGCTCGGCGGCGAGCAGTTCCTGGGTGGCCGCGAGGACTTCGGGGTCGCGAACGCTCGGGTCGAGGTCGGGGACGACATCGGCCATCGGCAGCCACTGACCCCAGGCGATCGCGTTGGCCAGTTCGGCGAGCATCCGGTGATGCCGCCGCTCGTCCTCGATGATGAGCCCAACCAGGTAGCGGGCGGCCGGGGACCGTGCGTCCGCGACGAACCGCTCGTAGCGTGCGAGCACGCTCCCTTCCGCTGCCTCGTGACGGGCCAGGAGGTGGACTAGCTCGCGATCTGACACGCTGGCCCCGGTCTCCTTGAGGCCCCTTATCGCATCGTCGATCGTTGTCATGGCGGCAGCGTCGGGTCGGCGTGGGCGCGGCGAATAGAGCCCAACGTCCTGCGCATGGGCCGCCAGATGACGCCGCACCGGCCCGGCCAGGCCGGCCCGTGAGCTGGGTACCTGTAATCCAGATCTCGGCCGCCGCGGCACCGGGAAAACCCCGCCGCGCGCCGACGCGCCCGGCACCGCGGGCCCCGCGACGAAACATGGCACGCCATCTCGCCGCCGACTCCGGTTGGACCACGCGGATCGCCGGCTTACCCTGAGCCTCATAGGCTTGTGCTGAGCCGATCGCAGCGGTGGGTGGTTCGATGGCCAATGACCGGTCGTTCCGTGCATCCGACGAGGATCGCGAACGCCTCGTCGCGGTGCTCCGTGAGCAGATGGTCACGGGCCGGCTGACCAGCGAGGAACTCGACGAGCGGGTCGGCGCCGCCTATTCCGCGAAGACCTGGGACGAGCTGCGCGACCTCGTCAAGGACCTCCCCGTCACGGTGCAGTTCGCCGACGAGCGGGTGCCGGTGCCGCCACCACAGACGTCCCATCTGTCCCGGCGGGCACGCAGGCCGTCCGCGCTGCTGCCGATCGCCATCGCCTGGCTTACGATCATGATCATCAGCGACCGGCTGATCTTCCTGGCCCCCATCATCGTGTTCGCGATGATCATCGCGATCATTGTCGTGTGCATCCGGCGGGGGGCGCGCCGCCTCTGACCAGGGCAGGGCACCCCGGCAAACGGCGGTCCGCCGGCTTCTGTGCCACCGCGCTGAAGCCGCTGCGCCTCATTATCCTGACCGTGAATCGGCCGATTCCCATCCAGCAGCGAGCGGCCCCGACCACAGGCGGGGGGATCCCGTGGGGTGGAGCCCCCCGGGGCAGTACAGTCTTAACCGGCTGCCACAGGACGTGCCGATCATGGAACTGCGGAGCGCAGCGCCCGCACGCGCCAGTCAAGCGGGCACCTTTTCATGATCGCGGAGCCGGCATCACCCGGTCCGGGTGATGCCGGCTTTGGCCTCTGGTTGGCAGGCTCCCGAACGACGACGTGGCGGCCCGGAGGTTTGCAGTAACGGGGAGTACAGGCGTGACCGCTGAGGAGGAGCTCCGGCTGCTGCGCCGATACGAGCCCATCATCAGGTACAACCGCGGTGAGCTGTTCCTGCCCTATGCGATCGACGGCTACCTCGCCCACGCGGCCCTCTACCGCCGCGTCGGCAAGTCGGCGGAGCAACTGGCGGCGCCCGGCGCGCTCGATAAGGACAAGCTCGCCGCCTTCGGCCGCGCTCACCACGGCGAGCCGCTATATCTGCAGTTCGTCGATCAGCCGCTCGGCCCCAAGGCCTACCGTAAGTGGCGAAAGCGGCCGGACAGGGAGAAGTTCACGCCGAGCAGCAGGTTCGCGGCGGTCGGCCTCCTTGCGCGGCTCATCGACTCGGTCCTGAAGATGACACTGCTCCTTCGAGGCAAGGTGCCACGCGGTTACGCGGCCGCGGCCCACGTGAAGGCGAACGCCGCCGAGACCGCCGGGCAGTGCCACTACTACGGCCACGTCAGCCGTGACGGCGGCTACGCCGTATTGCAGTACTGGTACTTCTACGCGATGAACGACTGGCGCTCGACGTTCGGCGGCGTCAATGATCACGAGGCCGACTGGGAGCAGGTGACGATCTTCCTAGCCGGGCCCGAGGGCGCGAGCGCCGGCGCCGATGCCGAGGCCGACGCCGAGGCCGAGGCCGAGGCCGATGCCGGCGCACTCGAAGGCAGCAGCGCTGCGTGGCACGCCGCCACACCCGCCTGGGTCGCCTTCTCCAGCCACGACGAGACCGGCGACGACCTGCGGCGGCGCTGGGACGACCCGGACATGGAACGGGTCGGCGACCATCCGGTCGTCTACGCGGGGGCAGGCTCACATAGCGGCGCCTACCTCAAGGGCGAGTACCTGATCACCGTTTCCCCGCCTCTTCCCGGTGAGGTCAACCGGATCGGCATGAAGATCGCCCGCATCGTGCCGTGGTCGGAGCCCTCGTCATCGGTGATCCGGATCCCGTACATCGACTACCGCCGGGGCGACGGCACGAGTGTCGGCCCTGGCCAGGATCGGCAGTGGACCGCCGTGCGGATCGGCGACGACACGCCCTGGGTAGCGGCCTACCGTGGCCTGTGGGGCCTGGACACCAAGGATCCGTTCGGCGGCGAGCGGGCGCCCGCAGGGCCGAGGTATGAACGGAACCAGACCGTCCGTGCCTCCTGGGGCCAGCCCGTGGCCTGGGCCGGGCTGGACAAGGAGCCACCGACCGACGAGGCGGCGCAGGCGCGCCTGCTCGCGCGGTCGGCCGCGCTGCGCGAGCAACTCGCCCGGGTCGACCGTGAACTCGACGCGGCACGCGCGGAACTGCGCGGCGCCCGTGCGGTGGACCGGGCGAGCGGGCGCCCGCCACGCCAGCCGGGCGCAGCGGTCGGCGCGCTCGGCGAGCAGGTCGTCGACCTGCGGCGCCGTCAGGCGGCCCTGCGCGCCGACGTCGAGGTCGCCGGTCACGGGCTGGCCGGCCCGGTGCCGCGCGACGACGTGCATGCCCACCTGCGGCACCGCGCGATCCCCAACGTGGACACCGCTGCGCCGCACGGCCGGGTGCGGCGCATCTGGACAGCGGCGTCCGCGTCGATCCTGTACGCGGTACTCGGGATCATCCTGATCGACACCCGCTCCGGGCTCCTGCAGCCGATCCTTATCGCGGTTGGGGTGATGCTCGTCGTGGAGGCAGTGCTACGCCGCAGGTTCCTCGCGCTGCTCGCCACCGCGGCGGCCATCTTCCTGGCCGTGACCCTCGTGTGGGCGGTGGTCTCCATCGTGGCCGGCAACCTGCGCGCGGGCGTCGGCGTGCTGCTCCTGCTCGCCGCGCTCTACATGGCAGGCCAGACCGCCCGCGAATGGCTGCGAATGCGCTGAGATTCTCCCGCCCCGCCGTCGCTTTCGTGATCGCGGTAACTTTTCCGCACATATCGCCGGGAAGTTACCGCGATCATGAAGCCCGGGGGTGCCTGGGCGGTGTGGCCGGGCGGGGCGGTTACCCCCGGCCGGGCCGCCACGAGGTGGCCAGCAGCACCGCGGCGCCTGCCCCGCCCGCCGCTGCGGCGATGAGCAGGCCGAGCCAGCCGTCGGTGCTGGTTCCGCCGATCTGGTCCAGGCCGATCAGGTGGTCGAGCGAGATCCGGCCCGCGCCGAGCGCGCCGAGCGCGCACGCCACCAGCGTGATCATCAGTACGTACTCGTAGCCCTCACCGGGGCGGAAGATGAAGAAACCGTTCTTGAGATGGTTGGCGATGAGCGCGACCAGCATCGTGCCAACCACGGCGGCCGCGGCGAGCGCGTTCAGCAGGCCGAGCACGAGCAGGGCGCCCGCGCCGAGCTCGGTGGCCGTCGCGAGCAGGGCGTGCACGCGCCCGGGCCGGATCCCGATCGACTCGAACCAGCGTGCGGTGCCTGGGAGCCTGCCACCCCGGAACGCATGGTTCCAGCCGTGGGCGATCATCGTGCCGCCGACCGCCAAGCGCAGCACGGCCGCGGCGATGTCGACATTGATCATGTGGTCAGCTCCTCAGGCATGGAGTCCCCGGCGACGCGGCTCACGCAATCCTCGCGCATAGCCAGCTGATCTAGATGTCCGAATCATGGGCGTTCCAGTGACGGCAAATGGCCCATTGCTGTCGTGACCGCTTGCCCGGCGGGTGGCGCGGGAATCGGCGATCGGGCGCAAAACGGTTGATACTAGAGATCCGAGCTGGAGGCTGGACCGCCGCGAAGGAGCGAGATGCGTGACGCCGTGATCTGCGAGCCGGTGCGGACCCCGATCGGGCGCTTCGGCGGCGCCCTGCGGGACGTGCCCGCAGGGCAGCTTGCGACCACAGCCATCCTGGCGGTGCTCGAGCGGACCGGGCTCGGCCCCGGGGACATCGACGAGGTGCTCCTCGGCCAGTGCTACGCGACCGCGGAAGCGCCGGCTATCGGGCGGGTCGCCGCGCTCGACGCCGGGCTGCCCGTCGAGGTGACCGGCCTGCAACTCGACCGCAGGTGCGGCTCCGGCCTGCAATCTGTGATCTACGCAGCGATGCAGGTGCAGACGGGTGCCAGCGACCTTGTGCTGGCCGGCGGCGCCGAGAGCATGAGCTCAGCGGCCTTCTATTCCACGTCGATGCGGTGGGGCGCGCGTGGCGACGGCGTCCTGCTGCACGACACGCTGGCGCGGGGCCGCACGACGGCCGGGGGCAGGAACTTCCCGGCGCCAGGCGGCATGCTCGAGACCGCGGAGAACCTGCGGCGCGAGTACCGCATCAGCCGCGTGGAGCAGGACGAACTCGCCCTGCGCTCGCATCAGCGAGCGGTCGCCGCGCAGAACACGGGGATCTTCGCAGAGGAGATCGTGCCGGTGACCGTGAAGACACGTAAGGGCGAGGTCGTGGTCGACACCGACGAGCATCCCCGCGCCGACACCTCGCTCGAATCGCTGGCCGCGCTGCGCCCGGTCATGCTCAAGGCCGACCCGGAGGCGACGGTCACAGCCGGAAACGCGAGCGGGCAGAACGACGCCGCCTCCGTGTGCGTGGTGACGCACCCGGACCAGGCGAGACGGCTCGGGTTTCGGCCGCTCGCACGGCTGGTGTCCTGGGCGGTGGCCGGCGTGCCGCCGAGGACCATGGGCATCGGGCCCGTCCCTTCCACCGCCAAGGCACTCGACCGCGCCAGCCTGAAGCTGAGCGACATGGATCTGATCGAGCTCAACGAGGCCTTCGCCGCGCAGGTGCTCGCGTGCGTCCGCGAATTCGGGCTGACCAGCGCTGACATCGGCCGGCTTAACGTCAACGGATCCGGCATCTCCCTCGGGCATCCGGTGGGTGCCACCGGATGCCGGATCCTGACGACGCTGCTACGCGAGATGGACCGCCGCGGCAGCCGTTATGGACTGGAGACGATGTGCATCGGCGGCGGCCAGGGCCTCGCGGCCGTCTTCGAGCGCTGGACGTGATCACGGCGAGCCTGGCCGCCGGACGGGTCAGCCTGCCGGGCCGCTGAGAGGCTCACGCCGCTGGCGTACAGGAAAGCCGCCAGGCAGTGACAGTGATCATCCAGGAGGGCACGTGGACGAGACCGACGTCCGGGACATCATCGAGGCGACACGCCGCCTGGTGCGGGAACGGGTGCTGCCGCTCGAACAGCAGATCGATGAGACCGATGAGATGCCGCCCGAGCTCCGGCGCGCCGCGGCAGACATGGGCCTGTACGGCTTCGCGATCCCCGAGGTGTACGGCGGGCTCGGCATGTCGGCCGGGCAGGAAGCCAGGCTCGCCATGGAGCTTGGTTACACGACCCCGGCGTTCCGGTCGCTGTTCGGCACCAACAACGGGATCGCCGGCCACGTGCTGCTCGAGGGCGGCACGGACAAGCAGAAGGCCGAGTACCTGCCCAGGCTCGCGAGCGGCGAGTGGACCTCGTCGTTCGCGCTGACCGAGGCGGAGGCGGGTTCTGATCCGGCGGGCCTGAAGACCTCCGCGCGGCGCAGCGGTGATGGCTACGTGCTGAACGGCACGAAGCGATACATCACCAACGCCCCTGTCGCGGATCTGTTCATGGTCTTCGCCCGGCACGGCGTGGCCGAGAAGGCGACCCACGACATCTCGGCCTTCCTCGTCCAGGCGGGCACGCCAGGGCTCACCGTCGGCCCGCGCGACGGCAAGATGGGCCAGCACGGCGCGTGGACCGCCGAGGTTATCCTCGATGACGTGCATGTCCCAGCCGAGGCGCTCGTCGGCGGTATCGAAGGCGAGGGTTACCGCACCGCCATGCGCTGCCTGGCACATGGCCGCCTGCATATCGCGGCGCTGTGTGTGGGAATGGCCCAGCGGCTGCTCGAGGAAACGGTTTCCTACGCGCTGGAGCGCCGCCAGTCCGGCCACCCGATCGCCGAGTTCCAGCTCATCCAGGGAATGATCGCCGACTCACAGACCGAGGTGTATGCGGGACGTGCACTGGTCCTGTCGGCCGCGGCCGCATACGACTCGGGTGAGGACCCCCGGATGGGTCCCTCGTGTGCGAAGTATTTCGCCAGCGAGATGGTCGGGCGGGTCGCCGACCGTGCGGTTCAGGTCTTCGGCGGCGCCGGTTACATGCGCGGGGTGGCCGTGGAGCGTTTCTACCGGGACGCCCGGCTTTTCCGCATCTACGAGGGCACGAGCCAGGTGCAGCAGGTCGTGATCGCCAGAGAGGCGCTCGCCCGCGGCGCGCGCCACGAGTGATCTTGGCGTCCGGCCCGCGGCAGATCCGGACGCGGCCGGGCAAGGTCGTTGCCGCCAGCAAACGCTCGCAGCCGGACGCCCGCTCCGGTCGGCCCAGACCCGGCCGGCCCGGGCACCGCGTCCGCCTGAGGCATGGCCCGTCAACTGGGACACAGCGTACCGCGTGAGGTACCGCCGTCCGCGTGAGGTACCGCCGTCCGCGTGAGGCGCAGCTTTCGCCTGAGGGCGCGGTTTGCCGCCATTAGCTTTGTTACTCGCCAGTAACTGGCTATCGCCCTCCGTAATAGGGACCTATTGCCTCTGACACCCGCTTGGCCGTCCGAGAGACGGTCAGAGGAAAAAGGGGTGTACGAGACATGGCGCTGACGACAAGTACAGCCGAGGCCGTGACAGACGTCGGCCTCGACGCCGACACACTGAAGATGATGCTCGAAGCGATCCGCGACTTCGTCGCCGACGCGATGTCCGAGGAGCGGCAGCTCCAGCTCGACCACGACGACGTGTGCCCGGAGGACATCGTCCACGGCATGTGCAGCGACCAGCTGGGCATCCAGCTGGTGTTCATCCCCGAGGAGTACGGCGGGATGGGCGGCGGCACGATCGACGTCTACCGGGTGTGCGAGCAAATGGCCCGCATCGACCTCGGCCTGGCCACCAGCGTGCTCGCCACGTTCCTCGGCAGTGACCCCATCTACTTCGGCGCCACACCCGACCAGAAACGCACCTGGCTCAGCGAGATCGCCGACAAGGGAATCCTGTACGCGTACGGCGCCACCGAGCCGGAGGCGGGCAGCGACCTCGGCGCGCTCAAGACGACCGCCACACCAGGGACCGACGGCGGGGTCGAGGGGTACCGGCTGAACGGCCGGAAGCAGTGGATCAGCAACGGCGGCATCGCCGACAAGTACACCATCCTCGCCCTGGCGCCCGGCGGGCCGTCCTGGTTCGTCCTCGACCGCGGCACCGAGGGCTTTGACCAGGCCAAGCCGGAGGACAAGCACGGCATCCGGCTGTCCAACACGGCGGCGCTGTTCCTCGACAACGTCTTCGTGCCGGCCACGAACCTGGTCGGCGGCGTCGAAGGTCAGGGCCTCGTGCAGGCGCAGAAGGTCTTCGGCTACACGCGCCTGATGGTCGCGTCCTTCGGCCTCGGCGGCGGCTGGTCCGCGCTCGACCGCGCGATCCCGTACTCGACCACCCGCATCCAGGGCGGCGCGCCGCTGTCGACCAAGCAGGGCTACACGCTCAAGCTCATCGTCCCGCACGTCGTCAGGCTGGAGGCCGCCCGCTCCTACATCGAATACACCGCGAGGCGGATCGATGCGGGTGAAGGCGAAGACGGCGCGCTCAACACCGAAGGCGCCATCGCCAAGTACATGGCGACGGAGGCGGGCAACCAGGCCGCCGAAGCGGCCATCCAGGCCCACGGCGGCTACGGCTACACGCGCGAGTACCTGGTCGAGAAGATCAAGCGCGACGTCCGGATCACCACCATCTACGAAGGCACCTCCGAGATCATGGAGATGACGATCGCGCGCGACCGGTGGCAGCAGCACCTGAAGACGGTCGGCCGCTACTACCCGGAGATCGCCGCCGAGCTACGCGCGCTGCACGCGCGGCACCCGGACGTGGGCGCCGATACCGCGGCCCTCGCCAGCCAGGCGCTCGGCGCTGTGCTCGAAGCCTGCCGGGCCGGCCGCCTCACCAGGAACCAGCACGTGCTGTTCCGGCTCGGCGAGCTGATCGCGTACGCGGAGTGCGCGGCCAGTTTCGCGGTCCGCGCGGCAGCGGCTCTCGACGGCACCCTCCCCGCGAAGGGCGATCACCGGTTCGATCCGGCGACCCTCGCCGCGATGAGCCGCGTGTTCGCCCGGGAGGCGGCACACAAGGTGGCCTTTGACGGGCTGCGGTGGGTAGTCGGCGCCGGCGGCGCCGCCACGGCCGGCACCCCGTTCGAAGCCAGTCTCGGCCTCAGCGCGGTCGGCGCCGCGCAGGCAGGGCTGGTAGCCGACATGGACAGCGTCGCCGATGCCCTGTACGGGCGCACCGGCTCACTCTCATAGACCCAGGACTGAGCGAAAAATGTCATCGAACCAGCCACAGCCCGTGGCCATCGTCGGCCTCAGCGCGATCATGCCGGAAGCACCTGACGCGCCGGCGTTCTGGCACAACATAACGTCGGGCCGATACTGCATCACCGACGTCCCGAAGGACCGGTGGGACCCGGACCTTTACTACGACACCGATCGGCACGCCCCCGACAAGACGTACTCGCGCATCGGCGGGTGGGTCCGCGAGTTTCCCTGGGATCCCATCGGATGGCGCCTGCCGGTGCCGCCGAAGGTCGCCGAGCAGATGGACGACGGCCAGAAGTGGGCTGTCTCGGCGGCACGCGCGGCGCTCGTTGACGCTGGCTGGCCCAAATGGGACGTGGACCCGGAGCGGGTCGCCGTGGTGCTCGGCAACGCGATCGGCGGTGACAAGCACTACGCGACCAGCCTCCGCATCCACCTCCCGGAGTTCATCCGGGACCTCCGCCGATCAGCCGCGTTCGCCGAGCTTCCGGCCAGCGCCCGCGAGACGATCGTCGCGGAGACCTCGAGGTCATTCCAGAGCCAGCTTCCGGAAGTAAACGAGGACACGATGCCCGGCGAGCTTGCGAACATCATCGCCAGCCGGGTCGCGAACCTGCTCAACTTCCGCGGGCCCAGCTTCACCACCGACGCGGCCTGCGCCTCCGCGCTGGCCGCCTCACCGCCGCCGCGGAGGGGCTCGTCGACGGGCAGTACGACGCCGTGGTCACCGGCGGCGTGGACCGCAACATGGCCGTCGCCGGGTTCGTGAAGTTCTGCAAGATCGGAGCGCTCTCCGCGACGGGGACACGTCCGTTCGACGCCGGGGCGGACGGCTTCGTCATGGGTGAGGGCGCGGCGTTGTTCGTGCTCAAGCGGCTCGCCGACGCCGAGCGTAGACGGCGACAAGATCTACGCGGTGCTGCTCGGTGTCGGGGGATCAAGCGACGGCAAGGGCAAGGGGATCACCGCGCCCAACCCGGTGGGCCAGCGCCTCGCGGTCCAGCGGGCCTGGCGCAACGCCGGCGCCGACCCGTCGACCGTGTCCTGCATCGAAGCGCACGGCACGTCGACACGCGCCGGCGACGCGTCCGAACTCGAAAGCCTCACCGGGCTGCTGGGCGGAACCGGCATCGCGCCGGGCTCCATCGCCCTTGGCTCGGTGAAGTCCAACATCGGCCACTTGAAGGCCGCGGCGGGCGCCGCCGGGCTGTTCAAGATGACCATGGCGCTGCACGAGAAGGTGCTGCCGCCGAGCCTGAACTTCAACGACCCCAACCCGAACGTCGACTGGGCGACCTCGCCGTTCCGCGTCAACACCGAACTGCGTGAGTGGCCCACCCCGGCGTGCGGCGTACGGCGCGGCGGCGTGAGCGCGTTCGGTTTCGGCGGCACCAACTTCCACGTGGCGATGGAGGAGTACATCCCCGGCAGGTACGACGGACACGAACAGCGGACGTTCGCAGGCGCGGACATCCCCGCGACGGTGACGGCCGTACCGCAGGCGGCAGCCGCCGTGCCGCAGGCGGCCACCCCGGTCCCGCAAGCGACCACCCCCGTCCCGCGAGCAACCACGGCCGCCCCGCAGGCGGCTGCCGGCGGATCCGCCGCGGCGACGGCCAAGGCGCCGCTGCGCGGCGCCCTTGTCGTGGGCGGCGAGAGCGATGCGGACGTGGCCGCCGCAGCTGACGCGGATCGGCGAGCAGGCCGCCAAGGGCGTGGCACCAGAAGCCAGGGCGCCCGACCCCGCCCTCGCCACGGCCAAGGTGCGGGCCGCCATCGACTACGGCGACCCGGCCGAACTCGCGGACAAGGCCGGCCGCGCCGCGACGGCGCTGGCCGGGGTCCACGGGATCCGCGGCGATCTGAAGATGCTGCGCGCCCGCGGCATCTTCGTCGGCCACGGCCCGGCACCCAAGGTGGCCTTCCTCTACACCGGCCAGGGCTCGCAGTACGTCAACATGCTGCGCGAACTGTGCGACACCGAGCCGATCGTGGCGCAGACGTTCGCGGAGGCCGACGAGATCATGACGCCGCTGCTCGGCAAGCCGCTGACCAGCTACATCTTCATCGACCAGAACGACCAGGACGCGGTCGCCCAGCTCGAGCAGCAGCTTCTGCAGACCGAGATCACCCAGCCGGCCGTGATGGCCAGCGACCTGGCGCTCACCAGGTTGCTCGCCGCGTACGGCATCCGGCCGGACATGGTGATGGGTCACAGCGTCGGCGAGTACGGCGCACTCATGGCCGCGGGCGCACTGTCGTTCGAGGCCACATTGGAGGCGGTCAGCGCCCGCGGCCGCGAGATGGCCAGCCTGGATCATGCCCGACAAGGGCGCGATGGCGGCCGTCATGGCTCCCCTCGACGAGATCGAGCGCACCCTGGCGTCGGCGGACGGCTACGTCGTCATGGCCAACATCAACAGCAACCATCAGGCCGTCATCGGCGGCGCCACCGCAGCCGTCGAGCAGGCGGTCGCGAAATTCGTCGAGGCTGGGCGGACGGCCATGCGCATCCCGGTCAGCATGGCGTTCCACACGTCGATCGTCGCGCCGATCAGCGAGCCGCTGCGACGTCAGCTCGCGCGGCTCGGGCTGCGGCCGCCGGTCCTGCCCATCGTGGCCAACGTCGACGGCGAGTTCTATCCGGCCACGGGCCCGGACGTGACCGAGCGGATGCTCGACATACTGGGCCGCCAGGTCGCGTCGCCCGTCCAGTGGGTCAAGGGCCTGCGGACCCTGTACGACGCTGGGGCGCGGATATTCGTCGAGGTCGGGCCGAAGAAGGCGCTACAGGGCTTCGCCGACGACGTGCTCGGCGCGGACCCCGACGTCTTCGCCCTGTTCACCAACCACCCGAAGTTCGGCGACATCCCGTCGTTCAACACCGCGCTCTGCGGCCTGTACGCGGCCGGCCTCGGTTTCGGGGCGGCCACCGATCAGCCACCGCCGGCTCAGCACATATCCGCAGCCACATCCGCGCCCGTGCAGGTAACCGCGCCCGTGCAAGCACAGACCCCAGTCCAGGCAACAGTCCAGGCAACAGTCCAGGCAACCGCCCAGGCAGCGCCCCAGGCATCAGGCAGGGCCATGCCCGCCGCCCAGCCCGCGGCCGCTCCCGCTCCTCACCTTCCGACACCAACAGCTATGGGAACAGCCATGCCCAACGACCGATACGCCGAGCTTGGCCACCTGGTCGCGGAACTCATCGACCACGGGCGGCACATTCTGCAGGGCACCGCGGCTGCCGCGCCATCGGCGTCGGCCATCGCCGGGCCCCCCCTTGCCGGACCAGCCGTCACAGAGCCGGTCGTCATTACCGGCGCCGCACTTGGCCTGCCTGGCGTGCCGCGGGTCTTCGACGACGAGAACGTCGCCAAGATCCTGTCCGGCCAGCAGTTCATCGACATCGTGCCGCGTCAGATACGCCGCGGGATTGCGGACAAGCACATCACCCGGCTGGTCAAGAGCGAAACCGGCGACCCGGTCTTCGAAACCATCGACAGCGAGGACGACGTCATCAAGCTGGCGGGCCGCTACGGCTCCTTCGACGCGGTCGAGGACTTCGGCATCGACAAGGACCGCGACCTCGCGCTCGACCCCGACACGAGGCTGGCGATCGGCGCCGGGCTTGACGCGCTGCGCGACGCGGGAGTCCCGCTGGTGCGCAGCTATCACACCACCACGCTCGGAACACAGCTTCCTGGCCCATGGAGACTGCCCGACGAGTTGCGCGACGAGACCGGCGTGATCTTCGCATCGGCGTTCCCCGCCCTCGACTCCTTCGTGGACGACGTCAACCACTACCACGAGGACCGCGCCCGGCGCCACGAACTCGCCACGCTGGAAGATGTGCGCGCGAGGATGAGCGCGGCGGACCCCGCCGTCGCCGAGGTGGACAGGCGCATCGCCGACCTGCGGCACGCGATCGAGTCCCAGCCGTTCCAGTTCGACCGCCGCTTCCTGTTCAGGGCGCTGCCGATGGCGCACGCGCAGTTCGCCGAGGTGATCGGCGCGCGCGGACCCAACACGCAGCTGAACGCCGCCTGCGCGAGCACCGCACAGGCGCTGAACGTCGCGCGAGGACTGGATCACGGCGGGCCGCTGCAGGCGCGTGGTCGTGATCTCGGCTGACGACGTCGCGTCCGACACGTTGCTGCCCTGGGTCGGCGCGGGATTCCTCGCCACCGGCGCGGCCGCCACCGACGACGTGGTCGAGAACGCGGCCCTGCCGTTCGACCGCCGCCGGCACGGTATGATCATCGGTTCGGGCACCGCGGCCCTCGTCATCGAGTCCGCGGAGGCGGCACGCGAACGCGGCGTCCGGCCGATCTGCGAGATGCTCGCCGGGGTCACCGCCAACAGCGCCTTCCACGGCACCAGGCTCGATGTCGACCACATCAGCCAGGTCATGGAGCAGCTCATGCGCCAGGCCGAGCGGCGCGGGATCAACCGCCACGCGATCGCGGCCAACACCGTGTTCATCTCCCACGAGACCTACACACCCGCGCGCGGCGGCAGCGCGTCCGCCGAGATCAACGGGCTGCGTCACGTCTTCGGCCCGGATGCGGACTCGATCGTCATCGCGAACACGAAGGGCTTCACCGGTCACGCGATGGGCGCGGGGATCGAGGAGGTCGTCGCGGTCAAGGCGCTGGAAACGGGCATCGTCCCGCCAGTGGCGAACTTCCGCGAGATCGACCCCGAACTCGGTGCGCTCAACCTGTCCCGTGGCGGTATCTATCCCGTGACCTACGCGCTCAGGTTCGCGGCCGGTTTCGGTTCGCAGATGGCGATGGCGCTGCTGCGCTGGATCGAGCCGCCCGACGGCGCGCACCGCGCGCCGAGCGAACTCGGCTACGCCTACCGGGTGGCCGACCAGGCCGTGTGGCACGCATGGCTGGCGCGGGTGAGCGGCCGTGCCGAGCCGCGGCTTGAGGTCATGCAGCGCCGGCTGCGTGTCGTCGACGACGGCCCGCCGCACCGCGGCACCAGCGGCGCCTGCCCGCGCAGTCCAGTGCAGCTTGCCGCGCCCGCTGCAGCCAGGCCGCGCCGACGTACGCTCCCATGCCGCGCCGCGCCCGCACCGTGACGCCGCCCGCGCCGCGCCGCACCCGTGCCGGCACCCGCGTACGCGCCCATGCCAGCGCCCGCACCGGCGGCCGTCCCAGCAGTGGGCAACGGCCGGCCCGCCGGCGCCACCGTGGCCGCGCCGCCGTCCGGGCCCGCTGAGGCTGCACCGCAGGCCGAGGATCCGGTCGAGGCAGCCGTTGTGGGTATTGTCGAGCGCCTCACCGGTTACCCGCGTGACCTGCTCGACCTCGACCTCGACCTGGAGGCCGACCTCGGCGTCGACACGGTCAAGCAGGCGGAGGTCTTCGCCGCCGTGCGTGAACAGTTCGGCATCCCGAGCGACGACAACCTCAAGCTGCGCGAATTCCCGACCCTCGCGCACGTCATCAGGCTTCGTCCGCGAGCGGGCAAACATACCGGCCCCGGCCACGGCCGGGCCGCCCGCGGCAGCACCCGAACCTGCCGTGGAACCTGTCGCGGCCGGTGAGGCCGGCCTGGACTTCGTCTCGGCCGAGATCGTGCAGATCGTCGCCGATATGACCGGCTACCCGCCCGAACTGCTCGACCTCGACCTCGACCTGGAGGCCGACCTCGGCGTCGACACGGTCAAGCAGGCGGAAGTCTTCGCCGCCGTCCGGGCACGCTTCGACATCCCGCGCGACGACAACCTCAAGCTGCGGGACTTCCCCACCCTCGCCACGTCATCGGCTTCGCCCGTGACCGGGGGAAGGCGGTAGCGCCGCCCGCGGCAGCCCCAGCGGCACAGGCGCCCGCCGCACCCGCGCCTGCCGCGGCACCCGAGGCGGCCGCTGCGGCGCCGCGCAGGCAGCGACCCGGTCACGGCCCAGATCGTGCAGATCGTCGCCGACATGACCGGCTACCCGCCCGAACTGCTCGACCTCGACCTCGACCTGGAGGCCGACCTCGGCGTCGACACCGTCAAGCAGGCCGAGGTCTTCGCCGCCGTCCGGGCCCAGTTCGGCATCCCACGCGACGAGAACCTCCAGCTGCGCGACTTCCCGACCCTCGCCCACGTCATCGGCTTCGCCCGCGACCGCGGCACGACCGGCGTCGCCGCGGCAGTCCCTGCCCCGCAGGCGCCCGTCCCGCAGGCACCCGCCCGCAGGCACCGGCACAGCCCGCCGCCCCGGCACCGGAGGCTGTCGCGGCACCCGCCGCGGCACCGGCCGGACGCTGACCCGGTCACGGCTCAGATCGTGCAGATCGTCGCCGACATGACCGGCTACCCGTCCGAACTGCTCGACCTCGACCTCGACCTGGAGGCCGACCTCGGCGTCGACACCGTCAAGCAGGCCGAGGTCTTCGCCGCCGTCCGGGCCCAGTTCGGCATCCCACGCGACGAGAACCTCCAGCTGCGCGACTTCCCGACCCTCGCCCACGTCATCGGCTTCGCCCGCGACCGCGGCACGACCGGCGTCGCCGCGCCAGCCGCGACAGGTGCCGGCCGCAGCGGCCGGCGATGGGCGAGCGGCCGCAGCACCCCAGGCTGCTCCCCGTGCCGCGCCCGCGTTCACCGGTGACATCTCAGCAGCCGAACGGCTGCCGCGCCGGATCCCGGCTCCCGTACTGCGGCCACCGGCCGGATGGTGCAAGCCGACCGGCGTGACACTCGACGAGACGAAGCGCGTCGTCGTGATGGCCGACGAAGGCGGCGTCGGAAAGGCGCTCGTCAAGCGGCTCGGCGCGCTCGGCGTGACCACGCTCGTCCTGCGGCCCGGCTGCGCCAGGGAGGACCTGGAATCGCAGCTGACCGAGTGGCTCGCTGACGGGCCGGTGCACGGGCTGTACTGGCTCACGGCGCTCGACGCGGAACCGCCGCTCGGCGAGCTTGACCTGGCGGGCTGGCGGGAGGCATTGCGGCGACGGGTGAAGAACCTGCACGCCGCGGTGCGCCACCTGGACGTCGCCGGCCAGCTTGGGCCGCGACGGCACGTTCCTCGTCGCCGCGACCCGCCTCGGCGGCTACCACGGCTACGACGAGGCGGGCGCGCAGGCGCCTCTCGGCGGTGCCGTGACCGGCTTCACCAAGGCGTACGCGCGCGAACGGCCCGACCTGCTCGCGAAGGCCGTTGACTTCGCCGCGAGCAAGAAGACCGCGACGCTCGCCGACGCGCTCATCGAGGAGACCCTCACTGACCCCGGCGCGGTCGAGATCGGCCGGGCCGGCGGCCGCCGCTGGACGGTGGGCCTGAGCGAGGTGCCGTTCGGCACCGGCAGCGACGGGGCGGCATGGCCCTCGGCAAGGACACCGTGTTCGCCGTCACAGGGGCGGCAGGCGCAATCGTGTCGGCCATCGTCGCGGATCTGGCCGCGACCAGTGGCGGCGGCCGCTTCCACCTGCTCGACCTGATCCCGGAGCCCGATCCGGGCGACGAGGAGCTGGCCATGTACACGACCGACCGCGACGGCCTCAAGACGGTCATCAACGAACGACATCGCCGCAAGCGGCAAGCGGCCCACGCCGGTGCTCATCGAGCGGGAGCTTGCGAACTACGAGCGGCTGCAGTCGGCGCTGATCGCGATCGACTCGGTGCGCGAGGCTGGTGGCGAGGCGTACTACCACGAGGTCGATCTCACCGATCCAGCCGCGGTCGCGGACGTCATGGCGCAGATCCGCGAACGGCATGGGCACATCGATGTCCTGGTGCACGCGGCCGGGCTCGAAATCAGCCGCGACATCGCCGACAAGGAAGAGCGGGAGTACAACCTGGTCTTCGACGTGAAGAGTGACGGCTGGTTCAACCTGCTGCACGCGGCGGGCGACCTGCCGATCGGCGCGACGGTGGTGTTCAGCTCGGTGGCGGGCCGGTTCGGCAACAACGGCCAGACCGACTACAGCGCGGCCAACGACCTGCTCTGCAAGACCACGTCGAGCTTCCGCACCACCAGGCCGGGCACGCGCGGGATCGCGCTCGACTGGACGGCCTGGGGCGGGATCGGCATGGCCACCCGCGGTTCCATCCCCAAGATCATGGAGGCGGCTGGCATCGACATGCTGCCGCCCGAGGCGGGCATCGCCTGGATCGGGCGGGAGCTGACGGCCGGCCCGTTCCGCGGTGAGGTCGTCGTCGCGGGCAGACTCGGCATGATGATGGCCGAGCCCGACCCTACCGGTGGGCTCGACATCGCCGCCGTCGACACCAGCGGCAGCGGCCCGATGATCGGGCAGGTCACCGGCATGGGCATCTACTCCGGGCTGACGGTCGAGACGACCCTGGATCCCACGGTCCAGCCGTTCCTGAATGATCATCGGATCGACGGCACGCCGGTGCTGCCCGGCGTGATGGGCATCGAGGCCTTCGCCGCTCTCGCCCAGCTCGCAGCGCCGGACCTGCACGTCGCCGGGGTCGAGCAGATGGAGTACAACGCGCCGGTGAAGTTCTACCGTGACGAGCCGCGGACACTGACTCTGCGGGCGGTGGTCCGGCCCGCCGGCTGACGGCCTGGTCGCGGACTGCTCGCTCAGCGCCGCGCGCACGCTCAAGGGTGACGACGCGCCCAGGTGGACGACGCACTTCACCGGCAGCGTGCGTCTGACGGCCGAGCCACCCGCGCACGAGCGTGACGACACTCCGACGAAACAGCCGGACCTGACCGTTGCGCACGACGACATCTACCGCGTGTACTTCCATGGCCCGGCGTATCAGGTCTTGGACGAGGGCTGGCAGTACGACGGCGGCGCGGTCGGCAGGTTCGCGGCGGACCTGCCTGCCGGGCACCTGCCGGAGACCGATCCCACCACGACCGAGCCACGGCTCGCCGAGCTCTGCTTCCAGACCGCCGGGCTGTGGGAGATCGGCGAGACCGGGCAGATGTCGCTGCCCGCCCATGCCGACCTGATCGTCACGGTCGGGCAGGCCGCAGCCAGGAGAGCCGCTGTTCGCTGTCGTGCATCCCACGAGCGACGGTGGTTTCGACTGCCGCGTCGTGGACTCGAGCGGCGATGTCCTTGTCCGTATGGACGGTTACCGTACGGTGCCAAGCGGGCCCTCTGCCTGATGACCTGCTAGGACCCATCCGCGCCGCCATGTCCAAGTAATGCGCGACTGATGCGCTGCCACCCCCGAAATCCCTGAGGAGCCAAAGGTGACCACCATTCACCGGCTGGCCGTCGTCAACCGTGGCGAGGCCGCCATGCGCTGCCTCTCCGCGGTCGCCGAGCTCAACGCCGAGTCCGACGAGCCGATCACGACGATCGCGCTTTACACCGAGCCCGACGCGACGTCGTGGTTCGTCCGCGAGGCGAGCGAGGCGGTATCGCTCGGCGCGGCCACGTTCATCGACGCCGACGGCAGCCGCAACAGCAGCTACCTGGACCTGGACCGGGTGATGGCGGCGCTGGCGGAGGCCCGCGCCGACGCGGTCTGGGTCGGCTGGGGCTTCGTCGCCGAGTCGGCCGACTTCGCCGAGCGCTGCGAGCAGCGCGGGGATCACCTTCGTCGGGCCGCCGAGCGACGTCATCAGGCAGCTTGGTGACAAAGTCACGGCCAAGCGGCTTGCCGAGAAGGTCGGAGTCCCCGTCGTGCCATGGAGCGGCGGCCCTGTGCACGATGCGGACGAGCGCGGCGATCGCCGCCGACCTGCTCGGTTACCCGGTGATGATCAAGGCGGCAGCGGGCGGCGGCGGCCGCGGCATCAGAGCGGTGGCATCCGCTGGCGACATGGCCGCCGCCTTCACGTCCGCTCAGTCGGAGGCGCAGCACGCGTTCGGTGACCCGACCCTCTTCGTCGAACGCAGGCTCGCGGCGGCCCGCCACGTGGAAGTCCAGGTGATCGCCGACACCTTCGGCACGGTCTGGGCGGTCGGCATCCGTGATTGCAGCATCCAGCGGCGCAATCAGAAGGTCATCGAGGAGTCCGGCTGCACGCTGCTCGACGCGGCGGCCGAGCAGGAACTGCGCGACGCGGCGGTGCGGCTGTGCGCCGGCGCGGGCTACCGCGGCGCGGGTACGGTCGAGTTCCTGCTCGACCCGGTGACCATGCAGTTCATGTTCATCGAGGTCAACACCCGGCTGCAGGTCGAGCACCCGGTCACGGAAATGACCACCGGGCTCGATCTGGTCAAGATGCAGTTGCACGTCGCGCGCGGCAAGCCGCTCACGGGGGACCCGCCAGCCACCAGCGGGTACGCGATCGAGGCACGGCTCAACGCCGAGGATCCGGAGCATGGCTTCGCTCCAGCACCGGGCCGGGTGTCCGCGCTGCGGCTGCCGACGGGCACCGGAATCCGGGTCGACACCGGGGTGACGGAAGGCGACGTGATCGCGCCCGAGTTCGACTCGATGATCGCCAAAATCATTGCCTGGGGCCGTGACAGGCGCGAAGCGCTCGGCCGGCTGCACCGCGGGCTCGCCCAGTCGATCGTGGTCGTCGACGGCGGGACCACCAACAAGGCGTTCCTGCTCGCCCTGACCGGACGGCCCGAGGTGGCCGAGGGCAGATATGACAACCAGTGGCTCGACCGGCTGACGGCGGCAGGGGACCTGCTTCCACCGCAGCACCCGGTGGCCCTGCTGCAGGCCGCCATCGAAGCCGCGGACGCCGACCAGGCCGCCGTCCAAGCGAACTTCTACGCCGCGGCAGCCCGCGGCCGCCCGGAACTGCCTGACACCGTCGGTCACCGGCTGGAGTTGCGCCTTGGCGGCAACTCCTACCGGCTGCACGTCTACCGCCTCGGCCACGACGACTATCGCGTCGACACCGGCAGAGCGGCTCGGGTCTCATCGACGTGAACGTGCGGCATCTCGGGCGCTACGAGCGGGCTGTCACCTGCGGCGGACGGCGTTACCGTGTCGTCGCGGACTCGCAGGGTCCCCGGCTCATGGTCGAGGTGGACGGCGTTCCGCACACCGTTTCCCGCGACGACGGCGGCCAGGTCCGCACGACCGCGCCCGCGTTCGTCGTCGCGGTGCGGGTCGCGCCCGGCGACACGGTGCAGGCCGGCGATCCGCTGGTCGTGGTGGAGAGCATGAAGATGGAGACGACCATCGCGGCTCCGTACGCGGGGACAGTCCGGGCGGTGACCGCCGGCCTCAACACCCAGGTGGAGGCGGGCGCACCGGTGGTCCAGCTGCAGCCGGCCGATGAGCTGGAGAGTGCGTCAAGCAGCCCCCGCGTCGACCTCGCCAGCCTGGCAGGGACCAGCGCGGACGGTGCGCACGCGGACACGCGCGCTGATCGTGCGTCGAGGGCCACGCTGCGTGCCTACCTGCTGGGCTACGACCTCGACGAGGCCACCGCCCGCGCGCTGAGCAGGCGCCAGGAATCCATGCTGGACACCGCGGAGCCTGCCGACCCGGACCTGCTGCAGGACGAGCAGGACCTGCTGGAGATCTTCGCCGATATCACCGAGCTTTCGCGGCGCGAGCCGGACGACCCCGAGGATGAGCATGCCCGCAGCGACCAGGAGTACTTCTTCACCTACCTGGCCTTCCTCGATCCGGAGCGCAGCGGAGTGCCCGACCACTTCGTCGACCGAGCTGCGCAGAGCACTCGCGCGCTACGGCGTCACGTCGCTGGACCGGACGCCCGAGCTCGAGCAGGCGATGCTGCACATGTACCGGTCGCTCGGACGGCTGCAGACCGTCGCTCCCGCGATCATGGCGATCCTTGACCGATGGCGGCGGCAGCGTGAACAGCTGACCGCCGCGATGACCGACGAGCGGCTTGACGTCCTCGACCGGCTCATCGCATCGGCCCGTGGCCGCCAGCAGGAGGTCTGCGACCTGGCCACGGAGGTTCGCTTCGGCTACCTCGACGCGCCGTTGATCAAGCAGGCCCGTGACCAGGTGTACGCGGAGATGGATCGGCTACCTCGACGAGCTTGCCGCGGCAGCCGTCCGACGAGCGGCACGCGGAGCTGACCGCCCGCCTTGTCTGGTGCCCGCAGCCGATGCGCGCGGTGCTGCGGGACCGCTACCGCACCGCGGACGCGGCGACCCGGGCGCGGCTGCTCGAGGTCCGGGCCCGCCGGTTCTACCGGATCCGGGACCTGACCAGCCTGCGGAGCGAAACCTTCGGGCGGTACCTGACCTGCCTGGCCCACTACCACGACGGGCACCGACAGGCCCCGACGGCACCGTCACCGCCGACGTTCATCTGGTCAGCGCGTACGTCCCGCTCGAGGAGCTGCCCGCCTTCGCCGGTGAACTGCGGGACCACCTCCGCGCGATCCCCGCGGACCGGCGGGTTGTCGTGGATGTCGAATCCTGGCGGACCAGCCCGCGGATCGACGCCGACGCGATGTCCGCCGAGATCGCGGGGCTGCTGGCCCAGGCCGACTTCGGCCGTCCGCTGGACCGCTTCGACATCACCGTCACGAGCGAGCCCGCCGACGCGGACCACGCCGAGGAGCATCTGCGCACGCAGCACTTCACCTACACCCGGTCAGAAGCCGGATTTACCGAGGATCCGCTCTACCGCAACCTGCACCCGATGCTCGCGGAGCGTCTCAACCTGTGGCGGCTGTCCAACTTCAAGCTGCAGCGGCTGCCGAGCGCCGAGGACGTCTACCTGTACCACGCGGTCGCCCACGAGAACCCGAAGGACGAACGGCTGATCGCGCTCGCGGAGGTCCGCGACCTCACCCCGGCCCGCGACCGCGGCGGGCAAGCTCATCGGCTTCCCCCATCTGGAAGGACCAGCTGGCCCAGTCGCTCGCCGACATCCGCCACGCGCTCGCAGGCCGGCCGCCGAAGCAGCGGCCGCTGAGCAACCGGGTGGTGCTCTACGTCCGCCCGATCTGGGACATCCCCACCGGGACCTGGCGCAGGCTCGCCCACAAGCTGGCGCCGATGGCCATCGGCCTCGGCCTGGAGAAGGTATCGGTACGGATCCAGACGGCGGACGCGGCGACCGGCGAAGTCCGCGGCGCGGTGCTCGATATCGAGAACGTGGCGGACCGGGCGGTCACGGTGCGGGTACGGCCACCGGCTTGACCAGCCCATCCGGCCGCTGACCGAGTACAAGCAGAAGCTGCTGCGGTGCGCAGCGGATCGGCGCGCCGTATCCGTACGAGCTCATCCGCATGCTCACACCGCCGGTGGGCGCCGAGGCGGACTTCCCGTCCGGCGAGTTCACCGAGTATGACCTCGACGACGCCGGCGAGCGGCTCGTACCGGTCGACCGGCCGTATGGCCGCAACAAGGCCGGGATCGTCGTCGGAGTGATCACCAATTACACCAAGCTGGTGCCCGAGGGCATGCGCCGGGTGGCCATCGTCGGGGACCCGACGCATGGGCCTTGGCAACCTCACCGAGACGGAGTGCCGGCGCATCATGGCCGCGCTTGATCTCGCGGACAGGATGCGGGTCCCCGTCGAATGGTTCGCGCTGTCCTCTGGTGCCCGCATCGCCTGGGACAGCGGCACAGAGAACATGGACTGGATCGCCGCCGTGCTGCGCCGCCTGGTCAACTTCACCCAGTCGGGCGGCGAGGTCAACATCGTCGTCACCGGAATCAACGTCGGCGCACAGCCCTACTGGGACGCCGAGGCCACCATGCTCATGCACACGCGGGGAGTCCTGATCATGACGCCCGCGAGCGCCATGGTGCTGACGGGCAAGGGCGCGCTCGACTTTTCCGGCGGGGTATCCGCGGAGGACAACCTGGGTATCGGCGGCTTCGAGCGGATCATGGGCCCGAACGGCCAGGGGCAGTACTGGGCGCCCACCCTGGCCGACGCGTGCGCGCTGCTGCTGCGCCACTACGACCACACCTACGTCGTCCCCGGTGAGGAGCATCCACGCCGGGCGCCCACCACCGATCCGTACGACCGTGACGTGTGCGCCTCGCCGCACCGGAAGGTCGAAGGCTCGGAATTCGAGCGGGTCGGGGACGTCTTCTCCGCCGAGCTGAACGGGGAGCGCAAGAAGCCGTTCGACATGCGCTCGGTGATGCGGGCAGTCTCGGACAGCGACCACGAGCCGTTCGAGCGCTGGGCGCGGTGGCGCGACGCCGAGATCTCCATCGTCTGGGAGGCCCGCATCGGCGGGATACCGGTCTGCCTTATCGGGCTTGAGTCGCAGAGCGCTTGCCCGCGCCGGCTTCCTGCCGGCGGACGGGCCGCCGTCATGGACGTCGGGCACGCTGTTCCCGCAGTCCTCGCGCAAGACGGCGCGGGCCATCAACGCCGCGAGCGGCAATCGCCCGCTCGTCGTGCTCGCCAACCTCACCGGGTTCGACGGCTCGCCGGAGAGCATGCGCAAGTGGCAGCTCGAGTACGGCGCGGAGATCGGCCGGGCGATCACCAACTTCCGCGGCCCGATCGTCTTCGTCGTGGTGTCCCGCTACCACGGCGGCGCGTTCGTGGTGTTCTCCAAGCGGCTGAACGACAACATGGGGATCGCCGCCGTCGCCGGCTCCTACGCCTCGGTGATCGGCGGCGCGCCCGCCGCCGGAGTCGTGCTCGTGCGTGAGGTCGGCGCGAGGACCGAGAAGGATCCGCGGGTGGCGAAGCTGCGCGAGCAACTGGCGGCAGCGTCGGGCGCCGACGTGGCCGAGGTCAGCCAGGAACTCGCCGACACCACGAAGACTGGTCAGGGCCGAGAAGCTCAAGGAGATGGCCGACGAGTTCGACGCCATCCACGACATCAAGCGCGCGATGCGGGTGGGATCTGTCGACGAGATCATCCCGGCTGCTGAGCTCCGGCCGTTCATCATCGGTGCGCTTGAGCGGCGGCTTGACTGCCCGCAGCTCGACGCCGCCGCCGCGTAGGCGGTGAACGGGTCGGCCGCCCACCGCCTATGCGCGCGGGCGGTCCAGCCATCTGTGCGACGGCAACGCCTCGTCCAGTGGTGAGGCGGCCTCCAGCGCGGCGGGGGCCGGGCCCGTCGCCGCGCGCGCAGACGGTGAAGAGGAACGGCCCGCTTCGCCGCCACCAGCCGGGGAAGACGGGGCCCTCGACGGTGCGGACCTCGAGCGGCGACCAGGTGAATTCCGGCGGCCGCAGGTCCGCCACGGTCACCTCGACCGAGCGGGTGTCCCGCCGCAGGCCGGTCCGCAGCACCTTGAGCGCGCTCTCCTTCGCCGACCAGAACAGGTTGGCGGCCATGTCGCGCGCCTCGCCGGCCGCCTCCACGAACCGCGCCTCGCGCTCGGTCAGGTAATCGCGGACGAACGCGGCGCTGCGCGGTTCCACGATCTCGATATCGCAGCCGACATCGGCGGGCTCGGCGGTTACCAGGCAGACGGCGCAGCCCGCCCGGTCGCTCAGCGAGACCCCGCGGGCGGCGCGCTGGCCGTCAACGTAGCAGTTCCGGCGCGCCGTCTGGCGCCGTGCGCCCCTCGATCCGCGCCAGCGCGGGCGGCTCGTCCGGCCAGCCGAGGACGCCGCGCCACGGCGAGCTTGAGCGTCCATCGGCCGAGCAGGAAATCCGTCCGCCGCTTGGTGTAGGGGAGCCTGGCCGGCCCGGCTGCGCTCGGCGTCGGTCAGCCAGGCGCCCGTGGGCGGCTGGGGGCAGCTGCTGTTCTGTTCGCGCGAGCCACCAGGTAAGCACGTTCCACTCTCACCCACCGTCGTAGCATTCCCATGATCGCGGCGGATTCTCCGTCGAATGACGCCAATCCCAGCACCGTCATAATGGTGCGGCGCTGTGGCCCGGGTAGCGGCGGATGACGTCGCTGCCAAAGCGCGCCATCTCCTCGCGCTGTGGCGAGAACTGGAGCAGCATGAGGCCCACTCCGGCCTGTTCGTAGGCGCGGAGCCGTTCGATGATCTGCTCCGGTGTGCCGACGAGCCCGGTGCGAAGTCCCGGGTTGGAGACGCTGTACTCCTCGATCGATACCCGCGATTCGAGCTGTGATCCTTCGAGGAAGTCCTGATATGAGGCGTAGGCCTCTGGCGACGACGTGACGTCGAGGATGCGCTCGAGTTCGGCCCGCGCCTGCGCTTCGGTGTCGCGGCAGATCACATAGCCCGAGACCTTGCCGCTCGCTTTCCTCCGCGAGATCCCTGATGTACGGCCAGGCGATGCTCATACCCTCGTCTCGCACATTGCGCAGCCAGCCACCGAATACCGGCATCCAGTAGCCGAAACGCATCAGCGCGATCCCTTCGCTGCCTGCTCCGTCAGCAGGCGCCCGAGGAACCTCGCGACCTGCCGCAGGGCCGGCCGCGGGGCGGCGGCCTCGATCGCCGCGTTGTAGTTCGTGGTCGTGTTCACGTCGTAGGTCACAAGCCGGCCGTCGGCCGACTCGATGAACTCGAAGCCGGCGATCTCGATACCGTTCGCGCGGGCGAAGTTCAGATACCCGCCGACGATCGGATGATCGAACCCCTCGCGGAGTGCGAACAGACCTGGCGCCGCCGGACCGTCCGCCGCCGCGTCCAGGGCCCCGTTCAGCGCCCCGGCCGTGCCAGGCGGCTCGCTGGCGCAGGCATCGGCAGGACAAAGCTCGAAGCCGCCGCGGGTGTCCGCGGTGATGGCGTACACGAACTCACCGCCCACGACTTCCACCCGGGTAATGAACGGCTCCGCGGCCTGCACGTACTCCTGAAGGAGCGTGATCCCGTCCGCCGGGGCCGGGTAGCCGGCGGACAGGACGTACTCGGTGAACTCTTCATGGCTGTCGAATCGCCGCACGCCCAGGCCCTTGCCGCCCTGATTGTGCTTGCTGATGAATGGGACATGCAGCTTGCCCGCCGCGGGAATCAGATCGCTGCGGCCCGCGACGGCCACCGTGCGCGGCACGTCGAATCCCGCCGCGCGCAACGCGGTCAACTGGTCCATCTTGCTCATCTCAAGCTCGAGCACTCCGCGCCCGTTCACGACACGGCGGCCGTGCGACTCAAGCCAGCACAGCACGCCACGCGTGAAGTCCTTGGCCAGCACGTGGCCCCGGGTGTGTGCGGAGGCGCTCATCCTGGACCAGAACACGCCGCTCGGCGGCGCCGAGCCGAGATCGAGCAGCCCGCCGTCGAGCAGCCACTCCTCGTGCGGCACACCCTCGGCGTCGAAGGCGGCGGCGAGCGGCGCGTACCAGTCAGGATTCTCGTGGATCACATGGATCATCACCGCGTCACCACAATCGCGCGACCGCCGGTCGCCGCGCGCCCTGGGGCGAAGGCGCCAAGATGATGCCTGCCCTCACCCGCAGCGTGCCCCGCGCCGGATCGCTCATGTGGTTGCCCTTGACCCACCGCCGCAAGCCCATGGGCAGATTATGGCCGCGCGTGCCTCGTGCCCGCCACCGCGTCACTCACGCGGACCCGCTGTCACCTCGTCCTCGCCGGCTTGCGCAGCGGCCCGGCGAGGACGAGGTGAGCGCTTCAGGCGCGCGGCCCATGTCCAGCGGCGTGCGCGATCGTCATCCCACGGCGCCGCCCCGGCAGGCGCCGCTCAGACCGAAATCGCCATAAGGCGCGTTTCTGCCGCGCCTTAGCTTTTTCTTTACTTTTTCTCCGTACCGCCCAGGAGTAAGCGGACACCCAGGCGTAACTGCTGCCGTTCCCGCCGCAGGTCCCGCACACGCGGGTGGCGTAGCCGTACACCGCGGCCCGGTGGCGTCCGGCGCCCTTGCGCGAATCGCATCGGGGGTAAGGGTGCACGCACAGCGAGAAGCAGGTAACCGAACCCAGCCGAGACGGCGAAGATGAACAAACCTGACATCCGCCGAACTCCCCCATCCCCCGGCCCATCCCCCGGCCCATCCCCGGCTCCTTATCGGGAGCGGCCCCCTATGCGACGCTCCCCTGAGCCTTAGGTCAGCGAAGGCCCGTGGCACCCGGGCCTTCGCTGATTTGGTCAGTGTGCCGTCTGAACCGGATTACCCGGAATAGCCAGGCCACTCCCCGGACAACCTCGGACACGGCTACGCTTTGATGGAACATCCGTCACTAACTCACCGCATTTCACTGGACACTAGGCGTACAGTCCTGATTGACAGACTGACCCGGGGGCTTTGGGGGAAAGACCGTGGCGGACGACAGCTCAGGTCTTGCTGGGCGGCCCGATCCCGCGCGCATCGCCAACCAGCACGACTTTGGCAGGGAACTCACGCGACTAAGGGAGCAGGCCGGCAAAACGATCAGGCAGGTGGCCGCGGAGGCAGGCATCCCGCCGAGCACCGCTGGCGACTATTTCACCGGCAGCCATCTGCCGCAGGCTTCGGCCAGGCCCCTGCTGCAAGGGATTCTCGCGGCGTGCGGCGAGACCGATCCCGCGGCCGTCGCGCAGTGGATGGACGCACTGGCGCGGGCCCGCAGGGCCCCGGGCCGGCGGCCTGCGGGCGCCCCGGCGCCCTATCGCGGTCTGGCGAGCTTCCAGGCCGAGGACGCGCAGTGGTTCTTCGGCCGCGGCGACCTGACCCGGCTGCTCGTGGACCTGGCCGCCGACCGCTCGGCAGACACGGGCGGCCGTGGAGCAGGCAGGGCGAGCAGAGCGGACAGCGCCAACGGGGCAACCACGGGCAACGGAGTGAGCACGGGCAATGGTGCCCGCACGGGCAATGGGGGCAATGAAGGCCGTGCGGCCCATCGAGGCGGCGCCACTGGTGAAGCCGGCAAAGCCGGTGAATTCAGTGGGGTAGGTAACGTCCCGCTTGTCGTGGTCGGGGCGTCCGGCGCGGGCAAGTCGTCGTTATTGCGCGCCGGGCTGATTCCGGCTCTGCGCGCGCGCAGCCGCTCCCGCGTGGGCGCGGCCGGACCGCGCCTGTTGCTCTTCAGCCCGGGATCACGCCCGCTTCGCGCACTTGCCTGCCACCTCGTGCCTGATGACGCGGAAGCGGCCGAGGCCACATTGCGCGCGGATCCCTCGCGCAGCGCGGACCTCGCGGGCAGGATCCGGCCTGCCCGGCCTTGCCGTCATCGTGGACCAGTTCGAGGAGATCTTCGCCGACTGCGAGGACGAAGCCGAGAGGCAGGCGTTCATCTCGGCGCTTTGCGCGCTCCGGCTGCCCGCGCTTGTCGTGCTCGGCCTGCGTGCCGACTTCTACGGCCGCGCGCTCACGTACCCGCGACTCGCTGCGGCCCTGCAGGAACGCCAGGTCGTGGTGGGCCCCATGAGCGAGGCAGAGCTACGCGACGCGATCATCCAGCCGGCCCGCGTGGCCAGGCTGAACGTCGAGGACGGGCTGGTCGAACTGCTGCTGCGCGATCTCGCGCCGGCGGCGCATCGGGGCCCGCCAGGCGCGGCGCACGAGGCGGGGGCGCTGCCGCTGCTATCCGATGCACTGCTCACGGCCTGGGAGCGGTTGCGTGGCGGGCTGCTCACCGTCGCCGCGTACAAGGAAGGCGGCGGCATCCGCGACGCGATCGCCCGCACCGCCGAAGCCGCCTTCAGCGAGCTTGCGGCCGAACAGCGCGGCGACGCCCGCCGACTCTTCCTTCGTCTTGTCCAGGTCACCGACGGCGTAACCGTCCGGCGCCGCATCCCCATTGAGGAGGCGCGCGCCGGCGATGACGCGGGCGTGCTCACGACCTTCGTGGCGCAGCGCTTGATCACGGTCGATGCCTACGCCGCGGAGATCACTCACGAGGCGCTGCTCACCGCCTGGCCCCGGCTGCGCGCGTGGATCGACGAGGACCGTGAATGGCTGCGCGTGCGCCGCCGGATCACCGAGGCGGCCCGCGCGTGGCGCGACGGCGGCCGCGACACCACCGGCCTGCTGCGGGGTGGCCCCCTCGCCATCGCGAGGGACTCGGCGGCCGACCTGGCCAGCCGGGTCGGCCTCAGCCGGCTCGAGCAGGAATTCCTCGACGCGGGAATCGCCAACGAGCGGGCCGAGCGTGACGCGGAACGGCGCCGCACCCGCCAGCCGCGGCGCCTCGTGGCGGCGCTGGGCGCTGCGGTGCTCGCGACCGTCGCGCTGGCCGGTTACGCGTTCGAACGGCGCGAGGCAGCCCGCTCGGCGCTCGACAAGGCCTACTCGCGCGAGGCGGCCGCCGAGGCCAGCGAGGTCCGTGGCGACGACGTCTCCGTCGCCGCGCAACTGAGCCTGGCCGCCTACCGGCTCTCCCCCACCGCCCCCGCCCTGTCGAGCCTCCTCGAATCATCGGGCGCGCCACAGGCCGCGCGGCTGCTCGATTCGGCCGGCGCCGTGCAGGCCGTCGCGCTGAGCCCCGACCGCACGGTTCTCGCGGTCGGGGCAGACGACGGGTCGCTGCGCCTGTGGGATGTGGCACGGCCGGGGCTGCCGTCCCCGTTCGGGCCGCCCGTCGCACGGCTGCCGGCCGCGATCTACGCCGCCGTGTTCGGGCCGGGCGGACGGCTGCTCGCCGCCGCGGGCGCGGACGACAGGATCCGGCTGTGGGACACCGCCGACCCGCGCAGGCCGCGCCAGGACGGGCCACCGCTGACCGGGCCTGCGAATGCCGTGTACAGCCTCGCGTTCAGCCGTGACGGCAGGGTGCTCGCGGCCGGGAGCGCCGATGGCACCGTGCGCTTATGGGATATGGCCGGCCCTGGCCGGCCCCGGCCACTCCGACGCTGACCGGGCACGGCGGTGCGGTGGAATCGGTCGCGTTCAGCCGGGACGGCGCGACACTCGCCGCGGGCAGCGCAGACGGCAGCGTCCGCTTGTGGCACCTGGCCCGATCCGGCGCTCACGTGGCGCCGGTTGCACTTGGCCGGCCGCTGGCGCCCGGCGGCCCGCTCGCCGGGCCCGCCGCCGCGGACGCGATCGCGTTCAGCCCCGACGGCCACACGCTGGCCGTCGGCAGCCAGGACGGCGACGTGTGGCTCTGGAACGTCGCCGATCCGGCGCGGCCGGTGCGTGCGCGCACACCGCTCACCGGCGCGGCCAGCTGGGTCCACGCGGTGGCCTTCAGCCCGGACGGACGGGTGCTCGCAGCGGGAAGCGGCGACGACATGGCGCTCGGGTGGAACGTGGCGACGAGCGCCGTCATCTTCAGGCTGCCGCACCCGCTGCCCGTGACGTCGCTCGCCTGGGACGGCACCGGCGACGTGGTCACTGGCGCCGCGGACGGCACCGTACGGCTCTGGCCGGTGCCGCCCCCCGTGCTCGACGCGGACAGCCCGGTCAACAGCGTGTCGTTCAGCCCTGATGGCCGCACACTCGCGGTCGGCGCCGATGATCTCACGCTGTGGGACACGGCCACCCATACCCGGATCGGCACCGCCGCCGCAGCCGGCACCCTCGTCAACGCCGTGGCGTTCAGCCCGAAAGGCGGCGTGCTCGCGGCGGGATACGGCAATGGCTCCGTCCAGCTCTGGCTCGTGGAAGCGCTGGGCACGCCGGTGCCGCTCGGCCCGCCGTTGCGCGCCTCGGCCGACGGGCCGGTCGATTCCGTGGCCTTCCGCCGCGACGGCACGGCCCTCGCGACCGCTGACGCGGACGGTACGGTGCGGCTGTGGAACGTCGCGAACCCGCGCGACCCGGGCCCGCTCGCGGTGATCAGGGATTCGGGCACGTCCGTGTTCTCCGCTGCCTTCAGCCCGAACGGGCGCGTCCTGGCCGCCGCGAGCGCCGACAAAGCCGTCCGGCTGTGGAACGTCGCGAACCCGGCGACGCCCGCTCCGCTCGCACCACCGCTCACCGGCGCGCGGGGCCGCGTGTACTCGGTGACGTTCAGCCCGGACGGGCGCGTGCTTGCCGCGGGAAGCGCCGACAGGACCGTCCGGCTGTGGAATGTCGCCGACCCGGCGAGCCCAGCCTCGCTGGGCCACCCGCTCACCGGCCCGGGCGGGTATGTGTATTCGCTGGTGTTCAGCCCGGACGGGCGGACGCTCGCGGCCGGCGTCACCGACGGCACCGTCTGGCTGTGGCATACCTCGGGCGACTCCGCACCGGTCCAGGCGGCGGATCTGACCGGAGCTGATGGGCACGTGTACTCAGTGGTGTTCGGCGCGGGTGGGCGGGTTATCGCCGCGGCGAGCACCGATGGGACGGTGCGGCTGTGGCACACCGAACCCGGGCGCGTGGCTGCCGCCCTGTGCGCGATGGCCGGGGACCCGCTCACCCGGGCGGAGTGGAACAGGTATATTCCCGGCGTGGCCTACGCCCCGCCCTGCCGGCGCGGGCACCTGGCTGGTTGAGCCACAGGTGTGGCGGGTGGCCGGCCAGGGTCTGCCGCGCAGCCGTTCGGGATGATCCTTGGTTTCCCGCCTGCCCGCTCAGCGCGCCTGGGCCGGGGGCTGTTCCCGCATCCCCCACGGGGCGCCGTACTCCCCGAGCAGATTGAGGAACGGCACCGCGTCGAACGTTTCCGGGCCGCGGACACCCGCACCGGACCAGGTCCCGAGTGCGAGCAGTTCCATCGCCACCACCGGGTTCACGGCGGTCTGCCAGACGACGGCCTGTGAGCCGTACTCTCGCATGGACCACTCGTTGTCCACGACCTGGTACAGGTAGGTGGATCTGGGCTGCCGATCGCGGCCGTTGCCGGTGACCCACAGCCCGGCGCAGGTCTTGCCGTGCATCCGGTCGCCGAGCGTCGCGGGATCGGGCAGGCAGGCAGCGACCACGTCGCGCGGGCTCACCTGGGCGCCCCCGACGTTCACCTTCTGCGTGCGGTCCAGGCCGACCTTGCGCAGCGCCTTCAGCACGTCGATGAACTCGCCGCCGAGACCGTACTTGAAGGTCACCCGCCTGGCCTCGATCCAGCGCGGCATCAGGAGCACCTCCTCGTGCTCCACGTTCACGCATTCGACCGGCCCGATGCCCTCGGGGAAGTCGAATATCTCCGGCTCGGAGAAGGGCTCGGTGGTGTACCAGCCCCGGTCCCTGCTCCAGATCACCGGCGGGTTGAGGCACTCCTCGATCGTCGTCCAGATCGAGAACGTGGGCGCGAAGTCGTAGCCGTCGACGTCCAGGTCCGCGCCGTCCCTGGTGCCGAGCTCATCGATCTCGCTGAAGAGGTGGTCGGCCGCGTAGCGCGCGAAGACGTCCGACAGGCCTGGCTCGACGCCCATGCCGACCAGGGCGAGCCGTCCCGCACTCTCCCATGTGCCCGCCGTGGCGAACTGCTCGTCGCCCAGCTTCACGCCGCACAGTTCGTAGGGCCGCACGGGATGCGGTGATGATAGCGACATCGCCATGTCGAGGTAGTGCGCGCCCGCACCGAATGCGCCGTTGAACACCGGCAGGACGAAACGCGGGTCGACCGCGTTCAGCACGTGCGTGGCACCGCTGTCGCGGACCAGTCGGGCGACCTCGGCCGCGTTCGAGGCGTCCAGCCGCGCCGCACTGATCCGCGGGTCAGCCAGCCGCTCCACCGCCGCCTCGGCGCGGTCCGGCGCGTAGTCGGCGACCACCATCCGCTCGAAGAAATCCCGGCGGGCTGCGATCCCCGCGACCGCGCTGCCCACGCCCCCCGCGCCCACGATCAAGATCCGCATCTGCGTCCTCCCGATCAATCAACCTAGCATCCGGCAACGGAATCCAACGTCAGCGTGAGATCAGGCGATGGATTCGCATGTGGTAACACAATTGGACAAACGATTTCGTCTCAGCGACCCGCGCAAGATGACGGAAAGCTCACACCCCTCTTAACGGCTGCGCGGTGTCCGCCAGCCTGGCGCGGCGGCCCTTCGCCCGGGCCTGCCGGCTGGCGGCGCGGGCCTCGAGGTATCGCCGTTCTGGGACGTTGGTGGCGTAACTGGCTGCTGTCCGGTACGCCGCCGCGGCGGCGGCGGGGTCGCCCGCGAGTTCGAGCAGATGGGCGCGCACGGCGTGCAGGCGGTGATGGCGGGCCAGGCGGTTGTCGGCCTCGAGGCGGTCGACGAGCTCCAGACCGGCCCGCGGCCCGTGGACCATGGCAACGGCGACGGCGCGGTTGAGGGTGACCATTGGGCCAGGGGAGATGGTTTCCAGGAGCCTGAACAGGGCGAGGATCTGGGGCCAGTCGGTGTCCTCGACCCGGGCGGCCTCGTCGTGGACGGCGGCGATGGCCGCCTGGAGCTGGTACGGGCCGAGACGGGTGTGGGCCAGCGCAGCGGTGATGAGCGCGACGCCCTCATCGATGAGCTCGTGGTTCCACCGGCCGCGGTCCTGGTCCGCGAGCGGGACCAGGGATCCGTCCGGGCGGGCGCGTGCCGCCAGGCGGGCCTCGGTGAGCAGCATCAGGGCGAGCAGGCCGGTCACCTCGCCGTCGTCGGGCAGCAAACGGTGCAGGAGCCTGGTGAGGCGGATCGCTTCACCGGTCAGATCACTGCGGGCGAGCTCGGCTCCGGCAGTCGCCGTGTAGCCCTCGTTGAAGATGAGGTACAGCACCTGCAGCACGGCCCGCAGCCGTTCGTCGCGCTCTGCGGGCGGCGGCAGGGTGAACTGGCTGCCGCTGTCGCGAATGCCTTGTTTGGCCCGGCTGATGCGCTGCGCCGTGGTCGCCTCTGGAACCATGAAGGCGCGGGCGATCTCGGCGGTCGTGAGCCCGCCGACTGCGCGCAGGGTCACCGCGATCTGCGACGGCGCCGACAGTGCGGGGTGGCAGCAAAGGAACAGCAGGATCAGGGTGTCGTCGTGCCCGCCGGCCTGCTCTTCGTCGGCGGCAGGCGCGACCCGATGGTCACCCGGGGTGGTCGCGAACGTGCCCTCGCGGCGGCGTCTGGCGGAATCGCTTCGCATCTCGTCGGTGAGCCGCCGGGTGGCGACGGCGACCAGCCAGCCCTGCGGGTTGCCCGGCAGGCCTTGCTCGGGCCACTGCACCGCCGCGGCGAGCAGCGCCTCCTGCACGGCGTCCTCGCAGGCGTCGAACTGCCCCCAGCGGCGCACGAGCGCGCCGAGGACCTGCGGCGCTAGCGTGCGCAGCAGGTCCTCGAGGCGTGCGTCGTCGGTCACATCTCGGCTCCGGCCTCGTGCAGAACGGGCCAGACCTCCACACTGCGGAACGAGGCGAAGGGCATCTTGGCGGCGAGCTCGAGCGCCCGCTGCTCGCTCTCGACGTCGACCAGGCAGAAGCTGCTCAGGAACTCCTTGGTCTCGAGGTACGGGCCGTCCGTGACGGCCGGCAGCCCGTCGCGCACGGCCACGGTCTTCGCCTGTACGACGTCGGCAAGGCCGTAGGCGCCCAGCAGCTCGCCGGTGGCCCTGAACTCCCTGTTGAACGCGTCCTGCGCCGCGATGGCCGCTTGCGCCTCCTCGGCGGGGAACGACTCCCACAGCTCCCGGTTGCCGTAGATGATGAGCATGTACTTCATCAGTTGATCCTTCCGTGCGGTGACGCACTCGGTTGGGATGTTCACCCGGTTGTCGGAGCCGCACGGCGATTCTCGACATCCCGCGTTCCGCAGGCCCGGTGCTCAGCGGTCGCCGATGGGTTCGAGGAACTCCAGCCTGTTGCCGTGTGGGTCCTCGCTGTAGAAGCGGCGCATCCCTGGGAAGTCGCCGTCGTAGCTGACCGGCGATCCGGCGGCACGAAGGCGCTCCGCCCAGGAATCGAGACCGGCAACAAGCAGACCCGGATGGGCCTTGCGGGCAGGGCGGAAATCCTCCTCGACGCCAACGTGCAGTTCGATCCCGTGGCCACGGAACCAGCACCCGCCGCGGGCCGCGAGAACCGGCGGCTTGGCCATCTCGTCAAGCCCGAGCACACCTGAGTAGAACGCGCGCAGGGCCGGTTCCGCGCCGGGCGGGCAGGCAAGCTGGACGTGATGGATCACGAGCCGTCCTCCAATCGGGTAACTGTCTCGATATCAAGATAATCGTTCTGCTGGATCCATGGCAGCCGAGGCCGGGGGTTCAGGTCAGCATGGCGCCCACGGCCGCCCCGAGCCCGGCGGCGGCCATGCTGAGCGTCAAGGCGCGGTACCAGGCACGGTACCGGCTGATGCCGTAATGGCTCACGGCCCTCGCGAACCGGCGACAGGCCTGCCGGAGGCACGTGCCGCACGGCCCGGCGCGCCACGGCAGCGGCCGTCCCCGCGAGCCCGTGCCCATCTGGGGGCACGGTGCCCCGGACCCCGCTGGCCCGGAACCCCCGCCTACCCCAGCGCAACGCCGCATCAACCCGCGCCCGCCACGATGCGCAGCCGTTAAGGCATAGGGGTGATCAGCACACCTCAGCCGGGCACCGGGACGATGTTGAGCAGTTCCTCGCCCGCCAGATGCCTCGCCGCCTGGTCGCCCACGAACTGTGCCGCGCGGCGCGCGAACGTGAAGGTGTCACCCCCGATGTGCGGAGTGATCAGCACATTGGGCAGCGTCCACTCCGGGCGCCGCGCTTGCAGCGGCTCCGGATCCGTGACATCGAGTGCGCCGTGGAGGCGGCCGCTCTCCAGTTCCCTGGTCAGGGCCGGCGCGTCGATGACTGGCCCGCGAGCGACATTGACCACGAGCGCTCCTGCTGGCAGCGCGGCGAGTACCCGCGCATCGACCAGCCCGCGTGTGCCGTCGGCGAGCGCGATGCAGACCACCATGATGTCGGCCGTCGCGGCGAGTTCGGCGAGTTGCGTCAGTGGCGCGACGCCCTCGCGGGCGCTGCGGGATACCCGCACCACACTCGCGCCGAAGGGGGCCAGCCGCCGCTCGATGCCCGCACCGATCGCGCCGTAGCCGACCAGGAGGACACGCTTGCCTTCGATGCTGTCCGTGCGGACGTGCCGCCAGCGGGCCTCGGACTGCTGCCGGACGAACAGCGGCAACTGGCGCAGGCTCGCCAGCACGAGCGTGACCGCGAGTTCCGCGGTGCCCTCCTCGTGGTGCAGCCCGCGTCCGTTGCACAGGATCACCCCGGGCGGTACCGCGCCGAGCACGTCATCGACGCCGCTGCTCAAGCTCTGCAGCACGCGCAGCCGCGGCAGCCTGGCGATGAGCGCGGCGCTCGCCGCGTCACCCATGTAGGGCAGGCAGTAGAAGGTGACGTCGGCGAGGCTGCCGCCGGCGGCGCTGCCAGTCGCCGTACCTGACGATCGGCACGGCGGGCAGGCGCTGCCTGACGTGGTCGGCCACGCCGTCTGCCTCCGGGAGCAGGAGTGTCATCGTTTCGTCAGGCCCTTCCTCGGTCGGTTCGACCCGTGGCCGCGGATGACAGCTGATTATTCCTGCGCCAGGCCGCCGCGGCGAGGTGATCGTCGGCCCGGGCCGCACGTTGATGACTGCCCGCCAGGCAGCGCGGCGTGACGGCGGAATCCCACCTCGGGGAACCTGCTCGTGACCTGATCCTGGGCGCGCTGCGTGGCCAGCGCGACCAGCCAGCGGACGTGACGGGGGCTCAGCTCGCCATTGCGCACGTCGGCCGCCACCTCCTGCACCGCGTCGCTGACCAGCGCGATGATCACCCGCCGCACGCTGACGCCATGTGCGAGCGCCACCTCGGCGACGGTCTTGCCTTCATCGAGCGCCGCGGCCAGGTCCGCGTCATCGATGCCAATCGCGGTCGCGGTGATCGACAGCTCGCTGACCAGCTCTTCCGGGTGCCAGCCAGACGAACCAGCCGGTGCCGCGGGTTCAGCAGTAGTCGCCGGCATGTGGGCGGCTCCCTTCCACGAGCGCACAGTGCCGAGCCTGCGCACCGAACCTGCGGGCCTCCTGGGGACGTGCCAGGAGATAGCTCTTAATCGCCTGCCGCCCGCCTGCGCGTCCGTGGGTCCGCGGCGGCTCCGGGTGAGCAGCCCGTTCGCTGGCTGGGCACGCGAGGGTGACGTGTACGGTGCTGTGGAGAGGAGGCGCCCGTGCCACGCACCGAAGACCCGCCAGTTGGTGAGCGCATCCGCGAGGAGCGGACCAAGCGCGGCGTCAGCCTGCGGGGCCTTGCCCGCGGGGTAGGCGTGTCCCCGAGCCTCATCTCCCAGATAGAGACCGGCAAGTGCCAGCCGTCCGTCAGCACCCTGTACGCGATCACGACGACCCTCGGCGTCTCGATCGAGGACGTCTTCGAAGCGGCGGGCCCACGGCCCGCCGGGGGGCTCGATGCCTGCGCCGCCGCCGCCCCAGGCACGGCGTCCCCGGCCGCCGCGGCGTCCCCGGGCGCAGTGGTGCCGGGGGAAGCGGCGCTCGCCGTGCTCGCTGCCGCGCGCGCCCACAGCCTGGTGGGCCGGTCGGGCGAGCGCGAGGTGCTCCGGCTTGATTCGGGCGTGACCTGGGAACGGCTCGGCCACGTCCCGGACGTTCAGGTCGATTTCCTGCTGGTCACCTACGCGCCCGGCGGAAGTTCGTCTGACAACGGCCAACTGATGCGGCACACGGGTGCGGAATACGGCTATCTGATGGAAGGCGAACTGATCTTGACCCTCGGTGCCGAGGAGCAGCGCCTGACGGCGGGCCAGTCCGTCAGTTTCCCTTCGTCGATGCCGACACCGCTACCGCAACGACGCCACGCGTCCAGCGGTCGGTGTCTGGTTCGTCTCCGGGTCGGACAGCGGCGTGTTCAGTATTCATTGACAGTCGCGTTTGTCTCCTCTTGACTGGTGGCCAGCTACCGGAGGGGGTAGGTATCAATGGCGATCGCCACCTACGGCCCGAACGCGGTCGATTGGGAAGAGCGAGTCGACCTTGCCCGGTTGCGGGACGAGCGGCTCGCCCGGCTGAAGGCCGCGCTCGAGCAATCCGAACTCGGCGCCGTGCTCAGTTTCGACTTCGGCAACATCCGCTACATGACCGCGACCCACATCGGCACCTGGGCCATGGACAAGCTCATCCGGTTCGCGCTGCTTGTCCGCGGCGGTGAGCCGATCATCTGGGACTTCGGCTCGGCCGCCCGGCACCATCAGCTCTACAACCCCTGGCTCGACCGCGGCGACGCGCCGTCCGGCGCGCGCGCCGGCATCTCCACGCTGCGGGGCGCCTTCCATCCTGAGGCTGGAATCGCGGCGGAAGTCGCGCGCAAGGTCGCCGTTGAACTTCGCGAACATGGTCTCGCCGATGCGCCACTCGGTGTCGACGTGATCGAGATGCCTGTGCTCACGGCGCTGCGCGCCGAGGGCATCGACACCGTCGACGGCCAGCAACTGTTCCTGGAGGCGCGCCGGACCAAGACGCGCGATGAGATCGCGTTGCTCACGCAGGCGTGCTCGATGGTCGACGCCGCTTACGAGGAGCTCTATGGCTTCCTGCGGCCGGGAGTGCGCGAGAACGAGTGCGTGGGCGTGGTGAGCAAGGTTCTCTACGACCTCGGCAGCGAGTTCGTCGAAGGCGTCAACGCGATTTCCGGTGAGCGCTGCTCACCGCACCCGCATGTCTACAGTGACCGGATCATCCGCCCGGGCGACCCGGCGTTCTTCGACATCCTGCACAGTCACCTCGGCTACCGGACCTGTTACTACCGCACGTTCGCTGTCGGCAGCGCGTCGCGGGCACACCGGGACGCCTACGTCCGCTGCCGCGAGTACATGGACGAGGCCATCGCCCTGGTCAAGCCGGGCGCGACCACCGCCGACATCGTCTCGGTCTGGCCGCGCGCTGAGGAATTCGGCTTCCCTGACGAGACCGCGGCGTTCGCGCTGCAATACGGCCACGGCGTGGGCCTGTCCATCTGGGAGAAACCGATCTTCAGCAGGCTCGTGTCGCTCGATCACCCGGAGACACTCGAAGCGGGCATGGTGTTCGCGCTCGAAACCTACTGGCCGGCCTCCGACGGCTGGTCGGCGGCGCGAATCGAGGAGGAGGTCGTCGTGACCAGCGACGGCTGCGAGATCATCACCAAGTTCCCGGCTGAGGAACTGCTCGTGGCCGGCCGCAAGTACTGGACCGCTGGAGGCGAGCTGAACACCCTGCGCGACGCCCAATCCAACCGGAACACCAAGGCCTACCGGAGCACCGAGGCCCTGGGCGAGGCTCTGGGCGGCACCGCCTGATGACGGCGCAGACGACAAATACCGGCCGCGCTATCGGTGCCGCGGAACTGCTGACGCTCTACGAGCGGATGGCGCTCATCCGCGCCACCGAGAAGGCCGCCTACGACCTTTTCGTGCTGGGACTGGTCAAGGGCACAACACACCTGGCGGCCGGCCATGAGGCGGTGGCGGTCGGAGCGAGCGCGGCGCTTCGCGACGACGACTACGTCTTCGCCACCTACCGCGGCCATCATCACGCGATGGCCCGCGGCGCGACCGCCGCCGAGTGCCTCGCCGAGCTTATGAGCAAGGGCACCGGCGTGTGCAAGGCCAAGGGCGGCTCGATGCACCTCACCAAGGCCTCCGCTGGAATGCTCGGCTCGTACGCGATCGTGGGTGCTCACCTGCCGATGGCGGCAGGCGCGGCATGGTCAGCGCGGCTGCGCGGCACGGGCCAGGTCGCGGTCGCGTTCTTCGGCGACGGCGCGACCAACATCGGTGCCTTCCACGAGGCGCTCAACCTCGCGTCGGCATGGAAGCTGCCCGCGCTTTTCATCTGCGAGAACAACCTCTATATGGAATACACGCCGATCTCGCAGGTGACCTCCGTGGCCAACCCCGCCGCCGACCGCGCGGCCGCGTACTCGCTGCCTGCCCTGGTGATCGACGGCAACGATGTCGTGCTTGTCAAGCATGTCGTTGAGGACGCCGCCGCCCGCGCGCGCCGCGGCGAGGGCCCCACGATCATTGAGGCGCGGACGTACCGGCATTACGGGCACAGCCGCGCGGATCCGGCGAAGTACCGCCCGGCGGAGGAAGTGGAAAGCTGGCTCCGCCGCGACCCGCTCAGCGTCGCCCGCGGCAGGCTCGAATCCGCCGGCGTGCCGCCCGATGCCGTCGCACGGGCCGACGAGCGCGTCGCCCGCGTGGTCGCGGCGGCTATCGAGGCGGGCAAGGCGGCGCCCGGTCCCGACCCGGCCGAGGCGCTCACCGACGTATGGGCGGACGGAGGCGCCGCATGGCGGACCTGATGACCTACCGCGAGGCCGTGGCCGAGGGCATCGCGCGCGAGATGCGGCGCGATCCGGCCGTCGTCTGCCTCGGCGAGGACATCGGCGCCGCGGAGGGCGTCTTCAAGACCACCACCGGCCTGCTCTCTGAGTTCGGCCCTGAGCGGGTGTGGGACACGCCGATTTCGGAGCAGGCGATCGCCGGAGCCGCGATGGGCGCGGCCATGACCGGCCTGCGGCCGGTGGCCGAGATCATGTTCAGCGACTTCCTCGCCTGCTGCTGGGACTACATCGCCAACGAGATCCCCAAGATCAGGTATATGACCGGAGGCCAGGTCACGGTGCCGCTCGTGATACGGACCGCCAATGGCGGTGGCCTGGGGTTCGGCGCACAGCACTCGCAGGCCGTGGAGAACTGGGCGCTCACCGTGCCCGGCCTGAAGATTGTCGCGCCCGCCACACCTGCCGACGTCGTCGGGCTGATGGCCGCGTCCGTCCGCAGCGACGATCCGGTTGTCTTCTTCGAGCACAAGGGCCTGTTCGCGAGCAAGGGCCCGCCGCCACCCCAGGATCATGTGGTCGAACTCGGCAGCGCCGCGGTGCCGCGCGAGGGCACCGACGTCACCCTCGTCGCGCTCGCCTCGACCGTGCCCGTCGCACTGTCCGCGGCCGCGGAACTCGCCACCGACGGTATCTCGGCCGAGGTCGTGGACCTGCGCTGCCTGGTGCCGCTGGACATGCGGACGGTGCTGGACTCGTTGCGGCGCACGTCGCGGCTCGTTGTCGTGGAGGAGAACCCGTATCAGGGCGGCTGGGGCGGCACTGTCGTTTCCATCGCCGCCGACGAGGGGTTCGAGTTGCTTGACGCTCCGCCGCGGCGGGTGGCCGCGGCCTGCGTACCGCTCCCCTTCGCGACCGTGCTCGAGGAACAGGTCATCCCCACGGTGGCGAAGGTGGTGGCGGCGGTCCGCACGCTCGCCGCCTACTGATCGCCCGGTGGTGACAGCCATGCACACGGTACGGAGGGCGGGCAACTACGGCTTCGTCCCTGTCGGGGTACCGCACTCCTGGCGCAACGGGCCCCGATCCGGGTTAACGCCGTACATCCGGGAATTGTGGGCGACAGCCCCTTCTGGCGCGGCAAGGATCTCGACAGGTACGTTTCTCGCACCCCGACAGGGCGGCTCGCTACGATGCGTAACGTGGTGGACGCCGTCGTGTTCCCGCGGCGTAACAGGTCGGTGAGCGGTGTCAATCTCAACGTCGACGGAGGCTGGCTGCTGACATGAGCGAGGTCCCCGCCGGGGGTGCCACCCCCCGGACCCCCCAGGATGAGCCAGCGCGGGACCCGGATGCCCAGGCTCGTCGCGATGAATCAGGCGTGGGCTGGATCGGCGCGGGCCGCATGGGCAGCGCGCTCGCGATCCGGTTGCTGCGTGCCGGGTACGACGTCGCGGTCTACAACCGGACACCGGCCAAGGCGGCGGCACTCGGTGAGGCCGGTGCGACCGTCGTGGATTGCATCGCCGATCTTGCGGGCCGGAGCATCGTCTTTGTCATCGTCTCGTCCGATTCCGCCTTCGCGGCCGTGGCGGCGGAGGTGCTCGCCGCGGGCCCGCCGGACGTCCTCATCGACTGCTCGACCGTATCGGCCGACGTGTCCGCCCGGGTCCGGGCTGACGCGGCCGAGGTAGGGACGGCGCTTCTCGCGGCGCCCGTGAGCGGCAACCCGGGCGCTGTCGCGGCGGGGAACGCGACCCTGGTCGTGTCGGGGCCCGCCGATGCCTTCAAGCAGGCAGAGCCCGTGCTGCGGGCGCTCGGGCACGCGGTGACCTACGTGGGCGACGGCGAGGTCGCCCGGTTGGTGAAGCTCTGTCACAACGTGTTCCTCGGCGTCGTCATCCAGTCGCTCGTGGAGATTACAGTGCTCGCGAACAAGGCCGGTGTCCCGCGGACCGCGTTCCTGGATTTCCTCAATTCCTCGGTGCTCGGCTCGACGTTCACCAATTACAAGGCGCACGCGCTTACCGAGCTGGATTTCACCCCGACGTTCACGACCCACCTGCTGCGCAAGGACCTTGACCTGGGCCTCGCCGCGGCGCGCGACCTCGAAGTCCCGATGCCGCTCGCGGCCGCGGCGCACCAGATCGTCCAGGCAGCGATCGGGGCCGGCCATGCGGAGCAGGACTTCGCCGCGCTGATCGTCGAGGAGGCGCGCGCGGCGGGGATATCGCTACAGGCTGAGGACCCAGCCACGTCGTGATCGTCCGGCGCACGGCACGGTCACGTCCCCGCGCAGGGGTCAGCTAGTGGCGGCGGACTTGGTCAGCTCGGTCTCCAGGGTCTGGGCAAGTGCCGCGGAGATCGCGCCTTCACGAAGACGGGTGGCGACCTTGCTTTGGATGGCGGCGATGCGCCCGGCAAGGCCAGCGGGACGCCCCTGAACCATGCTGGTCAGCAGATTTGTGATCACATTGTCCAGGTCGAGCGCGACATCGGAGCGGACCTGGCCTTGCAGCATTCCGTCGTGCACCTGCCTGCGGGCGAGCGTGAGCGTGCCCTGCACCGTCCCGGCCGGTGCCTGGCTGACCGGTGCCTGGCCGCCCGTTGGCGGGCTCGCGGGCGTGCGGAGGGGACGGGGCGCCGCGCCAGGCGTGCCACCGCCCGCGGTCAGGGCAAGGCCGGCCACGACCGCGGCCACGGCCAGCGCCGCGCCGACCGCAACCTTGACCCGGACTGGCGTGGATCCGCCCGCCAGGACCCCACGTCCTGCCGCGAAGACCCGGCCGGCCGCTGACAATCTGGCGTCCTGCGCGGGTCCGCTGTCCTGCGCGGGTCCGCTGTCCTGCGCGGGTCCGCTGTCCTGCGCGGGTCCGCTGTCCTGCGCGGGTCCGGCGGGCTGGCCTGCTCCGGCGGGCTGCCCGGCCTTGGCCGGGCCGACCGGCTCACCATGCCCTGTGAGCACCCGCGTGTGCCCGTCCCGCGCGGCGGCGCCCGCCGTAGCGGGAGCGGGCCATCGGCCTGAGCCCGCGATGGCACCGGGCCCGCCGCTGCCGGGACCGAACGCCCCGATATCGGGAATGTGCACATCGGCGGCGGTGTCCACGAGCAGGTCACCGTCGGCCACACCCGTGGCACCGCCGAGCACCGCGGCCAGCGCCGCGGTGAATTCCGCCGCGGTCGGCCGGTACGCGGGATCAGGTGCCACGCAGCGCAGGCAGAGCCGCTCCAGGGCCACTGGCGGCCCGGTCGGCGCATCGGGCCCGGCTGACGCCTCGGCCAGGGACAGCGTCTCGCTGAGGACGAGCCCGAGGGCATAGATATCGGTGGCCGGCGTGGATTCCAGATCGGGCGCCAGGTACCCCGGAGTACCGACCATGTTGTCATCGCCGCTGCCGCCCGCCGTCGCCTCGGCGATGCCGAAGTCGAGCACCCGCACGCCCGCCTGGGTCAAGAAGATGTTGGCCGGCTTGATGTCCCTGTGCACCACGCCGTGCTCGTGCGCGGCGCACAACGCCTCGCCCACCTCGCGGCAGATCCGCGCAGCCTCCGGCCAGGCCAGCGGGCCGCTGCGCAGCCGCTGCGCCAGTGTCTGCCCGGTCAGCACGTCCATGACGATGTAGGGCAGGACGGCGCCGCCGGGCAGGAGCGCCTCGCCGTAATCGTGGATCGCGACGATCCGCGGATGAGACAGGCGGGCCGCGGCCCGCGCCTCGCCGCGGAACCTGCTGCGGAAAGAGGGGATCGCCAGCAGCTTGGGGTCCATCACCTTGATTGCGACCGGGCGGTCGAGCACCTCGTCGACGCCGCTCCAGACCTGTGCCATGCCTCCGGCTCCGAGGTGGCCCGCCAACCGGTACCGCCCGGCAAGCAACGTCCCCTCGCTCACCTCGTCAGCCCGGTCCACACGGCCAAGTCTGCCGTGCGTCGGCCTGGCATGTATGCGCGCTGCGGCTAGTCCATTGTGTCCTGTAAGCCGGCCCGCCCGGCCAATGACTTCCAGCCAGCGAGTCCGCGCGGACAGTTCCGCGGTTTGGTCCTGTGCCGCCAATCCTGCGCGCCGCCAGTCCCGCGCCGCCAGTCCCGCGCCGCCAGTCCCGCGCCGCCAGTCCCGCGCCGCCAGTCCCGCGCCGCTAGTCCTGCGCGGCCAGCAGATCCGCGAGCTGCCTGGCGTTGACCTGGGCGTAGTCCCGGTAGCAGTTGTTCATCACCACATGGGTGGCTTCGGTCTCGCTGGCCAGCGCGCGGAGCCTGGGGGCCCACTCCCGCAGTTCGTCCTCGGAGTACAGATAGCCGAACCGCTCGTGAATATCCTTGCTCGTCCATTTGTCCGAATGGCCGTGGAAGCGCACCACGGCAAGCGGCGCGGTCGCGGCGACCACCGGCGGGATCGAGCTCGGGTGGCCTTGCGGCATGTCCACGCTGACATATGCGAGGCCGTACTTGCGCAGGAAGTCCAGGGTCTCGTCGCGATTCTGCTCGCTCATCCACGTATGGTTGCGGAACTCGATGCACACCCTGATCGGATCGCACCGCGCCTTACATTCGAGCAGGTAATCTTTCCTGGCCCGGCCGATCACGAACCACTGCGGGAACTGGAACAAGATCGCGCCGAGCTTGCCGGCCTCATGCAGCGGCCAGAGCGCGTCGAGGAAGCGCTTCCAGACCTCGTCGACGATGTCCGGGGCGACATCGCGCAGGTAGAGATTCTTCTTCGGGTCGCCGAGCTGCTCACGGAGATCCTTGTAGAGCGCGCCAGGACGCGTGGGGTGCTGCGTCAGCAGGGAGAACGCCTTGATATTGAAGGTGAACTCGGCCGGGGTACGATCCCGCCACAGCTCCACGGTGCGCCCTGCGGGCGGCGCGTAGTACGTCGCGTCGACCTCGACGATCGGGAACTGGCTTGCGTAGTAGGCCAGCCGCTCCTGCGGAGTACGTGCCGTCTCCGGATACCAGCCCGACTCGAGCAGCGTCTTGTCCGTCCACGACGCCGTCCCCACCAAGACCTCTCCCATGCGGGCCATTCTTCCCGCCCACAGCGGGGTAACCTCAGCGGACCGGATGCTCGCGGCCGGCAGGCCCGCCGGCGAACGCCGCGAGCACGTTGCGGGTGGCGGCGGTGATCACCCGCTGGACCGCTGGCCGTTCGGCCGCACGCGGGCAGGAAAGGGCCGGCATGGCGACAGTCGGCAGACCGCAGATCCAGTCCTCGTCCGCTCCGCCCTGCCGGGCTTCTCGCTGCCGCGGTCTCCACGCCCGGAGCAGCATTCCCAGCGGCGCAGGACACCGAGATGGTGCTCGCATTCCCCTGGAGCTTCGCCAGCGATCTCGTGGAGGGCCTGGAGGGGACCCAGCGGGGCGGCGTGCGCTACCCCATCCCCGTGCCATGCGCTTCGACAGTCACCATGCCTGAGCGCTACCAGGAACTGATGCGCATGCTCGAAGAGGATTGGGAATAGGGAACCCCCTACCTGGGGCCGGTGTGCGGGAGCCTCTGCGCCCAGCGGACGACCTCGGTCGCCACCGCACGCGTCGCCGGCAGCGTCTCGTGATTCGCCCAGTGCTTGAGGTAGGAACCGAAACCCGGGGGCGGCTCCTCTGCCTCCAGAATCATGCCCTCGGCCACACTCACCAGTTCGGCCTCCTCCAGCGATGACACGAGATCCTCGGCGACCCGCCTGATGCTCGGGATGTCCCCTTCCCCGATGAGCACGAGCAACGGAACCAGGCGGACAGGTCGCATCGGGAGGTTGCGCAGGATCTCCACCACTTGACCTGGCCGGGCCTGCCTGACCCTCGGGCTGGGGAAGGTTCGGAGCGCGTACATCCCTTCGGGAGACGGCTGCACGGGGAGGGCCGGGGAAACGGCCACGACCGCGTCGGCTTCCGCCAGCATGGCGAGCCGGGCACCCATGCTGTGCCCGACAGCCAGGACCGGCCCATGGCTCCTTGCGTGCTCCACTGTCCTCCGGACATCCTCGAGCACGGATGGGCCGAAGTGCTCCGGGTGCTCGCCGTGGCCGCACACGTCCGGAACCGTGCAGGCAAGGCCCGCCCCGGAGAGAGCGAGGGCCAGGCCGAGCATGCTCTCCTTGGTTGACCCGTAGCCATGGAAGATCGCGGCCCCACCACGGGGCCCGGATTCCGGGGAGACCTCCCAGGCGGGCGTAAAATCCTCGCCGCCGTTCAGTTCGATGCGCCGCACGAGCATCGATGGGCCTCACAGAGTTCGAGGGGATCTCGCGCAAAGTTTACGCCCGGTCGAGCCGGAGGTGGTAGCCGAGATATTCAATGCGTTAAGCTTTCTATAGGTCGTGCTGGGAGGGCGTTCCCATGTGCGAGCTGCCCTCGGCAGCCGATGAAGCACCGGGAGGGGGCGGGTATCGATGGCAAAAGCTGAACGCGCGACGGGTCCGCATTCCCTGCACATGGCTGGTATCCGGGAGGAGTTCAGGAGGGACCTCCGGGCGAAGATCCGCGCCGCGGCGAACGCATGGCCCCTCATCCGGGACCTCTCCTTTGAGAAGCGCGTCGCCCTCTGTGGGCGCCTGGCCGAGTTCCTGGAGCAGGAACGGGCCGACTTCGAGGAGTTGCTGGTCACGGAGGCCGGTAACCCCAGAAAATTCGCGCGGTGGGAGTCGTCTCGTGCGCCGCAGATGGCCCGGGACTTCCCTCAGGTGCTCGAGGAGATCAGGCCACGGAGCCTCCCGGCCCGGAAGGGCACGAACGTCCTGTACCACGAGCCATACGGCGTGGTCGCCGTGATGTCTCCGGCGAACGCTCCAATGATCGTCCCGCTCTACAACCTCCTGTCGGCCCTGGGTGCGGGCAACGCTGTCGTCTTGAGACCCTCCTCCCATGCTCCCGCCGTTGCCCAGCGTCTCGTGGACCTCTTCGACCGCGCCGGGCTCCTGCGGGCTCTATCCAGTTCTCCTCGTGCGCCGCGGAGGACGCCGCCTGGGAGTTCGTGGAGAACCCGATCGTGCGGGTCCTCGTCTCCTACGCGGGGAGCGCCGTCGGCAAGGACAACGTGATCAAGATCGGCCAGTACCTCGCACGGTGCGCAAGGGACGTGAAGGGCTGTCTCCAGATCGACGGGAGGATGCTGCACTACGTGCCCGAACTGGCGGGCAACGATCCGTTGATCGTGCTAGCCGACGCGGACATGGACAGGGCGGTGGACGCCGCGGTGGTGGGCGCCTTCGCCAACGCCGGCCAGCTCTGCTTCTCCGCCAAGCGAATCCTCGTGGAGTCGGCCGCGGCGGAGGAGTTCAAACGGCGCTTCGTGGCGGGCGTTCGGGCCCTGAAGGTGGGTGACCCAGCCGATCCCGAGACGGACGTCGTCCGCATCAGCGATCCGAGGACCGCGCGGAGGTCGATCTACCAGTACGAGGAGGCGCTCCGGAAGGGAGGCATGCTCCTCACCGGCGGCCTGGCCGAGGACGAGACCATCCTCCCCACCGTCATCGAGTTCGGCACCGAGCTGGTGCTCGGCCGGACGCTTGAGGAGAAGCCGTTCCTCTGGGTGGACGAGGCGTTCGCTCCGCTCCGGTCCCTGGTGGTGTTCGAGGGCGACGATCAGTGCTTGGCCCTGGCCAACGACTCCGCCTACGGGCTAGCTGGCAGCATCTTCGGACCCGAGGATCGAGCCGTGGCTCTCGCCCTTCGCCTCGATGCGGCGCGGGTCGCGGTGAACGAGAGCCCCCTGTTCGCCGATCCGCACCTTCCGGTCGGCGGGATCAAGGACTCGGGCCTACGAGGAAGCCCGCACAAGGTGCACGAGCTCACCTACATCAAACGGATCCACGTCGCGGAGGAATGAGACCAGTCGGTACTCGAACCAGGAATCGGAATACCGAGCGCTCATCCTCCTCGAGGTGCTCGACAAACCGGCAGACGGCCCGCGACTAACCCGACTTCCGGGTATTGATCTTGCGCGTGTTTCCGCTGGTCGGCGGCAGCGGGCAGGCCTTCGGCCAAAGATCTCCTCTGCCAGGGCGGCACCGGCAGCCTGGTCGATGCCCACGTAAGCCGCAGGTCCCGGGGGCTCTCGCCGGCCACCTGCCAGGTGATGACCCGCGGCACCCAGGTGTTTCTGGTGATGGCCTCGATCTCGGCTTCGACCTTGACGCGGGACCGGTGGGCGTTGCCGCGGGCGAGGGTGGCGGCCAGCTCGTCCAGCTTCTTCGCGGCCTTTGGCGAGCGTGGTGCTGGCAAAGCCGCGGGCCTGGCTTTCGTGCAGCTGCGGGGAGTGGGTCAAGATGGCGCGGCGCACGGTCCCGTAGACCTGACGGCGACTTCCTGACCGCCCCACGGCCGCCTGGAAGGCGGCCACCATTCATTCGTAGGGGGTTGTCCCGAGTTCCGTAGAACCTTGGCGGCGGACCGTACTGACATTTCCAGCGAAGTGAGTTTCGAGCGCGGCCCGGAGTTCCCGACAGGTGGCGGTGGCCATTGACGCGGTGGAACTGCTGATCGGCTTCGAGCATGCCCGCGACGCACCAGCAGCACCATCGGCCCCGTGGCGCCAGCGCTTGACGTTTCGAGTGGCGAAGCGGCCCCCTGGGGCCGCTTCGCTATGTAGGGGCCTGGGTGACCCGGCGGCGGGTCCGGCAAAATGCTCAATGCATTAACAAAAATTGGACAAGAACAAAATTGCACAAGCGCTCCTGCGCCTGCTATACAAGCGCTCCTGCGCCTGCTATACAGGGGACGAGTTCCGGGTCGGCGAAGGAGGACGGGGTGTGGAGGGGTCTGACGGTCGTTCTCGCGGGCCTCATAGCCCTCGTGGTCGGCTGCTCCTTCTTGACTGGCTGCTCTTCGGGGTCCAAGCAAGGCTCGTCCATCGCCATCGGAGAAATCGACCCGGTCACCGGGCCTCTCGCCGCTAAGGGGTTCCACAACGGGATCGTTCTGGCCGTGGAGGAGGCCAACCGCCATGGCGGGATCGGCGGCCGGACGATCCGGCTTGTGTTCCGGGACAACCAGAGCCGTCCGGACGTCGCAGTCGCGGCCGCCCAGAACCTCCTGGCCCGGGAGGGTGTGACGGCGTTCGTGGGGGGCTTCGTGGACAGCCTGGTGGCCCCGGTGGCGTCCCTGGCCAACGCCAGGCACGTTCCGTACGTGGCGGCGGCCTCGCTCCAGAAGGAGCTCACCGCCACGGGGAACCGCTACTTCTTCCGGGTCTCCAGCTTGGCTGCTTTTATCGCCTCTACCACGGGGTTCGTCGTGGCCAGGGGCGCCAAGAGGGTGGGGATCCTCCACGCGACCACCCCGGGGTCGGTCCAACTGGCCGAGGACCAGCGGGCGGCGCTCACCGCCAAGGGGGTGGTCGTCGACCCCTTTGAGTCCCTCACCATCGGGACGCAGGACTTCAGCCCCCTGCTGGCCAGGATCCGGGAAGCTGCCCCCGATGCGGTGCTCGTCAACGACCCCTCGGACGGGGACCTCATCCTGATGGCGAAACAGATGAAGGCCCTGGGTCATCAGCCTCCGATCGTCCTGTTCTCGTTCGGCGTCGAGCCGCCCACCGTGGCGGCGCTTGGCTCGGCCGCCGACGGCCTGTACGGGACGGTGGCCTGGGAGCCTGGCCTCTCGGTGGGAGGCAAGGCCGGGACGGCCCTCGCAGGCGACTATCGCAGGCGGTTCCACCAGGAGGCGGACGAGGGCGCCGCCCACGGCTTCGCGGCGGCCACCGCATTGCTACGGGCGCTGCGAACGCTGCCCTCGGGGCCGATCACCGGTCCCGCTCTCGCCAACGCCCTCCACGCGGTGTCAGTAGACACCCCGTTGGGCACCGTCCAGTTCCTCCCCACCGGCGACCCGGCAGCTTACCGACGGTACGTGGTCCGAGTGGAGGGGGGGACCTACACGGTGGTCTACCGTGCTCCGGCCCCGAGCTAGGTGCGGTGCGCTGAGGGATGCTCCAGTCCACGGCCTCCGGGGCCGTCTTCGGGTTGTTCTACGCGTTGGTCGCGTCGGGCCTCTACGTCGCCGTCGTGGGCGCCGGGCTGTACAACCTGGCCTACGGGGCCGGCATGCTGGTCTCAGGGTACGCTGCGTTCGCAATCCACCGGCTAGGCCTCCCGCTCGCGGCGGCCTTCCTCGGTGCGTTGGCGGTTGGGGTCTTGCTGGGCCTGGGTGCGGAGGCCTCGCTCCGGGCCGCGAGGACCCTGCGGGGAGTGTCCGGCGGGCCGGAACAGGGGCGGGCCATCGTTCTGACTCTCGCCTTGGCCTTCCTCATCGACGCATCGCTTCAGGCGGGGGCGGGCAGCAACCCCCGCCGCCTGTCCCTGGGCCTCGAGTCCGCCGGGGTGGGGATGGGGGCGGTGCGGGTCGTCGCGGACCAGGCCGTGGCGGCCGCGGCCGCCGTGGTCCTGGTGATAGCCCTGGACCTCCTGCTTACCCGCAGGCCGGTGGGCCGAGCCCTCCGCGCGGTCGGCCAGGACCCTGATCTGGCCCAGGCCTACGGCCTGGCCCCGGCTCAGTACCGCCGGGTGGCCTGGGGCCTTTCCGGCCTGCTCTCGGGGATTTCCGGGTTCCTGTTCGCCACCGTCGCCTACCTCCAGCCCTACGGGGAGGAGGCCTTGCTGTTCGCCTCCATCGCGCTGGTGGTAGCGGTGGTCCCCGGCCGGGCCGTTGCGCTGCTGGGCGCGGGCGCCTTGCTCGGTGCGTTCCAGGGGAGCGCCTCCTACTGGCTGGGAGCCCAGTGGCAGGCGGTGTGGTTCTTCCTGGCCTTCTCGCTGGTGGTGCTATTGCGGGCCGGGAAGCGGTCGTGGACCTAGAATGTCCCCGGGCGTGCGGCTGGGCCGGCTGGCATCGGTGGGGTGGGCGTTCCTCCTGGTGCCCCTGCTCCTCTCACCGTGGGCTCCTCCCGACGTCGCCGCGGCGCTGGCCGTCGCGACGCCGGGGGCGGTACTGGCGGCGGCCTGGGCGGGGCTAGCCCGGTCCGGGCTGGTGAGCTTCGGGATGGCGGCGCCCTTCGGCACGGGCGCATACGCCGCCGCGCTGCTCCTCACCCGGGGGGTTCACCCCGCCGGTGCAGCCATGGCGGCCGGCCTTTCCGGCGTCCTCTGCTCACTGGCCCTGTCCCTGGGGACTCGCTGGCGGCGGCTGCCGGTCCCCGCCTTCGCCGTCTTCACGCTGGCCTGGACCGAGATCCTCCGCACCGCAGCCGGGAACCTCTCGTTCACCGGGGGGCCGTCCGGCGTGCTGATCGAGGCCCCTGCGACGGGCCGGGCCGCAACGGCCATGGGGCTCGGGGCGGTGGTCGTGGCATCCGGGGCCCTGGCCCTGACCTCCGGCCCGAGGCTCCGTCCGGTCCTGGCGGCGGTGGCCTCGAACCCCCCCGTCGCCGAGACTCTCGGGTTGCCGGCGAACCTGGTCTGGGAGGCCGCCCTGGCCGCCACCGGGGTGGCGGCAGGCCTGGCCGGGGCGCTGTACACACGCACGGTCGGGTTTGTCGACGCCGACTCGGTGTTCAGCCCGCTCGTCTCGGCGCTGGCCATGGCCGCAGGGGTGGCTGGTGCTGGGCCGGCGTGGGGCCCCGCCGCCGTGGCCCTGTATTTCTCGGCCCTGGACCAGCTCTACCTGGCCCCCCGGTTCCCTGGCCTCCACGGGCTGGCCGTGGCGCTCGTGCTGGTGATCGTGCTGGCCACCAGGCGTCTCCGTCCGGTCCCGCCCCCCCGGAGGAGGATCGGAGGCCGGGCGGCCCGGCCGACCGGCCGGTGGGCCGGTGCGGGCCGGCGGGCAGGCGGCCCTGGAGGTTCACGACTTGCGCGTGTCCCGGGACGGCATCCTGGCCCTGGCTGGGGTCAGCCTGACAGTGGCCCCGGGTGAGGTGGTCGGCCTGGTGGGTCCCAACGGCTCCGGGAAGAGCACGCTCCTGGACGCCGTCTGTGGCCTGGTCCGCTACCGGGGACAGGTCCAGCTCGGGGGGCGGCCCCTCGATCGCCTCGCTCCCCACGGACGTGCCAGGCTGGGTATCGCCCGCACTTTCCAGGTCCCCCATGGCGTCTACGGCCTCACCGGCAAGGAACTGCTCGGCCTGGCGCTCCGACGGAGGGCGCTCTCCGGCCCTCCGGCTCCTGCCCTCCCACAGTGGGTCGGGCTGGAGGCCTGGGGTCCCCGGCCCAGCTCCGAGGTCACGCCCTCCGAACTCCGCCGGATGGAGGTAGCCCGGGCCATTTCCTCGGGAGCCCGGGTGCTGCTCCTGGACGAGCCCGCGGCCGGCCTCGCTCCGGCCCTGCTCCCCCTGCTGGCGGAGACCGTGCGCACCGCAGCGGGAGCAGGGGCAGGGGTGATCCTGGTGGAGCACGACCCCTCGGTCGTTCCCCTGGTGGCCTCACGGGTGGTACGGCTGGAGGGCGGAAGGGTGGCCGACCAGGGGCAGGCCCACCCCCCGGCAGGGGACGGGAAGAGCGGCCCGTGAAACCGGCGCGCCAACCAGTCCTCCGGACCATCGCCCTGACCGCCGGATACGACGAGGCCCCGGTCATCGAGGATGTGAACGTGGTCGCGGGACGGGGAGAGATCGTCGCCCTCCTGGGCTCCAACGGCGCCGGGAAGACCACGCTGTTGTTGGCTGTTCTGGGGCTTGTGGCCTCCACCGGGAGCATCCTGGTTGATGGACGGGATGTCACCAGCCTCCCCCCGTACCGCCGGGCCGTCCTGGGGATGGCCTGGATCCCCGAGCAGCCCCGGGTGTTCCCCACGCTCACGGCACGCGACCACCTCCTCCTGGCCTGGGAGACGGCTGCCAGGCCTCCGGGGGCCCTCGAAGAGGTGGCCCAGGACCTCCCAATGGTGGGAGGCGTCGGTGACCGCCCCGCGGCGAAGCTCTCCGGCGGGCAGCGGAAGCTGGTCTTGGCCGCCGCGGCCCTGGTCCAGCGGCCCCGCCTGCTCCTGGCCGACGACCCGTTCCTGGGGGTGGACAGGGACTCGACCGCGCGCCTGGCCCTGGCCCTGGATCGCGTCCGGTCCCGCGGGGGCTCGGTCCTGATATCGGGCCAGAGGCTCGACCTCCTGGCCTCGCTGGCCTCCCGGGCCTACCTCTTCGCTGCGGGCCGGATCGTGGCCGAGGGTGCCCCCCGGGACCTCCTGGCCTCTAGGGAGGCCCGGTTCCTGTACGGGAGAGGGTCCGGCTGACGCGCACCCTTGGGGTTCGGGAGCCCACGGGCGGGAGGGACGTCCGTGGGGCTACGCATGCGGGTTCCGCCCACGTAGTTCAGCCCTCAACACGCTGGTATCAGCCGGTCGGTCGGGCAAACAGACGCAGGCGACGAGCATGAGGACTCTCACCGGAGCATGACGTGACCGCCCACGCACTACACACCCGAGGACGATCCCGAGGAGATCGCGGGTCTGATCTAGGATTGCGTGAATGGGTGTAGATGAATTCGGGATCCGGACTCCCTCACCGCTCCCAAGGTGGATACGCGAAAGGGGCGGGCGAAAGATCTTGGGGAGTCGGAGGATGCCACAGGAGGTCGTGACAAATGGCGATGTACGAGCCTGACTGGTTGAGCCACCGGATCGTGGAGAGCGCCCCGGACGCCATCGTCATGGCCGATCGCGATGGGACCATCCGCCTGTGGAACGGTGGCGCTCAGGTCATCTTCGGTTACTCGGCAGAGGAGGCGGTCGGCCAGAGCCTCGACGTGATCATCCCGGAACGCCTCCGTGAGCGGCACTGGAACGCGTTCCGGAAGGCCATGGAGACGGGCGTCACGCGGTACGGCCGGGAACTGCTCGGCGTGCCGGCCATCCGAAAGGATGAGACGCGGATCTCGGTGGAATTCAGCGTCGCGTTGCTTCGCGACCCGGCGGGGGAGATTCTCGGGGTGGCCGCCATCATGCGGGACGTCACCCAGCGCTGGACAGAAGAGAAGGAGCTGCGGCGGCGCATTGCCGACCTCGAAGCCCAGCTCGCGGTCACTCAGGTGGAGTGACCGCGCCCGACCCAAGACGAGGGGGTCGCGAGATCGAGTCACGGAGACCTACGACGGCCCAGCGCCGGTGGCCTTGCTGATGCCCGGCTGCATGGCCAGGCGCAGGGACAGTCGCCGAAGCAGTTCGTCGAAGGAAAGGCCGCGACAAGCGGCGGCGTCGACCCCGAACGCCTCGATGACGCCCACCTGCGCCTCGATCAATGCAAGGTCGGTTCCTTGGCGAAGCGAAAGGATCTCGCGGGCCGCTGCCCTGTTCCCTGCCCGAAGCGCGATCACCAGCGCGACAGCGTCTCGCAGTCCCTCGATCTCCTCGGATGCCCCGATTGAGTGTCCATAGCCTTACCTCCTCACCCGGCTCGTCCGGAGCCGGAATGCCCCTCACCTCCCCCCTGTCGGTAGACGGACAACGCGTTCAGATAGCCCCCTGATCCAGAGATCCGGTGAGGCGGCCACCCTCGCTTGGCTGTGCGCGTTGCTGCTTGCTGGTCCGGAGGACGCGCCTCAGCAGCTTGCCGGTGACCGTCCGGGGGAGGCTCTCCACGAACTCCACCTCCCGGGGAAGCTTGTAGACGGCGATCTCGTTCCGGCAGAAGTCGATGATTTGCTGCTTGAGCTCGTCGCTTGGAGCGTATCCCTCGGTCAGTACGACGGACGCCTTAGTGCTCTGCCCTCGCACGGCGTCGGGGACTCCGATGACGCCGACATCAGCTACCGCGGGGTGCTTGAGGATCACCATCTCGATCTCGTCGGGTCCGATCCGGTAGCCAGAGGACTTGATGAGGTCGTCCTCCCGCGACACGAACCAGAAGTAGCCATCCCCGTCCGCGTACACGTAGTCGCCCACCAAATTCCAACCGTCTCCCACCACATTGCTCCGCTGGCTCTCCATGAGCCTTGCGTCCTCTTCCAGGGGTCGCCAGTAGAGCGTCCCGGTGGGGCCTCTGGCCACCATGTGGCCGATCTCGCCGGGGCCGACCTCGTTCCCCTCGTCGGTCACCACCTTCACCTCGAACCCGGGGACCGGGGTCCCGATCGAGCCTGGCTTGGCCTTCTCGGTGACCGCGGCGGAGACGAACACGTAGAGCATCTCGGTGGTGCCAAGACCCTCGAAAATCTCCCGGCCGAAGCGTTCGAGCCACTGCTTGTATGTCTCCGCCGTGAGCGCCTCGCCGCCGCCTGTGCACATCCGGACCGATGAAAGGTCGAACCGCTTTTCTGCCCCCTCCACCTGAAGCATCCTCCGGTAGGACGTGGGCAGGATGGTGAGGACGGTGGCGCGGTGCTGCTGCACGCTCTCGAAGGCCGCCACTGGCTCGAAGCGCGGCATGATGGATACCGCAGCCCCGAATCGGAACGGGATGACCGCCATGGCACCGTAGCCGGCTGCGAAGGCGAGCGGGGCTGGACTGAACACCACGTCGTCGTCTCGAAGTTTCCACCCGTAGCGGCCAAACGTGTCAGCGACGGCGAGGATCTCCTCCACCAGATGCGCCACGCCCTTCGGCTTGCCCGATGTCCCGGAGGTATAGAGGAGGAGCCCTACCCGGTCCTTCTGCCGAAGGACCGGCTCAAGGCTGGCGTCCGCCTTCTCCATGAGCGGAAGGACCGATTGGACGCCAGCCTGGGCGAGGTCTTCTGACGGCGGGGCCAGGCCGAGGAGCGCGGGTGCCTCAGCGAAATCGTGTCTGGCCTTCTCCACGCCGGGCAGCATCGCGGGGTGGATCAAGAGGGCGCGGGCCTCGGAGTTGTTCACCACCCAGGCGACCTCTGGGGGCGAGAGGAGTGGAGAGGCGGGAACGGGAATGGCTCCCAGCTTCATCGCCGCGAAGTTCGCCACCACCGACAGAGGCTGGTTCGGGGAGAGGATCACGACCCGGTCCTCTTCCTCCACTCCCTGGGAGGCCAGCAGGTTGCCGAGCCGGTTGGCCTGCTCCTGCAGGGCGCCGTAGGTGATGACGCGATCCCGGAAGAAGATGGCCGCTTGCTGCCCTTGCCCTCCTCCACGTTCCGGTCGAGCAGTTCCCGGGCCGGGTTCATACGGGCAGGGTATTGCTGCACTTCCGGGGTGAGGTACACCCTCGTGGGCCTCATCTCCTGGGGTGGAAGGTATTCCTCGGGGATCATGCTCATCACTCCCTCAGAGGCCGGTTGTCACCCTCGCTCCTACTCGGCCCCTTCCTCAGCCTCAGTGACCGCCGATCTCGTGCGGCTGCCAGCCCTCCTCCTCCGGTTCTCCGCGATCAGTTCCTCCAAGGCATCACCGATGCCGATGAGTCCCTTCGCCCGGTCGCTCCGTGGATAGGCGTCCGTCGGGTACCGGTCGGCATCACCTTGGTATACGTACAGCGCCGGGCACGTCCGGCCGAAGTCGGCTTGCAGGGCCCCCTTCATACCGAAAACGGCTCGCTTGGCCGCGTGGGGTCCTACAAGGGCTTTGTGGTAGAGCCGGAACACGTCATCGAGCCCGGAGACGTCGATAACCTCAGTCGTCACGCCGAACTGCTCGAGCTCCTTCAGCCCCTCCAAAGCGTCGTTAACCGACACAGGAAACCGGTCCGACGGCTTGTCCTTGCTCGAGTAGTAGAACTCGACCTTCAATTCGTCACCCCCTCTTGGCAGCAACCGGAGACGGAGCCTCGGCAACGCGCGGCGCCCCGCAGTGCGGGCAGGTCTCGCTGTCCGCGTACTCCTTGGGGACCATGACAAAGAACGGCGCCTCGGCCCGCGTGCAGTACCCCGCGTAGACCTTGGCGATGTGAGGGTCATGCGCCTCACGGAAGCACTCCCACATAGCCCCTCCTAGCCTTCCACGATCATCCGCGGCTTCGAGCCCACAAGTTCATCCTTAGTGAGCGGCCGCCCGCTCACCGGTCTCCCCCGGATGCTCTGAGTGATCGGCTTCGGCCGTCCCAGGATGTCTGCGCGCGCCTTGGGGGAGGGAGCCGTCTTGCCGGGACCCGAGACGGGTTCGAAGTCCGCCGTCTCCGCATATCCAGGCAGGTGATCGGGCTCGCCGTCGGTCTTCTGCGGTCCCTCCGTTACGAATCCGCCCTGAAGCGTGATGAAGTACACCTGGCCGCAGCCCGCGCACCTCGTCTTCCCGGAGAAGCTGAAGAAGGCGTACGGGTCCAGGTAGTTCTTGGTGCCGCACTCGCAGCGCAAGATGAGACCCTTGTTGTCCCCGGGCACCTAGATCACCTCCTCCTCTTCGAGTTGCCTGATCTCCTCGTTGGAGAGCCCGGCGAGCTTCACGTAGATGTACTCGTTGTCCGCGCCCACGGGCTTGAAGGCCGACTTGACCCGCGGCGGAGTCTGGCTGAGCATGTACCCCGGACCCTGGGCCAGCACGTCGCCGAAGGTCGCATCGTCCAGCCAGGAGATCGATCCCCGCTCCCGCCAGTGAGGCTGCTCGGCGACCTCCTTGGCGTTCCACACCGGCTGGTTCAGGATGTCGTTCCGGTCGAGGGCGCTCGCCGCTTCCTCCTTGGTCTTGTCCTTGGCCCATTCTTCGAGGGCCGCGTAGATCTCCCGCTGGGAATCGGCCTGGACCCGCGAGTCCAGGCCGGGGTACTTCTTCGCCAAGTCCTGGCGCCCGATCACGTCGCAGAGGCGGATGAAGTCCTCGTCCTGGTAGGCGGTGATCGTGAGGTAGCCCTCTTCCTGCTCCTGTGGGTTGTCGGAGTCGGGATACGACGATTTGCCGCAGCCGATGATCCCGTTCACGCACAGCTCGGTGTCCCAGCCGCCCCACCGCTGCCGGACGATGCCGTAGCGGCCGTACACGGGCAAAGACCATTCGAGCTGACGGGTCACCCCCTCGACCTGGGAGTACTCCAGCAAGGTGCCCTCACCCGACACGGTGTCCCGCCAGTACAGGGCGGCCAGGATGTTGACGGCCTGCATCATGCCGCCCCAGTAGTCGGCCAGCCAGATAGTGTGCTTGCTGGGGAAACCGCCGAACTCCTCCTGCCAGCCCGTGATCCCGAATGCACCCCCCTGAGCCTGCCCCAGGATGTCGTACGAGGCACGGAACCGCCCGTGTCCCCAGCCCCCAAAGCCGCCCAGCCAGGCGTACACGAGGCGAGGGTTGACCTCCTTGAGCTGCCGGTATCCGATTCCCCACCGGTCGAAGGTGCCCGGTCGGTAGTTCTCCACCACGACGTCAGCCTTGGCGGCGAGCTTGTACATGAGCTCCCTCGCCTCGGGCCGGTGGAAGTCGAGGCCGACGAAGTACTCGTTGAAGTTCGCGCCGAAGAACCCCAGGCCCGTTCCTCGCTCCGGCGCCCACCGGGACAGGGGATAGAGAAGGGGTTCATTCCACGGGGTGGTGTGCCGCATCGGCTCCCCGGAGCGGGGCTGCTCGATCTTGATAACCTCCGCACCGAGCTCGCCCAGATAAGATGCGCAACTCGGCCCAAGGATGTACTGCGTGCAGGAAAGGACGCGGTAGCCCTTGAGCACCTCCGGCTTGGAGAATGCTGCGGCGGGATTGAACTCCTGCTGGCACCATTGCTCGAACTCCGAGTTCTCCTCATTTCGAGCCTTCGGCATCTAGATCACCCCCTCGGATGAGAGCCTCTTCAGGTCGTCCCGGTTGAACCCGAGGAGCTGCCGGTACACATCCTCGGTGTCGTACCCCACCGGCCGGCCGAGCCACTTGACGCGACCGGGGGTCTTCTCGGCCTTGAACACGCTGCCGGCGTACAGGACCTTGCCGTACAGGTTGTCGTCGATCTGGCGGACGTGCCCCCGGTACTTGTAGTGGGGGAACTCGGCCGCCTCGTCGATGTAGGTGACACCACCTGAGGCGACTTGCTCGTCCTGGAGCCCCTTTTCCGCTTCGGCCCGGGACTTGCCCCTTTGCCACTCCGTAAGGTTCGTGTATGTCTTCACCTGGGCTTCATGGGGCAGGCGATCGGTGACCATACGGAGCTTCTTGTCATCGAGGATGTCATCTTCGAGGTCGGGGCGATCCTTCCCGACGGTCTTCCAGATCCGGTACCACAGCCGGTCGTGGCCGCCTCCCACCATGATCAGGCCGTCCTTGCACGGATTGACAGCGTAGATGTTGATGGCCAGGTCCCAGTTGCCATACCGGGGCCGGATGCTTCCGTCCATCCCGTACCAGGCCCAGTCGTAGTCGAGGATCCTGATGATGGCCTCGGCCCCCGTTGCCTCGATGAACTGTCCCCGGCCGGATACACGATCCCGGTAGAGCGCTGCGGCCAGGATGCCCATCGCGGCCCTGGTTCCGCCCACGTGATCGGCCATCCACATGGCGGACTTCACGGGCCTGCCCTTTTGTTCCCTGGGGATCCCCGTGCCGTGGATGAAACCGGAGGAGGCCTCGGCCGCAATCTCTGTCATGCCCGGCCTGTCCTTGAGCGGGCCCCACTGCCCCATCTGTCCCACCCACGCGTAGATCAGCCTGGGGTTTATGTCGCTGAGCTGGCGGTAGCCGATCCCCCAGGCATCGAACTGGCCCGGCGGGCCGTTCTCGATGAGCACGTCGGCGTGCACCGCGAGCTTCTTCAGGACCTCTCGGCCCTCTTCGGCCTGGAGGTTGAGGGTGACCGACAGCTTGTTCCGCATCTCGTGGAGGAAGTGCGGGCCAACAGGCTCTCCCCGTTCCTTGTCGTAGAAGTAGTAGTGCTTCCTTCCCAGCGGCACCAGCTTGCGCAGCGGGTCGCCCCCGGGCGGCTCCACCTGGATGACCTCAGCTCCCAGCTCAGCCAGCAGAGAGGAACACCAATGGCCATTGATTGCGGTGTGTGAGCAATCCAGAACGCGAAGCCGGTCCAACGCTTCTGGTTTCTTGTGTGCGTCCTTCCAGTGAACCGCCGACTCGAGGTACAAGTTGTAGTCCTTGTCACTGTCGGGGACGCCCGCGTAGACCTCCTCTTGCGTATCGATGGGGATCGCCGGCCAGGATTTGGTCTTCGACTCGAGCTCTACGGCCCTAGCCCGGTCATCTGCCACGCCGCCTCCTTTCCTCCGCCCATGACGGCGAAAGGCACTGGCACTGACCCTCGTCCGGAGACCCAGACACTTACTAGCAGCAAAGCCAAGATCCCCGGAGGGAAAATTACATTGTCTCGCGTCTTTGATGAGCTGTCAATCGTGGGTTTCCCGCCGCCTTCTTGCTCGAGCTGGGTCTTGGCGCCGATCGGTCGCTCGAGCAGGGCCTCGATGTGCCCTATAGTTCTGATCGTGGGTAGTGGCTCGGTGGGGACGTCGATGACCGAGGCCCTGCATGTCTACGAGGGCATCCTCACCATCTTCCAGGTGGTGAGGGACAGGGTGAGCGAGGCCCTCGCCCCTTTCAAGATCACGTCGGCCCAGTTCGGGTTGCTCCGGCTGGTGGGCGACGATGAGGTGGTGAGCCTCACCGAGCTGGCCCGCCGTCTCGGGTGCACGAACGCAAACGTGACCCGCCTGGTCGAGAACATGGTGAAGGCCGGGTTGGTAGAGAAGCTCGAGCATCCGTCCGACCAGCGGATCGCTCCTATCCGGCCTACCGCCATGGGTGCTGAGTTGCGGGATGCCGCCAGCGCCGCGTTCTCCCGTGCGGTGGGTGAGTTCGTCTCTCAGCTGGGCGAGGAGGAGCGGTCCGCCCTCCTGGCGCTTCGGTCCCGCTTGGGTTCGGTGGGCCCGGAGCGCGTGTCCCGGCCTGTCCGCCTCGAGCCCGGCTCGGCGGACGACCGGAAGGGGCGTCTCTTCCTCGAGGGGGCTGTGGTCTGGGCCGGACGCCGCGGCGCATTCCTGGTCGTGGTAGGGGACGACTACGCGTCCCTTGACACCGAGGCGTCCGGCGCGGGCCTCCGCTTCCTGGTAGAGGTCATCTCGGACGTGGCAGGACCCCCGGCTGGCCCGCCGGAACATGTGGCAGTGAGCCATATCTCGGACATGCCCGGGGAGGGGCCGGTGCAGGTGCACTGGAGATTGGATGCCGAGCAGCGGGCTAGGCACGTCGACGTTCTCAGGAGGATGCTAGCCGGGAGCGCGTGAGGCCCAGCCGCTCACCCCTGCGCGCCGTGGAAGCGCCAAAGGTATGTGTTCCTGCACCTTGTGCGGGGGCGGCCCCGCAGGCCTGCCCCGGCCGTCTCCTTCGTGCTGAGGAGCCGGGAAGGATGCGAGGTCCCCAAACTGGCCCAGAAGGGGTGGGGTGCCTGGCTCCCCTCAGTGCATCCACGATCCGATCGGCCCCCGGTTCCCGGTATCTAGCCGATGCTGCCTCGCCCATGCGCCTCCCGACCCCGGCACCGCGCTCAAGCCGTCACGTACAGGTCCAGGCCTCCCCCGACCAGCCCCCTGATCCGGCCAGAGCAGAACCCCACCGCCCGACGGCCCATGTATGCGATGAGGAGGATCATCCCGGTCTCGGAACCGCCGGACGGCGAGCCGGTAGATGGAGCCGAAGTCGGCGGCACTCGCCGTGCGGTCTGGGATGCCGGCCTCCTCCAGCCGCATCTCGAGCCACAGCCTGGCCACAGCCTGGAGATCCTCTTCTCTGACCGCCCTCACGACGATGTCTTCGGTATCCTCGGTCACGTCCCGGTAAGGTCAATTACCTGGCCTGTTTTTGGGCTGGTCGGAGCCGTTGAAAGGAGGAGCAATGCGCTGGGAGTACCGACACGAGATGGTGCTCTTCGAGGAGAGCGACGAGGGGCTTACCCATCCCATGAAGTGGCTGGAGGATGCGGGGAAGGAAGAGTGGGAGCTGGTGAGCGCTGTGCCACTCGTCGCGCCGAACCGCGACGGCGTCGCCTACGGCACCATCGGGATAATGGCCATCCTCAAGCGGGCTCTCGACGGCCGGGCCGGGAACGGCGGGGCCTGAGACCAGCGGTCACCCGCCGGCTCTTCCTCGAGCATGCGCGTCAGCTCCTGGTAGGGCTCGGGCATGGTGACTGTCGAGCGCATAGCCATGGGGATGGGGTAGCGCACGCTGTCAGGGTGGCAGCCGCCCCCTCGGTCTCGCAGTACATCCCGATGGCCCCGCACCCCCGAAGATAGGCGTCGCTGAACTTGCCGAACCCGAAGGCACCGCCGCCAGCGGACAGACGACATCGTCGCTGCCCACGGCCACCCCCCACCCGTACCGGCGAGCGATGCCAATGAACTGGCACCTTCCCGCCGGGCCCCGCTCTTGATCAAGTCACGAAGTACGGCTGCTGTACCGGCCTCGGGGGAACACCAGAAGTACCTGCCGCGGATCCGATGCTGTGAGCCATTGGGACCTGAGGAAGAGGCGCAGGGCTGCTCCTTCCCGGCCTCCAGCGGCACGAAGTGGCGCTCGCCGGAGCCCACGAAGATCTGGCGGGGACGGGAGATCTTCTGCTCCTTGGCCAGGCACCCCTCCTCCCATTGGGCAAGACGGTCGGCCGCTGTCCAGCCGACGGCCGACTGCTACACCCGGCGGCCAGCACCGCACCGGCCAGCACCACAGCGATCCTGAGCGGCTGCCGCGGACGCGCGAGCATGACGAGCGTGTCCCCCAGGTCCAGTCGTGAACGGCTCGTGGCGGCCTTTAGCCTAGTCTCGGGTGCTCCCCGGTCAGTCGCGGACCCACGCCCGGGCCTGCGTGCCGGGCTCGGCGCCGGCCAGCCGATGGTGGACACTTACAGGATCAGCGGCGCAAGCCCGGGTGCGACATGCCGCAGCAGCCGTTCGGGATGAGGTTGAGGAGAGCTATGGAGCTACCCGATGAGTTCACCGGCTTCGAGAAGCTCCTGGGCATTGAATTCACCGAGGTTGGTCCCGACCGCGTGGTGCTGACATGCGAGATTACGCCCGAACTGCGGCAGCCATACGGGATCCTGCATGGTGGCGTGCATAGCTCTCTCGTGGAGACGGCGGCGAGCCTGGGGGCCGACCTGTGGCTGAGAGACCGTGGCCACGTCGTCGGGGTCGCCAACCACACCAATTTCCTGCGCGCCGTGAGGTCCGGCCGCCTCACCGCGGTCGCCACCCCGATCCATCGCGGCCGGACACAGCAACTGTGGCAGGTCGTGATTACCGACGACGCCGGCCGCGAACTCGCCCGTGGCGAGGTGCGGCTCGCGAACATCGCATCGCCGGCTGTCCTGGGCCGCGACAGCGGGACCGCGCAGGCATGACCGCCCGGGTCATCGACGCACACGTGCACGTCGCGGCGCTGCCGGGCCTGAAGGTGCCCATGCCGGTCTGGCAGGCCGGTTTCTCGGGCGGCGATCTTCCCGGCCTCTACGACGCGGACGGCCGTCCGCGCCCGGACGTGTTCGCCCGTCACCTCGACGCCGAGGGTGTGGATTGCGTACTGCTGTTCAGCGAGTACAGCCCCCGGGTCACCGGCTTGCAGGCCATCGAGGACGCGGTCCCCTTCGCCAAGTACGACCCGGACAGGTTCCGGCTGGTCGCCAACATCAACCCGCACCTCCACCACCCGCTCCTCGCCGAACTGCGCCGCCAGCGTGACCTCGGCGCGATCGCGCTCAAACTGCATCCCGTGCACGCCGGCTTCGCGGCGGATTCCGCCGAGCTTTACCCCGTCTACGCCTACTGCGAGGCGGAACATGTGCCTGTCATCGTGCACGCCGGCACGAGCACGTTCGCGGGCGCGCGCAACAGGTTCGCAAACCTCGACCATCTCGTCGACGTCGTGGCGGAGTTCCCCGGCTGCACATTCGTGCTCGCGCATGGCGGGCGCGGCTGGTCGTTCGACACCGCGGCGTTCCTCGCCCTGAGCTACGGCAACGTCTGGATCGACATCGCCGGCCTGCCGCCGCGGCGGCTGCCCGACTACTACCCGCGCCACAACCTCACCAGGCTGGCGCGCAGATTCATCTTCGGCAGCGACTGGCCCGGTGTGCCCGGCATCGCGCGGAACATGGCTGCCGTCAGGGACCTCGGGCTGCCCGCCGACGTGACCGCACGCCTCCTCGGCGGCAACGCCGAGGAGGTGTTCAAGCTGTGACGTCGCCCGTGGCACTGCCGTACGCCTAGATCGCGTACTTCACCGGTGCGGATGACCAGGCCCGCACCGCTCGCGCAAGTTCGGGAGCGCTGATCGCGAGCCCGGTGTCGAAGAGCACGAGGCCTTCGCTCGTGCTGAAAGCGATGCTGTTGCCGAAATCGAGGACGACGGCCACCCCTTCGGTCACCTCCGCCGCCTGCCGCACCGGCGCACCACCGGCGACCACTCCGGTCATCGTGACTTCGCCGCGCCACATGCGGTCCGCGTATTCGAGCAGGTTCTCCACCCGCCAACCATCGCACATCGGCGCCGAGCTGCGATCATGACAGGCCCTGGGCTGACGGCCGCCGGACCCGCCGCCGTCCAGAGTGGGCAGAAGGTCCGGGTATGGTGCACAGGTGGTCAGTACCCGCAGGTCAGGGACCGGTCTGGTCAGTCTGAGGTCAGGCGCTGAAGGCAACGAGCGGCTCACCGCGCTGGCCGGTGCAACGATCTTTGTGCTGCTCGCGGTCGAGGGCGTGACGATCGTCTTCCTCCGCCCCCTCATCCAGGTCCACTTCTTCGTCGGCATGCTGCTCATCGGCCCGGTGCTGCTCAAAGTCGGTTCGACCGGATACAGATTCGTCAGGTACTACACCGGAGCGCCCGAGTACCTTCGCAAGGGCCCGCCCGCGCTGCTGTTGCGCCTGCTTGGACCTGTTGTCGTGCTCACCTCGCTCGCGGTGATCGGCACCGGGATCGGGCTCGCTGTCGGCAAGCCGGGTCACGGCCTGATGCTCACGGCGCACAAGGCCAGCTTCATCCTGTGGTTCGGCGCCGTGACGATCCACGTGCTCGCCTACATCTGGCGCGTTCCCGGGCTCGTCGCCGCCGATATGCGCCGATCCCGGGGCAGGCACGCCGCGGGTTCCCCGCACATCGGGGGCGGCATCGCTGCCTTCACGGCCGGCGCCAGCACGGGCCCAGCTTGGCGTGCCCTGGCTGACGCCGACGCTGGAAACGGGTCTCGTGCCAGTGCGGGCACGGAGCTGACACCGGGTGGCCGGGCCGTCAGATGGCTGCTGCTCGCGTGCGCGCTCGCCGCCGGAGTGGTGATAGCGGCCGCGACAGTCCACCTCGCCACGCCCTGGGGCGCGCTGACCGGCCACGGGTGAGCCTCGGCCCGCAGCGGTGGCCGGGACGGGGCCCGGGCTCTGGTTACTGCCGCGGCACATGGGTATTTAGGTCTTCTCGATACGCCCGGTGCCTGTGGGCCTATATGCTACGGACGTGCGACGGCGCAGCGGGGTGCGGTCCCCCCGTCCGCGCTTGATTCACTCTCCCGGCGGTGCCCCCGTCTGCCCGGAGACGTGTCCGTTGCGTCGTCGCCATTTAAACTGACGTTGGCATTCTCCGGCTGCGCCGGGATCTCTCTCCACCGCAGACCTGCTGGACTTGGGTGATCTTCTGCACCTTTCGCCGTACCGGCGCTGATAAGCATGTGCGCCGCGGCTGCGGCCATAGCGTTTCCCTGGTGCTGTGTCAGCCTCGCCCCCGCGGCACCAGCACGCCTGGGCTTATTGGGCGAAGAAGTGCAGCCCTAGCCATGCCCAGGCGACCAGCACGCCCACCCGCCCCGTGCGGGTCCGCATGATACGGGTGAGCACCTCGCCGAGCCGCGGGATCCGGGCCTGCGTCCGGGTGGCGATCAACTCGATGACCACGCCCGCGGCGACGACGACCAGATATCCCAGCACGGTCAGATCGTGAGTGCTCATCGCTCGACCAGCAACCAGCCGATCGCGAGCCACACGGCGAGCGCGACGGACCTGCCCGCGTGCGAGACGAGCAGCGGATCGGTCAACGCGCTTACTGTCGGGTGCGCGTAGGACGTCGTGGTCAGATCGGGCTGCTGGAGGAGTGACGCAAGTTCCCACAGGCCACCCGCGACGAGCAGCCCGGCCCACAGCGCCGAGCCCGGCATCGGAAGCCGGCCTGGATCAGGCCTGCGCCGCAGCGGCCCACGCCAGCCGGCGGCGACCACCACCGCACCAACCGCGATCACCGCTACGGTCGCTGGCCAGGAGTAGCGGCCGAAGGAGCCCACGATGACGGCGTAGGTGACGGCAGCGGCCAGTCCGGCGAGGACGAGCACTGACCTGCGGCGCGCCGTCAGCGTTTCCCTGGCAGGCCGGCGCGCCGGCCTGGCGGTTTCCAGGCGGCCGGGCGACATGGTGGTTTCGCCAGCAGCGGCGCCTGGAGACGCGACAGGGCCGGCTGAAGCGATGGCGCCGGGCGTCGGTGCGGCCGCGCCGCAGACACCGGTTCCGCCGGAAACAGCGGTGTCAGCTACCGCGGTGTCAGCCACCGCCGTGTCAGCCACCGCCGTGTCAGCCACCGCCGTGCGGCCAGTGTCTGTGGCGGCGCCGGACCCTGTCGCCACACGGCCGCGGTGGCGTGCCATCGCGTCCAAAGCCAGACCGGTCGCCACGATCGAGAGCAGCAGGCCGTCCAGTGGCTTGCCGGAGATGGCGGTGAAGAAGGCGATCAGAAACAAGATCACAACGATGGGTTCACGAATACCGGCCAGCGCGTTGATCATCCGCCCCGGCCAGGAACGATCGGCCGGGGCGGTCGTCGTCGCGATCGCGGGCGCACGCCCATCCGGCTCCCGGCGCTCGCTCGCCACAGGTTCCGCCGCCGGTCCCGGCTCAACAGACCCGCCCCGCTCAACAGACCCGCCCCGCTCAACAGACCCGCCCCGCTCAACAGACCCGCCCCGCTCAACAGACCCGCCCCGCTCAACAGACCCGCCCCGCTCAACAGACCTGCCCGGCCGGTCACGCCGCAAGAATCCCATCAGCGACCCGCACCGCTGGTAATGCCAGGGAGCCAGCGCGCCGTCGTCCGCATGCTCATCCGGCGCGCTTCCCCTCCATTTCCTGGCCACCCGCCGCCGGTGCCGCTTGTCACGTGCACAAACTAGCGGCACAGGAAGCGACGTGAAAGCCCGGGCCGCGGGCGTGGCCGGGCGCAGCAGGCTGCGCAGCTATGCCGCGCCCCAGGCCGTCGCGGTCCAGGCCTGGCAGCTTCAGCTGGAGCGACGCAGCCAACTCCATCACTCGATCGCACAGTTCTGCCGGGCTGAAGCCGGCTCCGGGCATCGAGCGCTTACCGCGGTCCAGCATCACCATGCCGCAGGCGAAACGTCGGGCCGGGCGATCCCGGGTCCTTCCCGACGCGCCATGGCGCAAGGGTCCTGCTTTCGGCGCTCCGCGGTGATCGGGCATGATGGACCGCGGAATCCGGAGGCTCACATGACGCTCTCACTGCCCATCGGCACCGAGGCCAACGAGTTGCTCGCGAGCAGCCCGCTCGCGCTGCTCATCGCCATGCTGCTCGATCAGCAGGTCCCCATGGAACGCGCCTTCAGCGCCCCGCACGACCTGGCGCTACGGCTTGGGCACGAGCCGACCGCCGACGAGCTTGCAGGCTACGACCCTGAGGCACTCACGGCGGTGTTCAGCGAGCGGCCCGCTCTGCACCGCTACCCGCGCGCCATGGCCGCACGTGTCCAGGACCTGGCCCGGGTGATCGCGGCGGACTACGAGGGCGAGGCGGAGCGGGTCTGGCGCGACGCGGCCACCGGCCAGGATCTGCTCAAGCGGGTGGGTGCGCTACCCGGCTTCGGGCCGTACAAGGCGCAGATCTTCGTCGCGCTGCTCGGTAAGCAATTCGGTGTACGGCCGGAAGGCTGGCGCGCCGCGGCGGGGACCTTCGGCGCGGAAGGCACCTTCCAATCGGTGGCCGACATCGAAGACGAGGAATCCCTGGGCAAGGTGCGGGCGCACAAGCAGGAGATGAAGGCGGCCGCCAAGGCGGCCGCGAAGCCGCGGGCCCACAGCTAAGGCGGGCATACGCCGCGGCCGCTGCAGCCCACGCGCCCCTGCGGGCTGTCTCGTCATGATCGTGATGCACGGCCCGCCGCTCTATCCGATGCCCAACGGGCCACGGATAACGATCCGGGCGATGGCCGCGGCCCGGGCAGCGCCGGGCTTCATGATCGCGGTAACTTCTCGGCGGTATGTGCGGAAAAGTTACCGCGATCATGACCGGTCTCAATATATGGACATCTTGTTCAATGCGCCGGGCGCTACGGCATCGGATGGGCAGCCGTACCTGGTCACGGTGCTGCCATAGAGCGGGCCGCCAAGCGGAACCTTCTGAAAACACGGCCACGGCGGCCAGGAGCGGGAGCGCCCCGCCATGCACCACGATCATGATGGCGTGCACCATTGGCTCACACCGTGCCCATGCGGCCCTATTGTGCGCGCACCGGAAAGCGCAGCCTCGCCGCGAGGCTGCCCGTCCCGTGGCCGGTGACACGTACCGGTTCGACCTGCCCTCCCTCCTCGATGACCTTGCCGACCAGTTCCTCGACGATGTCCGGCACCTGCGAGGTCGCGGCGCCGCACGCGGCGCACTCGCCCGAGGCAAGGGCGAGCGTCCCGCACTGGTCACAGGCCCAGCCGGGCTCCGCCGCGTCGTCGGGCACGAGCAGCAGCCGGACGGCCCGCTGGTTGACTGCGGCCACGCAGGCGGCGGCGCCGGACGCGGCCAGTCCAGTGGGCTGCGCCGCCAGATCGGCCACCAGCCGGCGTTCGCGACCTTCCACCCAGCGCGACACGACAGCGTCGGTGACGACGCGCACCCGCGCCGGAGTCATCACACGCGGATCGACGACCGCGCTGCCGGCGAACCGGTCCCGCAACTCCCGCGGAAGCGCGGCGAGGAAGGCGGTCACCTCCGGATGATGACCGGCCACCACGAGCAGCGTGTAGTCCTCGGCGCGACGCGCATGTTCGAGCGCCTCCGCCGCCCGGCGGTAGTGCCGCCGCGCGAGCTCGGTCATCCGCTGGTTCACGTGGTAGGCCTCGAGCCCGTCCCAGCCGCTGAACCCGGGGCTGCGCAGCCCTTCGTCGTCAAGCTGTGCCGCCGTCTCGATGCCATCGGCGGAGATGCGCAGCAGCCAGGCGTGCTTGCGATCAACCACCACGGCGACGTAACTGGGGCGTCGCCGCACGGCTGCGATCAGGGGCCGTAGGTACGGCCGGCCGGAGACCACTGCCTGTGACCGGACATTGTCTGGCAGCGGGATCGTCTCGAAAAGTCCGAGCCCGCGGCAGGCGAAGATGGCCACGCTCCTGCCAAGCCACTCGGGGGCATTGGCCTCCACACCGGCGCGTATCGCCGCGATGTCGGCCTGGCGCGCCGCGGCCAGAGCCCGCTCCTGGGACCTGCTGACGCCTCCCGCTGGGGTAACCGTCACCTCCGCGAGCGGTTTGAGCAGGTCGTCGAGGTAGGCCAGCACCTCGCGTTGCTCCGCGGGAGCGAGCGGAACCGTGAGATAGATGGACAACACGGAGCTGTGAGGATCACGAAGCTGCCGGAGTTTCGTGATGCCGGGCTGGTCTATCACTTCTCGTGACCCACCATCACGTGGGTGGCATCCGCGGCGTGACGCGCGGTCCATGGCTCGAGAAGCTCGCGGATTTCCCGCGGCAACTGGGCCAGCGCCTGGCCGACAGCACCACTGGAGACGTGATGGAGCAGGACGCTTGTCACGATGCCCGCCGCCTTTGCGACGTCGGCATCGTGCACCCCGGCGTCGCGTGCGAACCTCGAGATGTACTCGGCGCGGCCGTATCTGGCGGGAACCTTGCTCGGATCCCAGCCGTCGTAGAACACCCCGCGCAGCAGTTCGGGCAATTGGGCGGCCAGATGCGCCGAAGCGTCGACGCCCAGCCGGTCCCGCAACGTATGGAGCCAGGCCCGCATCACCCGGTAGGCGAAGCGCCTGTCTTCGGTGCCGAACGAGCTGGCCACGTCGGCCAGCCAGGCGTTGGTCTTGTGGATGCTGCGATCGAGGCTGTCAACACCGGTGAATGACAAGGCGACCTCCTCAGGTACAGCAGCCGGCGATATGTTCCGGCCTTTATGAGTATTTCCGGTCATCGGCCGATGACGTCACCAGGGCCGAAGGTCGGGCTCGCCAGGGACCTCCGGCCCAGTCGTGATTGGTCCTCCGGCCGCCGCGGCGTAGCAGCACAACAAATCGGCTGCCGGCGTCAGCGTCCCCGCCGCATTTAAATGCGGCACCGCGCGTAGTCAATCGGGTTGGTTAACCCAGCGGCACACAGTGGCCAGAGCCGGTGACGCGCCGCACGCGCGCAGGTACGTCAAAGCTCACAGGCCAGCCCGCAAATGTGCGCAGACCTGAATGGGCCCGATCTGCACACAGATCCTTCCGCCGCTGCCGGCGCCACTGCCCGCCGGCGCCGGTGAAGGCGACGGGCTCGGCAGCGCGGTCGGCCCAGCGGTCGGCGACGGAGTTGGAACCGGGTTCGGCGACGAGGCGACCGGTGCGGGCACCCGGGCGGGCGGTGAGTGCTGCTGCCCCTGGCCACCGCGCCCTGGTCCCGGCCTGGTACTGGCGCCCGTCCCGATCCCCGTGCTCGCCACCGGAGCGGGCCGCTGTGATCCTGGCCAGGACGCCGCGGCCGTGGTCACCGGGCTGCCCAAGCCTGGCCCTAGTGCCCGTGGCCTGGACAGATGGATGGTGACGGACGTCACGAACGTATAGAGGATGACAGCGGTGATGAGGATCGCGGCCGGAACCGCGAAACCGACGGGGTGCACGCGGGCCGCGGCCACGCCCGACCTCAGGGTGATCTTGACCCGGTCAAGGCCGATCGCCAGTGCGAGCGGGATGCGAGGCAGCGGCACGCTCCGCCCGACGCGTGCCGCCTGCCGCGCCTTGGTGAACGCCGCACGGCGCTGCCCACGCGTCAGGGCCGGCGCCAGGTAAATGATCGTCTTGGCACCCTCGGACTTGACCTCGACATGTAAGCCTTCTGGCAGGTCCGTATGACGGATCTTGATCACAGTCCAGCTCGCCCTCTCAGCCAGAAACCCGGGCCGCGGTCCCCTCCACCCGAACCAGATCGACGGCGAGCGTATCATGGCGTTGACCGAAAATCGGCGAGAAAGTGCGCCACTTCCGCCGAAATTGTTTGTGCAACCGTTAAACACGTCCGCGACCAGCGAAGGCGGCCGCGATCGGGCATGGTGCGCCGGCCAGATCCGCCCGCCGCTGAGTGACCGGAAATGCTGGCCGAGCGGAAAACCGCCGCACCCGGCGGACGGCTGCCTGATGGGGCTCGCCTCCCTGCCACGGAAGGTACGGCGATAGGCGTCTGGGATGATGTCACGCCAGGAGTGGAAATGGTGGCGCAGGACGGCGGCACGGCCGAAGCCCGTACGCGACGCGACCGTATCGACTCCCGCGTCCGTGTCTTCGAGTAGCTGCGGACACCTATGCGGAGTTCCTGTCCCGGTCCCCGATGCCGCTGCGCCATGAGCCGCGCGCCGCCAGACGGCGACCGCCTCGGCCGAGCTCGACCCGCTCGTTGTAGAAGCAGACGAGCCCGGCGACCCTGCCCGCTTCCGGTGTGGGATCCGGGTAGTACCAGGCGAGATCCCTGACCAGTTCGTCTCCCGCCCGCAGCGAGTAATAGCTTGCGACGCCCTTGTACGGGCAGCGGGTGTGCGAGTCGCTGTGCTCGAGCAGGTCCGTGCGGACGTCCTCGGCGGGCAGGTAGTACCGCACGGGCAAGCCGGTCTCGAACAGCAGAATCGGCCGCGCGGATTCGGCCAGCAGGACGCCGCCATGGCTGACCCGCACATGCCGTGAGCTGGCGAGAATGTCGATCCGGTGGTAGGGGTCCTTTGGATGGCCGAAGATCTGCTCGTCCTCCTCGTACCAGCCATCCACGGCATCCCAGCGCAGCGAGCAGAACCCGGCCAGCCAGGATGCGGTTTCAACCGGGTGCTCGTACGCCCACACGGCGTTTTCCGCCCGGCGGTCACCCACGGCGAGCGACCAGTAGGTCGCGTCGCCCTTGGCCGGGAAGTGTGTCACGGTCGTGCTCGGCTCGAGAACGTCGGCGGCGACGTCGTCGAGCGGGATGTAATAGCACGGCACCCGGCCGGTCTCGTGCAGCAGCTTTACCCGGCTGCTGTCCGCCACGGTTCGCCCGGCGAACACGACGCGGACACGGCGCGGCGAGTCCTCGAAGTAGAGCAGGTGCTCCGGGGCGGCTAGCTTGGCGTTGAACACCCCGGCGGGCAGCTGCCCGAAGGGCGCGGTTCCGATCATCAGTCCCATGCCCTGCTGCCTACCAGATCACCGGGCACGTGGCGTGGCACTCGCGGATGTGCGGACTGGATCATTCCAGGGCTTACGTTGGTTACGTGGACTAGCGCCGCGATGCCGAGGATCGCGCGAGGTCAAGGGAAGGCTGTGATCGCATTGCCGGATCCAGAGGATCTGTACACCCTTGACGCCGACGTCCCCGAGTTGGCGAAGCCGGTCATGCTGTACAGCCTTGACGGCTTCATCGACGCGGGCGCCCCTGGCGCCCTGGTGACGGAGCACCTGCTCGGCGCCCTGGAGCACCGGACCGTGGCGACCTTCGACGTGGACCGGCTGATCGACTACAGATCGCGCAGGCCGGTGATGACCTTCGTCAAGGACCACTGGGAGAGTTACGACGCGCCCGAACTGGTCCTGCACGTGGTGCACGACGAGGACCGCACCCCGTTCCTGCTGCTGACGGGGCCGGAACCTGACCACGAATGGGAGCTCTTCCTCGGCGCGGTCCTTGGCCTGGTCGAGCGGCTCGACGTCCGGATCGCGGTCGGGTTCCACGGCATCCCGATGGCGGTCCCGCATACCAGGCCGCTTGGCCTGACGGCGCACGCGACCCGCCCCGAGCTCATCACCGGTTACAAACCGTTCCTGAACCGTGTGCAGGTTCCTGGCAGCGCGAGCGCTCTGCTCGAACTTCGGCTCGGCGAATCCGGCCATGACGCGATTGGCTTCGCCGTGCACGTGCCGCACTACCTGGCCCAGGCACCGTATCCCGCGGCCGCGGTAACCGCGCTTGACGCGGTCATCGCCGCGACCGGGCTCGCCCTTCCCCTGGGACCGCTGCGCGAGCGGGCCAAGCGCGCGGATGCCGAGATCACGCGGCAGGTCGAGGGATCCGAGGAGATCAAATCCCTCGTGCACGCGCTCGAGGAACAGTACGAGGCATATGCCGATGCGGGCGAGAACCTGCTGGCCGACGACTCGGGCATCCTGCCGACAGCCGACGAACTCGCCGCCCAGTTCGAGCAGTTCCTCGCGCAGCAGGACCGGCGAGGCGAGGAGCCCGAGGTCTAGCCCGCTGGCCCAGGGCCGCAGGCCTGTGCGGGGGTGAGGTGGCGGACCCGGGCCAGCCTCAGGTCGATGCGGCTGCCGTTGGTATCAGCTTTGCCCGAGCGTCTTGACGTGACCATGTGGAACTCTCTCCTGCGCGGCTTTTTTATGAGACGCGGCGCATGCGCGGCAGCCGTTCGGGATCATGAGTTGTCCCAGCCACGCTGTACGGGACCGCGGCGGCTGTGTTAGTCCTGACCCATGACCGGCTCTTCTGGCAACAGCGAGGATGCCCGCCGCGTGCTCGCGCAGGCCGAGGCGGACGGGCTCGCGCTCGTCCGGTTCCTGTACGCCGACCACGGCGGGATCATCCGCGGCAAGGCCGCGTCCCTCCCACTGCTCGCCGAGCGGCTGCACACCGGCATCGGGCACACCGTCGCGATGATGGCGATGTCCATGCTCGACACGCTCCAGCCGGTCGAGGGCATGGGACCGGTCGGCGAAGTGCGCATCGTGCCCGATCCGAGCACGCTCGTCGCTCTCCCGTACGCGCCGGGCGCGGGAGCGATGAACGCTGACCTGATCCGGCTGGACGGCGAGCCGTGGGAGGCGTGCGCGCGCACATTCCTCAAGCAGGCCGTCGCCGAGCTTGCCACCGAGGGCTTCGCGATGTCCGCGGCGTTCGAGCCCGAGTTCACCCTCGGCAGGCGCGAGCCCGATCCCGCGGGCGGGCCTGACCGGCTGGTCCCCGCCGACGACAGCCTCTGCTATTCGGCGACCGGTTTTCATCTCGCGCACGACTACGCCATCGACCTGGTGCGGGCGCTCCAGGCACAGGGCCTTCAGGTCGAGCACTACTACCCCGAGCTTGGCCCCGGCCAGCAGGAGATCTCGATCAGGCACGCCCCGGCCCTGCGCGCAGCAGACAATCACGTGATCTACCGCGAGACCGTCCGGGGCGTCGCGCTGCGCCACGGGCTGTGGGCGAGCCTGGCCCCCAAGCCCATCCCCGGTCAGGCAGGAAACGGCGCGCACCTGCACGCCTCACTGTGGGATATGGCCTCCGCACCCGGTGCGCACCCCGGCCAGCCGGGCAGCCGCAACCTCTTCCACGCCGCGGGCGACCCGTACAGGCTGTCGGACACGGCCTACCACTTCATCGGCGGACTGCTCGCCCACCTGCCCGCGTTGACGGCGCTGACCTGCGGCAGCGTGAACAGCTACCGCAGGCTCGCGCCGCAGACCTGGGCCAGCGCCTACACGGTCTACGGCATGGACAACCGCGAGGCGGCCATCCGGATCTGCTCGGCCATGCGCAGCAACCCCGAAGGCTCCGTGAACCTGGAGCTCAAGCCTTCCGACTCGAGCGCCAACCCGTACCTGGCGCTCGGCGCGTACATCCACGCTGGCCTGGACGGGATCCGCGGCAAGCTCGACCCGGGCGAGGCCGTCAACACCGACCCAGCGACGATGACCGATACCGAACGGCTGCGCGTGAGGGCACACCGCCTGCCCGAGTCGCTCAGCGCAGCCCTGGACGCCCTCGAGGCTGACGAGTTGCTGATGGAGGCGCTCGGCCCGCTCCGCAGGCGCGCCTACCTGGCCGTCAAGCGGGCCGAGACGCGGGCGTTCGCCGCCGAGAGCGCGGAGTACGAGTGCTTCCACCACTTCACCAAGATCTGACCGCATAAGCACTGGCCAGGCCGGTGCGGGGGGTGGCACGCCGCTGGCCGGACGCCGGCCGGGCGATCAGGTTGAACGCCGAGTTGATCGGCTTTCTTTCAGGTCCTTAACGGCTGCCGCGGCGTGCCGCACAGCTGGCCTGACCGCACCGCGGTGGAGATGCCTGACCCCCGGCGACCGTTCGTCGACGTCTTGGGACCGTTCGTCGCACCGCCCGGCAGTGCCGCCGCAGCTATGGATCGCGGCGGCATAGCATCCGAAACGTCGCCAGCCTCACGGAGGTCCGATGGCTGAGGAAGTCCGCAACATTCATACCACGGTCGCTGGCCTGGTTGTTCTCGTGCTCGCTCGTGATGGCAAGAAAGAGCAAGAAAGAGCAAGAAAGAGCAGAGCCCATACGTTGAGTCCGAGGTAGGAGGGACCTATGTGGTCGGAGTCACAACGACCCCCCGGAAGCCGCGAAGAGGATGCATGGCTGAGCGACGAACAGCTCAAACGAGTCGCGCCTGCCGAGAGTGAGCCGTTCCAGTCCCCGGTTCCAACCCGGATGATCTCCAACGGCGAGTACATGCCGCACCCGCAGACGAAGCAGCAGCAGCACGTCGAGGACCGAATCAAAGAACTGGGCGACGCCGCGGCAAAAAGGCTCGGGATCAGCCGCCGCAAGTTCTTCAGCGGCACGGGCGGCATGGCCGTGGCCTTCATCGCCATGAACGAGGTGTTCGGCAAGAAGTTCTTCAACGTGAGCCCGGTCGAAATGTACGAGCCCGCGGCCTACAAGGAGCACGGAACCCCGTCTGACCTGTTCGTCTTCGATGACCAGACGCACATCGTCCGATCGAGCAACAACGGCCCTAACGGGCTCCGGGCACTCGCCCAGGGACCCGGATCAGTGTCCACGGGTGCGGGGTATACCTCCAACCCCTTCAACGGCACGGGTGGAAACGCGGCCGGCGTCGACGAACTCGGCAACCCCTGGACGGATTGGAACCCGGCACAGCTCGGCCCCGACTTCCCGCCCAATTCTGGGCCGGCTACTACTACTCTGGGCGAGTTTCACCTGGGGCAGTACATCAACCGTATGTACCTCCAGGCCCAGACGAGCATCTCGATCGTCAGCAATGCGAACATCGCCCTCTTCACGCCGCCAGGTGGCGGCGTGCCCGGGCCGGCGTCCAACATCACAGAAAGCCTGGTCAGCGAGATATTGACAGGCTATCAGACGTCACAATGCCGGGACTTCATCAACAAGCTCGCGGGCTCCAGGAGAGCTTTCGCCCATGCGCAGATCTACCCTGGCGTAGGGAATCTCGCGGACCCAGCGTTCGGCGACTACACGCAGTGGCAGATTGAATTCTGCCAGCCGGATTCGTGGAAAGGCTATAACGTCGCGGAAGCGGCCAGTGCATTCCCCGGCGCCGAATTCACGAGATGGCGGCTTGATGACGAGGTGATCGCCTATCCTACCTACGCCGTCATCGCCGCGAACAAGGCTCAGCTCAGGAAGCATCCCGGGTTCTTCAACATCTGCATCCACAAGGGACTTTCCGCGTCGGGGACGCAACCGGGCGGGCCGAACAACACGCCAGATTACGGGAACCCCGACGACATGGTGAAGGTGGCCACGGACTGGCCGCAGTTCAACTTCGTCATTTATCACTCGTGCATCCGGCCGAGCTTCTGGGTGCTTCAATCTCTGGAGGACATCGAGAACCAGGCCGGGGCGATGCAGCCGACCAGCCTGACGGACAGCCGCGGGCACACCGTCCCGAACATCCGCTGGTCGACGCAGTTCGCCCAGATCGCAGGAGGCAGGTACCGGGCAGGGGCAGAACCGACATCCACGTCACCGTCGAGCCATCATCGGCTCCCCAACGTCTACGCGGAGCTCGGGACGACGATGGCCTCGATGATCGTGACCTTCCCCACGGTATGGTCGCACCTGATCGGCCAGCTGATGTACTACATGGGGTCGGAGAACATCGTGTTCGGCTCGGACTCGATGTGGTATGGCGGCCCGCAATGGCAGGTCGACGCCTTGTGGCGTTTCCAGATCCCAGAGCAGATGCAGGAAAAGTGGCGCTACCCAGCGCTCACAGAGAAGGACAAACGGAACATCCTGGGTCTCAACAGCGCGCGGCTCTACGGACTGCATGGCAGCCAGGCCCGCGCCGTCGGCAGCCCCGGCAGCGCCTATAAGCAGGGCAACCTGACGGATTACCCATCGCACACCCAGCCCGGTAGCGCCATCGACACCGTGTTGCAGGGTGTCGGCTATCCGACCCCGATTACGCCGGTCAACCTGATTCCTGACGACAACTTCACCAAGGTCAAGGCCCAGCAGAGTGGGGCTGGGCTTGCACACAGCAACACCCGGTTGGGCTGGAGGCGGATATAAGAGCGCCCGGGGCGGGCGGATCGACCCGCCCCCGGCTACCGCGGAGCTGGCCGGCCGCCCTCCCGCAAGGACCGAGCGGGCGGTCGGCCGGGGTCAGCCCTCATTTCAAACAGCCGCTTGAGCGGCCGGAAATAGCCGGGGAATCACTGGGGCTGCCCCTCGACCGGCTCATGGACTGGCAAGCGGCCGACCGGCCGATACGTCCGCTGGATGAGCGCTTCGGGCAAATGCATGCGCAGCAGAACCTGCTCGACATTGCCCGGAAGTGCCTGCGGGGTGAGGAGCGACACCACGATCATCGCGGCAAAGGCAATGGGCACTGTCCAGATCGCGGGCTGGCCAAGGAGCACCGCAGCCCAGCCAGATGTGGCAGCGCCTGCCATCGTCGCCGCGATCGCCAGGCAGCATCCGCCTCCCCCGGCCACAACCCCGGCCATGGCACCGACCCAGGTCAAGCGCCGCCACCAGATGCCGAGCACGATCAGCGGGCAGAAAGACGACGCCGCGATGGCGAATGCCCACCCCACAAGCAAGCTCAGGGAGAAGCTGTCAATGGGCAGCGCGGCGCAGATTGCGACGGCACCGGCTGCCAGGGCACAGAAACGGAATGCGCGCACGCCGCCGTTCAGCACATCGTGAGAAAGCGCGCCTGCGACGCTGACAAGCAGACCTGAGGAGGTGGAGAGGAAAGCCGCGAACGCTCCCGCGGCCACCAGCGCCGCCAAAAGCTCTCCCGGCCGCCCGTGCAGGAGCAAGGTCGGCAGCGCGAGGACAATGCTGTCGGTGTCCCCGGTCAGGTAGAGCTGCGGCGCGCGCAGGCGGCTGAGCACAGCAAAAATGGCCGGGAAGACGTAGAAGGCGCTCAGCAATACCAGCACGATGAGCGTGGTACGTCTCGCCGCGGAGCCGTCTCGGTTAGTGTAGAAGCGGACAAGGATGTGGGGCAGCCCGATCGCCCCGAAGAACGTTGCCATAATCAGCCCGTACGTGGCGACGAGCGGATGCGCTCCGTCGGTGCCCGCCGCGACGAATGGAGAGTCCCATTCCGGTGCGTGGGCCGGCACCAGCGAAAGCCTCGTGGGCACTTGTACACCAGCGCCGAAAGTGAGCTCGGTACCCGCGCGTGCGACGTGGACACCGCGTGCGAGCGGCATTGCCCTGTGCTCTACCCGGTAACTGTCCAGCACACCCGTGACAATTACGGTCGTCGGCTGCACGGCAGTGAATCTGATGTCTTCGGCGATGCGCACGACGGTGCGGTGGGTGAAGACCTCCTTGTGGTCAGCTGACAGGTTGCGTGTTGAGCCTGGGCCCGCGATCGCAAGTAGCGCGAGCGCCGGAATGCCGATGGCACAGATCTTCAGCCAGTATTGGAACGACTGGACAAATGTAACGCCCTTCATGCCACCCATGGCGATGTTGACGCTTACGACCACGCCCAGGATCACGACGCCCACCCAGTATGGTGTCGCAAGCACCAGCTGAAGAGTGATTCCCGCACCCTTCATCTGCGGTATGAGATAGAACAATCCGATGATGAGCACAAGCACCGTTGTCGTCCGGCGGAGGCTCGCGGACTCCAGCCTGCCCCCAGCGAAATCGGGTATCGTATAGGCGCCAAAGCGCCGGAGCGGTGCGGCGACAAGCAGCAGCAGCACCAGATATCCAGCCGCATATCCCACGGAATACCAGAGCGCACCAAGGCCCTGTGCAAGCACTAATCCGGCAATTCCGAGAAAGGAGGCGGCCGAGAGATACTCGCCGGAAATTGCTGCCGCGTTGAGCGCGGGTGGGACCTCACGCGCCGCGACGAGGAAGTCGGCTGGCGAGCGAGCGATGCGAACGCCGCGGGCGCCAACGGTAATTGTCAGCAAGGTGACGCAGGCGATCGCTTCGACGGCGGGGACGTTAGGCATCGAGCCGACCAGACCCGGCGGGATCTACGAGGTCGATGAAACGCGCTTCAAGCTGGTTTGCCTGACGATTGTAAAACCAGCCGATCACCAGGAGCACCGGGTAGATGCCCGCGCCGAGCACCACCAGCGTGAGCGGGAGGCCAAAGACCCTTACGTCGCATACCGTGGGACGCAGCGCGGCGATGACGGGGAATGACGCGGTCACGGTGAGGGCAAGGGCCAGGCACATCAAGGAGAGCCCGAGCTGGGCACGCATCAGTGACCGGACGAGAAGGCGGCCGTAGGTCGTGTCGACCTGAAGGTCGCCTGGGCCGATCACGTCATGCTGGAGTGACACCTGAGCATGTCCCCAGGCCACGACCCGCCGCGGCGGGGTCCCATCTGGCGGCTGCGGTTGTTCACGCGCCGCGCCCGCCTGCGGCGCCGCGTTTGCCGCCGCAGGATCCGGGCGTGGTTCAGAGCCAATGGATTCACCAGGCATGGCTCAGCCTCTTCTTGCGGCGTGCAGGAACCGGTCCCTCACCTGGCGCGCATGGCGCCTGCTTACGGGCAGCACCCGGCCGGCCACCGTGACGGTGTGGTTGCCACCTACCGCGGCGAACTCGGTGATGTGCCCGACCGGCACGAGATGCCCTCGATGGATGCGGATGAACCCATGGGCGGACCACTTTTCTTCCAGATGGGAGATCGGCATCCGCAGCAGATAAGCGCTGCCGTCGACTAAATGCAGCCGTACATAATCACCTTCGGCCTCCACCCAACATATCTGAATGCGCTCGACGAGCCGTATCCGCCCAGTTGTTTCGATAGGTATCGTCGAAAGAGGATTCTCGTCCAGCGGCAACGCCGCCCGGTCATGGCCATACCCAAGCGCGCGGTCGAGCGCGGCTTCCAAACGCGCCTGTGACACCGGTTTGAGCAGATAGTCGCTCGCCCCCACTTCAAAAGCGCTGACCGCGTATTCCTCGTGTGCGGTAACGAAAACGACGGCTGGCGGAGTGGCGAAATGCTGGAGCACATTCGCGAGCTCGATGCCGTTCAGCGACGGCATTCTGACGTCGAGGAACACAACATCGTACCGGCGTTCCTGCAGGTGCCTGAGAGCGTCGTTGGAGTTGCTGGCCGCATCCACCGGATCTATCGCGGGGATCGTGTGCAGGAGGTAGACGAGTTCGTCCAGGGCCGGTGCCTCGTCGTCCACCACAAGTGCCGCCGCCCGCTGGCCATTGCCACGTCCCGGGCGGTAAGCGTGCTCAGGGCCGCGGGCAGGAAGCTGCGTCCGCCCGGCCGGGATCTGCGGCCCGTTCACTGGGTGCTCAGCGCCGAACTGTACTTCGGCAGGCGCATCGTGACCTTGGTGCCCGCTCCGAGCCCGGTCTCGATGGTCAGGCCGTGATCCCTGCCGAACGTGGCGCGAAGGCGCTCATCGACGTTGCGCAGGCCGACAGAGTCGCTGCCCCTTCGCCCCGCGAGAACGTCCTCGAGGTGCTGCGGGTCGGCGCCCACGCCGTCGTCCTCGACCGTAACGACGGCCTCGTGTCCGCCGTCTGCCGCGATGATCTGCAGGCGGGTGCTGCCTGCGAGCTGTTCCAGCCCGTGCCTGATGGCGTTTTCGACCAGCGGCTGCAAGACGAGCGACGGCACGCGAACGGGCAGCACCTCGGGGGCGACACGGAGAATGACCGCCAGACGGTCACCGAACCTCGCACGCTCAAGCTCCAGATAGGTGTCGACCAGCCTCAGTTCCTCGGCGAGCGTGGCGTACTGGCTGTGCTCGCGGAAGGTGCTGCGGGTGAACTCGGCAAAGCCGACGAGGAGGTCCCTGGCGCGTTCCGGGTCCGACCGGACATAGGACTCGATCGCCGTGAGCGCGTTGTAGACGAAGTGCGGGCTGATCTGCGCTCTGAGGAAGTTCAGCTGAGCCTGCACCGTGCGGGTGCGCGAGGCGTCAAGCTCGGCCAGCGCCAGGTGCGTCGAAACGAACCGGGCGACCTCGCCTGCCGCCCGCAGCAGGTCGGCCTCGGCGCATGGGGCGAGCGCCGCGAGTGAACCGATGACCGCGCCGTCCACGGCGATCGGCACCGCCACGCCCGCCTGGACAGGGCAGTCATCGCTGTGGCCGCAGCGCAGATCCAATGCGGACAGCAGCTGTGACCGCCCCGAGCTCACAACGTGATGCAAGCAGCCGGCCAACGCCGCAGTGTGCCGGTCCGATCCCTCGTACGCGAGCAGGTTCCTCCTGTCCGCAATAGCGATAGCGGGCGTGCCGAGTAACCGGCGGAGGGCCGGGGCTGCCTTGACAGATGTACTGGACGTCAGTCCCCCACGGAGAGCGGAGACGGCCAGGCTGGCGGTGTGCAGTGTCTCGTACGTGGCTCGCTGCCTGGGAGTTCCCATGCCACGCGAGCCACGCTTCCAGAAGAGCACTGCGCCGGACAACGCAACACCGACCGAAGCGAGCAGGATCCAGAGGCCTGCCACGATCGCACTATAACTGGGTGAGCCTGGTCCGGAAAGGCCCGAAATCCGGTCTGGCTGACCTCACTACTCCCAGGTTCGCACCGCCTTACCGCTGGTCGCACGGGATGGCCCGGCGCCGAACGAAGGCGGCTGCCAGGCGCGGGTGTCTTCAAATGAGACACCGGCAGGATCGCATTACTCATCCGATCACCGGCGCAGGTCACCTTGAGCCGCCAGGCTGGCCAGCCACCGACCCGTAATGCGCAAGCAAGCCATTGCGCGGTCCACCACACGCGGCGGTGGCGCGACCGCTCGTCGCCCGCGCGCGACCGCTCCTCGCGCCATTCTGCAGGCTCGTCGCACCGGGAGTATCCAGGCAGATCGCCCCGGCATACGTTCCTAATCGCCGCAGCGGCAGGTCCATTGCGGCGCCGATCCCACGGCCGGATGTAACGAAGGATGACCATGGCCGAGGAGGTTCCGCGCCGTCCACACCCGGCCGCCCCCGGGCTGGCCGGTGGCCGCCGCCGTGGTGGACAACATGGCCGTCCGCACAGTGCTGCCCGTATTCCACGCGACGAGATCGGCGGCCGGAGCGGTGGGACCTGCCCGCCTCGGTGGGCCGAACTGGGAAAGGACTTGCACGTATGAGATCCATTCGATCAATCCGACGCCGATCTCGAGTGGTGGCCGCGGTCATCACCACAGGGGTCTTGACCGTGGCAACAGCCGCAGCCGTGCAGGCGACCCCGTCAGCGGGGTCGGCGCCGGCCGCGGTCGCGTGTGCGGCAGGCACCGATGTGCAGACGACGACAGGCGCGGTGTGCGGCATCGTGGTCAACGGCGACAGCGAGTGGCTGGGCATACCGTACGCGGCGCCGCCAGTCGGGGCACTGCGCTGGGCCTCGCCGCAGCCACCTGTGCCATGGACAGCCACCTTGGCCGCCACGGCCTTCGGTGACTCGTGCCTGACTGGACCGGACAGTGCCACGTCGAGTGAGGACTGCCTGTTTCTCAACGTGTGGCGGCCACCGGGCGCAGACCACATGCCGGTGATGGTGCACATTCACGGCGGCGGGTTCTTCGGCGGCTCAGGAAACGGTGACAACACGCTGCTCGCCAACACCGGTCACGAGGTCATCGTGTCCATGAACTACCGGCTGGGCATCTTCGGGTTCCTCGCGAACTCCGCGTTCGGCGCGCACTCAGGCGACTACGGCCTTCAGGACCAGCAGGCGGCGCTCCGCTGGGTGCAGGACAACATCACCAGATTCGGCGGCGATCCGCACAACGTGACCATCTTCGGCGAGTCGGCCGGCGGGTCCAGTGTCTGTGACCAGATCGCGTCGCCGACCGCGAAGGGCCTGTTCACCAGGGCAATCAGCACCAGCGGTGAGTACAACACGTTGCTCGGAACGCCCGAACAGGCTCCGCGCACCCCCGAGGATCTGGAGAAGCAGGATTGCAAGTCCAACCTCCCGACCCAGGCGCAGGCCGACAGCATCGGCGCCAGCTTCGCTGCCGCGGTGGGCTGCGGGTCCGGTACCGCCGACGTCGCCGCATGCCTGCGGCAGGTCCCCGTATCGCAGGTCAAGCAGGCGGCCTACACCCCCCACGACGGGTACGAGTACGGCGGGCAGGGCACGATCGCCCCGACCATCAACGGCACGACGCTCACCATGACACTGCGGCAGGCACTGGCGACCGGCCACGTCAATCGGGTGCCTGTCATCGCCGGCACCGACCGCGACGAGAACCTGGTCGGCATCGCGAACACCGCGGCCGACTATGTGAATCTGGTCAACGCACAGTACGGCAAGTACGCGCAGCAGGTGCTCAAGCTCTACCCGCTGTCGCGCTTCGGCTCGCCCTACGTCGCGTGGCGCACCGTCGCCGCCGACTCCGACACGGTCTGCAGCTCGATCCTCACCGATCAGGCCCTTGCCCGCTGGATGCCGGTCTACGGCTACCTGATAACTGACAGCGACATCCCCCCGTACACGCAGACCTCACCCGTCGGGGCGTCGCACGTGGGGGCATGGTTCCTCAACCCCGTCAGCCCTGCCCTCGATGCGAACCAGCAGGTCCTCCAGAACCAGGAGGTGGCCTACGTCACGACACTCGCCCGCACTGGCAACCCGACCACCCAGGGCGCCCCGGCCTGGCCCGAGTTCGGCCGCTCCGGCGCCGAACTTGAACTGGCACCGGCCGGCGACAGCCAGGTCATGCCCATCTCGCAGATCGAGGCCATCCACAACTGCGGCTTCTGGCAAAACATAGCTCCAAAGCCGTGACAGGGACGGCCTGACGGACGAGCGGAGGGGGGCGGCCGTGAACCGCAGGTGCAGGCCGCCCCCTCCGCCAGCCATGCCTGGGCCCAGATCCTGGGCGGGGCGAGCCTGCGGCAGCCGTTAAGGATCGGGGGTGAAAACGGCGCTGTACGTGGAGACCGCGGCGTGCTACGCCTGACGCATAACCGGCTCTCCCGGCTCGCGCCCCGGAGCCGTTCGAGGAAGGATTCGACGACGGCCTTGTCATACTCCGGGCCCAGCTCACGATGAATCTCCGCGGCCGCCCGGATCTCGTCTGGGGATGGCGGCGAGCCGGTCACAGTCAAGGAATACCGCATATGTGATCTGGGGGCCAGCGGCACGGCCGGCGGCGCGAAGGCGCGGCGCGCAGGCACGCCCCGAGGCATCGCCGGAGGCGCGGGCCGGGAGCACGGCCCGGGGCGCGGCCGGAGCGGGACAGTCACCTGGCTGGTAGGGCATGCTGATCACGTGACCGAGCAAGTTCTGTACCCGGAGACACCGCCTCCCGCGTTCCTCTTCGATCTCGACGGCACGCTGATCGACAGCGTCTACCAGCACGTGCTCGCGTGGCGCGCGGCGCTTTCCGCGCTCGGCATCGACCTGTCGGTGTGGCGCATCCACCGGCGGATCGGGATGAGCGGCGGCCTGTTCGTGACCGCGCTGCTGCGGGAGACGGGGTGCTCGCTTTCCGCGACGGAGATCGAGCAGTTGCAGCACGCGCATGCCAGCGAGTACAAGAAACGCAGCGACTCGGTCGGCCCGCTGCCGGGCGCGACCGAACTGCTTGGAGCGCTCTCCAGGCAGCATGTTCCGTGGGCGATCGCGACAAGCGGCTACGCCGCGACCGCACGTTCCGCGCTCGGCGTACTCGGGCTCCCCGACGACACCCCGATGATCACCCGCGACATGGTGCGCCACGCCAAGCCCGACCCCGATCTCTTCCTCGCAGCCGCGGCGATGCTCGGCATCGAACCCGCACACGCAATGGTCGTGGGCGACAGCGTGTGGGATCTCCTCGCCGCCAGGCGCGCGGGAGCACTTGGCATCGGCCTCATGTCCGGTGGGTACGGGCGGGAAGAACTCGAACGTGCCGGGGCGTTCCGTGTCTATGCAGACCCGGCGGACCTGCTCAGCCGGCTCGACGAACTTGGTGTGCGCCAGCCGCCGCCCTGAGCTCCCCGACAAGGCAGGACTGACATGAACCTCACCGTTACCGACGCGCCGGACCGCCAGAGGTTCGAGGCGTGGATCGACGGCGAACTCGCCGGTTTCGCCAGCTACCTGCGCCGCGACGGCCTCATCGTGTTCCCGCACACCGAGGTGGAGCGGGCCTTCCAGGGCCACGGGGTCGCCAGTGCCCTTGCCCGTGCCGCCTTCGACGACGCGGCCGCGCGCGGCAAGCGGGTGCGCGCGCTTTGCCCCTTCATGGCGGACTGGATCGCCAGCCATCCCGACTACCAGCATCTCACGGAGGCAGCGCGAGGTGGTGGGGAGAACCCGGGCTGATCCCGAACGGCTCCGCGCCTGCGCCACCTACACCAGGTGACACCTCCTGTCACCGAACGCGGCTGCGGGATCAGCGCGATCTTCCCTGTGGGTCTGGGCTCGCGCAAGCTCGCTGAGCGCTACCCGGCCTCGCTGCCGGGGCGGGTGCGAGGCCGGGCGGCCCCGGCGCGTTGCCGCGCCGGGGCCCCTCAGGTGCTCCCCGATCTGGGCTCGATAAGGGACTAACAGCCCAGGTCAGGAGAACCTTCACTGGCCGGCGTGCCGCTTCGCCGCGCGGCCCCGCCATGACGAGCCACGGCCAACCGTGTAGGTGTTGTCGCCATTCGCGTACCGGGTCGCGACACCATCCATATGAGTGCCGTCAGAGAACGTGATCCGCACAGGCACCGACGCATCACCGTCCGGGCCCACACTGACTGGGCCCTCAGGGACGGCCTTCTCGACCGTGGTGCCATTCTGGGCCGCGTCCCCCACGATGCTCCTGGCCACCACGTACAGACTGGGCACGAAGACCCAGAACCGTGTGTCGTTTTTCAGGTTCTGAGGATTGGAGTTGAGCTGGGTCTGAATCCAGAGGACCGCCGTCTTATATCTGTTGATATCGGTGGTGCTGGTGTTCTTCAGCCCCGCGGCCCCGGCACGCTGCGCGGCGAACCATTTGGTCATTCCGTAGTAGCTCTGATCCTGGTTCATGCAGGTAACGTCCTGCTTGATGTTCTTGTTGAGGGCCGCACCGTTGTTGTAGTTGGCGGCCGTCTGGCTCTTGAACTGGCCGCACCCCGCGCGCAGCATCATCCAGTTCTGCTTGAAGATGCCGAAGTTGGCCGCATCGCCGGTCTTGTTATCCCCGTATGGATTAGCCTCGTACGGGTTAATCCGGTACGGGTTATCGGTGTACGGATTCTTTACGTACGGGTAGTAGGCGGTCAGCATGGTGGCGGTTTCCTCCATGGCGACGCTAAGGTCAAGCACCGTGGCGCCGGCCGCGATAACCTGCTGCTTCCGTGCACCAAGGCCGGTCACGGCATAGGAGCCGCATGTCGTCCCCGTCGGGCAGGTGAGCGCGGCGGGCCGGTGCGGCAGCGGCGAGTCCGTCCCGGCATTCGCTGCCCCCGTGGTCGCGAGCAGCGACCCTGCGCCGACGATTGCCAGCAGCGAGGTCACGATCGTCTTCTTCATTGTTCCCCTTTGTTGCGAAACAGTCCCCGTTAACCGTTACCACGGCCCCAGAAAGGGAGCCGTGTCCGACGATCAGCAATCATCGAATGGATGGGCAGGCCCTGCAGGTGCCGTCCGGAATGCAGTGGCCCGGACAGCAAATGCCCATGGGCAATACCTTAAAGGATCGTGCTGACCGGAAAGAAGTACATCGGCGCCGCGTGGCTCGTAGAGACTTCGGCCGCGCTAGCCGCGATCATTCGCCGCGCACCCGGTCGCCGGGCGGCGTGGCCTATCCGGCGTCGTAGCGGCGGAAGCCGACCGCGTAGTCGCACCCCGCGGCGAGGCCGACGAAGCCGGCCATGTCGCGCAGGAACTCGTCGGGGTCGAAGTCCCTGCCCAGCCCTTCGATGTAGGCAGCATGCTCGCGCAGCGACGCGATGCCCGCCTCGATCGTGGCGCTGACGTCCACGTAGTGCGTCGGCTCATTGCTCGCAGCCACGTAGACGTGCCTGATGCCTGACCATGGCGGTCCCGCGTCGGGAAACAGCCACGGGTTGGCCGCGTCGCGGCAGGCGTCGAGCACCGCGAGGCCGACCGCACGGTGGTCGGCATGGTTGACCGACCCGCTGTCGCCCCAGGTGAGAGCGAAGTTCATGGCGATCACGACGTCCGGCCGCAGGCGGCGGAATTCCGCGGCCAGGTCGCGGCGCAGCGGCACGCCGTATTCCACCACTCCATCCCGGTGATCGAGGAACACCACCTCGCGTACCCCGACGACCGCCGCACTGCGCCGCTCCTCTTCCTCGCGGAGTGGGCCCACGCGGTCGGGGGGCATCCCCGCGATACCTGCCTCACCCCGGGTCGCGATCACATAGGAGACATCGCGGCCGGCCGCCGTCCAGCGGGCGACGGCGGCGGCAGCGCCGTACTCGAGGTCGTCCGGGTGGGCGACCGCGGCGACGGCCCGCTCCCAGTCCTCAGGCATTGGCTGCATCGCCACTCCGATCTCCAGGGATCACCCAGTGCGGGCGATGCGCGGCGTGGTCGGCGCCGCGCATCGAGAGCCCGTGACGAACGCTATGACATCATCATCAGCAGAAGTGGCGCGGGTGGGGGTACTCTCGCCCGCGACGGTCACGTGCATCTCGCCCGGGCGCGCGCCATCCAGCGGCCGCGCAGGCCGCCGTGTCCGGGTCGCCTGGTGGAGAGGAACGAAAGTGACGGCGCCCGAGGATGCGGTGCTGCGGGACGCTCCCGGGTGGATCACGGAACTGGTGCGTAGATACGAGTGACGGCGAGCCGTCAGCGCGTGTGGCGCAGCCACCACAGGCCGACGAACGGCAGCACGAGGGGTACGAACCCGTAGCCGCTGCCAAACCCGGTCCACACCGTGGCCTCAGGGAACGCCTTCGAGAAGATCTCGCTCGCCGCCCCGACCGTGATCACGCCGACCAGTTCGATGCTGATTGCCACGGTGGCAACTCGCCGCGAGGCGGCGTCCCCCCGGGCCAGCGACACCGTGGCGACGATGTACACGAGACCGGCGAACGCGGACAGCAGGTACGCTAGCGGCGCCTCGTGGAACTTGGTTGCGATCTGGACCGCCGAACGGGCGGTCGCCGCGAGGGCGAAGAGACCGTAGACAGCGACAAGCACCCGGCCGAACCCGCGGCTGGTCGACCGAGCAGGCGCCCGCGCGCCGGTCTCAGCCAACGGGACCGGCCCAGACCTGGTGCACCCGAATCACCATTACCGGCATGATCAGGAAACCCACGGCAAGGACGGCCGTACCCGCCCGACTGCGCTCCCCCCACCCCCACGCGAGGGCCGCGGGCGGGATGGCCACGCACGCCACCAGATAGAGGACGAACTCAGCCCGGGCGAACACGTGGTGGCTCCCGACCATCTGCACGATGCCGCCGATGAGGAAGCCGATGAGCAGCACCTCGAGCACCGCGCCACCCACTGCCAGGGCGGCATTGGGCGGCCGGTTGAACAGGACGAGTCCGAACGCCCAGGCCGCGAGCAGAAGCGCGACGATCATGATCGCCGTTGCATATGGACCCGTCACGACCGCGATTCTTGCATCGGTTCGATGGTCCGCCCACCAAGAAGACGCAAATACGCGTCCGAATTGTTCGGCCTGAGCGGGCGTCGGCGGTGCGGGGCGCCGCGGGTCGCAGGGGTCGATGCCCGTCTGGCACTGCGACGAAGACCCACCGGCCACGGACTAATTGAGATCGATGGAACGACAACCGCCAGCATCGTGATCTTTCACCGAGGGGCGCGCCAGGTCGGCTCCCGCCCGCCCACCTTCTTGGCCGGCGTGACCCATCCCCCGCCGTCGTCGTGGTCGGGGTCGCGCAGTGCGTGCAGGCCGGTCCGGCAGGTGTGGTGAAGGAGTACCGGCCCAGGTGGACGGACGTGGACGATGCCGCGTGATCAGCCAGGCTGGCCGTCGACCGGTCTTGCGCCCTGCTGCGCATGGCCCGGCCAGCGCAGTGGGAGCGAGAATTCGCCGGTGGCTTCCACGGTCAGCTGACCCCGCTCGTTGAGAATCCGGCCGTCCACTATTGTGGTGCGACGTTCCACGCCCCTGATCCAGGCCTCGGCGACGAGTGGTGCGCCCAACGGCGTCGGGCGCAGGTAGCGGAGGGTCAGTTTCGCCGTCATGCCAGGCCGATCCCCCGCGGCAGCAGCGGCCCCGAGCAGGGAATCAAGGATGGCCGCGCATACGCCACCATGCACGGCATCCGGTGGCCCCTCGTAGACGGGTCCAAGGATGAACTCGGCGCGTGCGGTTCCCTCGGATGTGGTCGCGATCCTGATCGGCGGCGCGAGCGGATTCGCCTCGCCCGTCACCGGGCTGTGCGCCAGGCGCAGGCGCGTCCGCCCATCCGCTGGATCGGCCTCGGACCGGATGGGCCCTGGCCGGCGCCGCGAGCCGAGCCGCGCGGTCAGGTTCCCGATCTCGGCCGCCGCCGCACCGAGCTCAGCGACGGCTGCGTCGCTGAGCACAACCGCCTCGACGAGCTCGCGCGTCCGCGCGGCGAGGGAGATGAGTGCGGTCACCAGGGCGGGATCCGCGGGCGTTCCGAGCGGACCGCCACCCGCACCGGCAGCCCGGCTTGCCCGGCCGACGTCGTTCATCTCAGCGCCGCCCCATCCCTTTCACCCCGATCATCCGGCTCAACCGGCGGCCCTCCCAGCCCATCCGCAGCAGTGACCGAACGAAAGCTCGGTCCGATCCGCAGCTTCCCAGTCACCTCACGCGGTGACTTCAATGCGGTCAAATCGGTGCCCACGCGAGGACAGCCACCTGGCCCAATCGTGTCACGCCGCGTGCGGAGTTAGGGATCTCACCCGTCCGCATTCCCCAAGAGCACTGTCGTGCGCCAGGGAGCGAGTGGGCGTCCGGCATGTTCGGCGGTGTGGAGCAGGTCGTGGCTGGCGTGTATTAGGTATTGGCGCAGCCCAGGAAGAGCGTGGCTGCCTAGCGCTGCGGTCTTGCCAGGAAGGCCGCTCGGTCGCCGACAAGATCGGCGGCAACGCCGACGCAGCTGGCGAGCGCCCGTCGCCGCTTTTCCGGCCGCCTTGCGCAGGTACCCGTCTCTGTCTGTGACCACGCTCGGTATCACTGCGCCCATTCGCGAGTTACGATAGGAAGATCGTACCCTCTGGGGTATATCAGGCTGGACGCTGGATCGACGACATCGGCGGGCACTTGTGGTCCCGGGGGCTGGACATAAGGAGACCGCGATGACGATCGGTACACCGATGCGGGGCACGGGCGAAGATGCTGGCGCATCCCCGGCTGACTTCACGCTGGGACACGACAAGGGTTCGCTTGCGCTGCCGGAGCACCCGGCTACCGAGGGCCCGTCCGGGCTCGACGTGAGCAAACTGCTCAAGGAGACCGGGCGCGTCACGCTCGACGTGGGTTTCGTGAACACGGCGGCATGCACCTCGGCGATCACCTACATCGATGGGGACGCCGGGATCCTGCGCTACCGCGGATACCCGATCGAGCAGCTCGCGCAGAAATCCTCTTTCCTGGAGGTGTCCTACCTGCTGATCTACGGGGAGCTGCCGACCAGCGATCAGCTGGCCGGCTTCTCGGAGCAGATCAAGGTGCACACACTGCTGCGCGAGGAGATGCGCCGCTTCTTCGACGGCTTCCCGCGCGACGCGCACCCGATGGCCGTGCTGTCCTCGGCGGTGACCGCGCTGTCGACCTTCTATCAGGACAGCCTCGACCCGTTCGACGCCGGGCAGGTGGAGATCTCCACGGCGCGGCTGCTGGCCAAGCTGCCGACCATCGCCTCGTACGCGCACAAGACCGCGATGGGGCAGCCGCTGCTGTACCCGGACAACTCGCTGGGGTACGTGGAGGACTTTCTCCGTATGACCTTTGGCTTGCCGACTGCGCCGTACGCGGTCGACCCGGTCTTGGCCCGCGTGCTTGACATGCTGTTCGTGCTGCACGCCGACCACGAGCAGAACTGCTCCACCGCCACCGTGCGCCTGGTCGGCTCCAGCCACGCCAACCTGTTCGCATCAGTGTCGGCTGGGGTCAACGCACTGTTCGGCCCGCTCCACGGCGGCGCCAACCAGGCCGTACTCGAAATGCTGCAGGAAATCCACGCCTCCGGCGACGACGCCGCAGCCTTCGTCCGCAAGGTGAAATCCGGGCACGGCGCCGTGAAGCTGATGGGCTTCGGGCACCGGGTCTACCGCAACTACGACCCACGCGCCGCGATCGTGAAGAAGGCGGCGCAGGAGATCCTCTCCCGCACGGCGGCACGGGATCCGCTCCTGGACATCGCGCTGCACCTGGAGGACATCGCGCTGTCCGACGACTACTTCACCGAGCGCAAGCTCTACCCGAACGTCGACTTCTACACCGGGCTGATCTACAACGCAATGGGCTTCCCGACCGAGATGTTCACCGTCTTGTTCGCGCTCGGCCGGCTCCCCGGCTGGATCGCCCAATGGCGGGAAATGATGGCGGACCCAGCGACGAAGATCGGCCGCCCCCGCCAGGTCTACACCGGGGCGACCGAGCGCGCCTACATCCCCATCGGGCACCGCTGAGGGCCGCCGGCCGTCACGGAAACCAGCTGCCGCCACGCCCAGGGCCGCACCTGAAGCTCGGCCGAGGGGAGCCAACGGCCCACTTGAACTGCCGGTTGTGATGGAGCGCGGGGCAGTTGCAGTTGAGCGCGGGGATTGAGCGCATTACCGGTGAGAGTGGGGCCTTGCTTCGGTGAACCGCGGCCCGCGCCACGATACGACGAGCGCCGCCGTCCGCGACCTCGACCATGTCAGGGTGGTGCTCGGCTAGAACAAGATCAACCTGTATGGCGTCTCCTACGGCGTGTCGCTGGGCCTGGCGTTACTGCAGCGCTACTGCGCCCAGGTGCGCACGGCGGCGTTCGACAGCGGCTCGCTGCTCGACGTCCGGCTCTGGCAGCTCACGCCGATCCACGCGCAGCAGGCATTCGACCAGATGGCCGCCGCTGCGCAGCCGGCCCGGCCTGCCCGGCGCCTGATCTTCCGCCTGCCGAGCACGCCCGGGGTGACCCCGCTGCTGACGTCCTCCGGCAGGTGCAGAACCGATCCGGGAAGATCACGGTCCAGGGTGCCCGAAGGGCATCACGCATGCAGCACGCGTGACGGGCGCATCCAGCATCTCGGTGAAGCGTTACCGCTACCCCGCTAACAAACATCGCGACCCCCATGGAATCCGAAACCGGCAGCCACCACCCAGGCGACTGGCCAGCGGGCAAGACATGTGGCGCGCCCGGTGCCGCAGCCGTGTAAGTGAACCTGCCGCAAACAAGTAGCCGCCACGAAGTATCTGCAGGCTCCTGGCGCACCCTTTTTCGTTGAAGATTGCCAGCGGTGTCCTCTGGGTGGTGCACAGCGCGGCGACGGAAGCGGGTCGTGACCTTTTGCGCGCCCTACCTGCGCCGCGGCCATTCCTGGGGCCAGGGCCAGTGGAGCAACACGAAGCCCTCGCCCCGGAAGCCTCACCGGAGACACCGGAAACGTCACATGAGTCGAAAGGTGATAGGAAAATGAGTACCCCACTGGTTACCGCGCCGAAGACTGTCCGCGTTCGTGACAACACGGGTGCCAGCGAGAAGGCTGGCGTGTTGAACGTTTATTCGGGCGTCGAGCTCAACTCGACGGGAGAGCTCATTGTCGAGCTTGCCTCGTATTACCCCAAGGCGCATGAGATCTACGTAACCTCTGGCATGGACGGTGACCATGGCCCCAGGCCGAACGGTTCGTACCATTACGGTCACCTTCAGTACAACGGCTCACCGGCCGCCGCCGTGGATTTCGGGGCCTACGACCAGGTCACCAAGGCGGAGGGCGACCGACGCATGCGCGACCTCGCGCGCTGGCTCGAGGACGTTATTCCGGGCGCGGCAAACATCGTCGAGCTAATCCACACCACGCCGTTCGCGGACGATAACGGCTTCTATGTCAAGAATGGGAGGCGCATCGCCAGCTATGGCCCTGAGACCGATGCTGCGCACCTCAATCATGTGCACCTCGCGCTATCTGTCGCGCAGGTCACGGCCGCATTGGTGCGTGCCAAGGGGACGAAGCCGGTACCGCCCTCCGCGGTGACGTACTCGGTTGTCAGCGGTGACACGCTTACCGCTATCGCGGCCAAGTTCAATACGACAATCGCAGCGATTCTCAAGCTGAACCCGTTCATTAAGAATCCCGATTTGATCCACGTTGGTGACCGAATCCGGGTAAGGTGACGGGACACCGCTCCAGTCGGGCTATCGGCTCGGGCGGGCAGTTCCCTTCCGCAGCCCACCTGCAGAAATGACTAAGTCCGACGTAACGCATGAGAACCGTGCGGGCGCGTGGTCCGCCGTCAGGCTGGCGAGCCACGCGGCGATCTCTGGCCGAGTTAAATATGCGCAGGTTGTAGGCGACGAGTTCGATGTCGACGGGGGGGAAACGCCGGCCTTGATCCCTTCGGCCAGCAGTGCCCGCAGCGGTTCGCTGGTCTGAACCTCCAGCTCCTTGATCCTTTGCCTGCCGTCCTCACTGAGGCTCCTGCGCTCGCGGTAGGTGAGTACGGCTGCGTGGCGGTGCTGGTCGATGACCTCGCAGTAGGCGCGGAATGCCGCCACGAGCCGGTCCACAGGGTCGTCGCCTGCGGCTAGATTCACTTCATGGTTGTGGGCTCCAGCACGGAGGTGCCGACTCAATGACGACGTTCGAAGACATCATTTACGTGGTGGAGGACTCAGCCGCGATCATCACGATCAACCGCCCGGACAGGTACAACGCCTTCCGCGCCAGGACGGTGGAAGAGATGATCAAGGCCTTTCGCCTGGCCTGGGTGGACGGGCAGGTGCGTGCCGTGATCCTCACCGGGGCTGGCGACAAGGCGTTCTGTGCGGGTGGCGACGTCAAGCAGCGGGCCGAGACCGGGGACTACGGGCCGAGCGAGAGTGGCATGTTTGAGATCGGCAACCTGCACAAGTTGATCCGGGACATCCCCAAGCCGGTGATCGCCGCAGTGAATGGCATCGCCGTGGGTGGTGGCCACGTCCTGCATGTCCTCTGTGACGTGTCGATCGCCAGTCAGACGGCGCGCTTCGGCCAGGCCGGCCCGAAGGTCGGTTCCTTCGACGCCGGGTTCGGATCGGCGTACCTCGCCCGTGTGGTGGGGGAGAAGAAGGCCCGGGAGATCTGGTTCTGGTGCCGGATGTACGACGCCGGTGAGGCCAAGGAGATGGGTCTGGTGAACAAGGTGGTACCGCCGGCGCAGCTGATGACCGAAGCGCGTGCCTGGGTACAGGAGGTCGCGGCGGAGAGCCCGACCGCGATCCGCTTCCTCAAGCAGTCGTTCAACGCCGACACCGACCATCAGGCAGGGCTGAGCAACCTGGCCATGTCCGCGCTCGATCTGTTCACCGCATCACCCGAGGGGGCCGAAGGTGCGGCCGCCTTCGCCGAGAAGCGCAGGCCCGACTTCGGCCGGTACGTCAACTGGCATTGACCCGAGCGACAAACCACGGCCCGAGGGAACCCGGCATGGACTTCAGTTTCGATGACGACCAAGAGTCGTACCGCACGCAACTGCGGCGGTTCGCGGGGAAGGTCCTGGCTCACCACTACCAGTCCGACGACCGAGCGGGAAGGCTGCGGCCCACCCTCGCCGCTGAGATGGCCGGCATGGGCCTGACGGGTTTGCGCATCCCGGAGCGATACGGGGGTCAGGAGGCGTCGGCCGTCGTCGCGGGCATGGCGGCCGAGGAGGTGGGGCGCGCCAACTTCAATGCAACGTACTTGATCATCAACACCGCGCTGATCAGTGATGTGCTCGTCCGCAACGCCAGCCAGCGACAGCAGGCGCGGTGGCTGCCGGTGATCGCTTCAGGGGAGGCGATCCCGTCGCTGTGCGTGACCGAGCCAGGGCACGGGACCGACGCTGCGCAGCTGGAACTGAAGGCGGCCGAGGATGGTGACGGCTGGCGGTTGGAGGGCGAGAAGACCTCCATCACCTTGGGCATGGACGCGCGGACCGGCCTGGTGCTCGCCCGGACCGGTGGCGCGGGCGCACGTGGGGTGAGCGCCTTCTACGTGGACCTCGATGAACGGTACGTCTCCCGGACGGCCTTCGATGACCTCGGCAGCCGCTGCATCGGCCGGGCATCCCTGCACTTTGACAGCCTTCCAGTCTCACGGGACCACCTGATCGGTGAAGTGGGCGATGGTTTCGTCTCGGTCATGCAGGGGTTCGACTACTCCCGGGCGATCATCGGCCTGGCGTGTCTGGGCGCGGCACAGGCCTCCTTGGAGGAGGCGCTGCAGTGGGCACGAGACCGGGAGGCGTTCGGTCAGCCGATCGGCAAGTTCCAGGGCGTGTCCTTTCCGCTGGCGGAATGCGCCACCTATGTGCGCGGCGCGAGGCACATCTGCTACGAGGCGTTGTGGAAGAAGGACCAGGGCATGGAGCACAGCGCTGAAGCCGCGATGGCCAAGTTCTGGGCGCCCAAGCTGTCGACCGAGGTCATCCACCAATGCCTGCTGACGTTCGGGCACCTGGCCTACTCAACCGATTCCCCGATCGGGCAGCGACTGCGTGACGTGATTGGCCTGGAGATCGGCGATGGCACCGCCCAGGTATCCAAGCTGGTGATCGCCCGCAGCCTGTTGGGCCGCGACTACGCGCCCTGACCCGGTAACGACCCCGAAAGGCGGCAGGCAGTGGGAAAGCTGGACAACAAGATCGTGATTGTCACCGGTGCCGGTCAAGGCATCGGCAGGGCCATCGCAGAGAAGCTCGCATCCGAGGGCGCCACAGTTGTCGCGACCGACATCAACGAACCCGCGGCCAGGGACACCGCTCAGGCGATCGGCGGGTCGGCGATCGCGATGCACGCCGACGTTACCTCGCGCGATTCCGTCCACACCGTCGCTGAACAGGTAAAGAGCCGGTTCGGGCGGATCGACGTGCTGGTCAACAACGCCGGCTGGGACAAGGCCGTCCCGTTCGTCGACTCCGACCCCGCCGACTGGGACCGGGTCATCCAGATCAACCTGTACGGCGTCCTGAACACGTCGAAAGCCATCCTCCCGATCATGGCCGAGCAGGGCTTCGGGTCGGTGGTGAACCTCGGCTCCGACGCCGGGCGGGTCGGCTCGTCCGGTGAGGCGGTGTACTCGGCGGCCAAGGGTGGCGTGATCGCCTTCACCAAGGCGATCGCTCGCGAGATGGCCCGCTACAAGGTCAACGCCAACTGCGTGTGCCCGGGGCCGACCGACACCGCGTTGTTCGCCTCGATGGGCGGCGACAACCCTAAGCTGCGGGAGTCGCTGACCAGAGCCATCCCCTTCCGGCGCCTTGGGCAACCAGGCGATCTTGCCAACGCGGTCGCCTTCTTCGCTTCGGACGAGGCTGCCTTCATCACCGGGCAAACCGTCAGCGTCAGCGGCGGCCTCACCATGAGCTGACCGGAGCATTGACAATGGCCTTCGAAACCATCCTGACCCGGGAAATGATCAACGAGTACACCAGCCGCGGACTGCCCCATCATGCGACACGCCAATAACCTCGAATCGGTTCTCACCTACGAAGGCACCTCCGAAGTACACCAACTGGTCATCGGCCAAGCCGTCACCGGCCATCCAGCCTTCCGCTAGGCGGAAGTTACGTGGCTTGTAACGCGTGAATCTCCAGTTGAGCTTGGGGTTCACGGGGGCGTGTGCTACCAGCGGTGGAAGTAACGTGGCCTGACGATGAGCCGCCAGCCGACGCAAGGCCGGTTCTCGGCAAAGGGATATCAGGCCGGCCGCGACGCGATTGATCTGGGCGTCGTCTGACGGGTGTAGCGCTGCCATTGGTCAAAACCACGGATCTCGCGCCCGGACCCGCCACGGTTTTGCGCCTGCGCCCGAGGGAAGTCTGCGTACCGTTGCTCTGGGCGGGTGCTGGACTGGCTCTCGACGGCGATCTTCGCTGGGGTAGGATCGTGGTCCTGCCCACGAGCACGGGAGCGCGCGATGACGACAAAGGCGGCATTTTCGCCCGAGGAATGGAAGGTTGTGCTCGAGGGCCCTCCGAGCGCTGGCCTGATCGTGATCACGGCGGCACGTGGTGGGATGTTCCGTGAGACGATCGCGATGTCGAAGGCCTACGCCGAGGCGCGCGCCCAGCATGGCGAGAGCGAACTCCTCGACGAGATCGTCGCAGCCAAGCCTAAGGCGGACCACACAAGATACCACTCTGCCGACGAGCTCAGGGAGAACGGGCTCCAGCACCTCCGCGATGCGGTGGCGCTGCTGGAGAGCAAGGCGACGGCCGAGGAGCTCGATGACTACCGGCGCTTCGTCCTGACCCTCGCGAGCAAGGTCGCGGCCGCCCACAGGGAGGAAGGGCAGAGCGTGAGCCCGGCCGAGGCAGAGGCTATCCAGCAGATCGCGGCGGCGCTCGGCACGACCGGATCTTGAGGCAGACCGAAGGCAGAAGGCGGAGTCTTTGTGTTGTCAGGCAACGCGAAAAGGACAGCGCGCGGCGGTGAAGCCGGGTCCTAAGTCTCCACCGGGACCGCTCGCGGCTGGCTGACCCTGGTTCGATGAGGAAGAGGTTCTCGCGCCGCAGGGCCGTGGCCTCCAGCAGGCTGGCCGGCGGCCTGGCTGATTTGCGCGGGCCACCTCCCTTAGCTGACCGCAGCTGCGGCCTCAGGCGCGACGCTCTGACGGTGCAGGCTTGAGGGGAACAGGTGATGTGCGAGGCAATCGTCCCGTCAAGCCAATGCTCGAGCCGTGAGCTGTTGGCGGGGATCCCTATCCTGACTCGAACGCATGATCTTCCAGCACCAATGCATGCTTGTCAGGATCGAACACACGTTCTATAGTCCGTCACATGGCCGACGACGATCGGATCCTGAACGCCCATATCGCGGACCCGTTCCAGCGTCACATAAGAGGCGGAGCACTGACCGTAGGTCAGGAGACCAGCGCCGCAGCGGGGCTAGCGGAACGTGACGACGGACGCGGAGATCTCCTCGCCGCGCATGCCGGCGCCGCGCCGGGCAGCACGGAAGAGCAACCGGAAAGCCTGGACGTGGATCATTACCGCCAGGAAGCCGAGCCGTGCATCAGGAAAGGCATCGACACAGAGCAGATTCAGCCACACCCAGGCACCACCGAGGCCTCCGCGTCCGCCTTGGTGCCAGAACAGTCCCAGGTAGTTACGGTTGCAGGCCAGGATTACCGACGTCCGCATAATCCTGACAGGCATAGGAACGGACTCAACGGGACGGTCGCTCGACGAACCCCCCCTTTTCGGCGTGTCGCCACGCTGGAGACAGCCAGGTTGCGTCAGCATCTGGACGTGGCAGAACCGACGTCAGACGCAGCGGGTCGCTCTGCGGACAAGATCTCTCCGGCCGAGGGTATCTCTGCCTTCCTTGGCCGGCTTCTCAATCAGCTCAGCCTGAGTGCCTGGCTGCCAGCAGCGATGCTCGTCGGCAGCCTTGCCGTGCTGCTGCAGCTGCGCGCGCAACCGAACCGCAATCTCGTTGAAGCAGTGACAAGGCTGATCAACAGACCGCTCGGCCTGTTGATCTTGCTACTGTTTGCCCTCATTCTCGCGACAATGGTTACGCAAGCCTTCGAATTCGAAGTGATCAGAGTACTGGAAGGCTACTGGGGTAACAGCCTAGTTGCCAAAGGAATCTCGCGCTTGTTCGTCGGTCGGCAGCGACGCAAATTCTACCGGCTCATGCACAAACGAAATGAGTTGAAGCTGCGAGCGTTCCGTAAGACAAAGCCCGACCTGTTCAGAAAGCAGATTGTCACCGCCAATAATAGCTACGTTGTGGACCTGATCGAGGAAGACCTCGAAGCGCGGCTCGCCAACCGCAGAAGCGTGCCCCGAAGTGGCTGGCGCGCCAAGAAAAGAGCCCGGGAAGCGACATTATTCCCGTGGCAGCAGTTTGCTCCGGCTCATCTAATGGGTCGACTAGACGCAGTGGAAGCCCAGATCGACGAGTACCCAGAACCTTACCGAGTGCTGCCAACCAAGCTCGGCAACGTGCTGCGTGCCGCTGAGGATTCAATTTTCACTGGTGAGGGAAGTGAGCTGGAAAGTTTCGTCTTGCGCCACTGGGACGAGACACCCAGCGCACTGCGGAAGGAGCACGATCAGTATCGGACCCGTCTCGACCTGTACTGCATGCTTGTGTTCATCTTCCTCGTTCTGGCAATCCTTGCCCCACTACTTATCACGTCGGGCGCCGGCTACTTGCCTGGTACTGTGGCGACATCATTTGCATATCTCGTGATGTCGTTCGTGAGCTACGGCGCCGCTGTCGCTAGTGCGCGTGGCTTCGGGACCGCTCTCAAGGCTATAGCTGAGCACGGTCAGTCAGTTAAAGCGCGACCTCGGCGTCCGCGCCGCACCTAAACAGACGCGACTGGCTGGCGATCATTCGATCACCGGGAAGACGCAATTATGCTCGGGCTCATGTTCGACCACGAACCATTACCACCTGGTGCCTCCCACACATTGGCGCCGACGTGGCCCGCTCAGATTCCGGGCAGCCAGGGACAGGACAGTGCCACAGAACGCCCATACGCTTCCACCAGCCGGGCACGCGGCGACTGATCACCCTGAGAGTGTCCCGCGACGCGACCCAGCCGTCAATCGTGCCCGCACACGTCCGACGGCATGCCCTGGAGCCCGGTAAATGCGTGAGTTCCGCCAGACCGCCAGCTAACGATCAACTTTGCTTCTCGACGACATGGCTGGAGCCGCCCGACCGGCCTGCTTATTGCGTGACTTCGCAGTGCCGCGCCGTACGGCAACTGCTTGCCGATACTCGGCTTGGACGGAACACAACTACGATCATGTGATCCCACCGCCATCCATGACAAACATCGCGATCTAACTCGGCAAGACAAGAGCGCTGGGCCGGCCCGGCCACGCAACAACGCTTCGCCGCGACGGGGCCTGGGTTAATCTGGATCCCTCGCATTCTGATCAGGGATCTCCGGCGCTCTACTGCCCGCCGAAGCCTGCCCGGGTAGACTGCGCTTCCTTGATCGGTATCACGTCGCCAGGCGAATTCGACCGCCCCTCACCCGCAGTTAGGGGAGTTCTTCCCAGTCGAGGAAGCGTGCGGCGAGGTTGTAGATGCTGGCGAGGAGACCGAGCCGGTTTGCCTTCACTGTTGGGTCGCCCGCCATGACGAGGACCTGGTCGAAGAACTCGCCGATCGGCCCAGGTGAGCGTTGCGGCTTCGGCGGCGAAGCGGCGGAGATCGGCTGTTTCGCTGATCGCCACCCAGCTTTTTTCCAGGGCGGCGTGCAGTGCGTGCTCGGCGGGGGTGTCGAACAGGCTGGGTTCATAGCCGGGTTCAGTTCCGGGGGGAATGATCCTTCTGACCCGATGGATGGTGGTCACCAGTTCCTGGCCCTCTTCGGTCTGGAGAAGGTCGGCTAGGTGGTCGAGGGTCTGCTCGGCCCGTGAGGGGGGTGTCGACAAGCGATCTGACCGCGCGGATGTTCGCGGCTGGGTGGCCTTGTTCGAGCATGAGCTGGTCGAACCGCCGTCGGACGAAGTCCAGCGCGTCTTCGGTGGGCTGTCCGCCCGTGGCGACGGGCTGCAGCTCGGCAGCGAGTCCTTCGGTGATGGTGAGCGCGCTGAGATCGGGATGGGTGCGCAGGATGGCGAGCAGGCCGAGGGCGGCGCGGCGCAGGCCGAAGGGGTCGGAGCTGCCGGTGGGCACGGCGCCGATGGCGAACAGGCCCGTCAGCAGGTCGAGGCGGTCGGCGAGCGCGAGGATTGCGCCTGAACGGCTGCGCGGGTGCGCGTCGCCCGCGTGCCGGGGCAGTTCCATTTCGAACAGGGTCTCGGCGACGGCGTCCGGTTCACCCGCGTGGCGGGCGTATTCGCGGGCCATGATGCCGGTCAGGCTGGGGAGTTCGGCGACCATTTCGGAGCCGAGGTCGAATTTGGCCAGTTCCCCCGCCCGCCGCACGACGGCCCGGTCGTTGCCTGCCAGGCCGAGCCGGTCGGCGAGGGCGTCGGCGATGGCGGCGATGCGGCCGACCCGTTCGGCGACCGAGCCAAGACGGGTCTCGAAGGTGAGCTTGGTGAGCCGGTTCCTCATTTCTTCTAGCGGTTTGGCCAGGTCGTTCCGCCAGAAGAAGGCAGCGTCCTCGTAGCGGGCGCGCAGCACCGTCTCGTTTCCGGCCCGGACGAGGTCGTGGTTGCACTGTCCGCGGGCAGGTCAAGGTAGCTGACGTCGAAAGAGCCGAGGATCGGGACGGGTCTTCGACCAGGTTTGGTTACCTCGTCGATGACCGCGCGCTCGCCATCGGGGTCGATCTGGCCGTGTACGCTCGCGGCGAGCTCGGTGGCGCCGATGAGGATCTGGCTGCGGCGCAGGGCAGCGTCGGGCTATCGCATGCGCGCGCAGCGTCGGCAGGTATGCGGAGTGAGTTGCCTGCGGCCTTAAGCGCCAACAACGACTCGATCAGAGCGTCGTGTGTGCGTGCCATCGTCACCGGGCCGCGCGCGGCCACATGTGCGTCGCCAACCGAACGTGGGCTCCGCTGGCGGCCACTGCCATAGCGTCCTTGTCACAAGCGATGAATTCCTCCTCGCCGCGGCGTCTACGCAGAGAGAGCGATCGCGCGAAACCCAGTACAGGAGAACGTTGATGCCCGAGACCGAACCGACCGCAGAGCTGAACGAAGAATTCAGCGAGCCGGGCGCTGCGGCCCCGCCGTGGGCTGAGGTAGCCGAGGTGCTGTCGAAGTCCGAGATGTTCTGGCTGTCGACCGTGCGCGGCGACCGGCGGCCGCACGTCACGCCGCTGCCAGCGATCTGGCTCGACGGGACGCTTCACTTCTGCGCCGGCTCCCATGAGCAGAAAGCCAAGAACCTGGAGTCCAATCCTCGCTGCAGCCTCACCACCGGCACCAACCAGCTCCGGTCTGGGCTCGACGTCGTGGTCGAGGGAACTGCCGCTCGCGTGACCGACCCGGCCCAGCTTCAACGGCTGGCAGCAATGTGGAAGTCCAAGCTCGATTGGGACTTCGAGGTCACCGTCGGGGGGTTCCGCGATCCTGCTGGCCGGACGGGGCTCGTCTTCGGCGTCAGACCGGCGAAGGTCCTCGCGTTCGGCAAGAGCCCCTACAGCCAGACCCGGTACCGCTTCGCCGCCTGACCGAGCTGCCTGCCCGCAAACCTCATCTCCTTGGAGTAGGTCACTACCAAACGACTTTGCCGGGGCCCTGACCGCGCGTCATCGCCGCCGCCTACGAACGCCGCGCCGCCCCACCGGCTCCGCCGACGCCAGGCGAGAGATCCGCCCCAAGCCGCCGCCCGCGCAGCATCTCGCGGATCTCGCGGAGCACCTCTACCCCGTCCCCCAGGCGGAGGAATGAAGACGACGGCAGCGCGGGCAGCGCAGGCGGCGGTGACACACCCCGGCGATCCGCCTGCAGAGCGCGCCGGAACGCCGTGATGACCGCTGACCGGCCCTCGACCAGATTCGAGTCCGTGGTGACCAGATCCCCGCCGTCGAAGGCCAGCCCTCGCCGACGCAGGGTCGACGACCCGATCGGGCCCACACGTCATCTACGATCACCACGGTCGACTCGAGCCGACTCGGCACCGTTCCGCATCGCCCCAGCACACAGAAACAGGCTTCCCCGGAGATATCTCCGAGCCGAACGCACAGCCGCTGCCCGCTGCCGGGTCACCGTATTTTCAGGCGCTCCACCGACTGGCCGGTGATCTCGGCGATGACGTCGAAGTCCTTGTCCACGTGCAAGACAGTAAGTCCAGCAAGTTCCGCGGCTGCAGCGATAATCAAATCTGGTATCGACGGAGCCCGGTGCCGCCCGCGGTCGGCCAGCAATGCGAGAACCTCGACTGACCTGTCCTCAATTGCCGGGGTCAGGTACTCAACAGGCATCGACGACAACGGCGGCCGTTGCAGCCCGGTCCGCAGATCCGGCCCGGATCGGGCAGAATAGCCGACCTCCAAGCGGGTGACGGTAGTGATCCGTACCAGCCCGCGCTCAATCCGGGTGGCCCAATCAGCGGCGTCCAGGCTCACGGCCAAGCGGACGAGAGCCGACTTGTCGATCAGCCACGATGTCACCGCCAAGCCCGCGCCATAACGTTGGGGTCGCCCAGATCGCCGAAGACGTCAGCGAACCGGGCCAGGTCATCCACGCTGACCGGGGAGCCGGGCATCGCCGCATCCTGCGCCAGGCGGCGACGCACGTACTCGCTACGCGACAGCCCAAGACGCCCCGCGTGCGCGTCCAGCGCAGCGACTACATCCTCGGGCACGTCACGGATCAACACGTCCGCCATCTCCACCTCCATGCGATATCCCATGATAGCGCGACAGCCGACCATCGTCCCCAATCCCAATGACCGCTATCGCCGCGATGACAGCCCACCGGGATCAGAGCGTCCTCGGCGGGCTCGGCTACCTCGGCGCATCCTGCCTGCTAGAAGGCCGTGCGCGGCTGGGCTGGACGCGGCGTGGCTCGCCAGGCATCTTCGGGATGCCAACGCCGGGAACGCTATAGTTACCAGCGAGAACCCACGTCACCCGCAAGCGAACCACCACCAATTATCTGGCGAGCGGCCAGGGCTTCGGTGCCGCCGACCGGGTCAGTCCAAGGACTCGACCAGCACATGGTCACCGTATCGCCGCGTCGCGCGGGCCAGATCAGCGGCCGTCACGGGCCGGGAGCGGCCATGTGGGCCAGCGTGCCGAGGAGCACCGGGGATCTCCGGGTCGATGCGGCGTTCGCAGCGATGGCCGAGCACTTGGCCCGCCAGGACGGATGGGCGGTTCCGTCATGGGCCAGGCTGCCCGAGCGTGAGGCATGGCCCTGGTGGTTCGTCACCGACCTGCGCGGCCTTCACCCACGCGCCCTGGTCGAGTCGCCATCCTCATTCCGCCGCCGCGGCGTCTTCATCACTGACGGCGCACTCGACCGCGCATGAGCGTCGGCCTCGGGCGGGAGGACATCCGCGCACTGCTCGACGACCTGTCCGCGGAACTGGCGGCACGCGGAGCGAGAGCCGAGCTCTTCCTCGTCGGGGGCGCGGCCCTGGCGGTCGCCTACGACGCCATGAGGGCAACCCGGGATCTTGATGCGGTGTTCATCCCGACCGACGTCGTCCGGCAGGCAGCGACAGCGGTAGCCGAGCGCCGTGGCCTCGCGGAGGACTGGCTGAACGACGCGGTAAAAGGATTCCTGCCCGGCCCCGACCCAGACGCGCAGCGCTTCTACTCAAGCGACTCGCTAATCGTTGACGTCGCGTCCCCGAAGTACCTGCTCGCGATGAAGCTGTTCGCAGCGCGCGCAGAGATCGACGCCGACGACATCATGCTGCTCTACCACCAGCTCGGGTTCACTACGGTCGACGAAGGCCTGAACCTCGTCGAGCAGCCTACCCAGGTCGGCCGATCCCGGCGAAGGTGAAGTTCCTCCTCACCGAAATCGTGGACTCGATGCATGACTAAGAGAGCGTCTGTGAACTGGGTCAGCGGGTGAGGCGGTTGCTGAGCTGCCAGGTGGCGGCGGTCCAGATCATGGCTTCGTGGGTGGCTGGGAGGATCTCGTAGTCGCGTACGAGGCGGCGGAACTTGGTCAGCCAGGCGAAGGAGCGTTCCACGACCCAGCGGCGGTGGAGCAGGACAAAGCCCTTGGCCTGGTCGGGGCGCTTGACGATCGCCACGGCCAGGTCCCAGATCTTGCGCGCGTCGCGGACGAACCGGCCTGTGTACCCGGCGTCGGCCCACACCAGGGTGATCGTGGAGAACGCCTCGCGCAGCGCGGCGGTGATGCGGAACGCACCGTCGCGGTCCTGCAAGGAGGCGGTCGTGACCACGACGGCCAGCGGCAGCCCGCCGGTGCCGGCCGCGACGTGCCGCTTGCGCCCTTGATCTTCTTCCTTTGCCGGCGCCGTCGACGATGGCCCGTCAGTGGTGGTGGCCGTGCCGGCCGAGGGTCTCCACGGGGGTTGCGCCGGGGCGGGTCCACTGCGGCACGGGGCGGCTGGTCGGGCCCCAGGTGGCGTTCCCGTCCGCGTCCGAGCGCCAGAACCAGCACGGGCGGCGCCCCTCAGGCCAGCCCTCGGGCTTGTCCTCCCACGCCTCCCCGCGGCCGTAAGGCGTCATGTCGAGCAGGCCGAGGGACCCGTTGACCGGCTCGTTGCCACGGCCCGTCGTGGAGTAGGTGAGGAACACGCGGTCGCCGTCGCGCAGGAAGCAGGTGATGTAACCCATGCTGCCGCCGACCGGCGCGTCCACGTCGCGCACCGAGTACCAGGGCTGGGTGTAGCCCATGAACTCGACGTAGGAGGCCACCTCGTCCCACCGGCCCGTGGTCAGGACGGCGAACGAGACGCCGCGGGCGTTGAGGTAGACGGCGTCCTTCAGGTGCCAGGCCGTGGTGGTGCAGCCCTCGCACTGCCCCTGGTGCGGCGCGCCGTCATACCACATGTGCTTGTAGACCACGAGCTCGTCGCGGCCCTGGAACAGGTCCAGGAACGGGACCGGGCCGTCGGGTCCGACGACCTCGACCGTCCCGTCGAGCTCCACCATCGGCAGCCGGCGGCGGGCCGCGGCGAGGGCGTCGCCCTCGCGGGTGTGGGCCTTCTCGCGGACCAGGAGCTCGTCACGGGCGGCCTGCCAGGTGGCTAGGTCAACGACGGGCAGGTGGCCGGGCAGCGCCGTGGTCGGGTCATTCGGCGTGGTCGTCATGGTGTCCTCCGTGGTGTCTCGTGCCGGGCAGCGTCGCCCGACGTCCTACCACACCAGAACAGACCCGCGACCCGGCCGGAACTCATCGCGGCGGGGCCCTCGGCGAGCCTGCATAGACCACGTCCGGCTGACAAGTTCACAGACGCGCTCCAAAAGTTCATGCTAGCCGTGGGCGTCACGGACCTGATTGTGTATGCCTCGGCACCAACAGGCTCCGCCAACTGCGCAGTACATCTGGCGAGTGAGCGCTGTAGCTAGACGCCCTGGGGCTTAGCCGGGCTTATTTGCGCTGGTGGAGGGGCGTGCGCGGCTGGGCTGGACGCGGGGTGGCTCGCCGGGCATCTTGGGGATGCCAACGCCGGGAACGCTATAGCTACCAGCAAAAACGCACGTCGCCGACGAGCGGACCAGCACCAATTATCTGGCGAGTGCGCAGGCCTACGGTGGCGCCGGGCGGGTCCGTCCCAAGGACTCGACCAGCGCATGGTCATCGTACTCATCCGCCGGGACGATAGGCGTGCGGGCCGACCGTGCCAGGCGCGGCGACCACTCGCCAGCGGCTGCGGCGGCGGCGGATGGGGAGGCTTCCCCATCTGGGGAGCGCTCCCCTTGTTCATGGCCGACGGCCGGCCGCACCCTCAGACCAGGCGCGGCGGGCGCCGCGCACGCCAACGGGGAACAGGGGACACCATGATCACTTCAGCTTTGCGCCGCGGAACACCGGCCGGCGGGCAAACCGGCAGGCGCACCGCGCGGCGCACGACCCGCGCCACCCTGACCGCACTGGCAGCAACAGCCGCGCTGGCCGCCACCGGCGGAGCGGTGGCGCTGGCGGGCACCGCGGGCAGCGCCGCCGCGGCATCGGCCGCGGGTACCTCGGTGCCGCGCTGTTTCGAGAACAACCTGGTGACTGGGCTGTACGGCTACGAAAGCGACCGCTACGACGGCCGGGGCCAGGGCGGCTTCATTCTCACGCTGACCAACAAGGGCGGCGGGGCCTGCGCGCTGACCCGGGTATCCGGGGCTGGGCCTTCAGGACGCCCGGCACCACGTCCTGCGCTCACGTACGCACTGGGGCTCGACCTACTCCGCCCGTGACCCCGGCCGACATGTGATCGTGCTGTCTCCCGGGGAGACCGCCAGCGCGAGCATCGGCTTCGTCTACACCGGCCGCAATGCGGCGCACGCGACCTATCTTGAGGTCACCCCGCCCAACGCCTATAACCATGCAGTGATCGCGATCCCGGGCGGGATCGGCAAGATCAGCACGCCCGAGTTGTACGTCACCGCGATGGCCCGTCACACACCGTTCCGGGGATCCGGACGCGTTTGCTGCTAGCCGGGCGCGCCCGCGGGCACTGGCCAGCAGACCAGACCCGCGGGCTCACCTGGGCGGCTACGTCCCACCCGCCGCGATCGGCTTCCCTTATTCGCTGGCCGGGGCGCCAGTCCGCAGATCCAGGCGCGGCGGATGCTGCGCATCATGAAAGGACAGCATGATCACTTCGGTTCTGCGTCGCGGAACGCCAGCCGCCGGGCCCACCGGCTGGCGCACCGTGATGCCGAAGACTAACACCGGGCTGACGGCACGGTGCCAGCAGCAGCAGCACCGACCGCTACCGGCAGGCTGCCCACGGCGAAGGCAGAGCAGGGAGGTGATAGAAATGGCCAGCCAATGGTGGAGAGATGACGATCAGCTCATGGCTGAGCTCGCCGACGCCCTGCGCCATGAGCGCGCCGTGCCCAGCGAAATCGTTGAGGCCGGGAAGATGGCATACACCTGCCGCAACATTGTCGCGGAGCTTGCCAATTGACCTAGCGGGCACGTGCTGCAGCCAGCGCCGCAGCCGCGCGCACAGCGGACCGGCCGCCGCGCATGCCCGGGGCGCGTCGGCCCATACGTCGTCCCAGCCGCCGAACAGCACGTTCGCCACGTAGCCGGTGAAATCGCGCTCCCCGGCCGGGATACCGGCGTCGGCCTGCAGCTCGACCAGGCGCAGCACCACGTCAAGCATCGGCCCGTCCAGCGCAACGCCCGGCGCGAAAAGGGGACGGCGGGGAACCGGTTCTGGACGGTCACGTGCCACCCAGCGCTGACCATGCCATGCCACAAAATCTCCGGAACCGGATACCACGCGCACCGAGCGCGGGAAGACTTTGACCACAATCGCGCCCATTCTCTGCGCCCGGCAGCCCACGTCATCCCCCGACCGCTGCGCAGGCACGAGCGGCCCGGCACGGGACGCCGGCGCACCCACCTCCGGGCGATCAGCAGCCTAACCTCACGCCAGGCAGACATTCCGGTCACCACGCTCGGATCGTAGGCGCCACCTGCGACAGCGGAGAAGCGGTTTTCGGGGTGGTAGGCGTCCACCACGCTGCATCGACCCGTGGTCACAGATCGCTTAGCCAGGCCACCGGGGGACTCCCCGGCCAGTTGGTGACAGATATTGCGCCCAGTGACTATCTCCCCGATCACACCCAGGGCATATCCGCGCGCGTCTGCGTCCGGGCCAAGCTCCGTGAAAAGGGCCAGCTAACGTGCAAAGTCACAACGCCTGTGACTCCCAGCGATAGTCGTCACATGCTGTGCGCCGTGTCCTTGGCGTTCCGGCGTGTCCCGGCCTTATGTGTGACACCCAGCTTTAGTTGGCGGCCCCCAGAAACAGGTGGCGGTTCCGTCGAAACGTGCAGGTAGGTCGTCGACTCTGGACCAGCCTGCCAAGTAGAGCTGGGAGGTTCCGCCATCTGGAGTCGGCGGTTCGCGCAAACGCCGAGGTCGTGGCGGCCACCATCCGCCATGTAAAGCTGGGTGTCACATTATGTCACCGTTTCCAGAAGATTGTTGTCACCAACCGGATTCCCAGTGGTGTTTGTCACCAGTTCCGGCGAGGCGGAGCATCGAAACCCCGTCAGCTCTTGATGGCGCCCGCGGAGCAAGCAGATTCAGTGACCGGCGACATGCCAAGCCAGCAGGCAAGATGACTGGTTACATACGAATTGCTGCGCAGAGTTTGTAGATATCGTGGTATGGCGTCACCAGTTGAGTCCAGCAGCTACACGGCTGTTCCCTCTGCCTCCTGCGGGCTGGCAGACCTAGTCGCCGATGCTCCGGCGCAGCGCCATGGGGGGCGGTGAGGTCCTGGATCTGGGCGGGGCTGGGCCGCGCGGCGGACTAAGGACGCCGCGAATGTCGACGGCGCGGCGGATGGGCCATGATCGGGGCATGACCGTCTCTGGCCGGGCCGAGGCCGCTGATCCACTCCTCGTCCTTCTTCGCTGGACGTCGGGGAAGGCAGAGCACGAAGTCGGCCAGCCCGTCGCCGGGCGCACGTGCTCGCCCGCCGTCGCCGTCAGGGCTTTCGCGCCCGCACGATAAGGAAGTACGGAGCGATCCGGGTGTCGGCGACCTCCGGGTGAGCGGCGGCGGTGTCTTCGCCGGCATGCGGCTCGGCAATCGCGTCAATCGTCAGGCCAGCGGCCAGGACCGCGGTCAGCCACCCCGTGAGCGTCCGGCGCGCGTAGGTGATCGTGAAGGGCCGGTGCCGGTCTCGCATCTGCGCCGGTGCGTTGCTGAAGGTCCATGTCTCGGTGAGCGGGCCCTCGTAGAAGTAGCCACCGATGGCAAGTGCCGCGCGCTCACCTGACTCGTCAGCTACCCAGCGTCGTATCGGTGTCGAGGTGGCCGGATGGACGACCGAAAACTGCACGAACCCCCGGGGCCGCAGGACCCGGGCCACCTCGCGGAGCGCCTGCTCGGGATCGGCGACGTCCATCAGGCTCATGAACGCGGTCACCGCATCGAAGCTCGACGCACGGAACGGCAGCACGGCCCCATCGCCCACGATGTACCGAATACCGCGCGGGCCCGCTTCGACGGCAGCCGCGACGAACGACTCGGCGATGTCCAGTGCCACAATGCGGGCGCCCTTGGCCGCCAGCAGCCGGGTGTTGTGCCCCTCGCCGCAGCCCAGGTCCAGACACGACAGCCGATCAACCGGCGGAAGCATCGCGAAGAACGCCGGCGTGTTGACCAGGTCCCGGTAGACATCGAACCCCGCCCGCGACAATTCCGTCCACGCCGGGGCATTGGCGTTCCACAGTTTGCGAGTGTCCGGGCCTGTCACACCGCAATGCTCGCACTCGCCATCGAAGCGCCCAGCAAGGACCTGGCGCTACTGCCTGGCGGCGGTCACTGCGCCGTGCTCATGCAGCCCGTCACGTTCCTCGCCGAGCATCGCGCCCGGCTGGACCCGCTCACCGCCACCTCGCTGACGCACACCCGCTAACGCGGGTTTCCGCGCCGGTTCTTCGCCCCTTGGATCAGGCGATTTCGAAGGTCAGCTGGCGTTCGGCCCAGCAACTCCCGGGTTGACCGTGGGGTCGATACAGCGGTCGTACGGCTGATCGGCCACTGGGCAGTTCATCCCGGCAGCGCCCGGTTGAGTACTTCTCGTGCCTGCTTCTGCTCGTCTGAGGTGATTCAGATCGGGCATTTTCACGCGCTCCGCGAGGTGTCACCTGGACGACAACCGTCATCAAGGCGCGTCCGTTGCCTCTGCACAGGCCCTGGAAGAGGTCCGGCATAGGTTCCGGCGCTTGCAAATCCCCAGGTCAGAACTAGGGTCAACCCATCACGGCTGGGGCCCGGCTCGGGCCGAAGTAGCGGTGCGGAAGTCCACGCTAACGACGGCGTACGCCGTCGGAGCGGGACGTCGCTCGGCTGGTCGCCGCGGGGATGACGAACAACGAGGTCGCCCAGCGGCTGGGCATGTATGCCCACACCGTCGATGGCCGCCTCCGCCGCGTGTTCGCCAAGCTCGGCGTGAACACCCGGGTGGAGCTAACGGCCGAATACGCGCGTGTGACCGGCTGATCTCAAGGGCCCGCGGTGCCACGCGTCGCGAAATCGTACGCGATCACGTCTGTCAGCGGCTGGCGGCGCCGGAGTACACCACCAGGTATGCGATCACCGACTGGGCGGCCCCTTCCGGGACTCTGCCGGGCGCCCGCGAGAGCGCGGCCCGCCGGGCTGCAGGCCGACTGGCGGCTGGGCGGGCCGGGCTTGCCACGCGCCCGGCGGGAGGCGAGCGCCCGGACCAGGCCGTGGCGGAAATCTTGGGCGGTCATGTCGATCTGGCCGCCGCAGAATCGACGCCTATACAGAGGGCGGGCCGGATAGCCAGCCGACGCGCCAGTTCCTGAGGAGGTCGGTGTGCTGAACGGATCAGCGCAGCCGTGCGACGAGGAGGCGACGGATAATGAGCGCAACCACAGCTGAGGTCACGCCCGCTGATGACGAGGCCAGGCTGCGCGAGACGTTGGCAGCGGCGGGCCGCGCTTGCTGCTGCCCCGCCCGGGCGGTCGTGGTGGCCATCATCCCGCCTGCGGCGGGCCGGCCTAACGCTACCGACCTGCTGCTGTGCGGACATCATTACCGGGCCTGCCGAGATGCCCTGGAAGCCGCGGGCGCTACCGCGTGGGATTTCCGGCCGCGGCCGGAAATCCGGCATGGCCCCAGCGATGAGCTTCTCGCTTCGCGGTCCTTGCTGACGAACCCGAAAGAAGAAGGGAACACTCGATGAGCACGCTTGTCTCGGCGCCGCGGTCGTCGGCGCCCGCATCGCCAGGCCAGACCCTAAGCTGACGGTGCAGGCCGACTGTGCCGTCTACGCCGAGGGATTGGTCCGCCACTTCGATGGGGTCCGCGCCGTGGACGAGGTCGATCTCCGGATCCCCGCGGGCGAGATCTACGGCTTCCTGGGGCCCAACGGCGCGGGCAAGCCCGTGTCGTGGTTGTGACATTTCTGTGCCCGGGCTCCCCGTTCCTCCGCGCCAACCAGGTTACGCTTGGTGACGGGGTGCGCTAGTTGGCCTGACCTATCCGCGTGGTGTGGCTTGGTTTAGGTGGCGAGGTGCACCACCACCCCGCGCTGACCTTGTCCGCCCGGAAGCCCTTCGGGCCGCTACTCTCGTCGCATGTCCGAGCGTACGACCATCACAGGCCGGTGGCGTATCACCGAGATGGACAACTGGGATCAGGAGGCTGTCGATCTGGTCCAGCCCGGCTTCATCGAGTTCGATGATGACGGCCTCGGCGGCCTGGGCTTCATCGCGGTGACGGGAGAACTCGACTGCCGCGACGCGGATCGTGATGGCAGGCCGGGCGTTGAGTTCTCGTGGCAAGGCTCCGACGAGGGCGACGATGCGAGCGGCCGCGGCTGGGCCGCGCTCAACGCCGACGGCACGCTCGAGGGCCACATCTACTTCCACCTTGGTGATGATTCCGCGTTCCGAGCCGAGCGATTCAACGGAGTCGTCCGGTGAACGATCCCGCGAGGAGGCCGAGGGGGTCGACGGGCAAAGCATACGAGACCTTAATATTGGCCAGAATTATGACCGGTTTCTATACTGGCCTCTATGGAGACCATCCCTATCACGGAAGCCAAGGCCCGGATCGCCGAACTCGCCGACCGTGTCGCCCGCGAGCACGATCACTTCACCATCACCCGCAACGGCCGCGCCGATGTCATGCTGATCTCCGTCGCCGAGTACGAATCCATGCAGGAGACCCTTGACATCCTCAGCGATGACGAGACACTTGCCGACCTGCGGCAGTCCCGCGAAGACTTCGCCGCCGGCGATACCTTCGACGCCGCGCAGGTCCGCGCCGAGCTGGAGCAGCGACGGCGCGGAACATCGTGACCGGCGATCCGCAAGCGCCCGGACCAGAGGCCGGACGACCGTACACCGTCATCTTCTCCGGGCAAGCCCGGCGCAACCTGCACGAGAACCTGCCGCTTGACGTCGCTGCCGCTGCCATGGAGACGATCGACGGGCCTCTAGCTATAAGCCCGCACCGGGTCGGCAAGCCACTCGATGAACCCTTTGACGGCTACCACTCGGCGCGGCGCGGGACCTACCGGATCATCTACCGCATCAACGAGGACAAGCACACCGTGGAGATCCACTCCATCCGGCATCGACGAGACTCCTACCGAACCTGACCGAGAATCGTCAGGCGTGGCCATGCTGGCAGCAATGGCATCGTCGATGTCGTCGCCAGCAGGGCCCGGGCTATCGCTGCTTCCGCTTCGCCTTTGCATTTGGCGCGCGCATATCGCGCAGCGGGTTCGCGTCAGGCGCGCCGATCACCATCAGGCAGGGTGCCCAGCAGGTCTCGCTCTGGTACGCCAAGCCGCCGTCCTGGCGCAGCGTGCAGATGCCGCTGACGGGCGACTCTCGGTGACCTGCACGCGGCGATCCAGGCCCTGTTCGCTTGGGAGGCGACCACATGCACGCCTCCGACGGGGGCGGAGTCCACTACAGCGGCCTGTGCTTCAAACTGAAAGGGCGAGAACGAGGAGGATGCCCGGCCGCGTGACGTGTCCCCTCCCGGCGGGCCGAAGGTGCCGGAGTCGTTCGACCAGGCTGCGCCAACACCGCACTCGTCGGCATTCTAGGGCCTCAGCGATCGCCGTCCCTGCGGGACACAGGCGGTTAGCGCCGATTTCCGAGCGGGGAGTTGACCGCAAGACATCGAGCCCTCGGGCCTTCGGCCCGAGGGCTCAGCCGTCCGCTGGCCTGTGGCCCCGCCACGGTCCTGCGAACATCCCGAGCCAGTGGTGCTGTGGTGATTGACACGACCATCCCACCATGACACTAGTTGTTATCATGCCGTGATCATGACGAATTCGCAGGCTAATGTCGCAATCCGTGCAGGACGATCAATACCAGGCAGGCTGATACCGCCAGGTTCCGGGCGTAACGGGGTGACTACCGGATCGGGACCCGGCCTGTTATTGATGGGACATGGCCAGCCGATCACCACAACATGACGCCGAGCCGACCGAGACCCCCGAGCCCTCGGCGGGCGCTGCGGCGTTCACCGCGCCGGGTCAGCTGAACCAGCGCCGGTATGAGGCGCTACGCGCCCACCACGTGGACGGCCTCACCTGGGCGCAGGCCGGCGCCAGGTACGGCTACACCCGCTGGGCCATGATCAACATGAACCGGGAGTGGCAGGCCAGCCGGCTCACCCTGTTCACCCCGCCCGGCAAGCCCGGCCCCAAGAACGCACCCCGCAAAGACGCCGCCCGCGCCACGGTGATCGAGCTGCGCCGCCGCGGCCTGTCGGTGTATGAGATCAGCGCTGCCCTGGCCGGCCAGGGCATCAGCCTGCACCGTTCCTCGGTCGGGCAGATCCTGGCCGAGGAGGGATTCGGCCGCCTCATCCGCGCCCCCCAAGCGGAGGCCAGCATCAGCCCGGCCACCACCGGCCGCGACACCCGCCTGCCCCGCGCCGCCCCGCTGGACTTCGATGCCCTGCCCGCCACCGCCGACACCACCCTGGCCGGGCTGCTGCTGGTCATCCCCGACCTGATCGCCCTGGACCTGCCCGCCCTGGTCGCCGCGGCCGGCTACCCCGGCACGACCAAGATCAAGGCGATCAGCTGGATCCTGTCGCTGCTCGCCCTGAAACTCACCGCCACCCGCCGCGTCTCCCACGTCGATGACCTGGTCTGCGACGTCGGCGCCGCCCTGTTCACCGGCCTGGCCACGCTGCCGAAAAAGACCGCGCTCACCGACTACTCCTACCGGCTGGACCACGACCACCAGCTGCGTTTCCTGGCCGCCCTCGACACCGCCATGATCGGCTCCGGGCTCGCCACCGCCGAGCAGGCCATCTTCGACCTGGACTTCCACGCCGTCATGCACTGGGGACACGACCCGGCCCTGGAAAAGCACTACGTCCCCACCCGCTCCCAGCGCGCCCGCTCGGTGCTCACCTTCTTCGCCCAAGACTCCGGTACCCACAACCTGGTGTATGCCAACGCCGACATCTCCAAAGCCACCCAGGCCCGCGAAGTCATCGCGTTCTGCGACCACTGGAAAAACGCCTCCGGCGCCGACCCGCGCCTGCTCATCCCCGGCCAGCGCGTCACCACCCAGCCGGTGCTGGCCGAACTCGATGACCGCGGCGTCAAGTTCCTCACCCTGCGGATGCGCTCGGCCGCGCTGATGAAACAGATCAACGCCCTCACCCCCGCCGACTACAAGACCGTCCCCATCGACCGGCCCGGCCGCCACACCAGGCCCAAGGTCGCCGAACAGGCCGCCGTGAAACTGTCCAGCTACCCCGGCACCGTCCGCCAGCTGATTGTCACCGGCCTGGGCCGCGAGGCCCCCACCGTCATCATCGGCAACGACCACGACCTGACCGTCAAAGCCATCATCGAGCACTACGCCCGCCGGATGACCATCGAGCAGCGCCTCGCTGAAATCATCCAGGCCTTCCACGCCGACGCCCTGTCCAGCGCCGTCAACCTCAACGTCGACCTCGACATCATGCTGTGTGTCCTGGCCCAGGCCCTGCTCGCCGCCCTCCGCACACGCCTCGGCGCCGGCTATGCCACCGCCGCCCCCGACACCCTGCAACGCCGCTTCCCCGGCACCCCCGGCCACATCCTCAGCAACGGCGGCACCATCACCGTCCGCATCGACCGCCGCACCTACTCACCCGTCCTGCGCGCCGCCGGCCTGCCCAACGACACCGCCGTCCCCTGGTGGGGCGGACGCCGCCTCCACTTCGAATACCTGTAACACCCCATGTCCCCAGCGTCCGCGCGACCAGCCCAGCCAGGGCCAGGCCGCCCGGCACCCAGCTCGGCATGGGGAGCCCGAAGCACCGGACCCGGAACGCCCCACACCCACCACCCAGCCCGAGGCATCCGACCGCCGACCCGCTCGACGCGAGAGCACCCGGCACCAGGACGCTCGCTCGACGCACCCAGCCCGGGTGTGCCCACGACGCTCCAGCCGGGGACGCCCGGGACGCCCGGTGGCTCGGGCACATGCGACCCCCGGCCACTCGGCCGGGACGCTCGACGCAACCGAAGGTTGCGTCGATTAACCGGCGCGGAAATCGGCGTTAGCGTGTCCCCATAGGAACGGAGAGGTGGTCGTGGCCAAGAGCAACCGCCGCAAGAGGCAGGACCGCGTCAAGGCGGATGCCAAGCGCGCCGAACAGGCGCGGCGCCGCGCGAAGGCCGAGCGCGAGCAGCAGACAGCCGAACGCTACCGGCGCCTGCTCGATCCGCGGACCAGCCCTGCTGATGTAGCCGGAATCCTCGCGGCGGAGCTGCCGGACTCGCTTGCCGCTGGCGCGATGATGCAGATCCGGCTGAGTTCCGGAGTCCCGGGCGAGGAGATAGCCCAGACGGCGCGGCTGATGCTGGCGTCCGCGACGGGGCCGCCCCCGATCGGCACGCTCGCGGTGGCCGCGTGGGCGGCGCATGTCACCGGAGACGAGGATGCCGAGCGGGGGTATGCCAGCGAGTTGCTCTCCCGGGCGGATGCCGTCGACGACCCGGAACTGCGACTTGAGGTGATCCGCGCGGCGTCGGTCAGGGGGCATCCTGGTGAGGCGTGCGAGCTGATCGAGCCATACCTGCGCGAGCGCCCCGACGACGAGCTGGCTGCCGGAATCTACGCTGAGGCGCTGGCACAGGCGCACGCGGAAGCCGAGCCCGGTGAGCGGGAGCGAGCCGCTCTGACCAGGTACGGCGACCGGTCCGGCAGCGAGGCGCTACGCAAGGCGATCGATGCCTTCCTGGGCAGGACGGAGTGGGGCGCGACCATCAGGAAATGGGTGGACGCGGAACGGTCCAGATTGGAGGCTGAGTACTGGCAAGCCGCCGAACGCGGCGAATTCGACGCGCTAGCTGTCGAGGTTGCGGTCACGTATCCCGTTGCCGGTGTTTCCGGATCCCCAGAAGCCGACGGAGCCGCTTCTGGCGACGGTCCAGTGAACACCCCGTTGCGGGCGTTCGCGGCGGACCCGGCGACGCCGGGGGAACTCGCGGCGCGGGCGTCGGAGTGGGACCGGCACGTGCGGTTCGGCATCTGGCAGGTGGAGGAGCCGGAGACGGCGCCGGGCGTGTGGTGCACCGAGCTGGTTTCTGGCATGCGCCGGTACACGCAGTTCCCGGCGGCGGCGCTGGATGGCGCGGCACCATGGTCGGTCTGGCTGGGCGCGCTGGTGCCGGCGGACGGGATCTGGCGCAGCACGGGGAATGGGATCTGGCTCAGTCCCCTCGAAGGCGACGCGGTGGCGGAGTACGCGGAGCAGGCGGTGTGGCACGTGCTTGAGGAGTTGTCGGGCGTGCCGCGCGACCGGCTCCCCGAGCCCGGTGAGATCAGGTTCGGGCAGGCCGAACCGTACTGCGTACGCTGGGAAACCGGCGAGGACCCAGAGCCGGAGTTCGGGGAGAACATCAGTCCTGTCATCGCGCGGCTCACGACCGTGCTGGCTTCCCGGGTCTGGTGGAAGCGGTCGGTGCCGGTGGCGCTGACGAATACCGACGGTGACCCCATGGTGCTCATCGACGCGACGGTCACGGTCAGCGGCGAGGTGGCCGAACGGCTGTCCGCGCGTTCGGACTTCGGGGAGGAAGAAGGCGGTCAGGACGGCCAGCTCGTCTGGTGGGGTGACCAGGTCACGGGCCCGTCCGACGAGCCCGTCGTGATGCACTTCCACCGGGACGGATCCGCCTACCTGCTGGACCCGGCCGAGGACGCGGAGCGCCTGGTGCTCGGCCGGGTAACGCCGGGCAGGGACCGGGTGCGGGTCCAGGTGAACTCGCAACGCCGGCTGACGAGGCTATTGCAGATCCTCGCGGATATCGGCGCGGAGCCGGAGGTTGCCGAGCAGACGCAGTCCGAGCCGTCGCTGGACTTCGCCTGGGGGCCAGTGCCCGATGGCGCCTCGCCGGCACGGGAGTGGGAGAAAGCCTGGCTGGAACAGTCCGTGGCCGTGCTGGACTTCCGTTCCCCGCGGCACTCCGCGGCAAGCGCCGCCAAGGGCAGCACGGCAGAGGCACTCCGGCTGGAGAGCCTGCTGCGCCAGCTCGAATACCAGGCGGGGCTGGCCGCCGCGCGCGGCGGACGACCGATCGACACCGAATGGCTGCGCACCGAACTCGGCCTCCCCAGCCCGCTCAGCGAACGCCTGCCATAGTCGCGGACAGGGTCTCATAGCCGGCCTCGTTGCAGCTGAGCCAGCTCATCCCTCTCGCTGCGCGCCAGGTCCGTGCCCAGCGCGTGGACGCTCACTCGCTGACCATCCACGGCTTCGCCAGCCCGGTCCCGGTGACTTCGATCTGCGCCCCCCGGCATGCTGCCACGATCTTGTGCGGGTCAAGATCCGGGACTGCACAGGCGGCTGGGTGTGGCATCCTCGTCCGGTGAGCCCAAGAAGCAAAGGCCGGAAGAAGGGCCGCGCGCAGCAGGCGCGGCAAGCCGGAGCACAGAAGATCCGGGCGCGGCAGGTTCTCCCGCTCCGGGTACTCACGGCCCAGGACGCCGACGGAGTGGCCGCGAAGCTCGTGAGCACGCTCACCGACCGGGACCGGGTGGCCTGCGCATACGACGCTGAGGCTATGGCGAGCGCGGTGACCGGTGTCCTGCTCCAGGTCGGGCTTATCGGCGCGCGGTACCGTGACGCGTGCCTTGACATCTGCGACGCAGTGGCCGCGTGCCGGCGGGCAGGCGCCGCCAGCGCCCTGCACGCACTCGCTGTCGTCGGGGCGCCCGAAGTGCGGGATCACGCCCGGCGGCTCGCGGACGCGGCCGGGGGTGCCGTGCCCGCGTGGGCCGGTGAACTGGGCCAGGTGGTACCGGGCAGGTGCTGGATGGTCACCGACCCGTTTGGGGAATCCACGTCGCTCATGTGCGAGTTCAGCTATCCCGGCGGGGCGGACCGCCATGCTCTGATGGTCCTGCGCGACCTGGCCTGGCATGGCGCAGTGTCCTCCCTGAGCGCGGTGTACCTGGACGACAGCGACGCGGGGGAGACCGCCGCCATCGCCCGGTGGGCTCGCCGGCTGGGCGCCGACCTCCGGGAGATTCCCCCGGCAGAGGCGGCTGGAGCACTGCGGGTCGGAGTCGATGCTTTCCTGCGGCACGGCCCGATGCCGTGGTCGGATCGGCAGTCCGGGGACTTCCAGAGTTCGTGTGGGCTGGTCGGCCTGGCGGGGCAGCGCGCCGAGGCGCTTGCCGCCGCGGACCCCAGGTCGCGGGCTGAGCCGTCCGGGAGCGCCCAGACCGCTGCGGACCGCTGGCCAGCACAGGCGCTGGAGCGCCTCGTCGTGGACTTCCTCGCCTCGCCGGAAGGCCAGGAACTGACCAGCCCGGTGGCCCGCTCCCTGCCACGAGACCTTGTCATGATCTGCGTGAACCATCTGGGCCGTGACCCGTTGCCGCCCGGGCCCCTCCTTTTCCGGAGGCTCGTCCGGGACGTGCTGCCGACAAGTGTGGTCCTGCCGACCAGGGTGGCCGATGACGTGTCGCAGGCGATGCGGGCGTGGGCACGCTGGGCCGCCGGCCGGTGCGACCTCCCGAAGCGCCTGCGCCGCCGCCTCCTCGCCGAACTCGAGGACGACCTCCGCGACTTCGGTGCGCGCCTGGCCGAAGCGAACCGGGCACCTGAGCGCCGGTACGCGGAAGATCTGCCCGACCACGTTATCTGCGACGACACCTTGTCCGAGGAAGTGCTGCGGCGGCGGTACCTCGCTGTGCCCCTACCCCGCGAGCGGGCGGAGGGCGCCGAAACACTCGACCCTGCCAACCCCGATGGCCGTTCCCGCATCACCGACCTCTGGCTAGGCGAACGACGGATCCCGCGCGACCGGTGGGCGTCCTACCGAACGCTCGTCGACCAGTTGTGGACAGGTGACCCTCCAGAGATAGCGGAGCAGGCGACGCGAATGGCCGCCGGCGGACTGGACCGCGACGTGATCTTCGACAAGCTCATAAAGGACACCTCCATCCGGGCTTAACAGAATCCGCGCTCGGTGCAAACATCTGTACGGAAGCAACGTTGCACCCCCTTGGGAGCGCTCTGTAAAACGCCTGGAACTGGTCAGACCGCGAGTCAATTGCCGGGACCGTCACAGCTCGCAAGCATAGGTCCGGCAAGCAAGCCGAATACGCGTCGCGCGGAACGCGCGCGGCCAGCGCCGGTGCGTGCAGGGTTCAGCCTCTCGATCCGCTCAATCGCCCACTCGGCCAGCTCCGCCCCCGTTACTTCACCGCGCCGCACCAGTTCCGCTTGAGCCGTTGCGTCGAGCGACGCGACTTCGGCTGCCGGGCCCGCTGTCTCTGTCGCTGCTTCCCCCTGCCGGATTCGCACGGCATTCATGTCTGAATCACATCTGGCGAGTGAGCGCTGTAGCTAGGATCTGCCGGCTTAGCCACGGTTGTTTCCGCTGGTGGAAGGCCGTGCACGGCTGGGCTGCACCCGGGGCGGCTCCCCCGGCATCTTGGGGTACTCCGGTGGGTACGGCATGTCCCCCAGGCCGTGGTCGCGCTGGTCGCGCGCGGACATCTCGAGCAGGGTATCCAGCCGGTGAGCCACTTCGTCCATCGGCGCGAGCAGGTCACCGACGTCGGCGAAACGGGATGGCATGGCCGTGACCGTGAAGTCCTCGGGCGCGACCCTGTCAGCGCCGCCGAGTTCGCCCCAGCTCAGCGGGGCCGATACCGTGGCGCGGGGATTGGCGCGGACCGAGTACGCCGCCGCGACCGTGCGGTCCCGCGCCATCTGGTTGAAGTCCACGAACACGCGTTCGCCGCGATCTTCCTTCCACCAGCTTGTCGTGACCAGCCTCGGCTGGCGTCTTTCCAGCTCGCGCGCGAACGCGATGACGGCCCGCCTGGCCTCCACGAACGTCCACCGCGGCTCGATTCTGACCAGCAGGTGCACCCCGCGGCCGCCCGAGGTCTTTGGGTAGCAGGTCATGCCGCACTCGCTGAGCAGTGCCCGTGCCTCGACCGCCACGGCGCACGCATCCTCGAACCCGGTGCCCGGTTGTGGATCGAGGTCAATACGCAGCTCGTCCGGGTGATCGACATCGGACCGTCGCACCGGCCAGGGGTGGAATTCAATGGTGCCGAGATTCGCCGCCCACGCGAGCACCGCCACCTCGGTGGGGCAGATCTCGTCCGCCGTCCGGCCGCTCGGGAAAGTGATCTGCACCGTCTGAACCCAGTCCGGCGCGCCCTTGGGGACACGCTTGGCGAAGAAAGCCTCACCGGCAAGTCCCTCAGGGAACCTTCGCAGCGTCGTCGGGCGCTCGTGCAGCGCCCTGAGCAGGCCATCCCCCACCGACAGGTAGTAGGAGACGAGGTCGCGCTTGGTCAGCCCGGCGTCAGGGAACATCAGCTTGCCCGGGTTGGTGACTCGTACGGTCCGGTCATCCACACTTAGCATCAGCGGCGCTTCCTGTCGCGTGCTGCTCATTCCCTCACCGTACGGGTAAGCCGCTTCGCTCGTGCCGCGTCTGCGTCGTTACATGGGGCCGTTGCGTGGCCCGTTAGGTGGCCCGCGCGTTACCCCCACGGCCGGGGCGACGGCGCTGCCAGGACCTGCGCGCGCACATCACCGCCGCCGCACCGACGAGTGCGGCAACCGTCACGCCGAGGACCGCCAGCCGCCCGCCCGCGTCTGTTGTCCCGAACATCCGCTGGACGGTGAGCACGGGCAGCGCCGAGATCGCCAGCCCGTAGCCGGCGGCGACCGTGAGCGTGCCTGCCACGCTTCTGCCGGTTGCTGGCCGCATGCCGCGGGCACTCGTCTGCGCGATCCGGTTCCTTGCCATGGCAGGTCCAAGTCGTTCGTGGCGGGGATTCACGTTGCACATCGTTGCGTCTTCATAGACGCGCCCGCCGCCGAATCGGATACATCACTGCCAAAACTTTTGCAATGAGTAGTCGGCCGGATAGGGTCGGACAGCATCACAATTGACACGAACGGATGTTCTGTTCGCCGTTGCGGGCTGCATCTTCCTGGCGGCCAGCCTGCGGCAGCCGTTAAGACTGTGTCGCCCCCGGGGGGCAACCCCCCGGGATCCCCCCGCACCAGCGGATGCCGCATCCGCGGCAGCCGTTAAGGATCAGTTATGGCAGCGCCGCGACCAGTTCGGTGAGCGGCTTGCGGCGGCCGGCGTAGAACGGGATCTCGACGCGGGTGTGCCTGCGTGCCTCCGAGCCGCGCAGGTGGCGCATGAGGTCGACGATACGATGCAGTTCGTCGGCCTCGAAGGCAAGCATCCACTCGTAGTCGTTCAGGGCAAAACACGCGACGGTGTTGGCGCGCACGTCGGGGTACTCGCGTGCCATCCTGCCGTGCTCGGCGAGAAGCGCGCGGCGGTCCTCGGGCGGGAGCAGGTACCACTCGTAGGACCGCACGAACGGGTAGACGGACACGTAGGCGCGAGGCTCCTCGTCGGCGAGGAACGCGGGGATGTGGCCCTTGTTGAACTCCGCCGGGCGGTGCAGCGCCATCGCGGACCAGACGGGCTCGCTCGCGCGGCCGAGCATGGTCCGGCGGACCCTGGCGTAGACCTCCTGGAGATCGTCCGGTGACGGCGCCACCCACCAGAACATGTAATCGGCGTCGCCGCGCATGCCCTGCAAGTCGTAGCAGCCCCGCGTCACCACGTCCTTTCCCGCCGCCTCGTCAAGCACGGCGGCCACCTCTGATGCGCCATTGATGCGAGTCTTGTCGCCCAGCCCTCCGCGGTCCGCGACGCGGAAGACCGACCACATCGTGTACCTGATCAGCTCGTTGAGCTCACGCGCACGCACGCCGGAACGTTCTGCCATGGGCTCATTCTCCCTCATCGGCGCGCCGTGACCCTTGCCGGGCCAGGTACGCGAGCACCTGCGCCACCGCCTGCCGCGCGGTCGCGATGCACGCCGGGATGCCGAGCCCGTCGTAGGCGGCGCCGCACACAGCGAGGCCGGGCTGGCCGGCCACGGCAGCCCTGATGCGTTCCACCCGGCCGGTGTGGCCCACCGCGTACTGCGGCAATCCCCCGCCCCATCGGGTCACCCTGGTCGCAAGCGTAGGCCCGCCCGCGCCCACGGCTGCAGGCAAGCTCGCGGCGAGCGAGCGCCACGAGTTCCTCGTCGGTCCGCTGAAGCACCTGCTCCTCGCCGATACGCCCGATCGAGCACCTGACGACGTCGCCGACCGCGCCTTGACCGGCCCCGCGGGTGAGCAGATGCGGCCACTTGACCGTGGAGATGGTCACGGCCTTGACCGCCCGGCCGTCGACGGCGGGGACGAGATAACCGCTGCCGCGAGGCCGCGGGTGGAACGCGCCGGGCGGGAACGCGAGCGTGACGATCGCCATGCTCGCGTACTCGATTTCGCCAAGCAGCGTGCCGGCCGCTGGCACCTCGGCGCGAAGCAGCCGGCTCGCCGGGCGGGCAGGCAGGGCGAGCACGACCGCGTCCGCCCGTACGTACTCGGGATCGTCCGCCGAACCCACGGTGAGCAGCCAGCCCGCAGACGTGCGCCGGAGTTCGCGGACTGGCGCACCGGTCCTTATGTGCGCGCCCGATGCCGCCGCGACCGCTGGAGGGAGTGTGCCGAGGCCGCCTGCCACGGTGGTGAACACCGGATTGCCAGGCCCTCCCCGGGGCGCCGGGGCGGCTTGAGGTGAAGCCTCCGCTGGCGCGCGGCCGACCCGTCCTCGCCTAGCCGCGGCAACCACCGACCGCGCGGCCCCGGTCAGCGTCCTGTGGTTACGGCTCGCGGCGGCAAGCCCGGGGAGCGTGGCTTCGAACGACAGCTCGTCCGCGCGGCCGGCGTAGACCCCGCCGAGCAGCGGCTCGACGAGCCGGTCCACGACCTCGCGGCCAAGCCGTGCGCCGACCAGGCTGGCGACGGACACATCGCCGTCTTTCCCGGTCGCTGGCAGCACCAGGTCCAGCCCGGCTCTGGCGAGCCCGGGGGCAGACAGCACACCGGATCGCGCGAGCGCGGCGAGATCACCGGGCACGCCCATGACCTGACCGCCCGGCAGCGGGCGCATCACACCGCGTGTCCAGATGGCGGCGGCGGTGGTTCCAGGGCTCACCAGCTCACCGGCCAGCCCCACCGCGTCGACCAGGTCGACGCCTTCCGGGCGGCGGACAAGCATCGCTTCCGCTCCCTCGTCGACCTGGATCCCCGCGATCTCGGAAACGGCGAGCTTGCCGCCTACGCGGGCCGAACCTTCGAACAGCGTTACCCGCACCGGCGCGTTGCGCAGGAAGAACGCGGCCGCGAGGCCAGCGATGCCGCCGCCGATGACGGCGACATGCGCGGCGGTCCCACCTGAAGGCACCGGCTCGCCCGCATGAGCGGGCTCGCCAGCATGAGCGGGCTCCCCGCTGTCGCGCGGCGGCGATGCCGTATTCACTCCGCTTCCTCCAGTATCCAGCGCTCGCTCCCGCACTGCCGAGCAGATGCGATACGGCTGATCACCAGCTCAGCCGCCAGCCGCTGACCCGCCACCTTGGCGAAACAGTGCCAGCTCACGCAGCCGAGCGAGGCGCGTCGGCCAAGGGAACGACCCCCCAGCCGCGACAGTCGCCTGCCCAGCTGCACCGGCCCGTGGGCCCGCTCTGCGCAGCCGTAGTACGGACTGTATTGCCCGGGGGACGACATTGCCCTGGGGGACGACATTGCCCTGGGGGACGACCCCCGGAATCCCCCGCAGACAATCTCAGGCTAAGTCCCGCGCGGTGGCTCCGCTCCCCCGACCGCCGCGCTTGGCGGCACCGTACGAGGCGCTCTCGCCCATGCGCCGCGCGACGAGCCCTTGCGGAGAATCTTCTCGATGGCGCCGCCCACACCGCCCTCGTCCGCCGCCATGCGCATGATCACGAATGCGACGGCGGGGAAGCACCAGAGGTCACCGCAAACCCACAGAATCGCCGCACCGATCTGCTGATCCGCGAATGGCGGCAGCGTCACGCCCTGCACGTGGCTGTAGGCCGGGTACCACGAAGTCTGCGTGAAGATGCTGAGCGACATCGCGAGGAACCACATGATCACGTTGGTCGTGACAAGCGCGGCAAGCCTGCTGGGGGCGGACAGCCGCCTGTGCAGCGGTGGCGAGGGGATGAACTGGATCCAGAACCACACGCCTGCCGCGAAGAAGGTCGCGTGCATCAGCCAGACATGCACGTACTGGTTCTCCTGCGCCAGGTCGAGCAACGCGGGGATGTGCCAGACGATCATCACGAGGTTGAACGCGACGATGGCCGCCCAAGGGCCAAGCGCGGCCGAGCGGAAGGTCCGCAGTGGGCGTGACCAGCCGCCGGCGAGGACCGAACGGGTCGCCCCCCGCCTGAACCTCGCGGGCAGGGCGTCGAGCAGCGGTTGCCACGGCGCTCCAGCGACGATGAGGGTCGGGGCAGCGAACATGAGCAGCAAGTGCTGGATCATGTGAATGAAGAAGTAGCCGTCCGACCAGTAGTCGATCGGCGACTCGACCGCGATCAGCGCCGCGGCGAGCCCACCGTAGAAGAGGAACGAGCGCTGCCTCCGCTGCCGCGTGCGCTCCGGGCGCGACCGCCGGGCGAGGCGCCAGAGGCCGATCTCATGCCAGCCGACGATGAAGATCGCGATGACCAGAAATGGGTCAAAGGACCAGTTGCCAGTGATGTAATTCATGGCTCTCAACCCGATGAACCGAACTGGATCGGCACGTTGATGTTCTGTGCACTGTGCCACTCAGTGGCGCCGGGGTCCAGCTTCCAGTCGGTCAGCGTGGTGCCATGGGTGGCGAGCGCATCGAACTGCCCCGATGAGCCGATCGCAAGTACAGCCGTGCCAGGGGGCAGTGCTTGCAGTGCGCGCCACGACCCGCCAGGACCGGTCAGCGTCTCCGCGCGGCGACCGGCCAGCATCACCCAGACGGCGCCGCCTGTCCCAAATCCCGACGATCGCACCTGTGCGCCGTCCAGGGCGAGCTGGGGTGCGAGGGTCCAGCGCGCGCCCACGTCAGTGGTCCACGCGGCGAGCAGGTGCGCGGCGCTGCCCGTGCCCGCCGCGAGCAGCGCGACGGTCCGGCCGCTCGCTCGTGGCCAGCCGGAGGGTAGTCACCGCCTGGCCCGCGAGCGACGGCGGCAACGCGCGGTCCCACGGCGCGCCAGGTGCCACCTTCCAGGGCGAAGATCCCGGCCGTGCCCGGCCGTGCGCAGTTCCCTCCGGCAAGGGGACCCCCGAGGCGCTGAACGCGATCGCGGTGAGCGACCTGAGATCGCATGCACGGCCCGCCGATGCGGCAAGTGCACGCTCGCTGGTCACCTGGGACCATCCCGACGTTCCCGTGGCACTCGCGGACTCCGCGGCCGTGCCGTCCTTCAGCAGCGCGAGCAGGTGACCGCTTGCCCCGGCCACGAGCGCGTCGGGAACGTCCGCAAGCTCGGCGTCGAGGAGGCCAGGTGACCAGGTCTTGCCGCCGTCCGCCGTCGTCGCGAGCGGCGAGTAGACCAGGTCCGCGCTGGGCCGGAACCCTGCCACAAGGGACTGGCCACCCAGGTCAGCGAGCACGAGCCCACCGTTGTCCGCGACGCCGGGCGGGGTTACAAGAGACCAACCCGATGCCCGTGGACCAAGCGCCGGGTATCTGAAGAGCTGCCAGAAGGCCGGGCTCCCGCCCATCGGAACGACGGTCCAGGTGCCTGCAGCAGTAACGAGTGATGTGGCAAGCGAGGGCGGAGCCAGAGTGGAGGTGGGTGACGGATGGGCAGCTCGCACGGCGCCGCAGCTCGTGGTGAGCATCCCGGCGGCAACCAGCAGGGCCGCGGCGCGGCGGCGCGCAGCGACCACGCGGCGCTGTGTGATCGCCGCCAGGCACCGCAGGAGGGCCGTGCGGCGCCGGCCGGTCACGACGACCTCAGCGCATGCTCGGCCGCGTCCGCCAGTACGACCGCGAATGACGACTTCGAACTCGCCGTCCCTGGACCTGGGTCCGCGTTGAGCTCCTGCCGCATATGACCGGTCCCGTCGATGACGAATGCGACATCGTTGTGTGCGACCATGGCGCCGGCCGGGCTGGTCTCCACGGTGACGCCATAGGCCCGCCAGACACTTGTGAGCTGTGGAAGCGTCCCGGTCAGGTACCGCCAGTTGGGTACCGTTCCCATACGTTCCTGCCGGTCGAACGCTGTCGTGAACATCACCGAACGGTAGATGGGGTTGGCGACGACCGCGACGAGTTCGACGCGCTTGGAGTCGGCGCCGAGCAACTGGCCGGCCTCACGGAACTCCTGCGCGATCAGTGGGCAGTCCGTGGTGCACACCGGATCGAGGAAGGTGAGCAGCACCGCCTTGCCTCGCAGGCTCGCCAGCGTCACCGGCGTGCCGTGCTGGTCGGTGAGCTGGAAAGCGGGCGCAGGAGTGTTCAGCGTGGCGCTTGATCCGGCGATGGCCTCGGCGATGATCGGATCGGCATTGGGGTTGGCGGAGGCGCTCGCCATGGGAATCGCGCCAACCGCGGTCATGGCAAGAGCCCCGGCCGCGGCAATGGACCCGATGCTGGCCGCTCCGATGGCCCGGCGAACGGCGGCAGGCCTGAAACGGTCCTGCCAGCCCCGCACGGGCTGCGCCCCGCCCGGCGGGCCGGCGCGACCCCCTGCGGGCGGCGCACCCCCTGCGGGCGGCGCGCCGGTGGACGGGGCCGCTTCGCTCACGGGATCTGTGCCCACGGCAGCCTGCCCGGCGGGGTCTGCCGCAGCCACAGGGACGCGCGTCAGCGCGAGGTAACCGCCGACGACAAGCAGTGCGATCGGAATCATGCTGTTCGGGTCCGTGCCGACGCCGCCGAAGAACCCGAAATCCTCGATCAGCACCCAATCCGCCAGGCAGATGACCGCCGCGGCCACGGCTGCCACCCGGAGCAGCCAGGGTTTGCCGCTCAGCAGCGCGACACCGATCGCCGCCAGCATGACCACGGCGAACAGGTTGACTGCGAACCCGTGTGCAGCGGCGAATGAGGAAAAACCCGACACCAGTGCCGACAGGAAGTGCGGCTGTGACGTCTGCGACATGTTCTGGGTCATGCTGGTGAGACTGCCCGGCTGACCGTGCAGCGTGCCCTGCCAGAACCCGCGGCCCGGCCATGCTTGAAGGACCGCCATGCTGACGAAGAACAGGCCCATGGCGGCGAGGATGAGCCTGCCCAGACGCGGGGTGGCCCAGGCGCTGAAAGGCAGCGCGATCAGGCCACCCGCCGCGCAGTAGAAGATCACGGCTCCTGGCGCGCCGAACAGCCAGGTCAGCCCGTGGCCGAACACACCGCCGAATGCCTCGCCGAACACCCAGACGATCAGTCCCCAGCCGACACTGGCCAGCCCGCCCAGCCTGGACCATGCGCCGCGCGCCGCTACGAGCAGCCAGATGCCGAGGCCGATCTGGATCCAGACCACTGACGCCGCCGCGGTCACCGGGTGATACGACCATGCGTTGGCTGCCCAATTCACCAGGTCCTTGACCCACCCGGGCGAACTCGCCGAAGCAGGCACTATGACCTGGGACGGGAGGCCGAGCGGCATCGCCGGCTGGATTTGCAGCAGGCCGTCGAGGAGCCAGAGCACGCCAAAGCCGATTCTCAGCACCCGGCGCACAGCCGGCTCCGCGAGTGCTCGTGAGTTGGCCCCCCCGCCGCCACCCGCAGCGGCGGCGGGAAGCCACTCGCGCACGCTGATCCACGCCACCAGGAGCAGCGCGAAAATCACGGCGATGAGGATGCCCTGATGCACGAGCGCCGCACGGAACGCGGCCACCACCGTCGAGTTGCCCGTCTGGAGGCTTGAACCCATACCGGACATCGCATCCACTGCTTTCTGCCGATCGCACGATCACCTGTGGGCACTCGTGGGCAATCGTGGGCAATACAGCCTGCCACTTTCGGCCACGCTGCCGGTGCGGGAGGTCCTGTGTCCAGCGCCGGCGGCGGCACCGGACGGTGACACGTCTTGCATACCGCATATCCATGCCGCGTCCCAGCGAAAGTAGCCGGTCCGGCGTCCGTCGCTGCGGCCTGCCCGGCCTGCGCAGCCGAGGCGTGGGCCGCAATTCCGCACGTCCGGGAGAACGTTACGCCTTCCGACGCTGCCTTGCAGCTTCGGCGGCGCGGCCTGGTTCGGTGGGCGCGGCCTGGTTCGGGCGGCGCGGCCTGGTTCGGTGGGCGCGGCCTGGTTCGGTGGGCGCGGCCTGGTTCGGTGGGCGCGGCCTGGTTCGGTGGGCGCGGCCTGGTTCGGTGGGCGCGGCCTGGTTCGGTGGGCGCGGCCTGGTTCGGGCGGCGCGGCCTGGTTCGGGCGGCGCGGCCTGGTTCGGCCAGTGCGGCCTGGTTCGGCCAGTGCGGTGGTTCGGCGGCGCGGCCTGGTTCGGTGGGCGCGGCCTGGTTCGGGCGGCGCGGCCTGGTTCGGTAGCGGCGCGATTCGCGGGGCAGGGTGGGGTGCGGCGCGTCCTTCGGCGGTGCGGCCCGGCTCGTGCGGTGGGTGAGCGGGGTGCGCGATAGTCCACGGACGATGCGCGCGACAATGGTGGCTGACATGTATGCACTAGGGCGCGGGCACGATTGTGCCGGCTCGGTTGTGCCAGGCCCGAGCCGATGGGACGCGGCATGAAGAGCGGCGATCAGATGCTGCCCGCATTTAGCTGGCAGCAGGTAGCCGGCCACTGGACGTTCGCTCCGGTGGTGACGTGCCTTGCGATCGCGGCCACGGCAGCATACCTGTGGGGCGTGTGGCGGGTGGGTTCGCGTCATCCCGCGCGGCCCTGGCCATGGTGGCGGACGTGGCTGTTCATGTCCGGGCTTGCCGTCATCGTGGTGGCGACCCAGAGCGGCATCGGGACATACGACGATGTGCTGTTCTGGGATCATATGATCCAGCATCTTTTGCTGATCATGGTAGCGCCACCGCTGCTCGTATTGAGCCAGCCCATCACGCTGCTGCTGCATGCCAGCCGTAACCCGCTGCACACCTGGGTCAAGAAGGTGGTGCGCTCACGGGTGGCAGCGTTCCTGACCTGGCCGCCGTTCACGATCGCCGCCTACGCCGCGACGATCGTCGGCACGCATCTGACCAGCGCGATGAGTGTGGTGATGACCAACCCGCTGGCGCACGACGCCGAGCACGCACTATATGTGCTCGTCGGCTACCTGTTCTTCCTCCCCATTCTCGGCAGCGAGCCCATCCGCTGGCGCATTCCCTACCCGATGCGAATCCTTGCGCTCATCGTGATCATGCCCGTCGATACGTTCACCGGCCTGGTGCTTGGCTACTCGAACACCGGCATGGCCGGAATGATGAGCCGGTCGTGGGGACCCAGCCCGGTGGACGACGTGCACCTCGGCGGCGCCGTGATGTGGATCGGCGGGGACGCCATCATGCTCGCGCTGATAATGATGGTGTTCATCGTGTGGAGCGGCGATGACCGCAGCGCCGCAGGTGGCCTCGGCTGGCTGGACTCCGCCCGCCGGACGAGGCTGGCCAGCCTCAGCGCCGCCGCTGGCAGCGGGCTCGCAGCAGCTGCCGCTTCGGCGGAAACCGGTGCGACGGGTGCCAGCGGGACTGAGCCCGGCGCAGTACTTGCCGGTACGGCGTCCGCCAATGCGGCAGCGGGACTTCATGCCGCGAGGGGGCCAGGCTCAGCAGATGGGCCCACCGCGGCGGGAGGATCGTCTGCGGCAGGAGGTTCTTTTGCGGCAGGAGAGCCCGGCGCGGCAGACGAGCCCGGCGCGGCAGACGAGCCCGGCGCGGCAGACGAGCCCGGCGCGGCAGGGGCAAAGAGCACCGCGGCTGGGCGGGGCGTGGCAAGGAGGTCCGCCGCTCGCCACGCCAGCCGACGCCGTGACGTGGACGACGACGATGAGCAGTTGGCTGCCTACAATGCCTACCTCGCCAAACTCGGCGAGGCCGAGTCCCGCAGCGGCGCGCCACGCAGCGGCTGAGTCCAAGCTGATCCGCACGGCCGCCTGCACACGCGATCCCCTTACAGACAGCAATCTGCGGGATTTCCCAGCTGCCGCGGTCGCCGGAATAGTTGGCACTTCCGCGGGCCGCGGCCGACCGGAGCCGTTGTTACACAGTCGTAGCCCGCAGAAAAGGAACCTGAGCGGTAGCAACGGCGTCGCAGGGGCATGGGAGCGCAGGATTCCTGGCATTTCCGGCGACCTGCCGGGCCGCTGCACATTCAACCTCACCATGCTGAGCCGCTGCCCGCTCAGCCGCACCACGCCGAGCCAAGCCAAGCTCAGCCGCACCACGCCGAGCCGCCGCATGCTCAACCCGGCGCCGCTCGCGCGGGCCCAGCTCGCCCAAGCCCAGCCCGCCCAAGCCCAGCCCGCCCAAGCCCAGCCCGCCCAAGCCCAGCCCGCCCAAGCCCAGCCCGCCCAAGCCCTGCTCGCCCAAGCCCTGCTCGCCCAAGCCCTGCTCGGCCACGGCTCGTGGGCCCGCAGATACGTATTGGCGCGCTCGCCGCCTGCGTCGCTGGCGGGTTGCTGCTGGCCGGCTGCGGCGGCGGGGTCCACAGCATGTCCGCGAGCTCCGCGCAAGCGGGCCCTGCGAGCGCGGCCAAGGGCCTCGCGCCCCAGAACACGGTTCGCGTACCTGCGCGCGCCGGATCATCCGGCACGGCCGCGATCCCGCTCGCGGCCGGGAGCGAAATCGTCTATACGGCCACGCTCACCGTCCGGGCGCGCGACGTCGCCGCCGAGGACGCCAAGGCCAAGGAGATCGTGGCGAGCACGGGCGGATATGTCTCGAACGAGAGCACCTCCATCGACCCCGCGCACCCGGCACTTTCGACCGCGAGCCTGGAACTGAAGATCCCGGTTGACTCCTATCCGGCGACGCTGAACAACCTCGCTACCCAGCTCGGTACTCAGGCGTCCTTGCAGCAGCAAGCACAAGACGTGACCGAGAGCGTGGCTAACGTGAGCAGCCGGGTAACTTCGGCGCAGGCTGCCATATCCCAGCTCAGGGCGCTGCTCAGCCGGGCGGGATCGGTCTCCGACCTGCTCAGCATTCAGGATCAGATCAGCCAGCAGGAATCAGACCTGGAATCGCTTCAGGCGCAGCAGCGTGCACTTGACCACGAGACCACGTACGCGACCGTGTCGCTGCAACTGATCGGTATCCCGGCCCCGCCCAAGCCCAAGCAGCACAAGCACGTGGGCGGCTTCATCAGGGGCCTGACCGCCGGTTGGCACGCACTGCGCTGGTTCGGCGCCGGCCTGCTCGCTCTAGTAGGAGTGCTGATTCCCTTCACCGTGCTGATCGCCGCCGCGGGTTACATCGCCTACCGCAGCCGCCGGTGGCTGCTCACGCGCCGAACCCCACCGGCTACCACAGATTGAGGCCACACGTGGCGACTGCGCCGCACCAGAAACCGCGGCGCACCAGAAGCCGCGCGGTCCGCCGATGAGCCCGCACGATCGCCCGTCCGAACCCGACACCTTGATCAATGGGCTCCTCGGGCGGCCTATCTGGCACCCTGCGGGCCATTCGTGTACCAAGCCACAGTTGATCTTGACGTCCGATGGGTCATTGCATGGCCCGCGCTGCCGGTGGACTATGGCCCGCGCTGCCGGTGGACTTAGACATGGATGTCCCCGGCAACTGATCGTGAAGTGGGCTCTATGGCACGCGTCGACATGCCGTGCTATGCGGCGCTCTGCGGGACATCGATCATGATTCGGGCGCTGGGCCCGCTCCGATGACTCAGCCATTTTCATGACCGTGGCGAGTTACCCGCACATCCCACGGCTATCGATATGTACCGTCGCCTTTGACCCACGGCGGCTTTCATGATCGCGGTAACTTACCTGCACATACCGCAGAGAAGTTACCGCGATCAAGAAGCTCGGCGTTGCCCGGGGCCGGCCGCCGGGTGAAAATAGCGCCCTCCGCGAACCATTGATCATGAAACCGCCGCGCCGTTGGGAGCCGCGTCAGGCGGGGGCGCGCAGGGACTCGGTGTGCACGAAGTCAGCTAGCCGCGCGAGCGCGTCGGGGTGGGTGCCTGGCAGCACGCCGTGACCGAGGTTGAAGATGTGGCCTTCGGCGGCCCGGCCACGGCCGAGCACGTCGCGTGCCCGCTCCTTGATGGTCTCCCACGGCGCGAAGAGCAGCGCCGGGTCGAGATTGCCCTGCAGGGCCTTGCCGGGTTCCACCCGCCGGACCGCCTCGTCGAGTGGCACCCGCCAGTCCACCCCCACCACGTCCGCGCCCGCCTCACCCATCAGGCCGAGCAGCTCACCTGTGCCGACACCGAAATGGATGCGGGGCACCCCCGTGCTCTCCAGCGCCTTGAAGATCCGCCTGCTGTGGGGCAGCACGCTGCGCCTGTAGTCGTCCGGGCTCACCGCGCCGACCCAGGAGTCGAAGAGCTGCACCGCCGACACACCAGCCGCGATCTGTATCTGAAGGAACGAGATCGTGATATCGGCGAGCCGGTCGAGCAGCGCATGCCACAGGCGGGGATCGCCGTACATCAGCGCCTTGGTGCGCTCGTGGTTCTTCGACGGACCGCCCTCGACGAGATACGACGCAAGCGTGAAAGGGCCACCGGCGAAGCCGATCAGCGGACGGGAGCCGAGCTGGCCGACAAGCGCACGAACCGCCTCGGTCACGAACGGCACGTCCCCCGGCACCAGCGGCCGCAACCGCGCGAGATCGCCGGCATCCCGCAGCGGGTGTTCCACGACGGGGCCCACTCCCGGGCGGATGTCGAGGCTCACGCCGACTGCCTTCAGCGGTACGACGATGTCGCTGAAGAAGATCGCGGCGTCAACGTCGTACCTGCGCAGCGGCTGCAGCGTGATCTCAACGACGAGGTCGGGCCGCGCGCACGCCTCAAGCATCCCGGTGCCCGCCCGCACCCTGCGGTACTCGGGCAGCGAGCGCCCGGCCTGGCGCATGAACCAGACGGGTGTGTACGGCACCGCCTGCCGGCGGCAGGCTCGCAGGAACGGGGAGTCTTCCTTTGCCGGGGTCACATTAGCGATGGTCTCATAGGCCACCCGTCATTTTCGTGACACGCCGTGCGACGTCCACCGCTTCCACGTCAGCGTATGCCACCTTTTGATCAGCCTTGCGCCGCGTACAGCCCTCAGGGCGGGACCCGCGGCGCGTTCCCCAGTGAGGAGGTCGCAGGCGATGAGCCTCATGACGCTCCATTGCCCAGAATGTCGCGAAGACCGGCCGTTCGAGCGGCCTCACGACCCCGCGGAGTGCCCAGACCGGGCCGACAGCCCCGACTGCCTCTGCCCGGAACTCGCATGCGTCGACTGCGGCACGGCACTTCTGGTCGGTTTCGCGGTACCGATCACGGTGGGCACAAGGATGATCGCGCATCCCAGGCGACATAGCCCGGGACGCGCCGCGTGACTGCCCACCTGCGGCAGTGTCATACGCTCCCATCATGAGCCCGGCAGGCCAGACGGCGCCTCGGCAGGCCGCACAGGCCGCAGAGATCTTCCGCAGCGCCGCGGCAGATCTCGAAGCCGAGCGGAGCCGTCAGGCCGCGCTCCGCCCAGAGCTGGTGTTCGAGGACGTGCCCGCGCCGAAGAAGCTGGCGCCTTATGCCGCCGTGCTCGCGGTGGCCGTGCACACGGGCGGCGCAGAGATCGCCACCGGTCGGCTGATCTTGCTCTATGACCCGGCCTGCCAGCCGGGCTGGGTCGGGCCGTTCCGCATCGTGGCGCAGATCCAGGCAGAGCTGGACCCGGAGATCGCCGTGGACCCGCTGCTCGGCCCGGTCGGGTGGAGCTGGCTCACCGAGGCACTCGATGCGCATACCGCACGCTACGCAGCGCCGAGCGGCACCGTTACCCGCGTCGTCACCGAGGGATTTGGCGCCAAGGCCGACGACCCGGCCGCGACGGAATTCGAGCTCCGCGCGTCGTGGTCTCCCGCGGAACCTGACGGCGGACGTGGGCAGCCCAGCCTCGCGGGCCACGTGGCGGCCTGGTGCGACGCTCTTTGCGCTGCGGCCGGCGTGGCACCGCTCGAGCCCGGGGTGAGTGCACTGCCGCCACCAGGCGCCAGGCAACGGGCCGCGAGCGGGCGCGGTGGACGTGGCAGGCGTGACCCCAGGGGACATGCGGTCAGGTGATATCTGGCGAGGACGGCGTGATGGATCAGGAGGGACGTGCGCCCCTTCTCGAGCCGCGCGAGCCGATCCCCGCTGTGGTGTCGGACGCCGCCAGCCTCGCCGATTCCATCAGCGACCTCAAATCCGGAACCGGGCCCGTGGCGGTCGACGCCGAGCGCGCGTCGGGCTACAGATATGGCCAGCGCGCCTACCTGGTCCAGTTCAGACGCGAGGGTTCGGGTACGGTGCTCGTCGACCCGGTCGGCTGCCCCGACCTATCTGGCGTCGACGCGGCCCTTGCCGACACCGAAGCCGTGCTGCATGCGGCCTCCCAGGACCTGCCCTGCCTGGCCGAGGTCGGCTACCGGCCCAGGCGGATCTTCGACACCGAGCTGGCCGGCCGCCTGCTCGGCTTTCCCAGGGTCGGGTTGGCCACGCTGGTGGAGGAGATCCTCGGGCTCAGGATGGAGAAGGGCCATTCGGCGGCGGACTGGTCCAGCCGTCCGCTGCCTGACGCGTGGCTCAAATACGCGGCGCTTGACGTCGAGGTACTCGTAGATCTTCGGGACGCGCTCGCGCAGCAGCTCGATGAGGCGGGCAAGAGGGAATGGGCCAACCAGGAGTTCGCGGCGGTGCTTGCCGCGGGACCGCCCAGAGCGCGCAGGGATCCGTGGCGCCGCACGTCTGGTATCCACCGCATCCGGGCCCGCCGCAGTCTGGCAGCGGTGCGTGAACTCTGGCAGGAGCGCGACAACATCGCCAGGCGCCTGGACCTGTCTCCTGGCCGGGTCCTGCCCGATGCCGCGATCATCGAGGCGGCGAGAACATGGCCTGCCGCCCCGGCCGATCTGAACGCGATCGCCGGATTCTCCGGCCGCAACGCCCGGCACCGCACAGCGATCTGGCTGCGCGCGCTTGACCGCGCACGTCACGGCGGCGAGGACACGCTGCCCGAGTCGTCTGCGCCCGGCGATGGCCCCCCGCCCGCGAGCAGGTGGGCAGAGCGCGATCCCGAGGCCGCACGGCGGCTCGACGCGGCACGCACCGTTGTCGCAGCCATCGCGGACGAGCACAACCTGCCGAGCGAGAATCTGCTGCAGCCGGACACCGTCCGGCGGTTGTCATGGAGCCCACCTGGCGAGCCCACCGCCGAATCGGTCCGCGGCGAGCTCGTTTCGTACGGTGCACGGCCATGGCAGCTCGAGCTCACCGCTGTGCCGCTCGCCCATGCGCTCCGCCGCCTGCGCGACAAGGGTGAGGCCTGAAAGGGCGACGACCTGCTGCGTTTCGCGGTGGAATGCCCCACGCTCCGTGACCCACGGTGACGGAAAACCCCACCCCGGTCAACGGACCGTAATGACCTTGGACGATCATTGGGTTGTTGGCCGACGCCGTCGGTTAGGGGGCCAGGGCGGCGTCGGCCGACCACGTCGCGTCACTACCGGCCCCCCACCGCTACGACGTGCTTTCCCGCACTGGCCCATTGCCCATACCGGCACCCCTGGCGATGGCCCATTGCCCCGGCTAGCGACGCGACGCCGACAGCGTTGCGCCCGGGCCACGCGGGCTGCGCGCCGCGACCGGCGCGCAGCATCAACGCCGGGCACGCAGCACCACGCCGGGCACGCAGCACCCACGCCAGGCACGCAGCACCCACGCCAGCCCGCAGCACCCACGCCAGCCCGCAGCGCACGCCAGGCGCGCAGCACCCACGCCAGCCCGCAGCACCCACAACAAGCCGGCGGCGGCGCGAATGCGGTACGCCGATCGCCAGACGGCCTCGCGCCGGTCAGGACTGGCTGGCGGCCTGGTCGTAGAGCTTCTCGATGTTGTCGTCGAAGTACGGGCTGTAGGACACATCCGCGGTGTCGCCGCCACCCTGATAGCCGCCGATCACTCCGATGATCAGACCCGTATGCGCCCCGGGATCGAATCGCATCACCCAGGGGCTGCCGCTCGTGCCTGGCGAATACCCCTTGCAGGCGAATCGCATCTGATAGCGGCTCCGCTGGGTGGTCCTGTTGACGCACGTGATCGGCTCCTCGCCGCTCCCCGGGTAACCCGTCACCCGGACCACGTGGCGGAAGCCCTGGTTGACGCCGAGCTTGTTGGCGCCGAGCACGGCCTGGATGTGCTCGCCGTCCAGGGCCTGCAGCACGATGAAGGCCACGTCCAGAGCGGGATCGGCCGATCGCGCCCACCCCCTGGCGACGAACATCGCGCGCGGTACCCAGACCCCGCGTGGCGCCGTCCCATCCCGGTAACCAGGCACGAAGACGATGTCACGCCGGTAGGTCTTGGCCCTGCCACCGTGCACGCAATGGGCCGCGGTGATCAACATGTCGCGACCGCGGCTGGCGACCACGCTGGCCGTGCAGAAGTGATCACCGCCGGCGTCATGAGAGAACAGCGCGCCCACCCGCATCGAGGCGCCCACCATCCTGGCCGCGCGGGCGCCTGGCACGTACGCGGCCGCCACCACCCACGGCCTGGCATGCTCAAACCGTCCGGCTGTCCAGTACGAACGCGCCGCACCGGCATGCCCGCCGTTCTCGACGTGCGAGGTCGCGGGGGAGCCTGGCGTTCCCGCGGGCGGGCCCGCCGCGGCACGCTGGCCCGGCGACGCGCACCCCACCAGCCCAACGACGGCCGCGAGTACCGCGCCGCAGGCAGCGAACAGCGCGCTCCGCACGGCCCCCGCGTGACACCGGCCGATCTGACGCCGCGCATCATGACACTGCGCACCATGACACTGCATGTGCGATCCCCCGATCAAGCACCCCGGCCACGGCCCCGGCCCACAGGCCAGCGCATGGCACTATTCGATCACCTGAACGACTGCCGCGGCTAGAGCGCGTCCGGTGGATCTCGGCCGTCGCAGGGGTGGCGGCCGGGCCGCAGGCCAAGAGCCTGCCGACATGCCCTCGTGCCTATCCTTGACCTGGCATCGCACCAGCGGGAACGGCACCGGAAGGAGCCTCATGCGGGTCGCGCGACTGTACGCGGTGGGTGACCTGCGAGTGGCAGACGAGCCCGTTCCCGCCCCTGAGCCCGGGACCAGCCTGGTCCGGGTAACCGCGGTCGGGATCTGCGGCAGCGATCTGCACTGGTGGGCCGAGGCGGGCATCGGCGACGCGAAGCTCGACCGGCCGCTCGTGCTCGGGCACGAGGCCGCCGGCATCGTTGAAGATGGCCCACAGCGAGGCCAGCGGGTGGCGATCGATCCGGCGATCCCCGACGAGACCTGCCCGCAGTGCCGCGCCGGTTACCGTAACCTCTGCCCCCAGGTACAGTTCGCAGGTCACGGCGGCCAGGATGGCGCGCTGCGGGACTTTCTGGTCTGGCCGTCGGCGCAACTGGTTCCGCTGCCCGGCGGCCTCACCGACGCGGACGGTGCGGTACTTGAACCGCTCGGTGTGGCCATCCACGCACTTGACCTGGGTCATCTGCGGATCGGCGCAGCCGCCGCCGTAATCGGGTGCGGCCCGATCGGGCTGCTGCTCGTGCAGCTTCTGCGGGCAGCGGGCGCACACCCGGTGGTGGCGGTGGATCCGCTGCCGCACCGGCAGGAAGCGGCGAGCCGGGCGGGCGCGAATATCACCGCGGGCCCCGCGGACGCCGACGGGCCTTCAGGCCTGCGCGACCTGGTGGGTAGCGGGGTTGACACGGCCTTCGAGATGGCGGGAACCGACGGCGCGGTCCAGCTCGCGGTGCAGGCCGCCAGGCCCGGCGGCCGGGTGGTGCTTGGCGGCATTCCAGGCGACGACTGGGTCAGGTTCCCGGCGTCGGTATCACGCCGCAAAGGACTGACGATCGCGATGGTGCGGCGGATGAACGAGGTCTACCCGCGGGCGATCGCGCTGGCCGCGAGCGGCCAGGTGAATCTGGCGGGACTCGTGACCGACAGGTTCCCGCTCGCCGGGGCGGCCGACGCGTTTCAGGCGGCCGCGCGGCGCGGCGGCCTGAAGGTCATCGTCGAACCTGGCACCTGAAACGCCGACCGTCCATGATCGCGGTAACCTTTCCGCGCATAGTGCGCGCCCAGAAATAACTCGCTGTTTTCGATTCTAGGCCTCGTTGCCGTGGTATCGCCGCTACCGGCCGCCCCGCTCACCTCAATCCCGCATCAGGTACCTCATCGGCCCCATCAACCCCATCTCCCCCGGGCCAGTACCGCTTCGTTACGCCATCCGGCTGGCTGCTGCGAAGATCAAATCCGCGTGTTAATCATCTGCGGGTACATACCGCAGAAAATTTACCGCGATCACGCAGCTATGGCAGCGGCGCGACGTCGTGCCGCTCGGTGGCGACCAGGGCGGTCGCCGTCACGTCGCCCACCGCACCGGAGCCGGCGCGACGTGCAGCACGCTGAAGCTTCCCTTCGCCAGCGACAGGTCCGCGGGCGGTGCGCGCCGAAATGCCGGACCGCCTGCGCGTAAAGCGCGGCAGGTCTCCCGGTGGCCGCACAGGATCATCGGCAGGCCGTCAGCGAGGAGTTCGGCCGAGCCGGGCGGTGGCGGCCTCCCCGCCGCCCGCGGGTTCAACGGCCGCGGATTCAGCAGCGGCGAAGCCCATGGCAGGGGAATCCACGGCAGCGGAATCCACGGCAAAGGCAGGCTCGGCCGTCACGGGAACGCCGACGCGAACCGAGTACGGCAGCACCGTCTCCACGCAGCGAGCCGCCGCCGAACTGAACACACGCGACGGCCCGAAACACGCGAGCAGTTCGGCGAGCGCCCAGGCGGCCGCGCGGCCTGTCCCGTCAAGTGGCCGAAGCAGGCCCTCGCCCGGCCAGCCCTCCTTATCCTCCGCCGAAGCGTGCCGCAGGAAAATGTACGGGAGCGTCGACGCGGGTGCGCGGGCGAATTCGCGAAGAAGATCGAACGTCATGCGGATAGCTCAACCGCTGCTCCGCCTCTCGACCGGTAGCCACTCCAGCTTGTCCACCTCGTCGTTCGGCACGAATTCAGCCTGGCCGGCGGCCGAACCCAGCCTGGGCGTGGCCGCCCGCACCGCCGTTAAGGCTAAGTCCCTTCACCCACTGCGCCGCCGGTGTGGCCGCCCAGTAATCCACCCGCTTGGGCCGGCCGCTGGCCAGGTAGGACGAGCGCCCGAGCGGCCGGCCGAGCACCGGCCGCATGCCCGTCTCCTCCGTCTACCTCGCGCACCGCCGTCAGCAGCGGATGCTCGCCCGGCTAGGCCTTGCCCTTGGGGAAAGCCCAGTCGTCGTAGCGGGGCCGGTGGACGAGCCCCACCTGCTACGCCGGGCCCGTCGGCCGGCCCGCCACATAACGGCTCCCGCGGCGAGAACCTCGTCCGTTTCCGCGAGGTCACCCATCGGCCGACCGCCACCGGCGCGCGGTGATCAGGTGCGACTGGATGTCGAGCAGCGGCTTGCCGGAATCGTCGATGTGCCGCCGGGTCCACCGGCCCGTCATCACCCAGCCACCAGGACGCGGTGGATTCGTCCATCGCCAGCTCGATCAGGGAGGCCAGGTCTTCGCGCATCGAGCGGCTCGGTGACCCGGACGAGCACCTCCACCCGCCGGTCCAGGTTGCGGTGCATCATGTCCGCGCTGCCCAGCCAGACGTCCGGCGGCCCTTGCTCGCCGATCGGCCCGAACGTGAACACCCGCGAATGCTCGAGGAAGCGGCCGAGGATGCTGCGTACCCGGATGTTCTCCGACAGGCCGGGGACGCCGGGGCGCAGCGCACAGATGCCGCGCACCCACAGGTCGACCGGCACGCCCGCGCGGGACGCACCGTAGAGCGCGTCGATGACCACCTCGTCGACCAGGGCGTTGCACTTGATCCGTATCCGGGCCGGGTTACCTTCCACGAACCGTTCCCGCTCGCGGTTGATCCGCTCCACGATCCCCGCGCGCAGTGCGGTCGGGGCGACCAGGAGCCTGCGGTAGGAATTTCGGCTGCTGTAGCCCGTGAGGTGGTTGAACAGGTCGGTGACGTCCTCGCCGACCACCGTGTCGGCCGTGAGCAGGCCGAAGTCCTCGTACAGCCGCGCGGTCTTCGGATGGTAGTTGCCCGTGCCGATATGGCAGTAGCGGCGCAGTGACCCGTCCTTCTCCTCACGCACGACCAGGCACATCTTGCAATGCGTCTTCAGCCCGACGATGCCGTAGACGACATGGCAGCCCGCTTCCTCCAGCTTTCTGGCCCAGGTGATGTTGGCCCGCTCGTCGAACCGCGCCTTGATCTCGACGACCACGACCACCTGTTTGCCGGCCTCGGCCGCGTCGATGAGCGCGTCGACGATCGGAGAATCGCCGCTGGTGCGGTAGAGGGTCTGCTTGATCGCGAGGACCTGGGGATCGGCCGCGGCCTCCTCCACGAGGCGTTCCACCGTGGTGGTGAACGAGTCGTACGGATGGTGGACGAGCACGTCGCGCTCGCGCAGCGTCGCGAACACGTCCTTGGTCCCGGCTCAGCGCGGATTCGGCCGGGACGAACCTGGGGTACTTCAGCTCCGGCAGATCGAGATCCGCGATGGCGTGCAGGCCGGCCAGATCGAGCGGGCCGGGCAGCCGGTACACCGCCCGCTCACCGACACCAATCTCTGTCACCAGCCGGTCCAGCACGCACCGCGGAGATCGAGTCGTCGACCTCGAGCCGCACGGCAGGCCCGAACCTGCGGCGGAGCAGTTCGTGCTCCAGCGCCTGCATAAGGTCCTCGGTGACGTCCTCGTCGACTTCCAGGTCCTGGTTGCGGGTCACCCGGAAGGCGTGGTGCTCGAGGATCTCCATGCCCTCGAACAGCTGGGTCAGGTGGGCCGCGATCACGTCTTCAAGCGGCACGAACCGCTGCGGTGAGACGTCGAGGAAACGTGGCAGCAGCGGCGGCACCTTGACGCGGGCGAACATCTTGCCGCCGCGTCTCGGGATCGGCCACGAGCACGGCGAGGTTGAGCGACAGGCCGGAGATGTAGGGGAACGGGTGCGCCGGGTCGACGACGAGCGGCGTCAGCACGGGGTAGATCCGCTCACGGAACAGGCGATGCAGGCTCTGGCGTTCGGTCTCGGACAGCTCGCCCCAGCGCAGAATCTCGATGCCCTGCGCGGTCAGGGCCGGAAGCACCGCCTCGCGGAAGCAGGCCGCGTGCCGCAGCATCAGCTCGCCCGTGACCTCCAGAATGCGGCCGAGCACCTGGCGCGGTGGCCTGCCTGGTCGCGGTCTTCACCGGCAGCCCGGTGGCCAGGCGCCTGGTAAGACCCGCGACGCGGACCATGAAGAACTCGTCCAGATTGCTCGCGAAGATGGCCAGGAACCTGACCCGCTCGAGCAGCGGCACATCCTCGTCCTCGGCGAGTTCCAGCACCCGCTGGTTGAACCGCAGCCAGCTTTCCTCGCGGTCGAGGTAGCGATTTTGCGGAAGATCTTCCGCACCTAGGAGCTCGCTGACCACGCTTACGCTCATGCCCCGATTCTCCCGACTGTCGCCTACACGTCCCGGCCCTCACCCTCAGTATCACGCCTGCTCAGTGCATTGAGCCACCCGCAGCTGATGAGAGCTTCCCGCGAACAGAAGATCGGCAGGTCGCGGGCCTCCGCTCGCCGGGCCGCCGTGGATCAGCCCGCGGGGATCGAAGGCTGCCGCGGATCAGCTCACGGGCCTGCAATGGGACCAAGGTCTCTGTGCTGCGTCCCGGTGCGCCCGCAGGCTTGGGGGTGTCCGCGGATCTTCGGCCTGCTGCGCTGCGCGAGGCCAAGATCAACGGGACACCCCTTGACGCCGGAGGTGGGGCCGATGAGCAGGGACGAGGCCGCCAGCGAGCTGGCCCGCCGCATCGCCGTCGCGCGCGGCGACGAGCCCGCCGATCTGGTCCTGGCCGGCGGCAAGGTGCTCAGTGTCTTCACCGGTGAACTGCTCGACACCGATGTCGCGGTCGCCGGCGAGCACGTCGCGGGGCTTGGCCATTACACGGGCCGCGAGGTGACCGACGTCTCCGGGCTCGTGCTGCTGCCCGGCTTCATCGACGGGCACATGCACCTGGAGTCGACAAAGCTCATGGTCGACACCTTCGCCGCCGCGGCGCTGCCGTGCGGGACCACCGCCGCCGTCATCGACCCCCACGAGATCGCCAACGTGTTCGGCGCGCGCGGGGTGCATGCCCTGCTCAGCGCTGCCGCCGACGTCCCGCTCGACTACTACCTCATGGTGCCGTCGTGCGTGCCGGCTAGCCCGTTCGAGTCGAGCGGCGCCACCCTGGATGCCGCCGGCGTGGCCGGACTGCTCACCAGCGAGCCCCGCACGATCGGGCTGGCCGAGGTGATGGACTTTCCCGGCGTGGTGGGCGCCGACCCCGCCGTCCTCGGCAAGCTGCTCGCCACCCGCCGCGCCGGCCAGCACGCCGACGGGCACGCGCCGGGGCTCTCCGGGCCCGCGCTCAACGCCTACCTGGCCGCGGGCATCCGGTCCGACCACGAATGCGCCTCCTACGGCGAGGCGCTCGAGAAGCGCCGGCTCGGAATGTGGATCATGATCAGGGAAGGGTCGGCGGCGCGGAACCTGGAAAGCCTGCTCCCCCTCGTCCTCGACTACGGGCCGGCCAACTGCATGCTGTGCACCGACGACCTGGAACCGGACGAGCTGCTCGACTCCGGGCACATCAACGCGATCCTGCGCAAGGCGGTCGCCCTGGGCTGCCCGGCGGCTGATGCGGTGGTCATGGCCACCCTGCACCCGGCCCGTTACCACGGGCTGAGCGACCTCGGCGCCATCGCGCCCGGTTACCTGGCGGATATCGTCGCGGTGCCCGACCTGACCTCCTTCAGGCCCGCGCTCGTGTACAAGCGCGGGCGGCTCGTGGCGGCCGGAGGGAAACCGGCCGCGATTGCCCGCGCGCCCGCACCTGACTGGATGCGCGGTAGTGTTCACGTGCGCGCGATAAGCACCGCCGACCTGCGCATCCCGGCGCCTGGCGGCCCGGTACGGGTGATCGAGGTGCGGCCAGGAGAACTGGTCACCAGGATGCGCGTGATGGCCCCGCCGGAGCGCGACGGTGAACTTGCCGCCGACCCGTCGCGTGACCTGCTCAAGGCCGCCGTGCTCGAACGCCACCGCGGCACCGGCCGGATCGGGCTCGGCCTGGTCACCGGCTTCGGCCTGCGGCGCGGAGCGCTGGCCTCCACGGTCGCGCACGACGCGCACAACGTGGTCGTCGTCGGCGCGGACGATTCGGACATGGCCGCGGCGATCGGCCGGCTGGCCGAGCTTGGCGGCGGCCAGGTGGCGGTCGCGGACGGCCGGGTTCTGGCCGAGGTTCCGCTGCCGATCGCGGGGCTGCTCTCCGACGCCCCGGCCGACGAGGTGGCGGCACAGGCACGCAGGCTGCGCGACGCGTGCGGCGCCCTCGGCAGCCCGTTGCCTGCCGCATTCATGACGATGTCCTTCCTCGCGCTGTCGGTGATCCCGCAGGCCCGGCTCACCGACCGGGGCCTGCTTGACACGGTCAGCTTCGGGCTGGTCACGATCGCGGCCGACGGAACCGCAGGCCAGGCCGATGTGCCCACGGCCGCAGGACGAACGGCTCTGTGATCAGTCCGGGCCGCGGTGCCAGGTTTGTGATCAGTTGTCAAAACCCTAAGCACGCCGACGGCCCGCGCAGCGGCCCGGCCCCGTGCCTTCTCTATCAGTCGGGGAGGATATGTGATGACTAGACGATGGGGTCTGGTCGCCCTGGCCGCCGGTGCCGCCGCTCTGTCGGTGACCGTGGCGGGCTGTGGATCAAGCAGCAGCCCGTCGGCCGCCGGGTCCAGTTCGGCAAGTCCACCGTCCAGTTCGGCGGCAGCGGGTCAGTGGACCACGACGCATCCGTTCAAGGCCGCATTCATCTACGTCGGCGCGCCCAGCGACGCCGGCTGGACGCACGCCCACGATGTGGGCGGCTGGCTGTCCAGTCCCATTTCGGTGGCCGGGTCGTCACGATGTACAAGGAGAACGTCCCTGAGGGCCCACAGGTCAGCCAGGTCATCACTCAGCTGGTGAACGCCGGCGCGAACATCGTGTTCGCCACCTCGTTCGGTTACCAGCCGGCCATGGTGGCCGCGGCCAAGCAATACCCGAATGTGTACTTCGAGCAGGCGACAGGCACGGCCCTGGCGACGAACCTGAGCGAGTACTACGGAGCCGGCGAGGACGGTGACTTCCTGAGCGGCATGGCCGCCGGGCGCGGCCACCAAGAACAACAAAATCGGTTTCGTCGCGCCGTACCCGATCCCAGAGGTGATCCGTGAGATCGACGCGTTCACGATGGGCGCACGCGCCGTCAACCCGAACGCCACCGTCAAGGTCGTCTGGACGAACACCTGGTTCAGCCCGTCGGTCGAAAGGTCGGCCGCGGAGAGCCTCGTCGCCGCGGGCGTCGACGTGCTCGGCGACGGCCAGGACAGCCCGACAACCGGGCAGGTGGCAGCGGCGAGCGGGCTCAAGTGGACCGGCTACGACTCCAACCAGCAGTCGTTCGCCCCGAATGCCTGGCTGACCGCCACGACCTACAACTGGGGCCCCTACTACATCAACGAGATCCAGGCGGCGATGAACCACACCTGGAAGAGCCAGTTCTACTACGGCGGGATCGGTGACGGATTCGTGGTCATGGCGCCGTTCGGCAAGTCGGTGACCGCGGCCACCGCCGCAGCGATCACCGCGAAGGAAAATCAGATCAAGGCCGGCACGTTCGACCCCTTCACCGGCCCGATCTACAAGCAGGACGGCACGATCGGTGTGACCGCCGGCAAGACCCTCCCCGTCTATGTGGCTGGCAACACCCTGAGCAAGTACTCGATCAGCTGGTTCGTCAAGGGCGTCAACGGCAACCCCAAGGGGTGAGCGCCTCCGACCTGGTGGCCCGTTCCTAGTCCACGGAGGAGCGAACCTAAATGGTGACGCACGATAGCGGCTCCTCAGCCGCCGACGCGCCAGCCACCGCCGCTATCGCCGACCAGCCGGCGATAGCGGCGGTGGGCGTCACGAAGCGCTTCCCCGGCGTGGTCGCGAACGACCGGGTGACATTCCAGGCGACCGTCGGGGAGGTCCATGCGCTGCTCGGTGAGAACGGCGCGGGCAAGACCACGCTGTGCAACGTCCTTACCGGGCTGTACCGGCCCGACGAGGGTGAGCTGCAAGTCGGCGGCAAACCGGTCAGGTTCCGCTCGCCTCGCGACGCCTACGCCGCGGGCATCTTCATGGTTCACCAGCAGCTGCGCCTGGTCGAGAGCATGACGGTAGCGGAGAACGTGGTCCTCGGCTGGTCACGCGCGGGCCGGGTCCGCTTCTCACCCCGCCAGGTCGAACGCGAGGTGGCGGCGTCCGCGGAGCGGTACGGGATCGACGTGAATCCCAAAGTGCGCATCTGGCAGCTGTCGCTCGGCGAGCGGCAGCGGGTCGAGATCCTCAAGGCGCTCTACCGCGGCGCGCGCATCCTCATCCTCGACGAGCCGACCACCGTGCTCACCCCGCAGGAGGCCGACCACCTGTTCGCAAGCGTCCGCGAGATGGCGGCCGGCGGCGGGACGATCATCTTCATCTCGCACAAGCTCCCCGAGGTCCTCGCGGTCTCCGACCGTGTGACGATCCTGCGCCGGGGCGCCACGGTGGCCAACGTCGACGCGGCGGGCACCGAGCGGCGCCGAACTCGCCAGGCTCATGGTCGGCCATGAGCTAGCGCTCGGCAACCGGGCAGGGTCCGCGGTCCCCGGTCGTGGCGGGCCCACCCGTCGCTCGAGCTGGCCGGGATCTCCGCGCACGGCGACCTGGGCACCGAGGCGCTTCGCGACGTGTCTCTCAGCGTCCGCGGCGGTGAGATCCTCGGCATCGCCGGTGTGGCGGGCAACGGGCAGCTGGAACTCGCCGAAGTAATCGCCGGGCTGCGCCGCGCCGACAGGGGGACGATCACGGTCGGCGGTAACGCGCATGCCGACCGGCGACGCCCGAGCGGCGATCGACCGTGGCGTCGGCTTACATCCCGGAGGACCGCATGGGCACCGGCATCTCGCCGAACCTCTCGATCGCGGAGAACCTCATCCTCAAGTCGTACCGGGATGCCGCCAACCGGGTCGGGCCTGTGGTCGCGGATGAGAAAGGCGACCAGGGACGCAGAGGTCCTGATGGAGCAGTTCGACGTGCGCGCCCCAGGGCCCAAGACGCTGCTGCGCCAGCTGTCCGGCGGCAACGTGCAGAAGGTGCTGCTCGCCCGTGAGCTTTCCGCGTCGCCGCAGGTGCTCGTGGCCGCATCCCCGACTCGCGGTCTCGACGTGGCGGCGACACAGGACGTGCGGCGGATCCTGGCCGAGACCGCCGCGCGGGGCGTCGGCGTGCTCCTGATCAGCGAAGACCTCGATGAGATCCGGGCGATGTCCGACCGCATCGCGGTTTTCTACGAGGGCCGGGTGGTGGGTGTCATGGCCGCGGCGCAGGCGAGCCTGCAGCAGTTGGGCCTGATGATGGCAGGAGGGACGTCATGATCCGGATCGAGCGCCGGCGTCGACACCCCGCGCTGGCTTTCCCTCGCCGTGCCGGCCGGTCTCGCTCGTCCTGGCCGCGATCATCGTCGGCATCGTGCTCGCCGCCACCGGGCATAACCCGCTGTCCACCTACAGCCAGATCTACCATGCGGCCGTTCACCTCCAGCGGCGCGCTCAGCGCCACCTTCGTCTATGCCACGCCGCTGCTGTTCACCGGGCTGTGCGCGGCCGTCGCCTTCCGCATGAGGGTGTGGAACATCGGCGGTGAGGGCCAGCTGTACATGGGCGCGGTCGGTGCGTCAGGCGCCGCGCTTGCGCTATCCGGCGAGCCGACCGTGCTTGCTGATCCCCGCCATGATGCTCGCCGGCATGGCCGCCGGGCTGATCTGGGCGGCGATCCCTGGTGTGCTGCGTGCCTACCTGCGCACCAACGAGATCCTGACCTCGCTGATGCTCAACTACGTCGCCGGCCTGTTCATCTACTACCTCATCTTCGACAGCAACTCGTACTGGCGCGACCTCACGTCTCCCTCGCGCCCGCGTGTTCCCGCTGGGCAAGTTCATGCACCACGTCGGCATTCTGGCCGGGCGTCGCGATCGGCTCGTTCGTGCTGCCGCTCGGCTTCGTCATCGGCGTGGTAGTGGCCGCGCTGCTGTGGTTCCTCATCCGGTCCACCCGGTTCGGTTTCGAGATGCGGGTGATCGGGCGATTCGGTGCCGGCCGCCAGCTACGCGGGGATGCGCACCAAGCGCCGTCGTGCTGAGCGTGATGGCGCTGTCCGGTGCGGTCGCCGGGCTCGGGGGCGCCAGCCAGATCGGCGACTTCGCGCACGTGCTCGACCCGCGCGGCCTCCAGCAGACGCGGGCTACGGCTACGCCGGCATCGTGGTCGCGGCGCTCGCGCTGTACAACCCGCTTGCCGTGGTGATCGTGGCCTTCCTCATCGGTGCGCTCACCAACGCGGGCTTCGCGCTCCAGGGCCCTGCCTTCCCCGCCGGGCTGGTGGGCACGATGGAGGGCATCATCCTGTTCTGCGTCCTCGGCGGCGAGATCCTCGCCCGCTACCGGATACAGCTCACGCGGGCCGCACCGCACCCGGCCACCACAACGCCGGGCACGGTCACCGGCGGCAAGTCCCCGGTGACAACGACCGCGACGGAGACGGACCGATGAACCACAACATCGCGATCGCGATCGCGGTCTCCGCCATCGCCTACGGAACGCCGCTGCTGCTGGCCGGCCTCGGCGAACTGCTCGCCGAGCGCTCGGGCGTGCTGAACCTCGGCGTCGAGGGCATGATGCTGATGGGCGCCGTCTGCGGGTTCACCGTTTCGCAGCGCCTGCACGGCCCGTCCTGGGTGGCGCTGGTCGTGGCACTGCTGGCCGCCGGCACCGCCGGCGGGCTGCTCGCGCTGATCCATGCGTTCCTCTCCGTCACCGCGCGCGCCAATCAGATCGTGTCCGGGCTGGCCATAACGATCTTCGCAGGCGCTGTCGGGCTGTCTTCCTACCTCGGCCAGGTCTGGAAGGTCGGCGGCCAGCACGGAATCCACCAGTTCGTCAATCTCGACGTGCTGGGGCTGGAAGAACGTCCCCATTCTCGGGCCGATCCTGTTCGGCCACGACGCCATGGTCTACCTGTCCTGGGCACTGGTGCTGGTGGTCGCCTGGTACCTGTACCGGACGCGGGCCGGGCTCTACCTCCGGTCGGTCGGCGAGTCTCCGCAGACGGCCGACACGATGGGCATCAACGTCACGGCCTACAGGTACGTCCACACGATCATCGGCGGCGTGCTCGCCGGCTTCGGTGGCGCGTACTTCACGCTCTCGATCGCCCCGATCTGGACGGACGGCCTCACCGCCGGCGACGGCTGGATCGCGATCGCGCTGGTGATCTTCGCGTTCTGGCGGCCCGACCTGCTCGTCCTTGGCGCCTACCTGTTCGGCGTATTCGCCAGCCTGGGCTTCACCCTCCAGGCCCGCGGCGTGAACCTGCCGTCGGAATTCTTCTCGTCGCTGCCCTACCTGATGACCGTGGTCGCGCTGGTTGCCGCGTCCACCGGCTGGGCGAAGCGCAGACTCGGCACCCCCGCCGCACTTGGCGTTCCCTACACCCGCGAGCAGGGATGACCGGCGCGAAACAGCCGCGCCGACTGCCGCCTACCAGCATCGATGCAGAAGGGGTGAGGACATGGCCGCACTGGACTCTCAGGCACCGGGCGCTCAAGCACTGGGTCTTCAGGCACTGGGTCTTCAGGCACTGGGCCTTGAAGATCACATCGTCGATCGGGGCGCCTACGAACGGACGATCAACCGCTTCCGTGAGGCGCGGATCCTGCTGCCGACGTTCGCGGAACTCGCCGACCCGCGCCGGATCCCCGGGCCCGTCACGTCGGCGCTCGCCGGTGTCAAGCCCGATGACCCGCACCCGCTGAACCTGTTCCGGGTGCACTGGTTCAACGGCGTCAACCGCGTCGAGCAGGCGGCGGTCCCCGTCCACCTGGTGCTGCCGCCGGAGCTCACGGGTGTGCCCGCGAAGATCGTGGTGGCGACCGCCGACCGGTTCCCGATGATCCGCGCGCACAAGGTGCTCGCCACCTACGGCTGCCTGGCACCGCGGATCGTCACCGGGCAGTTCGACCCGACCGTGCATCGCGCGATCTGGCCGTCCACGGGCAACTACTGCCGCGGCGGCGTCGCCGTCTCCAGGCTCATGGGCTGCCACGGCGTGGCGGTGCTGCCCGAGGGCATGAGCCGTGAGCGGTTCGCCTGGCTCGAAGACTGGGTCGCGAGCCCGGAGGACATCATCCGGACCCCGGGCACCGAAAGCAACGTCAAGGAGATCTACGACAAGTGCGCCGAGCTTTCGCTCGACCAGGCAAACGTGATCTTCAATCAGTTCTGCGAGTTCGGCAACCATCTGGCTCACTACCTGTGCACGGGCACCGCGCTGGCGGGCGTGTTCGAGGACCTGCGGCGGGCCGACCCGGAACTGCGGCTGCGGGCCTTCGTGTCCGCGTCGGGCTCGGCGGGCACGCTCGGCGCCGGCGACCACCTCAAGGACAGCTACGGATCGGCGATCGTGGCCGTCGAGGCGCTCGAGTGCCCGACCATGCTGTCGAACGGCTTCGGTGAGCACAACATCCAGGGCATCGGCGACAAGCACATCCCGCTGATCCACAACGTCATGAACACCGACGTCGTCACCGCGGTCTCCGACCGCGCCACCGATCAGCTCGGTGTCCTGTTCAGCTCCCCGGCCGGCCTGGCCTACCTGCGGGACCGCCGCGGTGTCGGCGCGGAGACGATCGCCGGGCTCGCGAGTTTCGGCCTGTCAAGCATCTGCAACATCGTCGCCGCGGTGAAGACCGCCAAGCACCTGGGCCTCGGGCCACAGGACGTGGTGGTGACCGTGGCCACCGACGGGGCGGAAATGTACGAGACCGAGCGGGTGCGCGTCTCGGCACGGGACTTCCCCGCCGGCTTCGGCGAGCCCGAGGCTGCGGAGGCCTTCGGCCGCTGGATGCTGGGGGCGGGCACGGACCACCTGCTCGAAACCACCCGCGCCGATCGTGAACGCATCTTCAACCTCGGCTACTACACCTGGGTCGAGCAGCAGGGCGTGCCTGTCCGCGACTTCACCGCCCGGCGGGCCCGCGCCTTCTGGACCGGCCTGCGCGGCAAGCTGGCCGGCTGGGATGAAATGATCAAGGAATTCAACGCGCGGACCGGCGTGGCAGGGCAGCGGTGAGTACCCTCGCCAGCCGGATCGTCTGCTCCGGATGCGGCCGCGAATCCGACCCGCACGAGGTGTACCCGTTCCGCTGCGGTAACGCAGGGACCGACGACGTCGACCACGTGCTTGTCCGGGTACTCGATCCCGCGCGGGTGCGGTTCCCCGGCCTGGGCGAGCTTGACCGGGCCCGCCACGATCCGCAGGAGCCGTTCACGCGCTACCGCGGGCTGCTGCACGCGGCCCATCTGGCTCTCGCCGAGGGCATGGCGGATGCCGAGCTCTGTGACCTGATCACCCTGCTTGACCAGGCGGTCAGCCGGGTCGATGGGCGCGGGTTCGTGATCACGCCGCTGCGGCGCAGCGCCGAGCTCAGCTCGCGGCTCGGCTTCACCCCGCCCGGCGGGGTGTGGGTGAAGGACGAGACGGGCAATGTCACCGGCTCGCACAAGGGCCGCCACATGATGGGGCTGCTGCTGCATCTGGAGGTGATGGAGCGGCTCGGGTACGCCGACCCCGCCGACCGCCCCGACCTCGCCATCGCGAGCTGCGGCAACGCGGCGCTGGCCGCGGCTGTCCTCGCGCGCGCGGGCGGGCGGCGGCTCCGGGTGTTCGTGCCCACGGACGCGGACGCGGGCGTGGTCCGCAGGCTGCGCGCGCTGCGGGCCGACGTCGTGGTGTGCGCGCGCGAGTCAGGCGCCCCGGGCGATCCCGCGTACCTGCGGCTGCGCGGCGAACTCGACCGCGGCGCCATACCGTTCACCTGCCAGGGCAACGAGAACGGGCTGGCGATCGAGGGTGGCGAGACGCTCGGCTACGAGATCGTCTCCGCCCTGGCCCGCAGCGGTGACTCGCTCGACCACATCGTCGTGCAGGTGGGCGGGGGCGCCCTCGCCAGTGCCTGCGCCCAGGCATTGCAGGAGGCCACGGCGCTTGGCGCGCTCAGCCGTCCGCCGCGGATCCACACCGTCCAGACCGCGAGCGCCCATCCGCTCGAACGCGCCTACCACCGGGTCGCCACCACGCTGCCGCAGGCGCCGCGGCCCGAGGACATCGACAGCGCGATGCGGAGGGCCGCGGCCAACCGGCCGGAGTACATGTGGCCGTGGGAGCAGGCGCCGCACAGTATCGCGACCGGCATCCTCGACGACGAGACCTACGACTGGCGGGCGGTCGTCGGCGCCATGCTGAGGACCGGCGGCCAGCCCCTGGTCGTAACCGAGGAGCGGCTCGGGGAGGCCAACAAGCTCGGCCAGGCGGCCGGGTACCCGGTGGATCCGACCGGATCCGCCGGACTGGCAGGCCTGCTCGACCTGCGCGAGTCCGGGATCGTCGGCGACGGCGACAAGGCCGCCGTCCTGTTCACCGGCGTCCAGCGGCCGGCCGATCCGTGCTTAGGCTGAGTCGCGAACCGTCTCTCCAGGTAGCGAAGGCCGCGCGGAGGCGGGGCTCGACGAGCCGACGGACCTTCGGCCCTTACCCGCGGGCAAGGGCGGCGTCAACGTGGAGATCATCCGGCCAACATGCTCGACAAGGACCCGCACATGGACTTCACGCTTAACGGAGCGCCGGTGACGGCGGATCTCCAGGATCCGGATATGCACCTGCTCGACCTGCTGCGCGATCACTTCGGCGTCATGTCTGTGAAGGACGGCTGCGCGCCCGAGGGCTCTTGCGGCGCGTGCACGGTCCTGGTCAACGGCCGTGCGCAGGTTTCCTGCGCGGTGAAGGCGTCGCGAGCCGCAGGCAAGGACGTGACGACCCAGGAGGGCCTGTCCGAGCCGGACCGCAGGCTGTGGGCGGAGAGCTTCGTCGCGGCAGGCGCCTCACAGTGCGGCTTCTGCTCGCCAGGCATCGTGCTGAAGGCCGAGGCGCTGCTGCGCAAGACCGCGGCGCCGAGCCGCGAGCAGGTGGCCGCGGCCCTCGCCGGTAACCTCTGCCGCTGCACCGGGTACGTCAAGATCATCGACGGGATACTGCTCGCGGCGAGCGCCAAGCTCGGCGAGCCGCTGCCGGAGATCGACCGGAGCGGCCGGGTCGGCTCGCGTACCGCCCGCTACGAGGCCACGGAGCTGGCGCTCGGCGACAAGCCCTACGTCAACGACCTCAGCATGGCCGGGATGCTGCACGGCGCGATCCGCTTCAGCGACCACCCGCGCGCGACGATCAGCTCGATCGACACCGCGCGGGCCCGCGCCCATCCCGGCGTGGTCGCGGTGCTCACCGCCGAGGACGTGCCGGGCGAGCGGACCCAGGGCGAGCTGACCCAGGATTGGCTGCAGATCAACGCGGTGGGCGAGACGACCCGCTACGTCGGCGACGTGCTCGCGCTGGTGGCGGCGGATACCCGGGAGGCGGCCCGCGCCGCCGCGGCACTCATCGACGTCGAATACGAGGTTCTCGAGCCGCTGACCGATCCGGTTGCCGCCATGGCGCCGGGCGCGCCGCAACTGCACCGCGGCTCGCCGGGCAACGTGCTGTCGACATCACGGGTCAAGCGCGGCGACGTCGACGCCGTGCTCGCCACGGCGGCGCATGTGGTGACCGAGACCTTCCGCACCCAGCACATCGAGCACGCCTTCCTCGAGCCCGAGTCATCCCTCGCCTACCCGGACGGCGACGGTGGGGTGCACTTCTACACCCAGGGCCAGGGCATCTGGAGTGACAGGCGGCAGGTGGCCGGCCTGCTCGGGCTGCCACGCGAGAAAGTACGCGCGACCCTGGTCTCCAGCGGCGGCGCCTTCGGCGCGAAGGAGGACCTGAACGTCCAGGGTCACGCCGCGCTGCTGGCCATGAGCACCGGGCGCCCCGTCAAGCTCACCCTGAGCCGCGGCGAGAGCATGCGCTTCCACGTCAAGCGGCACCCACTGACCATGACCTACACGGTCGGGTGCGATCAGGCGGGAAGGCTGCTCGCGGTCCGGTCGCGCATCGTCGGCGACACCGGCGCCTACGCCAGCGTCGGCGACAAGGTCCTCGAACGCGCCGCCGGGCACGCGTGCGGCGTGTACAAGTTCGACGCCGTCGACATCGAAGCGCGTGCCGTCTACACCAACAACGTGCCGTGCGGCGCCATGCGGGGTTTCGGCGCGAACCAGGCCAATTTCGCGATCGAAGGAATGCTGGACCGGCTGGCGGAGCGGGCCGGCCTCGACGGCTGGGACATACGCTGGCGCAACGCCGTGGAGGTGGGCGACAGGTTCGGCACCGGCCAGAAGCTCGGCCCCGGGGTAGGCATCAGGAAGACGCTGCTCGCCGTGCGGGACGCCTACAAGTCCGCCCGCTACGCGGGGATCGGCTGCGCGGTCAAGAACACCGGTGTCGGCAACGGGCTGACCGAGTACGGCAAGGTGATCGTGCGGCCGGAAGCCGGGGACACGGTCACGCTCTACCACCCGTGGACCGAAATGGGCCAGGGCGTGCACACGGTCTTGACCCAGATCCTCTGCGAGGAACTCGGCGTCACCCCGGCGCAGGTCACCGTGCGGGTGGACACCGAGCGAGAACTCGAATGCGGGCAGACCACGGCCTCGCGGGCCACCGTGCTCGGCGGGCGCGCGGTGATCGACGCGGCCGCCAAGCTCAGGGCCGCGCTGGCCGACCGCCCGCTGCACGAACTCGCCGGCCGGGAGTTCTACGGCGAGGTGTCCATCGACTGGACGACCAGGCCGGGCGCCGCCACCGCCGAGCCGGTTACCCACTTCGCCTACGGCTGGGCGACCCAGGTCGTCATCCTCGACGACCTGGGCCGGATCGACAAGGTGGTCGCCGCCCACGACGTCGGCAGGGTCATCAACCCGACCCTGCTCGAGGGCCAGGTCGAGGGCGCGATCCACATGGGCCTCGGTCATGCCCTGTCGGAGGAGTATGTCGTCGCCGATGCGCGGCCGGTGACCACGACGCTGAAGTCACTCAACATCATCCCGCCGGCCGGCATGCCGCCGGTCGAGTGCGTCTTCGTCGAGGAGTACCAGCCAGAAGGCCCATACGGCGCCAAGGGCATCGGGGAGATCGGGCTGGTGCCCACCGCGTCAGCGGTGGCAGGAGCGCTCTATGCATTCGAGGGTGTCCGCCGCACCCGGTTGCCGATGAAGGATTCCGCCGCGGCCCGCGCCGCCGTGCCGAGATTGGCCCGATCATGAGCATGATGCCTGAATCAGCCGGCTCTTATCCAGCCGGGGCCGGCCACGGTGGGCTGGCGGGGGATCCCCGGGGGGCGTCCCCCCGGGGCAACGCAGCCCTAGCGCCTGCCGCGGACCCGGCGCCCCTTTGGCGCGGGGGGATCCCGGGCCATCGGGGTCTGGGGCGTCCCCAGATCAGTACGGCGTCCCCCCGGGGCAACGCAGCCCTGACGGCTGCCGCGGCGTGCCACCGGCTGGCACCATGACTCCTGCGAGCGCCGTGACTCCTGCGGGCGCCGTGGCGCTGGTCGGCGGTACGGTCGCCGTCGCGCTCGACCCGCCCGAACTGGTGCGCGCGGACCTGGTCATCGCGGGCGGCCGGATCGCCGCGGTCGGAGCCACGGCGCTGGGCACCGCACCGGACGGGACGGTGCGACGGGACTGCTCGGGCACGCTCATCGTCCCTGGCAACGTCTGCGCCCACCACCACCTGTATTCGGCGCTCGCCCGCGGCATGCCGTACGAGCTCGAATCGCCCGCGAACTTCCTCCAGATTCTCCAGCGTGTCTGGTGGCGGCTCGACCGCGCGCTCGACGAGCCCGCCATCCGCCTGTCCGCGCTGCGCGGCGGGCTCGACGCGCTGCTCGCGGGAACGACCACGGTCGTCGATCACCACGCTTCGCCGAACGCCATCGACGGCTGCCTCGACATCATCGCCGCCGCGCTGGAGGAACTCGGGCTGCGCTCCATCCTGTGCTACGAGGTGACCGACAGGGACGGGCCCGCGCGGGCCGCCGCGGGGATCGCGGAGAACCTGCGGTTCGCGCGCACCGCGCGGCCGCTCGCGCGCGCGATGATGGGCGCCCACGCCTCCTTCACGCTGTCCGACGACACGCTCGCCGCGATAGCGGACGGCGCAGCCGGCGCCGGTGTCGGCATCCATATCCACGTGGCGGAGGACGCGGCCGACGAGCGGGACGCGCTCGCCAGATCCGGGATGCGGGTGGTCGAGCGCCTGAACGCGGCCGGCGTCATCAACAGCGCCTCGCTGCTCGCGCACTGCGTGCACGTGGACCCGGCCGAACTCGCCGTGATCAGAGCGAGCGGGGCGAACGTCGTCACCAACCCCCGCAGCAACATGAACAACGCCGTCGGCCATTCACCGTTCGGGCGTGACGGCCAGAGATCCGGGCTCGGCACCGACGGGATCGACGGCGACATGTTCACCGAGTCGCAGGCCGGTTTCTTCCGCACCAGGGAAAGTGATGTGCACACGGGCCCTGCGTGGCCGCTGGCGCGGCTCGCCGAGAGCGCGTGGTTCGCCGGCCGATGCTACGGCGAGCCACTGCTCGGCACGCTGGCGCCGGGTGCCCCGGCGGATCTGACCGTGCTGGAGTATCCGGCACCGACACCGCTGGACGCGGCGAACCTGGCCGGGCATTGGGTGTTCGGCTTGTCGTCGCGGCAGGTCCGCGACGTGTACGTCGCCGGTGAGCTTGTCATAGCCGACCGGCGGTCCACCCGCGTTGACCAGGACAAGCTCGCGGCGGAAACGGCAGCAGGTGCCGCGCACCTCTGGACGCGGCTGCAGGCCACGGGGGCGCATTCGTTCGAGCCGATGGGAGGGAGCCTGCGATGACGGTCCCAGCCACCCGCAGGGTGGCGCTCTACCTGCAGGACAAGCATCCGATCAGGGACGGCATGGAGTACGCGCGCTACGCCGAGCAGCGCGGCTTCGAAGCCGTCTGGCAGGCGGAGAGCCGCCTGGTGCGTGAGGCGACGGTACCGATGGCCGCGTACGCGGCGGTCACCAGCCGGATCAAGGTTGCCTCCGGCGTGATTCCCATCTGGACGCGCAACGTCGGCCTCCTCGCGGCCACCTTCGCGACGCTCGACGACCTGGCGCCCGGGCGCACGATCCTCGGTCTCGGGGCCTGGTGGGAGCCACTGGCCAGCAAGGTCGGCGTGGACCGGCGCAGGCCGCTGCTTGCCATGCGGGAGATCGTCGAGGCCACCCGCAAGCTGCTCGCCATGGAGCGGGTCACCTACCACGGCGAGTTCGTGCACCTGGACGACGTGGAGATCGACGTCGTCCACGGCGACAGGTCACCGCGGCAGGTACCGATCTACGTGGGCGCGACCGGCATGCAGATGATGGAGCTCGCCGGAGAGATCGGTGACGGCGTCGTCCTCAACTACATGGTCGGCCCCGACTACAACAAGCGCGCGATGGCGGCGCTCGCCGACGGTGCCGAACGGGCAGGCCGGTCGCTCGACGACATCGACCGGCCGCAACTCGTCGTCTGCTCGGTCGACGAGGACCGCGACCTCGCCCTGGACCGCGCCCGTGAACTGCTCACCCAGTACCTCGGCCAGCAGCCGCACATCATGAAGGCCAGCGGCGTGGATCCGCAGCTGATCGAGGAGATCGGCAAGATCCTCACCTGGCCGGCCGGGCCAGCGGAGATCCACAGGGCGATGCGCCTCGTCCCCGACGAGGCGGTGCAGATGATCTCCGCGGCGGGCACGCCCGCGGAGTGCGTGGCGAAGGTTGACGAGTACATCAGCAACGGTGCGACCTGCCCGATCCTCTATCCGCTCGGCGACGACGTGCGGCTGATGATCGACACATTCGCGCCGATGGATGTGACGTAGCTGTTGCCATGGCAACAGCTACGTCGTCCATGGGGCCGTACGGCACAGCTGACGGAGCGGCTGACAGAGGGGACGCACACATGAGGAGCTTCCTCGGCAGGGACATCCTGTCGCTGAAGGACATGGAGCGCGACGAGTACTTCCAGATCTTCGAGGTGGCCGACCAGCTCGCCCCGCACGCCGCGGAGCGGCGCAACGGGGACCTGCTGAAGGACAAGACCCTGCTCACCGCGTTCTACCAGCCGAGCACGCGCACCAGGCTCGCGACCGAGGCAGCCATGCACCGCCTCGGCGGGCACGTGCTCGGCTTCTCCGACGCCAAGATGACCAGGGCCGGCGACTTCTACCAGGAGACGATGAAGGACACCGTCCACATGCTGGAGTACTACGGCGACGTGATCGCGATGCGCCACTATCAGCAGGGCGCACCGCACGAGGCAGCCCGCTGGGCGTCGGTGCCCGTCATCAACTGCGGTGACGGCTGGGGGGAGCACCCGACCCAGGTGCTGACCGACCTTTACACGATCTGGAAGTCGAAGGGCACGCTCGACGGCCTGAAGGTGCTCTGCGTCGGCGACATGCGGATGCGCACGATGCACTCGATCCTCTACGCCATGTCCCAGTTCGACATGGAGGCGTTTGTCGTCTCACCGCCGCAGATGTCGCTGCTGGAGGAGTTCAAGGCAGAGCTCGACGAGCGCAACGTCATGTACCGCGAGGTCGAGAGCGTGGAGAAGTGCATCGCCGAGGCCGACGTCATCTACATGGAGCCGGTCGTCCAGGCGGACTACACGAAGTCACGCGTCGAGGCGACCGGCGACCGGGGCGTCACACCGGCGGCCTACCGGGTGACACGCCAGCTGCTCAGGGACAAGGCGAAGAGCAACGCCATCATCCTGCACTCGCTGCCCCGGATGGACGAGCTGCCCCCGGATGTCGACAGCACCCGGCACGCCCGGTACTGGTTCGAGGCGTACAACGGCGTGGTCGTGCGGATGGCGCTGATCGCGCTCGTCCTCGGCGCGATCGAGTAGGCGGCCCGACATGCAGACCCACCTGCGCGGCCGCGACCTCATCGACCTGCGGGAGTGGACCAAGGACGAGATCGACACGATCCTCGACGTCGCGTTCCAGCTGAAGCGGGACCGCGCGCTCGGCAGGCCGCATCCCTACCTGCGCGACAAGGTGCTCGCCATGCTGTTCTTCTACGCGAGCACGCGGACCCGGGCCTCGTTCGAGGCCGGGATGGCCCAGCTTGGCGGCCATGCCCAGTTCATCGAGAGCCGGACGACGCAGATCGCGCACGGCGACACGGCCAAGGAGATCGGTGAGATCCTCGGCCGGTACAACGACGGCATCGCCATCCGGATGATCGACTGGGAGGCAGGCAACCGCTACATCCGGGACGTCGCGGACGCCAGCAGGGTTCCGGTGCTCAACATGCAGTGCGACATCTACCACCCGCACCAGGCGCTTGCCGACCTGATGACGATCATCGAGCGGTTCGGTGACCCGCGAGGCCGCACGGCCACGGTCAGCTGGGCGTATGCCACCAGCTACCAGAAGCCGATCAGCGTGCCGCAGAGCCTGGCCCTGCTGCTCCCCCGGTTCGGCATGAACGTCCGGCTGGTGCACCCGCCGGAGTTCCAGCTGATGCCCGAGATCGTCGAGCAGGCGAAGGAGAATGCCCGCCGTGCGCGGGTCGGCTTCGAGATCCTGCACGACTTCGACGAGGGTTTCCGCGACACCGACGTGGTCTACGCCAAGAGCTGGGGCGCGCTGCTGACGACGCCCGACGAGGCCGAGGGGTCGCGGCTGATCCGCAGCTACGAGTCGTGGATCACCGACGAGCGGCGGATGTCGGCCGCGCACGAAGACGCGATCTTCATGCACCCGCTGCCAGCGGACCGCAACGTCGAGGTCACCGACGAGGTGATCGACGGGCCGCAATCTGCGGTATACGACCAGGCAGAGAACCGCCTGCACGGCCAGAAGGCCGTCATGGCGCTCACCATGAGCTGAGGAAGGCGAATGTGATGCCAGGCCGGACCGCGGTGGTCGCCATCGGCGGCAACTCACTGATCAAGGACAAGATGCACCAGACGGTCCGCGACCAGTACGTCGCCGCGACGGAGACGTGCCACCACATGGTGACAATGATCAAGGACGGCTGGGACCTGGTGATCACCCACGGCAACGGGCCGCAGGTCGGCTTCGTGCTGCGCCGATCCGAACTGGCCGCCCACGAACTGCACGAGGTGCCGCTCGACGTGTGCGGCGCGGACACCCAGGGCGCGATCGGGTACGCGCTTCAGCAGAACCTCACCAACGAGTTCCGGCGTTACGGCGTGGCCAGGGACGCGGTGACGTTGATCTGCCAGACCGAGGTCGCGGCGGACGACCCCGCCTTCCAGCACCCGACGAAGCCGATCGGCTCGTTCATGGATGCCGAGCAGGCCGAGCGGCGGCGCAGGGACGACGGCTGGGTCCTCGTCGAGGACGCCAACCGCGGCTACCGGCGCGTCGTCGCCTCACCCCGGCCGCTGCGCATCGTGGAACTGCCCGCGATCCGCAGGCTGCTTACCGCGGGCACAGTCGTGATCACCGCAGGTGGCGGCGGCATCCCAGTCGTCGCCAGCGGTGAAGGCGACCTGTCCGGGGTGGCCGCCGTGATCGACAAGGACCTCTCGTCCTCCTTGCTCGCCAGCGACCTCGGCGCCGATCTGCTGCTCATCACGACCGCGGTGGAGAAAGTTGCGCTGCATTTCGGCACCCCGCAGCAGCGGTGGGTCGACAGCATGACACTCTCGGAGGCGAAGGCCTACCTGGCAACGGGTACCCACTTCGCCAAGGGCAGCATGGCGCCGAAGATCCAGGCGATGATCGAGTTCCTGGACCACGGCGGCACAGAAGGCATCATCACCGATCCGCAGAACGTCGACCGTGCCATGAACGCCGAGACAGGCACGAGGATCATCAAGGACTGACGCGGCCCCCCGACCGCTGCTGTCACCCCAGCGATGGCCCCATTGCCTGGGTAACAGCATCAGCGATCGGCCATCGCCGGGGTTTTCATGATCGCGGTAACTTTGCCGCACATGCTTCGAAAAAGTTACCGCGATCATGATCCGAGGAGGATCACGGCCGGGCGATTCAGGCGACGCTCGTCGCGGTGCCCGAACTCGACGGGACGTTCATCGAGGTTGAAACCCTCGCGGAAGCCGGCGCCACGCGCGTCTGCGGGTACCACGCGGCAGCCGTTCGGTAGGTAGATCTTCCGGCGGAGCCGGCCGCTAGCTGTTCGCGGCGAGGTGGACCGCGTCGAGGATCTTCTGGTACCCGGTGCAGCGGCACAGGTTGCCCGCGAGCGCCTCGCGGATCTCGTCATCGGCCGGGTCGGGCACGCGGCGGAGCAGTTCGTGCGTGGCCATGATCAGGCCGGGTGTGCAGAAACCGCACTGCACGGCCCCAGCGTCGATGAAGGCCCGCTGGATCGGGTGCAGGGCATCATCACTGGCAGAGCCGCCGATGCCCTCGATGGTGACGACATCGAGGCCCTGCGCCTGCCCGGCGAGCACCAGGCACGAGCAGACCAGCGTGCCGTCCAGGTACACCGAGCACGAACCGCACTCACCCTGCTCGCAGGCGTTCTTGGTGCCGGTGAGGCCGAGCCGTTCGCGCAGCATCTCGAGCAGGCTCTCGTCGTCCCTCACGTCGTCGGCGACCGTTGCCTCGCCGTTGACCGTGCACGAGACCTTCATGAGCGCGCCACCCTCCCGTACTCCTCCCAGGCCCAGCAGATCATGCGCCGGGACAGAACCCGCAGGGCGTGCACCCGGTAGGCGGCCGACCCCCGCACGTCGTCGATCGGCTGGGCCGCCTGGCCGACGAGTTCCGCGAAGCGCGACACGTCACTACCGGCCAGCGGGCCGCGGCTCTCCCAGTGGTTGCCCTCGTCGAGCACACCTTCCAGAAAGCGCTCGGCCTCGCTCGCCCGCAGCGGGACCGGCCCGGCTGACCCGATGCCCGTGCCCACCCTGCGGCGGTCCGGGTGCAGCGCGATGGCGAAGGAGCAGACCGCGATGACCATCGCGTTGCGCGTCCCAACCTTGGCGAAAAGCTGCGGTCCTGTGGCCGGGGGAATATGCACCGCGGCGATCAGCTCATCAGGATCGAGCACACTGTGCTTCGGGCCCAGGAAGAAGTCGCCAATCGGCACAAGCCGCCGTCCACGGACCGACCCGACCTCGACGTCGGCGCCGGAGGCAAGCAACGGCGGATGGGCGTCCCCGGCCGGGGACGCCGAACCCAGGTTGCCGCCGACAGTACCGCGGTTGCGGATCTGCGGCGAGCCGACCGTGCGCGCCGCCATGGCGAGGCCGGGCAGCTTCGCGCTCAGGCCCGCGATCACGTCGTGGTAGGTGACGGCCGCGCCGAGCCTGATGGCCCCGTCCACGCGTGCCCGGTCACCCAGCTCGCGGACCCGGCCGAGATCGAGCACCGCCGCCGGGTGCAGCCGGTGGAAGTTGATATCGACCAGGACGTCGGTGCCGCCGGCGACGGCGACAGCTTCCGGGTAGGCGGCACGCGCGGCGAGCGCCTCTTGCCAGCTCACCGGCTGCAGGAAAGTCACGCCGCGCCTCCACTGATTGCCACGGTCATCCCACCGCCGCCAGGGCGCCGAGGCGGCGGCTCGCCGCGAGCAGCGAACCAGCCACCTCATCGCGCGGGCAGCCCGTCACCTCACCGTCCACGACGGCGGGCCGCCCGCCGACAAGCAGCAGCTCCAGCGGCGGCTGCGGGCCGAGCACGAGTGCTGCCACCGGGTCGGCGATGTCGGCCGAGCCGAACCCGTCCAGCCGCCATAGCGCGATGTCTGCGAGCTTCCCCGCCTGGAGGGAGCCGAGCTCGGATTCGCGGCCGAGGCAGCGCGCGCCGCCGATGGTCGCGAGGGCCAGCGCCTCGCGGGCACCCAGGGCGTGCGGACCGTATCCGAGCCGTGCCACGAATAGCGCCTGGCGCAGCTCGCCGGCCAGGGACGCTGACTCGTTCGACGCCGCGCCGTCCACGCCCAGCCCCACCGTCGCGCCCGCGTCGAGCAGCGGGCGCACCGGCGCGATACCCGAGCCGAGCCGCGCGTTCGAGCTTGGGCAGTGCGCGACGGCGGTGCCCGAGCCCGCAAGCCGCCTGGCGCCCTCCCCGCCGATATGCACGGCGTGCGCCAGCCAGACGTCGCTGCCGAGCCAGCCGAGCTGGTCGGCGTAATCGACCGGGCCGCAGCCATACTGCTCTCTGCAGTACGTGTCCTCGTCGAGGGTCTCGGCGAGATGTGTGTGCAGCCGCACTCCGCGGCGCCTGGCCAGGACGGCGGCGTCGCGCATCAGCCCGCCGGAGACAGAAAAAGGCGAGCAAGGCGCGACCGCGATTCGCACCATGGCCCCGGGCGACGGGTCGTGCCAGCGCTCGATGGCGTCCTCGGTCGCAGCGAGCGCGCTGTCCCTGTCCTCCACGATCTCGTCAGGTGGCAGGCCGCCTGACGACCTGCCGAGGTCCATCGAGCCGCGGCAGGGGTGGAACCTGATCCCGACCCGGGCGGCCGCGGCGATCTCGGCCCCGAGCAGGTCGCCGGCGCTGTGCGGGAAGACGTACGGGTGATCGGCGGACAGGCTGCACCCCGACCGCGCGAGCGCGACGAGCCCGGCCAGCGCCGCCGCGCCGACGATGCCGTCATCGACGTGCGCCCATACCGGGTAGAGCGTGGTCAGCCATTCGAACAGGGTGGCATCCTGCGCCAGTCCGCGGGTCGCCCACTGGTAGAGGTGATCATGGGTGTTGACGAGCCCGGGCGTGGCGAGGCAGCCGGCACCGTCGATCCGGCGGGCTGCCGCGTACCCGCCGGGTGCCGGGCCCGCGCCGATCGCGGCGATCCGGTCGCCCACGACGACGATGTGCCCGCTGGTGAACTCGCGGCCGTCCGGGTCAACCGTCGCGATCGCGCAGCCGTCGATGACCAGGTCGCCCTGCAGCGGACCTGGCCCTGGCGGCGGATGGCCGGCGGTCACATCAGCCTCTGCTGTCCGGACCGCATGTTGTGGTAGTACGGCACCGGCCACTGGCCAGGCACGTCCGGCGGCGGTGGCGGCGGCCGGCCCGCCACCGGGCCGCGAAGCCCGGCAAGCTCGTCGGGCGTGACCGGCGCACGATTGAGCTCCCTGCCGGTGGCGTCACGCAGCGCGGCCACGATCGCAGCGGTCGCGACGACCGTGGGCGACTCCCCGATGCCCTTGAGGCCATAGGGAACTCCGGGCTCGGGCACCTCCACCGCCACGGAAACCATCGGGGGGACGTCGAGGATGGTCGGGATCAGGTAGTCGGTGAACGATGGGTTGCGGATGATCCCGTCCCGCACCTGGACCTCCTCCATGAGCGCGAACCCGAGGCCCTGAGCGGTACCACCCTCGATCTGCCCTTCGAAACCGGCCGGGTTGAGGACCCGGCCGGCGTCCACCGCCGCGGTCACCTGTACGACACGGACCAGGCCAAGTTCCTCGTCGACCTCGACCACGGCACGCTCCGCGGCAAAGGCGAACGATACGTGGATGTCACCCTGGCCGTGGTCATCGAATGCCTGGGTGGCGCGATGGCGGTAGACGACGCTGCGCTCGATCGGCTCGCCGAGGATCGCGGCGATCTCGGCGGCCGGCCGCCCGGCGATGCCGCCAGCGACGCCGGTGACATCGGCGGCGTCGGCGCCTGCGGCACCGGCCCGCTCGGACAGGGCGGCGCGGATCTGCGTGCAGGCCAGCTGGACCGCCCCGCCGGCCATCATGGACTGCCTGGACGCCGAGGTGGAACCGGCGTTGCCGACCTGCGTGTCGGCCGGGTGGAAGACGACGCGGTCGACGCCAAGCTCGGTGCGCACGATCTGGGTCAGCAGGGTGTAGAGGCCCTGGCCCATCTCGACCGCAGCGGTGTGAATCTCCGCCACCGGCCCGCCCGGTTCGAGGCGGAGCGTGATGCGGGCCGCCGCGGAGTCGTCGAATCCCTCGCTGAAGCCGACGTTCTTGTAACCAACCGCGAACCCGACCCCCCGCTTCAGCCCTTCGCCCCTGGTGACACTTCCCGCGCCGCCCGGGTAGCGGAGGCTGTCGCGGCCCGAAGCCGGCTCGGCCGGCGGTAGCCGCTGATCCCGGCACGCCTCGATGATCTCCCGTACCGGCGCCGCGCCGGTCAGCACCTGGCCGGTCGGCAGCACGGAGCCGGTGCGCAGCGCGTTGGCGAGCCGCAGGCCGACCGGGTCGGCGCCGAGGCGGACCGCGATCTTGTCCATCTGCGCCTCGTGCGCGAAGCAGACCTGCGGGGCGCCGAAGCCGCGCATCGCGCCGCATGGCGGGTTGTTCGTGTATACGACGGTGCCCTCGACCCGGACGTTCGGCACGTCGTACGGGCCGGCGGCGAAGGTGGCCGCGTTGCCGACCACGGCAGGCGAAGAGGAGGCGTAGGCGCCGCCGTCGAACAGCAGGCGGGCATCCACGCTCAGCAGCTTGCCGTCGCGGGTGACGCCGTGCCGCATCCAGATCCGTGCCGGGTGACGGTGTACGTGCGAGTGGAACGACTCTTCCCGCCCGAAGCTCATCTTGATGGGCCGGCCGGTGCGCAGGGCAAGCAGGCAGCCATGGATCTGCATGTGGATGTCCTCGCGGGAGCCGAAGGCGCCGCCAACGCCCGCGAGGTGCAACCGCACCTTCTCCTCGGGTAGGCCGAGGCACGGCGCGATCTGCTCGCGGTCCACATGCAGCCACTGGGTCGCCACGTACAGGTCGATGCCGCCGTCCTCGGCGGGGACCGCCAGACCCGCTTCAGGTCCGAGCGGCGCCTGATCCTGCATGCCGGTCTCGTAGTAGCCCTCGACCCAGACATCGGCCGCGGCACCGTCCGGGTCGCCATGCAGCAGATGCACGTGACGCAGGACGTTGCCGAAGTCGTGCAGCCGTGGCGCGTCCGTGCGCAGCGCCTCCTCCATGTCCGCGAGGACAGGCAACGGCGCGAACTCGACGGTGATACGGGAAATCGCGCGCCGCGCGAGTTCGGGCGTCTGCGCGGCGGCGACCGCGATGGGTTCGCCGTCATAACGGACGACCGTGTCGGCAAGCACGGGCTGGTCGTCGAAGTTCAAGCCGAAGCGGTTCTTGCCCGGAACGTCACCTGCGAGCAGCACGGCCGCCGCGCCGGGGCTCGCGAGCGCTCCGCTGATGTCGATGTGGCGGATCGCCGCATGCGCGTGCGGCGACCTGAGGGTCGCGGCCCACAGCATGCCGTCCATCCACAGATCGCTCGCATACTCGAATGTCCCGCTCACCTTGGGGATCCCGTCGATGCGCGGGACCTTCTCGCCCACGCCCCCACGTACGCGCTCCCCCAGCCCGACGCTCATCGCACCTCCACTGCGCCGCTGCATGCGCCCGCCGGTGCGGCGCCCGCCGGTGCGGCACCCTGTCGGCGTACCCACCCGGACCGAAGATCCACACCAGCCAGCCTGGACCGCCCCCGTTTCGATCGTGCAGGGCCGAAGGTCCTTGAGCCGGTACGAGAACGTCGCAGCCTGCAGCCCGGCCCCGCCCCGGCCCGGGCCTGCCCGCCTGGTGCCCCGCCCGGGCGGGGCACCAGGGCGGATATCAGGCGCTTGTCGCGGGGGTGATGCCGCACGCGGCGTTCAGCGCGTCCCAGCCGCACAGCTTCACGCGCTCGCCACGGCCGAGTTCGACGCCAAGCTCAATCTCCCGCCTCTCGATGCCGAGCCAGTCCGCATAGCTCACCGGCCGTACCCCCCGCGCGGCGAGCACGTCCCGCAGGCTCGGCCGCGCGGGCCCGGCGGCGGGCCGCGGGGCGCCGTCGACATCGGCGAGCAGCGAGCGGACGGTCTGGGCGGCATCGGACTTGTTGGTGCCGATCACACCGGTCGGGCCGCGCTTCAGCCAGCCCGCGACGTACTCACCGGGGCGAGGATTCCCGTCCGCCCCGAGCACCCGGCCTTCCGTATTGGGCACGGTGGCGCTGCGCTCGTCGAACGGAACGCCGGGCAGCGGCACGCACTGGTAGCCGACCGAGCGCAGCACCATCTGCACCGGCAGCACCTCGCAGCGGCCGGTGCCGACGACCCGCCCCGACGCGTCCAGCGTGGTCCGCTCGAGACGCAGCCCGGTCACATGCTCGGTGCCCATGATCTCTACGGGCTTCAGCCAGAATCGGACGGACAGCCGCCGGGGCCTGCCCTGCGGCGTCCGGCCGGCCCAGTCCCTGATCACCGCGACGTTGCCGCGGACGTGCCGGTCGGACTCGGCCAGCCTGGCGCTCTCCCCAGTCGGGTCGAACGCGTCCAGATCGGCCTCCGCCGGATCCACCACGATGTCGGCACCAGGAAGCTCGCCAAGCTCGCGCAGTTCCTTCGTCGTGAACTTGGCCTGCGCCGGGCCACGTCGGCCGATCATGTGGATGTCGCGGACCCTGCTGGCGGCAAGCGCGGCGAGCACCGGCTCAGGCACGTCGGTGGCGCTGAGCTCGGCGGCAGTCTTGGCGAGCACACGGGCCACGTCGACCGCAACGTTGCCGACCCCGATCACCGCGACCGCCTGCGCGTCGAGGCTGAACATGCCCGGGTCGATGTCCGGGTGCCCGCAGTACCAGTTGACGAAGTCAGTGGCCGCGACGCTGCCTGGCAGGTCTTCGCCCGGCACACCCAGCCGCCGATCACGCATCGCGCCTGTCGCGTACACGACGGCGTCGTAGCAGGCGAGCATCTCCTCGCGGGTCACGTCGGTGCCGAAACGCACGCCGCCGAGGAACCGGACCTGCGGATGCTCAAGCACCCGCTGAAGGTACCCGGCGATCGACTTGATCGACGTGTGGTCAGGTGCGACGCCGTAGCGGACCAGGCCGTACGGTGTGGGCAGCCGGTCGAGTACGTCCACCTCGATGGCGGGACCAGCCGCACGAGCCGCTACCTGCTTGATCAGGGCCTCAGCGGTGTAGAGGCCGGCAGGCCCTGACCCGACCACGGCCAGCCGCAGGTTCGGCGGCGCAGCGCCGTCCACGACGTGGCCGGCGCGGTCCGTGCGGACGGCGGGGTTCGTGGCTGCCGCGGACGCAGCGGGCCCTGCCATCGTCATCCCGCCTGCGAGTGCTGCTGCAACGATGGCGCCCGCCGCGCGGTGTGGGCCACGATCTCGGTGATCCGCCGCGCGAGGTGCTGCGGCGTCAGGCCCGCCTCGGCCAGGATCGTGGGCCTGTCGCCGTGCCCGAGGAACTCCTGCGGGAGCCCGAACGTGCGGGCCGGTGTGTCCACGTCATGGTCGCGCAGGAGGCGGCAGACCGCGTCGCCGAAGCCGCCCGCCCGTCCGTTGTCCTCAACCACTGCCACCAAACGGCTGCCGCGCGCCGCTTCCACGATGGCCTCGTCCACCGGCTTGAGCCAGAGCGGATCCACCACGGTGACACCGATGCCCTGGTCGGCGAGCCTCGCCGCGGTCTCGACGCAGACTCCCGCCATCACTCCGGCCCCGACGAGCAGCACGTCGTGCTGGCCGTCGGTGCCGTCTGGGTCGGCTGGGCCGTTCACGGGTCGCGCGAGCACATCCATGCCACCCATCTTGCCGACTCGGGCGATGTCATCGCCAACGGTCGCCTTGGGCCACCTGAGCACGGTCGGGCCATCGTCTGTGGCGACGGCCTCGCGCAGCAGTTCGGTGAGGCGGGTGGCGTCACGCGGCGCGGCTATCCGCAGGCCGGGCACGACCTGGAGGATGGAACCGTCCCACATGCCGTTGTGGCTCGGGCCGTCCACGCCGGTCACCCCGGCGCGGTCGAGCACGAACGTGACCGGCAGCTTGTGCAGCGCCACGTCCATGAGGACCTGGTCGAAGGCCCGGTTGAGGAAGGTGGAGTAAATCGCGACCACCGGATGCAGGCCGCCCATGGCAAGCCCCGCCGCGCTCGTGACCGCGTGCTGCTCGGCGATGCCCACGTCGTACACGCGGTCTGGATAGGCAGCCGCGAACTTGGCGAGGCCAGTCGGGTACAGCATCGCGGCGGTGATCGCCACGACGTCCTGGCGCTCCGCGCCAATGGCCACCATCTCGTCTGCGAAGACATGGCTCCAGGTCGGCTTCGCGGACCCGTTGGCCACCCCTGTCTCCGGGTCAGTATCGGGGCCGACCTGGTGCAGGCAATCCTCGTCGTTGGTCTCGGCAGGCGCGTAACGGAACCCCTTGCGCGTGATGACGTGCACGATCACGGGGGCTCCGAAGCCGCGCGCACGGCGCAGCGCGTACTCGACCGCTGCCTCGTCGTGCCCGTCGATCGGGCCCACGTATTTCAGGCCCAGATCCTCGAAAAGCACCTGAGGCTGCAGGACGTCCTTGATGCCCTTCTTGATGCCGTGCAGGGTCTCGTAAAGCGGTGGCCCGACCAGTGGCGTACGGGACAGCGTGGTCTTGATGTAGTCGAGCACGTGCTCGTACCTCGGCGACATCCGGACCGACGCGAGATGGCTCGCGAGCCCGCCGATTGTGGGCGTGTACGAGCGGCCGTTGTCGTTGACCACGATGACCAGGCGGCTGTCGGGTGAGGCGGCGATGTTGTTGAGGGCTTCCCATGCCATGCCACCGGTCAGTGCACCGTCGCCGATGACCGCCACCACCGTCCGCCCGGTTTCGCCGCGCAGCTTGTACGCCTTCGCGAGCCCGTCCGCGTAGGACAGCGAGGTCGAGGCGTGTGAGTTCGCCACGAGGTCGTGCTCGGACTCGGCCTGGCTCGGGTAGCCCGACACCCCACCACGCTGGCGCAGCTTGGCGAACCCGGCCTGACGGCCGGTGAGCAGCTTGTGCACGTAGGACTGGTGACCGGTATCGAGCACGATGCGGTCGCGCGGTGAGTCGAAGACCCGGTGCAGCGCGATGGTGAGCTCCACCACGCCGAGATTCGGGCCGAGGTGGCCGCCGCTGCGTGACACCGCCTGGATCAGAAACTCGCGAATCTCCCCGGCCAGCTGCGTGAGCTCCTCGTCGTTGAGGCGCTTCACGTCTTGCGGGCCGTCGATGGACTCAAGCAGGGTCACCGTCGTCTGCTCCTTCGGTCCGGCTGTCTAGGCGATGTCGCGCAAGGCAAGCGTAGGCGAGTCTGGGAGATCGCGAGGATGGGGCCTTCGGATCGCGGTCGTTTCCACGCGGTCTCTGATTCTGAAGACGCGTCAGGCCGGTGGCACGTGGCCAGAACATGCCCGCAACCTGCGTGACCTCTGTCACCCGGCGATCTCGCCGTCCCCGTGGGCTCCTCCCACGGTGACATGGATCACGTGACATGATCCCACGATTTCTGGATGTGACCGATCCGGAACGCTTTGTTATGTTCCTTAGTAGCGACCCGCCTGGATGACGTGCCACCAGAGGACGGGGTGTCAGATGGGCGGGCGTGTCGGCTGTTACCGGCGTGAACGGCATCTTGTCGAGGAGATAGCTTGAGCGCTGTCGGCGAACGGGCACGGTTCGGCGACGTCTTCGCTGTTTCCGAGTTCCGCGCTCTCTGGCTGGCGCAACTGTTTTCTGTAGCCGGGGACCAGCTCGCCAGGGTCGCGATGACCGTGCTGGTCTTCGAGCGGACGCACTCGGTCTTCTGGACGGCGGTCACCTATGCCGTCACTTTCCTTCCCTGGGTGATCGGCGGCGTTGCCCTCGCCGGATTCGCCGACCGGCTGCCCCGCAAGCTGGTCCTGGTCGCGTGCGATGTGGCACGGGCCGTACTCGTGCTTGCGATGGCCGCCCCGGGGATGCCCCTGTGGGCCATGGTCGGCCTGCTGTTCGTGGTCACGCTGCTCGATTCGCCGTTCAAGTCGGCGCGCGCGGCGATGTACGCCGACATCCTCACCGGCGACAGCTATGTGCTCGGCACGGCCATCACCCAGACGACCCTTCAGGTCGGGATGGTGTCCGGATTCGCGCTCGGCGGAGTCGTGGTGGCGTTTCTCGGTACCCAGGTGGCACTCGTCACGGATGCGGCCACATTCGCCCTGTCCACGATTCTCGTGCTGCTTGGGGTCCACGCCCGGCCCGCGCCCGCGGCGCAGGCAGCGGGAGACAGCGAGCGGACCGCCGTGGTGACGGGTGGGCTGCGGCTGGTCTTCGCCGACCGGCGCCTTCGGACGCTGGTGTTACTCGGCTGGCTGGATGCCTTTTATGTGCTGCCCCAGGGCCTCGCGGTGCCCTATGCCGCCCGGTTCCACGGCATGCAGATGGCCGTCGCCGCAGGGCTCGTGTTCGCCGCGGGACCATTTGGCACGGCGCTCGGCGCCATTGTCCTTGGCCGCATGGTGGACCCGCCGCGGCGGCTACGTCTCATGGGCCCTCTCGCCGTCGTCTGCTGCGGCGCCCTCCTGCTTTGCGCCCTGCACCCCAGCCTGCTCATCTCACTAGCGATATTCATCGCCTCGGGGGCATGCGCGGCCTATCAGCTAGCCGCCAACGCGGCGTTCGTGGCCGCGATCCCGAGCCACCGACGCGGTCAGGCATTCGGGCTCGCCAACGGCGGAATGCAGGTTAGCCAGGGCGTATGGTTCGTGCTTGCGGGAGCGATCGCCGGAGCGCTCGCGCCCGCGACAGTAATCGCCATCAGCGGCGGACTTGGGGCAGCGCTCGCGGTCGCCCTGGCAATGAGCTGGCGCCGGCTGCACGCCGGGGCGCCAGTCCGGGTGGCGGCAACAGAGCATGATGCTGTTGCCCCGAGGCGCTGGCCGCCGCCGCAGAGCTCGACTGGCACCAGCGGCAGGTAGGACAGTCCTGCCATGACGGCCGGGAACCGGCGCTCATCAATCAGCCCCACTCACCGCGCATGACGGCCTCCTCTCCACATCCGCCCAGCACCCTGCGTCCCGCGCACCGGCCCTTTCGGCTCAGCCCCACTCACCGCGCATCACGGCCTCCTCTCCACATCCGCCCGGCACCCTGCGTCCCTGCACCGGCATCCGCGCACCGGCCCTTTCGTCTCAGCCCCACTCACCGCGCATCACGGCCTCCTCTCCACATCCGCCCAGCACCCTGCGTCCCGCGCACCGGCCCTTTCGTCTCAGCCCCACTCACCGCGCATCACGGCCTCCTCTCCACATCCGCCCAGCACCCTGCGTCCCGCGCACCGGCCCTTTCGGCTCAGCCCCACTCACCGCGCATCACGGCCTCCTCTCCACATCCGCCCAGCACCCTGCGTCCCTGCACCGGCATCCGCGCACCGGCCCTTTCGGCTCAGCCCCACTCACCGCGCATCACGGCCTCCTCTCCACATCCGCCCAGCACCCTGCGTCCCGCGCACCGGCCCTTTCGGCTCAGCCCCACTCACCGCGCATCACGGCCTCCTCTCCACATCCGCCCAGCACCCTGCGTCCCGCGCACCGGCCCTTTCGGCTCAGCCCCACTCACCGCGCATCACGGCCTCCTCTCCACATCCGCCCAGCACCCTGCGTCCCTGCACCGGCATCCGCGCACCGGCCCTTTCGTCTCAGCCCCACTCACCGCGCATCACGGCCTCCTCTCCACATCCGCCCAGCACCATGCGTCCCTGCACCGGCATCCGCGCACCGGCCCTTTCGTCTCAGCCCCACTCACCGCGCATCACGGCCTCCTTTCCGTGTTCGATTCGTACCTTCTGTCCTAAATACACGATCTTGCCGCACGCAACGCAAGCAAGTGGTTCGACTATTGACGCCGACGTGAGGTCCCCGTAACGATGTGGCGATAGGCCCTTACCACCCGCTATCGACGGGCCCATCCCGCTTCGCGAGCCGCGAGGAGCCGCCATGCGCGCTGTGCACCTGATCCGCTGGTTATCCGGCGCGATCAGCGAGCCAGTGCGCCGGTCCGCGGCCCTGATCTGCCGATGGCAGCTGTGGACGCTCCCAGAACCGCTGCGCAGCTACCTCATCGCTGGCCCGGTGTTCGCGATCGTCGCCGTTTGCCTGAGCGGGCTTGCCACCCGCTTGCAAGGCACCCAGTTCGCGGTCTTTGCAGCCCTTGTAGCGTGTGCGGCGATCGCGATCGAAGCCACCCGCACGGTCAACGAGCCCCGGGGAACCGTATTCAGGGACATGCAATCGGTCTGGTATCTGGCCATCGCGATCACGCTCCCCCCCTTCTACGCGTTTGCCGCCCCGATTCCGCTGACCGCCTACAAGCTTGCGCGGGTACCGCGCATGGCAAGCCACCGGCGCGTTTTCAGCAATGCGACGCTCAGCCTGGCCTACGGGTCCGCGTCCTTGGCGTTCCACGCGCTGCCGCCTGCGATCGCAGGGCCGAAGCCGGGTGGCGGGGTGCACGTGCTCACCTGGACGGCCCTCGTCATCGCTGTTGGTGTCCTGGCGTGGGTGGTCAACTACACCCCTCTGGTCGGTGCGATCCGGCTCTCCGATCCGCAGGCGCGGCTCCGCAGCATGGTGGCATCCCGGGAGTCCGTCACCAATGACGTGGTCGAGCTCAGCCTCGCCGTCTCCCTCAGCCTCGTCGTCGCGATCAGCCCGGTGCTGATGATATTGGCACTGCCGTCGCTGGTCCTGCATCGCCGGCATCTGCTCCATGCTCAGCTGGTCAACCAGACCCGCATCGACGCCAAGACGGGGCTGCTCAACGCCGCCACCTGGCAGCAGGAATCGATAGTCGAGCTGGCCCGTGCGGCGCGCACCAGGACGCCTCTCGCCGTGGCGGTGGCCGACATCGACTACTTCAAACGGGTCAACGACACCTTCGGCCACCTCGCCGGCGACCTCGTACTGCGCGAGCTGGCACGTGCACTGCGAAACAGCGTGCGCGACTACGATGTCGTCGGCCGGTTCGGCGGGGAGGAGTTCACCTTTCTTCTGCCGCACACCGACCCGGGTGAGGCCGCTCGGATCGCCGAACGTATCCGCGAGCATGTCAGCCAGCAGGTCATTTCGATCGACGACGGCAGCCGGGAGGGATTCCGGCTGCGGGTCACCGTCTCGATCGGGGTCGCCACCCTCACTGGTTCGCGCCGCGACCTCAATGACCTGATCGCCGCCGCGGACAGCGCCCTTTACCAGGCCAAGAACGCCGGCCGGAACACCGTCCGGGTGATAGCAGACGCGGCGGACGCCGTGACAGCGCCGCAGGCTTCGCACGACGACGCGGGCACCGGCTGAGCGGCTAGCGGCGTGACCGCGGCGGCGTGACTATCGCGCCGTGCAGGACGTACTTCACCGGGGTGCCGGCGCGGCGGGGCCGCATCCGAACAGAACGCACTTTAACTCATGGCAGCGCTACGATGACGGACCGTGACGGACCGACGTATCGGCGCCCACGCGATCTCGAAGCCGTGGACCCGCCGCCTGGCATTCGCCGCCGCAGTGGCAGCCGCAGCCGCCGGGTTCGCCGCGGCGGCACCAGCGGCCGCAGGCTCGCCTTCGGTGTCGCGATCTCAGACCGGCACGCAGGCCCCGCAGAAGGCCGGGCCCCACACCAGCGACGCGACGGCAACGCCGATCAAGCACCTGGTCGTGATCTACCAGGAGAACCACTCGTTCGATAACTACTTCGGCACCTATCCGAACGCGCTCAACCCCGCAGGTGAACCGGCATTCCATGCCGCGCCGGGTACCCCAAGCGTGCGCGGTTTGACCGGGCAACTGATCGACCACAACCCCAACCTCGCCAGCCCCTTCCGCCTCGACCGCAGTCAGGAGCTCACCTGCGACAACAACCACGGCTATGCGCCATTGCAAGCTGCCTACGACAAAGGACTGGTGGACCAGTTCGTGCAGGCGGCGGGGCCGAAGGGCGCCGGGTGCAGCCCCACGTTGACCATGGGCCACTACGACGGGAACACCGTTACCGGGCTCTGGGAGTACGCACAGCACTTCGCGATGAGTGACGACAACTTCGACGACACCTACGGGCCGTCCAGTCCTTCGATCGTCAACCTGATCAGCGGGCAAACCGCCGGGGCGGTCGCGTCCGCGCCGGCACCCGCGGTGGTGGGCGGCACGCTCATCGCGAACATCGGCCCGGCCCATGACGACTGCGCTGGCGGCGGAGCCACGAAAGCCGAGATGACGGGCCAGAATATCGGCGATCTGCTCGACGCCAGGCAGGTCACCTGGGGGTGGTTCGACGGCGGGTTCAAGCCCACGTCCACGGTCAACGGGACGCCCGTCTGCGCCTCCCGCCACACGTCGATCACGGGCGTGACAACAACGGACTACAGCGGCGGCGACGACCCGTTCCAGTACTACGCCTCGACCGGTAACCCATATCACCTTCCGCCGGCCACACCGGCCATGATCGGACACAGTGACCAGGCCAACCACCAGTACGACCTGTCCGACTTCTGGACGGCCGCTGACGCGGCCAGCTGCCCGCTGTGTCGTTCCTCCGTGCGCCCACCTACGAGCAGGGCCACCCCGGGAGTTCTGACCCGCTCGACGAGCAGAACTTCCTCGTGACCACCATCAACCAGCTAGAGACGCTCCGTAGCTGGCGGTCCACCGCAGCCGTCATCACCTGGGACGAATCGGACGGCTGGTACGACCACGTCATGCCGCCGATCGTGAACGGCTCCCAGTCGGCTCAGGATGTCCTCACCGGGCCGGGCCACTGCGGTACGGGCGCACCGCTGGACGGTCTCCAGGACCGCTGTGGCTACGGCCCGAGGATCCCCGAGCTGGTGATCTCCCCGTACGCCCGGGCGGACTTCGTGAGCCACGCGCTCAGCGCGCAGTCGTCGATCATCCGCTTCATCGAGGACAACTGGGAACTCGGCCGCATCGGCGGCGGGTCCTTCGACATCCGGTCAGGCACCATCGCCGCGATGTTCGACTTCCACCACGCGGCCAGCCACCCAACCGGGCGGCTGTTCCTTGATCCGGGCAGCGGCGAACCCGTCGCTTCGCCACCCCCGGCGGGCGGATGAGGCCTGGCTGATAGGGGGCAACCGCCCGGGCACAATCGCTCAGATCGGCATCTCGGGCCGCGGTGAAACGCCTCTGCCTGGCACGTCAGCGGCCGGGGCGCTGCCCTCGCCGGCGGGCGGCATCGCCCTGGTCGGCGATCACCCGCGCCAGATCCCGGCCCGTGGCCACGGTGTCGGGGTGGTCGCCGCCGAGCACCCGGCGCCTGGCCGCGAGCACCTGGCGGTAGAACAGCTCGGCTTCACCGCGCCGGCCCTGCAGCCCGGCCAGCCAGGCGAGCGTCGCGCGCGACGCGAGGGTGTCCGGATGATCCTCACCGAGCACCCGCCGCCGGTCAGCGAATACGTCACGGCACAGCTGCTCCGCCTCGGCGTACCTGCCCTGCCACCCGATCAGCCGGGCCAGCTCGTGGCGGGTGGCCATGGTGTCCGGGTGGTCGTTGCCAAGCACCCGGCGCCGGTCCGCCAGGACCCCGCCGCACAGCCGCTCCGCCTCGCCGTATCTGCCGCGGAGCCCGGCCAGCCAGCCGAGCATGGCGCGCGAGGCCAGCGTGTCGGGGTGCTCCTCGCCCAGCACCTGCCGCCGGTCGGTGAGCACCTCATCACACAGCCGCTCCGCCTCGTCGTAGCGGCCGAGCAGGCCGGTCAGCCGGACCAGGTCGTGGCGAGTGGCCAGGGTGTCCGGGTGATGCTCGCCGAGCACCCGCCGCCGGTCGTCGAGCACCTCGCGGCACAGCCGCTCCGCCTCCTCGTAGCGGCCGCCGAGCCCGGCCAGCCAGGCGAGCGTGTCACGGGCGCCGAGGGTGTCCGGATGCAGGTCACCCAGGACGTTCCTGCGGCCGCCGAGCACCTCCCCGGCCAGTTCTTCCGCCTCGCCGTACCGGCCCTGCCGCCCGATCATCCCAGCGAGCCGATGCCCGGTGGCGAGGGTGTCCGGATGCTCGGCCCCCAGCAGCCGCCGCCGCTGTTCGAGCACCTGGCGGAACAGCCGCTCCGCCTCGCCGTACCGGCCCTGCAGCCCCACCATCCGGGCCAGGCGGTGCCAGGTCGCCAGGTTGTCCGGATGCTCGGCGCCAAGCAGCCGCTGCCGGTCCTCCAGCACCTGGCGGCACAGCCGCTCCGCCTCGCCGTACCGGCCCTGCAGCCCCACCATCCGGGCCAGGCGGTGCCGGGTGGCCAGGGTGTCCGGATGATCCTCGCCGAGCAGCCGCCGGCGATCGGCGAGCACCTGACGGTACAGCTCCTCCGCCTCGCGGTACCGGCCCTGCATCCCGATCATCCGCGCCAGGCTGTGCCGGGTCGCCAGGATGTCCGGGTGCCGGGCGCCAAGGACCCGGAGCCGGTCGGTGAGCACGCCGCCGCACAAGCGCTCCGCCTCGGCGTACCTGCCCTGCCGGCCGATCATCCGGGCCAGGTGATACCGGGTGGCCAGGGTGTCCGGATGCTCCGTGCCGAGGACCCGGTCCTGGTTGGCGAGCAGCCCCCGGTACAGCTCGTCGGCGGTGCCGTACCTGCCCTGCAGGCCGATCGTCCGGGCGAGATCATGCCGGGTGGCCAGGGTGGCGGTGTGCTCCGCGCCGAGCACCCGGCTCTGGTCGGCCAGCAGGCCGCGGTAGAGCTGCTCGGCCTCGCTGATGCGGCCCTGCCGGGTGAGCGCCTGGGCGAGGCTGCCGCGGGCGGCCATGCTGGCCGGGTCGTCCGGGCCGGCGAACGCCGCCGCGGCCACGCCCGCCCGGGCCAGCTTCTCCGCCGCCGCCAGCCGCCCGGCGCGCAGCAGCGCGTCGGTGCCCGACGCGCCGATCATCAGCAGCCGCCCGAGGACGGCGCGATCCAGATCGGCGGCGAGCAGCTCGAGCACGGCGTTGATGTGCGGGACAAGCAGCCGCCAGGCCGGCCAGTCGGCCGGGCTCGCGGCGTCCAGCCCGGCCACCGCCGCCTGCAGCAGCCCGACCGCCGCGTCGCAGACCGCCACCCGGTCCACCCGGTCCATCGTGAACAGCCTGCTCCGGTTGACGTCGGCGACCACCAGGTGCACCGTGACAGCGTTCACGCCGGCCGGGCCGCCGCCTCCCGCGATGTCGATCAGCCCGGTCGAGGACAGACCGTGCAAGCCGTCGCGCAGCCTGCGCAGCCGTTCGGTATCCGGTTTTCCGCTCTCGTTGCCTGCGGTGCCCACGGCGCCGGACGTCCCCTGCGCCACCCGGGTGAGCAGTGCGGCGAGCGGCCGTGGCACCAGCAGCGAGGCCGGAATGGGTGTGGCGGGCGCGTAGCACGACAGCACCAGCAGCAGCGGCCTGGCCTGCGGCCTGCCGTCGGCGGTCAGAGCGTCGAGGGACAGGTCCCAGGTCCGCTGGATGGTGGCGCGGGCATCGGTACCCGGCTCGTCGATATCGCGCAGCGCGGCCGGCAGTTCGACGCTGTCCAGCGCCTTGTGGTAGCTGTCGAAGCTGGCCCACCGCGCGAACGGCGACGCCAGGTAGGCGCCCGCCAGGTGCAGCGCAAGTGGCAGCCCGCCCAGGCGGCCCGCCAGGTCCCTCGCCTGCTGCCCGGTCGGGTCGGCGACGCCCGGCGCCAGATCCCGCAGCACGCCTGCCGCCGCCTCCTCGTCCAAAGACCGCAGGTCACGCAGGAACATCCCGGTCCCCCATACCGCCGGATCCCGGTTACGGGTCGTCACGATCACCATCCCGGCCGGGTCCGGCCGCAGCCACCCGGTACCGTCAGCCGGGGTCATCTTCGCCCGCGGCGGCGAGCACGGCCAGGTTATCGGCGCCGTCGAACACCAGCAGCCACTTCCGGCCCGCCGCATGCGCACCGTTCAGGAACTCCCACGCGCGCCCCGGCGCGGTCGGCGCACCCTCCCGCACCGGCACCGTCACCGCTTCCGGCGCGCCAAGCTCACGCAGCACCTCCAGCATCCCGCCAGCCAGCGAGGCCGTGTCCGCGGCCGTCACCCACCACACCCGCCAGCGGCGTGCCCGCGCCGCCCGCGCCACCGCCAGCGCGACCGTCGACTTGCCGAGCCCACCCATTCCCGCGATCACCCACGTCCGGCCAGCCTGCCGCGGCACCCGGCTCAGCGGCCGGCGCAACTCGGCCAGCAGCCCGTCCCTGCCCCGGACCTCGGCGGGAAGCCGGCCCAGCGGAGCCGCCACGGGCAGCGCGTCGGCCGCGGACGCCGTCACACCGGTATCGGAAGCCAGCGGCTGCTGCCACGGGGGGCTCGACGCGGCGGCCCGGGGGGCGGGATCTCCGGGCGAGGGCGACGGCTGCCGCTGCGCCGCGGTCCCGGCCAGGTAGATCCAGGCGGTGATGTCCGACATCTTGACCCGGCACTCGACCCGCTCATAGCTGGCCGCATCCACCTGCGCCACGTGCCTGATGACATGTTCATAGACGTAGGTCGACGCGGCGAACACCAGATCCGCGTCCGCATCGTGCAGCTTGTCCTTGATCACCTGCGCGTCGAGAATGCGGGCCGCCACGATGACGGCCTCCCCCGACAGCCCCTCGCCATCACGGCCGACCGGCCCGACGTGCAAAGCGGCCCTCATCTGGATGCGGACCACATCGCTGGCGTGCCGGTTGTACTGCTTGAGCTGGTCCGCCAGCTTCGCGACCAGCGGGTCAACCACACGCGCCACGGCGATCGTGGGCGGCACCACGATCACGACGCCGTCGCCCCGATCCTCGTGATAGCACTCCGCCCACGGCACGCCCGACTCGTCGAACACCGACCGCAAGATGCCGTAAAACCCCTGGCGCACGGCATGCCGGTCGATGTCGTTGCGGGCCGGATCCCCAAAGCCGGCGACGTCCGTGACGAATATCGAGCAGGTCAGCGACGATTTGAAGACCGAGTCGAATGACCGGCCGGTCAGCGCCGCGCCCGGCGCGGCGGCAGGGCTGCGCTCCTGACTGCGGCTCCCATGACCCTGCTGCGCCCCGTGGCCGGGCCCCCCCGCAGTGTGCTCCCGGGTTCCATGCCGGCCGTCTCGAACGCCGCTGTGCTCCTGAGCATCGCTCTGCTCAGGAGCATGTTCCCCGGGAGTCTGGCCTTGATCCGCGGCCCCTCGCGGCGCCGCCTCGTCGGCGCCGCAGATCGCCGCGAGCCCGTCGAGGTCGAGCACGCTCAACTGCCTGCGCTCGGTGCGCACGATCCCGCGATCACGCCACGAACGCACGAACCTGGCGACGGCGTCCGGCCTCGCGCGGGCCCAGCCGGCGAGTTCCTGCCGGGACATGGGCAGTGTGAACACCGCCGGCGTCCCCGGCTGGTACCCGCCTCTGCGCTGTGCCAGCTCGACAAGCAGCCACGCCAGGCGGCGCTCCGCGCCGTCGAGCTCACCAGGGAAATGCCGCGCCTGGTCTTCCTCACGGCGCTCACGCACCTGGCGTTCGAGCACGTCGGCAGCGCGAGGATGGCCAAAAAGGAATTCGGTGAACCGCTCCGCCCGCACCACCATGGCCCGGACCTCATCCAATGCAGTCACGCTGGCCGAACGCTCCCGCGCCAGCAGGGCCGCGCGCTCACCGATCACATCACCAGGCCCACGCACGGCGATGATCTGCTCCCCGGCTCCGGCGCTGGCACCGGCTCCGGCGCTGGCATCGGTGCCGGTGCCGGCCCTGACGCTGACCTTCACCCAGCCCGACTCGATGATCATCACGTTCGACGATTCGTCACCCTCGCGGCACAGCACCCACCCCGCGCGGAACACCTCTTCCACGCCCGACGCCGCGAGCGCCAGCCGTTCGGGCTCCGCGAGCGCGTCCCAGAAACTGCGCCGCGTCAGGCGCTCCCACCGCACGTTCGCCGCCACCACCGGAACCTCGCTGACCCGGTGGGTTTCCCCGCCGCCGTCGTCGTGGCCAGTGACCGGTCCAGCGTCGGCGGATGGTCTGCTGGCGTCTCCCGACGGCATCTCACCGAAACTGTCTGGACCGGATCCGAAGCCCTCTCTCACGGCAGGCCTTATTCCCCTTTAAGAGCACTGCACCGCGCTGCCCCAGCGCGGTCCTACGCCCCGCTGCCGGGTCCGCCATCCGAGGGAGCAAGGCCGCGGCCAGGGGTCCCAGATTTGATGGATGGGCCCCGAATAGGGCTAATTCACAGCAGTCTACGCAATAAGCGATCGCTTGCGTGCTATTCCTGCACCGCCGCGCCATATGCCCGGCCTGGCGCCTCGAATCGGGCGATGACCCCGCCGCCCGGCTACGACCCACGGACAGGCGATGACCCGCTATCAGGCGATGACCCGCTATCAGGCGATGACCCGGCCGCGGGACGCCAGGTAGCCGACGACAAGCTCGATCCCTGGTGACCCCGAGCAGCAGGAAACGCGCGCCACCGTCCCCCCTCCACCGGTGGCCGTATGGAGAAATCCGACCAGCAGGGGCCCGGTGCTTGCGAGCAGGTAGCCCGCGCTCTGTGCCAGCGAGGACAGGGACGCGGCAATCGCCGGGGTAGCCGCACGGGCCATGGTGAAGAAGATCGCCAGCCCGAGCGACGCTCCCTGGCCGAGGCCGAGCACGAACATCCAGAACGTCGCCGCGCTCATCGGCGCGAACTGCGCCGCGGCGATGCCCACGCCACTCACGAGCACGGTGGGGATCAGCAGCAGGCGCTGGTCGGCGGCGCGGTAGGCAAGCACGGGGACGACGAGAGACGTGAAGGCGCCGCCGAGGGTCGCCACCGAGATCAGCACGCCGGCCTGCGTGGGGCTCGCGCCCGATCGCGGAACAGGATCGGCAGCCAGGACGACGTGGAGTAGTACACCAGGCTCTGCAGGCCCATGAAGCCGGCGACCTGCCATCCGAGCACGTGCCGGTGCACCGCGTGCCCGGCACTGGATCTCCTGCGCGCCGCCTCGCCGCCTTCCCTTGCCGTTTTCGTCCGTCTGTTCGCCCCTTTTCCCCCCCCCCCCCCCCCCCCCCCCTCTTTTTAATTGTGCGGGGTCTCTGCCGGCTTTTCTGCCGGCTCACTGCCGGCCTGGCTTTTAAACCGCCACCGTCACTTGAGGCACCCACATCACCGCGGCGATCGCCGCGGGAACCGCCCAGAGGCTGAGCACGAGCGGGGCCGATCCGCCCGACGCCTGGTAGACGGGCACACTGATCAGCGATCCGAATGATCGAGCCGACTGACAGGCTGAGCAGATA
>CAWKNX010000004.1:0-468214 GCA_963851085.1 uncultured Actinomycetota bacterium | reverse complement strand
TACCGCCGCCTGGCGGAACCACGGTCTGATCATTTTTCCGCTTTGTTTTATCGAACATCTGTCCAGCTGCGCTGTCCAGCTGCCCCCGCCTGGTGGCGGGCTGCGCCCGCCAGGCCCTTTCCGGGGGGTTGGGCATCTCCTCGTCGGGCACCCCGCATTGCGCCGCGGCTTCCCCGGGCTGGTCAAGGGTGACGCTTCAGCGTCATCGCCTGCGGCGCCGGAGGCGCCCTTGACCTGGGCAGGGGGTTCCGTGGCACCCGTGGCGCAGGCAGGCGAGGAGATGCCCCACCCCGCCGCCGCACCCCGTCTTGACCTGCCGGGGCATCTCTGAGGAGGGCCGGGGTCCGGGGCAGCGCCCCGGCGGGTGCGGGCGGAGCCCGCCGGGGCGATGCGCGGCGGCCATGGCCGCCTCCTTCTGCTGGCCGGCGGGGCCTGCTGCCCGGCCCGCGGGCGGGGACCTGGCCGAGCGTGCCGGTGCGCCGCCAGGCCTGCTCGTACTCCCCAGGCGGGCGGCCCCCGGTGCGCCGCATCACCCGCCGGGTGTTGTACCGCCGGCCCATTCGCAGGTGGCGGCCTCGACCTGGGCGGGGGTTTCCCATGGCCCCAGGTGGTCGATGACCTCGGTCTTGTACAGGCCGATGACCGACTCGGCCAGCGCGTTGTCGTACGAGTCGCCGACGCTGCCGACCGACGGCGCGATGCCCGCGGCGGCCGCTCGGCGCCGTACCGGATCGACAGGTACTCGCTCCCGGCGTCGCTGTGGTGGATCAGCCCTGCCACCTTCACGCCCTGCCGGGCCCGGTAGGTGACCGCCATCACCAGCGCGTCCAGCACCAGGCCGGTATCGTGGCGCGCCGCGGTGCGCCACCCGGCGATCAGCCGGGCGAACACGTCGATCACGAACGCGGTGTAAGCAGTGCCGGCCCGGGTGCCCGCGAAGGTGAAGTCCACTACCCACAGCCGGTCCGGCGCGGGCGGCGCGAAGTCCCGGTTCACCAGGTCCGCCGGCCGGTCCTGCGACGGGTCGGATACCGTCGTCGCGGCTTCTTCCACCCGCCGCGGCGCACCCCGCGCAGCCCCAGCTTGCGCATCAGCCGCTCCACGGTGCACCGGGCCGCCGCGATGCCCTCGCGGTTCAGCTGGTCCCAGACCTTCCAGGCTCCGTACCGTTCGCGGCTGTCCTTATAGACGCGCAGGATCTCCTTTTCCAGCGCGGCGTCGTGCACCGCTCTCACCGGCGCGGCCGCGCCCGGGCCGCGTAGTACCCCGACGGCGAGATCGCCACGCCGGCCTGGCGCAGCGCCCGGCAGATAGGCCCGACCCGAACCGGTACAGGCAGGCCTCGATAAAGGCCACCACCAGGGTTACCGGTGGTCGAGCTCGGCCGCGAAAAAAGCGCTCGCCGTGCGCAGGATCGCGTTCACCCGGCGAAGCTCAGCGTTCTCCCGCTCCAGCGCCCGCATCCGCGCCGCATCCGCCGAGGTGCTCCCCGGCCGCATGCCCCGGTCGATCTGCGCCTGCTTGGCCCAGCCGCGCAGCGTGTCCGCGTTGATTCCCAGCTCCGCGCCCACCTTGCGGCAGGCCGCCGTCACGCTGGTCTCCTGGTCCTTGACCACGTCCAGCACCAGCCGGATCGCCCGGTCACGCAGCTCGTCCGGATACTTCCGTGCTGCTCCCATCTCTCCACTCTCCCGTGGATTGGGAGTCTCCACAAAACCCGGGGCGATTCAGAACTCCTCCGCACCGGCCGAACATCGCCACCACCCGCCGCCGCGCCCAGCCCCACCGCGCCAGCACCCCGCCGCAGCACGGGCAGCGCCAGCCAGCCCGCGCCCAGCCGGGCCTCGACACTTTCCGCCGAACCTCGTACCGTCATCACCGTGGTGCCACCTCCGGCACCGTCCAGGCGGCCCTTCCCAAATCACGGCTAAAAGATCGCGGGAAGGGCCGCCATCACCTACATGGCCACGGTGACGCCGTCCACCAGCCCCCGCACCCCGGACCCGCCGAACCACACCAAAACAACACCGTCAACGGCGCGAACCCCACTCCCCGCGGACACCCTCAACGGCGCGGGACAGCCATGGACCACCCAGCAGATCCGCGACCTGCTGATGGACCTCGACGATCGCGCCGCCGACTTCCGGTTCCTGGTCCGGGACCGCGCCGGTCAGTTCACCGCAGCGTTCAACGCGGTCCTGGCCGGGGCTGGTATCACGGTCATGAAAATCACGCCTCGGAGCCCGCGAGCGAAACCTCGGGTTGGTACTGCACCTCGTCGAGTCGATGATGCGGGGTCTGTCAAGTTAACGGTGTAACTTCTTCCTCTGTTGTTACTTGCGTCCCGCGCTGAGGCGGCCGTCGAAGGTGATGTCGAAGGCGTTCAGGGCGGCCTTCCACCGGTTGGTCCACCGCTTGCGGCCCTTCCCGGTCGGGTCCAGGCTCATGATCGCCAGGTACAGGCACTTCAGGGCGGCCTGCTCGGTCGGGAAGTGACCGCGGGCGTTCACCGCCCGCCTCAGCCGGGCATTAATCGACTCGATCGCGTTCGTCGTGCAGATTACCGTCCTTATTTCCCGGTCGAACGCCAGGAACGGCACGAATTCCGCCCACGCGTTCTCCCAGAGCCGTATGATGGCCGGGTAGCGCTTCTCCCATTTCCCGGAGAACTCGGCGAACCGGTCGAGCGCCTCGGACTCGGACGCGGCGGTGTACACCGGCTTGAGGTCTTTCGCGATCTGCGCCCAGTCCCTTTTCGACGCGTACTTGAATGAATTCCGCAGGAGATGGACGATACATGTTTGCACGATGGTCTTCTCCCAGACGGAATTCACCGCGTCGGGCAGGCCTTTCAGCCCGTCGCAGACCACCATGCACACGTCCCGGGTGCCGCGGTTCTTGATCTCCGAGCAGACCCGCAGCCAGTACTTGGCCCCTTCCCCGTCGCCGTGCTCCCCGGCCCACAGGCCCAGGACGTCGCGCTCGCCGTCCACGGTGACGCCCAGCGCCAGGTAGATGGGCCGGTTGGCGACCTGGCCCTCGCGGATCTTCACGTTGATCGCGTCGATGAAGACCACCGCGTAAACCGCGTCCAATGGCCGGCTCTGCCAGTCCGCCAGGCCGTCCATGACCCGGTCGGTAATCGCGGTGATGGTCTGCTTGGACACCTCGGCGCCGTAGACCTCCGCCAGGTGCGCGGCGATCTCCCCGTGGGTCAGCCCTTTCGCCGACAGGGAAATCACCATCTCATCGACCCCGGTCAGCCGCCGCTGCCTTTTGGCGACGATTTTCGGCTCGAAGCTGGAATCCCGGTCCCGCGGCACGCGAAATCTCCACCGGCCCGGTATCGGTAATTACCGTCTTGGCCCGGTGGCCGTTACGGGAATTGCCGCCGTCACGGCCCTCCGGGTCGTGCTTGCCGTAGCCGAGGTGGTCATCCAGCTCGCCTTCCAGGGCGCCCTCGACGACCATCTTGGTCAGCTTGCCCAGCAGCCCGCCCTCGCCGGTCAGCTTCAGCCCGCCGGTGCGGGCCCGCTCGGTCAGCTCGCGCAGCACCTGCTCATCGGCCGCCGACAGCTCCGCCTCGGCCTGATCCCGGCTCTCTGTCACGTCAGTCATCTGGTGTCTCCTCCGTCTCGGGGGTTACACCGTTAAAATTACAGCCGTCCTCATCGGGGGATGGTCGCGTTCGCGTGAAATTTCGGCGCGTGCGGGTGGGCGGCTGGCGGAGGTTACCCCGTCTGTGGTGCGGCTTTTGGTTCGTGCGGGCCTGCGGGTGGGGTTGGATGGTGGCGGGCTGCCTGTTACGCCGACAGGTCTGTGGGATCTGAGCCCGTTTTACAGCCTGGCGCTGGGACCTGACCCTGAGGGTCGCTTTCTGCTGCCGTGAGCGCGCTGGTCAGACTTCGGCTTTCGTGAGCCTGCTGACCTTGGTCCCCGGGCAGCCCGCCTGTCATTACCCGGGGTTAAGGATAAGGAGGCGCGGTGGCCGCGCGGAAGCAGAAGCAGAGACGGATGAGCGCGCAGGTGGTGGAGGATGAGGACTACCAGCTGCGCTATGAGATCGTCGCGGGGATCGACGTGGCGAAGGAGTCCGCGGTGGTGTGCGTCCGGGTGCCCCCGGCGGCGGGGAGGAAGCACCGGACGTCGCACCTGCAGACGGTGCCGGCGACGGTCCCGGCGATCGGGGAGCTCGCGGCGGAGCTGAAGGCGGCAGGGGTGCAGATGGTCTCGATGGAGGCCACCTCGGACTACTGGCGCGTCTGGTTCGTCGGTGCTGGAGGAGGCCGGGCTGGCGGTGCAGCTGGTGAACTCCTCCCAGGCCAGGAACCTGCCGGGCCGGCCGAAGACCGACAAGGAGGACGCGCGGTGGATCGCGCGGCTGACCGAGATGGGGATGCTGCGGTCCTCGTTCGTGCCGCCGCCGGAGATCCGGGCGCTGCGGGTGTACACCCGGCACATCTTCGACCTGACCGCGGACCGCACGAGGTACTGGCAGCGGCTGGAGAAGCTGCTGGAGGACGCCCTGTGCAAGCTGTCGTCCGTCGTGTCGAGGCTGGCCGGGCACCAGACCGCCCGCGCAGTCATCGAGGCGATGATCGAAGGGGAGCGCGACCCGCGGGTTCTCGCCGCCCTGGGCCGGGGCAAGATGCGCAACGACAAGCTCCCCGCGCTCGCCGAGGCGCTGTCCGGCATGCGGTTCGGTCCTGAGCACGCGCACGCCGCCGCGTCCCTGCTGCGCGCCATCGACCTCCTGGACGCCGAGCTCAGGGACCTGCAAGAGCCGGTCACCGCGCACCTGGCCGCGATCCCCGCGTCCTGGGGCGTGGACGCGGACGGCGTTACCGGGCCGGAGGCCGGGCGGGCCGGCGAGGCTGCCGTGCTCCCGGCCGCGGGCCGGCTGGATGAGATCCCCGGCCTGGGCCGGGAGGCCGCCGCCGCGCTGATCGCCGAGATCGGCCTGGACATGACCCGCTTCCAGACCCCGGAGGCCCTGGTGTCCTGGGCCGGGCTCACCCCGACCGCCAGGCAGTCCGGACCCCGCAAGGGCCGGGGGAAGAAGGGGCACGGCAACACCTACGCCAAGCGGATCGCCGTCCTGGCCGCCTATGCCGCCGCGAACACCGACACCTTCCTCGGCGAGCGCTTCCGCCGCCTCGCCTCCCGCCCCGGCGGCGGCGGGCGGAAGAAGGCCGGCTGCGCCGTGGGCCGGTCCATCCTCGTCATCGTCTGGCACCTGCTGCACGACCCCGCCGCCCGCTACCGCGACCTCGGCCCCGACTGGCACGCCAGGCACACCGACCGTAGCCGCAAGGCCCGCAACGCCCAGCGCCAGCTCGAGGCCCTCGGCTTCGACGTCATCATCACCCTCCGGGAGGACGCCGCCTGATCCGGAAGCCAGCCACAACCGCATAGCCGTCGCCGCAAGCCCTGGGCAGCACTTGTCACGGGGTCATCTCGTCATGCCCGGAACCGTAGTCACGCGAGCGGGCTGAGGTGGTTATTTCTTGGTCAGTGACCCTCCAGCAGATCCGCAACCTGCTGATGGATCTGGGGGAACGGGCTGCCTCGTTCCGGTTCCTGATCCGGGACCGGACGCGAAGTTCACCGAAGCGTTCGACGCTGTGTTCGCCGCCGCGGGTATCAAGATTGTGAAGGCCCCGCCGCAGACCCCGCGCGCGAAACCTCGGGTTGCATACTGCACCTCGTCGAGTCGATGCGGGCTGTCGTGTTGTTGTCGTGGTGGAGACAGTAGCGGTGGGGTCCGACATTTCCGGCGGGTTCACGCGTCGTCTGCGGGAGTGGCGGGGCGGGCGGGGCGTCGTTCGCTGAGTTTGCGTCCTTGTGCCCGGGCTGGCGGGTTGGGGCCGGGCGGCGGGTAGAGGCACTGGCCCTTGTCGTTGTAGGGGTGGCCGGTGATGAGCCCGGCGTGGTACCAGATCTTGACGGTTTTGGCGGGCACCCCCAGGCGGCCGGCCATCTGGGTGAGGGTGAGCATGCCGGCGTCACGGAGTCGCTGTTCGCGGCTGCGCAGTCCGTATTCGTCGCGGATGTTGCGGATGATGAGGCGGTGGAAGGGGCGGCCTTCGCCGCTGGTCAGGCCGCGGTCGTTGAGGATGCCGGCGATCTGGGCGTGGGTGTGGTGATCGAGGAGCTCATCGACGGCGGTGACGGCGGCGGCGGGGGTTTTGCGGAGTTGCGCGGCGTTCGGCGGGATGGGCAGGGTGAGGGTGGTGTGCTGGCCTGCGGGCAGGCGGACGTGCGCGGTGATGGTGTCGCGGGTCCGGGTGATGGTGACGTCGGTGAGCAGCAGCCGGGCGATGCGCTTGCGTTCGCGGGCGGGGGTGGCGGGGTCGTCCCAGATCGCGGGCAGGTCGGTGACCAGCTGGCGGATCCGGGTTTTCTGCGCGTCGGTGAGCTGCCTGGTGTCGTGCTTGCGGGCCTGCTCGTGGGTGTCCTGGGCCTGGCTGAGGGCGCGCAGGGCGGTGTTCCAGTCGGCTTCGAGGGTGTCTGCGACGAGGCGGTTGGCGGGGTCGGCGGCGAGGTAGCGGCGGCGGGCCAGGTCGGCGTGGTAGCGGGCGCGTTCGACGTGGGCGGCGCGCAGCGCATCGGCTTCGTCGGCACGGTGCTGGAGCTCGGCCTGGACGGTGAGGGCTGCCTCGGCGGCCAGCGGGGTGAGGGTGTCGATGAGTAGCTGCCCGATCTGCTGGTCGAGGCCGGCGCCGGGAACGGCCTGGCAGATCCGGCGGCCGTGCGAGATGCCGTCGCGCTGGCACATGTAGGTAGGGACTTCCTGATCGCCGCGCTGGTGGTAGCGGACGGTCATGCGCAGCCCGCAGGTCCCGCAGATGATGATGCCCTGGAGCAGCGCGGGGCCTTCGCGGGGCGGCCCGGCTGCCCGGTCTGCGCCGTGCGCGGCAGCGTTAGCTGCCAGGCGGGCTCGGTTGGCGTCGTACTGGTCCAGGGTGATGTATCCGGGGTGGGCGCCGGGGATGAAGGAGATCCATTCCTCCCGCGGCAGCGCGGTGCGGGACAGTTTCCCGCCGGGGAGCTTGATGTCGCGGTGCCGGCCGAAGGTGAACGCGCCGGCGTAGCGGGGGTTGTGCAAGATCCGCAGCACGACGTGGTGGGCCAGTGGTTTCCAGTCGATCTCGCCCTTGCGGGGCCCGGCCCGGTGCCGCCAGGGGAAGGACAGGCCTGCGGTGTTGAACGCTTTCACGCAGGCGCTGGCTGACCCGGTCGCTTCGAAGGTGGTGAACAGGTGCGCGACGGCGCCCCGGACAGCGGTGTCGGGGTCGGGGATGACGTGTCCGGCGGCGTCGTAGACCAGGCCGACCGGCAGCGGGGTGATCAGCTCACCGCGGCGGGCCTTTGGCAAGATCCCGCCGCGCAGCCGGGCCTTGATGAAATGCAGTTCTGCCTCCGACATCTGGCCCTTCATGCCCAGCAGGAGCCGGTCGTTGAAGTTCCGGGGGTCATAAAGGCCGTCTTCGTCGCAGATCAGGGTGCCGGTCATGGCGCAGAGCTCGAGGAGCTGGTGCCAGTCGGCGGAGTTGCGGGCCAGCCGGGAGCATTCCAGGCCCAGCACGATCCCGGCCCGGCCGAGGGAGACCTCGGCGACCAGCTGCTGGAATCCTTCCCGGTCGGCAGCCGAGGCGCCGGACTGGCCCTGGTCGATGTCGATCACGGTGATCTGGCCGGCGGCCCAGCCCAGCGCGATCGCCTTGCCGCGCAGGTCGTACTGGCGGATCGCGGACTCGGTGTTGTGCAGGACCTGCTTGAGGCTGGACTGGCGGACATAGAGCAGGGCGGTCCTGGCGAGATGGGCGGCGGTCACCTTCGAGGAGGCGGTGTCGGCGAGCACGGGTGCTCCTTCCCCGCCCCTGCGGGGCGGGACTCGTGGCGAGAGGACGGGATCAGGTGCCGGCCAGGGCGACGGCGAGCCCGGCCAGGGCGTGGACGAGCTCGGTGGTCACCGGCCCCGGCAGCGGCCCCGGCGGCCGGGTCGCCGGTGCTGAGGGTCGTGTGGTACTGGTGGTGGGTGCGCTGGTCAGGTGGGCCAGGGCGCGCCGCCAGGCGGTGACGCCCTTGCCGGTGAGCACGCCGAGGCCGAGCGGGAACGCGCTCGCGCGTTCGTGCAGGGCAGCATGACGCAGCTGCTCGTAGCGGGCATCCAGCCCGCCGCCGGGAACATGAGCCTGGCCGGCATCCGGGCCCGGGGGTGACGGGCCTGGTTCAGCAGCCGCGCGGCCAGGTGAGGGTCGCAGGGACAGGGACGGGTTCTCCTCCTTCCCGCGCTCGGGGGCGGGCAGGTCAGCGGCTTTTGGAATGCTCCCGCCGGCGGGCCAGCGCTCGCTCGACCGACCGGGGGTGCACGTGCACGCCGAACTCCTCGGCGATGGGACCGGCCAGGCCGGACGGCTTCAGCGCCGGATCGGCCGCCAGCTGCTGTTCGGCCCAGGCCAGGACCTGCTCGGTGAGCTTGTGGCCGCCGCGGGGCCCGGGCCTGGCCGGCACCAGGCCGTCCAGCCCGGACTCTGCCAGCGCAGCAGCGGCCTGGTAGTACGACGGCCGGGAGTACCCGAACGCCGCCGCTGTCGCGGTGACCGGCGCGCCGTCCACGCGGACGCGGCGCACCATCTCGTACTTGACCTGCACCGCGTCGCGGGCGTCGAAGAACTCTTCGGAACGGAACGTCTCGTCGGTGACCTGCTCGGGGTGGGGGTTCAGGCACCGCGACTCGCGCAGCGCCGTCACCTTCGGGTCCTCCGGTGATCCTCGCGGGGCCATGCCGCCTCCCAGTCAATACGATCGTCATGGTAATTATGCCGACCTTGAGAGAGGTTTTCATCACGGCACGCCGCAGAGAGCGTGAGAAGACCAGGAAAATAGCCAGAAATCTCCTGCGGCCTAGCTCTGGTGGAGCAATGCCGACAAGAACGCCCGGCGTAATCCTCTTGACGTTCACGGCATAATCTTCTTGACAGCCGCATCACCTGCCGGCAGAGACCGCAGCCGGCCGGTCAGGTCCGCCAGCGCCAGCAGGCCATCGATGGTGAACGGGCACCGGCCATCCGCGATGACCGCGAACGGATCGGCGGGCACGACGTCGGTCCACCCGGCAGGAAGCGAGAACAGCTCACCGTCCTCATCATGCAGGTGGACCCGGTCCTCACCCCAGTTCTGGCGGTACGCGACGAACTCGAAGTCCCGGCCGGACAGCGGGTGGAACGGGTGCGTCACCCGCACACGTCGGTACCGGTCATCGGGATGGGGTGTCATTGACGATGCGGTCCAATTGCTTCGCCGAGAGGTTCGTGCGGACTACCAGGACAGAGCGCACTGACCGGCTGCTGATCTAGAGTCAGCGGCACGCGGGTGCCGTGCTGTCCGAGTACGCGGCGCACTATAACGATCACCGGCCCCACCAATCCCGGAGCCAGCTTCCCCCGGCTCTTGACGAGCCAGTCGCCGTCCCGCCAGGCACCGGGATCCGCCGCCGCAAGGTCCTCGGAGGCGTCATCAACGAGTACACCCGAGCGGCCTAGCCGATGCTGCAAGCATGCAGGCCACGGCCCCATCACGGGATTTGGATCGGTACAGGCCTGGCTCACGGTTGAGTCAGGGCTGGCTGTCGTTCGTCGCTGCTGGCCGGATGCCGGTGCCGGGCGGCTTTCAGGAGCTCGGACAAGCCGTCTTCGATGCCACGGGCCAGGACCTCGAGGTCGGGATTTGTTCCGTAGTCGGCGGTGAGCCCGAAGGTGACGTTGCCGCAGTAGGTGAAGATCGCAACCCCGGTACGGACTGTCGTGGCGATGGGCACGTAGGGGAAGACCTCCAAGAGCCGGGCGGCCCATCCCGTAGAGCGGCTGGCGGGGACCCGGAATATTGGTGGTGACCGTGACGATCTCCCGTTGGGGCAGCCAGTAGACGAGCCGGGCGCCCCGCGAAAACACCGGGAACGGGGTGTAACGGCCCACGGAAAACAGCGCCTCCGGGGCCATCGCTTCCTTGCTCGCCTTCAACGCCGACAGCTGGTCATGGACGGCAGCGAGCCGGTCAACCGGGTCGGCAACATGGATGGGCAGATAAGCCACTACCGCCGACACCCGGTTCTCGTAGATCTTCTCGCCTGAGCCCCGGACAGATTCGGCTGGGCCCCGGACAGAAACGGGAACCAGCGACGGCACCATATGCGGTTCAGGATGCTCGCCGCGGGCGAGCAGGAGCGCACGGAAGCCGCCGCTGATCGCGGCCAGGACGACGTCGTTGACGGTGCCGCCAAGCTCCCGCTTGATCGTCTTGACGTCATCGAGCGACGCCCGGGCCAGGGTATACCGCCGTTGCTGGCTGATGGGCCCGCTCAGGGAGGACCCCGTGGCCGGCCACAGAGCTGGGGCCAGCTTCGCGATGGCCCGCACCGTGTCGGCCGTCTGCCGGACGGCACGGCCAGGATGGGCCACAGCGCCGCTCAGCGCGGCGGCTTCCCGCTCCGGAAGCAGGACCATGTCCAGTGCCGCCTGAGCGGCGAGCCAGAGGCCGGACGGCTCCGGGCTCACGGTCCGGCCATCGACGGCGGGCGGTGAGGGTCCGGGGGACGTGTCGTAGATCACGCGGTACAGGTCGCTGGCTGTCACCCCGTCGACCATGCAGTGATGCATCTTTGAGATCAGCGCCCAGCGGCCCTCAGAGAGCCCCTCGACAAGCCAGTACTCCCACAGCGGGTAATCGCGCTCGAGCCGCTGGGCCATCACCCACGCCACTAGCTGGCTGAGCTGCTGGTCCCCCCCAGGTGCCGGCAGCGCGGCTCGCCGGACGTGGTAACGGAGGTCGAAGTTCGGGTCCTCAACCCAGACCGGTCGCCCGAGCCGAAAAGGTACCGTGCGAAGCTTCTGGCGGTAGCGGGGCACCAGCGGCAGGCGCCCACCGAGGTATTCGAGGACCTCGCCATACGACGGTGACGGGCCCTCGAACACCGCAATCGACGCGATCGCCATCGACGTGTGCCGGTCCTCGTCCTCCGCATCGACGAACAGAGCGTCCAGGGTGTTCAAGCGGTCCATGACGCCCCCTTCCCAAGCTGTCTCGATCCCGGTCATCCCAGCCCCGCCAGGCAACGGCTGAAGATGACTTCCCTAATGAGGATCGTAAGTAGCGCGGGTTCCGGCGCGAACTTGTCGATGGTCCCGGCCTGCGGGGACGTTCGGCTCTGATCAGGACGTCCCATAGCGGTGCGTCAAAATCGCCGTGCGCAGGGACGATCGAGATATGCAAAGGGCAGCCGGCTCGGCCTGTCCGGTACCGGCTGACGATACCGCCCCGCCGGCGCCAGACACGGGACCGCTACGTCGCTAAGTGGCGGTACCCGAGCCATCCGCACGGCCGGTTCGGCGCTGGCGCCGAACGGCGCGAGCCCATTCCACGCCTCGACCCACAATCGGCTCCCGATCCGGCGGCCTCGGGCACGGCCCAACCGGCGCCCTGGCCAGCGCGTGGCCAGCCCTGGCGCTGGTCGCCTCCTTCGAACTGCTTGCGCCCCTCATCAGAGCCGGAGCACCGGGCCACCGTAAAGCGCTCCCCGACGTGACCAAGAGCCAGCCCGCGCCGCTGGTGGAACACGACGACCACCCGCACCGGCACCAGCGCCAGCCCTCGAGCAGACAGTACAGGCGTGGCACCGCGCGGGCCGCAGCCAGCGCCCGATAGCCCACGAACTCAAGATCGACCGCCGCACGGTGAAACGGATCATCGAGCCACCTGGCTCGGCCATGTACCCTGACGGCCTCTGCTTTGGCACCAGGACCTGGACCGTAGGTGCCCAGCACGGCGTGGATCAGTTCGTACAGCGCGTCGGCCTGGACGTCGGCGAAGACCTCCTCGATGGGAATGGTCAGGCCTCCCGGCCGTTGGCTCCGGCATCCGCAGCGTCGGCTCCGTAGCCGGTCTTGGTCAGCATCCGGCGCAGGTTGACAACTGCCTGGGTGTCGATGTCCTTGTGGGGGGGCGGGTCGAAGTATTCGGTCTCGGACCCGATGGTCACGGCGACCTTGCCGCCGTGCTGTTCCTCGGCTGAGCCGACTGCCTCCAGCAGCGACAGCACGGCACGCCACTCGATGTTGTGGCCCGCGGGATGCTGGAAGATCTGGCGCAGCGTGTTGCGCTGATGGTTACTGAGGTGCGCTGGCTGCGAGGGCGATGACATCCATGCTCCTGTCCGCTCCGCCACCATGGGCGGAGCTGCGGATATTCAGCCGGGCGGGCCTGCTGCCGGGCTTGGCAAGCACCTGCGAGCGACTGCCCGCCCTGCGCAACTTGCGGCCATAGGTGCGCAGGCATTAAGGAGCGGCCGGAGAACTACCCTGTCCTGTGAGAGGGCCGCGCCGGCGGAGGCTGTACTGCCGGGAGGATGGCCAGGACTGGGCAATGCCAAGCTCGGCGCCCAAACGTCAGCATGAGGCTGCGCTAGCCGACATCACAGGCCTCACGGACCCACCCGGAGGAACGTATCGTCGAGTTCAGACAGGTCCATCTCGGCGACAGTCACCGCCCGCGCCTGACCGGGACCGCAGCACGGCGTGGAGCCGGTCGATCTCGGCTTCATCGATACCGGCTTCGCCGTACAGCCGCCATGCGATAGCGGCGAGCTTCTGCGCGTCGGCCGCGTCGTCGGCGGCCATCAGGTCCGCGCAGAGTGCGTCCAAGTCGTCGCGTGCCAACATTGACAGCGCCCCCTTCACCGGTGAACCTCGCCGCCGCGCCGGGTCACGGCTATTCACACGTACCTAACGGCCGCGGTGATCTTTTGCGCCGTTTCTAACGCCCAGGAGGACCTTGGCCTCTCCCACCATCCAACCACCGCCGTACAGCACCGAAGGACAGCAACCCTGCTGAGTCGAGGCGACCACGGCCCACCGCTGTAGGGTGCCGACCTGCACAGACGGCTCCCACCGGCCGCCCTGCTGCTAGTTCGGATCGAGGGGGTCGGGGTCAAATCCCTTCAGCTCCACCCTGAACCTCCAGGTCAGCGACGTGTTGACCGCGCGGATCGCATCTTCCATCCTTTGGTGCCCTACTTTGGGAGCCATGTGGGAGCCGATCTTGAGAGGAGCCGATCTTGGTGTCTCGGGCCTGGGCAGGCCCAGCACTCGTGGGCGATTGCCGGTTGCCCGAGCCGCGCCGCTTCGACGCGGTGTTCACCAGCGAAGGCATCGAACCGCTCAAGATCCCGGCGCACTGTCCAAGGGCGAAACCTCGGGTTGCATACTGCACCTCATTGGTTGATTCGTTGGTGGCTGGTGTTTGTGCAGGTCGCCGGTCGGTGAGCCGTGGCAGGCCGTGGTGGGGGGTTGGCGGGTTGGGGCCGGGCGGGTCGTAGAGGACCTGTCCTTTGTCGTTGTGGCACTGGCCGCTGACAATCCCGGTGTGGAGCCACTTTTGACGGTGGAGGTGGACACGCCGAGGCGGCCGGCCATCTCATGCAGGGTGAGCAGGCCTCGGTCGTGCAGCCGCTGTTCGTGGTTGCGCAGCTGGTAGTGGTCGCGGATGCGCATGATCATCAGGCGGTGGAAGGGGCGTCCCTCGCCGCTGACCATGCCGCGGGTGTTGAGGATGTCAGCGATCTGGGCGTGGGTGTGGTGGCCGGGCAGTTCACCGGCCGCCGCGACGACCTGCGGGGAGGTCTGGCGGAGCTCCCAGGCCGATTGAGGTATCGGGAGGCGCAGGGTGTGGTCCTGTCCGCCGGCCAGGCGGATGTGCGCGGTGATGGTGTCGCTGGTTCTGGCCGCCGTGACGTCGGTGAGCAGTAGCCGGGCGATGCGCTTACGTTCCCTGGCCGGGGTGAGGGGGTCGTTCCAGATCGCGGGCAGGTCGGTAACCAGCTGCTGGATCCGGGCCTTCTGCGCATCGGTGAGCTGCCGGAGGTGTTGCTGGCTGGCGTTGTCGTAGGCTTCCTGGGCCTCGTTCTGGGCGCGCAGGGAAGTGTTCCAGTCGGCTTCGAGGGTGACCGGCGACGAGCCGGTTGGCGGGGCCGGCGGCGAGGTAGCGGCGGCGGGCCAGGTCGGCGTGGTAGCGGGCGCGTCCGGCGTGGGCTGCGCGCAGCGCGTCAGCCTCGTCGGCCCGGTGCTGGAGTTCGGCCTGGACGGTGAGGGCGGCTTCGATGGTGAGCGGGGTGAGGGTCTGGATGAGCAGCGTGCCGATGCGTTCGCCGGGGCTGTGACCAGGGATCGTGGTGCAGATCCGGTGCCCGTTGGCGATGCCGTCGCGCTGGCAGACGTAGGTGGGCAGATCCTGGTCGCCGCGCTGGTGGTAGCGGACGGTCATGCGGCCGCCGCAGCGGCCGCAGATGATGATGCCCTGCAGCAGTGCCGTTCCTTCCCGGGGCGGTCCGGTGACGCGGTCACGGCCGTGGGCGGCGGCGTTGGCGGTCAGGCGGTCGCGGTTGGCGTCGTACTGGCCCAGGGTGATGTATCCGGGGTGGACGCCGGGGATGAAGGAGATCCATTCTTCGCGGGGCAGCAGCCGCGACGTCATTTTCCCGCCGGGCTGCTGGTGGTAACGGTGCCGGCCATAGGTGAAGCAGCCGGCATAGCGAGGGTTGTGCAGGACCCGCAGCACGGTGTGATGCTGCAGCGGTTTCCAGTCGATCTCCCCTTTGCGGGGCCCCTTCAGATGCCGCCAGGGGAAACACAGGCCGGCGGCGTTGAACGCCTTGACGCATGCCGACGCGGACCCGGTCGCCTCGAAGGTGGCGAACAGGTGGGCGAGCGCGCCGCGGACGGCGGTGTCGGGGCCGGGGATGATGTGGCCGGCGGCGTCGTAGACCAGCCCGACCGGCAGCGGGGTGATGAGCTCGCCGCGGCGGGCCTTGGACAGGATCCCGCCGCGCAGCCGGGCCCTGATGAAATGGAGCTCAGCTTCTTATGCCCTTTCATGCCCAAAAGCAGGCGATCGTTAAAGTTTCGCGGATCGTAGAGGCCGTCTTCGTCGCAGATGAGGGTGCCGGTCAGGCCGCAGAGCTCGAGGAGCTGGTGCCAGTCGGCGGAGTTACGGGCCAGCCGGGAGCATTCCAGTCCGAGCACGATCCCGGCCCGGCCCAGGGACACCTCGGCGACCAGCTGCTGGAATCCTTCCCGGTCGGCGGCGGAGGCGCCGGAGTGGCCCTGGTCGATGTCGATCACGGTGATCTGGGCGCCGGCCCAGCCGAGCGCGACCGCTCTGCCGCGCAGGTCGTACTGGCGGATCGCGGACTCGGTGTTGTTGAGCACCTGCTTGAGCGTGGACTGGCGGACATAGAGCATAGGCGGTCTTGGACGGGTGGGCGGCTGTCACCTTCGATGCGGCAGTATCGGTGAACACGGGTACTCCTTCCCGGGGGGGATTGCAGGGGTGGTCAGGCGCCTGCCAGCGCGACGGCGAGCCCGGCCAGGGCGTGGACGAGCTCGGTGGCCACCGGCCCTGGCAGCGGCCCCGGCGGCCGGGCCGCCGGTGATGACGTTCGTGTGGTGCTGGAGGTGGTTGCGCAGGTCAGGTGGGCCAGGGCGCGCCGCCAGGCGGTGACGCCCTTGCCGGTGAGCACGCCCAGCCCCAGCGGGAACGCGGTCGCGCGGGCGTGCAGGGCGGCATGATGCAGTTGCTCGTAGCGGGCGCCGGGCCCGCCGCCGGGAACACGAGCCTGGCCGGCATCCGGGCCCGGGGGTGACGGGCCTGGTTCAGCAGCCGCGCGGCCAGGTGAAGGTCGCAGGGACAGGGACGGGTTCTCCTCCTTCCCGCACTCGGGGGCGGGCGGGTCAGCGGCTTACCTGTTTCGGCTGGGCGCCACAAGTGGGTTCCGGATGAGTTATGGGACGTGTTCGGGAGGGTTGCGGGCGTGCGTCAGTGTGCTCCATGCCCCCCGATAGCTGCCGGGTCTTGCGAGCGGGCGGGCCGGGTCAAGGGGCGCGCAGCGCCCGCGTAGCGGCGCCGGAGGCGTCCTTGACGCGGCTGTCCGGGAGCAGATCATGGGGCAGCGGGGGCAGGAGCATCAGGGGAAGGTGTGCAGGAGGCGCGGGTAGCGGGAGTGGGGCTGGCGGGTTCCTTCCTGTCGAGGCTGGGGTGACCGGCCGTGGCGGCGGGGGGGCGGCGAGGTGCAGCCAGGCTTACCTAGGACGGCACTGAATAACCCACGACCCCTGTTTGGCGTGCGTTTTGCCGGCATCGTGTTCGATTCCTTGGGAGAATCGTGTCATGCAGGGGAAGACGCGGGCGGACGTGGATCTTTGGGACGCGGGCGAGGTCGCCGGGCACCTGGTGCCGCCGGGCAGCGTGTTCGCGTTCATGGCTGAGCACCGCGCCGAGCTGTTCCCCGACAGCTTCACCGCCGACCTGTTCCCCTCCCGGACGGGCCGCCCGTCGCTGCCGGCGGACCTGGTCGGGGCCGTGCTGGTGCTCAAGGAGCTGTATGACCTGTCGGACACCCAGACCGCGGACGCGCTGAAGTTCGACATCCGGTGGAAGGTGGCCTGCGGCCGGTCGCTGATGCAGATGAGCTTCGACCCGTCTGTGCTGGTGTACTGGCGGCGGCGGATTGCCGCCTCCAAGCGCCCGGACCGGGTGTCCGGCGCGGTCGCGGCGGTGATCGCCGAGACCGGGATCCTGCGGGGGCGGCGGAAGCGGTGCGTGGACTCGACGGTGTTCGACGACGGTGGCCACTCAGGACACGGTGACCCAGCTGATGGCCGCGATGCGGAAGGTGGCGCGGCTGGTGCCTGGCGCCGCCGGGGTGGTCGCCCGCGTGTGCCAGCTGGACTATTCGAAGCCGGGCAAGCCGGCGATCGGCTGGGACGACCCTCAGGCGAAGCAGGACCTGGTCAGCGGCCTGGTGAATGACGCGCTGGCGGTGCTGGAGGAGCTCACCGGCGCGGGGGCGCCGGAGCGGGACGGGCCGGAGGCGGGCGCGCTGGGCCTTTTGGCGCTGGTCGCGGGGCAGGACGTGGAGCCCGCCGAGGGATCGGATGGGACGGATGGCCGGTGGCGGATCGCGCGGAAAGTCGCTGCGGACCGCGTGATCCCGGCCGTGGACCGCGAGGCCCGGCACACCCGCAAGGGCAAGTCCAAGCGCCGCGACGGGTTCCGGGGGCATGTGGCCGCCGAGCCAGGCACCGGGCTGATCACCGACTGCGAGATGACGATGGCCGCCGGGCCGGGCAGCACGGATGCGGAGAACGGCGTCAAGATGGCAGCCCGCGACCGGTTCCATCCTGCCCCGGGCGCGGCTCCCGCGGACGCCGGCCCAGAGCCCGGGCCAGGCGCGGACCCGGCGCCGGCGCCGGAGCCAGAGCCAGAGCCGGAGCCAGGCGCGGACCCGGGGCAGGGCAGCGGGCTGGAGGTCTACGGCGATTCCGCCTACGGCTCCGGGGAAGCCCGCGCCGCCTACCGCGACGCCGGGCACGACACCGTGATCAAGCCCAAGCCGCTACGCCCAGCCGTGGACGGCGGGTTCACCCTGGATGACTTCACCATCAACGAGGAGCAGGGCACGGTCACCTGCCCCGCCGGGCAGGTCCGCCAGATGAGCAAGAGCCGGACCGCGACCTTCGGCGCGGCGTGCGCTGGCTGCCCGCTGCGCAGCATGTGCACCACCGCCAGGGACGGCCGGTCGATGACGATCCACCCGCACGAGGGCCTGCTGCGCGCGGCCCGCGCCCAGGCCCGCACCGAGACATTCAAGCAGGCCTACCCTACCCGGTCGGCCATCGAGCGGATCATCGCCTGGACCGCGACCCAGAACGGCCGCCGGGTCAAGCTGCGTTACATCGGGACCGCCCAAAACGACGCCTGGCTGCACAACCGATGCGCCGCGATCAACCTGCGGACGCTGCTGCGGCACGGACTGACCCGCTCCGGCGGGGCCTGGGTGCTGGCCTGACCGGCCCACACCCCGCCGTTCCGCCCGGCGCCGGCCCCTGCGCCGCCTCTGCAGACTCTCCCGCTGCCGCCCCGGCCACTGCCAGACACCAGCCCGGCGGGCGACGGCATATTCCAGGTGCCAGAGCCGGATCAGCCGACCACAAGGCCATCCGCCGGATCCAGGTTGTTCAGAGGCGTCCTAGGCCCGCGGGCGCCAGGTGGCGCCCGGTGACATGATGATTGATCGGGTGTCCCCCGCCTGCGGGGGATGCGGCCGCTCAGTCTTTTCAGGCCGTCCGCGTGCCCTGCGCGGCAGGGCGGGGAGCGGGCTGACAGCCGCTACGGGAGCTGGCCGCGGTTGTGCCCCATCGGGTGAGGACGGCTGCGTCTTGCCTGCCCGGCTCGGGGGCGTCACGGGGATGGTCACCGGCGGGCGGCGGGTTCAGGCGGCGGTGAGCGCGTCGTCGCCGAGCTCGGCCAGGATGTGGCAGGCCTGGCGGATGATCTTGCGGGCCTGCGGCAGGGCGGCGATCTTGCCGTCCTTGCGGTCCTTGACGGCTGTGTAGTAGTCGTGGCCGGGGGCGGAGGCGCGGGCGTGGGTCTTGCCGGCCTCGTACACCACCCAGCGCAGGATCTCCGGTCCCTGGCGGGACAGGTGCCCGGGTGAGCGCTTGCCGTCGGAGGAGTAGACGGTGACGTCCAGCCCGGCGAACCGGACCGCCTTGCGCGAGGAGGAGAACCGGCCGGCGCCGCCGAGCCAGCAGGTCAGCGCCAGGGCGGAGACCGGGCCGACGCCATACAGCCGGTCCGCGAGGACCTTCGCTCCGGCCAGGCGCCGGGCGGCGGCCAGCAGCTGCTGGCGCAGCATGTCCATCCGGGCCTCGACGGCGGCGAGCATGTCCAGGGCGGTGGCGACCTGCAGCTGCCCGGCTGGCGACAGGTGGCAGGCGGCGGCCTGCTGCAGCGCGGCCAGGCCCGCCTCGGTGCGCAGGGCGCCCTCGCCCAGCCGCGGCGCTCCCTGGTGGAAGAAGACCGCGTGGATGCGCTGCACCCAGGCGGTGTGCTCGCGGCGCAGATCATGGTAGGTCTCCAGCAGCGCCCGGCACTCCAGGACCTGCTCTGGCGGGATCCAGCACTCCGGCAGCCGGCCGTCGGCCAGCAGCTGCCGCAGGTGCCGGGAATCGGTCTTGACCGGTCTTGGCGTGCCGCTTGCGGCCACGCGCGAAAGCGGTGTCCGCCGGCTCGCCGACATGCGCCGCGACCCCGGCCGCGGCCAGCTCGGCGGCGACATACCGCCACCCGGTGCACCCCTCCAGCGCGAACGCGACGTCGTCCCGGCCGGCGAACCGCGCCAGCCAGGCGCGCAGGTGCGCCCGGTCGGCCGGAGAGATCTGGCCGCGCTGCACCGCCCCGGTCACGGTGTCCAGATAGTCGAAGGTGATCTGCTTCCGGTGGATATCCAGCCCGCCTACGATGGGCATCGGGACCTCCTCAAGCTCCCGGGGCGCGCCAGCGCCCCGGGAGCGAATGCTTACGCCCGTTAATCGTGACGCGTCTGAGCTGGGGAGGTCTCCCGCCGCGGGCAGCAGCCCGGCCGGCTCAGCCGCCAACGACCCCAGCGGGGGCCGATGCATGTCATCTTTTGGAGTGCTCCCGGCGGCGGGCCAGCGCCCGCTCGATGGAGCGGGGGTGCACGCGCACCCCGAATGCCTCGGCGATCGGGGTGGCCAGGCCGGCCGGTTTCAGTGCCGGGTCGCCCGCCAGCTGCTGTTCGGCCCAGATCAGGATCTGCTCGGTGAGCTTGTGACCGCTGCGGGGCCCGGGCTTGGCCGGCACCAGCCCGTCCAGCCCGGAGGCGGCCAGCGCGGCGGCGGCCTGGTAGTACGACGGCCGGGAGTGCCCGAACGCCGCCGCTGTCGCGGTGACCGGTGCGCCGTCCACGCTGACGCGGCGCACCATCTCGTACTTGACCTGCACCGCGTCCCGGGCGCCGGAGAACTCCTCGGCCAGGAACGCCTCGTCGGTGACCTGCCCGGGGTGCGGGTTCAGGCACCGCGGCTCGCGCAGCGCCGCCACCTTCGGGTCCGCCGATGATCCTCGCGGGGCCATGTCGCCTCCCAGCCGATACGATCGTTAAGGAGATTTTGCCGACATCACGTGACCATCTCACTGCGACACGCCGCAGAACGCTGAAGAGCGCCAGGAAATTACCTATATTACCGCACCAGGCCCAGCGTGATAGCACGGATCCAGGGAACGCATCCGGCGTAATCCCCTTGACGTTCACGGCGTAATTCGCTTGACGGCCTCGTCGCTGTCCGGCTGAGAGCGCAGCCGGCCGGTCAGATCCGCCAGAGCCAGCAGACCGCCGGTCGTGACCGGGCACCGGCCATCCGCGATCACCACGAACGGATCGACGGCCGCGACGCCGGTCCACCCTGCCGGCAGCGAGAACAGCTCACCATTCTCGTCGTGGAGATGAACCCGGTCCTCGCCCCAGTTGTGGCGGTGCGCGACGAACTCGAAATCCCTGCCAGACAGCGGATGGAACCGTCACCCGCACACGCCGGTACCGATCATCTGGATGGGATGTAGTTGACGACCTGGTCCAATGCCCTCGCGGAGCGCTGGGTCCTCACCGCGCGGACCGAATGCACCGACCGGATGCTCATCGCCGGCGAGCGACATCTGCGCGTCGTGCCCGAGGAGTACGCCACCCACTACAACAGCAGACGAGCCCGCCGCTCGCTTGACCTTCGAGCACCCGGCGACGATCCACATGTGGTCCCGTTCCCGGTCCCCTTTGACCGGATCGGACGCCGCGAGATCCTCGGTGGCTTGATCAGCCAGTACGAATCGGCCGCATAGACACCCGGAAGGTCGCTGGCCCAGCCGCGGGTCAGACCCGGTGGCCGAATACTTGAACCGCACAGGGGCGCTTCCAAGCTTCCGGCTCGACGTCCATGTAGGGCGCGGCGCCGTCGGTGATGCCTGCCGCGCCATTCTGTGTCGAGACGGCAGGCTCCGGGGCCGGTCTTGCGACGGACTCCGCGACAGTCTGCATGAGCGACCGGACCGTCGCCGTCGCTGCCCTGTGCAGCACAAGCCGGTCCAGCCCGGATCCGACGGTGGCAAGCGGCGCACGGTAGACGCCCGTCAGCGCCAGGCGGGTTGTCCCGGCCTCGCCCGGCGTGAGCATCAGATCGGCGTCGAACATGGGAAATAGCCGGCCCATGACGCCGGTGGCCTCCCAGCGCAGCGGCACGCAGACAGCGTCCTCGCGGGGTACCGGTGCAGCCAGCTGCACCCGGGCCAGCTTGGACGCACCGAGAACGGCGCCGAAAGGGCCGATCCGGGTCAGGCCGGAGAGCCCGTCGGCGTGGGCGCGGTCCGATGCGTCGCCGAGCCAGCCGCCGCGGATGAAGTCAGAAAAGCGCACCCGGGCCACCCCGAAATCGACGCTGAGCAGAACCTCATGGCCGACGAACATCCCCCAAGTGAGACAGGTTGTCTGGCCGCGCGCGAGGGCCGAAAGTCACCTTCGCTTGCTACGAATGTCTGGTGTGGCCGGCCTTTGCTGCTTACCCCGCAGATGATTTTGACACCGGCGAGCAAAGCTCGCCTGCGTGCCCAACGGGAGCGGTGTGAGCGGTGACGGGTCCGCCGTGAAGGCAACGGCTGCTGGTCAGCCGCGGTCCCGGGTGCCGCGGGAGCGGCTGGGCTGTGGTCGCCGGTCCGCAGCACAAGGTCTGCTCGCACATGTCGGCCAGCGAGCGCAGCAGTCCGGCGCAGTCACCGTTGTACGAGGAGCCATGCATTATCGCGAGCGTTTGTGGCTGAAGGTCCGCAAGCCGGGGTCGTTCCGCAGCTGGTTACGCAACGTGGTGCAACCTCCGCGGGGGCTGTACGCATCCCCGCCGTTCTACGGGTGATCGTGTCAAGGGGCGTCACGAGTCGTCGGTGCCGAACAGCGGCCGGGGATTCCGCCGCCCTGACGGGACGTGCTACGGCATGGGTCCATCGGCGCGATATCCGGCCGCCGCGTGAGCGGCCATGACCCGGGAGCCCTCGCCGCCGGTAGCCCGACCGACGTAACAGCCGCGGCCGGGGCCACCACCCGCCCGGACGGTGCTGCCGCTACGGTCACGATCACCACGGGGCAGGGAGCTCGCCGCAGGCAAGCCGCGGCGATCGCACCCACCGTCTGCCGCAGGTGAGAATCAGCGTGATGCCCGCCCAGCACCAGCACCAGCAGGTCCGCGTCAGCACACTGATTCAGGATGACGCGCGCTGGCGGGCCGCAGACCAGCGCTGCCCTCACCGTGACCTCCGGGGCCGGACCCAATGCCGTCAGCATCGCCCCCGCCAGGTCAGCCTCAGCGCGGCTGCGTTCGCCCTCCTGCGTCGGCCGCCGGCTGCACCGGGGCGTACGGGGCGAGACTGGCGAGTGCGACATGCCAGGCGCGCACCACAACGATCCGCGCATCGCGCAGCTGCGCCAGATCCGCGGCCCACCGAAGTGCGGCAACCGACGCCGGGGAGCCGTCCACCCCGACCGCAATCAGGCCACCGGCCAACTCGGACATGGCATCTGCTCACCTCCAAAATCACCGGCAGGCGAGTGTCCGAAAGGGCCTTACATCCCGATAGTCTGCCACCTTGCCCCAGCACCACCGCGCCCGCCCATGGCGAACCTCCCGGAGGACACCGGAGCCTGGCTGCCAAGCTTGATCATGTCCGTCATGTCGCGTGGACCATCCGCCGGCGCGCGGTCTTCCCGGCCCGGGCAGACGCCTGCGACGCCCCGTGAAGAACCGGAGCGACTCGCCGCTGTATCGCACCCGCCGCCAAGACGCCTGAGCCACCCCCGGCCGCTCCCATGGACCCGTCCACTCCCCGCAGGTCATGCGGTTCCGCGCGCGACCAGCCAAGCTCACTGTGCTCGTCGGCTACCTACGCGCGGGAACGCCATGTCGCACACATTCCTAGGTCAGAGGATTTTTTCGCATCCATGGACGGGTGTCCTTTCCGTACCCAGGGGCACTTTCAGCGACCTTGAGGGGCAAGATCCCTGCAGCCGGACCCGGTCCACCGACACTGTGGATGGAAGGACGAGGCGGCGGTGCGGCGGCTGCCCGCGAGGCCGGCGGTCAGCCGCACTTCGTGAGGCAGCGGCGAGGACGCTTCGGCTGAGTTACCCCCCGTCCTGGGCACGGGGCCGGGCCGCCGATACCCGTTCCTACCTGCATGGCTCCGCCTGGACATCTCCGGTCCACGCTGAACGGACCTGCCCGGCACAACGTGGTATAGGTATGTGGGTTAATTCTTGTGAACGGAGTTATGCGATGCGTCACCGATGGTTGGCGCCGGTGGTCTTGGCCGCCGTTGCGTTCCTCGCCGCGGCGTGCGGGAGCTCATCGACCGGCGGCGCAGCGGGTTCGGGCAGCCCGGCGGCTGCTGCCACGTCTTCCTCGGGCGCGGCCTCCTCTGGCGCGGTGGTGAAGACCGCGACGATCGGCGGCGCGACGGTGCTCACCAACGCCCAGGGCCGTACGCTTTACTGGTTCGTCCCGGACACCTCCACCAAGTCGAACTGCAACGGGTCGTGCGCACAGTTCTGGCCGCCGGTGACGGGCCCGGTGACCGCCGGTACGGGTGTCACCGGGACGCTCGGCACGATCACCCGGTCGGACGGCACGGTGCAGGCCACCTACAACCGGCACCCTCTGTACACCTACATCGCTGATACCGCCCCGGGCCAGGCGAAGGGCAATGGCATCAACGCGTCGGGTGGGGTGTGGCATGAGGTGACCGTTTCCGGTGGCGCCACGCCCGCCTCGAGCCCCTCAGCCGGCTCCGGCGGGAATGGCTACGGCTACTGACCGGCCAGTCCTGGCTGCCCGCGCTGTTTGCGGCAGGTGCGCAGGCATCCAGGTAGCGGCGATCACCGGCTGCCTGATCGTGGCCAGATGAGGGTTACCGAGCGCGGTGAGCCAGTGCGACGTTCTGCTGTCACGGCGGCACGGGCGGATGCGGCGGCCAGGGGTGTCTCAGGCCGGTCCAGCAGGCAGGATCGGAGCGTAGGAGTGGTCACGGAGCGCATGCGACGGCAGGAATCACCACGAAGATCGGTGGCGTGACCGTGCTCACCATGCGAAGGGCTGACGCTGTACTGGTTCGCCCCGGACACCCCGGCCAGGTCAGCGTGTGACGGGACGTGCGCCGCCTACTGGCCGCCGGTCACCGGAGCCGTGCCGGGCGAGTCCGGGGGTGACCGGCAAGATGGGCACGGTCAAGCGGTCAGACGGCTCACCTCAGGCGACCTACAACGGTCATCCGCTGTACACCCACGTCGGCGACAGCGTCCCGGGCCAGGCCAACGGCAACGGGCTGAACCTGAACGGCGGGTGTGGCACGAGGTGACCCGTCTCAGGTTGAGCCGCGGTCGCCTCATGGACCTCACCCGGCTCCACCTGGGTGGCTGGGGGACTGGACGGGGACCGATTACGGGCAACAGTCCTCACGCTTCGCGGCGATTGACAGAAGCCGGAGTCCGTTGGTCCCGGTCGGCCGGGACGAGAGGCCCTGATCCGACCGGCGGTATCTGTCGCAGGCTCACAGGTGTGCCCCGAGCGAGGCGGCGAGGCCGAATGCGGATCCGGTTCATCGTGCCGTTGTCATCGGGCCATCAGGTCCAGCCGGGCGGAAGAGGCCGGAGCCACAACGGTCAGGTCGCCGGGGGATTCCCGATTCCGGCTGCCCGCCCGACACGCTTCGCCTCGGATCCTGGCGACCAATTTGCCGTTCAGCGTGACTGCGGTCAGGAGGTTCACTGTGCCAACCACCGATGCGGAGGCTGCCGCAATCCGGCAGGAGCCGCAACCGGCCATCACCGGAGCCGAACTGCCGGTCGGCAGCCAGTACTCCCTGCTACTGCGGCAGATCAAGAGCGCAGGCCTGCTTGAGCGCCGCGCCGGGTACTACGTCTGGAAGATCGCCGTCACGGCCGCGCTGCTGGCCGCGGGCTGGACCGCATTCGTCCTGATTGGCGATTCCTGGTGGCAGCTGGCCGTCGCCGTCGTCCTGGCGTTCGTCTTTACCCAGATCGGCTTTCTCGGCCACGACGCCGGGCATCGGCAGATCTTCGGCTCGCGGCGCGCCAACGACATCACCGGGCTCCTGCACGGCAACCTGGCGATCGGGCTGAGCTTCGACTGGTGGGTCGGCAAGCACAACCGCCACCACGCCCATCCGAATCAGGAGGGTATGGATCCCGACCTCGAGATCGGCGCGCTGGCCTTCACCGCTGGCCAAGCCCGGAGCCGGGGACCGGTCGCGACATTCCTGTACCGCTACCAGGCGTACCTGTTCTTCCCGCTGTTGCTGCTCGAAGGGATCAACCTGCACGTGGCCAGCATCCGCGCGTTGGCCAGACGCCACGTGCGGCACCGGATCTGGGAGACGGCGTTGTTCGCCGCCCATGTCGTTGGCTATCTGGGCGTGGTGTTCCTGGTGCTGTCCCCGGTCAAGGCCGTCGTGTTCATCCTCGTGCAGCAGGGACTGTTCGGCCTGTACCTGGGCTGCTCCTTCGCCCCCAACCACAAAGGCATGGTCATCCTTGCCGCCGACGACCGCAGCGACTTCCTCCGCCGGCAGGTGCTGACCTCCCGCAACGTACGCGGCAGCTGGCTGGCCGACTTTGGCCTCGGCGGCCTCAACTACCAGATCGAGCACCACCTCTTCCCCAGCATGCCCCGGCCCAACCTGCGCCACTCCCAGGCGCTCGTCCGCGAGTTCTGCCGACAACACGGCCTGCCCTACTGTGAGACCAGCCTCGCGGGTTCGTACGCGCAGGCGCTGCGCCACCTCCACACGGTCGGCCGGTCGCCGCGTCCCACTCCAACCACGTGAGTGGTGATGGCGAGGCCATCGTCATTGAGCATGGCTGGCAGTCCCGCCCCGATCTTGGATGACCTTCGGTTGACAGACCCTGGCGCCGGCGTCGAGTTGTTGCGGTAGTTGGCGCCGGCCGGGTCGGGTGACGGCCAGATTGCCGTGGTGCCGGACGTAGTGGGAAGATCCGAGTGCGATGCCCACGGACCTGACAGCCATTCTCGAGCACGGGCCGGGTGAGCTGCTCCGGCTGGGCGAGTTCACGGGCGAAGCCGGTGTCATATCCGCGGCCTTGCGGCCTTCACTGGCGAGGGCAGGGTGTCGTGTACGTGCTCCCGGACGACGAGGCAGTGGCCGGCTGCCGGGCGGCGCTTGAGCGCGCCGGGATGGGGATCGCCGACGAGCGCGGGGTCTTGGTCGTCGACGTCGAGGACCTGTGCGTGCCGAAAACCTCATCCATGTCATGCGACCAGGCGATATTCGTTGATCAGGCTGCTGGTGCGAGCGTGTTTTCGGACGCGGTACCGCGCAAGATCGATCGGTTCGGGTAGCGGTTTCAGCGGCGCGGCGCCATCCAGGGAGCGGTGCGGCCGGTGCTGATTGTGGTGGGCCTCGTAGTCGCTCAGGATCCGCCGCAGATGGGCTTGGTTCCAGACGAGTTCGCGGCGGCAGCCCCCGATCCAGCGTTCGGTGATCGCGTTCATGCGGGGCGTCGCGACGTTGCAGAGCACGGTCCGGATCCCGGCGTCGGTGAGGACTGCGTCGAACGCGGCGGTGAAGTTTGAGCCGCGGTCGCGGATCATGAACTTGACCCGGTTCGCTTGTTCACCGAGGTCCATGAGGAAGTTGCGGGCCTGCTGGGCGGTCCAGTCCCCCGTGGGTTGCAGGGTGACCCCGAGGATGTGGATGCGCCGGGTCGCGTGCTCGATCACGGCCAGAACGTAGGCCTGGGTGCCGTCGAGCAGGCCGGCCATGAAGAAGTCGCAGGCCAGGATCGCCTCGGCCTGGGAGCGCAAGAATTGTGACCAGGCAGGACCTGCCCGGCGCCGCGTGGGGTCGATGCCGCTCGCCTTGAGGATCTCCCGTACGGTCGACGCTGCGACCTTGACCCCCAGGCCGGCCAATTCGCCGTGGATCCTGCGGTACCCCCATTCGGGGTTCTCGCGGGCCAGTCGGCGGACCAGGGCCTGGATGTTCCGGCGGGTGGCCGGGCGGCCGGTCTTGCCGTGCATGGATCTGGCGGCCCAGCGGCGGCGGACGATGTCGCGGTGCCAGCGCAGGATCGTGTCCGGGGTGACCAGCAGCCGCAGCCCCTGGCGCCGCGCTTTCGGTGTCACGGCGGGAGCAGGGTCGCGAGCAGTGCCCGGTCCGCCCAGTTCAGCCTTGGTCGGCGCGGCTGCCGCCGCTGGAGTATGGCGAGCTGGTGGCGCAGGATCAAGATCTCCGTGGCCTGCCACGCCTCCTCATGCCGGGACAGCCGCAGCCACCCGGCGGCCCGTGTGATCAGGAGGAAGACGAACCGCAGGCACATGGTCGGTGACCATCACGGCCGGACGGCCGGAAGAGCAACCCTGCTGGTCAGAGCCGTGGACGAGATTCTCGGCACGCACAGCCGGCGAGCGGTAATTTGATCGAGCTCCAAGGCTCCGCGTTTCTGACGCTCAAGGACGACAAGATCGTCCAGGTCAGCACAGTCTTTGATGCGCTTGCTCTCGCAGTCCAGACCGGCGCCGCCGAGGCGCCGGCCTGGTGGCCGGGGCGCAGCCATGCCTAGTTAGGGGTTCACACTCTGCAGGTGCGGTCGGCCCGAAGTCTCGGTAGACCAGCCGGGGGTCGACAGACCCATCTATGGCGGTCGAAGCCACGCTCATCTTCGTTGCCGCAACCGACCCCGTCGCCATCACCACCGCCGCAGCCGACGTCGCCTTCTGGATAGCTGGAGCGTTTGTCCGCTCCCGCAGCCCACGAACGGCCGCGGGAGCGGAACAACGTATCGACGGCGCTCGCCGGCCTCACCAGCGTCGGGTCAGCGGCCGGATCAACGTGATGGGCAACCAGCCATCTGCCAGGTGGTGGCGTGCTCCACCAGGCGGCGCCGGTGGCCGCCGCGCGCGCAAGGAGTTGTCCCTTGCCATAAACGACGCGGGCGAGCCGACTGATGCCGCATAGCCACGACGGCGCACTCTGGTCACGAGCCTGTAGACCGACCAGGCTACGCGACCGATGCGCTGCGGAGCGGTCGCCGCGATTAGGCGGGAGTCCTCCAGCGCTGCCGCCCGAAGACCGGCGCAAGCCCGGTATTCGGGGGTGTTCAGCATGTGCTCGAAGGCGGCGCGTGATGGGTACGTAACCAGGATGATTTCATCCCAACGTTCGTCTGCTGGGCCGATCAGGACGACCTGAGCCTGCCCCCTCCAGATCGGGCGCGCTCCGACCGCCATCAGCATCGGCTCGACGATCTTGGCGTAACGCTCGTACACCTGCCGGCCGGTAAGTTCCTCACCCGGCAAATCAGCGCGCTGGCGGTAACGCAGCAGATTGATCAGGACGATGGGCTCACCGTCACGGACCTGCCGGGCGAATCCTTCGAACGCACCAGCCTTTGGTTCGACTATCCCCACACCGGACCCCCCCTCTGATCCTGTCGTCCCCGAGACGCGCTCGCAGGCTGCGGGTCCCGTCCCGCCGTCGCACGTTCCGGCCCTCAAAACCCCCACCGGCGGAGGGCGGGCCGACGTGCGGGCCAGGCCCGAACCTCACCGCGCCGGCGATCGCACGGGCGCAGGGGTCGAGCAGCAGCTTCGCCGGGTTGATGCGCAAACCGAGCCCCGGATCATAACGGCCTGCGGCGCGGTGCCCGTAGGCCTGCCCGGCGCCGACCCCAGGGACGAAACCATGCCAGACACCCGCGTCATAGTCCAGCAGCGGGATCTGGGTCTCCGCGCCGTTGCCGCCGAACAGGCACAGCAGCATGCTGTCGGCGCCGCCCGCCGCCACGGCGAAGTTCGCCCCACCGTCGCGCCCGGTCGCACCGAGGGGGAACGCGCTGCCCGGCAGCGCTGGGGCGCGGCCCGCCGCCGAGAGTGCCACGGTACGCCCTGTCATGACTGCGCCTGCCGGCCAACGGCACGGAACACGTCGCCGACCGAGCTGACCGCGCCGTGGCGGCGGCGGATCACGTCCGCGATCAGCCCGGTCCAGCCCGTCTGGTGCGCGGCGCCGAGCCCGGCGCCGTTGTCGCCATGGAAATACTCGTTGAAAACAAGATTGTCTTTCCACGCGGGATCGTGTTGCAGACGGTCAACCCGCCCGAAGCACGGGCGCCGCCCGTCCGGGCCGACGGTGAAGATGGAAATGAGCCGGTCCTGCAGGTCGGCGGCGATCACGTCGAGGGGCACCCGATGCCCCGAGCCAGCCGGATACTCGATGGTGAGCTCGTCACCGAAGAATCGGTAGTAGCGCTCGAGGACGCTGACGACGAGGTAGTTGAGCGGGAACCACAGCGGCCCGCGCCAGTTGGAGTTCCCGCCGAACATGCCCGTGGTGGACTCCGCCGGCTCGTAGTCGATCGTGGCCCTGACCCCTTCGACGTCGAGCTCGTACGGATGGTCGCGATGGTAGGCAGACAGAGCCCGCAGCCCGTAGGGGGACAGAAACTCGTTCTTGTCGAACAGCTTGGCGAACAGTTTCTCCAGGCGGTCGATGCCGACGACGGACAGCAGCAGCCGCTGGTCCCCGGGCTCACCGCGCATCAGGCCGAGCTCGCCGAGCTTGGCACGGTCGGCCAGGCCCTGCCGCTCGAGGAAGTCCGCGAACTGCTTGCCGACCACAAGCGCTCGCTGGAGCATCCCCTCGTCGATGACGGCGGCCGACAGCATCGGGATGACGCCCACCATCGACCGGACCTTGACCGGCACGGCCGTCCCGTCCGGGGTGAGCAGCCGGTCGTAATACAGCCCGTCGGCGTCGTCCCACAGGCCCTGGCCGTCCATCGCCGCGGTAATCGCGGCGAAGTGCTCGAGGAACTTCAGGACAAGATCGATCGCAGGGCGCCGGCCGCTGCGTTGCAGGACGGCGGCGATGCCCGCCATGGCGATCGCGTAGAACGCCATCCAGCCGGTGGCGTCGGACTGCTCAAGGATTCCGCCGACCGGCAGGTGCGAGCGGTCGATCGGGCCGATGTTGTCCAATCCGAGGAAGCCGCCCTCGAACACGTTGTTGCCGCCCGCGTCCTCCAGGTTGACCCACCAGGTGAAGTTGACCAGCAGCTTGTCGAACACCCGGCTCAGGAAGTCGAGGTCGCGGCCGCCGTCGATGGCGAACACCTCCAGCGCGGCCCATGCCTGCACCGGCGGGTTCACGTCGCCGAAGTCCCACTCGTAGGCGGGCAGCGCCCCGTTGGGGTGCTGGAACCACTCACGGCAGAGCAGGATCAGCTGGTATTTCGCGAACGCCGGGTCAACGTGCGCAAGGGTCACGCAGTGGAAGGCCAGATCCCAGGCCGCGAACCAGGGGTACTCCCACTTGTCCGGCATCGACATGATGTCGAAGGCGTCGAAGTTGCGCCATTTGGCGTTGCGCCCGCGGCGCCGGGAGGCGGGCGCAGAGGGCTGCGTGGGGTCGCCTTCCAGCCAGCGGCTGACGTCGTAGTTGTACAGCTGTTTGCTCCACAGCATCCCGGCGAAGGCCTGCCGCATCACCATCGCCTCATCGGCGCTTGCCGCAGCGGGTGTCAGCTCGCCGTAGAACTCGTCGGCCTCGGCCCGACGCTGGTTGACGACGCGGTCGAAATCGCTCCCGAGCGCGGCTGCCGCTCCTGACTGATCGCCGGGCGCGCTGGCGGCCGGGCGCAACCGCAGCCGCAGTTGCGCTGTTCGCCGGGTGGTACCGTCACCCGGTACCAGAAGGCGCACTTGGTTCCGCGCTGGTCGGGGTTGACGGTGGCCGCCCCGCTGATCACGTGGTCATTGATCCCGTCCTTCGGGTACGGTGTCACCGGCGCCGCGCCGAACAACCGCGCCGTGTTCGTCTCGTTCTCGCAGAAGAGCGGAACCGGGCTCGCACCGTCAGGGCCCGCGCCCGCGACCATTTCGAGCGAGCCGAGGAACGGGTGGTCGACCGTGAGCGCCGAACCACCGGCCGCGGACATGACCGGCTTGGGGGCGTCGGCATCCCAGGACCACGTGTTGCGGAACCACGCGGTCGGTAGCACGTGCAGCGTGTCGGCTTCCGGGCCCGCGTTCGTCACCCGGACGGTCATCAGTACGTCGGAAGGATCGGCCTTGGCGTACCAGACCTCGGTGATCCAGTAGCGATCGTGATCGAATATGCCGGTGTCGAGCAGCTCATACTCGGGGTCGAGCTTTCCGCGCCTGCTGTTCTCCGCCCGCAGATCCTCGTACGGGAAGGCCGCCTGCGGGTAGTGGTACCGCCACCGGTTCCAGGCGTGACTCGGTAGGGCGTCCAGGTACCACCAGTACTCCTTCACGTCCTCGCCGTGGTTCGCCTCGGCCCCGGTCAGCCCGAACGCGCGCTCCTTCAGGATCGGGTCGCGGCCATTCCACAACGCCAGCCCCAGGCACAGCCGCTGCTCGATGTCGCAGAAACCGGCCAAGCCATCCTCACCCCACCGGTACGCATGCGAACGGGCGGCATCGTGCGGCAGGTAATCCCACGCCTCGCCGTCCGCGCTGTAGTCCTCACGGACCGTCCCCCACTGCCGCTCGCTCACATACGGGCCCCACAGGTACCAGTCGCCCGCCTGCCGCAGCCCATCTTCCAGATGCCCGAACTCGTTTACCCGCTCACGTTCAACACTCATCGCCGTTCCCTTGGTTCGTGCCGTTATCTGGGGCTCGCCGCTCTCCTGACCGTCCTCATGAAAATAAGCGTCGCGATGGTAGGCCGACTCATCTGCACCCCCGAGCTAGCGTGGTTGCACCGCCGTCAGCGCCTCACGACGATCGCGCCTGAACTGCCGGCTGCCCGTTCCGCCAGGCGCCGACGCCGGCGGCGGTCGCCGCCTTGGCCTGGGACCACTTCTGCCTCGCGAGCTCGCCCGTAGGCACGTCCATCTGTTTCACCCGCCGCCGCGCCGCTGCGATCAGCGCCGCGCCGGCCAGGGCCGCGCCGGCCAAGCCGAGAAGGCCGCCGGCCGCCATGAGCACTGCTCCGCCGATGAGTGGTCCGGTGTTGAGCTGGAATCGTGACCGGGATGTCTGCCTGCCAATCATTGAAACCGTCCTCGACGTCGCAGTGGCGAACTGCTGGGCCCAGCACTCAGCACTAGCTGACAGCTGTCCTAGCCCCGCCTGGGCGTAGGGTGCGATCCTGGACGAGGTAGGCGACGATGATCGCGGCCGGGAAGAAGAACAGGCTGAAGATGAAGTACCCGATGAAGCTGTGGCCCTTTCGGCCAGCGGCACGGGCGGGCCAGAACGCGATTGCGATCCAGATGACAGCAAACAAGATCCACCAGAGGACGGACATGGCCGCCTCCTCTCCACGTTCGCACGGAACGCACATCCCTGCTGCCGGACAGCAGCGCCGACACTGAACGACGTTGCCGCACCGGGCCGTTCTGCGCACCACCCAGGCATCACCCCGGGAGGGGTGATCTGCGGTGATCGTGACAACAGCCCGATGCGCCGCGGCGCTCGCGTGGCGTTCGCCGGCTGGAGCAGTCCGCGCAGCAGCAGGCGCAACGGGAGCGCTTCTGGCGCGCAGAACACCTGCCCGCTCACGCTGCCGATGGGGCGGCCGCCGACGCGCCGGTCAAGATGGACTATGCCGAGTACCTGGAGTCCCAGTGGAATCAGGGAGTGAGCGCCCAACCGTCACGATGCAGGCAAGGACAGTTCGTATGGGACGAGCTTGGCAGGTACAAGGCCGAGGGCCGGTTCCTGGACGGTTATCCCAGCGAGGAGAGGACGTTCTTCGCCCCGCGGGACGATGTCCACGGCTTGCTGGTGGCTGTCTTGGGGACCGCCCAGCACTCCGGTACCGCGTCCAGACACACTCGCTCCGGTGGCCTGATCAGCGAATATCGCCTGGTCGCATGACTTGGACGAGGTTTTCGGCACGCACAGCCGCAACCGCTACCAGATCCAGGCACACCTGCCGCTCCCCAAACCCACCCGCCGGGAACGCACCGTCGGCGACGTCCTCGCCCTCCTCGCCGGCGCCGACGCGAGGCCGTAAGGCGGGCTGCTGGACCCGCTGGATGATCTGGCCCGCGTCCTGCAGCTGCACCTGCGGGACGGGGAACTCGACGGGGTCCAGATCCTGATTCTTCCCTCCGTGGACCCGCGGCTGGCCTTGCCGACGGTGCCGGCGGCCTTGACCATCTGGGATCGACGATCGCGGCGGTGGGCTTGGCCGTGCGGCCCTGGCGGGCCCGCAGTTCGGCGCGGAGCCGGTGGGTCAGCTGCTCGGGCAGGCTGCGAGCGCTCCACCGGTCAAAGAACACATACGCCGCCTCCCACGGCGGGAAGTCCACCGGCAGCGCCCGCCACTCCACGCCGTTCTTGACCACGTAGAACACCGCGTCTGTCATCGCCCGCAGGTCATGCACCATCGGACCGCCGCTGGCCTGTACCAGCTCGGCCATCATCGGCCGGGCTCTGGGCTCCAGCACCTGCCACGCGGCGTCGATGTTCACCGATACTCTGGCGCCGGTCCTGACTCGCCGCTACGTTCACGACGGGTGCGGCGGGTTCGTGTTCTTCGACCTGAGTGGCGGTTTCTGTGCGTTCTGCTGGGCTGAGAAGCTCGAGGTGCCCGACTACGCAGCAGTGACGGTGACATCATGACGGGCTGGGAGAAGCGGCCCGGGCGTACGTGTACGCGCCGGCACGCCGGGCCCGGCCTCAGCTGGCGCGGTCAGTGCCACCTGATGGCGCGGCCGATCTTGCCCGCGAACCGATCCTCGAAGACGCTGCGGTGCACCTGAGCCCGGGCCGCGAGACGCGCCCATGTTCCGGGGTCGCGTTCGTAGCGATACGCCAGCGTTTGGCCTTCGAACGCCCACGCCGTCGAGTCCACAACCTGGCCGTCCGGCGTCTCGTTCCAGGCATGCGTGACGCGGTGCTCCAGCTCGCCTGGATCGGTGAACACGAGGTATCCCTCGACGTAGGAAAGCTCCGGGTGGAGCTGCACCATCCACCGTGCGTTCTGGCGGCAGTTGCCACGCGGGAACCGCTCAGGGTAGGCGTTCATGCGCCGCTCCCGGCGTCATCGAGGCGTCATCGAGAAGGCTCATCGCCGCTTCTCCCTTGGCTTGCGTGGCATCTTGGCTGGCCGGTGGCGGCTCCAGGTGCGTCCGCTCAGCGTCGGTCACAGTCTCGCGTCGGTGCCGGCCAGGAGGGCGAGGACGTCGCCGACGGTGCGTTCCCGGCGGGTGGGTTTGGGGAGCGGCAGGTGTGCCTGGATCTGGTAGCGGTTGCGGCGGCCGTTCTTCTGTTTGACCACGTAGCCGGCTGCGGTCAGGTCGGTGACGATGCCGTAGGCGCTGCGTTCGGTGATGCCCACGCTGGCCGCGATGTCGCGCAGCCGCACCCCCGGGTCGTGTGCGATGCACAGCAGCACCCGGGTGTGGCTGGTCAGGAAGGTCCAGTTCGCCATCATTGAACAAGCTACCAGAATTCTGGAAACCAGTTGCTAGTTTCTAGATGCGAGCGTAGCGTGCAAGACAGGCACCGGACCTCAGCCGCCGAGGGCGGCCAGCTACCCGGGGCTACCGGAGGAGCGCCTGCCCCCCGGCCTGGTCATCATCATGGCCGTGGTCAAGGGCGCTCGCAGCGCCGCGTGTCCGGCTGAGGCTGCCGGTGCCAGATGTGAGCCGCCGGGCCAGATCCCTGGCCTGGCGGCTGCGGATGTTGGGAGCGGTGACACGATGAACGTCTTCACCGCCAAGGAGCTGGAGGCCGCGGGCCTCCTGGCCCTGGCCCGGCTCGGCTTGGCGACGATGATCGCGGCAGCGCGACGCCACTCCCGCTAGCAGCTCACGGTCGCCCTGATGGGCGTCGGTTAGCGCCGATTTTCACTAAGCGAATCGGCCCCCAGTCTGGGGGCAGGTGTACTGGGAGCGGAGGGTGCGGCCGCCCCATCAGGGGCACGATGATCGTAGGTCACCACCTCTGTGACCGGCTGGGCCCGCCGCCCTGGAATTGAGCCACTTCACCATGAAGTACCTGGATGCGGGATACCTCGCTACGCTGCTGGCGCACACGAGCACTGGCGATGTCATCGACAACGAGGGTGAGCAGTCAGCGTTACGTCCCCCACTACCCGGCCATCCGCAGCAAGGCTTCGTGCAAAGCGCCTGCACAGCGACGCCCGGGCGGCGAACCTCCTCAGGGAGGTGTTCAGTCAGCCAGGGGGCGACTACCCGGCGCGAAAATCGGCTTTAGCGCCGACTCGCCCGCGGCGCTCTCCCCCGCGAAAGCAAACCACGTCATGGCCGAAACAGCCGCACCCCGCCCGAGCACGCCCAGACCCGGCCGCCCACATCCCTCAACGGCTCCGGACCTTACGCCTGGCCAATCCCGGCCAATCACCGCCGCCCCGGCAGCGCCCCCGCGCCGCAAGCGGCGCACCCGGATCGGCGGCATCCGCACCGGGCTGATCACCAGCGCGGGCAGAGCACGGATCACACAGCTACGCCGGATCATGCGCCGAACCGTCCCCCGCTCCTAGCCCGGCCGGCCGGGCAGCCAGGCATGATCTGCCGCCCCGCACTGGACTCCTGGGCTTGATGTGCCCAAGCAGCCTGTTCCGCCCGTCTGATCGAAGGTCTGTGATGGACCCAGGCACCGACAACGCTCTTGGCCTCAGTATTTCCTCCCGCTCTGAGCGCGCCTACGTCATCGCGGCGCTCAGCGGCGAACTCGATATCGCGTGCGCTCCCGCCCTTCGCGAGCAACTCCTGGGCTTGCTCCGCCCCGCCGCCAGCCGGCTCGTCATCGACCTGTCCGCGGTGAGTATCGCCGCCGTGCTCATGCGCGCCGACGCGTGGCATGACGCCGACCCCCGCCGCCGGTTCACTCCCGCCCTGAGCGCCTTGGCCCGCGCCTATGCGGGCACCAGCCACGCCGCTCTGACCCAGGCGGCGGATTCCCTCTTGTCCATCCTCACCCGTCAGCCCCTCACCCACTCCCCAGCGGTCGCCGCGACCGCCAGCCGTCTTCGCGGCCTCCTCGACCCGATCGGCGCTCCGGCCGCCCAAGTGACTGCGCTCAGCGACACCATGCTGCGCGTCTCCCGGCTCGCCGATGATCTGAGTTCCCGGCCCGGAACCTCGCCGTGAGGCTCGATGCGCGGTCCGGGGCTTGCCAGCAGCGCAGTCAGCCCGAAGCTCAGTCAGCTGGCCAGCGGCGCATCGCATCCCCGCGGCGCGCCGCTGGCTGATCTGTACGCCGCGCACGTTCGCTGGTCCGCACTTTCGCCGACCTGCCGCGCGTTCGCTCCCGGCGTAGCTGGGAACACTTGCCCCCTTGCCCCAGGTTGAATCGGGTGAAGTCGGCTATCGACGGGGAACGTTTTACTTGTGCGAAATTCGCTTGCGCAACGTCGCCCGGCGCGCGGGCTAGCATGCGGAAGGGATCGAGCAAGACTTCAGTTGCCCCTCCCCGACCGCGCGGTGAGGGAGCGACGAGATGTTCGAGAGGTTCACCGACCGGGCGCGGAGGGTTGTGGTCCTGTCTCAGGAAGAGGCCAGGATGCTCAGCCACAACTACATCGGCACCGAGCACATCCTGCTCGGCCTCATCCACGAGGGCGAGGGCGTTGCCGCCAAGGCCCTTGAGTCGCTCGGCATCAGCTTGGAGGCCGTACGCCAGCAGGTCGAGGAGATCATCGGCCAGGGCCAGCAGGCACCCTCCGGGCACATCCCCTTCACGCCGCGCGCCAAGAAGGTCCTCGAACTGTCGCTGCGGGAGGCCCTGCAGCTCGGTCACAACTACATCGGCACCGAGCACATCCTGCTCGGCCTCATCGGCGAGGGCGAGGGCGTCGCCGCCCAGGTGCTCGTCAAGCTGGGCGGCGACCTCAACAGGATCCGCCAGCAGGTGATCCAGCTGCTGCAGGGCTACCAGGGCAAGGAGCCAGCCGCGGCAGGTGCGCCGTCCGAGACGGCGCCCTCCACTTCCCTCATACTCGACCAGTTCGGCCGCAACCTGACCGCTGCCGCTGGCGAGGGCAAGCTCGATCCCGTGATCGGCCGGGAGAAGGAAATCGAGCGCGTCATGCAGGTGCTGTCCCGGCGCACCAAGAACAACCCCGTGCTGGTGGGCGAGCCCGGCGTCGGCAAGACGGCTGTCGTGGAGGGCCTGGCCCAGAAGATCGTCAAGGGCGACGTGCCGGAGACCATCAAGGACAAGCAGCTCTACACCCTCGACCTGGGCGCGCTGGTGGCCGGCTCGAGGTACCGGGGCGACTTCGAGGAACGGCTGAAAAAGGTCCTCAAGGAGATCAGGACGCGCGGGGACATCATCTTGTTCATCGACGAGCTGCACACGCTGGTCGGCGCCGGCGCCGCCGAGGGCGCGATCGACGCCGCCTCGATCCTGAAGCCGATGCTGGCCCGCGGCGAGCTGCAGACGATCGGCGCGACCACGCTGGATGAGTACCGCAAGCACCTGGAGAAGGACGCGGCGCTCGAGCGCAGGTTCCAGCCGATCCAGGTGGCCGAGCCGACGATCGCGCACACCATCGAGATTCTCAAGGGCCTGCGCGACCGCTACGAGGCGCATCACCGCGTGTCGATCACCGACGACGCCCTTGTCGCCGCCGCGCAGATGGCGGACCGCTATGTCAGCGACCGGTTCCTGCCGGACAAGGCGATCGACCTGATCGATGAGGCCGGGTCCCGGATGCGCATCCGCCGGATGACCGCGCCGCCGGACCTGCGCGGGTTCGACGAGAAGATCGCTGACGTGCGCCGGGAGAAGGAGTCGGCCATCGACTCCCAGGACTTCGAGAAGGCCGCCGCGCTGCGCGACACCGAGAAGCAGCTGATCGGGAAGAAGGATGCCGGGGAGAAGGAGTGGAAGGCCGGCGACATGGATGCGGTCGCCGAGGTAAATGAGGAGCTGATCGCGGAGGTCCTGGCGACCGCCACGGGCATCCCGGTGTTCAAGCTCACCGAGGAGGAATCGCAGCGGCTGCTGCGGATGGAGGATGAGCTTCACAGGCGGGTGATCGGGCAGGACGTGGCCATCAAGTCGCTGTCGCAGGCGATCCGGCGCACCAGGGCCGGGCTGAAGGACCCGAAGCGGCCCGGGGGCTCGTTCATCTTCGCTGGCCCGTCCGGGGTCGGCAAGACGGAGCTGTCCAGGACGCTCGCGGACTTCCTGTTCGGCGATGAGGACTCGCTGATCCAGCTGGACATGAGCGAGTACATGGAGAAGCACACGGTGTCCCGGCTGTTCGGCTCTCCGCCGGGGTACGTCGGATACGAGGAGGGCGGGCAGCTCACCGAGAAGGTGCGCCGCAAGCCGTTCTCCGTGGTGCTGTTCGACGAGATCGAGAAGGCTCATCCGGACATCTTCAACTCGCTGCTGCAGATCCTGGAGGACGGGCGCCTCACCGATGCGCAGGGCAGGGTGGTCGACTTCAAGAACACGGTGATCATCATGACCACCAACCTGGGCTCCCGGGACATCTCGAAGGGCGTCTCTGTCGGTTTCGGTCCGGCTCATGACTCAAAGGGCTCGTATGACCGGATGAAGACCAAGGTGCAGGAGGAGCTGAAGCAGCACTTCAGGCCGGAGTTCCTGAACCGCGTCGATGACGCGATCGTGTTCCACCAGCTCAGCCAGGAGGAGATCGTCACCATCGTGGACCTGATGATCGCCAAGGTGGACGAGCGGCTCAAGGACCGGGACATGAGCCTGGAGCTGCTGCCTGCGGCCAAGACGCTGCTTTCCGAGCGGGGCTACGATCCGGTGCTCGGCGCGAGGCCGCTCCGGCGCACAATCCAGCGGGAGATCGAGGACAACCTGTCCGAGAAGATCCTCTTCGGCGAGCTGAGGGCCGGCCAGATCGTCACGGTCGATGTGGAGGGCACCGGGCCGGAAGCGCAGTTCACCTTCGAGGGCGTGGCCAAGCCCGAGGCCGTGCCCGATGCGCCGCCCGCAGTGATTTGAGAGCAAGGCGGCCGCCGACGGGACCGACGAGCGCCTGACCAACGGCGAGTAGCACCACCCGGGCAGCGGTTAAACAGCCGCTCCTGGGGCATTCTTCGGTCGCTGACACGGCTTCGGCGTGGGCCGCCAGCTACCGGGACCTGGACCTGGCGGGGGTTCGCCCGGAGGAGGTCACCGCCCGGGTAGTGCTCCACCTGGAGCGCTTCGTCGAGTACCTCACCGCCGCTGACCAGCCACGAAGTCATCGTCAACACCATCGGAGCGACCACCACAGCCGCCGGACTGACGGTCACTGCCGAGCTCGCCATCGGCATCAATCCCAAGGGAATCAAGATCGGCGACCGGGAGATGAAGGATCTGGAGAAGACCCGCATCACCCGTGACCCCTAGCACGGCGAGTGGAACTACCAGATCCACCCGACTACCACGAACCAAGAAGCCGGATAGCTTGAATCAAGCCGAACCCTAAACGATCATTCGCGCCATGCCTTGCGGACGGTCCCCGGCGTGGGGAACGGCCGGTTCATCCTTGATCAGCTTGCAGGTCGAGCTGATCCTTCAGAGAGCAGGCGATGTGAACGGCGGCTACGAACTCCAACGAACTGACGCCAAGGGCGCCGGCGTATTCGCCACCCGGTCCTTCCAGGTCGGCGAGACAGTGATGGTCGGTGTCATCGATCGCGAACTCGACCACAACCATTCCCATGCCTCCCAGGTCAGCGAAAAACGGTTCGTGCTGCACGGCGAGCTCATCACCAAGGTGAACCACTCGTGCGAGCCGAACTGCGGAATCCACCTCAACGCCAGCGGCGCTCACGACTTCGTCGCCCGCCAGCCCATCGCCGCAGGCCAGGAGATCACTTTCGACTACGCCATGCGGAATTACTCGGTCGAGTACTTCGCCGCCCACTGCCAGTGCGGCTCACCGCGCTGCCGTGACCGGATCACCGGCTGGAAGGATCTACCCGCCGAGCGTAAAGCGGACTACCGCGGCTTCGTCGCCCCCTATCTCACCGACATCGACAACCAGCGCGCCACCAAACAGGTCGGTCAGGTCGCGCGGATCGAGCCGGTATCGCCTCAACAGACCGGCCAGATCCTCAACGTCGTACGCGTCGCCACCGAATAGAGTCCCGGCGCCCAACAGCAACCGAACGCCAGTGGCCCCGTACCACGAACTTGGATCGGAACTGGATAGGTGGGCGGACCGGGGGCGGCGTGATGGGGACCCTTCCGAGCTGATCTTCGCCATCTGGAGCCTCCACCACTTGTTCCTCGACGTGTGCGTGCCGAGAATCTCGTCCACGGCTCTGACCAGCAGAGTTGCTCTCCCAGCCGTCGGCCGTGATGATCATCGATCATGTGCCTGCGGTTCGTCTTCCTCCTGATCACGCGGGTCGCCTGTGCCGTGCCAGAACTCGCGCAATGGCTCTGAGCTGGTATTTTCTGTGCTCGTCAGGCCGCTCTCCGATACTCGTTGATCAACCCGTGGACGACCTGCCTGCGCCTGATCCGGTCGGCGATGTCGACCGGCTGGCCGGGCTCATGCAGCGGTGGTCGTTGCTCGCGCGACTGGTGGGGGCGATGTTCGTTGTAATGCCGCGCGTACTCGGCGAGGATCCGCCGGAGGTGTCTTTCACTGTAGATCAGCAGGTGGTCGAGGCACTCGCGCCGTAGCGTCCCCGCATACCGTTCCGCGAATGAGTTCGCCCTGGGGGAGCGGACCGGAGTCTTGATGATCCGCATAACGCTGTCGGCGAACACCTCATCGAACACGGAGGTGAACTTGCTGTCGCGGTCGCGAATCAGGAATCTGAACTGGCCGGCGCGTCCGGCGAGATCCATCAGAAGGTTGCGGGCCTGCTGGGCGGTCCACGCACCGGTGGGGTGCGCGGTGACGCCCAGGATATGCACCCGCCGAGTGCCGATCTCCATCACGAAGAACACGTACAGGCGCTTGAGGAACACGGTGTCAACATGCAGGAAGTCACACGCCAGGATCCCGGATGCCTGGGAGGCAAGAAACTGCCGCCAGGTCGGCGACGCCCGGCGCGGCGCGGGTGTGAGCCCGGCCGCGGCCAGGATCCGGCGGATCGTTCCCGCGCCGATGCGGTACCCGACGCCGAGAAGCTCACCCTGGATGCGGCGGTGTCCCCACCGCGGGTTCTGCCTGGCCAGCCGCCGGACCAGTTCACGGACCTCCTCCGGAACCGGCGGGCGCCCGGTGGCGTTCGGGTAGGTCCACTTGTTCTTGATCAGGCGCCGGTGCCAGGCGAGCAGGGTGCCGGGTGTCACGATCCGGTGCAGCCGCAGGTGCCGAGGCAGCAGCCGCGCCAGCGCGGCGATCATCGCACGGTCAGCCCAGTCCGGCTTCGGGCGGGCGACCTGGCGGCGAAGGACCGCGACCTCGTGCCGCAGGACCAGGATCTCCACCTCCTTGGAGGTGCCGCTGCGCGCGAGCAGCGCCAGCCAGCCGAACACCCGGACCATGAACAGATAGAGGACGCGAATGAGCACGAGCGCCGAGGATAGAAGCCCAGGTCAGGTGCTTTGCTCGAGTTTTGGCACGCCACAGGGCGCGGGAGATCATCGCCGCTCGCGGCGCACCGCCCCGGCTCGCGCGCGGGTCGTGCCGCGGCTGCTCCTACGCCGGCTACTGCTGGGGGGACCAGTGACCGCCGCCGCCCGCACCTGCTGGCTGACCGAGCCATGCCGGATCCGCCGCGAGAACGACAGCGTCAAAATCGAGCGCACCGGCACGGGCCCTGTCCACATCCCGATCACCGACATCAGCGACCTGATCGCCTTCGATCACGTCGACATCAACACCTCGGCGATCTCCCTGCTCGGCCGCCACGGCGTCATCGTGCACGTGCCCGGCTACTACGGCAACTACGCCGGCGCCGTCACCCCCGCCGACAGCATGTCGTCAGCCGGCGTCGTCCGCAGGCAGGTCACACTGACCGCCGACCCGGACAGGCGGCTCGCGGTGGCCCGCGGCATCATAGCGGCGGCCGCCAGCAACGTGCGCTGGGCCCTCGGCACCGGCCTGCCCGGCCCGCCGCTGACCCGGCTCGGCGAGCAGCTCACCGGCTGCCGCGATACCAGCGGGCTGATGGGCCTGCAAGGCAACTTCAGGCGCACCGCCTGGGGTGTGCCCGGCACCATGCTCCCGCCCTGGCTGCGGCTCGGCGGGCGAAGCCGGCGCCCGCCAGCCAACGCGGGAAACGCGTTCGTCAGCTACGCCAACGCGATCACCTACGCCCGCGTGCTCACCGCGCTGCGCTGCACTCCGCTGCACCCCGCGCTGGGTTTCCTGCACGCCGACACCGACCGGCGCCGCAACACCCTCGCCCTGGACATCGCGGAAGCGTTCAAGCCGCTGTTCGCCGAACGGATCCTCAAACGCGCCGCCGCTCAGAAGACGCTGCGTGAAAGCGATTTCGAGACGTCAGCCGGCCAGGCATCCCTGACCCGTGACGGCCGCAAGAACGTCGCCGGGCTCCTGCCCGCGGAATACGGGGTCACCGTCTACCACCGCGCGCTGCGGCGCAAAGTCAGCTACGACGAACTTCTCCACCTGGAAGCGCTCAAGATCGTCCGCCGCTGCCTCGAAGACACCCCCTGCAAGCCCTTCAGGCCATAGTGGTAAACCGCACATGTTCGTCATCCTCGTGTACGACACCCTCGCCGAACGCAACCCGGCCGTCCTCAGAACCTGCCGGCGCTACCTGCACTGGGTCCAGCGCAGCGTGTTCCAGGGCGAGCTGTCAGCCGCCCAATACCGCCTGCTCACCGCGCAGCTTCGCAGCGAGATCGACACCAGCTACGACAGCATCCGCGTCTACGTCACCCGCTCACGTCAGCTCATCGAGACCCACATCATCGGCCCGGAAACCAGCCACACCGACCCCATCATCTAACCCGGCCCCTGTGCCCCTGACCTGGCCCGATGCACAACCGCCGGACTGCTGCAAAACTGGTACCCGCAGCCAATCCCCGCAAACCCCTGACCTGCGACTTTACCATCGGGTCCGTGATCATCCCTGGAGGGATAGCAACTACAAGAACCCGGCGACCGGCAAGTGTTGGCGGCATCCCTATCTGGTCACAGCTCGGCGACTTCCGGCATCGCTGCTTGGCTACGACTTCTCACCGAGCCGCGGGAGCCACAGCTGCCATGACCGACCGACATTCTCGCTTGAAGCTCACGGTCCGTGACTCTGTGCGCGACGGCAGGCAGCAGCCGGGGGCTAGGCTGCACGACGTGAAGAGCCTCCCGGGCGGTCGAAATGTCCGCCGCCGTCGTCGGCGCCTGCTGCGCCTCGCGCTCGGTTAGCAGGCTCGGTGCTGGCGAGGTGACCGACCTGGCGGCAGGCACCGCACGTGGTCCGGTGATCATTACCTAGCTGCTTCCCCTCTTCTGATTTGCGGTGATGTGGACCACAGTAAGGTGATGCGGGAGTCCCACATGGCGACTGCCGGTGAAGAGATCCGGCGGATGCAAGACGGCATCCGAGACTGGGTGCGGCGGGCCACGCGCCGTGGTGAGGGCGAGCTGCGTAAGATTCCGCCGCCTGTCTTGTTGTCCCTACTGTGCGCGAGCGCCTTCTGCCCGCTGCTTGTCGGTGTCGGGATCGCCGGCGCCACGGCCGTCGCTGGTCTGGGCGTGCTGTCCTCGGTCGGTGGCGGTGTCCTGTCCACTGTTCTTGCAGACGCGGTCGACCGGTTGCGGCGAAGGGGGAAACCCGGCCTGTCGAAGCAGGACCTTGAGGACGGGGTCGCCCAGCAGATTCAAAGCGCCCTGGCCGCCGGCGACGAGCACGCGGAGGAATTGCGATCCGAGATCGCTGCCGTGTTTGAGAGGATCGACGCCGGCGAGACGCTGTTGCAAGCCGCGATTGACGCCGGCAATGAACGTGTTCACGGTGACGTCATTGCCGTGATCGAGTTGCTCGGTGATGGCTTCAGCGAACTGGGCTTCATGATCGACGATGTCGCACGGTCGGCTGCGGATATCCAGAAGAGCCTGGATGAGCAGGGCGCGAACGTCCGCGGGATCATCGCGCAGAACTACCGGCAGTCCACCGAAATCCGGCTGATCCGGGAAAAGGTTGTCTCTCTGGAAGCGCGCAGGGATCCCGGCATGGCCAGAAGTGATCGGGTAATGCGCTGGGAGAACCGGTGCCCCTACCGCGGGCTGCTGCCGTTTGCGCAGGACGACGAGGAGGTGTTTTACGGGCGGCGGCGGTTGACCACCGAACTGGCGATCACGCTCGAGAGGCAGATGACAAGCGGCGGCATCGTGGTCGTCACTGGGGCGTCAGGGGCCGGCAAATCATCGCTGTTGCAGGCTGGTCTGCTGCCCATGCTGGCCAGGGGCGTGCAGGTGGCAGGATCAGAGAAATGGTCGTACACGACGATCACGCCTGGCAAGGACCCGCTCGGTGAGCTGGCTGTTGCCCTGGCCGTGCTTGGCAATACCGACAGTGCGATGATCCGGGACGGACTCACCCGGCGTCCGGACCAGGCGCACCTTGCCGTACGGCAGGCGGTCGCCGCAGAAGCTGCCCGGCGCGGCCCAGCCCGGCAGCTATCCAGTGCAGACCCTTCGCGACTGGTGCTGATCGTCGACCAATTCGAGCAGGTCTTCACGCTGAACCCCGGTATGGACGGCGAGCCTGAGCGGCGGGCGTTCATCGCGGCGCTGTGCGCGGCGGCGACCAATCCCGCCGGGCCAAGCGGTCAGCCGCCAGCGCTGATGGTGATCGCGGTACGGGGGGATTTCTGGGACCGGTGCGCAGCATACCCCGAGCTCGCCCGCGAGTTGCAGGACGGTCAGTTCGTCGTCGGCCCGATGACAGAATCGGACCTGCGCCTGGCCATCACCGGCCCGGCGGAAGCGGCTGGGTTGCACATTGATCCCGCGCTGACGAACGCCGTCGTCAGCGATCTGCACGCTGCGGGCGGCGATGACGCGGCAGGAGTGCTGCCGCTGCTGTCCCAGGCGATGTTGCTCACCTGGGAGAACCGGGACGGTGACCAGCTGACGACGCGCGGGTACGAAATGACGGGCGGTGTGAGTCGCGCCGTCCAGACCAGCGCTGACGCGGTCTACGACAGGCTCGGGGGCGAGCAGCACGGGCTGGCACGGGAAATCCTGCGCAGCATGACCGTCGCTGGCCGCGACGGCACGTTCGCCCGCCGCCCGCTGAACCGGGCCGACCTTTACGCCGGCCGTGCGGATGCTGACCGGTCCCGGATCGACGAGGTCCTGGAGGCGTTCGCCGCCAAGCGCCTGATCGTTCTCGACGACGGTAACGCGCAGATCGCCCATGACGCCCTGCTGAGCGCCTGGCCGAAGCTACGCGGCTGGCTGGCAGATGACCAGGCAAGCTGGATTCTTTACGGACAGCTCGCTGACGATGCGGCCGCGTGGCACGGCAAGCGCGAAGACCCGTCCTACCTGTACCGGGGAACCCAGCTCGTCTCCCTCCGCCAGGCATCCGCACGGTGGGCGGAGGACCCGCGCCGCTACCCGGCGCTGACCGGCGTTCAGCGTGATTTCCTGCGGGCCAGCGACCGCGCCGAAGCCCGGAGCATCCGTCAGCGGCGGGCAATGACCGGCGTCCTGGTCGTGCTGCTCGTCGCGTCCCTTGTCGCCGCGGGCCTGGCCGTCAAGGCGGCCAGTGACGCCAACCAGCAGCGCAAGATGGCGCTCTCCGGCCAGCTCGCGACGCAGAGCGAGGCACTTGACACCACGGATCCCGCTGGGGCAGCCGAGCTGGCCGCGTCAGCCTGGGGGCTGGCTCACACCCCGCTGGCCCGCGTCAGCCTGCTGGACGCTCTCGCGCAGCCGGACCGCGCGGTGCTGGTCGTCGCCCCCAGCACCAACGGCGTGTCGGTGTCGGTCAGCCCGGACGGGAAGACGCTTGCCACCGCCAGCAGTGACGGCACGGCCCGGCTGTGGGATGTCGCGACCCACCGCCAGATCGGCCGACCGCTGGCCGCCGACCGCGGCAAGACGTACCTGGTGGCGTTCAGCCCGGACGGGAAGACGCTTGCCACCGCCAGCAGTGACGGCACGGCCCGGCTGTGGGATGTCGCGACCCGCCGCCAGATCGGCGGGCCGCTGAGCGCCGACGACGGCGGCCAGATTTCCTCGGTGGCCTTCAGCCCGGACGGGAAGACCCTCGCCACCGCGGACAACGCGGACATGGTCTGGCTGTGGGACGTCGCGACCCACCAGCAGATCGGCGAACCGCTGGCCCCGGCGACGGGCAGCGCCGTGAACGCCGTGGCGTTCAGCCAGGACGGCAAGATTCTCGCCACCGCGGGCAACGACGGCACGGCCCGGCTGTGGGATGCGGCCACCCACCGCCAGATCGGCGGGCCGCTGGCCGCTGGCGGTACCGACGTGTCCTCGGTGGCGTTCAGCCCGGACGGCAAGACCCTGGCCACGGCCAGCCGGGAGGGCACGGCCCGGCTGTGGGATGTCGCCACCCACCGCCAGATCGGCGCGCCGCTGAGCACTGCGCACAAGTCAGTGACCGTGGTGGTGTTCAGTCCCGACGGGAAGACGCTCGCCACCGCGAGCGGCAACACGGCACAGCTGTGGGACGTCGCCACCCACCAGCAGATCGGCGGGCCGCCGAACACCGGCGCCAGCGACCTGTCTGCGGTGGCGTTCAGCCCGGACGGCAAGACCCTGGCCACGGCTGGCCTTGACGGCACGGCCCGGCTGTGGAACATCGCGCTTTGGGGCCAGGTCGGCGCGGCACTGGAAGATCCCGGCAGCGAGCTTGTGGCGGTGGCGTTCAGCCCGGACGGGAAGACCCTGGCCACGGCCAGCGGTGACGGCAGGACGCAGCTGTGGGCCGTGGCCACCCACCGGCAGATCGGCGCGCCGCTGACCACCGGCGGCGAACAGGTGAGCGCGGTGGCGTTCAGCCCGAACGGCAAGATCCTCGCCACGGCTGGCCTTGACGGCACGGCCCGGCTGTGGACTGTGGCCACCCACCGCCGGATCGGCGGGCCGCTGATCACCGGGAGCGACATCGGCGTGAACGCGGTGGCGTTCAGCCCCGACGGCAAGATTCTCGCCACCGCGGCCAACACCACGTTCCAGCTGTGGGATGTCGCCACCCACCGCCGGATCGGCGGGCCGCTTCTGACCAGCCCCGCCGCCGAGGGCGCGTACTCGGTGGCGTTCAGCCCGGACGGCCGGATCTTCGCCACCGGCAGCGGCGACGGCACGGTCCGGCTGTGGGCCACCGCCACCCGCAAGCAGCTAGACGCGCCGCTAAGCGCCTCCGGCAGCGCGGCATACGGAGGCCTGTACGGCAGCGCCGTATACGGGCTCGCGTTCAGCCCGGACGGGAACACTCTCGCCACGGCCAGCGAGGCCGACACCGTGCAGCTGTGGGACGTCACCACCCACCAGCAGATCGGCGTGCCGATGACCACTTTCGGCGGCGGCTCCGCCAGCGCGGTTGCGTTCAGCCCGGACGGGAACACTCTCGCCACCGCCTGGGGGGACGGCACGGCCCGGCTGTGGGACGTCGCCACCCACCAGCAGATAGGCCTGCCGCTGACCGCCGACAGCCAGCAGTCTTCCGGGGTGGCGTTCAGCCCGGACGGGAAGATCCTGGCCACGGCGGGCTTCGATGGCACGGCCCGGCTGTGGGACGTCGCATTCCCCCGCGATCTCGTGGCCGCGGTGTGCGGCATATCGGGCGGAAACTCCCTGCCGCTTCAGCAGTGGGATTCCGACGTTCAATCAGAGCCGTACCAGCGAGCTTGCCCGTAGCCGCGCACTCCCTTGCCGACGCGACACGACGGCGTTCTGTACAGCACGGCCATTCCGGCCAACCGAGCCGCGATCCCTCACAGCTGCAGAGAGCACTGCCGACAAAGCGATCCAACAGCGGATCAGTCCGGAGCCATTGCGCTGTGTATCCGCAAACCTGCACCGAGAACGATTCGGGGATTCCCCTCGGCGCGCCATGCCTCGTAGGTGATCAAGGGATGCTCGCTCCAGGAGTCGGCGCAGTTGACAACCCCGAGGTCGACCTCGTCGCCCCAGGGGAACAGGCGGCCATCGGCGCCGCGGGCGGCGGCTTCCCATTCCAGCGAGGTCGGCAGCCGCTTGCCCTCGAAGCGGGCGAACGCGTACGCGCTCCACCAGTTGACCGCGATCGCCGGATGACCGTCGTAGGCAGGATCGTCGTAGTAATCCGGGACGCGCAGCCGGTCGCGCCATGGCTCGTGACTGAAGCCGGACGGCATGCCGGGATGGTCCCACTCGGCTGACCCATGCGCGGCGGCCGCTTCCGGGAACCGCTTGTACCGGCCGACCGTGACGGGGAACCGGTCGAACCGGACGGGCCGTTCGATGCGGCGCAGCACCAGGTGGTGGCTGGGCCCGGCGAGGTGGACACCGGCCGGCAGGATGCAGTCATCGGTGCTGGCCTGGCCGGAGCGGCGGGCCAGGAACTCGCGGACCTGCGCGGTCAGCCGCGGCCGCGCGGCCGCGTCGAGCGCGGCCTCGCGGCCGGGGTGCGGAGGAAGTCCGCTGCCAGCAGTTCCTGATAGGCGGCATGCCGGAACGCGACTCTGGTAGCGCTCGCCGCGCCATCGGCGCCGGTGGCGTCGGCGGGCCGGAACAGGGGCTGAAGCCGGAAGCTGCCGTAGCTGACCCGGCTACCATCGAATACGGCGATCCCGAGCTCGTTCACCAGGTCGATCAGCGTGAACGTTGTGGCGCCGCGCAGGAACGCCAGCCCGAAGAACGCGGCCACCTGGGGCAGCAGTGCCGGGTCCACCACCTGGGTGAGGTGCCGCCAGAGCAGGTCGCCGAGGTCAGCCTGCCGGGGCGGCCCGGAAGGATTGTCCGGGCCGCCCCGGCGAGCCGCGTCACCCTCGGCGACGTGGACCAGGCGTGCGAGCTGCGCCTCCAGCGGCGTGCCGCCGGAAGGATCGTCGTGCAGGCGCAGCACCGAGAACCGGGGCACGGCCAGCGGGTCGACGCCCTCGGCGTGCACCTGCTGGAGGAGTTTCTCCGACATCATGCTGGTGCCATCGAGCAGCCGCCGCACCGGCGGGGAGTCCTCCAGGAACGACACCCGCGAGGTCATGACCACGGCGGATTCGGCGGACAGCACCTGGGACAGTTCGGTGAACAGGTCCAGGAATCCGGCCTGGGTCAGCTGCGGCACGGCCTCGTCGAAACCGTCCAGCGCGCACAGCACGGACCCCGCGCGGGCGAAGTAGCAGAACACCGGGAACACGTACGCGGCCTCGACCGCCATGTACGGCCCCAGCGTCCGGGTCACGAACTCGGGGAACGTCTCGGCGCGGCCCTTGACGGCCAGGTCGAAGAAGAACCGGTACCGGCGCACCGCGGCGGCCGGGGCCGCGGTCACCAGCTGTTTGAGCAGCGTCGTCTTGCCGCTGCCGGGGCGGCCGACGATCAGCAGGTTCCCGCCGGCGGCCGCGACGTGCCCGAGCAGGCCGGACGCGGCCCCGGTGCCGGTGATCCGCATCTCGCCCGAGCGGGTGTCCGCCGACAGCAGCGAACCCGCCACCGCATCAAGCCCCGTGTCCAGGCGGGGGTACATGGCGGCGACGTCGGCCAGGTGCCGGTCCTGGGCGGGCGCGGCGCCGCCGTCGGCGCGTTCGTCCGCTGGTATGAACAGCCAGCCCTGGCCAGCCGGTACGGCGCGCAATACGAAACCTGCCGGCGGGACGTGCCCGGATGGTGGCCCCGGCTGCCACCGCCCGAACGAGACCGCCGCAATGACCACTACCCGCCATATCGGGACATCTGGCAGACCTGGCCGAAATCCTGCGGGCGACGCTCACGATGACGATGCCATCCATCGTGACGGCACCAGCCGGCGGATCGTCCGCGGCCACGCCTGGATCGGCAGCCAGACGGCGGCAACTTGTAACGGAACGAACTGGGTGGGCGATAGTGCGGGCGCGCGTACCCGCGATCTGCGCGCCAGCCTCTGTCCACCGGGACGCTGTCGGTGCCGCGCCGAACAGGCTGATCTGTACACCGATCCCCTCTCTGCCGCGGGTTGGGCTGGTTTCACGGTCATGCCGATGAGCGGGTGTTGCGCGCTCGCATACTTATTCGCTGGCCTGTATGTCCAGTCAGTGGCGGTGATCGTCAACTCAGTCGTGCGGTCCGGATCGAGGGCCGCGCTAAACGCCGACTATTTCCGGCTGCCAAGATGAGCTCCGCGGCTCGGCAACTGTGCGCAGACGCTCCAGTTCGGGCGTCCCTACTTCGTGCCGACGATGCAGCGGGCCACGCCCGGAATCCTTACCTTGCCGTCTTCTTCGTAGGTGCTGACATTGGCGATGACGGCTTTCGCGATCCGCTCCCGCGCCGGTTCGCCGACCTGCTGAAGCGCCGCAACCGCGAGCGAGACGTGCTCGCTGATCATCTCCCAATACTGCGCGGGCGATCGCGTCACGAGTTCGACGTCGACGTTCCACTCGGCAACGTCGCGCAGCCCCGCGGCCTCGTACAGGGCACTGACATATCCCGGGGCAGCGCACCGGAACATATTCGGCCCGTCCGGGTCGGGTGGCGCCAGCACCGCCTCCGTCGCGATTGCCTGCATGGCGATCGTCGTCCACGGGTTTTCCTCGGGCTTGACCCATACCGACGAGCAGAGACGTCCGCCCGGCTTGAGCACGCGCGCGAACTCGGCGGTCGCTTTGGCGACGTCGGGAAAGAACATGTATCCGAACCGTACCGAGATGCTGTCGAATGTCGCGTCACCGAATGGCAGGTCGTCGGCGCTGCACACCTTGGTCTCAAAATTGGTGATCCCCTGCGCGTTCGCTCGTCGCGTCGCGATGTCGAGCATCTCAGCCGCAAGGTCGGTCAGAACGACGTGTCCCCTCGGCGCGAGCTTGGCGACGGTCAGCCCCGGCTCACCAGTGCCCGCGGCAATGTCGAGATGCTGCTGATCATCGGCGATGTCGAGACGCTCGATAATCGCTGTGCCAACCGGGCCCAGCTGATCGATGATGACCGAGTCCCACTTCTCCCAGCCCGCAGAAAGCCCGGCCCACGTCGCTCGCTGAACGTCTCGGATCTCATCGCCGCTCGGCATCGGCCCTCCCGCTATCAGATGCATCCACCGAACACGAAGGCACTCCTTGGCGGGGAGTACATAATGCCCGATAGGCGCGCCCCCAGCAAGTCAGCCCGAGAAGTCGCCAGCCGCTCCGAACGGCGGGTCGGCGCGCGTTCTCTCGGATCGTACCCGTCACTCAGCGTCACACTGTCGGAGAGGCATCACCTTGAGGCCAACCGAGCCGTCGGTTCCTTCCACACCGGACTGGCGGCTCGCCGCGGCCGTATGCTGGCAGACATGACCATTCAGCGGATGGACAACGTCGCCATCGTCGTCGACGACCTGGACGCCGCCGTCGCATTCTTCACCGAGCTCGGCATGGAGCTAGAAGGCAAGGGACAGATCGAAGGCCTCTGGGCGGACCGCACCGTCGGACTCGACGGCGTCCGGAGCGACATCGCGATGATGCGGACCCCGGACGGCCACAGCAAGCTGGAGCTGACCAAGTACCACGCCCCCGCGGCGGACGGCGCCGAGCCGGAGAACCCGCCGCCCAACACGCTGGGCCTGCATCGCGTCATGTTCGCTGTCGACGACATCCATGACACCGTCGCCCGCCTGCGCGCCCACGGCGCCGAACTCCTCGGCGAGGTGGCACAGTACGAGAGCATCTTCCTGCTCTGTTACCTCCGCGGCCCCGCGGGCATCATCGTCGCCCTGGCCGAAGAGATCGGCTGACGCGAGCCTGCTGCGGGACAGCGGACGAACCCTGATCGGCGCGCGAGGACGAAGCCCTGGAGATTCGCTCCATCTGATCCGTTGCAGGAGCGCATACCCAAAAAGCCTCACGACCCTCCGGCCTCCTGTTCGACGGCGGCCCCTGGCCCATGTGACGACTGTTTGATCTCGCCTCGCGCTATGCCGATCATCCTGACTTCCCACGGCTCGTCTGAGGCAGCGCCAGCCACGAGCAGTACGCATGACGGTGCGGTACCGCCGAACCGAGCCGCCGACTGGAGATCATTTACGGGACAGCCCTTAGCCGAGCTCACGGCTGCCGGCTGACCACCCGAGATAGCCAAGTCTCACACCAGGCCCCGGCGCTTGACCCTGTCCGCGGCAATTGAGGACGTTCACCCACCGTGCGGCCGGGAATTATGCGCCCTCGCATGCGTTAACATGAGCGGTACCCAAGAACCGAGCCGGTCGTCCGACGACGACTTTCCCCGTGCCCGTGGTTACCAGCCCACCCACCGGCGGCTCCGGGTCCGCGTGAGACGCTTGCCGGGGCCCGCTGCGTTGATCCTTGGAGATCCGCAAGTCGGCTCGGCGTTCGAAGCACCAGGCCCTGTGCTCGGGACGTTCCTCGCCCCGGCCGCGGGACTGTGCGGCATGCTGCCGTGGCCACCGTGCCCCGGCATTCCAGAGGAGAAGTCTGTGGCTCGACCAGGCCAGCGCCAGACGGGCGCTCGCCGTACCGCCCCGCGGAAGCAGCGACGCGTCCACCACCGCGGTGACGTCGTCTCGGTGCTCGCCCGAACCGTCCGTGAGGTCGAGGCGGCTGCTCGGCGCGGCCGCGTGACGCCGGCCGTGCGTACGAAGTTCCAGGCCGTCGCCCTGCTGCTGCGGGACGAGCGCGCCCGCGTCCGGGCGGCGGCCGGAAGCGACAGTCATCGGGCCGGGCAGCTCAAGAGCCTGGACGGCATCGCGACCATCCTCGCGACGACCGCCGTCCAGGACGCTGGGCTACTGGCGCTGCTCGCCGAGGGCTCCGGCGTCTCCGACGCGGCCAGGTCGCTCAAGCGGGAAATGCTGCGGGACCTCGGCATCGCGCCAGCGCCCGAAGAGATCGCGCCGGCGGAGACCGCTACAGCTTCCGCCGGCTCGGAGCGGCGAGTCGTGCCGCAGTCGGTGATCTCCCGGCAACTGGCGAACCCCTTTCTCGCCCCCGACTTCTCCGCCGTTCCGCAGCTCACCTCCCGTCCGCGCCGCCTGGCCGGCTGGGAGCTGCTCGGCCCGCTGCTGAGTTCCTTCGAGCGTGCCGGTGGGGGAACCCCGGCGTGCATGGCGCTCCCGGCGCCGACGGCACGGTTCACCCCGGCGGGCCTGGAACTGATGCCGCACCAGGGGCAGCTGGTCGCCGCGGCCGCTGCCGGTCACCGGACGTTCCTGCTCGCTGATGAGCCGGGTCTGGGCAAGACGGCCCAGGCGCTGCTCGCCGCGGAAGCAGCGAACGCCTACCCGCTGCTCGTCGTCGTGCCGAACGTCGTCAAGACCAACTGGGCCCGTGAGGCGGCCCGCTGGACTTCCCACCGCCCGGCCACCGTGGTGCAGGGCGCCGGCGAGGCTGTCGACGGCTTCGCCGATATCGTCGTGCTCAACTACGAGGTTCTCGACCGTCACATGGGCTGGCTCAGCGACTTCGGCTTCCGCGGCATGGTCGTGGACGAGGCCCACTTCATCAAGAACAAGACCTCGCAGCGCTCGCAGCACGTCCTCGCGCTCTCCGACCGCGTCCGGTCCCGTACGGGACCAGCCCCTGCTGATGGCGCTGACCGGCACCCCGCTGATCAACGACATCGAGGACTTCCGGGCGATCTGGCAGTTCCTCGGCTGGATCGACGGCAGCAAGCCCCTCGACGAGCTAGTGGACGCGCTTGAGGACACCGGCCTGACGCCCGCCGACCGGGGCTTCTACGCCGCGGCGCGCCAGTGCGTGATCGACCGCGGCATCGTGCGCCGCCGCAAGCTCGACGTGGCCGCCGACATCCCCGCCCGCCGTATCGCCGACCTCCCCGTTGAGCTGGACGAACGGGCCGGCCGGTCGATCCGGGCGGCAGAACGGGACCTCGCCGGCCGGATGGTGGCGCGGTACGAGACCGCGCTCGCGAACCGATCCTCCGACGTCGGCGCCGGGGGCATCGACCACGACCTCGTCCGCTGGGTGGCCCGGTCGGAGCTGAAGGAGGCGACGACCGCGCAGTCCGGCGAGAACGTGTTCACCATGATGCGACGCATCGGCCAGGCGAAAGCCGAACTGGCCGCGGACTACGCGACGCAGCTGGCCCGCAGCGCCGGCAAGGTCGTCTTCTTCGCCAAGCACGTCGACGTGATGGACGCCGCCGAAGAGATTTTCGCCCGGCAGGGGGTGCGCTTCTCGTCGATCCGTGGCGGCCAGACGCCCACGGCGCGGCAGGCGAACGTCGACGCCTTCGTGAACGACCCGGACGTCACGGTCGCGGTGTGCTCGCTGACCGCGGCTGGCGTGGGCCTGAATCTGCAGGTCGCCTCGAACATCGTGCTGGCCGAGCTGTCCTGGACCGACGCGGAGCAGACCCAGGCCATCGACCGCAGCCACCGCATCGGGCAGGCCGAACCGGTCACCGCGTGGCGCATCATCGCCGCGCAGACCATCGACGCCCGGATCGCCGGGCTGATCGACGGCAAGGCGGGGCTTGCCGCCCGGGCGCTGGACGGGGCGGACCAGGAGGCCTCCTCGCCGGCCGACGTGCAGCTCGAGGCGCTGGTCGCATTGCTGACGGATGCGCTGCGGGCGTCTTTCGGACATGGCGACGCCCCGGGTTCCTGACCGTCAGGATTCCCCAGGCGAGACTGCGTCCGAGGACCAAGGCCTGCCAATTGCGCATGCTGGTCCTATCGCCCTGACCATGACCATTGTTCTTGGCAGTACCCGGTGATGGCGGTTGATCGGGTCATCAGGTGACCGCCGCGAGCAGTTCCACCGGGCCTAGCGCACGGCAGGATCCGCCGACCACGGGCATTGGTGCGGGAGCCACGGAGCGCGGCTGGGACGCCGAGCTGGGCCGCATCACGTTCACCTACAGGTGCATGGGGTGGGCAATCGCCAAGAGCCTCAGCAGGCCCGGTTACATCGCCCAGCGCATCGGCTGTCGCGGTTGGCGAGCGAGTTGATCTCTGCTTGGCGACGGTATTTGTGTATGTCGTCGCAGGACGGTGTGCATAAGATCGCCGGCATGGCGACACGGCTTGTTCAACTCAACATGAAGGCTCGGGATGACTCCGCGCTCGGCCGGTTCTGGGCGGATGCGCTCGGCTGGAGCGTTTCCAGCGAGGAACCCGGCGTGACCAACCTCGAACCCGAGGGCTGCACCTATCCCGACCCCGTCGCAGTCTGCGTCGACATCGTCACCGTCCCGGAGCCCGAAACGGTGAAGAACCGCGTGCACATCGATCTCGCCACCACCTCTGCGGCCCATCAGGCGGACCTGGTCGCCCGCCTCCAGGATCTCGGCGCGACGCCCGCCGACGTGGGCCAGGACGACGTCCCGTGGACGGCCCTGGCCGACCCAGAGGGCAACCCGTTCTGCGTACTGGAGCCTCGATCGATCTGCCAGGACACCGGACCGATCGGCGCATCATCGGCTGGAACGTGTCCCGGTACGAGGAGCCGTCGAGCTACCCGGCCGATGCACCGCGTGGGCCGATCGTAGCGATCACGGACGAGTACGCGAGTTCCGGCGGCGACATCGTGATCCAGGCGCTGAAGTCCTACGGCATCGCGACCGTGGCCGGCACCCGTACCTGGGGCGGCGTGAGAGGCGTTGACCTCAAGTACGAGCTGGTCGATGGGACCCTGGTGGCGCAGCCGAAGTACGCCTGGTGGTTCGCCGGCGTCGGCTGGGCGGTAGAGAACCACGGCGTGGATCCGGACGTCGAGGTGACAATCGCGCCGCACGACTGGGCAGCGGGCCGCGATCCCCAGCTCGACACCGCCGTCCGGCTGGCGTTGCAGGCGCTGGAGCTGTGCACGCCCGCCGCTCCGCCCACCGTCTGACCAGGCGATTTCGCGATCACTCCTGAGCACACCTTCGCCACGCTCGCTGCCGGTCCTTTCGCCGCGTGCCGGGCCCAACGTCATCGTGCTTCTTGCCGGGATTCTTGCCTGACAGCCCTCGTGGGGGGTACCGGCCGAGCCTTCTCCTCCCGTTCATCGCTTCGCAGATGGCTTGTTACCGCGGCCCCGCGGCCGGGCACGGCCGATCGTTCGGCGAACCAGGCGGGGCCGCCGAAGTACGCGCGGAGCAGATCGTCGCGCTGCAGGCGCCCCGATTACCCGTTCGGTGCGCCCATTGACCACGCCCTACACCGCTACCAGAGCGTGCCGAACGGCGGCTATCCGCGCGCATCTCCTGTTCCAGCTTGATCCGTCGAAGCCTGCCAGACTGAGCCAGGTTGCATATTCATTCCTGATCGCCCGGCCGCGGGGATGCGCGCTCCTGCCGCAGGTCGCACGGCCATGTGCGCTGCCAGCGATGCCCGTATGAGCGACCCGCATGCTGGGATTTCCAGCACATCCGTGGAGAGCGAAGGCCGGGATCCTCGGCAGAGACTGGCATGACATATCACTCGGGAGCCACCCACGTCCGCGCGGTCGCTGCGCCCGCGCCCACGCGGAGGAAGACCTCACCGGGAAAGGGTGTTGTTGCGGGGATGCAAGGGTGCCAGGTCACTCACAATCCCGAAGATGCTGGCGTCGCGGGCCCGCCCGCCGGGCAAGATCTGGGGGCGGTCAGCGTGTCCTGCGGTGCAGGCCGCTTGCTGGCAGGCATACCAGACCGTAGGCCGCAATTGTCGCCGGCCGCTTCCAGGCGCGCGGATGTGGCTGCCCTCAAGCAGGCGCTCGGGGCGGCGCGCGGTCAAATCCTCCTGGTCCGGTTGCCTGGTCTGCGGCGGGCCCTTTGATGCTGAAGATGACCGGGTTGCCGCTGCGGCTTGACGCGGGCTGTTGCGGTGGGATTATCCGGTTCATGACAGATGGTTTCGTGCTGGGCCCTGGTGAGGGCCAACGGGTCTCACCTGCCATGACGCTCAAGGTGGGCGACGAGCACTCGCAGTCCTGGTCGATGTTCGAGGTCGTGGACATCGGGCCGGGATTCGACGTCGGCGCCCACCTGCACCGCAACGCAGAAGAGCTGTTCTATGTTCTGGAGGGCCAGCTCGACCTGCTCGCCTTCGAACCGCGGGTCCGGACTCCGGGCAACTGGCAGAGCTGGGAGTCGCACACCGAGGCCACGGTGGCCCGCGGCGGGCCAGGGAGCATGATGTATGTCCCGCGCGGCTGCCCGCACGCGTTCGCCAACCCGGGTCCCGGCCCGGCCCGCATGATCTTCCTGGTCTCCCCTTCCGGCCACGAGCACTACCAGAAGGAGCTCGCTGAGCTGGTCGCCAGCACGACAGGCCCGCTTGACGCAGCGATCGCCGAGCTGCGCGCCCGCCATGACATCGAACAGCTCACCCCCCAGGTGATCCCCGGGCGCCCGTAAACACGCCCGCGCGTCTCTCCAACGCCGCGATTGCCACTGGCGGCGCAAAGCCCGGCAGGTTCAGCCGGCCGGGCGATCGACGGCGTCACGGAACGTGCTGGCGCGTACCCCCACGTCAAGTGCGCGAACCGCCGATTGCGCTGCCAATCGGATCGACGGGCTGTCGTTTTCGGGTGCACCCGAACGAGCATTATGTGCGGCCTCTTTGGGAGCATCTACCTACGCTCGCGCCCCGATGCCGCGGCGGCCTTACCCACGTGGCTCGCGGCATGGGTTGGCCGCGGCCGCATCGCCGTCCACAGGGCCCGCCGACCCCAGCGCGTTCGTTGCGCCGTGGCGTCAGTTCCCCGGGTCGCAGCCTGATCGCGGTGCTGGCTCGGGTGGGGGTCCGTCCAGGTCCTGATTTAGTTCGGTGTGGTGCAGGTGATCGGGCTGGGTATGCCAGCCGGGCGGGAGATCTGCAGCCAGCGCGCAGTGGACGAATCGGGCAACGGCTATGGTGTGCACCCGGCTGGGGTTCCATTGCAGGGTGAATGGCACGAGCTGGCGGGGCGTCACCGGGCGGATGATTGTCTGGGTGTGGGCAGCCGCCAGGGACGGGATCAGCAGGATCCAGTCGATGCCGGGTTGGTCGGCCCTGGACCGTGCCCGCTTCGGTGGACACCCGGCTTAGCTGCCCGATTCGTCGGGAGAGCGAGAAATGGGTTCGACACGCCGCGCATTTACGCCGGAGTACAAGGCGCAGTCGGTAGCTTTCGTCATTGACGGTGGCCGTCCGGTCGCTGAGGTCGCCCGTAACATCGGCGTCCATGAGATGACTCTGGGCAAGTGGGTGAAGGTGGCACGAGAGGCCGCGGAGTCCGGGAAGAACCCGGATGCCCCGCTGGGCGAGTCCGAGCGGGCCGAGCTGGTCCGGCTGCGGGCCGAGTCCAGGGACGATAAATCCACGATCGCGGAACTGCGGATGCAGGTGGAGTTCGCAAAAAAAGTGGCGACCGCCCGGGGTCATCTTCCATTCTGACCGCGGCTGCCAGTATACATCCTCGGTGTTCGACGCTTACTGCGCGGAGAATAAAATCCGCCCGGTGAAGCGCTCAGCGCAGAAGATAAGACAGTGCAGCTCCAGATCGATGCGCTCAAGGAGGCGGCGGCCTGGCCGGGCGCCGGCCGGCGCATCCTTGTCGTGCTCGCCAGCCAGCTCATGGCGCCGAGCTCTACCAGGAGGGCACCGGCTATTCGCTACCCGCTCAGGCAGCACACCCGCCGGCGCGCTCTCGCAGGCGTTCGCCGGAGCGTTCGAGCCCCGTCTCCGCGGCCGGGCAGAGGAGGCGATCGCCAAGCTGGACGCGACCACCGGCCTCGATCTCGGGCTGCCGCACTACTTCCGGAGAACCTCGCTGGCCCGGCTCCCCGGCTGCGCGGGCCGCGCGGAGACCGTCGCCGCCCGCACGTCCCGGTCGCGGGCCGCGCATCCCCCGATGACCCGGCCCTTGCCCTGCCGCGCAGCCGGGCATATACGGGCGGGCAGGTAAGCCGGGCAGTGCCTCGGCCCGCGTGGCGGGATCACCCGCGACAACTGCTGACCTGCGCAACCAGCACGGAAGGAATGAGACACAGTGAGGCAGATACAGGTGCAGCGGCACCCGCCGCGCCGCGCGGACAGCGAGCCGCCGCGCGCGGAATACCACGACCCGGCCATCCGTCGGGCCCGGCAGGCCACCGCACGCGCCGCACGGAAGACGCGATAACCGATGACCTACCACGGCGATGAGGCGTTCCCGGCGCTCAGCGATGAGCAGTGGGCGCGGCTGCAGGCCTACGGATCTGCGCAGGAGGTGGAATCGGGCGCGCTGCTGTCCGGGATCAGCGAGGCTACCTATGACCTGATCCTGGTTGATTCCGGAGAGGCAGAGGTTGTCCGGGCCGCAACCGCGCGGGCGGCCGAGGCCGCCGTCGCCCGTTTCGGCACGGGCCAGTTCGTCGGAGAGCTGCGCCTGCTCGCCGGGCAGGCGACATATCTGAGCGCCCGGGTGTCCAAGCCAGGACAGGTCCACCGGATCTCGCCTGTCTCTTTCCGGCAGCTGATGGAGATGAGGATCCGGACTTGTCTGACGTGATCTTGACGGCCCTGATGGCCCGCCGAACTCAGCTGGTCAGAGCCATGGATGCCATCCTCGGCACGCACAGCTCATCCGGCCAAACCGCAGTTCACAGCTCTATGTCGAGTTCTGAAGCGGTACAGGCCGGGACGGCAACCCTGCTGGTCAGAGCCACGGACGAGATTCTCGGCCCGCACACCCTTAACCGTTAGCGCAGCCCGGAAAGGGCCTGCGCCAGCGGCGCGAGAATGGCCGGGTCGTGCGGTGGCGGGAGGTAGATGACGGCGAGGTCGAGCCCTTGTTCACCGAACGCGGCCGCCGCCGCGACCGTGGCCCCGATGTCGCCGCTGTCCAGCCGCACATGGCTGGACAACGTGATCTCTTTCGGATCACGGCCGATATCCTCGCAGTGCGCATAAAGCACATCCCGCTTGCGGGCGAACTCCGCTGGCGTGCCGCCCACGAAGTTCCAGTGCTGTGCGAACCGGGCGGCCGTGCGCAGCGTGCGCCGCTCACCGCTGCCACCGATGCAGATCGGTGGGTGCGGCCGCTGGACACCCTTGGGTTCGCATCGCGCGCTGGTGAGCCGGTAGTACCTGCCGGTGAAGTCGGTCGTCTCCTGCGACAGCAGGCTCACGATGACCTCGCAGGCCTCCTCGAACCGGTCGCTGCGCTCACGGGGACTGCCCAGCGCGATGCCATAGGCGCCGGACTCCTCTTCGTTCCAGCCCGCGCCGATGCCGATCTCCAGCCGTCCTCCCGAGATGACGTCCAACGTCGCGGCCATGTTGGCCAGCACCGCTGGATGGCGGTAGTGGATACCGGTGACAAGCGTTCCCACCCGCAGCCGGCGGGTGGCCTGCGCGAGCGCGGTCGTCGTCACCCAGCCCTCAAGGCACGGGCCAGCCGGGTCGGAGAAGATCGGGTAGAAGTGATCGAAGGTCCAGCCCGACTCGAAGATCTCGATGTCGTCGGCTTCCTTCCAGACGGCCAGCATGTCCGGCCAGGTGGTGTTTTGCGGCGCGGTCTTGAAGGCGAAACGCACGTCGTGAGGGTATCAGCCCTCGCCAAGATCACCCAGCTCCGGCGGTAGTGCACCGAAACTGGCGCCCTGGTCGGGTGGCCCGGGGGTGGAAGATACGCCCAGACAACCGCTCATTGGATCAACCGCGCCGATGACAAGCCCGACGTGACTCTGGCGATCGTCCGCATCAGCCTGAACGGTCCTGCATCGGCTCGGCCAGCGCTGCCCGCCACCCGGGCGGGTCGAAGGGATCGGCAAAGTACTGCGTCTCATGGGCGACGAGGCCGCCGGAGAACTCCATGATGCTCACCGAGTGGGACGGCACGCCGTCGTAGCTGATCACGCACTCGCTCACCCATACGTCCCCGTTGCCGCTGATCCGGAGCACGGTAAAGTGCCGGTCCGCCGGATGGCCACCGCGCTGCGCCGCAATGGCCGCGCGGCCGCGGAACCGTTCCCCCGATTGCGGGTAATCCAAGATCGCGTCCGCCGCGTAGATGGCGTGCTCCGCCGCGCTGTCCCCCTGCTCGGAGGCCCGCCAATGCTCCATGATCCTGGCCCTGATCTGGGCGTCACCGTCCATCGTCTCACTCCTCAAGCCCGGCGGGCGGGCTCCACTGTCCACACCTGGGACCGTCACTGGTTTCGCCGCCCTTGAAGTTATCCCAGCCGGAGCAGCAGCGGGAAGCTGACCACTGCGTGGCCCAGCCGTTCCCCGACCCGGTGCAGCCGGCGGTGCCCGATCGCCCCTGGCGCCGGAGCACAGGCAGGGATTCGCGCCATAACAGCGGCTCGGCGCCCGCGGCCACGTCCTTGCTGTTCGCGCACATCGCGCTGACGGCGACCCCAAAGCTCGCACAAGTACGCGCTGGACTCCACCCCGGAAACGCACGGATCTGCCGCATAGGGCGCGCCAGGTCAGGTCAGGCGGATCTACTCGGCGGCGGCCGGGCCGCTCGCTCACGGCATCCACGGATACCTCGCCCGACGGGGACCTCCAGGGCAGTTACGCCACACCGAGTCGACGGCCGGCATTGGGCTACGTCGATAGACGGCATCACGCTGAGTGATAGAGCGGCCGGGGGAGAACGCACACCGAGCCGCCGTCTGTATGGCAGCCGCGCCGGCCCGCATCGCCGCCCGAGCCGCACCGAACCGCGGTTTGTGTGCCGGACTGCCGCGGGCGGAGACGGGTGTGCCGGATAGGGCACCCCAGGGAGAATCTTCATCGGGCGGGGTATACGGGACGCTCCTGAGCGGGCATGGCCTCCCATCTGCGAGGTTCCCGTGGACAGTTCCGTCGGCTGGACATGTTTCGCGTGCGTGCATGGGGCCCGAGTTCTCCGGATCTCATACCAGGGTCTTCCAGAGATCGCGCTCGGTGTAGAGCTGCTCGACCTCGTCCAGCTCGACGTCGGCGTCCTCCGCGCTGGCAGCGGCGCCGCCGGCGACCCACCAGCCGGCGCCGGGCAGGCCGGCGGACAGGTAGGCACGAGTTCCGGGCTGTGGGGACTGGTGCGCGGGCCGTGGCTGGGCCAGGACTTCGCCGTGCGAGGGCTCCCACAGCCTGATCAAGCCGGCCTCCGCGCCGAGCACGACGGCGTCATACCACCGCCACACCACCGCCTCGGTGCCGTCCGGCGCGGCCGCGATGGCCACCAGGTGACCAGGTGACACCCGTTCGGTCCGCGGCGACGGAAACGGCGTCGCGTACCGAACGGAGCAGAGCTGCCTGTCCCTGACAATTTCGCAGGCATCCTCCCGGACACGCACGACGATGCCGCAGCGCAGCCGCGGGGGAACGAGGTCTTGGTTCGCCGGATCAGTCATCTGCTCAGCGTCCTGTGCTGACCGGGCGGCCGAGGAAGGCGGCCAGCCGCTCGATGGCAGGGGCCTGTTCGGCGACGATCTGGGCCGGGCCGAAGCGACCGGGGCGGGCTTGCTCGGTCAGCTGGGTTCGGGCGAACGCCAGCGACTGTGCGGCTAGATCATCAGGCAGGTCGGCGGGCTGCTCTGTGGCCTGCGCGAGGTCCCAGCCATGGGCGAGGAGGTCGTAGAGCCGGATCTTCAGTCGCTCGGCGCCGGTGGCGGTCCCGAGCGGGCCGTGGTAGGTGCGTTCGAGGACTCCAGGCTGGCCGAACGCGGCCTGCAGCGCGGCTGCCGAGTCGCGGTAGGCGCCGACCGGGTCGTCTTCGATATGGTCCGCGGACGGCCTGGGCGGAGGCGGCTGGCCGGCGAGCAGCGCGGCGAAGACCCGGTTCATGCCGATCAGGTGATTGACCATCTGGCGTACCGTCCAGTCCGTGCATGGGGTCGGCGCTGACCACTGGTCGGCTCGGATGTTGCTGATCAGGCCAGCGACCGCGTCGAATGCACGGCCGAGCTGTCCGGCCAAAGGTGCGCGCTCGGCGTCACTGCGCTCGATGCAGAACTCGTTGCCCTCCGGATCGGAGAGAACCACCCATCCGCCGCCGTCTGGTCGGCGCCGGTCCTGGACCATCCGGGCACCGATACGCAGGAGTTGGTCGACCTCCTCGTCGGGCAGGCTCGTGAGCGGCACGAGATCAAGGTGTACCCGGTTCTTGACGTGCTTGGGCTCCGGCACGGCGATGAACAGCAGCGCCAGCGACCCGTCCGGCGAGAGCAGCAGAGCCTCCGGGGCATCGGGAGCGCTGCCGTTGTCCGGGTCTTCGCTGAACCCGGTCAGCTGCCTCCAGAACTGTGCCAGGCGGTAGGGATCAGCGCAGTCGAAGGTGATGCTCTTGATGTATACGGCCATGGGGCCACCTTTCGAAGGTGGCGCCACCTGCGGCTGCGCTCGGTCAGTCAGCTCCAGGAGGCGCGGAAACCAGCATCGACACGGGTGTCGCACCTCCTCTCGGCTCAGCCCATACAGACTGCCACAGACGCGACTGCCGTGTCACTAACTGATCGCGCTGGACGATCCGCTTACGACACACCAGGCGATGACCGGGCAAGGGCAGGGAGAACAGAACTGGTCAATCGGGCGCGCCGGCTACGGCGCGGAAGTTGTCAGCGCACACGCCCCGAGTCGGCGATCCGGCGCTGGCGGTGCCAGGAGCCACCCGCCTCTTATTACCCGTCATACGCGACGGTCAGTCGCCGTAGTCGTCGTAGAAGCCCCTGCCGGACTTGAGGCCGAGGAACCCCTTGTCGACGTAGTCGCGCAGCAGTTCCCGCGGGGCGGTGGGGATGCCGTCGCGAATGCTGGCGTAGTGCTCCTCGACGGCGAGCGTGACGTCGAGGCCGATCCGGTCCATGAGCCGGAACGGTCCCAGCGCCGTGCCGAGCGAGAGTCGCCAGATGCGGTCGACCTCCTCGGGGGTGGATACGCCCTCGGCGACGACCATCAGGCATTCGCGCCGGGTGGCGTGCCAGATGCGGTTGAACAACAAGCCGACGCTCTCGCGCATCACGGTGAAGGGCACGAGCCCGTAGCGCGGCAGCCGCCCGGCGAGGGCGTCGATGACCGCGGCGTCGGTCCTGCCGCACGACATAAGCTCGACCGCGATCAGCTCGGGCGGCATCTGGAAGTGGACGTTCAGCAGCCGCTCCGGGGACGCGACGGCGTCGAGCAGGCGGCTACTGGGATACGACGACGAGTTCGTCGCCAGGATCGCGTCGGCAGCGGCGAGGCGATCGAGTTCACCGAACACCTGCTTCTTGAGCGCGAGGTCTTCGGACACCGATTCGACGATGAGCCACGCCGTGGCCACGGCGGGCTCCAGCGCGTCGAACAGCTCGACCGTGCCCAGCGGCCCCGCGGCGAGCCCGAGCCGCTCGCGGGCAACCGGCGCGTGCTCGTCGACGAAGCGTCTGGCGGCCTCGCGCGAGCCGGCGGAGCGGGAGAACAGATGCACCCGGCTGCCACCGGCCGAGAACATCATGGCGATCCGGCGGCCGAGCGTCCCGCCGCCGATCACCGAGATCGGCCGCTCGTCCACGTCGCTGGGAAAGACGTAGGGCATGGCCTCCATGTTCGCCCACCGTCGCGGCTGATTCAATCGGTCGAGGCACCCGTGCACCAACAAGCCACCCAGCAGCGCCACCTCGGCGCGCGCCTCGTGGCCGACCGGCTCGCCGCCCTGGCCGGCCTGGCGGCCGGCCTGGACGCCCACCGCGCCAGCGATGTGATCTACGCCCTGGCCAGCCCGCAGCTCTACCGGCTGCTGGTCACCGACTGCGGCTGGAACCCAGACGCCTACCAGGCCTGGCTGGCGGAGGCACTGATCGCCCAGCTCACCAGCACCCCCCGCCAATGACGAGCACGCGGTGCCGGCGGTCTGGCCGGGCACGCCCTCCCACGACCGTGCATGCACGCCGCATAATCGCCTTCGACTTGGCAGAGGCACACACTCCCGCCGATCTGTACGCCCTCGAAGGACGTCCTGCAGTCCATCACTTGGCGTACAGATTCGGCAAATCTGTCGCTCTGGGCAGCCGCTCTTGTCACCGACCAGATGGGTGGCTCGCATATGTGCCCAGCCGGCATTTCCCTTTGCCGCCGGCGATCGCGAGGCTGGCCATGTACCCAGAACACATCAGCCGTGTGACAACTAAGCCGGAGACGGAAATGACCGCAAGAAGCGAGCCTGGGAACCGCACCGTGGTCGGGAACATCTGCTTGTCCCTGGACGGCCGCTTCACCGGCCCGGGTGGTGAGCGCGACATGAGCTGGATCGTTTCCCATGCCGTGACGGACGGGGCACGCTCACACATGGTGAGGGTCACCAGCGCGGCCACGACAGCGCTGCTGGGCCGCGAGAACTATCAGGGGTTTGCCTCCTTCTGGCCAGCGGTGGCCGATGACGAGACGGCCGACCCGAGGGACCGCGCCTTCGCCCAGTGGCTCAACGCGGTGGAGAAAGTCGTCATCTCCAGCACCCTGCAGCAGGCCGACTGGCTCAACTCGCGCATCGCCGCAGGCGACCCGGCCGCTGCCGTGCGGCAACTGCGCAAGCAAGAAGGCGGCGACATCATCGTCCTCGCCAGCGCGAGCATCATCCGGAACCTGCTCGAAGCCGGCGAACTGGATCGCCTCAGCATCACGCTGTGCCCGGAGCTGGTCGGCGGCGGCGCCCACCTGTTCGGCGATGGCCCGGCAGGCTCGTCCTGGTCCCTCACAGACATGAACGGCACCGAAACCGGAGCGATCTGCCTGCTGTATGACCGGATCCGGGCCGGCCAGTGACCCACGCGAGCTCCGGCGCGAGCCAGGCATCTGCAGCGCAGCTGAACCACACCCCCCGGAGCCGGAGATGAGCACCCCGGCCACCAGGAGACGCAGGGAACACGACCCGCGCCCAGGCAGTCGCCGACATGCCCGGTGTCCCTGGACGACTTCGCCGCCGGGCACCTCCGGAGGCGTCGAGGGCGTGTTCGGGCGGTGCAGCAGCCGCAGCCTGCCCGCAGCCGCGCGAGCCGGCTGCGGGCGAGGCAGAAACCACCCGGGCTCGGCAAGATCATGTACGGCCGCCGCACGCGGAATCTACGACGAGATGAATCCGGCATGAACGCAAAAGAGAGGAAACCGAGATGAAGCTGACTACCGCCGACGATGCCGGCGGCCGCGCACCGCGCCCACGCCTCACAGCACGAGCGGTTCGTCCCGCTCGCCTGGTGACCACGGGACGCGTGCCACGCCGTGCCCAGGTTGTCGCGCTGGCCGTGCTCACGATGACGGCTGTGCTGACATCGGGATGCGGGGGGAGCAGCGAGGCTTCGACGCTCCAGGGCCGCCTCCTGTCGGTTGCGGACCTGCCAGCCGGATGGTCGGCGGCGCCCACGAACCCGCAGAGTGTGCAAACGAATGCGCCATGCCTGTCGAGCCTGCCCACGAACCCGAACGGATGGACGTACGCGATCGCAGGCTTCGTGCAAGGCACCTCGATCCCGACAGTCGGCGAGGTCCTGGCCACCGGCCCGCAGGCTCAGCAGAGGTGGCAAAGCCTCGACCAGGCACTGGCGCGCTGCCGGACGGCCACGATCACCATCGCAGGCAAGAAGGCCGAGGCCACCGTCCAGCCGCTGTCCTTCCCGCGGGTCGCGAGCACGTCCTCCGCCTACGCATGGGCCTTCACGATCGCGGGGATCCGGATCGGCTTCGACTTTGTCCTCTTCACTGCCGGGACGTACGCGGGTTATCTCGCCTACGCCGACCTGGGACCGCCAACGGTTGCGACGGTCAAGGCGTTCGTCGACGCCGCGGTGGCGAAGGCGGAGAAGGGATCGACGACTCGCGTCACCGGCGCGGTCTCGATCGCGTCCGCGCCGGTGCGGGCCGCGCACACAAAACTGGGCACAGTCGCCTACCGCATCATCGGAAACGGGCCGCCCCTGGTCTTGATCACCGGGTACAGCGGAACCATGGAGGGGTGGGACCGGCGCTTCGTCGACTCCCTGGCCCAGCACTACCGCGTCGTGATCTTCGAGAACGCCGGCGTCGGCGGGACGCAGGCCCTGCCGGTACCGCTCAGCATTGACGCCATGGCGAACCAGACCAGTGCGCTCATCGACACCCTCGGCCTCGGTAGGCCGGACGTCCTCGGCTGGTCGATGGGCAGCATGATCGCCCAGGCCCTCGCCGTGCTCCACCCAGGCCAGGTGCGCCGCCTGGTCCTGTGCGCCAGCTACCCGGGCAACGGACAGGCGATACGGCCCTCCCAGGAGGCGATACACGCGCTCACCAGCAGCGACTCGCAGAAGGTGATGGCCGACCTCTTCCCCGCCGGCCAGACCGCCGCGCAGAACACCTACCTCGCAGCGATCTCAAGCTACCCGACCGCCCCAGCGGCCCCGGCGGGCACCGTGACCGCCCAGGGAAACGCCGTGGACCAGTGGTGGGCCGGAAGCGACCCGGCCGGCCAGCAGACCACCGAAATCGCCGTCCCCACGCTCATCGCCGACGGCACCGCGGACCAGCTCGACCCGCTCGCCAACAGCCACACCCTCGCCGGCCTGATCCCCGGCGCCAAGCTCGCGCTCTACCCCGACGCCGGCCACGCCTTCCTGTTCCAGGACCAGACAGCCTTCGTTCCCCTGATCGAGTCGTTCCTCGGCTGACAACCCGCGCCACCTCACGCGAAGGCACCCACGGCAGGCCGAGCCAGCAGGAGCTCATCATCCCGACGAGCCGCAAGCGCATCGGCAACACCCCGTCGTGGCCCGCGGCGCGGGTCAGAGGGGGTTTGGAGTGTTCTCCAGGCCGTCATCTTCGGGAGCCAGAAGCTCGGCGTGCTGACTGTCGCCGCCGCACTCGGGCCGCCCGCCGAGCACGCACTGATCTCGCTGCTGGCCCTCAAACGGGCTGCGGTCTCTGAGCGAGCTCGCGGCCGAAGAAGTCGATGTCCGCACGGCGGGCAGCGAACAGGGGCCGGCGCGGCGGTAACCCGGCGGACGATCCGCCCCACGCCGTGCCAGTCCAGCCGGTGACCGTTTGAACGGAGGAAGATCGGTCCCGCGCAGCGCTCACTCGCGTCCTCCACACCCGTCGCCGGACTGATCACTGAATCGCTGCTCATGTCGTCAACTCTCATTCGTTCTCTGTGGCACCTTCAGGTCGCCGCAGGCTGTCGGCACCCAGCGCCGCGAGCAAACGGCGTACGAGCACGGTGGCGGGGTGGCTGAGCGCGGAAAGCCAGCGGTGCTCGTGTCGCGTGCGGCATGCCCGGCCGGCCTCCTTTGCCAGCCGGACGCGCTCGGCCTCACGACGCAGATCAGCGACCCGAGCCTGCATCAGGTCGCGCTGGATGATGGGGTGCATGATGGTCCTCCGGTGATGTTCTGCGTGGCTTTGCCGCGGCGGCCGCCAGTCGGCCGCGCACAACGAGCAGAACCCCCCGTTGCGGTCCCGCCGCGATCCAGCCGCGGTCTTTGTGCAACCAGGCCCATCCCGGCGATGTGACGTCGCAGTACCGCCCCTGCCGAAGAAGGTGCCCATGACCACCGATCAACCGGAAACCCCACGCCGGGGCCATCCGTCACCTAGCGAAGAAGCGGGCGTTCGGCAATCACTACAGCTTTCACTTCATGGACCACGGGAATGAGGCCGTCGCGGTTCAAGCGCAGCCGCCGGGACAGCCTTCACCGCGGAGAGTAACTGCCTCACGTAGCAGGTCACCGGCGCGCGGCAGCCGTTCAGGCGAAAACCTGATACTTAACGGCAGCGCGGGGGATCACCGCTCCTGAGCCGTCCTCTCGCGGCGTGGGGATGGTGGGCGTCTCATCTCAGCGTGACCGTGCCGCCACGAGCTGTGGGTTGTGGCGTGCCAGAACTTGTGCAGAGTATCTGACCTGGGCTTCTATCCTCGGCGCTCGTGCTCTTCCGCCTCGTCTATCTGCTCATGGTCCGGTGGTTCGGCTGGCTGGCGCTGCTCGCGCGGAGCCGCATCTCGAAGGACGTGGAGATCTTGGCGCCGCGGCACGAGGTCGCGGTCCTGCGCCGCCAGGTTGCACGGTCCACGCGCCGGTCGGCTTGGCGGTGACGCCGCCGAGGCGCATCCGGCGGGTGCCGTAGACGTCCCCACGCCCTGAAGCGCTCCGAAGGAACGGATCGGAAGGGGCGCCGCGCCTCAAGCACCGCCTCGCTGACAAGTCGTCTTATCGCCTATGATTACCGCCAAAGCCAGCGAGGTGTCCCGTTCCGCGGGGCGCACTTGTTTGGTCTTGAGAGTGGCGTTGCTGGGTCGTGGCCTGGCATCGCCGATCCCACGGGCATGGCGTCGTGTGAGGGAGTTCGCAGTGGGGGCTTGATTCCGATGGATGGTCATCTTTTCGTCAGCTATTCCCGGAGTGATGGTGGCGAGTTCGCGCTTCACCTGGCGGATGAGTTGGAGGCCGGACCGCCCCGATACCCGGTGTGGCTCGATGAGCGCAAGATGCACCCGAGTCGGGAGGACTGGGACGATCAGCTCACGGAGGCAATCCAAACGTGCCGGGGGCTGCTGTTTGTTATGACCAAGGACAGCGTCCGGGTCGGGTCCGGCTGCAAGGACGAGTGGATCTGGGCACTGAAGTACAAGAGACCGGTCATTCCGGTGCGTGTGGATGCCGAGACCGGCTTGCCGTTCCGGCTTGGTTCACGCCAGTTCGTTGACTTCAGTGCGGGCTTCGACGATGGACTGGCGAAACTGCGGAACGATCTACGATGGATGAGCACGCCGGAAGGACAGCTGCAGGAACTTCAGGTTCGTCTAGCTGAAGCTGAGCGGGAACTGCTACACGCGGACGCCGGTCAGCGGCCACGTATCCGACAAGAGATGGAGGATTTGCGCCAGCGCATCGAAGCCCAGCGGCGGCTAGTGGAGCATCCGCAAGCCGCGCTCGAGCAGACTGAGGTGCGCATACAGGGGGGGATGGAGCGTGAGCGGCAGCCCGAGCGGCCGGTCGTCGCGGCAGCGCGGGCGAGGTTCGTCAATCCACCACCGATGACCGCCCCGTCCTATTTCCAAGACCGGCGTGTGGAGAGCGAGTTGATCGGCGCGTTCTTGCGCGATGACGGGTTGCGGATGATGACGGTGGTGGGGCGCAGCGGGATCGGCAAGACGGCGATGGTCTGCCGCCTGCTGAAGGCGCTGGAAGGAGGCCGGCTGCCCGACGACCTGGGCGCGTTGGCGGTGGACGGCATCGTCTATCTCAACCCGGCCGGGATGCATCCCGTCAACTTTCCCAACTTGTTTAGCGACCTTTGCCGGCTGCTGCCCGCGGATCTCGCCGAGCCGCTGCTGGGGCGCTTCCGCGATCCGCAGGCGACGCCGGCCGCGCTAATGCGGGCGCTGCTGGGGGAATTCCCGGCGGGCAGAACGGTGGTGGTGCTGCTCGACAGCTTCGAAGTTCTTGTTGACGGCCAGCCGCTCGGGGTGAGCGATGCAGCGCTCGACGAAGCGCTGCGGACCGTGCTCACCGCGCCCGTGCACGGCGTCAAGGTGATCATCACTACCCGGGTAGCGCCGCAGGGCTTGCTGCTGGCGCAGCCGGCGGTCCAAACCCCCCTGCCCCTCGACGAGGGGCTGCCCTCGCCGTTTGCCGAGGAGGTCTTGCGCGCGAGGGACGCCGACGGCAGCCTAAGGGTAAGGGACGCGCCGGACGGCGCTGCTAGCCCAGGCGCGGGAACGGACGCGAGGGTTTCCGCGGGCATTGGAGGCGCTGATGGCGATCCTGGCCGCCGACCGCAGCATGACGTTGCCAGAGCTGCTCGCCGACGCCGAGCGGATGCCCGAGAACGTCGTCCAGGCCCTCGTCGGCGAAGCGTTCAGCCGGCTGGACCCAATGGCCCAGCAGGTTATGCAGGCGCTCGCGATCTACGCGGTGCCGGTGCCACCAGTCGCGGTGGACTACCTGCTGCAGCCCTTCCAACCGGCGATCAACAGCGTGCCGATACTCAGCCGGCTGGTGAACATGGGTTTCGCCCGTCGCGACGCCGGCCGCTACTACCTGCACCAAGTCGACCGCGGCTACGCCTCGCACCGCGTGGCCCCCGGCAAGCCCAGCGACTACGACGCCGAGCCGCTCCCGTTCACCCAGTACGCGCTGCGGGGCCGCGGCGCTGACTACTTCCACGAGACCCGTACCCCGCGGGAAACATGGCGCACCGTGGCCGATCTCGGCCCCCAGCGAGCCGAGTTCGATCTGCGCTGCCAGATCGGTGACTACGACACCGCCGCCCAAGTGCTGTTCGACGTCGACTTGGAGTACCTGATCGTCTGGGGCAACTACCGCCTCGCCCTTGGGCTGCACCGTGGCCTCCAAGGCCACCTCACCGACCCGCGGACCGACAGCGCCAGCAAAGGCAACCTCGGTATCTGCCACGCGGCGTTGGGGGAGACGCGGCAGGCGATCGAATTTCATCAAGCAGTCGCTGGCGATGGCCCGGGAGATCGGCGCCCGCCTGACCGAAGCCAACCAGCTGCGCAACCTCGGCGTTTGCCACGCCGACTTGGGAGAGTGGGAGCAGGCAGGCAGGTACTGCGGACAGGCGATCCAGATCTCAGACGAGATCGGCTTTGCCCAGGGGCGCAACCAGGGGCGCCTCAGCCTGGCTACCGTGTACCTGCACGCCGGTGAGCTGGACGCGGCACGGGAGATTGCGCAGGCAGCATGTGCCGGCGACTACCCACCCACAGCGGCTGACCTGTCGCTGATCTTGGGCATCGTGCTGGCGCGCCAGGCCAAGCGTGATGCCGCCAGCCGGGCGTTCACCGACGCCGTGCGGTCCGCCGACACGCTAATCGAGCAGACCAACGACAACTACCACGCGCTCGACACCAAGGCGCTCGCCCGCTGCGGGCAAGCCCTCACCAACGGAACCGGCCAGCTGACCGAGGCGCGCACCATCTTTCGCGCTGCCCGTACGATCACACGGGCCCCTGGCATCGTCCGGCGGGTACTGCGGCTGTTCGACGCCCTCGCCCCAGCCGACCCGGCAGGGATCCTCGAGCCGATCCGCATGGCGGCCTCGAATGACGCTTAAAGGCCACACGAGTCCCGTGCATGCGGTGGCGTTCTCGCCCGATGGACGCCAGCTCGCCAGCGGCAGCGACGACGGCACCATGCGGCTGTGGGACCCGTCCACCGGGCAGGCCACCGCCCCCCTCGGCCACGACGACTGGGTGCGGGGGGTGGCGTTCTCGCCCGACGGACGCCAGCTCGCCAGCGCCAACGGCGACGGCATCGTGCGGCTGTGGGACCCGTCCACCGGGCAGCTCACCGACACCCTCCAAGGCCACGGCGGACTGGTCAATGGGGTAGCGTTCTCGCCCGACGGACGCCAGCTCGCCAGCGTCGGCAACGACACCACCGTGCGGCTGTGGGACCCGTCCACCGGGCAGCTCACCGACACCCTCCAAGGCCACAAAGACAGGGTGCAAGCGGTGGCGTTCTCGCCCGACGGACGCCAGCTCGCCAGCGGCAGCAACGACCACATCCTGCAGCTGTGGGACCCGGCCACCGGGCAGCCCACCACGACCCTGGGGGACCACAGCAGGGTGTACGGGGTGGCGTTCTCGCCCGACGGGCACCTGCTCGCCAGCGCCGGCCGCGCCCACACCGTGCGGCTGTGGGACCCGTCCACCGGGAAGCTCACCGCCACCCTCGAAGGCCACACCGGATACGTCAACGGGGTGGCGTTCTCGCCCGACGGACGCCGGCTCGCCAGCGCCAGCGACGACGGCACCGTGCGGCTGTGGGACCCGTCCACCGGGCAGCCCACCGACACCTTCAAGGCCCACAATAGCCCGGTGCTGGGGGTGGCGTTTTCACCCGACGGACACCAGCTCGCCACCGCTGGCAACGACCGCACGGTACGGTTGTGGGACCTGGCCAAGCTTCCAGGTAACAGCGTTCGCCCAGGTCAGAAGCCTACGTAAGCCTACGATCACTGCGTCTGAGGCCGCCTGACCGAGTCTCGCCGCTCCCGTTCCGCTCCCAGAATCGGACATTGGCCGGTGCGCCGAAAGACAGCTCCTTCGAGATGGCCAGTGAACCGGCGACCCCTTGACTCCAGAACATTGGACTAGGCGTTACCGCTGGTCAGTCCAGTCAGAGTGAGGAGCGCGCGATCTCTGCTCGAACAACGGGTTCGGGGGAACTGGCGCTCGTGTGGTCAGCGACACCGCTTCCCGACGCCAACCCGACTAACCCGATGCCCCTCTTATGAAGACCTCTATCTCTTGCGCAGACTTGACCACGTCCAGCTGAAGCGTCGCACCGGATGCGACTTCGATCCTTATTGCTGGTGACGTAGCCTTCCGCTTCTTGGACTGCCACAAGTCGACGAGCGCCTTAATCAGTTGAACCACGCCCGCCGAAACAGCGAGGATAGTAACCGGCTCACGCGTTGCCGGACTAAGAACCGGTTCTAAGGGCTGCAACTCCGATTCGATGTCCGCTACAGCATTGGTGTCGGTCGTCTCAATGACGACATCCACGGCGATCTTCGTTTCATCCAACGGTTGTCAACCTCCGATCAGAATGCAACATATTTGGCTCTTCGAAGTTAACCGGGATCGGGTTGCGGCCTCATAACATTGCGTGAGCGCGGCTGGCCGCCCCGGCTGGTGGGCGCGGCGTCGGCGTGGTGCCGTGATCAAGGCGCCCGCGGCTCCTAAGATCATGGATCTTCCGAGAAACACGATCGTTTGAAAGCTGCGGGTACTTTGGCCGAGGATACGGCATCAGCGCTGTTCGGCGTGGAAGGCTTGCGGGTCACTGACGCTGAGCGGGAGGCTGATGGGTCGCTCACCGTATGGGTGGTCACCGATCACCTTGGACGCGGCTGTGTGCCCGGACTGCGGGGTGCGCTCGGGCCGGGTGCACGAGCATGTGCTGACCCGGCCCCGTGACCTGCGGTGGGGCCTGGACGAGGTCACCGTGGCCTGGTGCAAGCGGCGGTGGAAATGCGGCAACCAGGAGTGCGGGGCGGCCACCCGACCGGTTAACTTCGAAGAGCCACATATTTAGGGCAAGCCGAGATACCCGAAGCAGGCCCAATCTTCTACCGCGCCCATATGGCGATGTGCGTCTTGAGCGGCGAAAAAGGCTTGCAACGGCGTTTTGTCGCCAGCGGCGACGTGCTCATAAAAACTCCGCATCATCGAGGAAGCGGCGATGTCACGGACAGGCCACCTCGTACCTACGAGCGCTCGCGCACCGGAACGCAGCAGGGCCCCCGGCAAGCCATTCCAGGTGTTCGACCTACTGTCGGCGGTCAGAGCCGTCGAGCAGGCAGACAAGGATACCACGGGCCTACGGGGCATGTTCACGAATTGCTCGATCTCCGATGCTCGCAGCCGGAAGGTGTCAGTTCCTTCCTGCTCTCGGAAGTGCAGAGCGGACTGGAGAGGGTCGTGCTCGTCGTACGAGCCGTGGCAAATGAAGTGTACGTAATCGAATTCGCCGTTAAGGTATTCCACGATGGTTTTCTTCGTGCACGAGGCGCCGTGTAGGTAAGTGGCGCGGTCCCCAAATAGCTCGCAGATCGCAGCGGCCTCTTCATCTGCATAACGCAAGTCCGAGCCAGAATACCCCGTAACGAGCACGCGCGCCCCGGCGCCGGGCAGTTCGGCCAGCGGTAGGTCATGGCCGAACATGAATGATGGCACAAGCGCAGTGTGCCGGAAAAGCACATTGCCATCTTCGTCGACACTTGCGTCGAAAGGCAGGTTGCTGAAAGCGCCGGGTGCCGCTATCAAAGCACGCCTGCATTCGAAGTCTGCCAAGTGCTCAACCGCGGGGGCCAAGAGGATGTCGCGTATACGTCGGCCCATATCCCACAGCCGTCGTTCCCGGAAGGAGCCGGGTCGGCGGTACAGTTGGGAATGAAGGGCTTCCAACTGATCTGCGTTGAGATGAACCGCGCCGCAGCGAGTGGGTGGGCCCTCAGCGCTGGGAGGCCTGATTACCACCACCGATAGCCAAGCTCCGCTCGACGTAGTTGTCGTGTCTATTGACAATGCGATGAGGGCCGTGGGTTCGCCGTCGTCAAGCCGTTCTCTTATCCTGTCAATGCGGTCGAGCAGGCCCGGCAGTTCGTAGTCGTCGTCAAATGGGCCGAGCCCACTACCGCTCGCCCATTGTCCGAGGGTTTCATCCGCCGCAATCAACGTTGTGGACTCGGCGGGGTCACCAGCCATAGGCCCCTGAAAGTATTCGCTACGCCGACGCTCAGCCTCCCAACCCTCTCGCAGGCGAGTGCTCCGATCGTGGGCGGCCATCTCTAGAACCTTCCCTCGGTATGTCTCAAGGAGAGCCAGGCCCTCAAACGCCCAGCCAACCCCGATATAGTTTGTGGCGAGTGCCCGATAAGCCTTGTAGAATTGTTCGGCATTACCGACCAGGCCACCGGGATCGGTGATTGCTGGATAGTCCTTCTGCACGAAGGTCACCGCTGACTCTAGGTAAGGCCTCGCTTTGTGCCATTCGCCTACGCGCATGAGCCACTGGCCCGCTTCTAAGGCCCAGCGCCAGCGCTGTTGGTACCACGAAGGCATGGCACCTTCAATGAGCTTGTCAAGGTTGTTTAATGCTACAATCCATTCCTCCTGCTCATGTTCAGTGGGTGGCAGAGGCAGGGCCAACTGGCACTGGTACATAGCGGCCTGGATAGGGACTTCAAGGTTTAGGTTCTTAATGGCCGATAGATCCAGGTCGCCGAAGATGGCCAGTGCCTCACGGAGCTCCGCCTCGGTGGCCGCACCACGAGTCAGAAGATCCGCGAGAGCATATCGCGCCCGCGTCATATGGGATGCATAATCTTTGGATTCCACATGGGCTTCAAAGGCAGGTCCGAGTCGAAGCCCCGTCCTCAACGACGCAATTGCGGCCGTACGCACTCCCGGCCGATGCGTTACCCGATCAGCCTCATGCTCGTCGTACGCGTCAAGAAGGAAGATGACGGCCATGGCAAAGCTATGTCTAGCGACGAATTGTGGGATCGGCTCCCCGTCGGAGCGAATCGCCTCTTCAAAGGCGTCAAGCATGCCCAATGCTGCCTCTGGTGAACCCGTAGCACGAAAGTAATTCTGGATGACGTTGCCGTTGCTGAGAGCCAGGTTGAACCGATCGAGGCGGCTCTGATATTGCGGCACAAGGGATCGTCCAAATAGGCCGAGCAGGTAAATGTTCTGATATGAGTCTCCTTGTGGCTTTCTCCGATAGTAGCGCGCGAGCAGCGTGAGCTTGTTCCCGTCATCAGATCCAGACCCACCCCATATGTGCCCGGCCGTGATCGGAGCGCCCGAATAACCCACCGGTCCACCGATTGTACCGAAGGTACGCGGCCGCGGCGGAACAACTTCACTTGCCAAGACGTTGATGTTCAGCGACCAGCACTGCGGACATCGGCGCTCGCTCCACAAGAAGTGAATAACAATCGCCTCGTAACCGCAGTCACGACAACGCCACAGTTGATTGTCAAGGTGTCGAATAACGTGAAACTGGAGCTCGTCGTCAGCCAACTCGGCGGGGGGCGCCGATCCGCCAGCTAGCTCAACGCGAAACTCCTTATTGTTGTGCCGCTCTTTTACGTAGAATTGACCGTCAGAGGACACCAGCTGACGAAAACGTCGAAGGTTGAACCATGTCGGCGCAAGTTCCGACACGGGAGCCTCTGCATCCTGCGGTCGAAGCTCGGGCATGACAAGTCCTCCTCGACCGTTTGAGACCCCCACTTTCCCACGGCCGACGAGTCTTGAGCAACTGCTAGCGCGACCTCACGGAACGGAAAAACACAAACGCACAGCCGCACACGGCCACTGGTGCGGTGCCCGGCCAGCCAGACACAACAGCTCGCCAAGTACTCCAGCCGGACTTCGTGATCTTGCGGTGAGGCGGCACTGGACGTGAGGCGGCACTGGACCTGAAGGGGCACTGGACCTGAGGCGGCACTGGACCTGAGGCGGCCACCGTTTGATCATCGTGGTTTGTGACGACTCATAACAATCTTGCGGGCGTCGCGTGCCGGTGCAGTACAGATTGTCGTGCGTCGTGCCGGGTGTCCAGAATCTGGCTGGCCGACAAGATGTCTAACATGGGCCGGCAGCACCCCCGGTTGTCCTCGCCACCGCTGATCGTGGAACCGTACTCGAAGCAGCCGGCTATATCCTCGCGAATGGGCGGGCACCTTGCCGGGGCTCCGGCGTGCCGATAGCGTGGCTCTTAGCGTAGTCGGCAGGGGGAAAGTCGTGGGCACGACGGCAATCGTGACGGCAGGGGCGGGCGCCCGCGGTGCATACGAGGCGGGGATTTTATCTGTTCTCGTACCACGGCTGCTCTTGGAGACAGCCGCGGGGGAACGCATCGTGCTCTTGGGCACGAGCGCGGGCGCGCTCAACACGGCCCTTCTTGCGGCGTTTAGGGATCCAGAAGAGGCTATCCAGCAGACGCTCCAGGTGTGGGAGTCGACCGGCACCTCGGACGTATTCGCCGGGCTAACGCGCACGGCGATCCGGAATGTTGCGTCCTACTTTGCCGAACTGCTGGGCCACGGCCAGCTCAATAGCCTGCTGGACTCGGCGGCTCTGCGCCGCACGCTGGACAAGAAGGTCAATTGGGGCCAGCTGCGGGACCACCTGGACGGCGGTACGGGCTGGGCGCACGGCGCGGGCATCGTGACCACTTCAGCTAGCAGCGGCCGCACCATCGTCTTCCTGCAGGGAAAAGGTATGCCGCATCCGGGCCCGGATGACGCTCGTGGCATCGACTACGTGCCGGTGACCCTGGCCACCCCGCACGTCGTGGCGTCTGCCGCCATCCCGATGGCGTTCCTTCCGGTCCACATCGGCCAGCCGTCCACGGTTGACGGGTGGTTCGTCGACGGAGGTGTCAGGCAGAATGCACCCATCACGCCCGCGCTCGCTTTGGGGGCAGACCGCGTCATCGTCGTTGCCACCACGCCCGACCCCGACCGCCCGCAGTCCCTGCCTGCCGGACCTACCGAGCCTGATGTCTTCGACGCGGCGGGGGTCGTGCTGCGCGCGTTGCTGATGGACCGGATGGCCGACGACGTTCGCGCACTCCGCACGACCAACCGCTTCGTGGCGGCCGCGGAGAAGGCGGGCGCCCCGCCGCTGGTTCACCGCGGTACCGGCCACGCATACCGCCACGTTCCGAGTCTCTTCCTCGGGCCGCCCAGGACCGGCATCCTCAGCGCCACGGCAAACGATATCTTCAAGCGACGCTATCGCGGCCGGCTGAAACAGCTGTCCGACCCGGGGATCCTCGGCACCTTGATCGGTGGTTCCTCCGCTGCGAGCCATGGGGAGATCCTGAGCTTCCTCTTCTTTGACCCGGAGTTCCACAGCGCCTTGACCCGGCTGGGCAAGCAACACGCCGAGCAAGCCCTCGGGCCGGGCCCAGGACTTCCTTGGCGCTTTTAGCATGAGAACCGTCACGCTGTCCCAGTTCCGGCCGCAGGGTAAGTCACCAGCATCTTCCCGTCGGCTAGCGCGGCGCGCCGCGGGATGCCGGGTTCGCTCCACCGCCTGGTGATTCCCTAGGATTGCCCGCTGAAAGGCGCCTACGGCGCGGCACCGGCCCTGGACAGCCCGCCGGGAGCCTACGGCTGTTCTTTACCGGCGCGCCGCAGTGCTGCGCCGCCTCGCCGCGGCGCTGCGGCCCGGCGGATGGCTGCGGCCAGGGTGAACTCTTTCAGAAGCCCGGCGCGGAGGTCGCTGGCTGTCGCGCTGCACGTGTCAGGAACCGGGTGGGGTGGCCGGGGCGTAGGCGGTGCGGAAGAACCCCCGGACGGGGTGGCCGATGTCAATGTTGTGCTCGAACCTGGTGGGCTTGGTCGGGGTCCTCGGGTCGAACCGGATGTAGACGTCGTCACGCTGACCGCTGTTCGGGTCATACACGCGCACGGTGACCTGGCTTCCCGACGCGTCGTAGCCGTAGGCCAGCACCTGATGGTTGAGACCGAGATCCGCGGGTGTGGAGGAAGCCACTGTCACCACGCCGAGGGCGGCAGGAATGCCGTGGTGCAGGTCGGCCATGATCTGCGGCCACTGCGTCTGGATCGTGCGCCATGCCAGGCCGCGGTTGGTGACGACGTGCTGGCCGAGGGCGTCGAAGCCGGAGTCGCCGTCGGGCAGGTTCATCCACTGGTAGTACTGCGCCACGCCCGCCGGGGCGTGCCACGAGTCGACAAGACGCCGCACGATGTAGCGGTACAGCGGTGCAGCCGGGGCCGGCTGGGCGGCCGGCGGCGCGATCGCGGCGTGCCAGTAGTCGAGCGCGGCGAAAACCATCCCGCCGCACAGGCCCGCAGCGGCGTTCCCGACGTTGATCTTCCCGAACGGCGTCGGCAGCACGACGGCCGGCTCCGATGGCCACGCGTTCGTGAACGCAAAGCCGTCCCGCGACGGCAGGAAACCCCTGGGATCCGGCATGGTCTTCCCTTTCTGCCGCGGCGCATCCTCGCCGCACCTGGCCGATGACGTCGCGGCCGCCGAAAATGCGACGGATCGGCCGAATGAGCCTATCGCCGAGCTGGTGAGTGTTCGCGCCCGCCCGGTGTGGAGCGCCGGGACGTATATCAGCGGCGTCCTGCGCCTGCATCAGCAAAGGGACCTGCGGCGCGACGCACGCGCGGTCTGCGGCCGATTTGCCCCTTTACCCTGCAGCCATCACAGCCACTGCCACCCATGACTGGGCGGATTCCAGACCTTGGCTGGGCGCCCGCCCCTTGGCCGCCGGGTTCGGCAGCGAGGCGACCGGATCGGCTTCGGCGTACGGCGCCGCAGCGCCCCAGACATCCGCCGTCTCAGGCAGCCCGGCCTGGGCGAGCCACCGCGCGTCGTGCGCCGGTGCCCATCCCATCCGGGCCTGCCGGTTCGCGGCGCGTTCCTGCTCGCGCAGGGTACGGGCGGTCTGCTCGTCGCGGGCGGTCTGCTGCCGCTGGCGGTGCGCCCGGTACTGGGCATACACCTGGGCGGCGGCCGTCACGATCGCGGCGAGCGGCGCGCTGCGCCCCGTGCCCGAACGCCTCCTCCCAGTGGCTCCGGGTAGTGACTGGCGGGATCCATCATCGGTCTCCTTCGAGCTTGATCCTGAACGGCTGCGCGGCGGTCACCGCCCAGGCCCACGTGGCGCCCGCCGCCTAGGCCCACGTGGCGCCCGCCGGCCGGGCCCGCGCTGCGGGCGGGCACCCGGCCGGTCAGGCGCGCGTGCCCCTGGGCAGGCGGCTCGGGGATGAGTGGCTGCGGGGGAGCGGGGAAGCTTTCTTGGGCCAGGCCAGCCGCGGTCGGAACACGGGCCGGCCCATAGGGCGGCGTCTGCATCGGGGCACCTGCGGCGGCGCGCAGCCGTTCGGCTGCTGTTCTTGCCGCCACGGCCTGGGCGGCGCGCTGCTGGGCCTGGCGGAGATCGGCGACCGCTTCGGCGTGCGCGCCGAGACGGGCGATGAACGCGACCGCGGTGAGCGTGGGGTCGCTGGTCACGAACGCGGCAGCCGCCAGCAGCCGTGCGCTCAGCGCCGAGCGATTCCGTGCGCCTCGCTGCGGTTTGGCCGGAGGCTGTGCCTGAGCACGGATCTGCGAGTTCGGGTCGCTGGCAGGGCGGTCCTGTCCGCCGGGATGAGGGCCTCCCATTGCCCTGAGCCGGCCCGAACTGGACTACTGGATAGGCATGGAATTGGAGCTTACTGGCAGGCCGCCTGCCTCCTAGCGTTAAAGGCATGAGAACCGTGCTCGCGCCAGCCCCCGAGACCGCAGCGCTGGTAGCGCTGCGCCTGGTCACCGGGTCGCTCCGGACTCTCGGGGCTGCCCCGCCCCGGGGCCTCATGGCTCTGCCCCGGTGTTGTTGTCCCGCGTGCAGCGCCCGGCCCGGCCGGGGCGGGATGAGTTCGCACTGAAGGAAGAGTCGAAACGTAACGCGAGCACCGGCAAGAACCGGCAGGCAGGAGGAACTATCATGGTCACCACCAGCACAGAAACGGCCGATGAGGACCAGATCCGGGCAGTGCTCACCGACCGGGTTGCCGCGATGCGTGAACGCGACGCCGAGCGGTTCGTCGCACACTACGCGCCGCAGATTGTCAAGTTCGACCTCCCGCCGCCGCTGGTGTACAGGGGATCGGAAGCCCGCGACGCCGAGGCACTGCGCGGCTGGTTCGCCAGCCACCCCGGCGGGCCCGTCGACTACGAAATCCGCGACCTGACGGTCACCGCCGGCGGTGATGTCGCGTTCTGCCACAGCCTCAATCATCTCGGCGGCGCGCTGTGGTTTCGCTCAACGATCGGACTACGCAAGATCGGCGGCGCGTGGCGGATCACGCACGAGCACAACTCGACCCCGTTCTACATGGACGGCTCGGACAAGGCGGCCCTCGACCTGCAGCCCTGATGCCGGGTGGTGAGCCTGGCTGCCAGCGGCGGCGATCGACAGCTAGTAGTTCAGTGAGGGATACCAGTCGCCCCGGCCGTGTGGCGTGAGATCAAGGAGGTGCCACACCGGGCTGAGTAGGTCGATGCCGCGCTCGCGTCGGTCGTCGGCCATCTGCGCGCCCTTGGAGTAGGCGTGACGCACGGTGCCGTCGCCCGCGCGGGTGAACACCGAGATCCACTCGGTCTGAGTGCCGTCGGCCTCCTCGCTGCCGAGGTCGTACTTGAACGTCGTATCGCCGGCGCTGAGCAGGCGCAGGTTGCTCCAGCCGCGCGATGCCGCGTGGGCGCTGAGGGCAGGGGGCTCGGCGGCGGCGACCACGGCAAAGTCGACGTTCTGCGTGAGGTGGGGCGCCGCCGCGTTGTACCCGTCGATCCACATCGTGCACAGCGGGCACGCCTCAGTCTGGGACTTGCCGTACATGAAGTGATAAAGGACCAGCGCCCGATCCGGAGCGCTGAACAGTTCGGAAAGCCGTACGCGGTCACCGCTCGCAACGTCGACCAGTTCGTAGTCGTCGACGACAGTGTCCGTGGGCAGCTTTCGCCGCAGCGCGGCGACCCGCTCGACCTGATCGATCAGGTCCAATTCGGCGACCCGCAGCTCCTCACGCTGACGCCGGTACTGGTCGGATTCCTTCAGCCGGGTGAAGTCCATGTCCATGCCCCTGTTCGGTAGCGCTCGATCCACGGTGCTCCGAGCGGCGAATGTTCATCAGCGCGTGCGGAGCCGGCCGGCTGCCTGCCGCCCGCAACCGACCCTCGAAAATGTACTCACCGCCCAACACCCATCACAAGGGCGGGGACGGCGGCGACCGTCACCGATGTACGGGTCGGGACGTGCAAGAACAGAACGACGCGCCGAAGTCAGGCACTTCACCATGGGCGGCCACGCCAGATCGGCGGGTAGGTGCGTGCGGCTGCCACCGGGGTATCTGAGTGTGCCTGTGGCGAGTGCCAAGTGCCCGTACGGTCGCGTATGTGGGTCCGCAGGCGTGGTGTGGCCATTCGGCGTCTGGCCTGTCCGGCGTCATGGAACCGTGGTGATCTCGTCCCCGGCCGGTCAGGACCGGTGGGTGAGCCGCCGGTCCCGGTGAGGTCATCGGTAGGGGTCGGTGATCTCGCGGAGGCGGGTGAGGGCGCGCCGCAGCTGGCTCGCGCCCTGCCTGCCCAGGTGCCGTGTCCACTCGGCCTCGACCTCGGCCTCGGCGACCCTCGCGACGGCGACCGCGGCCTCCCCTCGCGGTGCGATCTGTACCAGCCGGGCCCGGGCGTCGGCGGGGTCCGGCACCCGGCGGACGTAGCCCGCCCGTTCGAGCTGGCCGACGAGGAAACCGGCGGTCTGTTTGGTGATCCGGGCCTGCCCGGCCAGGTCGGTCACCCGTGTGCCCTTCGGGCCGATCCGGGCGAACAGCCGCCCTTGTGCGGGCGTGACGTCGTCGAAGCCGGCCGCGGCCAGGGCCTCGAACACGCGGGCCTCCATGGCCCGGGAAGCGATGTAGCAGAGCAGGCCGAGGTTCAGCTCCTCCGGACGCGGATCCTCGCTCATCCAGCCCCTTGACTTAGACAGACTATCTTACCATTGTTGGTAAGAGAATCGTATCAAACAGACGCGGCGGCAAGGGGGCCGGGATGATTAGCGACGAGGTGTGGCAGACGATCGACGGCGAACGGCGCAGTCTCGCGAACCTCTTCGACAGCCTGTCTGCGGATGAGTGGGAGACCGCGTCCTTGTGCGCCGGCTGGCGCGTGCGCGACGTGGCGGCGCACCTCACGCTCGCCCACATGGGCATGCTGCCCGCGGTGCTCGCGCTGCTCCGCGCCCGCGGAAATCTCAACCGCATGATCCGTGACACCGCCGTGCGGCAGGCCAGACTGCCCGCCGGGCGGTACGCCGTCCTGCTGCGCGGCATGGCCGGATCACGCACGACGGCGCCCGGCGTGACCTACCTCGAGCCACTCATCGACGTCCTTGTACACGGCCAGGACATCGCCATACCAGTCGGCCGCACCCGGCCCATGCCAGCGCAGGCCGCAGCCACCGCCGCCACCCGGGTCTGGCACATGCGCTGGCCCTTCCACGCCCAGCGGAAACTGAGCGGACTCAGACTCGCCGCCACCGACCACCCCTGGTCGGCCGGGCAGGGCCTGCAGGTCGAGGGACCCATCGCGGCGATCCTGCTGCTGCTCACCGGCCGGCGAGCCGCCCTGCCCGACCTGTCCGGTCCCGGGGTCGCCGAGCTCGAAACGCGGCTGTCTTCTCAGCCAAGCCTGACATGACGGCCTGCTGCGAGCGGGAGCGCTGGTCCGCGCGATGGGCAAAGGAAGCACGGGTACCGGGCGGCATCGCCTTCGACGCCGAGAAGGCGATCCCGGGCGGTGCCCTGGGGCGCGTCGAGGACAGCATCATCACCGCGGTGGAGCCCGGCTCCGCGCCGGCCCTGGACGGCTGCGAGGTGACCCGCCTGCCGGGCACCACCGTGCTTCCCGGCCTGATCGACACCCACAGCCATCTGCGCGGCAACAGCGAACTCGGCGCGCTGGACCGGCTGCCCGGCCTGAACCCGGCGGCCGCGCAGATCGGCGGCTCGGGCGGATCGTTCCCCAGCACCAAGGTGACTCTTCGTGACTGTGCTCACGGATCTCGGTGCTGGCGCTGCTGCGCCCGTAGCGGGGGTGTCAGCGGAGTGGGTTGAGGTGGGGTCAGCCTGGGGGTTGAGCTTCGGGTCAACCCGGTTTCCCACCAGCGGGCCGGCGCGGCGATGGGGTGAGCGCGGCAGGCTCGGGGTTATGAATACGACTTCGATGTACCTGATCAACGCAATCCTGGTCCTGCTGGTGATCCGGCAGATCCGTGAGCACCCGCTGGACCGGCGCCACCTGATGGTCCCCGTACTGGCGGTCGGCGCGGCCGCGATGATGTTCCTGCATTCGATCCCGGGCGGCGGCGCCGACATCGCGCTGGAGCTGACCGGCGTGTCGGCGGGTGCGGTCATGGGCGCGCTGGCCGGGCTGGCGACGCACGTGCGCCGCGGCCGCGACGGCCGGGTGCTGGCCCGGGCGGGCTGGCTGGCGGCCGGGTTGTGGATCAGCGGGGTGGGCGCCCGGATGGTGTTCGCGTTCGCCGCCGGGCACGGCGCCGGCCCGGCGATCGCCCGGTTCAGCGTCAGCCACCAGATCACCGGCGCCGGTGCCTGGGTCGCGGCGCTGGTGCTGATGGCGCTGGCCGACGTGCTCACCCGCCTGGCCGTGCTGTTCGTACGGGGCCGCCGGACGGCCGCGGCCGGGCCGGCCGCGGTTCCCACACCGGCTGTGGCCGCTGCCGTCAGGTGATCCCCGGGATCCGGGCCCGCCGCCCGCCAGCCGATGCCCACCAGGGCACAGCCGGCCGCGGCGGGCCTGATTCATGCCATCGCCCGCCAGGCCGCGATCGTGCTCGCGTTGCGCGCCGCCACGCTGGGCTACCGCACCAAGGACACCAGGGCCGGGCAGACCGGAGCGGCGATCTGCGCAGTCCAGCCCCGGCAGACCCACTCCGGCTCGATTTCGGCGCGGTTCCGGGCCGCGGCAGCGCCGGTACGAACCTGAGCACGTCAGAAGGGCGCGCGGGAGCGCTGGTCGTACAGGCGCCAGCCCAGCGTGGTCATATGGGTCGCGAACGTTGTCACGTACACAGTTGTCACGTACATAAGGGTCTGGACGTTCCAAGGACGCCGAGATCATGGTGCTCGGTCATGAAGTCTCCGTGCTGCGGCGTCAGGTCACCCGGCCCAAGCCGGACTGGGCGGACCGGGCGGTCCTGGCCGCGCTGGCACGACTGCTGGCCACCTTGACCCGCCATGCCGTCAAGGATACCCTGACGGCATGGCGAATCCCCGAAGCCTCGCGCCAGGCGCCACCCGGCTCGAGACCTTGTGCTGCTCGTTCTGCCACAAGGACAAGAACGCAGTCGCAAAGCTCGTCGCCGGCCCGGGCGCCTACATCTGCAACGAATGCGTGGAACTCTGCGATCAGATCATCGCCGAGGAGCCGGTACCCTCATTCGGCGCGTGGAACGAGCAGCCAGACGATCAGCTGCTCGCGAGCCTGGCCCGGACCCAAGCCGTGGTGGCCCAGGCCGACGCCGCCGTCCACGACCATGTGGGCGTCCTGCGCGCCCGGGGCATCAGCTGGACCCGCGTCGGACAGGCCCTCGGCGTGTCCAAGCAGGCAGCATGGGAGCGGTTCTCCGGAGAGGACTGACCGCCGGGCCGCTACTGCCGTGCGAATCTGCTCCAGTTGCGCCCGGGCCAGGGTGAGGCCAGTGCCTGGCGGACTGTCCGCCGGTGAACGCCATGCCGGTCGGCCAGTGCCCGGATGGACAGCCCGTTGTCGCGAGCGTCTCGGCGGATGGCCGCGAATAGCCGGGGCTTGTCAGCCTGGCGCACGTGCCGTTGGCCCAGGCCGGTCTCGTGGCTGTTGCGCTTGTCCAGACTTCGGCTGATACTTTGACACGCTGACTTCGTTTGATGCTCTACGCCCCCGTCAGCTTGGCCTCCTGCGTGATCATTGGTGATCACGCAGGAGGCCGGGTTGGCGCTGGTGGAGTTCGTAACTGTCGTCATCAAAGACAACCAGTTCCGGATCCTCGACGACGGGAATCCAACTGTCCGCCCACGCCCACGGACCCTCATCAAGGCGGTGCGCGTCCATCCCGCATCCGTACTCAGGCGGGTGGGGGACCCGGCCTAAAGACGGGTCCCCCACGCATGCGCTTTAGGTACTCGTCCCTGGCGGTCCTTGCGGTCCTTGCGGGCCCGTGGCCCCTGTGGCCCCTGTGGCCCCTGCAGGCCCGGCCGGCCCGATGTCTCCGACAGGCCCTTGCGGTCCGGTAGCTCCTGTGGCTCCCGTGTCTCCTGGAGGTCCTGCAGGCCCGATGTCTCCCGTGGCCCCTGTGGCCCCTGCAGGCCCGGCAGGCCCGATGTCCCCGACAGGCCCTTGCGGTCCGGTAGCTCCTGTGGCTCCCGTGTCTCCTGGAGGTCCTGCAGGCCCGATGTCTCCCGTAGCCCCTGTGGCCCCTGCAGGCCCGGCAGGCCCGATGTCCCCGACAGGCCCTTGCGGTCCGGTAGCTCCTGTGGCTCCCGTGTCTCCTGGAGCTCCTGCAGGCCCGATGTCCCCCGTGGCCCCCGTGGCCCCCGTGGCCCCTGTGGCCCCTGCAGGTCCGGCAGGCCCGATGTCTCCGGTAGGCCCTTGCGGTCCGGTAGCTCCTGTGGCTCCCGTGTCTCCCGTGGCCCCTGTGGCCCCTGCAGGCCCGGCAGGCCCGATGTCTCCGGCGGGCCCTTGCGGTCCGGTAGCTCCTGTGGCTCCCGTGTCTCCTGGAGGTCCTGCAGGCCCGATGTCTCCCGTGGCCCCTGTGGCCCCTGCAGGCCCGGCAGGCCCGATGTCTCCGGCGGGCCCTTGCGGTCCGGTAGCTCCTGTGGCTCCCGTGTCTCCTTGAGGCCCGGTAAGGCCGGTAGCTCCGGTAGCTCCCTGAGGCCCGTCAGGCCCCATGGCCCCTGTGTCTCCTTGAGGCCCGGTAAGGCCGGTAGCTCCGGTAGCTCCCTGAGGCCCGTCAGGCCCCATGGCCCCTGTGTCGCCCTTAGGCCCGGTAAGGCCGGTAGCTCCGGTAGCTCCCTGAGGCCCGTCAGGCCCCATGGCCCCTGTGTCGCCCTTAGGCCCGGTAAGGCCGGTAGCTCCGGTAGCTCCCTGAGGCCCGTCAGGCCCCATGGCCCCTGTGTCGCCCTTAGGCCCTGCAGGCCCCGTAGTTCCCGCAGGCCCCGCAGGCCCGGCCGGCCCGGCCGGTCCGGCAGCGCCGGTCGGTCCGGCGGAGCCCTGCTGATTCCAGAGGAGCGGCATGAAGTTTGGCGCGGGACAGTTGGAATCCACATAAAGGATATAGGTGCTCTTATCCAAGCACCCGGGGATCGTGACGGCTGACGCGGTTGACCCGGTAGCCGCGAGTGCCCCGCTTACCGCAGCGAGCACCAGACCGGCTGAGGCGCACTTCTTCATCACCCGTTTTCTATCCATGGCGTACCTTTCCCCTTTCCTTTTGTTCGTTCTCCCGTGAAGCTGGGCGTGACGATAAAGGTATTTGGCCGTATGAAGAAATGAGATCCAGCGTTCGCCCAGAGAGACACACGGCAATTGTCGAGAGCGTATCCGCGCACCCAGACGTTGCGGCCGGCTGGAGCGCGTAAGCGCAAGTATGCGCCTACTGAAATAGCTGGATCAGCACGTGGCTGGACGAATCTCTGTTCCCCGTAACAGTCACGATCTGATGTCCCCGCACTGACGCCATCTAAACTCACAAAATATCAGCCGCGACCGATGCGGGGGGTGTCCCCATGTGCTTTGCCAAGCCGGTTCGGCAGGTGGTTTGGTTTGGTTCATGCCGCCTTACCCCTAAGGCCATACCTGCTGCAGGGGCAATGAGCCATACCAGAACCGCCGGACTCCCAAGCCCAGAACCATACTTGCCCGGGCTCCCTGAAGAAGGTAAGGGGGTTAGCGGCTGAGCGGCGCTCGCCTGGCTCATGCTGCTGACCCTCGACGGCGACCTCGCCAAAGCCGAACCGAAATCCTCTGCTGCCGGATCCTGCGCGCCGTGGGCTGGCTGGTACACGGCGCGCCCGCGCTGACGTCTTCGATAATAACCGGAGGACCGTGCTTAGGGAAGGAATCAGACCGGTTCACCGACGGTGAATCTCCGATCGCACTTGAGGATATCCGCTGACCTACACCCATTCCAACGGCCGTAACAATTGCAATGACACCGGCCGTGCATATACTTCCAACCCACAGCAGTGGCCGTTTCCACCATTTAGTGTCAGCGCGGCCATGTGATTCCTGATCCTTACCCCTCGCCGGCTTCTTAGCCTCAATCCACCGTCCGAATTTAGGTGATCGCGTCCTGCGGGCAGGGTGCGGCCGACCTGATCTTGAGGGTGGCCGTGGGCGTGGTTTGTTTCCTCGGATCTCCAACCGGACCATGTTCCTGTACCAGGGACACCTGATCGAGCATGGCGACAGGACGCAGATATTCCAGAACCCTGCCCAGCAAGAAACCGCCCGCTACGTCGCAGGCCGCTACGGCTAAATCGCGAACACCGGAGATCATCCTTATCGGCTGCGCGGCCTGACACACCAGCGCCACGCCGCGCAGCCGTTTACGTTATCTGGGCCTTTGGCCTTTCACTTGCGGAGGCAGGCCCATTGGTCTCACTGCCCCTGGCAGGGCGGGTCGTAGGCCAGGTCGTGGATGTAGGCCTGCCACTCCGCCCTGGTGAGGGGCGTGCCAGATGTTTCGCATATGTACTGTGCGGCCCATGGGAGACTCGTACGCTGCAGGGTGAGGGTCTTGTCGTCCGACCCGGAAGCGAGGATGTCTCCGCGCGGCCGGAAGGCGACACTGCGGACGATCGCCGTATGGCCGGTCAGCGTTGCGATATCGGCGGGGTGGGCCGGGTCGGTCACGTCGACGAGTCGGACGGCGCTGCCCTGGGGGAATGCGATCGTGCGCCCATCGGAACTGAAGGCCACATCGGGTACGGAGCCCGGCGAGTTGCCGGACGACAGGCTGATGGAGCTGAGCAGGTGGGGCTTGGCCGGGTTGGTCACGTCCCATAGCGCAACTGTCCCGGCGCCGGTGGCGGTCGCGAGGATCTTGCCGTCCGGGCGGAACGTGACCTGGTCGATGCCCTGGTAATTGCCGGGGAGCGCGCCGACTTCTCTGGGGTGGACCGGATCGGTCACATCATAGAAGTGCGTGGTATTGTTGCCGCCGACGGCGAGCAGGTGGCCGCGTGGACTGAAGGCCAGCGATTGTGCATACAGGCCATCGATGCCGCGAAGAAATCCCAGAAACCGGGCATGGGCGGGGTCGGCCACGTCCCACAGCACCACGTCCGCGACGGCGTACCCGGTGGCCAGCAGATGGCCGTCCGAGCTGAAGGCGGCGCTGAGCGCATAGTTGAGCGTGCCGAAGGCCGGTGCGATCGCCGATGGCCCGAGCAGGGTCCTGACCGGCACGGTAGCCGCGGGAATACTGACGTTCCAGAGTATGACGGACGTGCCGTAGCCGGTGGCGAGAGTGCGCCCGCTGGGGCTGAAGGCCGCGATTCCCCAGAGCGCCTTACTCGCCAGGGTCTTCAGCCGTAAGGGCCTGAACGGGTTCCTCGTGTCCCACAACGTAGTCGTGTTGTCGGATGTGGATATCGCGGCCACCTTCCCGTCTGGGCGGAAGGTGACGCGGTGGATGCCGCCGTTGTAGCCGGTCAACGTGTCCGCGGCGGAGCCGGTTGGGGCCGTCACGTCCCACAACCGGATGTTATGGTCGTTGGCCCCGGTTGCGAGGGTGTCTCCGTCTGGACTGAAGACGGCGGCAACGATAGGCCCGCCATGGCTGGTGAGGGTGGTGAGTGACGCGGGATGCCTGCGGTTGGCCATGTCCTCTAGTGCGACGGATCCGTTACCGAGGCCGATGGCGAGCATGCCGCCCGACGGCGTGAACTGGACGGCCCCGACAGCTACCTTAAATCCGGCGATCGGGGGCAGCGGCAGGGGATGGCGCCGATCGGTGACGTCCCAGAGCAGTGTCTCCTGATTGGCCGAGGCGGCGCCCGCCAGCGTTCGGCCGTCCGGGCTGAACGCCAGGTACAAGACGTTCGGGAAGTTCAGCAAGGCGCGCGGCGCATACGACAGATGGAGTGTGCTCAGCGGCGTGATGCCGTGTGGACCGGCGATGTCCCAGAGCTGTACCGCGCTGTTCAGGGGCGCGGTGGCCAGCACGTCTCCGTTGGGGCTGAACGCGAGGGCAGCCACTGGATCCCTGACATCCCTGGGCAGCCGGGCCAGTGTGCGGGCGTGCATGGGATCGGCCACATCCCATAGCTGGACGCCGCTCCCGAAGCTGGCCGCCAGGATCCGGCCGTCCTGGCTGAGCGCCACCTTGTAGATGGTAGAGCAGGTCAGATCGGCCAGTCTTCGCGGGCGCGCGGGATCGGTGGCGTCCCAGAGCGCGATACCGGTGGCCGCGGGAGTGACGAGCAGGTTCCGGTGCCATGCCACGAAGTCGGCGGTGGAGTCACTCTGGATGACCTTCAGCGGCCTTGGCCGGCCGGGCGCGCTGACGTCCCAGATCCGGACAGTCTGGTCGATGGAGGCCGAGGCGAGGAATCGCCCGGATGCGCTGTAGGCGAGCTGCGAGACCTGAGCGGAGTGCCCAAGCAGCCGGACGGCGATCGGACGGGTGAGGATGGACAGCAGAGTGCTCTTGGCCTCATTGACCGGCGAGATCCGGTATGCGGCGAGGCTGAGCTGCGCCGCAAGCGAAAAATCACCCAGGCCAGACGCCTCGGACGCGAGCTGGCGGGCGATCGCGGCGTCCCGCTGGCTGGTGGCCGACCTGCCCTGCTTCACTGCGTAGCCACCTGCGGTGAGGGCCAGCAGAAGCAGGATGGTCAAGGTGGCAATGACCTGGCGGGTGCGGCGTGTACGGCGATGCTCACGGCGGATGCTCGCGGCGATGAAGGTCTGCTCCTGCGCAGACAGCCCGGTTGCCACGATCCGTTGCGACGCTGTGCGCGGCGGTACGCCCTTCCGCCTGGCTGTTCGCGTTCCGGCGCCTTCCCCAGTGGCCGTGCGCACGGCGGCAAGCCGGCTGCCGGTGTACAGGTACGCCGGGTCCGCTCCGGCATGCTGCCAGGTCTCGGCGTCCTGCGCGAGCTGCTGGCGTACGAGCAGCTTGACGCGATCCTCATCGAGCCACATACGCAGCTGCGGCCATGCCCGGATAAGCGCCTCGTGCGCGATCTGTGCCGCCCCCTCGTCCGCCGTGACGAGCCGGGCAGCGACAAACTGGTTCAACGCACGCAGGTAGGAGTCGTACCGCGCAGTCTCCCGGCCGGGGAGCAAGTCGCTCAGACGTGTGCGGCGCCGCGTGTCGTCGGTGCCGTCGCCCACGTGGACCAGCCGCAAGAGCATCTGCTTCGCGCAGTCCTTCTCCTCGTCGCCCAGGCCGCCGAGGGTGAGGTCCGCGCTCCTGGCCAGTGCCTGGGAGATCCCCCCGGTGGCACGGTAGGCGGCGAGGGTCAGGACGAGTCCTTCGCGATGCTGCCAGGTCTCAAGCAAAGCGTGCGAGAGAAGTGGCAGCACCCCGCTCTGCAGGGTTGCCGGCGACCGGTCAGTGGCCTGCAGATCCTCAAGGAGCAACTCGGCGAGTCCGTCCTGCAGGGCGAGCCCGGCCCGCTGTGCGGGCTGCTCGATGGCCTCGCGGAGCTGATCGGCGTTCATCGGGCCGACGACGACGTGCTGTTCCAGCGCGCCGATCAGTATGGGGTAGGCGGCGCAGTAACCGTCGAAGTCGGCACGCACCGTGATGATCACCTGTGCGGCTGCCGGCACGTCGCCGCGCGGCCGGGATGCCGCGCAGAGCGCTTCGATGAAAAGCCGCCGTGTCGTCTCGTCTGCCCCGGCGGTGAACAGCTCCTCGAACTGATCCACCACGAGCAGCGGCGGGATCGCATCTTGGAACAGATCGGCGAACCGCGCCGGGTCGGCGCTGACCAGCTCCCGCAGCTCTGCTGCCGGCGACCCGGAGACCCGCCCGAGCTGCTCCAGAGGATCGCCTCCCGGGGTGATCGTGACAATGCGCCGGGCGGGCTCGACGCCGCGCAGGGCCGGGATCAGGCCCGCCTGGAGCAACGACGACTTCCCCGAACCGGAAGGTCCGCTCACCATCAACGGACCTTCCGGCACGGCAGCGAGACGATCACGCAGCCTGCAGATCATGTCGTCGCGTCCGAAGAACAGGTCGGCATCCTGCTGCCCGAACGCGGCCAGGCCCCGGTACGGGCTGAACCCGTCGTCCGGCACCGCCCCAGGTAACCTCGACGGTGCCGGCTCGCGGTATCCGCGGTTGGGGACCAGCGGAAGCTGATCAGTCTTGTCGGTGGCCTGCCGATGCGGCCGGGGCGCCTTGCGAGCATCGAGGGTGCGGTCCAGGCATTGATAGACGTGGCTGAGCGTCATCCAGGGTGGCGCGCTCGGTTCGCCGTCGGCAAGCAGCTCGATGAGCGCGCCGGTGAAGGTCGTACGGCTCTGCCCCGGTGGCGCCCACGCCGACTCCTCGTAGCCTGCCGACGCGAGCAGGAACGCGCCGTGCTGCCGCAGATCCTGAATGCTTGCCCGGCCAGAAAAGCAGCAGTCCAGGATGACGACGACCAACCTGGCTCGGCACCGCGCCAGCACGTCGGTGACGACCGAGTACGGCAGCGCCTGATAGGCGGGCACCCCCCGGGTCAGGTCGAGTGTGGCGCGGGTGGCGAGGTGCAGCTCGCCGCGTGGGCTCACAAGCCCATGTCCCACGTAGTAGAACAACAACACGTCTGTGGCCTGCTCGGCCGCGTCAACAAGCGCCGCACTCAGTTTCTCTGGGTTCGCCGGGTCGAGCAGCACGCTCAGCTTCGCGGGGTCCAGGCCGACCCGTTCGACCATGCATTCGGCCAGCGCGGTGACCGTGGTCGCCGCGGCGGGTACCGGGGGGAGCCGTGAATCGGGGATGTGCATACTCGACCCGACAAGCAGCGCACGTGCGCCGGGCGACGACAAGATGCCGCGCTGGTCACCGGGCTGCATCGCCGTCACCCGCGGCCAGCGCCCGGGACACTTCGTCGGCCAGCGCCCGGGTTCCGGCCGCGTCCAGCCCGCTGACCCGTTCCGCCTTCACCTCCACGTTCGTGTCTGCGCCGGTACGGGTCACCGTGACGTTTACGTCTGCAGTGCGGAACCTCAGCCATGCGATCACCACGGCCGCGAAGGCGGAAAGCGCGCCTCCCGGCTCCACCGCGACTTGCAGAAGATCGGCTACCGGACCCAGCTCCCCAGGCCCGGGATCCCGTTCGTGAAGCTGAACAAGCCCGGCGAAGCCGGGCTCCCCGATCAGCCAGCTGTACAGATTCCGGAGTTCCCCAGCTCCGTCATCGGCGGTGACGGATAACGCAACCCTCATGATCCCCCCTGTTCCACCCCTCAGATGCCTCCCCCCGCAGGTGGCGGTCCCTGAATACTACAATTCCCAATGTCCAGCGCAAAGTAGACACACCGTGACAATAGCTACTTTCACCGGCGCCCACGCCGCCTGGCTGTCAAGTCCCGAGGCCGCCGCCGAATTTGCGACCGGCGAGCGCGCGGCCTTTGTCTTCGGCGCCGCCGCTAGCCAAGCGAATTGGCGCAGGTGCTCCCCAGCGTCATGAAGAGCGGGTTTGAGTCATTCGGCTGGCGGGCCCCGGCGAGCTCGGTTGGCGAGGAGGCCGCGCAGCAGGGCGATCCCGGCGCCGTGGTGCAGTGCCTCGCGGTTGATGTGCAGCACCCAGCGTGGCCATCGGGGTACCGTCACCTGGCGCTTGAGACACTCGAAGGATGTGGCGCCGCAAGCCTCCCGTGCCCGACATCGTCACGCCCACCGACCGCGAGCGGCGCAAGCAGTCGATCAGGGACAGACGCCGACGGTATTTCGTGGTGATGGTCCCATGCCTGGCCCTGGTGCTGTTCGGCTTCTTCGTCCCGGCCCCGGTCCCGATACGCGTAGCGGCCCTGGTCGTCGCCTGCGTCATGGCGCCAGTCGCGGCCATCGTCGGCAACCGGTCCGGGCCACCGTGACCGGCGGAGACAGATGGAAGCCCGGGAGTGGCTGGACGCAGAATTGACGAACCTGCTCACGACGGCTCAGTACGCTGCTGACCACGGATTACCCGCACACGGCTTTGCTGCCACATGTGCTCGCCCAGTTCCTTCACACGCACGGGCACTGGGAACAAGTGATCACAGCCCTGTGAGCAATGGCGGGAAGCCCTCGCTCTCTTCGAGAAGATCGGTGTGCCAGAGGCAGACGAAGTGAGGACCGGTTGCAGCCGCAGGATCGACGGGTCCGTAGGCCGGTACCGCCATGGGGCGTTGCCCGCTCCCGCGCTGGCGGGCGCTATCCGCGCGGTGAGACGGGCTCAAGCTGCTTGCGCACACGTTGCCGCGAGAAGTTCATGACGCTCTTAGTGTTCGGTGATGTTTCCCGATGTCAGCTGCCGGGTTAGGTGTATCCGGTGCAAACGTAAAGGGGAAATCTATGGTGCTGGCGGAAAGACACGCCAGAGCTGCCTGGCGGTCTTGTCCGTCAACCTAGCGATCGGGAGTCTGCCGAGATGGCGAATCGGGGCTTTGCCGCGTCCGATATCGATACGAGCAGGCCGCATCCGGCCCGGATGTACAACTACTACCTGGGCGGGAAAGACAATTATGTCGTCGACCAGGAGGCGGCCAGGGAGGTGTTACGCCAGGCACCCGAAGTGCGCCTGATCGCGAGGGAGAACCGGGCGTTCCTGCGGCGGGCGGTGCGGTACCTGGTCGGTGCGGCCGGGATCCGGCAGATCATCGACATCGGGACCGGTATCCCGGCCGCCGGGAACGTGCACGAGGTCGCCCGCGCCGTCGCGCCGGGAGTTCGTGTCGCCTATGTGGACAACGATCCGATCGTGCACGTGCACGCCAGCGCGCTGCTGACGGGCAGCGGCGCGACCAGCATCGTGCTGGCCGACGTCCGCGAGCCTGAGGTGATCCTCACCGACCCCGGCGTCCGGGCGCTGATCGACTTCAGCGAGCCGGTGGCCCTGCTCCTGGTCGCCGTCCTCCACTTCGTCACCGACGCCGAGGATCCGCCGGGGATCGCCGCCATCTTCCGTGACGCGCTTCCCGCGGGCAGTTACCTCGCCCTGTCGCACGCGACCGGCGACTTCCGCCCGGATGCCGCCGCCCGGGCCGCCGCCGTCTACGACCGGGCCACGTCGCCGCTGACGCTTCGCAGCCGGGCCGAGATCGGCGCGTTGTTCGGCGGGTTCGAGATGGTGGACCCGGGCCTGGTCCAGTTGCCGCTGTGGCGGCCGGACCGCAGGCCGCCCCGTGATCTCAGCAAGATCATGGGCTACTGCGGCGTCGGCCGCAAGACACGCACCGGCGCCGCGCAAAGTTCTGCCCCGTAACGGCCGTGCGGCCGGGGGACAGGGACCGGGCCGGGCCGCAGGGTCCGCGCACCTGCGATCCGGAGGGGATCAGATTCATGATCCTTAACGGCTGCCGCGGGCATCCCGCCCAGCCGCAGCCGTCACGTCCGCGGGTCATTTGTGATGCACGGTGTTCCCGTACCGCATAAAGCCCATGGCTGCTGCGCACATTTAAAGGGCGTGCCAGGGACGGGACTGGGTACCCGTCATCAGGTCGGTGACACGCTGGGAAACCTCGGTGCGGAACGCCGGATCGCCCGCGCGGCGAACATAGGAGGCCAGTGCGCGCAGTTCGCGCAGCCCCTGCAGCAGCGGCAGGCCCGTCAGTTCGCCGGGATCAACCCGGTAGACGCCGCAGAACTGGTCCCACTCGCCCGCCGGGCGGCCGAACCGGAACCACAGGCTCGTCGGCACCAGATCCTGCTCACGCGGCCCGAAGCTGACCGAATCCCAGTCCCCAAGCACCGCACCGCCGCGCGCATGCAGCAGGTTCCCGGCGTGCGCGTCGCCGTGAATCAGCCCGCAGCCCAGCGCCCACCGGGCCGACCGGTACCGCCGCTCCAGGCCGTCGGCCCTGGCCAGCAGCCAGTCCCGCTGCACGGCGGTGAGGGCATCGCACTCGTGCAGGTCCGCGCGCAACGACCCGAGGGGATTGGTTTTCTGCAGCCGAACGGCTGCCGTGGGCAGGCGATGCAGCCGGTGCAGCAGCCGCGCCAGTGTGGCGACATCGCGGCCCGCCTCGCCGCTCACCTCGACGTGACGCCAGAACGTCACGACGTAGCCATCGGCGATCACCGGCTGCTCGATGGCGAGCGGCTCGGTGGCGGGGAAGCCCTGGGCGTGCAGCCAGCGGGTCACCTCGACCGCGGCACTCAGCCGCTCAAGCACCCCAGGGGACCCCGGCGCATACCGCAACCTGACCACCGCCCGATCACGCGGCAGGTGATACACGGCATTGGCCCGGACATGCAGGACCCGGGCGTCCCGGGAATCAAGGCCGACGCGGGCGCACACATCCCGGAGCACAACCTCGCGGCCGCCGGCCTCACCGGCCACCGGCCTCACCCGGCCACCGGCCTCACCGGCCACCGGCCTCACCGGCCACCGGCCTCACCGGCCACCGGCCTCACCCGGCCACCGGACTCACCGGACACCCTCGCCTCACCGGAGACCTTCCGCCCCACCGGCGTCACCGGATACCCCGGCGGCTCAGGGGCGCAGGTCGTTGACGATGGACTCCCGGCAGGACGTCTCGATCTCTTCCTGGAGCTCGCGCGCCTTCGGCGCGTCGGCGAAGACCGGCTGGGAGATCGCACGCTCGACTTGCCTTAGATGCTGGGTAATGGGTTCGTACTGCATTTCCGGTTGCAGAGCGAGCACTGGGCGCAGGGCGGCATCGGCGCCATCCAGGTCCTGTAGTTGCAGATGGGCCTGGGCTTGATCGAGCCATGTATGAGCTTCGGCACCGTAGTTGCGTTCGCGGGAGTTGGTTGCCTCAAACAGTGCAATTGCCTGCTCACCCTCGGCAATTACCTGATCAGGGTCGTGCCGCCACATGTGAGCATTTCCGGCGAGGCTGTGATACCGGGCTTCATCCACCGACCACAGGCCCCCGATCTCGTCGGGGCCCGCCTGCTCTAGCTCAGTTTGTGCCACCGCGAGCGCAGCAGCTGCGTCCGAGCTGCGGCCCAGGCGTGCCAGCGCACGAGCACGGAATAGCGCTAGCATCGCCCTGCCAGAATCGGCGCAACGGTACCGCAGCCCATCCTCGGCAAGCTGGGCCGACTCCACAAACCTGCCATCCCAGTACGCCAGCTTCGCCTGCGTGGTGCGCACCCAAGCACGAGCGCCGTCGTGATTGGCTTGTTCGGCGCATACCCACGCCGTCGCCGCGTGGGTTTCGCCGGCACCATAAAAGCTCAGGTCGCCTGACATCCAGGCCAACAGCCCGCATGCGCGAGCCGCGACGAGGTACAGGTCGCGGGTCTGGTCTGGCTGCTGGTGGCCCTGCAGTTTGGTGAAGACGCGGTCGCGCAGCCGTTTGGCCTCAATGAAGAGCGGCAGCGGTGCGGCGTGTACGTAGTCGCGGGCCAGCCGTTTCACTTGCGCTGCGTAGTGCTCCAGCGTGGCGTCTCCGATGTTCGACGTGTCCGCCCACTCCCCGAAGTCATGCGATTCCTCTGCCGCCGCGAGGATCATCTGCTCGGCCGGGTCGGCCGGCTGTCCGCGGCTGCCTTCGCCGTCACGATAACGCCGCGACAGCGAAGCTGCGGGGCTGGGATCACCGCTGCGGGTGGCGACGGCGGCTGGGGCCCTGTCCGCTGCGGCTGGCGGGCCCGGCGGGTATGGTGGCCCGCCGGGGGGTGGCTGCGGTTGGCCTGCGGGCTGGTCTGGGCCGAAGTCGGTGAGTTCGATGCCGAACGCGGTGCAGTAGAGGAATTGGTAGCGTTCGGACACGCTGACCTCGCCGCGTTCCCAGCGGCGGATGTAGACGAGCAGGCATTCTTTGCTGGGCAGCGTGTCACGGCGGTCGCCTGCCGCGCGGGCGAGCTGGCGGGCCATCTGGGGCGCGTCCCAGCTGCGGGCGCGCCGCTGCGCCCGTAACCATGCGCCGAGTTCCTGTGACATTGCGTGCACCCTAACGGCGGAAACGGGCCCGCAGCGGCCGGCCTCGCGGCCGTGTTCGCCGGTGTTTGTGGTTGTCACCCTGGCCGGCCGCGGCCGTTGCCATCCGCGGCCGCGCGGGCCGCTTGCGTGCGATGGCGCCGTCCGGTGCGGGGCCGGCCAGGGTGACGGGGTCAGGACAGGAGGTAGTCAGCGGCGCCGGCCTTCGCGCCCTCGACGAAGGCCTGGATTTCGTGGGCTTCCAGGATCAGCGCGGGGCCGTCGGGGTCGGCGCTTTGGCGTAGCGCGACCCGGCCGCCGGGGAGTTTCCTGGCTTCCAGGCAGGCGCCGCCGTTGGGGCTGCTCCACGGCTTGTGCCAGCCGTCAGGGCCGAGGTCAGCGGCGCGCATGCCGTTATGGATCTTGTGCATTTCAGTACTCCTTACGGGTGTCACGGAGGATCCGCGGGGTTGCCGCGGCGGGTGCGGCCTGGGCGCAGACCCGGTCCAGGGCCAGTGCGTAGGTGGCCACGTCCGGTAGCTTGTCCAGGTAGAAGGCGCTGGTCATGGTCTCGCCGTAGACGATGTCGGGCAGTTCCTGTGCCGGGAAGCGGAACATGTAGAACAGCCCGTACATGGCGGGGTGCGGGCCGGCGGCGAACGGGAGCATCTGCAGGGTGATGTCCGGCTGCTCACTGGCGTCGATCAGGCGGTCGAGCTGGGCGCGCATCACCGCCCGGCCGCCGGCCGGGCGGCGCAGCACGGCCTCGTCGATGACCACCCACAGGCGCGGCGGGCCGGGCCGGGTGAGGATTTGCTGGCGCGCCAGGCGCAGGCCGACCCGCCGGTCGATCTCGGCGGCGGGTGCGTCGGGAGCACCGGCGACCGCGAGGGCGCGGGCGTAGTCCCCGGTTTGCAGGAGCCCGGGTACGCAGTGCGGTTCGTAGCCGCGGATCAGTTCGGCTGCCTGTTCGAGGCCGGGGAAGACGCGGAACCAGGTGGGCAGGACGTCGCTGTAGCTGTGCCACCAGCCGGGTTTGTTGGCTTCGCGGGTGAGGGCGAGGAAGGCGTCGATTTCGCGGACATCGGTGATGCCGAAGGCCATCAGCAGGCCTTTGACGTTGTTGAGTTTCAGGCCGCCGTCGGCTCGTTCCATCCGGCGGATGGTCCACGCCGACGTGTAGATCGCATCGGCGGCTTGTTCGTGGGTCAGCCCGGCTTTTTCCCGCAGGGCCTGTAATTGCTTGCCGAGGATCAGGCGCAGCACGGTCGGGACGCCGCCCGGCGGTGCCTGGGCCATGCCTGCCTCCTGCGCCTCGGTGCCCGGATATTTCCGTCATTCTCACATGCGCATGGCCATCTCGCCCATGCCGCTGCGAGATGTTTGTTTCCACATGTTGGCATTTGCATTCTGGATTCTGCTCTTGGCAGCCGCCATCGTTGCCCAATAACCCGCCTGCCCGACGACGGGTGCGGTCCGAACGGCAAACCATCACCTGCGCGCCGCGCTTGCGGCCCGCACGTGCCATCCGGCGGGGGAGTGAGGAGACGCAGCATGACCGAGCGGGCCCGCGTGCCATTACGCCCCGCCACGCAGGGACATCCGAGGGCGTGCACCCAGACGTATCCGGGCCGGGCCGACCAGGTGCCGAAAGTCCGGGCCTTTGTCGCCCGGGCCGCGGCTGGCTGCCCGGCCGTGGACGAGGTGGTCCTGATGGCCGACGAGATCGCCGCCAACGCCGTGCTGCACTCCCGCAGCGGGGAACCCGGCGGGTGGTTCACCGTGCGCGTCGAGGTCGGTGCGGGCCAATGGGTCGGGGTCCAGGTGGACGACGAGGGCGGCCCGCAACCGCCCCGCCTGCGCAGCGGCAGTCCTGCCGGTGACGGTGCTGACGGTGGTGGGCGGGGCCTGCGGATCGTGGAGGTGCTCGCAGACGCGTGGGGCGTGACCGGGGATGTGACCGGCCGCACCGTGTGGTTCCGCGCTGGGTGGGGCGCCGAACATGACAGATGAGCTGGCCGCAGCCGATGCCCGCCACCCAGCCCGGCCGCGAGGCGCGGCCGCTGCTGTGGGCGCTGGCCGACGAACTGCACCGCCGCCACGGCATCGGCCGCATCTACGCCAGATCGCACGGGAGGGTCGGCGTCGTGTCCGAGCCGCATCCTGACCATCGTCACAGCTTGCGCCAATGCCGAGCTGGCCCTGGCAAACCCGCACCGGACGTGAGGGACGGTGCCTTCACGGCCCGCCCGGCAACGGATGCGAGCGAGCCCAAGGTGGCCGGCCGACGAATGGACCCCCGGCCGCAGCAACTTGGATCACTAGGTGCGGACCATGCATTCGTCCGGGCATCACGGGTCTGCGGCGATGTCCTTGTGCTCTTGCCGGAGCTGCCGCTTGAGAATCTTGCCGCTGGGGTTCTTCGGCAAGACGTCGGCGATGACAACGCGCTTGGGTGTCTTGTAACCCGCCAGCTGCTCGCGCGTGTGCTTGATCACCGCTTCCTCTGTGAGCACGGCGCCCGGCTTCGGGACGACTACCGCGGTCACGGCCTCGATCCAGAGCGGGTGGGCGACGCCGAAAACGGCGACTTCGGCGACGCCTTCCATCTGGTAGATGGCCTCCTCGACCTCCCGGCTGGCCACGTTCTCCCCGCCGGTCTTGATCATGTCCTTTTTGCGGTCGACCACGGTGAGGTAGCCGTCCTCGCTCATGACCCCCAGGTCGCCGGAGTGGAACCACCCGTTGCGGAAGGCCTCTGCGGTCTTGGCCTCATCCTTGTAGTAGCCGAGGGCGGCGTGCGGACTGCGGTGGACGATCTCGCCGACTGCGCCCGGCGGCAGCACCATGTCGTCGTCGTCCACCAATCTCGTTTCCACGTTGAGCGCCGCCCGTCCTGCTGAGCCAGGCGCGGCTGACCTGCTCGTCCGGCCCGAGGATCGTCGCGAGCGGGGCCATCTCCGTCTGCCCGTAGAAGTTCCACAGGCGGATGCCGGGGAGCCGCTCCTGCAGCTCACGCAGAACCTCGACCGGCATCGCCGAGGCGCCGTAGTAGCCCTTGCGCAGCGAGCTGAGGTCGGTCTGGCCGAACTGCGGTGACCTTAGGAGGCTGATCCACACCGTCGGCGGGCAGAACAGCTTCGTCGCACGCTCCGACGCGATCGTCTTCAGGATCGCGGCCGGGTCGGGCGCCGGCAGCACAACGCTCGTGGCACCGAGGTATATGTCGGGCCCGAGGAAGCAGTCCAGCTGCGCGCAATGGTAGAGGGGGAGGGAGTGCACCTCGACGTCATCTTCGTCCATGCCGCCGTCAATGATGCAGGAAACGTACTGCCACATCAGCGAGCGGCTCGACATCATCGCACCCTTGGGCCGGGCCTCCGTGCCGGACGTGTACATCAGCCGCACCAGGTCGTCGTCGGCGACATGGACCTCCGGCGGCGTGCCCGCACGGTCGATCCATTGCTGCACGTCGGCCCACCCGGCCGGCACGTCACCTGAAGACAGGCGGATCACCGCGCGCGGTGAGATATCGAGCCCGGCCGCCGCGATCGCCTTGTCGGCAGTGGCGGCCAGGCCGTCCTCGGCCACGAACGCCGTCGTTTCGCTGTGGTCGAGAATGTAGGCGATCTCCCCAGGACCGAGCATGAAATTGACCGGCACCAGGATCACGCCGAGCCGCGCAGTCGCGAACGACAAGACGGCGAACTGCCAGCAGTTGTGGGACAGTAGCGCCAGCCGGTCGCCCTTCTTCAGGCCCTCGGCCGCCAGCGCGGCCGCGGTCCGCGACACCGCCGCATCCAGCTCTGCGAACGTCAGCCGGGTAGCGGCAGAGACAATGGCGAGCTTGCCCGGGACGCGTGACGCGGTGCGATGCAGCATGTCGCTGACACTGTGCTGCCGAGCCAACCTGAGTTCACTTTCCATCCCAGCTCCCCGACGCAGCTAATGCGCTGCCGCAAGGCTACTCCATGCCCAGCATTGCGGCCCGCGACCTTTCCGTCCGCCCGCTCCCGGGCCTGCGGCACGGACTTCGGATCGGCTCAGCGGGGCGCCGCCTCGGGCACCGCGCTGGCCGGCCGTGGCTCGCTGCTGGCCTGCCTCCAGGCGCGTGCCTGGGGAAGTCGGTGCAGCCAGCCGGGCAGGTACCAGTTGCGGTGGCCGAGCAGCTTCATCGAGGAGGGCAGTAGCACGCCGCGGATAACGGTGGCGTCGAGCAGCACCGCGGCGGCCAGCCGGGAAGGCCTGCCGCACCTCGGCCAGGGCGGTCAGCGCCGGGCCGCTTCTCGCGGTCAGCGCCAGGTCGCTGGGCTTGGCCAGGTGCAGCGAGAGCGCCGGGTAGGCGAGGGCGAGCAGGAACGCGGCCGAGATGGTGGCCGCCACCAGTGGGCGGCGGAGCACCGCGCCGGTGACGGCGGGCCAGCGGCGGCTTTCGCCGGGGCTGCGACGATGGGGCAGGAACGGGATCCGGCCGGCGTCGATCCGGGGCCCGAGCAGCTGCAGAACGGCGGGCAGGACGGTGACCGAGCCGCCCACGGCGCAGGCGATCACGGCGATCGTGCCTGCGGCGGTTCCAGAGGTCCAACGGCTGCGCCAGGGGGTCGAACGGCCCTTACTGCCGGCGCGGGTTTTTAACACTATCGAGATAGCGCTTCTGCCGAGGTCAGGTGGGTGGCCACTGTGACAGGCGACCTGGATTTGGAGACCATCTGCGGTGCGGCGTCGAGGGCACTCTCCGCCGCCACAGGTGCTGTTGTGGTGAGCGCAGAACATCCCGCTGGCCGGCGTCCGGCCCACCGAAGGGCACCGGCCCAACGCGTGTCGAAGCCTCGTATGTGTGCCCGCCGTTGCCGCTCGCACCGCGACGGCTGGCTTGCCCCCGCGGTCAGGTGGTCGGCCGGTGTTAAGCCACGCCTCGACCAGGTGGGCGTGGCCAGCGGCGCCGCGGGCTGGGGGGTGTGTCGTGTCGAAGGACCGTGACTTCGTGATCGAGCTGGATGGCCGGCCGGGTAGTTATCGGCTGCGCGTGTCGTCCCCGGCCGGGGACGACAGCCTGGATGTTGTTTTCGATCCGGCGTGCCTGGAGGTGGATCTGGACATGATTCAGGCGCAGGTTCTGGCTTCGGCGACGAGGAGCCGCTCGATGGTGCCGGAGCTGGAGCGGCCGCTGCGCCGTGTGGGAGAGGCGTTGTTTGAGGCAGTGTTCCAGGCGCCGACCCGGGCGCTCTTTTTGTCCAGCCGTAACGAGGTGGAGGGCGCGGGGGGCCGGCTGCGGATCGCGCTGCGGCTGCGCCCGCCGGAGCTAGCAAGGTTGCCGTGGGAGCTACTGTTCAGCGACCATTATGGCGGCTACCTGTGTCGACGTAGCCCGACCGTGCGCTACGTCGACGGGGCGGAATCGATGCGCCCATTGACGGTGACCTCGCCGCTGCGGGTGTTGGGGATGACCGCGCTGCCGGGGGACCTGGCCGCTCCCGACGCCGATACCGAGAATCGTCGGCTGCAGCGGCTGCTCGCCCCGTTGCAGGAGCGCGGGCTGGTCGCGGTGGATTGGGTGCCCGGGCAGAGTTGGGAGGCGGCGCAGGACGCGCTGTGTGCGGGCTGTCAGGTGTTCCACTTCATTGGGCACGGCGGGTTCGACCCGGACCGGGGCGAAGGCGTGATCGCGTTCGCGGATGAACGGGGCCGTCGCCAGCTGGTGGCGGCCTCGGCGCTGGCGGACCTGCTCAGCGTGGCCGATCCGATGCCCCGGCTCGTGGTGCTCAGCAGCTGCCAGACCGCGGCCGGTGCGGACGCGGACATGTTCTCCAGCACCGCCGCCACCCTGCTCCGCACGGTGCCGGCGGTGGTGGCGATGCAGTTCGCGGTCACCGACGACGCCGGAGCTGTGTTCTCTCGGGCGTTCTATCAGGCGCTGGTGCACAACCGCGGGGTGGATGAGGCTGTTCGCGCCGGGCGGATCGCGCTGACCGACTGGAACGCCGACACCCTGGAATGGGTCACCCCGGTGCTGTACCTGCGGTCGCGGGACACTCGCCTGTTCGACCTCACCCGTCCCGACCTGGTTCCAGTCCCGCCGGACGAGTCACTACCTTCGCGGAAGGCGGTGCTGGCCAGATACTGGGCGGCGCGGCCGACCGACGATTGGGAACCGGTGGCCGCCCAGCTGGGGGCACTGCGCCGTCGGTTGCCCGGCGACCAGGAGGTGGAGAAGGCCTACCAAGATGCGCTCTTGGCCCGGCGCTACGCGCAGGGCCGCCTGGCCGAATGCGCCCGCCGCCGCGACATCGTGGCCCTGCAGGAGCAGCTGCGCGAGATGTTCACAGCGGGTGAGTTCCAGGCCGTGGCCGGCATCGCCGACCGGCTGACCGAGCTCGATCCCGCCGCAGCCGACCCGGACGGGCTGACCACCCGGGCGCTAAAGCAAGCCCAGCAGCGCCCGCCCCACCTGACGTCTACCGGATCCGCCCAGGCCGCCATCCCAGTACCCGATGCCGGTCCACGGCAGTACCTCGGGCCGTCCTCGGACACGGCGACAACTCTGATTCGGGCAGCCCAGGGAGATCCCCGGCTCGCTGACACCCTGACTGGCCGCAATTGCTCGCTGAGCCCATTTGTCTCCGGTGTGGCGTTCAGCCCGGACGGGCGGCTGCTGGCCAGTTGCGGCAGCGACGATGTGGTGCGGCTGTGGGACCCGGTCACCGGCGCCGAGCAGCGCACCCTGACCGGCCACACCGGCCGGGTCAACGGTGTGGCATTCAGTCCGGACGGGCGGCTGCTGGCCAGTTGCGGTGACGACGATGTGGTGCGGCTGTGGGACCTGGCCACCGGCGCCGAGCAGCGCACCCTGACCGGCCACACCGGCCGGGTCAACGGTGTGGCATTCAGTCCGGACGGGCGGCTGCTCGCAAGCTGGGGCGACGAGACCGTACAGCTGTGGGATCCAGCCACCGGCGGGCACCAGCGCACGCTGACCGGCCACAGCGGCGCAGCCAACGGTGTGGCATTCAGTCCGGACGGGCGGCTGCTGGCCATCTGCGGCGACGACAAGGCGGTGCGGTTTTGGGAGCTTGCCCTGACGGGTAGCTGACCCCACGCTGCCTGCGGAGAGCACGCGGCACCGGTGCGCGAGCATGTGCTCGGCCGTCAGCCGGTGGCCTGGGCGGCCTGGACGATGACGCTGGCCACGACGCCCGGGTTGGAGATCATCGACAGGTGCGGTGCGTTGATCTCGGTGATGTGGGCTCCTGCTCGCTTGGCCATGAACAGCTGCTCAGCAGGCGTGATGATGTGGTCGGTCAAGCCGATCACGTCCCAGGACGGGATCGTCGCCCAGGCGGGGACACCGGACTGGTCGGCGAAGGTGCTGGTCGCCAGCGGCCGCTGGGTGGCGGCAAGCACCGCGCCTTCGCTCGCCGGCAGGCCGTTCGCGAAGCAGCCGGGGAACACGCTCTGCTTGACGTAGGCGTCGGCGACCATGGACGGCGCTCCCGGGAAGGGTACGAAGTTGAGCACGGTGGACAGGTCGGGCACGGCGAAGCAGGAGCCTGCCTTGGTGAGCGTCAGCAGGCTGTCGGTCTGGGCTGGCAGGAAGGCGTCGTCGTAGACGAGAGCCTTGATCTGGCTGTCGCCGGTCGCGGCGTTGGTGATGACCATCCCGCCATAGGAGTGCCCGACCAGGACGATGGGGCCGGTGATGGTGTGCAGGAAGTCGGCGACGGTGGCCGTGTCGTAGGCCAGGCCCTGCAGCGGGTTGGGCGGCGCGTAGACGGTGTAGCCGTCCCGCTGCAGGAGCCAGGTGACCGCGTTCCAGCTGCCGGAATCGGCCCACGCGCCGTGCACCAGCACGATCGTGGGCTTGGGCCCGATGTTGTCCGCTGCCGCGCTCGCGTGCGCGGTGCGTGCGGTTGCCGCGTGGGCGGGGCCGGCCTGGCCGCCGGCGATGAGCAGCCCGGCGATGGCCGCTGCCGCGGCCAGGATGATGAGCAGCGGCCTGGTCAGCCGCGGGGCTCGGGCGAGGTTCATTCTCTACACCTTCCTTGGGGTCGGATCTGGGTGCTGCTTGAGCGGCAATGCCGCGTCCGCGGCAGCCGTTCGGCATAAGAATCAGGCACATACCTAACGGCCGCGCTGGCCGGACCACCCGGGTGGGTCGCCGTGTCGCCATTGCGGACCGCCGCTATTTGAGGAAGCCGAGCAGGGCCTGGTTCACCTGGTCGGTGTGGGTCCAGGCGATGGCGTGCGGGCCGCCCTCGATGACCACGAGTTGCATTTCCTTGATCAGGCCGGGCAGTCGCCTGCCGGTGTTGGGGAAGGGCAGGACCCGGTCGGCGTCGCCCTGCACGACCAGCATCGGCACGTCGATCCTGGGCAGGTCGGCGCGGAAATCCGTCTCCCAGGTCGGGATGCATGCCACCGCCGCGGCGGCTGACGCGGCGGCCGCGATGTTCCAGCTGGCCTGGAACGCCTGGTCGCTGACCAGGGTGCCGCCGAGGACGTCCATGTTGTAGAAGTTGTCGAGGAAGCCCTTCATCCATGCCGGGGTGTCGGCCGTGGCGGCCTGCACGAACCCGTCGAACAGGCCGCCGGGCAGCCCCTCCGGGTTGTCGCCGGTCTGCAGCAGGAACGGCGGGATCGGGGACACCAGCACGCCCTTGGCGACCCGCCCGGAGCCATAGGCGCCCAGGTACCGGGTCACCTCGCCGGTGCCCATCGAGTGGCCGACCAGCGTGACGTCGCGCAGGTCCAGCCGCTCGAGCAGCGTATTGAGGTCGGCGGCGAAGGTGTCGTAGTCGTAGCCGGACGCCGGCTGGCTGGAATTCCCGAACCCGCGCCGGTCATAGGTGATCACCCGGTGGCCGGCCTCGAGCAGGGCCGGGACCTGCTTGTCCCAGGCGCGGCCGCTGAGCGGGTAGCCGTGGATCAGCACCACCGGCCGACCGTGGCCGTGGTCCTCGTAGTACAGCTCGATGGCGCCCGAGTTCTCCTGACCGACATTGATCTGCGGCATGACGTCTCCCCTTGAGGTCCGGCCCGCTGCCCGGCGGGCCGCTGGCGGTGGCCTACACCGACACCCTCGCCCGCAGGATCGCCCGTTCGAATCCGGTGAACCGCCTAGTCATCCCAGGTGACGCGCGAGCTGCGGCCGCCTGGTGGACCGTCAGGCGGCGTCGAAGGGGACGCCCGCAAGCTGGCGGCGTGAGCCGACGCCCAGCTTCCTGAACACCTTGCCGAGGTGGTAGTCGACCGTTTTGGGGCTGATGAACAGCTTCGTGGCGATTTCTGGATTGGTGGAACCGGTTGCCGCCAGCGCCGCGACCTGAAACTCCTGCGGCGTGAGGCCGCCGCTCTGCACAAGGCTCCGCTTGTGGGCTGTTTCTCCTGCCGCGGCGAGCTCAAGCACGGCACGTTTCGCGAAGCCGCCGGCGCCCATCGCCTCGAACATGCTGTGCGCGGTTCGCAGGTGTTCGCGTGCGTCGCGCCGACGTTTGGCCCGCCGCAGCCATTCCCCGTACAGCAGGTGGGCGCGGGCGAGGTGGCTCGAGCCGCGAGCCCGCTGGAGGTGATCGATGGCCTCCTGGTAAAGACTTTCAGCGTCGGGTCCGTCGGCGAGCAGGGCGCGGGACCTGGCCAGCAGGCCGAGGGCGAGCGGCGTCGGGCTGGCGGCAGCGCGTCGCGCGACACGCTCCAGGGCGCCGCGTGCGACGGCCGGCTGACCGCAGCGGACCGCGGCCTCGATCAGATCGGGCAGGGCGAAGGCGCTCAGCAGCGGGTTCTCTTCGTAGGCGTGCGGCGCGGCCGCCAGCGCCTCTTCGTAGTGACCCAGGCCGAGTTCGAGCACCGAGATGGCGTACTCGAGCCAGACCAGCCGCCAGCCCTGCCCCTGCTCCGCTGCCGCGCGCGCGGCGGCCGCGGCCTGGGCACGGGTCTGGCTGGCCTCGCCGCGCCAGGCCAGCACCAGTACCTGGCCCGTGTTGCACCCGTCTCCCCGCGCCGCTTCGATGGTCCCCCGCTCGGTGAAGCGTGCCCGCGCCTGGTCGAGGGCCCCCGCGAACAACTCCGACACCCCGGTGAAGATCAGGGCGTTGGACAAGGCGAGCACCGCGCCCTGGTCCCTGGCTTGCTCCTCCAGCCGGTTGGCGAGCGCGTGCAGCGCGTGGTCGTCGCCGAGCGCGCCGGGCGGCCAAGCAGCCGATTCCCGTCCAGGTCAGCAGGTCAGCGGAGGTGATCGGGGCGTGCCGCAAGGTGGTAACGGCACGCCTGAGCAAAGGCGCGGCGGCCTGGTGGCCGTCCAGGAGCAAGGTCGTGTCGGCGTCGAGGAGGAGATCGCCGACGGTGGTCGCCGACTGAGGCGGCAGCGGCATGGAGCGGGCGGCCCGTGCGATGTCGACGTCACTGGCGCCAGCGGCGAACCGGCCGCTGATCCGCGCTGCGGCGAACGCGTCGAGGAGGGCGATCCGAGCCTGACCGACGTCCAGCGGCGCAAGCTGGCGGGCCGAGCCGAGCAGGATAGCGGCCGTCTCGCCAGTCTGGTGCAGCGCGTGATGAATGGCCCCCTGGACACGCGCGGCGAGGCTGCGCAGGCGTGGATCGTCAAGAAGGCCCGTCACGCTGTCGAGCAGGGCCTGGGCATGCAGGGATTCGCCGGCGGTGGTTTCGGCCTGGGCAGCGGCCAGGACTCGCCGCAGGCGCGCCGCGGTATCTGGGGTGAGCACCGCGGCGCGGGTGAGAAATGCGCCGGTGGCGGCCCATCCTCCCCGGCTCCTCGCCCGGTCGGCGGCTTGCTCGAGCTCGGCGGCGACAGCCTCGTCCGGCCCTGTTGCAGCCTCAGCCCGGTGCCACGCCCGCAGATCAGCGCCCGAGCCGGGATCGGTGGCCTCGGCGAGCGCTGCGTGAACTCTCTTGCGATCTACGAGGGTCGCACCGTGATAGACCGCGGAGCGGATGAGCGGGTGACGGAACCTGACGGTGGGGCCGAAGGTCATCAGCTCGTGGGCTTCGGCGGGACCGGCGGCACTGATCCCGAAGCTGAGGTGCTCCCCGGCGCGCCAGAGCAAAGCGGGATCTCCGGTAGGGTCGGCGGCCGCTGTCAGCAGCAGGGTTTGCGTGGCGGCGGGCAGGCTTCCGACCTGGCGGAGGAACCGGGCCTCCAGGCTTCGGCCCAGCGGCAGCGGCTCCGGCAGTGGTATCTTGCCGGCCAGCTGCCCCCGGGCCAGCTCACGGCCCAGTTCAATCAGCGCGAGCGGGTTTCCGCTGGTCTGCGTGATGATCCGCTCACTGACCTTGCTGTCGAGTTCGCCCGGCGCGGACGACGCGAGCAGCTCACGAGCCTCGGCGCGCGGCAGACCGCCGACCCGCAGCTGAGGGAGTCCAGGTAAACAGAAGTGACGCTCCGAGGGATCCCGCACGGCGAAAAGCATGCCAATGGCATCAGCGTGCAGCCGCCGGGCGACGAAAGCAAGGACCTCGGCCGACTCCTGGTCGAGCCACTGCGCGTCGTCAACCACGCACAGCAGCGGTTGCGCCGTGGCCGCGCCAGACAGCACGGTGAGCGACGCCAGCCCCACCAGAAACCGGTCGGGCGGACCCCCGTCGCGCAGGCCGAACGCGGTCGCCAGTGCCTGGTGCTGCGGCCCGGGAAGAGAGTCGAGGCGCTCCAGGAACGGCAGCAGAAGCTGATGCAACGCGGCGAAACCGAGCCCGGTCTCCGACTCAATTCCTACGAGCCGGACGACGTTAAGATCCTTGCCTGCGTCGATGGCGTAGCCGAGCAGCGCCGTCTTCCCTATCCCGGGCTCGCCACGCAAAACCAGGACCGAACTCACGCCTCGCGCGGCCGCTGCCAGGACGCGATCAATCTGAGCGCGCTCACTCACGCGGTCCAGAAGCACACCATCGACCCCCGGCGGCTCGCTACGGCGATGGCGACATCGGCATCACCCTGCTGGTCGTGATTTCGAGCGAAGTTGCGGGCTGATACGCGCTGGCTTCAATCGTTGTCATAATAGTCCGCTCGGCCTCTGGCGGCTGCGCCTCGGCTGCTAGACGGCCTGCTCGTCATCGACATCGACTGCCAGCCCGCCGCGCAGGAACCAGGTTTGTGCAGGTTCAGCTCGTCCTCGACCATGGATCGACAGCTCGCTGGAGAGCTGGCCGCTGATGAGGAAGAGCGCGCCGCGTTTTGGCCCGTCCCCCGTGCGGATCGTGGTCAGGCTGCCGGGCCCCGCGTCGCATTGCTCCGGCGATGCGAGATCGATCCACATCGTCACCGGGCGCACGCCCGGCTGCTGCGACCTGCCCGGCGGGTAGACGGCCACCCGGGCGAGCGTGCCCTGCTCCTGGAGGATCTCGGCGTGGTGCCCGGCGTAACGTTTCCCGGCGCGCGGATCATGCAGGTGCGGCCAGTAGCGGGCCGTGGCGCACTCGTACGGCCGCTCGCTCACCCCGGCCGGCGGGCTGGTGTCGCGGGCCGGTGCCGGGGCATCGGCTGCGGGCGGGGCAGGATCGAGGTCGTCGTTCACGGTGGCTCCTTGGGTGTGGTCAGAGCTGGTCCGGGAGCTGGCCGCTGATCAGGAAGAGCGCGCCGCGTTTTGGCCCCGCGGTCCCGTCCGGGCCTGGCCACCTTCGTTCCCGCATTGTTACAGCCAGCACTGGAACGGGCCTGAAACGCCGCTGAAACGCCCGACCCGCTTGGACGGTGCGCGGGTTGTGCGCTGCCGCCCGCAGCAGTGGCGGCTCCGGCGGGCGGCGGTGCTCGCCGCGGAGACGCGTCAGGGCATGGGCAGGCTCCGATCGCGGCTGAACCAGATCTTCCGCGAGGGGATCCCGCTCGGCGACGAGGAGCACAACGGCCACGGCGACGGGTAGGCAGGACCCGCGGCGGGAGCATGCACGAGCGGCCGCACAGCAGGCTCAGCGGCAGGACGAGGCATTGCGCAGTTACGTCCGGGAGGCCGCGTCCCCGGCCAGCTCTCCCCAGCGGCCGTGGGGTCCGTCGTCAGCCCTCGTCTTCTGGCCATAGCCGGACACTACGGTGCGCCGCGTCGAGGATCAGTTGCGCCTCGATGCGGGCCCGTGTTTCGGCGATCCCGAGCGTGGGCCACTCGCAGACGAACTCCAGCGGCCCGGTTGGCGGCAGCGGCCACGCCCACCACCGCGAGAAATGAGAGCGCGGGCCGCCGCCGCCGAGGAACGGCCGCAGGATCGGCCCGGTCGGCTCGGAGTCGTGGTCTGGCCCGCGGCCGCCGTGGCGGCTGATCACCTTGCTGCCATCGGAGAGCTGCAGCCCGAAGCGGAAGGACCGCCGGGCCGCGGCCAGGTCCCACGGCACATCGGGCGTGCGGTCCCCGGGACCGCCGCGAGCGCCGGGCCGGATGCGTGCGGTCACGAAGATCTCGAATCCTGCGGCGAAGGCCGATATCCCTGTGATCGCCACGGCGGCCTGCTCGGTCCGCCCCAGCTGCAGAGTCTCGATCGGTACGACGCCGGGAAACTCCGCCTCCGGCGGCTCCCATGGATGATGCGGCCGAGGCGGCTCCGGCTCGGGGGCCGGCAATTCGTCAAAGAAGCCCATGCCGCCAGCCTTGACCGGCACGCCACATCGCCGCAACCGAATAACCCGGGGTCACTCGGCGGAGCCCAACGCCGCGGGCGGCCGCGCCAGCTGATCCGTACGTGCGGAGGTCGTTGCTCACTTGGTCGCCGCCGTTGACCGGGGAGTTCCTGCCCGGGGCGCACGACCGGCGCTCAATAGACGGCTGAGGACCGGCGCAAGGCGCCTGGCCCCGCCGGCCCCAGTGGACGGGCCGGGTGCTGGCCAGATTATACCGGACCAAATTAGTCTAAATAGTTAGACCGCTATTTCGAGGCGAAGGCTTTCGAAGGCGGCACTAAAGTTGTTAGATTCGAAACGACTATACACTATGCCAGAAATGTTCGAGAATAGCTCCAGGCCTTCCTCGACCAGCAAGATCACCTTGTCGCGGCCGTACTTTCCTTGAAAGAAACCCAGCTCGTGGACCACGTTCTGGCGCGCCCGCACCCTTCCGGCTCGAAGAGTGTCGTCGCCGGTCATCAGAATGATCGCGGACGAGCCCGAAACCCGACGTTGCCCTGCACTGACACTCTCGCACTACCGGTGCGGGAAAATGAGGTCGCAACGTGGCATGCAGCCGTTCAGGATGTTCGGTCGCGGTCTTGGCGGAGTTGGTCTGCTTCGGCGCGGGTGGTGTGGGCGACGAGGTCGGCGATGGCCTGGCGGGCCCCCGGGGGCAGTTCGAGCAGGGCGCGGAGCTGGGCGCTGGTGGTGGCGGTGCCGCGGACGAGGGCGAGCAGTTCGACCTGTTCGGCCAGCAGCCCGGCCTGATGCTGGCCGTAGTCGTCGAAGAAGAAGGCGGGCGGGACGCCGAACGTGCGCGAAAGTGCTTCGATGAGCCGCATCTGGGGGTTGGTGGCCTGGCCGTTGCGCAGTTTCCAGATGGTGGTGTGGGAGTAGGTCTCGCCGGTGACCTTGCCGATGAGGGTGACGACGTCGGCGTTGGACAGGGGCCCGTGCCCGGCCGGGGAGGCCCGGTCGATGAGCCAGTTGACCTTGTCGGCGAGGGTACGCAGGTGCGGCCCGCCATGCCCGTCGGCGGTGGTCTGGCGCCCAGTCATGTGGCGATCCCCTCACTCCGCGGTGAGTCATTCTAGATCAATGATCACTGATTGCGCGAATCACTCAAGTTTACACTCGTAGACGGCGTGGACGGGGCGAAGTGGAACGCTGAAGATGACGGGCGTGCACAGAGTTCGTTATCATACGTGGAGGTAAGCCTGGATGATCTGGTCTTGGCCCGTCTACACGGCCATGGTCCCCGAGCTCCAGACAACTAGCGAGATGAGAGAGCAGGCCAGGGGGCCGGGCCAGTACTGAGTCAAGCGGGATCCCGTCAATCGGAATGTGTCCGTCGGGCTTTGCCAGCCACGCGCCCCACGCTGTTCGCCGGCTGGGGAGAATACTATGGTGAAGAATCCGGAGTCCGGCTCGCAGACCTCTTCTGCGCCAACCGATAAGCAAGTGGGTACAGGCGCTACGAGATCAGGAGCGGCTGGCGAGAATAATGATCGTCCGCCGGTAAGAATGCTGAGACGTGTCCTTGCCGTGGCGGGCGCGATCGTGACGATTGGGGGCGCCGTAACTCTTATTTCCCAAACCACGCATTGGTTAGACAACCTTACTCATGCGCATGCGGGAAAGCCGGTGTCGGAGATCGAACGATCTCCTATTCTCGGCATGAGTTTCTACCAGAACGCGCAGATGGATCCGATGTCTTATTCTGATCCCGGGGGCACCGGCCAGAACTTAGAAATCAATGTTTCCATGAAACCCGAGCCCTTCGAACTGTGGTTCCCTGTTCTAGGCACTGAATCGTCCGTCGAGGTCTGCGCCTCGAATAACAGCGCTATCCTTAACAGCGTCCGCCAGACCGGTAAGAGTGGCGTCATAACCTGCCTTTCCCCGGGAACCGGCGCTGCGGACTATGCATACGCGAGCGGTACGTTGTTCGAAAGCTCTGGCCCGCAGGATCCTATCCATACGCAGATAGATGGATCCCGGGTTCAATCCGCGTCCGGCGGTGATCAAAGGTACTATATATCGACGCTCACGGCGAACAATCGCAGCACATCGCTAACTAATCGGCGCAGTAAGCTGTATCTGGTGATTTATTTCAACGACAACTATGGTCGGACCTTCGAGCCCAATAATTTGGAACGTTTCGTCCTAAATTTTAGTTGATAATGGACGTCATTCGGCTGGTCTGGGGGTGGGCAGGAGCCCCTGTCCGGCGGTAGCGCTCGCTGCTGTGACGGCCTGGATCGCGGGAGGCCGCGATCCAGGCCAGCGCGTCCAGGCACAAGGCCGCCCCGGGCTGGTCGCCGATGTCTCGCTCAACCGCTACCGGCGCCTGTCCGGTACCAGCACCTGCTGGAGGGCGTCGAAGTCCTCCGCGCATTTGCCCGCGCCGAGCACGGCCGGCGCCAGCGGATTGTCGGCCAGCGGGATCGGCATGCCTGTCTCCTCGCGCAGCCGCTCATCGAGGCCGCGCAGCAGCGCGCCGCTCTTTTGAGCTTCGCCGGTTTTCCCGGCGCTTGATCCCGCCCTTTCCGGTGGCGAATCCTATTGGATTCCCGGTCCGGAAAGCTCTGGGCACGCAATGTCCCCCGTCGAGGGTGTGGCTGTGCCTGCGGGGGCCCCGCAGAGGAGAGGCCGAAAGACTCTGGTGCAGCGCGGTCCGGCGCTGCCAACAGTGGGATTGCTGGGTGGACGGTGTCCGCACTGACGCGGCCGACAGGGGGTCGACACGGATGCGGTGGGATCGAGATTCGGGTGGGCGTTTTCGCATTGTTGCGATGCTGTCTGTTGGGGCCGTTGTGGCTTTGGTCTTCCCTGGGGTGGGTCTGCCTGTTGCTGGCGGTGTGGTGCCTGCGTCGGCGGTTGCCGCTGCGGTGGCACCGGCGGCGCTCACCGGCCCCGCTGCGGGTTCGTGGGGTGGCGGGCGGCTGGACCTGTTCTACCGCAACAGCAGTGACGGCCGGCTCGCCCACCAGTGGTACGTGCCCGGGCCGCTGGCCACCTGGACGGCAGCGGAATCACTGGGCGGCACGCTCACCTCACAGCCCGCCGTCGCCTCATGGGCAGCCGGGCGCTATGACGTGTTCGTCCGCGGCACCGACAATGCCGTGTGGCACAAGTGGTACAGCGGCAAATGGTCGGGCTGGGAGTCGCTCGGCGGGGTAGCGAGCTCGCCGCCGGCGGTAGCAGCGTGGGGGCCCGGCAGGCTCGACCTGTTCATCCGCGGCACCGACAACCGGTTGTGGACCAGGCACTATGCGGCAGGTGCCGGGTGGTCCCGGTGGAGCAGTCTCGGCGGCACTCTGACCTCCGGGCCTGCGGCTGCGTCCTGGGGTCCGGGCCGCCTGGACGTGTTCGCCCGCGGCGCCAAGAACGCCGTGTACCACAAGTGGTACAGCGGCAAATGGTCGGGCTGGGAGTCGCTCGGTGGGGTGCTCACGGGCGAACCGGGAGTGGCATCGCCGGGTGCCAGGAAGCTCGACGTGTTCGGCCGCGAGACGAACAACGCCCTGTGGATCAGGAGTTACGGCGTCGGTGGCACCGGCTGGTCGGGATGGACCAGCTTGGGTGGCACGCTCACCTCCAGCCCGAGCGCGACGGTGCCTGGTGCGGGCGTGGTGGCGGTGTTCGTCCGCGGCACTGACGGCCGCTACTTCTACCGGCAGCGCTCGGCCGCTTTGGTGTGGTCACCAGGCTGGCAGGTTGCCGACGCCGCGCTGGCGTTCCGTGGTCTCGGCGCGTGGGTGGACACGCTCGACTACTCGGCGCTGAGCCCGGTGACCGTGGTCACCGACCTGCAAGCCCATAAGGTGCGCACCCTGTATCTGGGGACGGCGCGGTTCGACAGCGCCACCGACATCCTCTTCCCGGACGGCGTGGCCGCCTGGCTCGCCGCGGCGCACGCCGCCGGCATCCGCGTGGTCGGCTGGTATGTCCCCGACTACACGGACCTGACCCGCGATGTCCGCCGCACGCTCGCGATCGCGTCCTATGTCAGCCCGGCCGGGCAGCGGTTCGACGCGATTGGGATCGACATCGAGTACCCGCTCACCGTGTCCAGTCCCAGCGCTTGGAACCAGGCGGTCGCCACGCACCTCGGCCGGGTCCGCGCCGGCACCGCACTGCCGGTCGCGGCGATCGTGCTGCCGCCGGTGCTCATGCGGGGCTGGCCCGACCCCAACCGGTGGGCGACGTTCCCGTGGTCGGCCGTGGGTGCGGACGCGAATGCCGTGGCGCCGATGAGCTACTGGACGTCATACACCCCGGCCAGCCGCTGCGCGGCCGGCGACCCGCAGTACTGCGCCTACCAGTACACCCACGACAACGTGCTGCTCTCGCGCCAGCTCACTGGACTGCCGGTGCACGTCATCGGCGGGGTCGGCGACCAGGCGACGCTCGCCGAGGTCGCCGACTATGTCCGCGCGGCACGCGAGACCACCGCGGCCGGCGGCAGCCTCTACGACTACCGGACCACAAAGGCCGAGTTCTGGCCGTACCTCGAGCAGTTGACGCCATAAGGTCCCCCGATGACGCCATCGACCAGCACACGTCGGGGTAATAGTCCAGATCGGTCGGCGGGTCAGGCCTCCAGGGCGGCTTAGCCTTGGCTGCCGCGCGCCGGTCGTGGCCCCGCGGACAGCTGGACGCCAAGGTCTTCCAGTCCCAGGAGCCGGGTGCCGCCGGGGGTCACCTCGACCGTGAGGTGGCCTTTGCCCACGCCGAGTTTGCTGATGCGCAGGGGCAGGTAGCGGTCGGGGACGGCGGGGTCGCACCATAGCCGGCCGGTGGGAAGTTGCGGGTCGAAGCGGAGCAGGGTGCGCAGCAGGTGCAGGGGAGTGGCGGCTGCCCAGGCCTGTGGTGAGCAGGCGGTCGGGTATGGGACCGGTTCGGTGAACATCTCCCGTGGGAATCCGCAGAACAGTTCGGGGAGCCGGTGCTGGAAGTGGCCCGCGGCGTCCAGGATGGCGACCGCGACACGCTGCGCGTGGCCGGCGAATCCGTAGCGCATGAGGCCTGCGGCGCACAGCGCGTTGTCGTGGGGCCAGACTGAGCCTTTGTGGTAGCTCATGGGGTTGTAGGCGGCCATTGAGGTGGCGAGCGTGCGGATTCCCCAGCCGCTGAACAGCTGTGGCGAGAGCAGGTGTGCCGCCACCGAAGGGGCCTTGTCGTCGTCCACGATCCCGGTCCAGAGGCAGTGGCCGATGTTGGAGGTCAGTGAATCGATCGGGCGCTTGTCGGCATCCAGCCCGAGCGCGTACCAGCCGCGATCGGGAAGCCAGAACTTCTGGTTGAACGCCTGCTTGAGGGTCTTCGCCTGCTCCGCCCAGTGCCGTGCGCCCTCGCGGTCACCCTGTTCGCGGGCCAGGTGCGCGCGGGCGACGTAGGCGGCGTAGGTGTAGCCCTGTACCTCCGCGAGCGCGATCGGCGGGCGCGCGATCCGCCCGTCGGCGAAGGTGATTGCGTCCCAGGAGTCTTTCCATCCTTGGTTGGCCAGCCCGTGTCCGGTCGCCCGGTGGTATTCGACGAAGCCATCGCCGTCGGCGTCGCCGTACCGTTCGATCCACTCCAGGGCGCGGTCGGCGTGCGGCAGCAAGGCGTCGGCTTCGCCTTGATCAAGCCCCCATCGCCGCAGCTCACCGAGCAGCATCACGAACAGCGGAGTCGCGTCGGCCGTGCCGTAGTAGGCATTGCCGCCGCCGAGTGCGAGTGACGCCGCCGGGCCGAACCGCATCTCGTGCAGGATGCGGCCGGGTTCCTCTTCGGTCACCGGGTCGATCGCCGCGCCCTGATGGTCGGCCAGGGTCTGGAGGGTGCCGATCGCGAGCCGCGCGTCGTGGGGAATCAGCATCCAGGAGGTGATCAGCGAGTCCCGTCCGAACAGTGCCATGAACCAGGGCGCGCCCGCGGCGACCACAGCACGGTCGGGATGCTGCGGATCGAAGATCCGCAGCGCGCCGAGATCCTCGACGCTGCGTTGAAGTAGCGCTGCCAGGCCGGAGTCGGCGGTACTCACCTCCGGTCCCCGGCTGCGCCACTCGCGCAGGCTGCGGGCCGGGATCGTCTGTTCGGGCGGGTGCCCGCAGGGATACCGGATGGGGGTCTGCGCGCCATTGACTGCTGTGCGGATCTCGGTGCAGACCGTCCATGTCTGGCGTGGCGGGATGGACGCCCGCCACTGCAATGTGTTCGCGCCCACCGTGGGATTGCCACCGGCGGTGATCAGCACTTGCTGGTGCCGCCCGCCGCGACGGCGGGCAAACTCAAGGATCCCGCCCTTGGTGGTGACCGCGACGTCACCGTCGGCGGGGACGTGGCCCCCTTTGACCTCGAACAGGTCGGCGAAGTCGGCGTCGGCCTGCAGCACGACAGAACACTCGACCGGCGCCGCATCAAGGTTGCGGATTTCGATGTCGGCTCGCATCCCGTCGCCGACGTAGCGGCTTTCGATCACGAGGAGGGAGCTGTCGGCATGCCGGGGCTCGCGTGGTACCCGGCCGATGAACGTCGCCGCGTAGGGCTCCTCGGTCCGCGTGGTCAGCGGCTCAGGGCGCCGGCCATCGATGCGCAGTTCCCACCGCGAGATGAGCCGGGTATCCCGCACGAAGAGCCCGTGCGGGACCCCCGGTTGGACGGTCCCCGCGCCGTCACTGATCCAGAAGGTCGAACCGTCGATCAGGGTGACCAGGTCGTGAGCGGGCTCGTATCCGGTGGGGCTGCCGGTCATGGCCCACGGACTGGTCATGGTGCTGCCTCCGCGGCACAAGCCGGTCCGTCAGTGGGTGCGCAGCGCACGCCTCGCGCGGGCAACCCGGCTCGCCCGGCCCAGGACGTCACGCCGTCGGCCGTCAAGATAGCCCGGTAGAGGCGCTCGTAGTTGGTAACCATCCGGTGCAGGGAAAAGCGCCGCTCGGCGGCCGCGCGGCAGTCGTCGCGGTCGAGGCGAGTGATCTTGCCGAGCGCGGTGACCATCTCGTCTTCGTCCTCGCACAGAAAGCCGGTCTTGCCATCGTCGATGATCTCGGGCGCGGCGCCGCACGGGAACGCGAGCACTGGTGTCGCGGATGCCAGGGCTTCGGCCATGACGAGGCCGAATGGTTCGGGCCAGCTGATCGGGTTGACCAGCGCGTCGGCGTTGCGCATCAATTCCAGGCGGTCCGGCAGAGGTGGATCTTCCAGCACGTCGTCCTCGGGTGGCAGCAGCGGGCGCACTTTCTGCTCGTAGTAGGCGTTCTCGGCCGCGCCGCGGATCTTCGTGACGATGATGAGCTTGCGTCCGGCCCGCTTCGCGATGCGCACGGCGCGGTGCACCCCTTTTTCCGCGGACATCCGGCCGGTAAACAAAACGTAGCCGCCACCGCCGGGCCCGGGCTGGTACAGGTCGAGGTCGATGCCGTGATGGATCACGGCGGCGATGGGAATGCCGCCCGCGGAGCGGGCTTGCGCGCGGGAGATGGCCACTATGGCCGCGTGCCGGGCGATCTCGGCGAAGATCCGCCGGGTGACCGGGGTGAAGGGGCCGTGGTTGGTGGTGACGGTCGGCGGGCTGGTGCGCCAGCGCCGCGCGGCGATAAGGGGGCCGAGCCGGGTGTGATCGTGGATGATGTCGGCACCGGCCAGCTGCTCGTATGCGGCGAGCACATGTGCCGCCTCGGGAACGCCTGCCCCCATCGGTTCCACCACGGTCGCATACAGGCTGCGGATGGGGACCGGGCACCTTGATTCACCAACCGTGAACAGGCGGACCTGATGTCCCCGCGCGGCCAGCCCCCTGGCGAGGTTGTCCACCACGACCTCGGTACCACCGTATCCAGGCGGGGGCACCGGCACCCAGGGCGGGGCGATCAGCGCGATCCGCATCATTGCCCAGCGCGCTTGGCGCCACCGGCGGGAGTCGGCCCGGCTGCCAGGTGCGGCTCCCCGGGGACGCGTGCGATCCGGCCGAGTTCGCAATGCCAGCATGCGCCGCATGCGTGGCAATGGAAGTTCAGCCGCCCGGCGGCGACGGCCGCGGTCAGCTGGGCCGATCCGCAGCCGGGGCAGTGCTCCAGCGGGCCGAAAGCCGAAGCGAAGTCGAGACGCGCAGTATGAATCCGGTCCATACCTTGAGCACACCCAGGAAGGCTGGAGCTCGCATAGGGCCGAATGTCCTCCTAGGCGGCGGGTGAGGGGACCAGCATCACGGGAACTTCGGATTCGCGCACCGCGCTGCGCACCGTGCGTGCCCGTCCCGCTTGGAGGCGCTGTGACCACCCGAGCGCGATCAGATCCGCGTGCTCGTCCGCGGCGGCCCGGATCACGTGCTCTCCCGGTTCGCCGCTGCGCAGCTCGATGCGGGCCTCCACCTGGGTGCAGAACCGGGCCCGGAACTCCTGCTCCCAGCTGTGGCGGGCGTGGGCCGCCTGATCCCAGAAGCGGGGTGCGGTGGTTTCATCGAACACGTGCAGCACCACGAGCTCGACGCCGGCCTTGGCGAACAGTTCCATGGTCTCGCTGACGGCCGCGGCTGATTCGAGGGTGCCGTCGAGCGGCACAAGGACCCGGGAAATGACCAGGGGCCGCGCCGCGGTGAAGGCCTGGGGCACCACGATGATGGGCTTAGCCGAGCGGCCGGCGATACGCCATGACCTGCCCGCTGTGGCCGTGTCCCCCAGCACGACCCCGAGCACCGCATCCGGCTGGTTCAGTTCGCCGAGCACGGCAGCGGCGTGCTGAATGTCCGGCAAGCGCGGGTCGAACCGGATCACCGTGGCCTTCAGAACGCCGGCCACCGCCTCCGCGACGGCGGCCACGGTGGATGCCGATTCCGGGCCTGCTACCGCCAGTATCTTCCGCATGCCCATTCTCCTTCGGCTGGTGCCGCGTCCCGCTGCAGCCGGGCGACACCGGTCACAAGCCGGGCCCGGTGCCCGTCGAGGCGCACCCGCAGCGGGCCGTCGACGCCGACCTGGACATCGTCTTTGGTGATGTGCAACCGGACGGCCCGGCCCAGGCACCGGAAGCGCAGCCCGAGGCTCCGCCATGAACTCGGCAGCTTCGGGTCCAGGTGCAACGCCCCGGCACGCACGCGGATCCCGGCGAAGCCGAACAGCAATGCCTGCCAGACGCCCCCCATCGTGGCCAGGTGCAAGCCCGCCGCGGTCGTCCCGGTCAGGTCATCGAGATCCAGCCGCAGCGCGATTCGCATGAGCCCCAGCGCATCATCGGCGCGGCCCGCTCTGGCCATCAGGCAGGCGCTGATCGCCGGCGACAGCGAGGATCCGTGCGCGGTGCGTGGCCCGTAGAAGTCCAGGTTCGGCCCAAGCGTGCCGGGGACGAGCTCACCGGGCACCAGGTGGTGCAACATCAGCACGTCCGGCTGCTTGATGACCTGCGAGGCAGCGATCCGTTCGCGCCCGAGCAGGACGTCGGCGGCCACTGGCGGGGTCGTGATGCCGGCCACGGTGAGTGGCTCGAGCGCGAAGTACCCCGCGAACTGCTCATACAGCCCGGTGGCGCGCTGGTATCCGTCCACGAGCGAGGAAGCGAGCTCAGTCCACTGGCGTGCCTCGCCGTCCGGGGTCGCGGAACCGGTCAGCAGCCGCGCCGCGGTGCGGAGATTCCAGCGCGCCATCACGTTCGTGAATGCGTTGTCGCAGACCCGCTCGTGGTACTCGTCGGGCCCGATCACCTCGTCGATGTGCGCGCGGCCGTCGCTGTCCAGCCGGCAACGCGATGCCCAGTACCGCGCGGTCTCCAGCAGCAGCAGGCGGCGGCGCCCACGCACGAGCCCGCGATCACCGGTCCACTGCGCGCAGTGCCACGCGGCCCACGCGACATCCGCCGTGATGTGCTCTTCCAGCTGCCCGGTCCTGATCTCCACCGGCCGTCCGCCAAGGTGACCGCAGACGGGGGTGACGTCGTTCCCGGCCGACGCCGACTCCCAGGGAAACCGGGCGCCGCGCAAGCCCGCCGCCCGCGCCGCGGCGCGGGCGGCGGGAAGCCGGTGCGACCGGTAGCCGACCATCGCCTTGGCCATGGCTGGATCCATGCTCGCGATGGCGGGCAGCACGAACACGTCGGCGTCCCAGAAGACGTGGCCGGCATAGCCATTGCCGGACAGGCCACGTGCTCCGACCGCGGCTTCGCCGTGGCCACCGACGTTGCACCACAGCTGGAACAACGCGAACCGGGCCGCGAGCTGCGTCTCGGGGTCGTCGGGGATTTCGACGTTCACCGCGGCCCAGCGGCTGGCCCAGGCCGCACGGTGCTCGGCCAGCAGGCGATCGAATCCCTGCCGCTCGGCCTCCTTGAGCGCGGCGGCCACCTCGCCCGGCGCCGGTGGCCCGTGCCGCCCACTCGCGAACGCGGCGAGGCGCTCAATGGTGCGCACGTCCCCGTCACGGCGCAGCCGCTGCGCCGCGACAGCGGTTATGCCCGAACCGCCGGGCACCTGCGCCCACCGGTGACCGTCACGACTGCCCTCGATCATGGTCACGTTTCCCGGCCGCCGCAGCGCCCGGCCCGGCCGCACCCGCCCGGCCGCCGCTTCGGCCCGCATGGCCACCAGGCCAGGCCTGGCCGCGGAGGCGAAGCGCACTGTGCGCACCGGAGCTTCGGGGGTGTTCTCCTCCCGCAGCAGCACGCCGGTACGCAAGTCGAGCACGTGCCGGTCGCATTCGGGCGCCGCCGTGACGTCCAGCCCGGTCCAGTCCGGCCCCGGCAGCAGATGCTCGTCCGCTCCGCTGCCTGTGTAGCTGCCGGACGCCAGCACCATCGGCACCGAACCCGGCCGCCGCTCCTCCACCGCGCCGCGGGTTGCGAATCCGCCGGCACCCAAGGTGAACAAGGTCTCGACCACCCGGTGCCGCAGCGGGTCCGCACTGGTCTCGCGGATCGTCCACGCTGGATCCTCATCCACGCTGGGCACCCGGCCGCGCCCGCGGCGCCGCAACTGCTCATCAAGCAGCCGGCACAGCGCCGAAGGTTCGCAGACACCCGGCAGCACGGCCGATCGCGATCGCCCTTCCAGCGCGGGCGGGCGATCACCGGCGACAAGCAGCAGCCCCTCGCCAATGCCGCGCGCAGCAAGCCGCTCTCTGATCGCCCGCAGCGAATGAGACGGCCAGGATCGGCCGGTAACGACCCGCACCTCGACGCCCGCCGCCCGCAGCGCCTCGATCCGCCCGCGCACCGGCCCAGGAGGCCAGTCCGGCCAGCCAGCCGCGGCCACAAGGACAACGGCCTCGAACGTGCGGCCGAGTTCACCCACCTCCCCACCTTGGGCACCGCGTTCCAGGTACGCCAATGGGCCAAGGTCCTGCCCTGCGGCAGCAGTCAGCGCCGGCGAGACGTGACGCATCTACGGCAGCGTTATGGATCATTTTCCTGATACGTGAGTCGCGGACTCACATCGAGCAGGGAGCGGCCCCCGCAGGTCGGCGGGGGGATCCCGGGGGGCCGTCTCAACCGTGGAAATCAGAGCAATACAGTCTACGGCTGCCGCATGGCGCGCCCACCCTGCGACGTCCGTCCGGCGCGCGGTGACCATGACCTTGAGTGGCAGGCAGACGTCCCGAGACCTTCGTCCCTACCGCACCGGCAGGCCCGCGATGTGCTCGATATGCGGACCGAGGAACCGAAAGAAGGCGGAGATCGATGAGCGCACTGAAGCGCAGGGAGAGCAGGGGCCTGTTCCCGGACTTGTTTGACTGGCTCGAGTCGCCCTTCTCCATGCTGCGTCCGTTCACAGCACGGCCCATGCGGCTGGAGGACTTCGTCGAGGACGGGCACTACGTAATACGCGCCGAACTGCCGGGGATCGACCCGGAAAAGGAGGTCGAGGTAACCGTCTCGAACGGCCTACTCCACATCCGGGCGGAACGGCGCAAGGAGACGGAGACCGAGCACCGTTCGGAGTTTTACTACGGCGTGTTCTCGCGTCACATTCCGCTGCCCGAAGGAGCGGACGAGGACGACGTTACGGCGACCTACGACAAGGGGATTCTCAAGGTCACCATCGGGCTCAAGGAAAAGGAGAAGGTGACCGGGCGGAAGATTCCGGTGCAAGCCGCGGGCGAAGCCAAGAAGGCGAGCTGATCAACCGGAGCGGGCTGGGCGGCACGATTCGCCCCGTCGCTTGTGCGCGGCGCAGCTGCTGTCCAGGCCGCTCATTCGTGCATTTACGCCCTCCAGCGGATCGGGCGCCCTGCGGGCGTGATGAGGCCGTAGTGGCCGTCGTAGCGGTGATAGATCAGGTTGCCGCGGCCGGTCTGGCTGTTGACGAAGAACAGGAATGGGTGGCCGAGAGCCTCCAGCCGTGCGATGGCGCCGGCGGGGGTGAGCCTGGGCGCGGGATGCGTGCTGACCGTGATCGGGGCGTTCGGTGGGGGAAGGCGGCCGGGCCGTGGGCGGGCCTGGGCCAGCCGGTACCCGCTGGCGGTCCGGTAGATGACGCTGTCCTGGCCGGTGGCGCGCTCGGTGAACAGGTGGAAGTCGTAGTCCAGCAGTTCCAGTTCGGCGGCGGCCTCGTCGGCGGTCTGCCGGGCCAGGGTGTACGCCTTGTGCCGGATCACGGTGCGTTCCCCCTGCGGGCGGGGGTAATAGGGCATGCGCGGGGACGGCATGCTCTGATGGCGCCATTCATGCGGCAGGGGGACCGGTGTTCCGCCGCGGATCGCCGCCCAGTTCCGGGCCGCGCGTTCCAGCCGGGTCCGGAGCCGGTCGCTCATCCGCTCGACCGCCTCGGGCATGGTGGCGGCGGTGGCCTGGGCGCGGATCAGCCGTCCGCCCAGGTCCAGATTGGCCTGGGCGATCGCGGGGCGCGTGGCGGCCGGATCGGCGGCCATGGTGAGTTTCACCCGGGCGAACAGCACCGGCTCGGGAGCTAGCCGCAGCAGCGAGCGGACCTTCTGGACGGCCAGCTCCATCGCGCTCGCCGGAACGGCGCCGCGGGCCTCGGTCTGCATCTGCAGCGTCTGCGCACTCATGATGCTCACCTCTCCGCACCGGCGGCCAGCGGGAACCTGCGGCGCGGCGCTGCGATCGAGACTTCCGGCGCCCTAAACGACATGGCAACCACCTTCTACAACTCCATTACCTGGTGCAGGGCGAGCGCCGCCCAGGGCCGAAAGTCCCCGGTCGCCCGCACGGCCAGGGCTCCTGGCGCCGGGCGCCGCCCGGGCTCATGGGGTGGCGGTGAGCACGATCCAGACCGGGCCGCGGGCGAAGGTCATCGGCTGGCCCGAGGTCGTGGTGAACGTGGTGCCGCCGTCAGCATCCGGGCGGGACCAACGGATGTCGTAGGCCATGCCGTCGCGCAGTACCACGCCGGTCCCTGAGCCGGTGCTCTGGGCGTACGGCGGGGGCTGGCCTTCCTCAAGGAACCGGGAGGTGCGCACGGTGGTGTACTGGATCACCACCGTGGCGGCGCTGAGCTGGCCGCCCTCGGCAGCGCCGGCCGGGGTGCCGTCCATGGTGACCAGCCACCGCGCGGCGTTCGCTGACCAGGTGAAGGTGAACGACGCCGCCAGGTAGGCCACCGAACGAGCGGGCGTGACGTGCCCGCCGTCAGGTGCCGGGCCGAACCGGAATCCGATGTCGGCCGCTTTGCTCGCACCAGGGGCTTCGGCGAGCAGTTGCTGGGTTCGCCCGTAGAGGTTGTGCGGGGCGATCCGGTTCTGGTCGCGGAAATATCCGCCGGCGATGCCGTTGTACAGGTCGGCGATCCTGGCGTTGTGGACGACCGGCAGGAGTTGTGACTGCGCCCCCGAGTAGGCAAAGGCGGGCCGACCGAACTGGCGCAGCAACTCCAGGTCGTCCTCCCTGGCACTGCGCACCGGCCCGATCACGGCCGGGGAGTGCGAGGAGAAGACGGCCAGGATCCGGCTCAGCCCGCCCTCAACCGGCAGCACATAGACGATGTCCGCGTCAGTGAGCCCGGTGGGTGGCCGCGCCTGCGTGACGTTGTCGATCTTCACCGCGAGCACCGGGCCGAGTGCCTGCACGGGCTCGCCGGTGAAGGGGGACAGCGGCCGCCCCGTCGTGGCAGGCGGTTTCTGCTTCCCCGGAGGGGAACTGCCGGAGAACACGAAGATCCCCGCCACCGCGAGTGCGGCCGCCGCGATGGCCGATGCGGTTATCACGATCTTGCGGCGACGCCATGCCATGACGCCACCTCCAGCCGGGGACGCCGCCCGGCACGCGGCCGCGGTCCGCCACCGCAGCGTTCAGCGCCGCCGCAGTCAGCTCCCCCTTCATTTCTACCGGGCCCGCCCATATCGGATAGCGGCAAGCGTCCCGGCCGTATGGGGCCAACGACCCCATTTCCAGGAAGGGCGAAAACAACAGCAGGGGTCCCGGGGATCTCCTGCCGCCACGGCGGGACCAATGGCCCGTGCCGTGGGTGCCGTACGGCTCTGCCCGGGGCGGGAGGCCGCATCGACGCTGCTAGTAGCAGCCCATACCGGGCCGGTGCTGCCTGGAGCCTTGGCGCGGACAGCGTTTCCGCGGAAACCTGGCGGGCGGTGGCCGATGGGGAAGGTGCGGCTATGCGGTGGGACACGATCGTCAAGGAAAGACCCGCCGTGGTCGGCGCGAACCTGGCCGACTATGAGCGGGCGCGGGCGGAGTTCTCCTGGTCGCGGGCCAGGGCAGAGCTTGATGGCCTGCCGGGCGGTGGCCTCAACATCGCGCACGAGGCGGTCGACCGGCATGCTGGTGGAGACCGGGCGGATGCGACAGCGCTTCGCTGCATCGGCCGTGCGGGCGAGGTGACCGAGTACAGCTACCGTGACCTGCGGGCGGAGACGAACCGGTTCGCCAATCTGCTGCGCAGCCTTGGCGTCGGCAAGGGCGATCGGGTGTTCTCGCTGCTCGGCCGGGTTCCTGAGCTGTATGTCGCGGCGCTGGGCACGCTGAAGAACACCAGTGTGTTCTCGCCGCTTTTCCCTGCGTTCGGCCCGGAGCCGATCCGGGACCGGATGCTGCTTGGGGACGCGCGGGTGCTGGTCACGAGCGGCCGGTTGTACGAGCGGAAGGTGGCCGAGATTCACGCCGCGCTGCCGGGCCTGAAGCACGTGCTGATCGCTGGCGAAGAACCCGTCCCGCCCGGGGCGGTCGGCCTGGGCGCGGGGCTCGCGGCGGCCTCCCCGGAGTTCGATATCCCGCGCACTGATCCGGCGGATATGGCGCTGCTGCATTTCACCAGCGGCACGACCGGCAAGCCGAAGGGCGCGGTGCATGTGCATGAGGCGGTTGTGGCCCATCACGCCACGGCTGCCTTCGCGCTGGACTTGCGCGCCGGTGACGTGTTCTGGTGCACGGCCGACCCGGGCTGGGTGACCGGCACGTCGTATGGGATTATCGCGCCGCTCACCCATGGCGCGACGCTGGTGACCGACGTCGGCGAGTTCGATGCGAAGCGCTGGTATGCGATCCTGAGCGGCCAGCATGTGACGGTCTGGTACACGGCGCCGACCGCGCTGCGGATGCTGATGCGGCGCCGCCCGGAGCTCGCTCGCCAGTACGACCTGTCGGCGCTGCGGCTGGTCGCCAGTGTCGGCGAGCCGCTCAATCCGGAGGCGGTGGTGTGGGGGGTTGAGGCGCTGGGCCATCCGGTGCATGACAACTGGTGGCAGACGGAAACCGGCGCCATCATGATCAGCAACTTTGCGGCTATGGATATCCGGCCCGGGTCGATGGGCAAGCCGCTCCCCGGCGTGCAGGCGGCGCTGCTCAGACGGGGCGAGGACGGCCGGGCTCAGGTCGCCGATAACAGGGTGGAAGTGATCACGGAGCCCGACGTGGAGGGGGAACTCGCGCTGCAACCGGGTTGGCCGTCGATGTTCCGTGGGTACCTGCACGACCCGGAGCGCTATGCCGAGGCGTTCGCCGGCGGCTGGTACCTGACCGGCGACGTCGCGCGGCGGGATGCGGATGGCTACTTCTGGTTCGTCGCCCGCGCGGACGATGTGATCAAATCGGCCGGTCACCTGATCGGGCCGTTCGAAGTGGAGAGCGTGCTGATGGAGCATCCGGCTGTCGCGGAGGCCGGTGTGATCGGCAAGCCCGACCCGGTGGCCGGTGAGATCGTCAAGGCGTTCGTCTCACTCAAACCCGGGTACCGGCCCAGCGAGGATCTGCTCGTCGAGCTGGCCGCGTTCGGCCGTAAGCGGCTCGGCGCCGTGGCGCCGAAGGAGATCGAATTCGACCAGAACATTCCGCTCACCCGCAGCGGCAAGGTCATGCGGCGCCTGCTCAAGGCGCGGGAGCTCGGCCTGCCTGAAGGCGACGTGTCGACCCTGGAGCGTGCGCCATGACAAACCTGCCCCAGACGGCTGTCACCCCGGGGCCAGCGGCCCATGACGGCGCGCATCGCCGGGCGTTGCTGCGGGAGATGGTGCGGGTCCGGCGATTCGAGGAAAGATGCGTGGAGCTGTACAGCGCCGCCAAGATCCGCGGCTTCCTGCATCTGTACATCGGGGAGGAGGCCGTCGCGGTGGGCGTATGCCAGGCGCTGGCACCCGCGGACTCGATCGTGTCCACCTACCGCGAGCACGGTCACGCGCTCGCCCGTGGCGTCGCCATGGACTCGGTGATGGCCGAGATGTACGGCCGGGTGACCGGATGCAGCCGCGGGCGCGGCGGCTCGATGCACCTGTTCGACACCGGTCATCGCCTCTACGGAGGCAACGCGATCGTCGGCGGCGGGCTGCCGCTCGCGGTCGGCCTGGCCCTCGCCGACCGGCTGCGCGGTACCGGCGGAGTGACCGCGTGCTTCTTCGGTGATGGCGCCGTGGCGGAAGGCGAGTTTCACGAGTGCATGAATCTTGCGGCGCTGTGGGATCTGCCGCTGCTCTTCTGCTGTGAGAACAACCTTTATGCGATGGGGACCGCGCTGGACCGGGCGCAGGCCGAGACCGACCTGGCCGCCCGCGCCGGCTCGTACGGCATGGTCGCGTGGGCCGTGGACGGCATGGACGTGACCGCCGTGGAGCATGCGGCCCGCCGCGCTGCCGAAGCGGTACGCGGTGGAGGCGGACCGCACTTCCTCGAATTGCGCACGTACCGGTTCCGTGCCCACTCCATGTACGACCCGGAGCGGTACCGCGACAAAGCAGAGATCGAACGCTGGAAAGCGCGCGATCCGATCGACGCACTGGTGGCCCAGATGAAGCAGCACGGTGAGATCACCGACGACGACCTCGAGGTCATCGAAAAAGAGATCGCCGCCGAGATCGCTCATGCGATCGACACGGCGGAAGCTGCCGACATCGAGCCGGTGGAAGACCTGACCCGGTTCGTCTACAGCCCGAGGCCGTCATGACCGCCCGGACCGCGACCGGCGGCGGCGCCAAACCCGCCAGGGCACGAACCGCCAGAGCCGCGCAGGCTGGCACGGCCGAGGAAGGGAAGACCACGCAGGTCACCTACCGCGAGGCGATGCGGGAGGCACTGCGGGAAGCCCTGACCCGGGACCAGCGGGTGTTCATCATGGGCGAGGACATCGGCCGCTACGGCGGCTGTTACGCCGTTACCCTGGGCTTGCTCGAGGAATTCGGGCCAGAGCGCATCCGGGACACACCGCTATCGGAGTCGGCATTCGTGGGTGCCGGGATCGGTGCCGCGCTGGCCGGGATGCGGCCGATCGTCGAGATCATGACGGTCAACTTCAGCCTGCTCGCGCTGGACCAGATCCTCAACAACGCAGCGACGCTGCTGCACATGTCGGGTGGACAGCTCAATGTGCCGCTGGTGATCCGGATGACCACCGGCGCAGGTCGCCAGGTCGCCGCGCAGCACTCACACAGCCTGGAAGGGTGGTACGCGCACATCCCCGGCCTGCGGATCGTGGCGCCTGCCACGCTCGCCGACGCCAGGGGCATGCTGTGGACCGCGCTGGAGGATCCCGACCCGGTGCTGATCTTCGAGCACGGTGCTCTGTACAACATGTCCGGCACGCTTGACCCGGCCGCGCGACCTGTCGATATCGACACGGCGGCCATCAGACGGCCCGGCCGGGATCTGACGATCATCGCCTACGGCGGCACGCTCGCCAAAGCGATGACGGCAGCGGAGCAACTGGGCGCGGATGGCCTGGCTGCGGAGGTGATCGACCTGCGTACGCTGCGGCCGCTCGACGACGCGACGATCATGGAGTCGGTGCGGCACACCCATCGCGTGGTCATCGTCGACGAGGGCTGGCGCTCAGGGAGCCTGTCCGCCGAGATTTCCGCCCGGATCACCGAGCAGGCGTTCTACGACCTGGACGCGCCGGTCGAACGGGTCTGCACGGCGGAGGTGCCGATTCCGTACGCGCAGCACCTGGAGGAGGCCGCACTGCCGCAGCCGGCCGCGATCGTGGCCGCCGCGCGAAGGGTGGTGGGCTGATGGCCGAATTCCTGATGCCCTCGCTCGGCGCGGACATGGACGAGGGAACGCTGCTCGAATGGCTCGTGAAACCGGGCGACCAGGTACACAAGGGGGACATCGTCGCCGTCGTGGACACGGCCAAGGCGGCCGTCGAGGTCGAATGCTTCGACACCGGCGTGGTCAGTGCCCTCCTTGTCGAACCCGGGACGCGGGTAGCCGTCGGGACCCCGCTGGCGGTGATCGCAGCCGCCGAGCCCGTGGAGCACGCTGCGCCCGCCGCGCCTGCGGCACCAGCGCCTGCGGCACCAGCGCCTGCGGTGCCAGCGCCCGCAGTGCCAGCGCCCGCAGCGCCGGTCGTCACCGCGGCACCCACGCGGAGACGCCCAGCCCTGGCCAAAAGCCCAGCGTCGGCGAAACGCGCCGCGACCTCACGGAGACGCCCAGCGCCTGCCAGGCGCGCAGCGCCAGCGGGCGAACGCGTGACACCCGCGGCCGAATATGCCGCTCGCGCCCCCTCAGCCGGGCCGCCGGCCGTCCCGTCACCCCTGGTTCGGCACCTGGCTGAACAGGCGGGCGTCAACCTCAGGCAGATCCACGGCACCGGCGTGGCAGGCATGGTGACGCGTGCGGATGTCGAGCACGCAGCGGCCCAACGGTCACGGCTCCGAGTGTCGCCGCTGGCCCGCCGGATCGCCGCCGAACTCGGGACCGACCTGACCACCGTCAAGGGAACCGGTGCAGGCGGCGCGATCCGCGCCGACGACGTCCGCCAGGCCGCCCGCACGAAACCGCCGCATGAAGCGGCGGCAGGCGCTGCCGCGAGACCCGAGCAGGCACCCGGGCGCCAGCCCGCAACGCCGGAAGAGGTGGCCACGCGCCAGGCCGCGATGCGGCAGGCCATCGCGAACCTCATGGCCCGCTCAAAACGAGAGATCCCGCACTACTACCTGAGCACCACGATCGATCTCCAACAGGCGACGCAATGGCTGCGCCGCCGCAACAGGGAACTACCCGTCCCCGGCCGGATCGTCCCCACCGCGCTGCTGCTCAAGGCAGCGGCGCTCGCCGCCCGCGAGGTCCCGCAACTCAACGGATTCTGGGTCGATGATCACTTCGTGCCATCGGGGCATGTTCACCTCGGCGTCGCGATCTCGCTGCGCGGCGGCGGCATGATCGCGCCCGCCATCCATGATGCGGACAGCCTCGCCGTCGGCGAGTTGATGGCCAGGTTGCGCGACCTCGCGACCCGGGCACGCGAAGGACGGCTACGCGGCACCGAGATGACCGATTCGACGATCACCGTCACCAATCTCGGCGACCGGGGCGTCCAAGCCGTGTTCGGCGTCATCTACCCACCGCAGGTCGCCCTGGCTGGCTTCGGCAAGGTGACAAGCCTGCCGTGCGCCGTCGACGGCCTGCTCGGTGTCCGCCCCCACGTCACCGCCACCCTCGCGGCCGATCACCGTGCCACGGACGGCTACATCGGAGCGCGATATCTGGAAGCCGTCGCCCGCTTCCTGCAAAAACCGGAGGCACTGTGACGGCGCACCTAACCCACGGGCCGTCGCCCGGCTGCCCCATCCGGCGTGCAACAACCGGAGGAACTGTGACACCTCAGCAGGCACGTGAAGCGGTCGGGCTGGCTCTCGCGAAGGCCGCGCCCGGCTCCGACATCGACGGCATCGACGCTGACGCGGATCTCCGTGATGCCCTGGAGCTGGACTCGCTCGATTTCCTGAACTTCGTCGAGATCCTCAGCGATGCATGGGGGCGCCGGATCGACGAGGACGACTATGCGGAGCTCGCCACCCTTAGCAGCTGCATACGCTTCCTATCCGGGCCATGAGGCCCAGGCGCGCCGAGCAGCGCGTGCCGGCGGGGCGCCGAAGCTGATCATCGCAGGCCTCCGGTCACGTGCCCGGCGGGAGCGGGCTCCAGCAGTTCGCGCAGGTCGGCGGGCAGCAACGCAAGCGCCTCATGGACCGCCCCGCTGGTCACGTGCAGCCGCACCACAGCCGTGACGACACCCGCGGCCTTGGCGACATCGGATTCGCGGATCCGGGCATCGCGGGCGAACCTCGTCACATAGTCGCGGCAACCGTACCTGCCGGGAACCCGGCTGGGGTTCCAGCCCTCGTAGAACACGCCACGCAACAGCTCCGGCAGTTGCGCGGCAAAGTGCGCGGCCACCTCGATGGTGAGACGATCCCGCAGAGTGTGTAGCCATGCCCGCGTCACGCGGTAGGCCAGGCGGCGGTCGCCGGTGCCGAACCCGCTGGCGATATCGGCCAGCCACACGTTGGTCTTGTCGATACTGCGATCGAGACTGTCGACGCCGGTAAAAGACATGACAACCTCCTCCTACACCCTCATTACCTGGCGGTGGCGCATGCCCGCCCAGGGCCGAAGGTCCCGGGCCCGCCGCCTGAAGCGGGAGCCCCCGCCAGCTAGCCGACCCCCGCCTTCCCGGGGACTTAATACCGCCCTGGCCTGCGGTGGCGGGCGTCATGCAGGAGATATGATGAAGGTGACGGGAAGGGCAAAGACCAGCAGACGCGGAGTAACGGAGAGCGAGTCCGCGCACCGCGCAATGGCGATCCGCACGATGCGGAGCCCTCCCCGTCCTTCGCACCCGCAACGTCGGCATCCGCGACCGGGTAACCGCTGCCGAAGATGTGCTCCGGCCCATTCATGGGCGCCTCGAATGCGCTGGAATACCCCTGGCCTGGGGTGAGCGTAGCCGCCGCAAGAAGGGGTCTTGCGGCGCTTCCGGAGCGATCCGTACGCGCGCGTCGACGGCGCTGACACCGTCGGGGCGGGCGATGACCGGGTTGAGGTCGAGTTCGGCGACCTCGGGCAGGTCGCCGGCGAGCCGGGAGACACGCAGTATTGTGTCGGCGAGCGCGGCCACATCGGCCGCCGGTGTGCCGAGGTGGCCGAACAGCAGCGGCGCGGCACGCATCTCCCGGATCATTTCGGCCACGTCGATGTCGGTGAGGGGGACGAGCCGGGCGGTGTGGTCGCCGAGCACGTCGGTGGCCACGCCGCCGAGGCCGAACACGACCAGTGGGCCGAATGCCGGCTCCTGGGTGACGCCGATGCGCACTTCGACGCCGCCGCTGATCATCGGCTGGACGAGAACCTGGCGCAGGCCGGGCCCGAAGGTGCCAGCCAGCGCCTGGTACGCGCGCCGGACGTCCTGCTCGCTGCTGAGGCCGAGCTGGACCCCACCGGTGGCGCTTTTGTGTACCAGCCCGGGCACGTCCGCCTTGAGTACGACCCGCCCGCCGATCCCTGCGGCGACCTGAACCGCCCCTTGCGCGCTGGTGACCGGCCGGGTGGTGACCAACGGGATCCCGTAGCAGGACAGCAGGCCGGTCGCTTCCTCCGCGGACAGCCAGCCGCCGTCGTGGTGGCGGGCAAGGAAGGAGACGGCGAGCGCGCGGCCAGCGGCCTCCCGCACTCCACCAAGATTCGGAATTGTGCCGCGGTCGCGGGTCCGCCAGGCGCGGTAGCGCGCGGCGTGCCCGAACGCGCGGGCGGCGCTTTCCGGGTACGCGTAGCAGGGCACCGCCCGGCGTGCCGCCTCTCTGCCCTCCTGCCGGGCCGGGCGTATGTCACCGGGACCACCCTTGCCGTCACGTGGCAGCAGCCGCACCGCCTCCGGCTGGGTGAGCAATGCCAGGGCGAGCGGTTTGGCGACGTTCGCCGCCGTGATCGCCGGGACAAGCTCGGCGATGACGGTCGGAACGGTGATCGCAAGGACCATGTCCACGCCGTCGTCGGCGGCAGCGACCTCCAGGCAGGACCGGAAGGTGCCCGGGGGCACGGCGATGGTGGCGTCCACCGGGCCCTTGACCGCGGCACCCGGTGGCAGCATCCGGCGCAGCCGGGCTTGTGTCTTCCGTGTGAGCACCGCCACCCGCAGGCCGCAGTCCGCACACGCGTCGGCGGCAAGCACGCCGCCGCCACCCACGTTCGACACCACCGCGACCCGGTCGCCCGCCGGGAGTGGCTGGCTGGCGAACAGCGCTGCCGCTTCAAGCAGCTCACCCAGGCTCGTGGTGGCGATGATCCCGGCCTGCCCAAACAGCGCATCCCGGGTGATCAGCGGCGTGGCGGCGGCCGCCGTATGCGAGGTGGCGGCCCGCTGCCCGGCCGCGGACCCGCCGGGGTGTACGGTCAGGACCGGCATCGTCGCTCCGACGTGGCGCGCGGTCCTGGCAAACTTCCGCGGGCTGCCGAACGACTCCACATAGAGAATCGCTAGCCGGGTGAGCTCGTCCTGCTCCCACCACATCAGCAGGTCGTTGCTCGACACGTCATACTTGTCGCCCACCGAGGCGAACGAGGAAACCCCGACGCCGAGCTGGGTCAAATGGTCGAGCAGCGCCACGCCGACGCCACCGGACTGCGCGACCAGGCCCGCCGCACCCGGCACGGGATGGGCCGCGGCGAAGGTGGCGTTCAGGCCGAGGTGCGGCACCGCGATGCCGAAACAGTTCGGGCCGACCAGCCGCATGCCGCGGCGGCGGCAGATGGCCAGCAGGTCGGCGCCGGTGTCGGCGTCGAACCCGGCGGTGATCACGATCAGCGCCATGACACCGCGCTGGCCGCACTGCTCAGCCACATCCCGAACGGCTGCCGCGCGGACCGCCACGACGGCAAGGTCCACCGGCTCGGGCAGGTCGGCCACGGACGGCACGCACGGCACGCCTTCGACCTGGCGTGCCCTGGGGTTGACCGCATACAGGTGCCCGGCGAAGCCGCCGGTGACGACGTTGTGCAGGATGGCGCGGCCGACCGTGCCCGGGCGGCGGCTGGCGCCGACGATCGCGACCGATGCCGGCTGGAAGATGTGCCGCAGGCTGGCCACGTCGGCAAGGCGTTCCCTGCCCGCCACCGTGTCCAGGTAGCTGTCCAGGTGACGCTCGGCGTCGTCGCAGGGAAGCGGAAAGGTGAGGTCGATGATCCCGTCAGCGACCTCCTGCTTCGCCTGCAGCCCCGCGTCGGCGGCGACACGCATGATCGCGGCATTGGTCGCCAGCGTCTTCGCGGTGAAGGCCTGCAGCTTGCGGTGTCGGGCGATCGACACCAGATGCTCGAGCAGCAGCGTCGCGACGCCGCGGCCGTGCATGTGATCGGCGACAGCAACCGCGATCTCCGCGGCTCCGGGCGCGCTGCCCGGTTCGTAGCTCGCTACCCCGATGAGCTGGCTGCCCAGCCAGGCGAGCAACGCGGCGTGGTCGCCACCTGGTTCACGGCACACCCGCTGGGCCTCCTGCTCGGCCGCGCGCGGATTCAGGTTGAAGAACCGCCGGTAGTTGTTGTCCGGGGACATGACCGCGTGCATCTGACGCACGGCGTCAGCGTCCTGCGGCCGGGCGGGACGGATCTCGATCGTGGTCCCGTCCGTGAGTAATGCGTAGAAATCGGCCTCGCCGGTCGGGGGTTTCATGAACGCTCCTTCGAGCGCTTGGCGCAATCCGCTGTCGGCTTGCTTTCATCCGGCGTACGGCTGTCAGACTTCGGTCTCCACGGTGATCCGGCGTTCTGGCTTCGCCCCGGCATGGCCGATGCTCACCTCAAGAATGCCGTTCCCGTACGACGCCTTGACGTCGCCCTCGTCCGCGCCGCGTGGCAGCCTGACCGTCCGCTCAAACGAGCCATAGTGGAACTCGCCGCGGTGCCGCTTCTTGGTCTCCTCGCTGCGTTCAGTCCTGATCGTCAGCACTCCGTTGCCCACATGCACCTCGATGTCCTTGCCGGGGTCGACGCCGGGCAGCTCCGCCCGGACAACGTAACGGCCCCCGGCCACGAAGTCCTCGATCCGGATCAGCGGGCCGAAACCGCGCCAGCCTGCCATCGGCGCTTCCAGCCACTCGGTCAGCGCGGGAAACGGCCACCGGGGCTCCCGCCGCACCATTGTCATCGTGTTCTCCCTTCCGCAGCCTTACTCCACACCTCCACTCCACCGCCGTCCCGCGCGGCTCAATGGGGCCGTAATGCCCTCCAATTAGAGTCGAAAGTCCCTTGCCGATTGCGAACCAAATGCGCGCGGCGGCGCTCTCGGCACTGACGCGGAGCCGCCAACGAGGCATTCCCCAAGGTGTGGCGCGATCTTGCGGGCGTCGCGGACCCACGCTCAAAGGGGGTCTTCCGCCCGTGCCGCGACCGACCTTGGCCCCTAACTGCATGCGGACCTTCGTCAGACTCTGAAAGTGGACGATGGTTGATGAAGGAAGGGCATCATGTTTGACCGGCCTCGCAACTGACCGGAACGGGAGGCGAGCCGCATGAAACTGATAACCGCGATCGTCAAGCCGGAAAGGCTCGACGATGTAGTCCAGTCCGTGATTGACAGCGGCGCTCGCGGGATGACCGCGACTGAGGTCCGCGGGTTTGGCCGGCAGTACGGCCAGCTCGTTACCGGCCGTGCTGCTGCTGGATGGGCGGGCGACCGCCAGCCGGCGTTGCTGCCCAAGATCCGCTTGGACGTTGTCGTCGGTGACGACGACGCAGAAACCGTGGTAGATGCCATCGCGAAGTGCGCGAACACCGGAACGATCGGCGATGGCAAGATCTGGGTTGCGCCGGTGGACAGCGTGCTGCGGGTGCGAACCGGCGAGCGTGACGGCGACGCTGTGTGAAGCGCCTCGCGAAGCCCGGGCCGTCTGCTGTGCCCCTCCGGGGGCATGAGCGTTCGCAGGATGTCGACCTGGTAGGTCAGCGGGTTGGCCCGGGCGAACCAGCGCAGCACGGGTGGCATGATCGCGATCGGGTAGATGGCGTTGGAGGCGAAGAACAGGGGGCCATCATCCTCGGCGCCGCGGTGTTCGCCACCTTCTCACTCATCATCGCCTGCCTGGTCAAGACACGGTGAACGGTTCATGGGCATCGGCCAGATACTCACCATGGGACGCCGCGCCCGTTTAGAGGACGACGCGGTGGGTAGAGGCGTGCTGCGATGGCGATGAGGACGACGAGCGAGCCGGTCAGCACCGCGAAATCCAGCGACAGCCCGAACGCGCTGCGGCCGTTTTTCAGGGTGACAACGACGCCGGTGAGCGGGACCAGGTCGAATCGCAGGTCCACGCCGACCGCCGGGCGAGATTTTCCGCAGCCGGAGCGCGCCGGCTGGAGACGTCAGGAATGTGGCGACAGCGTGTATGTGCGGCCTTCGGTTCCCCATTCGCCGAATGGGGGGCGTAACCCTGCGTCCATCGCCCGCAGTGTGGGCCGGCCGATGTGCGCGTAAACGAGGCGGCGGATACCACGCCGTGCGGCCTCGGCGGCGACCTGCATGACGGGGGCATGACCGCCGGCGCCACCGCGGAATCGGATTGGGTGGTTCCAGGCGGCGGCCTCAGCGAACATGAGGTCGGCGCCGTCCGCCCAGTCCGGGAACCGCCAGAACTCCGGCGCCCACACCGCGATCCGGGATCCGGCGCTGATGTGGTAACCGACCGTCGGGTGGGAGGTGTGCTCGACCGGGAGCGGCCGCACGTGCAGGCCGCAGGTGACGTACTCGCTGATGGCCGGATCCGCCGCGCCGTGCTCGTGTGCTAGCCGCTTCAGCGCCGCATGCAGCTCGGCGTGTTCGTCGGTGACCAGCCAGGCCTGCAGGCGGCGGGGTGGCTCCGCGCCTGGCCCGCCGTCGATGGCGATCCGCGCGGACCCCCACCTGACCAGCAGGCCAGCCGGCGCGAACCGGGGAGAGTTCATCGCCCCGACCCCCAGCAAGGTCAGCCGCAGGCGCGCTGCCCCGCCGCGCGCCTGTCCTGGGCTGTGGCTAGGCACCTGGCAGAGTCCGGGCCCGGTGCCGGCCGGTCGCCGTCCGGTGCTTGTGGTGTATTTCGATCTGCACCTGCGGGCCGGGGAAGACCAGTGATTCATAGCCAGCAAGCCAGCGGACCACGTACGGCGGTGACCCGTCGGGGCTGGTGAGCGCGACGATGGTGCCGATCCGGCCGGACCGCTCACCTTCCGGGCCATCAAAAATGAGCTCGTCGCCGATCTCAGCCCTCATGTCACCTCCGCTCGCCGCGACGCAGTCTCTCAGCAGGCTCACTGGATGCGTGCGTCACCATCACTGTGACCCTGCCATCTGCATGGCGCCTGGCTTAGGGGCGTTCGGCCCGGTTTGGGACAACGCCCGGCCCGGACCGTTGTCTTGTCCCAGGGCATGAACCGGCGGCTTCTGGTCGACCAGCGCACACTGGACTTCCTGGCCGAACGGTCCATCGCGGCGCACGTGGCCGGGACACGCGGCATGAACGTGCCTGCGAGGTGAGAGAGGGAGCTGGACCGAACGAACCTCCCCGGGAAACCCGGGGAGCCGCGACGGAAATGCTGAGAAGCCGGACAGCCGGGAGGCTGAACGGCGACCCCCAAGACCTGATCCGGACAATGCCGGCGAAGGGAGACCACCTCACAGGCCCATCTTTTGACCGGCTAGGGTGCGCGCCGTCGGCGAAGCCCGCCGCTGGGAACCCAACCGGCTACGCCTGCGGATCTTCAGCGCGCCTGGTCCGGTTATTCACAGGTAGCCGAGCCTCTCGTCCGCTGGTGAGGCGTACTCGGATTCTTTGGATTCTTCGAACGCAAGCCGTCCGCCATGGCGTTCGGCCAGCCCTTTCGCAAACGCATCAGTGGCCTCGGCGACGTGCAGGGCACACTCATGGAAGTCAGCTTCGGTCAGCGAGGGACCCAGGTGCTCCGACTCGACCAGGACCTGGCCGCGGACCCAGAATGTGCGGCAGAAGTGCAGGCGCGCGTTGATCTCATTGAGGTCGCGGGCCAGGGCATCGGTGAACTGTATGCCGTTGACCGCAACGGAGAAGACCTGCACGACCGGTTTCCACGCCGGCACAACCCGCACGAAGTACAGCGCACTGCGGTAACGGATGGGGTAGTCGCCGTCAGCGTCTGTCTTCGCCTTCTCGACTCCGGTCAGGCGCTCAATCAACGTCTCGACATGGGAGGTGACCATGTCGGCAGATGCCCGTGACTCCATGTCCTGACGGGTGCGCCATGGGAGCGCGAATCCCGCGGCCGCGAGCCCGTCCCAGGCCTGGAATACGGCCGTGATCCCGCGCAGCGTGTCCTCGCTGACGTCTCCGCCCTTGCCGGAGGCGAGCACGAGAAGTGCATGATGATATAGCCAGTAGGTCTGGGCAGTCGGCTGGCCGGCACTGTGCTCGAGTTCCCGGACGGCCGCTGGCGCCAGCAATCCAACAAGGTGTGTCAGGCCCTTGGATGTCTCGGCGAACTGGTGGGCTCCGGCGACAACTTTCTCCCGGGTCGCCACGATCGCGTCCGACTCTGCCGGGACCTGGGTGGGACGGAATGATCTGGCGCGTTCAACGGCCCCGAGGAGGGTGGTCACCACCAGGGCGCTGTGTGTCTCGTTGTAGCCGTGACCAGGGTTGCTGACAGAGAACGCCCACCCGGCCAGCTCATCGAGAAACAGGATTTCGAAACTGGGCATGTCCTTCATACTCAGCTCCCGCAAGGCCGCGCGGGCCTGAGCCTTCCAGTCAGTAGCACCCTGTTCCGTCTCCGCCACGATGCTCTCCTGATCATCATTGAGTTCTGCGCTGCCAGCGTCGTGAACCGCTCGTCGCTGGCTCCGCAAGCCTTGATGCGTGGCCTCATGGCCGAGTGGGTGCATTTCCGCGCGCCGTGATCAGCGACGCCAATTCCGGGAGTTGCGCGGCGAATGCGCGGCGACCTCCACGCTGAGGCGATCTCGCAGGGTTGTACAGCCACGCCCGCAGCACCCTGTGCCCCCGGGCCGCGGTCGCCAGCGCCGAACCCGGCCGTCAATGTCTGCCAGCCACGCGTTGGCCTTGCTGATGCTGCGGTCCGGGCTGTCCACTCCGGTGAACGACATCACGCTCCGTTACCTACCTCAGGTGCCACCCGGCTCCCAAGAGGCGAAGGTCCCCCGGCGCATCATGACCGTCGCCGCACCCGCGCAGGGGCCGCGCCGGACACGGGCGGCAACCGGGCTGCGCCAGGGTGCTGCCAGAACCCGGGGCTGGAATGTGACGATAGTCCCTGGCGGCACCGGCCAGTCCGCGAGAAAGCAGGTGGGCAGCGGGCCCGGTGCTGCGGTTGGTCTGTCGCAACGCTTCCGAACTCCGTGGAAACGCTGGCCGGCTGAGCGGCTGCCGTGCGGTACGCAGGGACCCGGCGGGGAATCACTTCCGGGTGCCAGCCGATCCCTCCTCCCACGAGCCCGCAGTTCCCGGCCACGAAGCGCCTGGCGAATTCGCGCGACCGAAACCGCCGCGGCCCGAGGTCGGCGCGCCAGAACCAGTGGAGCCGCCAGTGCCGCCGCTGCCGCACCCAGTGCCGCCACCTGCACCGCCGCCCGAGCCAGAGCCAGAGCCGCCCATACCGCCGCCGGAACCCCGGCCGCAGCCACGGCCGTTGCCCCCGCCGGAACCAGAGCCAGAGCCGGAGCCCGTACCGCGGCCCGGGCCGCCCCCAGAGCCGTTGCAGGGAGCCCAGACTCGAACACCCGGCGAGGTGCTGGAGCGTTTCCCGGTGCTGGCCGAGCGTAGGTAGCAGTTCGCGGGGAGCGGCGTGCTGCGAGCGGTCTCCTCACCCGCACCGGCTGGGGAGACCTTCGCCTCTGGCCGGACGGCGAGGTGGGCGGCGCACGATGGTGGTGGAGGCGATCGTCATGGCCACCACCGACGGCCCGCCCAGGCACAGTGCGTTGGACGCTGCGCTGGATATTTTCCGGATGCGGCAGTATTTCAACGTCGTCGCCCGTGCCCGCGACGTGGCGGCGGCCATCGGCAAGGATGCGGCGTTCCTCGGCACGGTCCGACGCGGGATGCTGCCGTTGCCGTTTGACCGTCGGCCTGCGCCGGGGCACGTCTTCGGGCCGTTGCGCGGCGCTGCCCCGCCGCCGCTGGCGGGCTCATCGGCATTCGGCCACCAGCCAGCACTCTGGCAGGCTGCCGTCGTCAGAAGGCGAGCTGATCAACCGGAGCGGGCTGGGCGGCACGATTCGCCCCGTCGCTTGTGCGCGGCGCAGCTGCTGTCCAGGCCGCTCATTCGTGCATTTACGCCCTCCAGCGGATCGGGCGCCCTGCGGGCGTGATGAGGCCGTAGTGGCCGTCGTAGCGGTGATAGATCAGGTTGCCGCGGCCGGTCTGGCTGTTGACGAAGAACAGGAATGGGTGGCCGAGAGCCTCCAGCCGTGCGATGGCGCCGGCGGGGGTGAGCCTGGGCGCGGGATGCGTGCTGACCGTGATCGGGGCGTTCGGTGGGGGAAGGCGGCCGGGCCGTGGGCGGGCCTGGGCCAGCCGGTACCCGCTGGCGGTCCGGTAGATGACGCTGTCCTGGCCGGTGGCGCGCTCGGTGAACAGGTGGAAGTCGTAGTCCAGCAGTTCCAGTTCGGCGGCGGCCTCGTCGGCGGTCTGCCGGGCCAGGGTGTACGCCTTGTGCCGGATCACGGTGCGTTCCCCCTGCGGGCGGGGGTAATAGGGCATGCGCGGGGACGGCATGCTCTGATGGCGCCATTCATGCGGCAGGGGGACCGGTGTTCCGCCGCGGATCGCCGCCCAGTTCCGGGCCGCGCGTTCCAGCCGGGTCCGGAGCCGGTCGCTCATCCGCTCGACCGCCTCGGGCATGGTGGCGGCGGTGGCCTGGGCGCGGATCAGCCGTCCGCCCAGGTCCAGATTGGCCTGGGCGATCGCGGGGCGCGTGGCGGCCGGATCGGCGGCCATGGTGAGTTTCACCCGGGCGAACAGCACCGGCTCGGGAGCTAGCCGCAGCAGCGAGCGGACCTTCTGGACGGCCAGCTCCATCGCGCTCGCCGGAACGGCGCCGCGGGCCTCGGTCTGCATCTGCAGCGTCTGCGCACTCATGATGCTCACCTCTCCGCACCGGCGGCCAGCGGGAACCGCAGACGTGCGGCGACGCCGCCTGGCAGATCTGAAACCGCTTCCACCAGCCCGCCGTCGCCGAGGGTCTGGACCGCCATTTCCTCGATGAGGTCAGGGACCGGACCGAGCGCCGCGCCGCAGCCAGGGCAGTCACCACCGGCGAGCGCGAGCCCACCACACCGCCCGCAGGCGTATCCGGGAACCAGCCCGTCGTCGGGCACGATCAGCAGCTGGACGGCGTGCTGGTTTACCGCGGCGGCGCATTCGTGCAGGCCGGCCGCGGCCAGCCCGCCCGGCGGCAGTTCACGGATCTGGCTCATGAGTCGTTGCTCGCGCGCTGTTACCCAGTGTTCGATGACAGGTGCCGCCAGTTCGCGTACCCGTGCGGGGGTCAGGGTGTGCGGATCGGCGGCGAAGCTGCCGGCCAGGCGATCCCGCAGCCCGGCGGGAAGAACGGCGAGGAACTGCGGGATGCTTTCCTCATGCCCGCCAGCAACCAGCGGCTGCGGCTGGGCGGCACCCATGGCCTGTCCGAGCAGGGCGGCCGTCTCGCGATAATGACGACGGGCGAGCTGAATCACACGTTCGTGGATCCGGTAGGCCTCCAGGCCGTACCAGCCGCCGAAGCCGGGGCTGCGCACGCCTTCGGCGTCCGACTGGGCGACCGTGTCGATCCGCTCACCGGCCACCTTGAACACCCAGGCGTGGCGCCGGTCGACGACGGCCACGTGGTAGGCGGGGTGCCGCTGCAGGGCCACGAGCAGGGGCCGCACATGAGGCCGGGTCGCGATAACCGCTCGTTCCGGCACCGTGCCGGGCAGCGCGATCGCATCGGCCAGGCCCAGGGGGCCGCAGGCGAAGATCGCGGCGGTGTGGCCCAGCCAGCCACGGGCATGCTCCTCCAGCAGATCCCGCACCGCCTTGACGTCAGCGGCTCGTGCCCGCGCAGCACGGAGGCCGTCTGCGTGAGTGCCTGCCGCCGCCGCGAGGAGCTCGCCTGCCCTGGCCGGCAGGCCGCGCAGCGCGGCCGGGTCTACCGGCACCTGCACGTAGAGCGACAGCACCACCGGGTCGGTGGCGTGTGCGCTCAGCAGCTTGTCAACGTCCGCCCGGCTTATCATTGCCCGCCCCCAATCACGGGCCAGGCCGGCTCCAGCAGTACACGGAGATCAGCCGGCAGCTGCGCCAGCGCCTCGTCGACGGCACCGCCGCCACCGAATCCCTGTGCGATGTCAGCCAGCCGCCTGTTGGCTTTGTCGATGCTGCGACCGAGACTGCCGACGCCGGTAAACGACATGACAATCTCCATCCACACCTCCATTACCGGGCGCCAGGCGGGCATCGCCCAGGGCCGAAAGTCCCCGGTGAATGCAGGGCTGCCGGTCCCAGGAGCGGAGGCGGCGAGCCGGGGTTGCTGGGGTTGCTGGTAAGACGTGCCGGGATGCTGCTCCTCACCGCGGAACGTCACATCGCAGGTCCTGAACGGCCGACGCGAGCAGCACCCCGCACGCAGGGCGAGCCGATCCCCGCGGCAGCCGTTCGGTACCTAGTCTCTGCTGAGCGGACGGGGTGGGTCCTGCACGTGCCTTCCTCGCAACCGGCGCCGGCCAGCGTGGCGCAGGAGGTAACGGCGCAGCTCGTCAGCGCCCCAGACGATGAAGGGAAACGGCATCGTGATGAGCAGCAGGCGCGGCGGCAGGGCCGCGGTGCTCAGCAGGTGCTGCAGCGGTGGGAGGTAGATGATGGCGGCGGCCAGGGTGAGCTCGGTGCCGATCCCGGCCAGCAGGTACCGGTTTGAGAACACGCCGACCGATCGCAGTGAGGCGCGTTCGGTGCGGGCCGCGAATGCGGTGCCGATCTGCGCGACCACCATCGACAGAAACGTCATCGTGGTGGCCTGCTGGTAGCCGTGGTGCAGCGGGACCCGGGCCCGGTGGGTGCGCCGGGATGCCAGCCGGCCCGGGTGAGCACCAGGAAGAACGCCGCCATCTGCAGCGTGGCCGCGATCAGGTCGAGAAACAGCCACGCCCGCAGCAGCATCGGCCGGCGGATGACGCCCTCGCTGCGGGGGCGCGGCGGCCGGTTCATGATCCCTGGCTCGGCTGTTTCCCGGCCGAGCGCCAGGGCCGGGAGGGTCTCGGTCCCGACGTCGAAGGCGAGCAGCTGGAGCACGGTCAGAGGAAGGGGTACGGCGCCACGGGCCAGCGCGAACACCAGGAAGGGACGATCTCCGGAGTGGAATGGGCGAAGATGTAGAAGACGAACTTCCGGATGTTGTCGTAGACCCGGCGGCCGCCGTGGATGGCCGCCACGATGGTGGCGAAGTTGTCGTCGGTCAGCACCATCGTGGCCGCCTCCCTGGCCACGTCGGTGCCGGAGCGGCCCATCGCGATGCCGATATCGGCCCTGCGCAGGGCGGGGGCGTCGTTCACGGAGACGGTCCTGGCTGCCAGCCCCGCGCGTTCGTGGTGAGAGCCGGCATCCAGCTCGCGGCCATCGGGCAGCGAGTCCGCACGCGGGCTTGACGCCGGTATGCGGGCCGGGCCTGGGTTTCGGGTGCGCGGCGCGGCGCGCGCATTTTCCCGCGGCCCACGTCACAGGCGGTGATGGCTTGGGGTGCCCAGCCGCCTGCGCAGCGGTGGGTGAGGATTTGCCGCAAGATTTGCCGAACGGCTGCGCTCGGGGACACGCCCGCGCCAGCCGCCGATGCGCGGCTGGAAACTGCGTGCGATGCGTACGGACCGGTCCAGTCACACATCGCACACTCCTTAAACCACCAGCGCCCCGGCAGAGACGCAGGTCCCGCGCCCACCAGGCGATGACCGCGATCCGGCCGTGTGGCTAGGCATGATCCGGGTAAACAGCGGCCCGCCGTCATCGCGCTGGGACCAGGCCCGGCCCGGTGGCGCGCGGGCCGGGCCGTGCCAGCCAGGTCGCCATGCCGGAGATACTGTGAAATAGCCGCGGCAGCCGTTAGGTATCTGGCTGGCCTGCAGCCGGCTGCGTGCCCGGCGGCCGTGGTTCGGCCACCAGCAGCAGGTCATAGGCGCGCCGGGCGGCTTCGGCGGCAGGTCTTTGCCCGGGTTCGGTGGTGGGAAAATCCTCAAGGCCGTGTGCCAGGACGCGGACCGCGTCGGCGAGCGCTGTCACGCGGGCTTCCAGCAGGTGCATACGCTCCTCGAGGGCGGACGTCGGCGGCTCCTGGTACCGCTGGCCCATCTGCTTGCTCACCAGCACACCTCCTCGCATAGGGTGCACGCACGGTTGATCGCAAAATCGTTGCCTTCTTCAGTTACACCGGAGCACACCCAGATCCAGCCCGGCAGGGCCGAATGGCCTGTCACTGTCTGCACGCCGGACCGGAGTGCATCGCTGAGCAACGGGTTCAGGGACCTACGCCCCTGTGACCTGGGCGAGGCATCATTGAAGATCGGCGCCATGGAAGGTGCGCAGGCCACCCCGCCGCCCGCCATCGTGGTGGAGCGGCTGTGCAAGGATTGCGGCCGGTTGCGTGCGGTGGACGGCGTCAGCTTTGCGGTCAGGCGCGGCGAAATCTAAGCGCTGCTTGGGCCCAATGGTGCTGGCAAGACCACGACCGTGGAGATTCTCGAGGGACACCGCAAGCGGACGTCCGGCTCGGTGCGGGTGCTCGGGTTTGACCCAGGCACTGACAGGCGCCGTTTCCGTGAGCGGATCGGGATCGTGCTGCAGTCTGGCGGCATCGACGCCGACTGACGGTGGGGGAGGTTGTTGCCTTTATGCGAGCTTCTACGCCCAGCCGCGGGACGTGGTGGAAACTATCGAGCAGGTGGGTCTGGCCAGCAAGCGCCGGGCGAGAGCGCGGACACTGTCGGGTGGCCAGCTGCGCAGGCTCGACTTGGCGCTGGCCCTGGTCGGCGACCCCGACCTGCTGTTCCTGGATGAGCCGACCACCGGGTTCGACCCGAACGCCCGCCGCGACGCCTGGGACATGATCGCCGGGCTCCGCAACTCCGGCACCACCGTCCTGCTCACCTCGCACTACCTCGACGAGGTGCAGCGGCTGGCCGACCGGGTCGGGGTGATGAGCCACGGTCACCTGGTCGAGGAATCCACCCCGGACGCGCTCGGCGGGCGTGACATCGCCGGGACTGTGATCAGTTTCCGGCTGCCGGCCGCGCTGGCTGGCGAGCAGCTCCCGGCGGGGCCGTGGGATGAACCGGAGCACCATGACGGCGAGATCGTCCTGCGCACCGACCAGCCCACCCGGCCGGGCCGGCACCGCGTGCCTGATGGCGATCGTCTCGGCCGGCACGATCGTCGTGACGGGCGCTGTGTTCTTCCACGTGAGGATCGTCTGGCGGGCATTCGGGTACTTCAGCAGTTCGGCCGTCTGTGCCGCGCCACCTGCTGGGGGCGGCGGTCAGCCCTGCGCTGCCGGGGTGGCGGGTTCAGCGTTCCTCGGTGAGCGTGCCGGTGACTGGGCGGCGTGGGGTGGTGACCGTGGGGCCACCGCAGCCGAGGCGCAGCAGCATCTGCGGGTACCCGCGGCCGGTGATCTCGATGCGGATCCGTTCCCGCGGGGCGGGGAGTTCGAGGGGCTGGGTGTGGAACGCGGCGCTGACGTTGTGCGCGGTGGCGTGCAGCAGCCGCTGCAGCGCCTGCCCGGCGAGCAGCCAGCTCACCTGCGGATCGTCTCGGGTGGTGAGCAGCGCGACCGTGCCGAGGGCATCCGGGCTGGCGGGGCGGGACGGCAGCGGGAAGCCGCGCCCGGTGCCGCAGCCGAAGTCGCGGGTGGCGAACTCCAGCCCGTCCGGCTGCTTCGGGCAGGCGTTTGCTGGCACGCCGTCCCGCCCGCACCTCGCCCGGCAGCGGAGCCCAGTGGGCCAGTTCGGCGGCGAAGCCGGGGCTGGCGCGCTGGGTGAGCTCGGCGGCACGGATCAGCTCGGCCAGCAGGTGCTGCTGGCCGGGGTCGCAGACGATATGCAGGCCGGCGCCCTCCTCGCGGACAGCGCGGCGCAGGTCGCCGATCAGCAGGGGGGCAGCTGCGCGGTGAAGGGCCCGCGGTGGGTGTGCCGCCGCGGGATCGACCGGTAGAGCTGCTCCTCGTCCGGTACCGGCGGCGGGTGCCATCCGAAGCGGATCTCGGCCAGCAGGCCGGGGTGCGACAGATCAGGCAGCAGCCGCACACCGGCGGCGAAACCGAGATGCCGCACCGCCTGGCGCAGGTTGAACAGGGCGGCCCCGCAGCTGATCGCCATCTCCCGTCCGGCTGGGTCGGCCCGCGGCAGGCCCCGGCGCGGATCGGCGCACAAGCTGATCACGCCCTGGCGGCTGGCCAAGGACCAGGGCTGGGTGTTATGCACCGACGGCGCGGCCACCGCCGCCCGCACCACAAAACGGGCCGCGAGATCACCGCAGCCGCGCACCCACGCCGCGCTGCGTGCCGCCATCCTTGCCGCTCCTTGCCCTTCCCCTCCGTTCAGGACACCACCGCCGCGCGCGGGCGTGACAGTGCCGAAGTGCCCGCGGCCACGGACCCAATGGCAACCCCGGCAGGCCCAGAGGAGGCATCGTTCCGCGCGGGTGGCGGAACCCAGTTCAAGAAGACCGGGATCGTGCAGAGCGGGGTGATCTGCGTGCCGCCGCGCTCTCGACTCGGCTCACCAATGCCCGGTCGTGCCGAGATCGCGCTCGAACTCGACCTGGCAGCACCGGGCCCCGGCGGCGCCTCGAGGTCGATTCCGGTCGCTTCGTAACCAGCGGCGCGCAGCATGTGGACGAAGCCGCAAAGCGGCCCGCACCCCACGAGTGGATGTCCCGCCATTCGCAAACGTCGCTTCTCGGGAGCCACCTGAGCGTCGTCATGTGCCATCTGCCCGGCCGCTCGATCCAGCCGGTCATGAGCGGCGGCGCCGCCGCCTGAGCCGACGTAGCTCGTCCAGTCCCCACACGGCAAATGGGAACGGTGCGATGACGGCGAGTGTGCCAGGTCCCAGCGCCGCCGTCCCGAACAGCTGCTGCAGCGGCGGGAGGTAGACCAGGGCGGCGGTGAACGCGACCTCGAAGGCGATGCCCCACAACAGCAGCGGGTTGGTCAGCAGGCCGACCTCGCGCAGCGACGCCGACTCCGTCCGTGACGCGAACGCGGTGCCGATCTGGCACGCGACGATCCCGGCGAACGTCGCGGTCGTGGCCTCGAGGTAGGCGTGGTGCAGTGGCGTGCCCGGGCCGGTGGGATCGCCCGGCGCCCAGCCCGCGCGCCACAAGACGGCGAAGAACCCGGCCATGACGAGTACCGCCGAGGCGAGGCCCATCCACCCCCACGCGCGTACCAGCATCTCCCGGCGGATGACGCCCTTGGGTACGGCGGCGCGGCGGGCGCTGCATCAGCCCCGGCTCGGCCGGCTCGCGGCCCAGGGCGAGCGCCGGCAACGTCTCGGTGCCGAGGTCGATCGCGAGGATCTGCAGCACGGTGAGCGGCAGCGGGATCGCGCCGCCGGACAGCGCGAAGACGAGGAACGGCACGACCTCCGGGACGGCGTGGGCGAAGATGTAGACGATGAACTTCCGGACGTTGTCATAGACCCTGCGTCCGGCCTCGACGGCTGCGGTGATCGTCGCGAAGTTGTCGTCGGTCAGCACCATCGTCGCCGCCTCGCGTGCGACGTCGGTGCCGCTGCGCCCCATCGCGATGCCGATGTCCGCCCGGCGCAGCGCCGGGGCGTCGTTCACCCCGTCGCCGGTCATCGCCACGATTTCGCCGTTGGCCCGCAGCGCGTCGGCGATCCGCAGCTTCGCCTCTGGTGACGTGCGGGCGAACACCACTTCGCCGGGCCGGCGAGCAGCCGGTCGAGGTCGGCGTCAGGCAGGCCGGCGAGATCGCTCCCGGTCACGACGCGCTGCCCGCCGGTGCCGATCCCGACCTGCTTCGCGACCTGGGCCGCGGTGAGCCCGTGGTCGCCGGACACCACGTGCACCCGCATCCCCGCCTGGTGGCACCGGGCGACGGCGCCGGCCACTTCTGGACGCGGTGGGTCGAACATCGCCACCAGGCCCAGCAGGGTGAGGTCGCGCTCCACCGCGCTGCGGTCGCGCGCGGTGGCGCCGTCGGCGGCAGTCAGGTTGCGCCGGGCGACGGCGAGCACGCGCAGCCCCTGCCCGGCGTACTCCTCGACCGCCGCCGCGACGCACCTGGAGCGGCCGGTGCCGGCGGGCTCTTCGTGCCCGTCGGCGAGCACCCTGGTACACCGCGGGACGATCTCCTCCGGAGCGCCCTTGACGTAGGCCCGCAACCCGTCAATGCCGGGCTCGAGCACGGTCATCCGTTTGACCACTGGGTCGAAGCGGAACAGGCCGGCCCGGCGGCGGTCGCGCGCTGCGACGTCGAGCGGCAGGCCGAGCCGATCCGCCGCCGCGAGCAACGCCAGCTCGGTCGCGTCACCGCGGCCCAGGCCCTTCGCGTCCGGCCGCGCTGTGGTGCAGGCCGCCATCGCGTCGACGAGGGCGGCGAGCGCCGGCCCGGGCGGCGGCACGGCGCCACCGGACACGTCACGATCAAGGTCGCAGGCCGTCTCCGCGGTCCACAGGCGGGTGACCGCCATCTGGTTCTCGGTGAGCGTGCCGGTCTTGTCTGTGCAGATCACCGTCGTCGAGCCGAGGGTCTCGACCGCGCTCAGCCGCTTGACAACCGCGCCGCGGCGGGCCAGCGACCGGACCCCGACCGCAAGGGCGAGCGTGATCGTCGGCAGCAGCCCCTCGGGGACGTTCGCGACGAGCAGGCCGACGGCGAACACGGCCGCATCGCCGAAGGTCAGCCCGGCCAGCAAACCGAGCGGCAAGAACACCAGACCGACGCCGACCGCGACCACGGCGATCAGCCACGCAACGCGGCGGACCTGATGCTCCAGCGGGCTCTCCTCGCGGCGCACCCGCTGGCTCAGCGCCGCGATGCGACCCAGCTCGGTGTGCGCCCCGGTCGCGTAGACGACCCCGGTCGCGGTGCCTGCGACGCAGGTGGTGCCGGTGAAGAGAAGCTCGCGGGCGTGCAGCAGCGGCACGTGGGTGTCCCGGCGCGGAACTGTAGCGGCCGACTGGCAGCGACTCACCGGTCAGCGTGGACATGTCGACGTCGACCGCACCGTCGAGCAGCCGGGCGTCCGCCGAGACCCGTTCGCCCTCCTCGACGAGCAGCACGTCCCCGGGGACGAGCTCGCGCGCCGGCACGGCCAGTTCGCGGCCGTCACGCATCACCCGCGCCTGCTCCGGGAGGTAGGCCCGCAGCGCCTCGACCGCGCGGACCGCCTGGCGTTCCTGAGCGAAGGCGAACAGCGCGTTCAGCGCGATCACGGCGAAGATCGCCCAGCCGAGGGTGGGCGTCCCCGCGGCGAAGGCCAGGAGCCCGGCCGCCCACAGCAGCAGAGCCAGCGGGTGACTCACCTGCCGGACCAGCTCACGCCACCACGGCTCCGCGCGGCGGCGCGGCAGCTCGTTGGGGCCGACGACGTCGAGGCGGCGGGCGACCTCCCGGCTCGACAGCCCGCGGCGGTCCGCGCGCAGGTCACGAAGCAAGCGGCGGGCGGGCTCGGTCGGGTCGACGGCGCGCGGCACGCCGTCCGCCACGGCGGGCACCGGCGGCACGCCGGGCACCAGCTGCTCGCCCACGCCACCCAGTCAACGCCGCCGCGCCCAGGGTCTGGCAGGGCCGAAGGTCCGATCGCGGCACTGCGGCGCCCGGACGGCCGCTGCTGCTGAGGGCAACACGCGGGGTCAGCAGACATTCGATCACGAGCGCGTCGGCGAGGTTGAGCAGCAGTGCGGAAAAGGGGCCATAAGAGAAGGGCCGATCGCCTCTTCCCCGGCCGTTACGGGGCCGCCGAGCATGAGGGTGAACGGGGAGGTGCGCCATGATCCACAACCCGCCCCGCCTGTCAGCGCCACGAGGCGAGGCCGCCCGGCGGCGTGCCGCTTCTCCTCAGCCCGTCATCAACCGGATGTTCACCCGGGTGTTGCAGTCGCCGCTATCCGGGGCCGTCGACGGGTCGCTGGTGCTGCTGACTGTGCCCGGGCGCCGCACCGGCCAGGCAGCCACGCTGCCGGTCCAGTACGCCGCGAGCCGAGACGCGATATGGGTATGGCCCGGCAAGCCAGAGACCAAGACATGGTGGCGGAACCTGCGTACGGAAACGGCGGTGGGACTGCGGCTGCGCGGCGTGGACATCGCCGGCACAGCACGGGTCGTCGGCAGGTCCGCCGAGCCGGCCCTGTTCTCTGCTGGCCAGCAAGCCTACGCGGCGCGGTTCCCGCACGCGTCCGCCGCTACCGCCAGGGCGGGTGCCGCCGTGCTGGTGCGGATCGAGGTCGCACCCGACGTGCTGGCCAGCGCCTGCCGGGCCACCGTGGTACCCGGTTCGGGTCTCGCCGCGGCGGTCCGGCGCCACCCCCTCGGCAGCTACTTCCTGCTCACCTACCTGCTGTCGTGGAGCTACTGGATCCCAGACGCGCTCAGCGGCGGGCACCTGAGCCACTTCCCCGGGCTGCTCGGGCCGATGACCGCCGCGTTCATCGTCACCGCAGTCGCCGCTGGCCGCGCTGGACTGACCGACCTGATACGGCGGATGGCGCGCTGGCGGGTTCCGCTGCGCTGGTACGCGGCATCGCTCGTCCCGCTGGCCGCGGCGCTGGTGGCGCTCGCCGCGCTGTGGCTTGCTGGGCACGGCCTGCCGTCGCTGGCCCAGCTCAGCGAGATGCCTGGGCTGCCCGCCGTAAGCTGGTTCGGCGTCCTCGCGCTGGCCCTGCTGGTCAACGGGTACGGCGAGGAAACCGGCTGGCGCGGATTCGCCTGGCCCCGGCTGCGCCAGCGCCACACCCTTGGCGGCGCGGCGCTGATCCTCAGCGTGCCGTGGGCGTTGTGGCACACCCCGACGTTCTGGATCGACAGCGGCTACCGCGGCTTCCCGGTATTCATGATCCCTGGCCTCCTGATAGGCTTGGCCGCCGGCGCGGTCGTGGCCGGCTGGCTGTACGAACACGCCCGCTCCAGCATCCTTGTACTGGCGCTGTGGCACGCGTCCCTCAACATGGTCAGTGCCACCAAGGGTGCCGAGGGACTCGTCCAGGCGGTCGTGTCCGCCACGATCATCGGCTGGGCCGTGCTCATCCTGCGCGCCGACTACGCGAACCGGCAGGCAGGCAGAAACGCCCGCCCGATGGCTGCATAGCGGCTGACTCCCTGCCGCGGACGCCGTACAGCCGTGAAAATCGGGCTCGGGTTGCCCGCAGCAGGCCCCGGCGCGGATCGGCGTACAAGCTGATCATGCCCTGGCGGCTGGCGAAGGACCAGGGTTGGGTGTTATGCACCGACGGCGCGGCCACCGCCGCGCGCACCACAAAGCGGGCCGCGAGGTCACCGCGGCGGCGGGACACCCACGTCGCGCTGCGTGCCACCATCCTTGCCGCTCCTTGTCCGTCCTCCTTGAGGACACCACGGCCGCGGTTCACGTCCACGGATGTGGTGTACGGGATCTTGAACCGGCCCGGGGCGATCATCTCCCGGCCGACGCCGAGGATCTTCGTGGCTTCGGTGACGAGGTTGGGCGCAGGCAGGTAGCAGTGGCCATCGCCGGCCGCCTCCGACAAGGTATACTGCAGGTCGGCCTTGATCCTTTCCGGGCTGTCGTGCGGGATGCCCCCACCCCCTGGAGGAAGACCATCACCTCCTTGATCGCCTTCTGCTCCTCCCATGCGCCGGCGACGAGCTTGATGCGCTTGGGCCCAACGCCGGGCACGTCGATGAGCCGCTGCGGCTCTTCCTCGATAACGCGCAGGATGTCGGTGCCGAAATGCGTGACCATCCGCTCGGCCATCACCGGGCCGATACCCTTGATCGGCCCGGAGCCGAGGTAGCGCTGGATTCCCTGGATGGTTGCTGGCAGCACGGTCGAATAGGACCGCACCTCGAACTGCCGGCCGTACCGGGGATGTGAGGTCCACCGGCCACTCAGCCGAAGACTCTCGCCGACCTGAGCGCCCGGCAGCGGCCCGGCCACGGTCAGCAGGTCCCCGCCGCTGCGCTCGGTCACCACCCGGGCGATCGTGTAACCGGTCTCCTCGTTCGCGTACGTGACACGCTCCAAGACCGCCTCAAGCACCGACTCCGCCGCCGCATCCGACGGCACCTAGCGGGCACTCCTCACCTCAGTCATCATGCCCATCCTGGCACCCGGACATTGCCGGTTACCGGATGACTTCTGCGAAGTCAGTCCCGGCACTCACGACAGTTGATCCAGCAGGGCTGGCAGGCCGGCGAAGGAGCCCAGGACGTGGTCGGGTGTGCCGCTGGCGCTGCGGTGGGTGCGGGGCAGGTATTTGCCGGTCTTGACCAGTGCCCCGGTGAGCCCTTGGCGCTGGGCGGCGAGCACGTCGTTTTCGATGTCATCGCCCACCATCAAGGTGTGCGCGGCGTCGGCGTGCAGGTGGGCCAGCGCGGCGGCGAAGAAGGCTGGGGCGGGTTTGCCCACCACTTCCGCCACGGTACCGGCGGCCTGCTCCAGGCCCACGAGGAATGCGCCGGTGTCGAGCTGCAGGCCTTCGTCGGTGCGCCAGTACAGGCCGCGGTGCATGGCCAGCAGCCTGGCACCGCGCTGCAAGTGGCCAAAGGCCCGGTTGAGCGCCTGGTAGCTGAACTCGGGACCAGCACCGCCCACCAGCACCACGTCCACCGCGGGATCGTCCTCGCGGGCAAGCCTCACCCCGGCCAGATCCTCGCCGACGTCCCCGCTGTTAAGCAGCAGGCACCGAGCGCTTGGGGAGTGCTCCCTCAGGTGGACAGCGGCGATGACCGGCGCGGTGAGAATGTCCCCGGCGGTGACCGGGAAGCCAGCCCCAGCCAGCGCCGCCGCGATCGACGCCCGCGTGCGGGAGGTGGTGTTGGTGACCAGGGCCAGCGGCAGCCCTTCCCTGCGCAGCCGCCGCAGCGCCGCGACCGCCCCCTCGAGCGGCTTCCACGACACGGTCAGCACGCCATCGATGTCGATCAGCACTGCGCCAATGCGCCGCATGCCGTGACCATAACCGCAGCCACCGCCCAAGCCCAAGACGCCCGGCTGCCGGTCACCGGGCCCAGGCTGCGGCCGCGAGCCTGTGGGGCCCGAAATCCAAGTCAGGGCAGTGACTTGCGGCGTTGTCGCACGCCAACCAGCTCAGATCCTGCGAGGCATATCCGAGGGATACCTGAGGTACATCCGACATCGGCGAAAGGTCGATGTTCGGCCGCCATGTCGCGCGCCGGGCCGCGCGCCGGGCCGCGCGCGCGCCCGGCTGGAGCGCCCCGCGCGCTCCCTTCCGGGCGGGGCGGGCTAGGTGGCGGAGACTTTCCAGTGACGGCGTTGGCGGATAGCCCGGTAAGGGAGTCCTGATGACCGGGAGGGAGTCCTGGCCTGAGGGATGCGTTCTGGGTGCCATCGTGATCGCGGGCTGGGAGGGACGCTTGCTCGGTGTTTGCTCGTCTGCATCGGTACGGGGCGTCAGTGTCTGGCATCGCCCGGCACGGCGCAGCGCGGTGGCCCGCATTAACTGTCATAGACCAGCATGGAGAGCACTGATCTGATACCAGAGCAGCGGACTCTTAATCTGCGGGTTCGGGATTCGAGTCCCTGGCGGCGCACCCGTTCTGACCTCCCAATGGGCTGGACAAGCCGGCGTATGCCGGATCGCATCCAGCACACGCTGATCGATCACACCCGCCGCACGAGCGGCCAAGACCAGGTTTTCTGAACCGTTTCCATGCCGATGACCGGTCACGCGCGTGAGCCTCACCCGGACCGAGCCCAGCCCCACGGGGATGTGGTTGCGTGACGTGTCATGAAACCTTCTCCGGCTTGCTGCTGCGGCCGGCCAGGATGTCGCAGTTGAAGCGGGGCGGGCATGACGCCATCCCGTGGCGGTGGGCCAGAACCAGCCGGACAAGCGCGCTTTCGAGGTCGCGCACGTCCAGGCCAGCCTCGGCGGCGCCTGGCCACACGCCGCGGAGTTCGCGCAGGAGCAGCTGGATGGTCACCGGCCCCCAACCGGGCAGCACATCCAGCGCGTCGCGCAGTTCGGGGTAGGTGGTGAACCGCCGGCCGATCGCGGCGCCCTGGCCGCCGTAACGCTCGTCGATCACTTCGGCCAGGGCCCGCAGCCGCGTCGCGGTGCGGAAGTCATAGCGGGCGTAGCCGCCGTCGTCGAAGTAGCCGACAAGGTCCTCCCACGGCACGTGCCGCGCCTGAGCGAGCCGCACCAGCCCGGCGCCGGTAAGCACACTGAACGTCCGTTCAGCGACGCGGGCCGAGATGCGGGTCCCGAACAGGGTGGCGGCCACAAACCACCGCTCGACCTCGGCGTCTCCCGCGTCGACGTCGATGCCGAGCTCGGCCGAGTAGCGCCCGCCCAGCGTGCGGACGACCCGTCGCGCCAGCCCCGCATGCGCGGCTGAAACTGTGTGCGATGTGTACAGACCGGTCCAGCCACACATCGCACACTCCTTAAACCACCAGTGCCCGGCAGAGGCGAAGGTCCCGCGCCCACTCCGCGCAGGCGGCATGGCCGGCGCACTGGCACCGGCGCCGGAATGCGGCGCTGGCATGTGGGGGGTCATTTGGAGAACAGGTGGAGGCCGAGCCACGCCCACCAGGCGGCGACGGCGATCCGGCCGGTGCGGTTGTGCATGATCCGGGTGAACAGCGCGCCAAGTGTCGGTACGCGTGAGCCAGGGCGGTGAGCGAGGACGGTCAGCCCGATGCCAAGGGCGAGGAACAGCAGGTAACCCGCGACGGTGATGGTGTGGCTGCTCATCTGCGGGCCAGGTACCAGCCGAAGGCCAGCCACCCGAGCACGACCACCGACCGGCCGGGCCAGGCGGCGAGAACCGAGTTCGCCAGGTAACTGAGGGTCGGGTGGGCGTAGGAGTCGGTGCTGAGCGTGGGCTGCAGGAACAGCGCAGTCAGCTCCCAGACCGAGGCTCCGGCCCACACAAACGACCACGCGCCGATCCCCGCCCAGCTAAGCCGCCCGGGCTCAGCCTGCGACCCCGCCGAGACCCGCCAGGCAACGAGCACCGCCGCCACGGAGGGGATGGTGACCGAGATCGTGGCGGGCCACGAGTAGCGCGGGAACCACCCCACAATCGACGAGTACGCGACAGCGGCAACCACAGCCGGGACCAGCAGCCGTCTCATCGCGGCCCGGCGGCGCTCAGCCGATTCAATTGAAAACACTGCGACCGGGTGCGATGCGCCGAACCCGCTTCCGGCCGCCTCAGCGGGCCCAGGGGCCGGCCGGGGAGTGCGGGGACGGGCGTGGTCCCACGCGAGCGCCAGCCCGACCGCCAACAGGTACACGGCCCGGACGGTGTCGGCCGACAGGTAGGAGAAGATGGCCGCCGTCACGAACGTCAGGACAACCGGGTGGACCAGGCCGCGAGGAAACCCCCACAGACCAGCCGCGAACCCAGCGTGACGGGTACTCGGCGCTGGTGCGGGCATGGCCAGACGGCACTCCTTACCGGCACTGGGATGAACGCGTCATCACGGCGCCACTGCCGCAGGCGGTGACCACAGCCCGCAACAGCCACCTGATCCACACGTCCGGTTCCGCGAGGGTTAGAGGTGACAGACCAACCGCAGTGACGTGAGTAGTCCAGTCCAGAGCAAGCGGGGTGGCAAGGGGCCATTGGTCCCGCCGCGCCGCCGTCTGCCGACCAGCAATCTTGCCCGGCAGCATCGGGCAGCGGCGCTGATGCCATGGCGTAATCGGCGACGCCCCTGTGGGGCATGCGGGTCCGGCACACGAGGCACCAGCGCCCATCGCGAGTGGGCGGCGCACCGCGTGTCTGCCCCCGGGCCTGAGGTCCCCGAACTGGGCCAAAAGCCCCTTAAATCCCGGCGCAGTGCAGGCGTGTGTGACGGCGCGGGAACACGTGGCCTGGTATCTCTGAATGGCGGATGTGGCAGCTGCGTTCCCACGTCGTCGCCACGTGAGGCCATGTGAGAGCCCACCGCATGTGGTCCGGTGGCAGGGACTTACGCCCCTGGGACCTGGACGAGGCATCATTGATGATCGGCGCCATGGAAGGTGTGCTGGCCGTTGAGCCGCCCGTCATCGTGGTGGAGCGGCTGTGCAAGGACTACGGCCGGTTGCGGTGACGGGTGCCGTGTTCTTCCACGTGACCGTCGTCTGGCGGGCATTCGGATACTTCACCGCCGCGGCCGGCCTCGGCATCGTCTGGCGGGCTGGCGGGGCGGGACGGCAGCGGGAAGCCGCGCCCGGTGCCGCAGCCGAAGTCGCGGGTGGCGAACTCCAGCCCGTCCGGCTGCTTCGGGCAGGCGTTTGCTGGCACGCCGTCCCGCCCGCACCTCGCCCGGCAGCGGAGCCCAGTGGGCCAGTTCGGCGGCGAAGCCGGGGCTGGCGCGCTGGGTGAGCTCGGCGGCACGGATCAGCTCGGCCAGCAGGTGCTGCTGGCCGGGGTCGCAGACGATATGCAGGCCGGCGCCCTCCTCGCGGACAGCGCGGCGCAGGTCGCCGATCAGCAGGGGGGCAGCTGCGCGGTGAAGGGCCCGCGGTGGGTGTGCCGCCGCGGGATCGACCGGTAGAGCTGCTCCTCGTCCGGTACCGGCGGCGGGTGCCATCCGAAGCGGATCTCGGCCAGCAGGCCGGGGTGCGACAGATCAGGCAGCAGCCGCACACCGGCGGCGAAACCGAGATGCCGCACCGCCTGGCGCAGGTTGAACAGGGCGGCCCCGCAGCTGATCGCCATCTCCCGTCCGGCTGGGTCGGCCCGCGGCAGGCCCCGGCGCGGATCGGCGCACAAGCTGATCACGCCCTGGCGGCTGGCCAAGGACCAGGGCTGGGTGTTATGCACCGACGGCGCGGCCACCGCCGCCCGCACCACAAAACGGGCCGCGAGATCACCGCGGCCGCGCACCCACGCCGCGCTGCGTGCCGCCATCCTTGCCGCTCCTTGCCCTTCCCCTCCGTTCAGGACACCACCGCCGCGCGCGGGCGTGACAGTGCCGAAGTGCCCGCGGCCACGGACCCAATGGCAACCCCGGCAGGCCCAGGGAATTCAGGCGCCGAAGGGGATGAGCAGCCGACAACCGCCTGAGCGGATGCCATTCACCAGGTGCTCTCGAGGGAAGGGGCGTCGGCTGAGACGCCCATTTTGGTGCCGACGCCGTAGGCGTCTATCGGTGCCTCGCGCGCGGCCAGGTCGATCGCGTATTCGTCCAGGCTCCCGCTGGCGAAGATCCGGGCGCCGGGCAGCCCGCGTCGTCGAGCGTTCGCGCTCGCCTGGCGGCCCGGGCGGCAGGCTTTCCCGGGATTCGGTCATAGGAAAGGTCCTCGAGATTGCGTGCCAGAGCGGCACATCGTGGCAGAACCTCAGCCAACACGGTGCTGTCCGGGCGCGTCACGTGCGGACAAGCAAGTCCCCCAGCGGCTGATTGTGGTGCAGGCGGCCGATGGCGTCGGCCAGTAGCGGGGCGACGGACTCCACTTGCAGCGCGGGCATCAGTGGCTGGTCGCGGGCCAGGCTGTCGGTGGTGAGCACGCACCGGACCGGCAACTGTCCGAGCCGGCTGGCAGCCGCTCCCACCAGCAGCCCGTGGGTCGCAGCGACGACAATGCCGGGCGCGCCCCCGTGCGCAAGTACAACCCCCGCGGCTGCCTCGATTGTGGCGCCGGTGCTGATCATATCATCGACGATGACGGCTGGGCGGCCAGCGACATCACCGGCGATGTCCTCGGCGTGGACGGTGGCGCCGGTCACCCTGGTCTTGCGCACCACGGCGACCGGCCGCCGCAGCAATGAGGCGTAATACTCGGCGAGCTTAACCGCGCCCAGGTCGGGCGCGACGATGACCGCGCCATCGGGAACCATCGGCGCGAGCGCGCCTGCGAGGGCGGGCACAGCCGTCAGCATCTCCACGGGAATACCGCACATGGCCTCCAGCGCGGCGCTGTGCGGGTCCACGACGACCAGGCGCTGGGCCCCAGACCCCGCCAGCGCGTCGGCGACGACGCGGGCACCCACGGCCTCGCCGACCCGCCCACGGCGGTCCTGCCGCGCATACCCGAAATACGGCACGACCGCGGTGATTCGCTCCGCACCACCCCGGCGGCAGGCGTCGAGCAGCAGCAACAACTCCATCAGGTGATCGCTGACCGGGGGTCCCGTAGGCTGAATCACATACACGTCGTCACCTCGCAGGTGATCCACGACCGGGCGCAGCTCGCCATCCGGGAACCGCTCTACCACACGCGTCACCGGCTCGGTGCGCAGTGCCGTCGCGACGGCACCGGCGAGCAACGGGTTGGCAGTACCCGCCACGATGCGAAGGCCCATCCCACCTCACAGGCTGTGATCAGTCGCCGGCCTGGCCGCCAGCGGCCACCCAGGCACGATCCGCACGCAGCCTGGCCGTGACGCCAGCCTCTCACCTCCGCCATCGTCATGCGTTCGATGGAGCGTCCCAGCCGGGATCTTGTAAGCCGGGACCTTCGCCCCTAGAAAGCATTGTTGACGTCGCGCAATATCGAATTGCCTGCGAGGTGAGAGAGGGAGCTGGACCGGATGTGCTTCGAGGGGAAACCTACGGAGTCTCGACGGAAAGGCTGAGAAGCCGGACAGCCAGGTAGCTGAATGGCGACCCCTAAGACCTGATCCGGACAATGCCGGCGAAGGGAGATCGCCTCACAGGCCGTTTCTTTGCGCTGGGAACTGCCCGTGGGGGAGCCGGACGCGGGTCACTCGTTGGTTCTGTCAGTCGACGTGATGGCGCGCCTGCCGCGGCGGTTGCGCAAGATGCCATCCCGCGTCCACTCGATTGATGAACAGCATCTCCTGACCCCGAGCATCGGATGATCTTCGTCCCGGTTCACCGGACGACGCGTGGGTAGAGGCGTGCCGCGATGGCGATGAGGACGACGAGCGAGCCGGTCAGCACCGCGAAATCCAGCGGCAGCCCGAACGCGCTGCGGCCGTTTTTCGGCATGAGCGTTCGCAGGATGTCGACCTGGTAGGTGAGCGGGTTGGCCCGGGCGAACCAGCGCAGCACGGTTGGCATGATCGCGATCGGGTAGATGGCGTTGGAGGCGAAGAACAGGGGCATGGTGAGTATCTGGCCGATGCCCATGAACCGTTCACGCGTCTTGACCAGGCAGGCGATGATGAGCGAGAAGGTGGCGAACACTGCGGCGCCGAGGATGACGGTGACAACGACGCCGGTGAGCGGGACCAGGTCGAATCGCAGGTCCACGCCGAGTGCGGCGGCGACGATGCAGACGATCACTGCCTGGGCGAGAGCGCGCACTCCGGCTGAGAGCGCCTTGCCGGACACGAGGGCTGCCCGCGATGCGGGGCTGACCAGGAATTTGTGCAGCACCCCCAGGTCGCGTTCCCAGATCACCGCGATGCCGTAGAAGATTGACACGAACAGGGCTATCGGACTGCGGGTTCCCGCCGGTTCACCGGGATCGCGGTGGGGGAGCCATGACAATCGAGCTTGCCGTCCCTGATGAGTGGACTCCCGGGCAGGCGCGGGCGATGCGGGCGCTGCTGCAGCAGGCGCTCCGCGGCGAAGGTCCCGCACGGATGCGGTTAGCGGCCAGGTCGGGTACTAGGTCCCTATCGGGACGGCTTGCGGCTGCCTGACGCTGTTTGTATGAAGATGAGGTTTCCGCACCGCAGGGTGGTGGCTGCCACGAGGCCGGTCGATTACCCGGCTGACTGGCCTGGGCCGCCTGCTCTTGCTGAACGGGCCTGCTGCTGTCCGGCCAGGCCGGTAGTCAGGGTGCTGATGCCGCCCACCGCTGCTCGCCCACATCCTGTGGATCTGCTGCTGTGCGGCCACCACTACCGGGTGTCCCGGGACGCCCTGGCGGCCGCCGACGCCGTCGTATTCGACGAGACGGGCGCGATCGTGGGGACCCGCGTCAGCGACCGCGAGAAAACCAACGCCGACCGCGCTCCAACCGCGCCGCGACGATGATCCGCGGACGTGCCCCAGCGTATGGGGCCGTCAGCCCATTTCGGCGGTGCCCCCAAGCTGATGATCTTGCGATGACGACAGGGAGGAAATGATGAAAGCAAACGTGGGCGACAAGCTGGTCATCAGGGGACATCACGTCGGTGACCAAGATCGCAGGGGAGTGATCACCGAGATACACGGCGAGGATGGCGGTCCGCCGTACCTCGTCCGGTGGAGCGATGGCCACGAAAGCACGTTCTTTCCCTCCTCCGACACGGTGGTAGAGCACATCCCCGTGCCAGCAAGCGGGCGAGCCTGACACCCTTTGGAGGTGGCGCGCGGGGAAGCCCCGGTGGATAAGGGCTTTCGTCATCGGCACGGGCATGGGGACGTTTGCCCCTATGAGCCCGCTATCCCAGGCGGAAGCTGAAGACAAGGACGCCAGATGGCCGTGTGATATGCCGTTCTGGCTGCGTGTTCGCAGCCGGACCGTCGGCGGATGCTGCTGGAAGGGGGCCTGCCGATGGAGATCATCCAGGACGGGCCATACCGATTCGTGATCCCGCGGCATGGGCGGATGCGGGTGCCTGGTGTTGTGTTCGCGACCCAGGCGCTGATCCCCGATCTTGCCGAGGACCGGTCTTTGCAGCAAGTGGTCAATGTCGCGGAGCTGCCTGGCATCGTACAAGCGTCGTATGCGATGCCCGATGTGCACTGGGGTTACGGGTTCCCGATCGGCGGGGTCGCGGCGACCGACATCGCCCACGGCGGTGTGGTCTCGCCGGGCGGTGTCGGCTTCGACATCTCCTGCGGCGTGCGCCTGCTCGCCGCAGACCTCGGCCGGGACGAGCTCGCCCCGATCCTTGGCCAGGTCATGGACCGGCTCGCCGCCACGATCCCGCGTGGCGTCGGGCGCGGTGGCGTCTGGCGGCTGGCCGGCCGGGCAGAGATGGAGAAGCTGCTGCTCGGCGGGGCCGCCTACGCGGTTACGCATGGGCACGGCGTGCAGCGTGACCTCGACCGGTGCGAAGATTACGGCGCGGTCGATGATGCCGACCCCGCGCAGGTCAGCCGCCGCGCCGTCGACCGGGGGCTGCATCAGGTCGGCAGCCTCGGCTCTGGCAACCACTTCCTGGAAGTCCAGGCAGTGGACGAGATTTTCGACCCAGCGGCGGCAGGCCGGTTCGGGCTCGCCGAAGGGCAGGTCTGCGTGATGATCCACTGCGGCTCCCGCGGGCTGGGACACCAGATCTGCAGCGACCACGTGCAGATCATGGACAAGGCGATGGGCCGCTACGGCATCGCCGTCCCCGACCGGCAGCTGGCCTGCGCACCCGTCAATTCCCCGGAGGGCCGCGGCTACCTGGGCGCGATGGCCGCCGCGGCAAACTACGGCCGCGCGAACCGCCACCTTCTCACCGAAGCGGCACGCCGTGTCCTTTCCCATACGGCTGACGCGGACCTGCACCTGGTCTACGACGTGTCCCACAACCTCGCCAAGATCGAAACCCACGAGGTCAGCGGGATCCCGCTGCGGCTGTGCGTCCACCGCAAGGGCGCGACCCGGGCACTGCCACCCGGCCACCCCGACTTGCCAGCGGACTTGCAGGAAGTGGGCCAGCCGGTCCTCATCCCCGGCTCGATGGGCACGGCTTCCTATGTCCTGGTTGGGATCCCCGGCGGTGGGGCGTTCTTTTCCACCTGCCACGGCGCGGGCCGGGTGATGAGCCGTCACCAGGCCGCCCGCTCCATCTCCGGGCCGCAGCTGCGGCAGCGGCTGGAGGACCAGGGCATCGCGGTCCGCGGCGCGTCCGCGCGCGGACTCGCAGAAGAAACCCCGGAGGCGTACAAGGACGTCACCCACGTCGTCGAAGCCGCAGAGGGCGCGGGACTGTGCCGCAAGGTGGCCAAGCTGGTCCCGCTCGGTGTCGTGAAGGGCTGATGCGCTCCTCGCAGTTGCGCCAGCCTCGTACATCCACGGTCACGCTGCACGACCACCCGCATGCCGAGTCCGCCGGCCGCGGGGTTATTCCATTCGACCTGCTGACACCTGCGCTACGTGGTCGGCATCTGAGCAGCTGTCTCGCCAGGAGCCGGTCCGGTTTCACGACCTTGCCGATGCCATGGGACGGGCTTGGGAAGCGCCGGTCAGCGCGGGGCGTCCCTAGCGGTGGGGTGCAGGACGAGCGTGCCGTCGGGTTGTCGGTGGATGCGGGACCCGAAGGGGCGGCTGATCCGGTCAATTACCGTCGCGAGCCACTCGCCGTCCGCGGCCGTGGCGCGGTGCAGCCGCATTTTCCTGGCCTGCATGGGCACCATCCGCAGGGCTGCGAGCGTGCCTGTGTCCGGCGCGATCGACGCGAAGTACAGCAGGCGCAAGTCGTCCCGGTATCTTTCGTGGCCGCTGATGCCTTCGTAGTCGTCGATGCAGTCGCCGCAGCCGTAGAGGATCAGCCTGCCGCGGTACACCTCGACAGGACGGGGGTGGTGGGAGGAGTGGCCGTGGATCAGGTCGGCACCGCCGTCGATCAGCCGGTGGGCGAAGCGGACCTGCTCACGGTCCACGCGGTAGCCCCAGTTGGATCCCCAGTGGATGGACACAACGGTGACGTCACCGGGCCGCTTCGCGGCCCGCACCCGGGCGATGACGTCGTCGGCGGTAGCGTCGGACAGGTCCGGCAGGAAGTCCACGCCTGGCCGGGTGGCGGTCGCGGCCCAGCCGGGCCGGATTCCGCTGGACGCCGCTCCGCAGGAGAAGATCACGGCGCGGCTGCCGCCCGGCACCGGGACGGCCACCGGCTGCCGCGCCGCGGCCACGTCACGTCCGGCCCCCACCGCCGCCAGCCCGGCGCCGGACAGGGCGTCGAGGGTGTCCTGGAGCCCGGTGCGGCCGAAGTCGAGTACATGGTTGTTGGCCAGCGCGCACGCGTCCGGCCGGGCCACGGTCACACAGGGCAAGTTTTCCGGGCTCATCCGGTAGTGCACTGGTTTGCCTGGCGCGAAATCAGCGCTGCGGGTGACGCTGGTCTCCAGGTTGATCAACCGGACATCGGGTGCCACCTCGTCGAGCACCTGCAGTGCATCGCCCCAGGGCCAGGAGAAGCTGGCCGGCCGCGGGATCGGGCCATTGGCACGTTCGGCCAGGCGGACGTAGACGCGCGCGTCATTAGCGTAGCTTTCCCGCAGGTGCGGGTCGCCGGGGCGCGGCAGCACCTGGTCGATGCCGCGGCCCGGCATCACGTCGCCGCAAAGGAACAGGGATATCAGCCCATTGGCCATGTCATCCACTGTGGCGTGAAATGGCCGCGGCAGCCGTTATGTCCTGACGGGAGTCACCGGCGGGCGGGCGTTCTTTTCCACCTGCCACGGCGCGGGCCGGGTGATGAGCCGCCACCAGGCCGCCCGCGCCATCACCGGGCCCCAGCTGCGGCAGCCGCCGCAGCACCAGGGCATCGTGGTCCGCGGCGCGTCCACGGGAGGGCTCGCCGAAGAACCCCGGAGGCGGACAGGGACGTGACCCAGGTCGTTGCGGCGCCGAGGGTGCGGGGCTGTGCCGCCGGGTCGCCAGGCTCGTTCCGCTCGGCGTGGTGAATGGCTGACACACGCCTTGCCGTTATCCGGTTTAGACGTCGACCGTCACGCCGCAGGACCACCGGCCCGCCGAATCCGCCTCGCATCGCAGCTCGTGCAGCGACGCCCCCTTGGGCGCCGCGCCGACGATCTCGACCGCCTCCACCGCGGCAAGCGACATGACAAGATCAACTCCGCTATCGTGGACCCGCCGCACCTCGACCGAGACCGGGACCTCGCCATCGGCGTCCAGCCGGTAGATGACCTCATCAACGACGGCCACCAGCAGATCCTCATCGGGGCCTGCGGTCAGGTGCCGCTCTGCACTCCGCCGCGGGCGGGCGCCCCCGACGTCCGCGAAACTCTCCACCAGCCCGCGCACCGCTTCAGCAAGGCATTCTTCGCGTGTCGGCGCCCACGCTTCGACACGCAAGTCAGCGGTATGCGGAACGGTCCGGTGCCCCTGGCGAGCCACCTGTGACATCCTCCAGCGTGCGGTCAGTAGTTCGTCAGGTCAGGAACGGTTGGCAGATGGGTGTCGTCGACGGCGAAGGTGAGCCGGTCCACGACATCCACCACGCCGTCGACCACGTGCGTCATCCGCACCGCGAGCGGAATCATGCTCTTCTTCTCGACCTCGCCGTCCAGTGTCACCACGCCGTCTGCGACAGCCACCTTCACCAGGGTGGGATTGGTCGCTAGGTAACTCGTCAACACGTCCCGGATGATCTCGGCCTGGATCTCCTCGTCTGATCGCAGGTAAACCCGCAACAGATCCCGTGGCGTGACGATTCCCGCCAGCTGGCCGCCGGCGTCGACCACCACCAGCCGCTTGATCCGGTGCCGGTCCAGCAGCCGGGCCGCCTCCGTCACGGTGGCGTCCGGTGCCACCGTGACGGCAGGTGAGGTCATCACATCCCTCGCGGTATGGCCCTTTGCCTTGGCCCGCTGCCGCCGGCGCCGCCACCGCGGCGCCCGCTTGGCCGCCGGGTCTTGCTGGTATTCCTCCTTGCGGAGCAGGTCAACCTCGGACACGACGCCAGCTACCCGGCCCTCAGAATCGAGTACCGGCAGCGCACTAATGCGCCGTCTAGCCATGATGCCGGCCAGCTCCTTGAACCGCGTGCCCGAGCCGACCGTGACCACGCTTGTGGTCATCACGTCGCGGACCTTACGGTGAGCCATTGCTGTCAGCCTCCGCTCTCGGTTAGCGCGGGAAACGGCCACCGGGACTCCTGGCGCACCCCTGCCATGGTGTTCTCCCTCCACAGGCTTCACCCGGCCGCCGCGCGGCACTGGCCCATGAGGCCCCGCCTCCGCCATGCGGGGGGCGAGAGCTTTTCCTGCGGGTGCGAGCGCACGATCGACGGCCGCAGCCACGCGTGATCAGTTTGCGGTGCCCTTGTCCTGCGGTGGCGCCGTGGCGGCCGCTTCCGGGCTGCCTCCGGCGGAATCGCTGCCCTGCTGCGCCGAGCCCGAAGCCAGCCGTTCCTTGATCTCCGCCAGCTCCTCGTCCACGGCGGCTCGCATGCTGATCGCGTCGAGCTGGGCCTGCAGTTGCTCATCGCTCAGTGCGGCGGCACCGTCGCCCACGTTCCCGGAGGCGAGCAGGCCGTTCAGCGCGGTTGCGCGTGCCTGCAGCTGCGCCGCCTGGTCTTCGGCGCGGCGGGTCGCCATGTCCACCTCGCCCACGTCGCCGGAGATCCCGGCGAATGCCTCGGCGATGCTCGCGTGAGCCCGCGCCGCGGTGTAGGCCGCTTTGATCGTTTCCTTCTGGAACCGGAACGCCTCGATCTTCGTCTGCAGCCGCCGCTCGACGGCCGACAGCTCTTGTTCTTCGGCGAGCAGGGTGCTCTGCTCGTCCCGCAACCCGGTGAGCTGGGTGAGGACCGCCGTGCGCCGGGCCAGCGCTTGCCGGGCGAGATCGTCCCGGTCGGCCGCCACAGCCTGCTCCGCCTGCTCTTGCAGCCGGTCGGCGGTTCGCTGCAGCCCGCGTACCTGCAGCTCGGCGCGGATGCGGCTAGCCGCGATCTCTGCGGTGCCGCGGCGCACCTCAGCGAGCAGGTCCTGCAACTGAGTGTAGGAATAGTCCAGCATCTCGCGCGGATCGGTGGCGCGGTCAAGCGCCGCGTTCATCTTGATCTCGTACAGTTCGGCGATTCGGCGGGCAACACCCATCGGGATCCCTCCCTTCGCCTGCCCGGGCACGAAACACCGGCCAAGCCCTCTCATCGCAGACTCCGAGCGCCACGGACCCTACGCTCAGTACGGTGCTCAGCGTTGGGCGGGAACGCAATGGGCTTTGGTCCCGGCCGAGGGCCCGTCCGGGCTTTCTCAGGGAGCAGCGGGAATTCTCACTGCTCGGGCGGAAATGCGAGTGACGCCAGGCTGGGCGGCTGCCGCGGAGCTGTGGCGGTCACGGCGCATCACGTCGCCGCGTCTGGCGCGAGATCGTCGGCTGCTCGCTGCATCAGGTCATGCATCATCTGGTCCTGCAGTCGCTCCAGCGCTGAGCTGATCCGGACCGGCAGCGGTGTGGGGGCGCGTAGCGCGCAGGCGCTCGCCGGCAGCCGGGCCAGGTCGGCCGCGCACCGCTGCCGGGCGGTGGCGAGAGATTCTGCCGCGGCGAGGCGCCGGCCGCCGCGCATGACCGGGGCGAGCAGGGGCTCGTGGGCGGGCGGTGGAGGCTCGCCGCGCAGCGCCACGACATCGCCGCCGGGCCCGCGGTGGACCTGCTTGGCGCCCGGCGCGGTCGTCTTGCCTGGCGAAAGCTTCATCACCGGCCGACCGGCGTACGCCACCAGCTTGTAGGCGCTATCTAGGTAAGGGGCGTCGGCCGAGACACCCATTTTGGTGCCCACCCCGTAGGCGTCGATCGGCGCCTCGCGCGCGGCCAGGTCCGCGATCGCGTATTCGTCCAGACTGCCGCTGGCGAAGATCCGGGCGTCGGTCAGTCCCGCGTCGTCGAACTGACGGCGGGCCGACCGGGCCAGCCGGGCCAGGTCACCCGAGTCCAGGCGCACTCCAATCGGGCCGGGCAGCCGCAGCCGCCGCGACACCTCGATGGCGGTGCGCACGCCGCGGTCGGTGTCGTAGGTGTCGACCAGGAACGTTGTCTTCCCCGGGAAGTCCTCGGCGAACGCGGTGAACGCTTGCTCCTCGTCGGGGAACGCCTCGATGAAGGAATGCGCCATCGTGCCCGCTGCGGTCAGGCCGTAACGGCGGGCCGCCTCGACGTTGCTCGTCGCGGCGAAGCCTGCGATCGCCGATGCGCGGGCCACGGCCAGGCCAGCGTCGATGCCCTGGGTGCGGCGGAACGCGAAGTCGACCAGCTGCGCGCCGCGAGCGGCCAGCACGCACCGTGCCGCCTTGGTGGCCACGCTGGTCTGGAACGTCATGTGGTTGAGCAGCGCCGTTTCGGCGAGCTGCGCCTCTGCGATCGGAGCGGTCACCTCCAGCAGAGGCTCACCGGCGAACATGACGCGTCCCTCGGGCACCGCCCATACGTCGCCGGTGAACCGCAGGCCCGCGAATGCCCGCAATGTCTCGTCGCCGTAGTCCTGGGTCTGGCGGAGGTAGTCCAAGTCCTCGCCGGTGAAGGAGAAGTCCTCCAGGAAGCGCATGCAGTCCTCCAGCCCGGCGGCGACAAGGAACCCACGGTCCGCCGGAAGCCGGCGCACGAACAGGCTGAACGTCGCCAGGCCTGCCATCGCCCGGCGCAGATAGCTCGCGGCCATGTTCAGCTCGTACAGATCGGTCAGCAACCCGCCCGCCATGATGCCCGCCTCCTTCAACCTCCGTGCAGCGCGGCGTGCCAGAAAGCGGCGTCCTCGTCACCTCCGGCCAGGGCCCGCACCGGACAGTTGCCGCCGCAGGAACGCGTCACCCGGTCAGAGATGCAACCGGGCGCGCTCGTGGGTGACGGCCTCGACCTCGCCGGCAGCCGTGCTGAGAAGCTGGTGCGCCAGATCCGACAGGGCCCGCGCCAGCGCGATGTGCTCGCCGATTTCGGTGACGTTCGGATCGGCTGGGTTACGGCGCGCCGTACCACGGCCGGAAAGGTGATCATCGTCCTCCATAACCAGGCGCGCCTCCGCGTGTGTCTCGCCATCGAGTTCACGGACGGACAGTGTCACCGACCAGCGATCAGCCATGCTCATGACCCGAACACCTCCTCAGTGAACGGAACTCGCCCCTTTTTACTCACGCTCCCTGCCCGTAAGGACCGAGCACAGGGCCTTCCGCACCCCGGGGACGGGACCTTTGTCATCCGGCGTCTCGACGGAGAAGCTGAGCAGCCGGACAGCCAGGTAGCTGGACGGCGACCCCCAAGACCTTGATCCCGGACGATGCCGGCGAAGAGATCACCTCACAGGCTGTTTCTTTGCGCCGTGGATTACTGTGGGCGCGGGCTGGCCCTGTTCCTCGATCTTCTCGCTGGCAGGTGGGTGTGACGAAAGGCTCTATCCCCCCGCTTGGCGGGCGCGCAGCCTGAAAGTGAGAGGCGATTGAGATGGTTAACGTCGGCCAGCAGACGCATGGGCGCCGCCAGCCAGTGGCTACGAGAAGCAGCGTCAGAGACGTGATGACCAGGAGAGTCGTGGCGGTCCGGGAGACGGCCGGTTACAAGAACATTGTGACCGCGATGCGGCGGCGCCGGGTGAGCGCTTTCCCGGTGCTGGACACGGCCGATCATGTTATCGGCGTGGTCTCTGAGGCAGATCTGCTGTTCAAGGAGGTTGGGCCGGAGCCGTTCACAGGACCGGTCAAGTCCGTGCTGGCGACCGGACGCCGCGGGGAACGGGCGAAGGCGGCCGCTGTCACCGCAGCCGGGCTGATGAGCAAGCCCGCGATCACGATCGGCCCGGGCGCGAGCGTGGCCGAGGCGGCCAAGCTGATGTACGCGCGCCGGGTGAAGCGGCTGCCGGTCGTCGAGGACGACGGCCGGCTGGTTGGGATCGTGAGCCGGGTGGACGTGCTGAGCGTCTTCGACCGGCCAGACGAGCAGATCCGCGACTATGTGATCAAGAAAGTCATCACGGGGGAGTTCGCGCTCAACCGGTTCGCATTCGATGTGACTGTGACATCCGGCATCGTCACGATCACCGGCGAGGTGGAGCGCGGCGCCATCGCCCCTGACCTGATCGACGCGATCCGCCATGTCGAAGGTGTCGTCGATGTGCGTGACCGGATCAGCTACCCGCCAGAAGTCCGGCAGAGGACCCAGGCGTGGTCTGGGCGTACGGTTCAGGCAGGTCCGCGGTGACCATGGGGATCCGGTAGTTGCGGCTGACGATCCCGCACCGGACCCGCAACCGGCCCGGATGAGTGGGAGGCGCCGATGAGCCCGGTGCGTGACTTCTTGCAGCGCTTCCGGCCTGCGGGCACGCCGGGCAAGGCGGCGGCCGCGGGTGTTCCTGCCGATCGCGCGAGGGACCTGGCCGCCGAGCTTGAGCCGGTCTTCTTGCTGCTCGCCGGGGCGGAGGCGGAGCGTGCGCGGATTCTGACCGAGGCTGGCCGCGACGCTGGCCGGATCCGCGACGGTGCGCGCCGCCGGGCGGATGACATGGTCGCGGCCGCGAGGCAGCACGCGCAGGCCGCGCGTGCTGACGCGGCCGCGGCGGTGCTGGCCGCGGCCGAGGCGGACGCCGGCGCTGCGCTTCGCGCGGCGGAGCGGGAGGCGCAAGTCATCCGGGAGCGTGCGGGTCGCCGGATGCCCGGGTATGTCAGCCGGGCCGTGCGGGCCGTGCTGATGCTGGTGGAAGATGAGGCTGAGGCCGGTGATGAGGCCCAGGCCGGTGCCAGGACCCGGCGGGCGCCATGAGCGCGGGGTGGGTGGCAGGGAGCGTCCGGGCGAGGGCGCTGGCCCGGCGGCGCCTGGGCAGCGAGGGTGCGCGCCGGATCGCCCGCGCCGGATCGCTGCGCGAGGCGCTCGAGATGCTGGCGAGCACCCCTTACGGCCGGGACATCCGGCCGGGCCAGTCCGTGGCAGGCGCCCAGCATATGGTTGCGAGCACGTTGCTGTGGCACCTGCGGGTGCTGGCTGGCTGGCTGCCCCGGGGCGGCGCTGGCATGCTGCGGACGCTGGCCGGATGGTTTGAGATCGCCAATACCGACGAATTGCTTGCCGGGCTGACGGGCGGCGCCACCGGGCCCGTGTTCCAGCTGGGCGCGCTGGCCACGGCCTGGCCACGGTTGCAGGTGGCCAGGTCTATCGCTGAGCTCCGCGTGGCACTGGACTCGTCGGAATGGCGCGACCCTGGCGGGCCGGAACCGCGAACGATCCGGCTGGGCATGCGCGCGGCCTGGGCGGCTCGCGTGGCTTCTTTGCCGCAGCCTGCCCCATCGTGGGCTGCTGCTGCCGCGGCGCTGCTTGTGGCGGGCCAGAAATTCGCCCCGGCGCGGGAGCTTCCCGATTTCACCTGCGCCCAGGTCGCCGGACTGCTCGGCAGTGCGCCCCTGCGGGCGGCGAAGTTTGACGATCTGACCCGGGGGTTGCCTTCCCGCGCACGGTGGGTGCTCCCGCCGGGCGCTGCCCCCGGTGACTTGTGGCGGGCGGAGGCTCGCTGGTGGGCGCGGGTCGAGCGCGACGGATTCACGCTCCTGGCATCCTCGGGGTTCGCCAGCGAGCCGGTGCTCGGCGCGGTGGCCGTGCTCGGCGCCGACGCGTGGCGGCTGCGGGCCGCGCTTGAGCTGGCCGCCCGCGGTGGCCAGCCGCTGGACGCCTACGACGCGATGGCCTATGACCCGGCCGGGTATGACCTGGGGGCATCCGATGTCTCGGCCTGACCTGCACTCGCCCCGCACGCGGTCGCCCGGTGCGCGGTGGCGCGGCATGCCGCGCCCGGCGCGGATGGACCGGGTGGCGCTGGTCGCGCCGTCCGCGTCGCTGCGCGACGTCCTTGTCCGAGTAGCCGCTTGCGGTGTCGCGGAGCTCGACACGGCCGGCGCTGGGCGGGCTGTCCAGGGCGAGGTCGGCCAGAGGCTGCACGGTGCACCCGGCGGGTCGGAGGATGCGGCGCTGGCCGCGGCGGCCCCGGACGCTGACGAGCTTGAGCGGATGGGCCGCTACGACCTGCTGGCCGGTGAGGCGCAACTGGAGGAGTACGCGGCGGCGGCGCTGCGGCGCGGCAGCGTGGCTGCGCTGGCCGGGTGGGTGCCCGCGGACCGGGTCGCCGGGCTGGCCGCGCAGCTTTCGGCTGTCGGCGGCGCGGTTGCGCGGCTGCCGCGGCCGCCCGGTGTGCAGGCGCCCACGCTGCTTGGCGGGACGGCGGTGCGCCGGTCGCTCGCGCCATTCGTCGAGACCTACGGCACGGTGCCCTACGCCGACATCGATCCGGCGCCTCTCGCCTGGGCTTCGTACGTGCTGATGTTCGGCATGATGTTCGGCGACGTGGGTCAGGGCGCCGCACTCATCGCTTTGGGAGCGGCGATGTATGCACGGTGGCCGCGGTGGCTGGGCAGGTTCCACGTGGCGTGGCCGTTCGTTGCGGGCGCGGGCGTGACGAGCACCGCGTTCGGCTTTCTGTACGGTGAGTGCTTCGGCCCGACCGGGATCGTGCCGGTGCTGTGGCTCCGCCCGCTCAGCGAGCCGCTGACGCTGCTGGCGGCCGCGGTCGCTGTCGGCGCGGTCCTGCTGGCGGGCGCGTACGCCCTGGGCATGGTCAACCGCTGGCGTGAGGGCGGCTGGCCGGTCGCGCTTTATGCTCCGACCGGGATCGCCGGGACGGCGGTGTTCCTCGGGCTCGGTGCCGTCGCCGGTGGCGTGTACGTGCGGGACGACCTCCTGCTCGCGGCAGGCGCCGCGGTGGCGCTGGCCGGGCTGGGGCTCGCGTTCGCAGGTTTCATCGCCGAGGCGGGCGGGGGCGGCGCGGGCATCGCGCAGGCGTCAGTTGAGCTTTTTGACCTTGTGATCCGGCTGGGTTCCAATGTCGTGTCCTTCGCTCGCCTCGCCGCGTTCGGTCTCACCCACGCCGCCCTTGGCTTGGTCGTCTGGGACGCCACGGCGTCGCTGTGGCATCGCGGCGGGGCCGCCACGGTCGTCGCCGTCGCGGTATTCGCGCTTGGCAACGCGCTTGCGTTCGCCCTGGAGGCCCTTGTCGCTGGCATTCAGGCGATGCGTTTGGAGTACTACGAGCTGTTCTCGCGGCTGTTCGTCACCCAGGGGCGGCCCTTCCGGCCCTGGCACCTGCTGGTTCACACGAAAGAGGGTGTGCCATGGCCGCCTGGCTGATCGGCCTGCCTGTGATCACCGTGGGGATCGCGGTCACCTATGCGGCGCTGCGGTGCGGCCGCCGCGGCGTCTACCTGCTGCTCGGGTTCGATGTGCTGCTCGCTGTCGGCGCCGTTGTGGCGCTGGCCATCGCGATGACCGCCATGCCAGCGGGAGCGACGAGCACGGTCGGCACAGCGGCGGGCGTGGCCGCGGCGAAGACGGCCGCCGTGGCGGCAGGCGGGAGCTGGGCCGCGCTGCTGGGTGCCGCGATCGCCGTAGCGGGGTCGACGATCGGGGCGGGAATCGCGGTTGCCTACACCGGCGCTGCCGCGCTCGCGGCGATGAGCGAACGACCGGAGCTGTTCGGGCGAGCCATGGTCATTGTGGGCCTGGCCGAGGGAATCGCGATCTACGGCCTGATCGTCGGCATCATCTTGATCGGAAAGGCGTGAGGACAGTGGCTCGCCGGTCAGCTCGGCCAGCGCGCGGATGTGCCATCGGTGATGATGCCGCCGTGACCGGCCAGCCGCTCGTTTCCGCGCACGAGACGGGCCGCGCAGACGGCCAGCGGGGAAACGGTCTTCCCACCGGCGCCGATGCGCTTTCGCCTGTCCGGGAGGCGCTGATAGGGGAGGCTATCCAACTGGCCGGCGAGCTCCGCGCGGCGGCCACCGCCGACGCGGACGCAGTGCTCGCGGATGCCCGCCGCCAGGCAGCGGAAATCCTGTCGCAGGCACGGGCGCAGGGCGAATCGGATGGGCAGTCGGCCGCCGCCGCGCGGAACGCCATGTCGCGGCGCGCGGCGCGGTCAGTGACGCTGGCTGCTCAGCGTGACGCATACGACGAGCTGCGGCGCCGGGTGCGCGGCGCGGTCAGCGCCCTTCGCGAGGACCCGGTGTATCCCCGTCTGCTCGACCGGCTCGAAGCGCTGGCCCACACCACGGCGGGCCCGTCTGCGGCGGTCACCCGGCACCCATCGGGTGGCGTAGTGGCGCAGGGACCGGGCGTGTTCGTTGACTGCTCGCTGCCGCGCCTCGCCGACAGGGCAGTTGACGCGCTTGGTGCGGAAGTGAGCGAGCTGTGGTCCGGGTAACGCATCAACCCCGCAATACCGCCCCCCTTGCGGGCCAGGCGGGCCAGGCGGGTCGTGTCACGCGGGTGAACGGTCCACTGATCGAGGTGACGGACCTGCCGAGCGTGGCGATGTTCGATGTCGTCGAGATCGGTGAGAACCGCCTGCCGGGCGAGGTGGTCGCCATCCGCGGCGAGGTGGCGACCGTTCAGGCCTACGAGTACACCGGGGGCCTCGCCCCAGGCGCCGCGGCCCGGTCACGCGGCGAGCCGCTGTCGGCGCCGCTGGGCCCGCACCTGCTCGGTGGCGTCTTCGACGGGCTGTTGCGCCCGCTCAGCCGCGCCGGGGTGTGGCTCGATCCAGCTGCGGCCCGGTCCGGGCCAGGCAACCGGCGGTTCATGTTCAGCCCTTCCGTGACCGTGGGCGCCGCTGTGGGCCCGGGCGCCACGTTGGGCACGGTGGCCATGCCCGGCCCGGTGCCGTACCGCGTGCTCGTCCCGCCGGGGACCCGCGGCCGTGTCGAGGACGTGCGGACCGCTGGCCCATGCCGGGCAAGCGGCGTCGTCGCGACCGTGGGCGGCACGCAGGTCCGGCTCACGTCGCCGTGGCCGGTCCGGCTCGCCCTCCCGGCCCGTGAGCGCCTCGCCGCGTCGGCACCCCTGCTCACTGGTCAGCGCGTGATCGATATTCTCTTCCCGGTCACCCGGGGCGGCACGGCTGCGGTGCCAGGCGGCTTCGGGACTGGCAAGACGGTGCTGCTCCAGCAGATCGCCAAGTGGTCTGACGCCGATGTGATCGTCTATGTGGGCTGCGGCGAGCGAGGGAACGAGCTGGCCGACGTGCTCAAAGAGCTGGCCGAGCTGACCGACCCGCGCACCGGCGGGCCGCTCGCACAGCGGACCGTCGTGATCGCTAACACGTCCAACATGCCGATGATGGCCCGCGAGGCGAGTATCTACAGCGCGGCCGCCGTCGCCGAGCACTTCCGCGATATGGGCCTGGATGCCGTGGTCATCGCGGATTCCACGTCGCGGTGGGCCGAGGCGCTGCGCGAGTTCGCGTCCAGGGGCGGCGAGCTTCCGGCGGAGGAAGGCTTCCCGGCCGGGCTCGCGTCCGCGCTCGCCGCGTTCTACGAACGCGCCGGCCGCGTGGTAACCGGCGCCGAAGAGGAAGGCTCGGTGACAATCATCGGCGCGGTGTCGCCGCCGGGCGGCGACATGACCGAGCCGGTTACCACGCACACCCAGCGGTTTGTCCGTTGCCTGTGGACTCTGGACCGCGATCTCGCTTACGCACGGCACTACCCGGCCGTGTCGTGGATCGCGTCCTTCTCCCGCGACGACGCCGTGGTGGCGGCCTGGCATGCGCGCAACGGTGACCCTGGCTGGGCAGAGCGCAAGGGCAGGATCGCGGCGCTGCTCGCCGAGGCTGACCGGCTCGGCCTGCTGGCCGAGCTCGTGGGTGTGAGCGCGATGCCGGGCCGCGAGCGCGTCACGATGCTGGCAGGCAGGCTGATCCGTGAGGCGGTTCTGCAGCAGAGCGCCCTGAGCCCAGTTGATGCCTCCTGCGGTACGGCGAGGGCTGCTGCGCTCGCCGACGCGGTGCTCGGCGTCGTCGACCAGTGCCAGGCGCTGATCGAGGATGGTGTCGACGCTGCCGTGATCGAGGAGCAGGACTTCTCGCCGATCCTGCGTGCGCGCGAGGATGCGGCGACCGCCGCTGCCGTGCGTGGCTGCCGTGACGCGATGCTTGCCAGGCTGGCCCAGGCGACCCGCCCGGAGGGCCGGGGGGGTGTGCCGTGAATGTCTGGGCGCAGCTCGAGTACACCGCGATAGCGGAGCTGCGCGGCCCGCTGGTCATCGTGCGGCGGGCCGCCGGGGTGGGCTGGGACGAGTTCGCTACCATCCGGCTCCCCTCCGGCGAGCAGCGGCATGGCCTTGTGCTCGAGGTGGACCGTGACCTCGCGGTCGTCCAAGTGCTTGAGGGGACCAGCGGCATGGACGCCGCAGCGACCCGGATCGCGTTCAGCGGCAGTCCGCTGCGGATCCCGGTCGGGCCGCAGTGGCTTGGCCGGGTGTGCAGTGGCCGCGGCGAGCCGGTCGACGGCGGCCCCCCGATCCTCGCGCCGGTCACCGCGCCGGTTGCCGGTTTCCCGCTCAACCCGATCTACCGTGAGCCCCCTGCCGAGCCGGTTCTCACCGGTGTCTCCGCCATCGACGCGCTGACCACTCTGGTGCGCGGCCAGAAACTGCCCATCTTCTCGGTTTCCGGTCTCCCGCATCTCGATCTCGCCGCGCAGATCGCCGCCCAGGCGTCAGCCGGCGGCGAGCCGTTCAGCGTGGTATTCGCGGCCATGGGGCTGACGCACCCTGACGCCGCATCCGTCCGCGACACCCTGGAGGAACGCTCCGCGGCGGGTGAGCTGGTGCTGCTGCTCAACCTCGCCGACGCGCCTGTGATCGAGCGCCTGCTCACCCCACGGCTGGCGCTCACCATCGCCGAGCACCTGGCTTTCTCACTCGGCCGTCACGTCCTCGTCGTGATGGGTGACATGACGAGCTACTGCGAGGCGCTGCGTGAGGTGTCAGCAGCCCGAAGGGAGATCCCGGCCCGCAGAGCCTACCCCGGTTACCTGTACAGCGACCTCGCGTCGCTGTACGAGCGCTGCGGCCGGATCCACGGCACGGCAGGGTCGGTCACGCTGGTCCCGGTGCTCACCATGCCTGCCGGTGACATCACCCACCCGGTGCCTGACCTCACCGGGTACATCACTGAAGGCCAGGTGGTCCTGTCCGCCGATCTGCACGCGCGTGGCGTCTACCCGCCGGTCGACGCGCTCTCGTCGCTGTCCCGGCTGATGCGGCACGGCGCCGGGCCGGGCCGCACCCGCGACGATCACCTCAATGAGGCGGCGCAAATCCTCGCCGCGCTCGCCCAAGCCCGGCGCGCCCGCGAGCTCGCCGAGCTCGTCGGCGAGCTGGCGCTCAGCCCGGCCGACCGTCTCTATCTGGAGTTCGAGCAGGCCTTCGAGCACATGCTCGTCGACCAGGGCCGAGCAGAAAAACGGAGCCTGGAGGAAACCTTGGACCGCGGCTGGCGGGCGCTGCGCCTGCTGCCACGCCGAGAACTGGCCATGCTGTCCACCGCCGAGCTGGATGCCCACTACGCGCCGTCGGCACAGGAGAACCGGTGACCGCCAGCATGCCCGGCGTTCCGCCAGGCCGGACCGGACGGCTCTGGCTGCGGCGGCGGCTGGAAACCGCCCGCCGCGGATCCGCACTGCTCGACCGCAAACTGCACCTCCTGCTAAGCGAGCAGCACCGGCTGCGCGCGGAGGAGCAGCGGACCCGGCGGGAATGGGAGTCCAGCTGCGCAACGGCCGACCTCTGGCTGCTGCGCGCGGCGCTGCTCAGCGGGCGGCGGGCAATCGCGCTCGCCGCCAGCCAGGCCCCGGCCGAGGTGACGATCCGCTACGCGCTGGCCGCCGGCACAAGATACCCCGCCGCAGTCACGTGCACGACGCCCGACCCGGGCACCGTCGAGGGTTCCACCGTCGCCGCGGCGCGCCAGGCCTGCAGGGACGCGGTGGCCGCGGCCGCCCAGCACGCGGCGGCAGCTAGGGCAGTCAGCATCATCGACACCGAAGCTGGCGCGACCAGGTACCGGCTGCGCGCGATCGAGAACCGCTGGATACCGCGGCTCGAGCACGCGCTCACGCAAGTCGAACTCGGCCTCGAAGAACTCGAGCACGCGGACGGCGTGCGGCTGCGGCAAGTGCTCAGCCACCGTGACGACCCGGCAGGCGCTCAGCCACCGTGACGACCCGGCAGGCGATTGGTCGCCGAGCGGATCTCGCACATGGTGAGTCGCTCGCTGCTGGCCGTATGTGCCCTGGCATACATGGCGGGGACCTTGGGCGGCGCACGCCGGATGGACTTCGAGGACAAGCCCGCCGTAACGATCGGCCAGCGGGAGGAACAGGCCGGTGCAAGCCCTTAGGAGCCATAACGGCTGCGCATGAAGGCGCGCCGCAGTTCGTCGGCGCCCCACACGATGAACGGGAACGGCGCGACGACGGCGAGCTGGCGGGGTGACAGCGCCGCGGTGCCGATGAGGCCGTGCATCACCGGGGCGTAGACGAGCACGAACGCGAAGGCGATTTCCACCGCGATGCCGGCCAGCAGCCGGGGGTTGCTGAAGAAGCCGATCGCGCGCAGCGATGCACGGTCGGTGCGGACGGCAATGGCGGCACCGATCTGGCAGGCGACGATGCCGAGCCACGCTACAGTGGTCGCCTGCTGGTAGGCGTGGTGCAGTGGGCTGCCAGGTCCGGTGGCCGCCCCTGGATGCCAGCCCGCGCTCCGCAGCACGGCCAGATATCCGGTCATCACGAGCGCGGCGGATATGACGCCCATGAAACCCCAGGACCGCGCGAGCAGGGCCCCTCGGATGATGCCTTCGCGCCGCCGCCTGGGTGGGCGGTCCATGATGCCCGGCTCGGCGGGTTCCCTGCTGAGCGCGAGAGCGGGCAGGATGTCGGTGCCGAGGTCGATGGCGAGGATCTGCATGACGGTCAGCGGCAGCGGGATCGTGCCGCCGGACAGCGCGAAGACGAGGAACGGCACGACCTCGGGTACCGCGTGCGTGAAGATGTAGCAGATGAATTTGCGGACGTTGTCGTAGACGCGGCGCCCCGCCTCGACGGCGGCGACGATGGTCGCGAAATTGTCGTCAGTGAGGACCATGGTCGCGGCCTCACGGGCGACGTCGGTACCGGAGCGGCCCATGGCCACGCCGATGTCCGCGCGGCGCAGGGCGGGCGCGTCGTTGACGCCGTCGCCGGTCATCGCGACGACGTGGCCGGTGTCACGCAGCGCGTCGGCGATGCGCAGCTTGGCCTCTGGCGAGCTGCGCGCGAAGACGATCTCCTTGCCGCCTGCGAGCAGCTCATCGAGCTGAGCTTCGGTGAGCGTGTCGAGCTGCTGACCCGTGACGATCGGGCTATCGGCCGAGCCGATACCGACCCGGCGGGCTATCTCGGCCGCGGTCAGGCCATTGTCACCAGTGACGACGTGGACCCGGATACCGGCGCGGTGGGCGCGCGCGATGGCGTCGGCGACCTGTGGCCGCGGCGGATCGAACATCGCCACCATGCCGAGCAGGCACAGGCTGGCCTCGGCGTCCTCGCGCCGGGCGGGAACCAGGCTGGCGAGACCGTCCGTGCCAGCCTCGCCGTTCAGCTGGCCGGGGCCAGCCTGGCCGCTCGGCTGGCCGTGCCCGAGGACGCGCCGGGCCACGGCGAGCAGCCGCAGCCCGGTGGCGGCGTACCTGGTCGCCGCGTCGGTCACCGCACCGCGCCAGTCCTCGGTAATCGGGACCTCGCGCCCGTCGCCGGTGCGGATGTGGCTACAGCATGGCAGCACGGTCTCCGGTGCGCCCTTGGTGTGCACGGCGAGCGTGCCGCCGCCGGCGCCGTCCTCGACATCGACGGTCGACATGCGCTTTACGTGCGGGTCGAAGTGGAACACCTTGCGCCGGCCTGCGTCCCGGGCATGGCTGCTGACCTCAGCGCCCAGCCGGCGCGCCAGGTCGAGCAGGGCCAGTTCGGTCGGATCGCCGATCGATGCCCCGCCCGGGGCGGCAAGTTCCGCGCTCGTGCAGACGGCGGCGGAACGGGCGAGCAGCACCGCTCCCGCCGGCAGGCCGGAGGGCACGGCGCCGTCGAGCGCGATGTCCCGCCCGGTGCCGCGGACTGCGGTGGCGCGCGATCCGGTGCCGGGCAGTGCTGCCCCGCCCGGTCCTGTGGTGCCGCCCGGTCCTGTGGTGCCGCCCGGTCCCGTGGTGCCGCCCGGTCCCGTGGTGCCGCCCGGCCCCGTGGTGCCGCCCGGTCCCGTGGTGCCGCCCGGTCCCGTGGTGCCGCCCGGTCCCGTGGTGCCACCTGGTCCCGTGGTGTCCGCCGGCATCCAGATGCGGGTCACGCTCATCCGGTTCTCGGTCAGGGTGCCGGTTTTGTCAGTGCAGATCACTGTCGTGGAGCCCAGGGTTTCCACCGCGGATAGCCGCTTGACCACCGCGCCGCGGCGTGCCAGGTCACGTACGCCGACCGCGAGCGCGAGCGTGATCGTCGGCAGCAGGCCCTCAGGGACGTTCGCGACGATCAGGCCGATGGAGAAGCTCAGGGCTGCCGCCAGTGACAGGCCCGCGGCCGCGCCGACCGGCAGGAATGCGAGGCCCGCCACCACGGCGACCAGTGCGATCAGCTTGGCTACCCGTTTCACCTGGTGCTCAAGCGGGCTGTCCTCACGGGTCACCCGCGCGGACAGCGCGGCGATCCGGCCGAGTTCGGTGCGCATCCCGGTCGCCGTGACCAGTGCCCGTGCCTCGCCGCCGGTACAGGTCGTGCCGCTGAACACCAGGTCGCGGGCGTCGAGCAGCGGCCCACTGGTGTCGACAAGCTCGGCGGAGCGGGACGCGGGGAGCGATTCGCCGGTGAGCATCGACAGGTCTACTTCAAGGTCGCCCTCGATCAGGCGCCCGTCCGCGCAGACCCGGTCACCTTCCTCGATCAGGAGCACATCGCCGGGCACGAGCGTGCGGGCTTCGACCTCGGCCCGGTGTTCGTCCCGCAGCACCCGGGCGATCGCGGGCAGGTAGGCGGCCAGCGCTTCCACCGCGCGTTCCGCCTGCATCTCCTGCACGAACGCGAAGACCGCGTTGAGCACGATCACAGCCAGGATCGCGACCGCGAGTACCGCCGTTCCTGACACGAGCGCGAGCACCGCCGCCACCGCGAGCAGCAGCGCGAGCGGATGCGTGAACTGCCGCGCAAGCTCACGCGGCCAGCGGCGGCCGCCACGGCGCGACAGTTCATTAGGGCCGTACACGAGGAGCCGTCGTGCGGCGTCACGGCCCGACAGCCCGCCGGCGGACGCCCGCAGGTTGCGGAAAAGCAGAACCAGGGGCTGACGTGGATCTCCCGCCTCCCCTTCCTGGTCCAGGGCCGCTTGCACCGGCGCGGCAGCCACCGCAGGTGGCGGTTGGCCATGTGACAACTGTGGTCTCCTATCCTCCCGGGCTGCCCATCAACGATCGCCAACCGTGACCGATCTGCACAGGGGCGGGCGTCCTCCGGGCATGGGACGTTCGGCCAGCCGCACCGCGCAGGCTCAGGTACCGGGCGTTATCGCAGGTGAAGGGCTCCCTGTCCGACTCCCTCAGGCTGAGCCGTACACCAGATTCGGCGGCAGCGTGACCTACGCGGCGAGGCCGGCGTAGCGGCCTTGGCCGGCGATGAGGCTGGTGTGGGTGCCGGTTTCGGCGATGTGGCCGTGGTCCAGGACGATGATCTGGTCGGCGTTGCGCACGGTCGAGAGCCGGTGGGCGACGGTGATGGTGGTGCGGCCTCGGGCGAGGGCGTCGAACGCCTTTTGGACGGCACGTTCGGTTTCGGTGTCCAGGGCGCTGGTGGCCTCGTCCAGGACGAGCACGCGTGGATCGCGCAGCAGGGTCCGGGCGATGGCGATGCGTTGTTTCTCGCCGCCGGAGAAACGGTGCCCACGGGAGCCGACCATGGTGTCGTAGCCGTCGGGCAGCCCGGCGATCAGGTCGTGGATCTGGGCGGCGCGGGCGGCGTCCTCGATCTCGGTGTCGGTGGCATCGGGCTTGGCGTAGCGCAGGTTCTCCCGCACGGTGGTGTGCAGCAGGTAGGTCTCCTGGCTGACTACGCCCACGATGGCGGCGAGGTCGGTGAGTCTGATGTCGCGGATGTCGATGCCGTCGACGCGGACACTGCCGCTGGTGGGGTCGTAGAGGCGGGCGGTCAGTGCGGCGAGGGTGGTCTTGCCGGATCCGGTCTCGCCGACCAGGGCTAGCGCGCTGCCGGCCGGCACGTCCAGGTCGACGCCGGTAACGGCGGGCCGGTCGGCGCCGGGGTAGGTGAAGCTGACGTCCTCGAAGCGGACGTGCCCGGCGGTCCGGGCCGGGTCGATCTCGGCTGGGTGGGCGGGGTCGTCGACGTCGACGGGCAGGTCGAGGTACTCGAAGATCCGCGCGAACAGCGCAAGCGAGCTGATCACGGAGACGCTGGTGTTGAGCAGGCCGGTCAGGGGCCGGAAGAGGCTGTTCTGCAGGGTGGTGAAGGCGATCAGGGTGCCGATGGTCATCGTGCCGGCGGTGATCGGCAGGCCGGCGGCGAGGTAGATGATCGCGGGGATCGCGGCGAAGATGACGCTCAGCGAAGCCATCCGCCAGCGTCCGGCCAGCTGGGAGCGCAGCTCCAGGTCGATCAGGCGGGCCGAGGAGGCGGTGAACCGTTGCACCAGGGACGGGCCGGTGCCCATCGTCTTGGCCAGCTGGACGCCGTTGATCGACAGTCCTTCCTCGATGGTGACGTTGAGGTCGGCCAGTTCGCGCTGCTGCTGCGTGGTGATGGCCCGGCGCATCCGGGCGACCTTGCGGGTCAGGTAGATCGCTGGCGGCATGATGACCAGCGAGATGAGCGACAGCCGCGGCGACAAGGCGATCATGGCGGCGGCGGTGGCTATCGCGGTGGTGAGGTTGGCGGCGATGGAGGTCGCGGTCGAGGTCACGACGGATTCCATGCCGCCGATGTCGTTGGTGATGCGGGACTGGACCTCACCGGTGCGGGTGCGGGTGAAGAAGGCGATCGACTGCCGCTGCAGGTGGGCGAAGACGCTGGTGCGCAGCCCGTGCATGACCTGCTGGCCGACCTTGGTGCTGATCCAGGTCTGGATCACTCCGAAGGCCGAGGTGACGGCGGCGACGGCGACCATGCCGGCCACCAGCCAGGCCAGCAGCCGCACGTTCCTGGCCGGCAGAGCGGTGTCGATGACCGCGCGGAGCAGGAACGGTGAGGCCAGCCCGATGATGGAGGAGGCGACGATGATGGCGGTGACGATGGCCAGCGGCCAGCGGTAAGGGCTGAACAGCCGCCCGATGCGGCGCAGGGACACCTCGCGTGCCTGCGCCTTCTCCGCGGCCGTGACCGTTCTGGTACCGCGGGCCCGGCCAGCGCTGCGGATGTCGCGGTTCGTGTGTGGTGAGTCCAAGAAGCTGCTCGATTCTGCCGGGGCGGGGCCCGCGCCCGGACGCGCGGGCCCGGAAGAAGTCTATTGCTGAGGTTACCTCAACATGAGGCTACAACAGGAGTTGCTGATACGCTATTCCGGTGACCCCGGATCGGGACACCACCGGCCGGCGCGACACCGGCGGTGACGAGACGCTGTCGGAAGCTTTCTGGTCCGTCGCGCGCCAGCTACGGCACACGTCCCAGGAGACCCTGGCTCCCTGGGACATCACCCCTTCTCACCTGCGGGCTCTGCGCGCGTTGATGCGCCACGGGGTGATGCGGCTGTCCGAGCTTTCTGATCATCTGCACATCGCGGCGCGCTCGGCCACCGAGGTCGTCGACGCCCTCGAAACCCGGGGCCTGGCGCAGCGGCGGCCCGACCCCGACGATCGGCGGGCCACCCTGGTCGCCCTGACCGAGCACGGCACTGACGTCCTCGACGCGATCCACGCGGCCCGCGGAACCGAGACCGAACGGGCCTTCAGCCGGCTCACCCAGGCAGACCGCGACCACCTCGCCCGCATCCTCCGCAAGCTCCGCGACTAACGCCGATTTCCGAGCGGGGAGTTGACCGCAAGACATCGAGCCCTCGGGCCTTCGGCCCGAGGGCTCAGCCGTCCGCTGGCCTGTGGCCCCGCCACGGTCCTGCGAACATCCCGAGCCAGTGGTGCTGTGGTGATTGACACGACCATCCCACCATGACACTAGTTGTTATCATGCCGTGATCATGACGAATTCGCAGGCTAATGTCGCAATCCGTGCAGGACGATCAATACCAGGCAGGCTGATACCGCCAGGTTCCGGGCGTAACGGGGTGACTACCGGATCGGGACCCGGCCTGTTATTGATGGGACATGGCCAGCCGATCACCACAACATGACGCCGAGCCGACCGAGACCCCCGAGCCCTCGGCGGGCGCTGCGGCGTTCACCGCGCCGGGTCAGCTGAACCAGCGCCGGTATGAGGCGCTACGCGCCCACCACGTGGACGGCCTCACCTGGGCGCAGGCCGGCGCCAGGTACGGCTACACCCGCTGGGCCATGATCAACATGAACCGGGAGTGGCAGGCCGGCCGGCTCACCCTGTTCACCCCGCCCGGCAAGCCCGGCCCCAAGAACGCACCCCGCAAAGACGCCGCCCGCGCCACGGTGATCGAGCTGCGCCGCCGCGGCCTGTCGGTGTATGAGATCAGCGCTGCCCTGGCCGGCCAGGGCATCAGCCTGCACCGTTCCTCGGTCGGGCAGATCCTGGCCGAGGAGGGATTCGGCCGCCTCATCCGCGCCCCCCAAGCGGAGGCCAGCATCAGCCCGGCCACCACCGGCCGCGACACCCGCCTGCCCCGCGCCGCCCCGCTGGACTTCGATGCCCTGCCCGCCACCGCCGACACCACCCTGGCCGGGCTGCTGCTGGTCATCCCCGACCTGATCGCCCTGGACCTGCCCGCCCTGGTCGCCGCGGCCGGCTACCCCGGCACGACCAAGATCAAGGCGATCAGCTGGATCCTGTCGCTGCTCGCCCTGAAACTCACCGCCACCCGCCGCGTCTCCCACGTCGATGACCTGGTCTGCGACGTCGGCGCCGCCCTGTTCACCGGCCTGGCCACGCTGCCGAAAAAGACCGCGCTCACCGACTACTCCTACCGGCTGGACCACGACCACCAGCTGCGTTTCCTGGCCGCCCTCGACACCGCCATGATCGGCTCCGGGCTCGCCACCGCCGAGCAGGCCATCTTCGACCTGGACTTCCACGCCGTCATGCACTGGGGACACGACCCGGCCCTGGAAAAGCACTACGTCCCCACCCGCTCCCAGCGCGCCCGCTCGGTGCTCACCTTCTTCGCCCAAGACTCCGGTACCCACAACCTGGTGTATGCCAACGCCGACATCTCCAAAGCCACCCAGGCCCGCGAAGTCATCGCGTTCTGCGACCACTGGAAAAACGCCTCCGGCGCCGACCCGCGCCTGCTCATCCCCGGCCAGCGCGTCACCACCCAGCCGGTGCTGGCCGAACTCGATGACCGCGGCGTCAAGTTCCTCACCCTGCGGATGCGCTCGGCCGCGCTGATGAAACAGATCAACGCCCTCACCCCCGCCGACTACAAGACCGTCCCCATCGACCGGCCCGGCCGCCACACCAGGCCCAAGGTCGCCGAACAGGCCGCCGTGAAACTGTCCAGCTACCCCGGCACCGTCCGCCAGCTGATTGTCACCGGCCTGGGCCGCGAGGCCCCCACCGTCATCATCGGCAACGACCACGACCTGACCGTCAAAGCCATCATCGAGCACTACGCCCGCCGGATGACCATCGAGCAGCGCCTCGCTGAAATCATCCAGGCCTTCCACGCCGACGCCCTGTCCAGCGCCGTCAACCTCAACGTCGACCTCGACATCATGCTGTGTGTCCTGGCCCAGGCCCTGCTCGCCGCCCTCCGCACACGCCTCGGCGCCGGCTATGCCACCGCCGCCCCCGACACCCTGCAACGCCGCTTCCCCGGCACCCCCGGCCACATCCTCAGCAACGGCGGCACCATCACCGTCCGCATCGACCGCCGCACCTACTCACCCGTCCTGCGCGCCGCCGGCCTGCCCAACGACACCGCCGTCCCCTGGTGGGGCGGACGCCGCCTCCACTTCGAATACCTGTAACACCCCATGTCCCCAGCGTCCGCGCGACCAGCCCAGCCAGGGCCAGGCCGCCCGGCACCCAGCTCGGCATGGGGAGCCCGAAGCACCGGACCCGGAACGCCCCACACCCACCACCCAGCCCGAGGCATCCGACCGCCGACCCGCTCGACGCGAGAGCACCCGGCATCAGGACGCTCGCTCGACGCACCCAGCCCGGGTGTGCCCACGACGCTCCAGCCGGGGACGCCCGGGACGCCCGGTGGCTCGGGCACATGCGACCCCCGGCCACTCGGCCGGGACGCTCGACGCAACCGAAGGTTGCGTCGATTAACCGGCGCGGAAATCGGCGCTAACCGGTCCACACCCAGGCACCGCGCTCCGGGCGGTGCGCCTGGAGAAGTGCGGGGTGGGGGAGTTCGTTCCAGCTTCATGCGGCCAATCAGCCATGAGGTGTACGGGATCCCTCGTGACCGGGTGATCGGGAGCGCCACCACGTTCCAGTACACGAGTGACGACCGTGGCGGCACGATCACGCACAAGGCCGAGGCCGACTATCTCGACGACGGCCCGCAGAAACCGATCCGGATCTGGAGCCGCACCGGCCGCCGGCCGCTTCTGGCGGCCGGCAATTCGAACGGCGACCTCCCGATGCTCGAGTTCACCCATCACCAGGACAAGCCGTCCCTTAGCCTGCTCGTCCTGCACGACGACGGCCGGCGCGAGTTCGACTACACCAGCGGTGCCGAGCAGGCACTGGAGCGGGCCGGCCAGAGCGGCTGGACGATCGTCAGCATGAAGAACGACTGGGCCACCGTCTTCTGACCTACGCCTGCGCGAAACGCACGGCCGTCATCAGGCGGCATACGCCCCGGCGCACCGCCCACCCGGGTGACGGCTCGCGGTCGTGGATCACGCTCCGGTCGCGGCCGAAGCGGCCGTCACCCGCCGCGGATGACGACACGAAGCGCACTACGGAGTTGCCTCGGTAGGAATCGGCGCACGCGGTTCGGGAGCGGTGCTCCCGCGGTGGCCAGGCGTACGGGAGAACCGCCGTGACGACAAACCAGATCCTCTTCGGCGTCGCCCTGACCCTCGTGCTCGCCGTAGGCTCGCAGGTACTCGCGAGCCGCCTGCGGATACCCGCACTCATCGTGCTGTTGCCTGCAGGCTTCATCGCCGGCGCACTCACCAGCGACATCAACCCCAACCGGCTGCTCGGCGCAACCTTTCAGCCGCTCGTCTCGCTGGCCGTGGCGGTGATTCTTTACGACGCGGGCATGGGCCTCGACCTGCGCAGGTTCATCGGTCATACGCGGCGAGTCGTGCGGCGGCTGATCGAGTTCGGCGTGCCAATCACCTGGGCAATCGGCGCCGTTTTCGCGGCCCTGCTGCTCGGCCTGCGGGCGCAGTCAGCGCTAATGCTCGGCGCCATCCTTGTCGTGTCCGGGCCAACGGTGGTCGGCCCGCTGCTGCGTTTCGTCCGGCCAACCGAGCGGGTGCAGCGGATCCTTGCCTGGGAAGGGGCGCTGATCGACCCGGTCGGCGGCATCCTCGGCGCGCTCGTGTTCAACGCCATCTTGGCGAGCACCCGGCTCGGCCACGGGACCGAGATCGCGGACTTCCTGCTCAGCGTCGGTATCGGCCTGGCGGGCGGCGTGCTCGGAACCTTCCTGCTGTGGCTGCTGCTGAGCAAGCTCGGGCTCGACGAGGTGCTCGGCACCGCCGCGCAACTCGCTGCCGTGATCGCGGTCGCGGCCGCGTGCGACATTCTCCGCGACGACACCGGGCTGATCGCCGCGATTTTCATGGGGCTGGCCGTGCGCAACCTGCACAGGTTCGACATCCCGGCGCGCAGGCCCTTCTTCGAGACGCTCGTCCAGCTGATAATCGGCGTGCTCTTTATCTCCATCTCGGCGACGGTCACGCCCGCCTCCGTGCGGGCTGTCGCGGCGCCGGCACTGGTCCTCGCCGCCATCCTGATCCTCGTGGCCAGGCCACTGGTGGCTTTCCTTTGTACGGTCCGGACCGACCTGTCGCGCGGCGAGCGAGGTTTCCTTGGCTGGATGGCCCCGCGCGGGATCGTCGCCGCCGCCACCGCCTCCACGTTCTCCGCCACGCTCACGCAGAAGGGCGTCGCAGGCGCGTCCAAGATCCTCCCGGCGACATTCGTGGTGATCGTGGTGACGGTCACGGTCTACGCCCTGACCGCGGTACCGGTGGCGAGACGCCTCGCCGTCACCCGCCCGGCACGCAGCAGGCCCCTGCTCGTCGGGGGCGAGCCGTGGGTCGTCGATCTGGGCCGCGCGCTGCGGTCCGCTGGCATCGACGTGCTGATGTGGGCAGGGCTCGAGGAGCAGCGGGCGGACATTCGCGCCGCGGGGCTCGAGCTTGCGCCAGGTGAGCTCCTCGCCGCGGCTACCGGCGGCGGCGAGGAAATCGAGGGGGTGACCGCGGTGCTGCTGCTGACCGCGGAGGACGATTTCAACGCCCTCGCGTCCGCGATATTGGGGGCGAACGCCGGGGCCGTCTACCGACTCGGGCCACCCTCTGACAGCGAGGGCGTCGTCGCGCCATACACGGGCGGCGAGATCCTGTTCGGCGCCGGGCTGACTAGGCCGGCGCTGGCCCGCCGTTACGGGCAGGGCGCGCGCTTTCAGATGCTCGCCGCCGATGGCGCCTTCCCCGCCGGCTACGACCTGCTGCTGCTCGTCCGTGCCGACGGCCGGCTGGTGCCCGTGACCGCGGCGGAAACGCCGGCCACCGAACCTGGGGACACACTGCTGCTCCTCGGCCCCCCAGCCGACTCCGGTACGCGGTAATGGCTCTGCCCTATATCACCCCTTATGGGCGATGCGCGACTTTGCGCGCGGACCGACAACGGGAATGGCGTCTCAGGCTCGTTATGGGAACAGCAAGCAGAATTACGCATGAATTCACCTGTAATTACCCTGCCGCTCAGCTGCGTGGATTAAGCGCTGTTGCCCCCGGCCCGGCGGCGGCCCGCCCTGCGCCAGGCTAACCGGGCGCGCCAGATGGATCGCTGGACGCTCAGGAGGAGGAAGAAGCTCGGCGGATAGACGCCCTCGGCACGGATCTTTGCTTCGGCTATCTCCCAGTGGGGGGCGGCTTCGCGGTGGCTGAATCCTCGCCCGGTTCCAGCGCCCGGCGTGAATCATCGGGAAGCTCCTCGGCCGAACCCAGCGTCGCCACAAGGCGCGCCGGTGGATCACCCGGCGCGGATGAGTGGCCCGGCAGTCCATGCGAAGCTTGCGCAGCACTGCACGATGTACCAAAGCCTCAAATGACGGGAGGACGACAACCTGGCCGACCCTTGAGGTCTGATTCAGCTGCCCCGCAGACGGCCTCATCGGCGCTCGTCCCGCGCCACCTTCCCGACTCTTGCGGCTTGTCAGTTGTCTGCTTGTCACCCGCTCCGGATGACGTCCTGGGGTTCGGGCGCTGCGTAGGGTCGGGCCTGCCGTCCTGGGGAGGCCATTCGTGTCTGAGGAATATGACGTCATCGTGATCGGGTCAGGTGCGGGCGGCGGGACGCTGGCGCACACGCTGGCCCCGTCGGGTAAGCGGATCTTGCTGCTGGAGCGCGGCGATTTCCTGCCCCGCGAGATGGACAACTGGGATCCCAAGGCGGTGTTCGTCGACGGGAAATACATCTCACCGGACACCTGGTACGACGATGGGGGAAAGGCGTTCCAGCCGCAGGTGCATTACTTCGTCGGCGGGGCGACGAAGCTGTACGGCGCCGCGCTGTACCGGCTGCGGCCGGCTGATTTCGGTGAACTGCGGCACGTGGACGGGGTGTCGCCGGCGTGGCCGCTGAGCTACGCCGACTTCGAGCCGTGGTATGCGAAGGCGGAGTGGCTGTACCAGGTGCACGGCGCGAGCGGCGCCGATCCGACCGAGGGTCCGAGGTCCCGGCCCTACCCGTGGCCGGCGGTTTCGCACGAGCCACGGGTCCAGCAGATCTCCGACGCGCTCCAGGCCGCCGGTTACCGGCCTTTCCCCGCGCCCTGCGGGATCTTGCTTGATGAGGCGGACCGGGCTCGCAGCACGTGCATCCGCTGCGCCTGGTGTGACGGTTACCCGTGTCTGGTGCACGCCAAATCCGATGCCGACACCATTGCGGTGCGCCCACTGCTTGGCGAGCCCAACGTGACGCTGGTCACCGGCGCCGAGGTGACCCGGCTGCGCACCGATCCGGCCGGGCGGGCGGTCACCGGCGTGGAGGTATCCCGCGGCGGGCAGCGCGACGTTTACCAGGCCAGCATCGTCGTGCTGGCGGCCGGCGCCGCCAACAGCGCCAAGATCCTGCTCCGCTCGGCGTCGGGCACCCACCCGGGCGGGCTGGCCAACGGCTCCGACCAGGTCGGCCGCAACTACATGTTCCACAACAGCAAGGCCGTGGTGGCCCTGGGCAAGGAACCCAACGACACGGTGTTCCAGAAAACCCTCGGCATCAACGACTTCTACCTGGCCGGTGACGGCCACCAGTGGCCGATCGGCAACATCCAGATGCTCGGCAAATCAAACGCGATGGCGATGAAAGGCGAAGAACCGAAGCTCACCATGCTCGCCCCGCACTGGAGCCTGGACGAGGTCGCCCACCGCGCGGTCGACTTCTGGCTGACCACCGAGGACCTGCCCAAGCCGGACAACCGGGTCACCGTCGACGATGACGGCAACATCCACCTCGCCTACAACGCCACCAATGACGCCGAGGCGGCCGAACTCTACGGCGAGCTGAAGAAGATCCTCAACCACACCGGGATGGCCGCCCACCACGTCCTTGGCAAGAACTTCTACATGCAGATGAACATCCCCATCGCAGGCTGCGCCCATCAGGCCGGCACCTGCCGGTTCGGCACCGATCCCGCCACCTCGGTGCTCGATGTTAACTGCAAGGCCCATGAGCTCGACAATCTCTATGTCACCGATACCAGCTTCTTCCCAAGCATCGGCGCGGTGAACCCGGCGCTGACCGCCATGGCCAACGCGATCCGCGTCGGCGAGCACCTCGTCGAACGGCTTCGATGAACACGACCTGGCTGTTGACGAACCGGTGCGCTGCCTCGCGCGCGGCGGCCGCGGGTGCGCTGCCCGCCGGCGCGCCAGCCACCGACGCGCATCCAGCCAATGCCAGGACCGCCGATTCATCCGGCGCCGGCTCACCCCGCACGGATGACGCCTGATCGGCGCGCTTTGACAGAGCCTGATAGCAGATCGCGGGGTATTCCGAGGATCCTGACACAGGAGGCGAATATGACGTCGGCAACAACGAGACGCGGCACAGGGGCGGGCGGGCCTTACGCGGAGGGCCGCGGTCACGGCCTGGTGATATTCGCGTCAGTGCTGCTCGCGGTACTCGGTTTCTTCAACCTGATCCACGGCATCTCCGCGGTCGCCAACTCACATGTCTTCGTCGGCAACGCGCATTACGTGTTCGGCAGCTTGCGGACCTGGGGCTGGATCACGCTAATCTTCGGGGTCCTGCTGCTTCTCGCCGCAGGCGGGGTCCTGTCGGGCAATCAGTTGGCGCGCTGGTTCGGCGTGCTCGTCGTGGGGCTCAACGCCATCGACCAGATGTTCTTCATCCCCGCCTACCCGTTCTGGTCCTTGATGATCATCGCCGTTGACGTGGTCGCACTGTACGCGCTCTGCGCCTACGGCAGTCGCGAGAACATGCGCGCCTAGACGGCTCGATGAAACCCGTGGATCCGCCGCCTGATGCGCCATGCGCGGCAGGCGGCGGTCCATATTGGAGTACTCGTCGGGCTCGGCCTGGCAGCGGCCGCGCTCATCATCACGCAGGCGCAGTTGCTGGCCGGTGCGATCAGTGGCGTGTTCCTCAGGGGGGGGGACGTCACTCGGCGCGCTTACCTGGACCCTCGTCGCGCCTGCCGCGGTGTTCGCGATACGTGCACTGGTTGCCTGGGCCACCGAGGCGTCCTCCTACCGGGCACCGGCGGCGGTGAAGTCGGCGCTGCGCCGGGCAACCTGGCCCGCGCGCCCCGCCGTCGGGCCGAGCCTACATGCCGGGCGGTATGTGGTAATTGTTGCCGCAGGGCAGCAGAATGGCGCCGACGCCGGGGACTGCCTGCGATTGTGCCTCGGCGAGCAGCGCGGCGGCCGCTTGCTGGCCGTTTTCGCCAGTGCGGGACATTCGGGCGGCGATTAGCCCTGTCACGATGGGGGTTGAGAAGGATGTGCCGCTCCAGCGCGCCATGCCGTAGAATTTCCTTTTCTGCCCTTTGTAGGGATCCTCAGTACAGGTATATGTGCCGGTCGCATAGGCGTTGATGAGATTCCTGCCAGGCGCGTATACGTCGACCCAGCCGCCGTAGTTGCTGAAGTCGGCGCGACTGTGCCAGTCGCCTGCCAGCGCGCCAACGGAGATTATCTCTGGGAATCCGGCCGGCCAGCACGGCAACTGGGAGCCGTTGTTACCCGCTGCGGCGACGCATACGACACCCTTGTACTGACGGAGGAGCTTCAGCCACTTTTGGAAAGCTAGCAAAGGAAGATCGGTCCTGGTCGGTGCGGTGACCGCCAAGTGGAAGATATCGACACCTTGACCGAGCGCTGCCTCTAGGTCCTGGACAAAATCCGCTTCGAGTGTGCTGCCCGCGACCTTGAAAGCATTCGATACGTAGATGTCCGCTTTCGGTGCCATGCACCGGGCCACACCGGCGACGAACGTGCCATGTCCGGCGTAGGGCTCGATCGTCAGCACGCCGTCCACAACTTTGGGTTCATTAGGATCCGGTTCGCCAGTAACCCCGTCGAGCCACGGGTGCGCCGCCCGCCATTGGGGAGACGTCGTGTCGGCGAGCAGTCCGGTATCGGATATGTAGATCTTCACCCCGGTGCCGCCATTTTCTGCGCACACCGAGGGGTAGGGTTCGATTCCGTCGTACACTACCTGGGGTTCCGTTGCTGGGCAGGGACCCATCTCTCCTGCGACAGTCAGGACGTGATTTGGCGTCGCGATTCCCTTGCCAAGTTTTTCGTCGATCTTCATCAGAGACTTACGCACCGTGAGTTGCTCGCCCGAAGGCGTTTCACCGAGGGTGAGCAGGGTTACGCCAGAAATGACACGGCGAACTAGGTCGTCCCGGTTTTCCGGCTGTTCCAGGATCTCGCGCACACGCATGAGGTACTGATCGCGGACGAGGAGTTGACCGTCACGGTACATGAAGTCGACCCCGTCCTTGATGGTGGCGACTCCGATCTCGATCCCGTCTTCGTCAAAGGCGGTGGTTATGCGCTCGACCTGTTCGGCGATCTTGGGTCGCAGGACTTTTCTCCAGTTATCCCGTTCGGTCACGATGCCCTCCACAAGTGTCGATCATCGGCTTCGTCGATGCCTGGATCTGAGGTCAGACCGGAGGCCGCAGAGCCGTGGCGCGAAGCGCATGGCCCCGATGTGTCTACGGAGCGACCGGGATGTCAGTTTGATACATCTTCACGGGAACATTTCAATGCCGGGGCCCTCCTGCGGTGCGGTTACTGCCTGTGCGAGATCCTTAACGGAAAGTGGACAGGGATTTATTGACCTGCTTTGCGAGATATTCAATAGACTGCACTAATACGAGGACCTAATATAGCTGTCATGGCTGACGAATCCCACGCGGCCGGATCCAGTCAGCGGGACGTGGACGACCTACTGCCGCTGGCGTTGTCCCGTCCTCGTCAGGCATTAGCCAGGGCACGCGTGGTTCTAGCGGGGCGGCCTGGCCCATATGAGGCTTCGGTGGCTCATCAGGCCGCGGGCATCGTGTTGCGCGAGTTTGGTGACGTCGATGCAGGGCTCCGCGAGTTGCATGACGCGCTGCGTCTGGCCCGCCGGGCCGGCCTGGCTGAGCGCGAAACTGATGTGCTCGCCAGCGTGGGAGTGGCGCTTGTCTATGCGGGCCGGACGGCGGACGGGCTGGCCACCTTTGACCGGGCTGTGCAGCGATCCAGCGGCGTGCTGATGGGGCGGGTGTTACACCGGCGCGGCGTTGTGCTGTGGACCCTCGGCAGGTACGCGGCAGCCCTGGACGACTTTCGTCAGGCGGTCGTCGTGCTGCGGCGGGCGGGTGACAAGGTGTGGACGGCTCGGGCATTGAGCTCCCGGGCGCTGGTTTACGCGGAAGTGGGGTTGCCCGTCCGCGCGGATGCTGATTTTGCCGCCGCCGACCGCTTGTTCGCCGAAACTGGCCAAGAGGTGGAATCGGTCCATGTGGTGCTCAACCGCGGGGTTGCCGCCTTCCGTTCAGGCAACCTCCCGGCGGCGCTTTCTTACCTGGACGAGGCCGCCTCCCGCTACCGGCCCCTTGGTGTGCCGACGCCAGCCCTCAGCATCGACCGGTGCAAAGTATTGCTCGCGGCTGGGCTGGTCGGCGACGCACTGGCCGAGGCGGACGCTGCCGTACGTGATATCGAGCGGACCAACGGCCGGTCCACCAAGAAGGCCGAACTGCTGCTGATAGCGGCCAACTGCGCGCTGGCCGCGGCGCAGCCACAGAAGGCCCTTGACCGGGCTCAGGCTGCGTACCGCCTGCACCGGTCGCAGCAAAATGCGTGGGGGCAGGCCCACACCAGGCTGGTGCTTGCCCAGGCACGGTATGCGGCGGGCCTGGTGTCGGCCCAGTTGCTGCACGAGGCGTACCGGGCGGCCGACCGGCTGGAGGTACTTGGCTCCAACGACGCGGCGCAGGCTCATATGCTTGCCGGGCGGGTGGCGCTGAAACTTGGCCGCCGAAATGACGCCGATCGTCATTTCGCCGCGGCCGCACGGAGCCGGCGGCACGGGCCGGCGATGGCGCGTGTCGGCGGCTGGCTCAGTGAGGCGCTGCGGGCGGAGGCCGCGGGCCATCCGCGTCGTCTGCTTGCCGCATGCCGCCGCGGGCTCGAGCAGTTGGATGAGCATCGCTTCACCCTTGGCGCGTCGGAACTACGGGCGCAGGCCACCGCGCATGGCGCCGAGTTGGCCACGCTCGCGCAGCGTCATGCCGTGCGGGCACACCGTCCGCGGCTCTTGCTCACCTGGAGCGAACGCTGGCGGGCCACCGCGCTGGCCGTGCCCGCGGTGCGGCCATCTGCCAACGCGGAGCTAAATGCCGGTCTTGCCACGCTCCGCAGCGTTACCCGCCAGCTCGAGAACGCACGGCGTCGGGGCGCGCCAAATCCAGTGTTCCAGCGGGAGCAACTGCGGCTCGAGACCATGGTGCGCGCCTGCGCGCTGCGGGCCCGTGGTATCGCCGACCCCGGCCGCGGCGTTGTCAACATCGCGGAACTGCTTGACGAGCTTGGCCCCACCACCCGGTTGATCGAGATCGTCGACGTCGACGGCACCTTGTACGTGCTGGGCTGCGGGGCGGGAAAGGTGCGGCAATTCGCCGCAGGCCGCACCGAGGATGCTACTCGCGCTGGTGATTTCGCGCGCTTTGCGCTGCGCCGCCTGGCCCGCCGCCGACCCGGGGACGACCTGGACACGGGTGCGCTGGCCATCCTCAAAGCGGCCGGACCGAAACTCCAAGATGCGCTCCTTGGCCCGGCCACGCGGTACCTGGGCGACGGACCCGTCGTTATCGTCCCGCCCGGCAAACTGCACTCAATCCCGTGGGCGCTGCTTCCCGCCCTGAGCGACCGCGTCGTCAGCGTCGCCCCATCCGCGGGCGCCTGGATGCGCGCGCACACTGCTCGACCACCTAGCCGCCACCATGTCACGCTTGCCCGCGGGCCGGGCCTGATCACCGACGGCGCCGAGGTGCCCGTGGTAGCGCAGTTGTATGACGACGTCACGGTGCTAGCCGATGGTGACGCCACCGCGGAGAAGGTGCTGTACGCACTTGACGGTGCCTGGCTGGCCCACATTGCCGCGCATGGGATCTTCCGCGCCGACAGTCCGCTGTTTTCCTCATTGCGCATGCATGATGGACCGTTGACCGTCTATGACTTCGAGCAGTTGCACCGCGCGCCTTACCGGCTGGTTCTCTCGAGCTGTGACTCCGGCGTGCTGGCACCAGCCGGAGCCGATGAACTGCTCGGCCTGGTCAGCAGCCTGCTGCCGCTGGGTACGGGCGGGATCATCGCCGCAATCGTCCCGTTGAACGACTACGCCGTCGTCCCTGTGATGGTGGACCTGCACCGATACTTGCGAGCAGGACATACGCTCGCCGAGTCGGTGTACGGCGTCCGGCAGGAACGCTCCGGCGATCCGATCCAGCACGCAACAGCGGTATCCCTCGTGACGCTAGGCGCGGGCTGACTGCGCTGCCGTCGCCACACGCTGGTCCGGCACCCGGATGATGCGGTGGCCGGCGGTTGTCGCCAAGCCGGGCTCGGTTCACAGCGGGATCCATCCGGTACGGACATCGAGACCGGCAGCGGTACGGCAACACAGGCGGAACGGGACAGGCGGGAGGGGATGGATCGAAAAGCAGCCGATCTCATCGGTGGAAAGCGCCGGTTCCGCCGCGGTCCAGGTCTGGACTTCGATCGTTGCTGCCTGGGCAGGCAGGACCTGGCCGATCAGCGAGCCCCCGGTGATCTCGAGCGCGATGGCCAGGTGCCTGGAAGCAAAGGTGAGAGCGCAGATGGATGCCGCCTCGGCTCGTGTGCTCCGAGCGTGATCACAATCGCGAGTGGAGTCATAGGTGAGTTGTGCGAGCTCAGCGTCGATGTTGCGCCAGGCGAAGGCGCCCTTGCTGGCTTCGAAGAATTCGGGCGGGACGGCACGGCGGGCGCGGAATGCCTGCCGCAGCGCCGTGAGGACTGCTTCGTCGTCCCAGCCGTCAGCCACCACGCTCACTCTTCCTAGATCGGGGGAATCACCAGGGTGAGGGGCCGACAGTGTCCTCCGCCCAAACGGCCGGCCGTTTCGGTGTCGTGACGTCGATGAGAACCTCCGTTGGTTCCCCTATTGACGAGCGGAGGCAGCGAGCCGGGGCCTGATACATCCGTCTGCCGGTCACAGGTCCAGGTCGCCCCCCCGCCGGGATCGTGTCCTGTCGGAGAAGGTGTTTACCCGCCAGGCCGAGGTCACCAGCATCGCCGGCTGGAATCGTCAGCGGGCGGTGGAGTCGCGGAAGCCGCGGCCTACCTTCTTGCCCAGGTACCCGGCGGTGACCAGGTGTTCCAGCAGCGGCGCCGGCGCGAGGCCGGGTTCGCGGGCCTCCAGGTACAGCTCGCGCTGGATGGCCAGCGACACATCGAGGCCGACGATGTCCAGCAGCTGGAACGGCCCCATCGGGTACCCGCCGCCCAGCTTCATCGCGTTGTCGATGCCGTCAATGGTCGAGTAGGACGACTCCAGCATCCGTACCACCTCGACCAGTGGCATCACCGGGGCCGGGTTGAAGACCCGCTGCGTTATCTACAGCGTTCCATCAATCCCGGCGATCGCTTGCCCGGGCCGGGCGCGAGCCGTTGACGTACGGGCGTTACGGGTGATCATTGGGGGGCCGCGGCACCAGACGCTCACGCGATCGAAACCTGGCCGTAACAAGACGGCCAGATACTGCAGCCGGGACCGTATCGACCGGGCGCCGATCCGCCCGGTTCGGCGTTGAGGACGATAACCCATGACCGAGAAACCGGCGCTCAGGACGAGGGTGACACGATCCGCGCGCCCGTCGCTGACCCTGGCGGAGCCGCCGGTTCAATTTAGCGTCCTGCATGGCTATCGGCGCGCGTTCCGCACGGCCGGCGCTGGGCCGCCGCTGCTGCTGATTCACGGGCTGGGTGATAGGTCGGGAGGCTGGTCCAGCGTCCTGCCGCTGCTCAGCCGGCGGCACCTGGTCATCGCTCCCGACTTGCTCGGCCACGGCGAATCGGACAAGCCACGCGCCGACTACTCGGTCGCCGCCTACGCCTGCGGTATGCGCGACCTGCTCAGCGTTCTTGATGTCGAGCGGGTGACCGTTATTGGCCACTCACTGGGTGGGGGGATCGCCATGCAGTTCGCCTATCAGTTCCCGGAGCGGTGTGAGCGCATCGTCCTGGTCGGCACCGGCGGAGTCGGCCGGGAGGTACATCCGCTGCTGAGACTGGCCGCGGGCCCAGGCGCGGAAGCAAGCCTGCCGCTGATGACGGCGGCCCCGGTGCGCAGGGCGGTCCAGCTAGCCCGGCCTATCCTGCGACGCGCAGGTGGCATAGGACTTGGCCCAGACTTCGACTACATCCTCGATGGATACCGGGCACTGACGACCACAACGGCCCGGCAAGCGTTCCTGCGCACACTACGAGCCGGTGTCGACCTGAAAGGCCAGGTCATCACCATGCTCGACCGGTGCTACCTGGCCGCTGGAATGCCGACGCTCATCATGTGGGGGCGGCACGACCGCGTCATCCCCGTCAAGCACGCCGCCATCGCGCATGCCGCCATGCCCGGCAGCCGGCTGAAAATCTTCACTGACGCAGGCCATTTCCCGCACCACGACGACCCCCCAGGGTTCGCCGCCGCTGTGGAGAGCTTCCTGACCGAAACCGAGCCGTCACCCTACGACCCGGCGCAGCGGCGCCACCTCCTGCGCGCCGGACGGCACCTCCCGCCCGCCGGGCCCGCGCCACTCCACGCGTCGAGCGGCGCCTAGCGACCCAGCGGCCCCGGCAGCGGGCTACCCGCCGCCAGGCAGGCAGCCCAGCACGGTACCCAGGATCCAGCCGACCGTGGCGCGCCCGAGCCCAGTTGCCGGCTGACGCGGGCAAGTTGGGGGATCGTACGCGGCACCGAAAGCGGTATATCGTCGCGCCGTGCTCGCCGCCGCATCAATACCGGGCCTCGGCGAGATGCATCCTGATGACGGATTCGAAATCCGGGTCGGGGGTAAGGCCCAGCCGGGCCGCCCGTTCGGCGCGGAATCGAGCGGGCCAGCTCGTCACGATCCCAGCCACCGCCGGGTCGGGAACCCAGTCGATCAGCGCACTCGCCCCGGGCCCGGCCACCTGCTCCAGCGCGGCGACCATGTCCGCGACCGTCACAGTGAGCGCCGGCAGGTTGACCGCGGTACGGCCACCCCAGGCCTCGTCGGACGACGTGGCGGCGCACAGCAGCCCGGCGATGGCCCGCGCCGGCGACGCGAGCGCCACCTCGGTCCGCGCGTCGACCGGGCAGATCGCGCGTTCGCCGGCCAGCGGCTCCCGGATGATGCCCGAGACAAAGCCCGACGCCGCTGCGTTGGGCCGGCCGGGGCGAACACTGACGGTCATCAGGCGAACAGCCCGCCCGCGCAGGAATCCCTTACGGGTGTGGTCCGCCAGCAACTGCTCACCGATGACCTTCTGCACGCCGTAGCTGGACTGCGGATTGGGCATGGTGTGATCGTCCACGACGGCCGGGAGCGGGTGCTCGCTGGACGCCCCGAAGACGGCGACGGAACTCGCGAACACCACGACCGGGTTCGTCCCGAGCGCGCGACACGACGCGAGCAACGACTCGGTGGCGCGCAGGTTCGTCCGCATGCCGAGGTCGAAGTCGGTTTCGCATTCGGCGCTGACTGCCGCGGCGAGATGGAAGATCACGTCCGCCTCGGCGAGCGCGTCCGGCCCGCCGCGTTTGGGGCCCAGCCATTCGCCGAGGTCGCCGCGGATCGCAGCCACCCGCTCGTCAGCGCCGAGGTCCGGAGGAACCGGCGCACGGTCGACGAGCGTCACCCGGGATAGTGGATGTGGCCCACTGCCTGCCACGTCGAGTGAGCCCACGGCCAGCAGCTCCCGGGTGAGGCGTGAGCCCAGAAAGCCGGCCCCGCCAGTGATCACCACGTTCGCCACGGCGTCTCCCGTCTCCCACCCGGCATGGTTCGTCGAATACGCTGATCCTAGGTGTCTGATCGTCTGTAGCTGACTAAGGGGAAAGGGCCAGGTTGCTGCGGGACAGCCTGCCGTCCGCCGCCGAGGTGTTCGCCCACCTACCGGAATCCCTGCCGGACGACGATGCTCTCCGGGAGTCGATTCGCGCGCTGCGAGCCGCGGACGGCCTGCTCCTGGGCGTGCTCGACGACGACCCGACCGGATCGCAGGCGGTGCACGGCGTCCAGGTCGTGACCGTACTGGAGGAGAACGCCTACGAAGCCGCGCTCGGCGGTCGCGGCCGCGACCTGCTTCGTCCTGACTAACACGCGCAGCCTCGACGAGCCGGCCGCGGTCGAGCTGAATACGCTCGCCGCTCGCGGCCTTATCGCCGTTGCGCAGCGACGCGGTGCGCGGATCCAGCTGATCAGCCGCAGCGACTCGACGCTGCGCGGCCATGTGATGGCGGAGGTGGAGGCGCTGCAGGCGGTCCGGCGGGAGGTATTCGGCAGCGGCTTCGACGGCGTGCTGCTGGTGCCCGCTTTTCTCGAGGCCGGGCGGCTGACCGCTGGCGACATCCACTGGGCTCGCATCGGTCCCGGCCTGGTCGCTGTCGGCGAGACCGAATTCGCGCGGGATCCCACGTTCGGCTACACCGCATCGGACCTGCGGGACTTCGTCGCGGAGAAGAGCGGTGGAGCAATCGAACGTGACGACGTCCGCAGCCTCAGCCTCGCGGATATCAGGCTCGGCGGGCCGTCCCGGGTCCGCGAGCTCGCTGGCCGACGTCCAGGACGGGGCGTGGGTCGTCGTCAACGCCACCGAATACCCCGACCTGGAGACGGTGGCCTGCGGCGTGCTCCTGGCGGAGCGCGCGGGCAAGTCGTTTCTCTTCCGCACCGGACCGTCGTTCGTGCGAGCCCTGAGCGGACTCGGGCCTAAGGCACCGCTTCGTGGCGAGGAGTTCTGGCCCTCCGCGGGACGCGGTGAGCACGGCCTGATCGTGGTCGGATCCCACGTCAGCCACACGAGCCGGCAGGTCGCCGCGCTTCGCGCGCGTGGTGGCACCACCGACATCGAACTCGACGTTCCCTCCATCATCAGCAGCGGTGCCGGCGCGGTGGTGGCTGCGACGGCGCAGCAGGTCGCCGACGCGCTGCGCCGATCGGATGTCCTGCTCTACACCAGTCGCACCGTCGTTACCGGCAGCGACGGCGCGGGCAGCCTCGCAATCGCCCGCACAGTCTCCGCAGCCCTGGCCCGCATCGTCGGCGACGCGCTGGCCGCTAAACCCGCCTGGATCATCGCCAAGGGCGGGATCACATCGCACGACGTCGCGCTGTACGGCCTGGGTATCCGGCGCGCGGAGGTGGCCGGTCAGCTGTTCCCCGGTGTGATCTCGGTCTTCCGCCCAATCGATGCGGCACCCGAGGCGATCGACGTGCCCTACGTCGTCTTCGCCGGAAACGTCGGCGACGAAGGAACACTTGGGCAGGTCGTGGCAATCCTCAACGGCGAGCAGGAGGACCCCTGATCCTGATACGTGAATCGGCCGATTCACATCCAGCAGCGAGCGGCCACTACCACAGGCGGGGGGATCCCGGGGGGCGTCCCCCGGGCAATACAGTCTTAACGGCTGCGCGGTGGTCACCGCCCAGGCCCACGTGGCGCGCGCCCCCCGGGTGCCCGCGCCGCGCGCGGGCGACCGGCCGGTCAGGCCGCCGCACCCCGGGCACTGATCCACATCGACCGCTTCGCGCCCTGTCCGTACTAAGTCGGAGAACTTCTTGAATCGAGCCCATGCTGACGGCAGATATGCCACCCGCTCTGCATGTGCACCAACAACTGCTTTTTTTCACGTTTCTCCCGACCGCGAGCCGCGCTAGCGAGAAGAGTCCGTAGATCGCAGTCACCCCCCGAGCCACTCTCGGCTCGCCGGCGTTGGCGGCCGGCCTCCGCGGTCAGGTACGGCGAATCTCAGCACCCAGACCAGGCGCAGGGCGATCATGTGTCCATGACCGACTTCCTGGCTGGCTATGTCGTTCCTCCCGGCGCTGGCGTGGCGGACGATCCGAGCGATGGCAGTCATCGGCGTGCAGCGGCTATGGGATCTACGCGCCCTGGTCGAGGTACAGGGGATTGCCGTGGTGACGTCGTGAGCGGTTATCAGCGATCGCATCGGCGACGTGCGCCCCGGCGGCATCCTCGAGGCGGGCCTTCATCGTGAAGAAGAGGTCGGCCGCCTCGATGCCGATCCAGTCGGCCGGCAGGAGGTCCGCGGGGATGCCCGGGTCAAGGTAGCGCAGGCGCCGCCAATCGGTCAGCAGCGGCACGAAGTCGGCGAACGCATCCCGCCGATGTGCCGTTGGCTGGGCTCGGCGCCACCGGCGCGCCGTCTGCTCATGCTGGTCGACGAACTCGCGGTAGAGCCGCTCGATCAGGTCGAGATCCCACCACCGGCGCACCTGCCCGGCAAGATCGCCGAAAGCCAGGTGATCTGCGCGGAAGAGATCCGCATACCCGCTCAGGCCGAGCCGCAGGAGTATGCCCGCGGTCTCCTCCTGCAGATACGCGGGCGCCACCCACACGCCGGGCGCCACGGCGCCGAACCCGAGCCGGGTCAGCTGGGACCTGAGCAGGTGCCGTTTGTGACGCTCGGGCTCTGGCACGGAGAACACCGCGAGCAGCCAGCCATCTGCGAGCCTCGCCCGCTCGCGCCGGAAGATCCGGTGGTCGCCTTCCCTCAGCACGGCGAGCGCGGTGTCGGGCAGTTCATACCCGGCCACGCCTGCCCGGCGCCCGGCCCGCAAGATCCCCCGCCGCTTGAGCCGGGAGATCGATGAGCGGACCGCTGGCTCGTCCACGCCGAGATCAGCGAGCAGGCTGACCAGCGATGCCACCGACATCCAGCCACCCTCGGCCCGGGCGTACAGACCGTACACGGTCACGATCAGTTGCCTCGGCTGCCCACCACGCGTTATCGCCCCTCTCCCGTGCCGGGTGGCCCGGTCCACGGGGGCCGTCCGATCCGGGCCGCCGGATTCGAGCTGGGATGCCGCGTGCGGCACGGTCGTCACCAGGCCACGATAGCAACGCCCGGCGACTGGGATCAGCGGCCGCGCCTGTCACCGTCAAATGGAGCCCGGGGGCGGACCGGCCCCGTGTCACCGCGGGGCAGCCGTTCGAGAAATTTATGCCGAACGGCTGCCGCAGCGCCGCCCCGTCCTGGGCCACCCGCGCCGTGGTTGGCCCGTAAGGGGCACTATCGCACCGCTGTCAACGGTGTACCATCTTGCCCCTGTTTCAAGATCATCTTCGCGGCGACGGATAACCCCATCAACGGGCCATTGATGGGGTCAGGGCCCCATCAATGGCCCATTGATGGGCAATCACAGCACCCCGATGGCCCGTTGGGCGGGCTATAGCCCGCGCAACGGCCATGGATCATGATCTGGGCGATGGCCGCGGCCCGGGCAGCGCCAGGCTTCATGATCGCGGTAACTTCTCGGCGGTATGTGCGGAAAAGTTACCGCCATCATGAAAGCCGCCGTGGATCAAGGCGATGGTACATATCGACCACCGTGGGATAGCGCCCCTTACGGGCCAACGATCAAGAAGCCGGCGCCGGTCCTCCTTAGCTGTCGCGGGGCCTCTTAGCCGCGGGGCTCCCGCCCGGGTGGAACACGCCGAGAACCCGCAGCGTGGTCCGTCCAGTGTTTTCCACGCAGTGCGGCACTCCAGGCGGCAGGTGCACGCAGCTGTCCGGGGCAAGCGGTTGATCAGCCGGTCCGGCATGCAGCACCCCTTTGCCCTCCAGAACCAGCACCACCTCGTCGTATGGGTGGCTGTGTTCCGGCGCCCGGCCCGGCGGAATCTCACCAACGAACTGGGTGGCCGCGCCGCATCCGTTGCCGGGCCCGAACAGGACGCGGAACCGGCGATCTCCGGTGACCTGGACCGGGCAGTCACCCAACTCGGCCAGTTGCGGCGCCATGGCATTGCCCGGCGGGCCTGCCCCGTCCCGCGCTCCGGTCCCGGTCCGGTCAGCGGCTCCGGCGGGCAACGAGACACTGTCGAGCCTGAGCGCGCCTGGGCCGTCGCCATACAGGCGGTAATGTGCGCCGGGCGGCAACCACAGCCCTGTGTCGCGGCGGACTGGCCTGGCTGGCGTGGCCCCGGACTTCAGCCGGCCAGTCCCTGCGATCACGAACCAGAGTTCGCCGCCCGGTCCGGCCGTGCCCTCGAACTGCGACCCAGGAAACACCTCCACCAGCCGCCGAAGCAGCCCGTCCCGCCCGGCCCCGGTGTCCAGGACGGTGCGCACGACAATCCCGCCGACGCCTGTCATCCAGTGTTCGCCCTCCATCCTGCGTACCGCCGCTTCCTCTTCCTGATACCCGCTGCCGTGGTCGCGGCAGGCCATTGCTGCGGGGGGATCGCGGGGGGTCGCCCCCCCGGGGGCAATGGAGCCTGATACCCGCTGCCGTGGTCGCGGCAGGCCATTGCTGCGGGGGGAATAGAGCCTCATCGTCCCAGATATGCGCGCTTCAGATCCTCGCTGCGCAGTAGCTCGGACGCCGGCGCCCTCGAGCACGATCTCCCCAGTCGACAGGACGTAGCCGCGGTCGGCGATCGACAGCGCCATCGTCGCGTTCTGCTCCACCATCAGCACCGCGACGCCGGAGTCGTGGATCTCCTTGATGATCTGGAAGTTCTGCTGCACCAGCGCGGGTGACAGACCCATCGACGGCTCGTCCATCAGCAGCAGCCGCGGGCGCGACATCAGCGCCCGGCCCATCGCGACCATCTGCTGCTCGCCGCCGGACAGCGTGCCCGGCCAGCTGGTTGCGCCGCTCGTGCAGGCGCGGGAACAGCGCGTGGACCCGGTCGAAGTCGTCGTCGAGCTTCTCGCCGCCGCGCAGCACCGCGCCGAGCTCGAGGTTCTCCCGGCACCGTCATCTCGCCCGAACAGCCGGCGGTTCTCCGGCACGATCGCGATCCCGCGGGCGATCCGCTGCGGCACCGGCCAGCTCGTCACGTCCTCGCCGTCAAGCAGCACCCGCCCCGAGCGCGGCCGCACGATCCCGAGGATCGTCTTCAGCGTCGTCGACTTGCCCGAGGCGTTGCCGCCGAGCAGGCAGACCAGCTCGCCGCTCGCCGACCTGCAGCGAGATCCCCTCGAGGATCCGCATCTGCGCCGTAGTAGGTGGTGACGTCGTCCAGGCTGAGCAGCAGCGGCTCGCTGCACTCAGCGCCTCCGCCAGCGCCTCGGGGTCGCGGCCCATGTAGGCCTCGACCACCGCCGGATCGTTCGCGACCTCGTCGAAGCCGCCCTCGGCGATCTTGACCCCGTGGTCGAGCGCGATGACCCGGTCCGAGCAGCCCGCGACCACGTGCATGTCGTGCTCGATCACGAGGATCGCGAGCGCCGCGCTCGTCGCGCAGCCGCCCGATCAGCTCGGTGATCTCGTGCGTCTCGGTCGGGTTCATCCCCGCGGCGGGCTCGTCGAGCAGCAGCAGCCGCGGGCCGGGTGGCCAGCGCGCGGGCGATCTCCAGCCGCCGCCGGTTCGCGTACGACAGCGAGTAGGCGGGCTGATCCCAGCGGTACCCGGCCAGCCGCTGGCCGAAGAACGACAGCACCTCCTCGGCGAGCGCCCGCACCTCGCGCTCCTCGCGCCGGGCCCTGGGCAGGCGCAGGATCGACTCCACACGGCATCGCCTTCGTGCTGCCGTAGGTCGCCGCCATCACGTTCTCGATCACCGACATGTTCAGGAACAGCCGCAGGCTCTGGAAGGTGCGCGCGATCCCCAGCCGGGCGATCTTGTGCGGCGGCTGCCCGGCGATCGACTGCGCCGGCGAACCGGACGTCGCCGGCGCTCGGCTCGTACACGCCCGTGATCACGTTGAAGACCGTCGTCTTGCCCGCGCCGTTCGGCCCGATCACGCTGACGATCTCCCCGCTCGCCGACGTGCAGGTCCAGCTCGGACAGCGCCCGCAGGCCGCCGAACGACAGCGACAGCCTTGTCCAGATCCAGAACGGGCGCCGGGCGGCTCGGCTGACCGCGCTGCTGCTCGCTCATGCGGCGACCTCGACCCGCCGCGCCCCGAGCAGCCCCTGCGGCCGGGCGTTCATCATCACGATCAGGATCGCGCCGATCATGATCTGCCTGGTGATCGACGGCTCGACGATCAGCCGGGTCTCCCAGACGAACGACGGCCAGGCAGAGCGTCGGCGACCAGCAGGATCGTCCGCCAGCGGCCCCTTGACCTGCACCAGCGCGATCAGCAGGCACATCAGCAGCACGAAGCCGATAGTTGCCCGGCGGACTGCGGGTTGGCCGGGACGATCACCCAGTCGCGCAGCGCGGCGGCGATCCAGCCGGCTCGACTGCGGGCCGCCCGCCACCGCGCTCGCCGAGATCGCCGCGGCGATCGCGTGCAGCGGCGAAGCCGAACGCCGCGGTCGCCGCCGAGCACCAGCGCCGAGCCTGCGCCACGGGCGGAGCTTGACCACCAGCGTCAGCAGGATCAGGCCGTAGAACAGGTAGCCGGCATAGGTCGGGCTGCGCAGCAGCCCGTCGTAGATGATCGATCACGACCAGCGCGCCGGTCGCCGCGCCGGCGATGCTGCCCGGCGCCGCCGAGGATCAGCCCCGCGTAGATCAGGATCAGGATACGGCGTGTCGAAGTCGGTCGGGAACACGCTGATCTGCTGCGCGGCGAAGATCGTGCCGGCCAGCGCCGCGACCATGGCGCCGAACGCGAACGCCATCAGCTTCACCCGGTTCACCGGGATCGTCATCGACGCCGCCGCCAGCGGGTCCTCGCGCACGGCCCGCCAGGCCCGTCCGGTGCGCGAGGTATCGAGCAGCCGCAGCACCGCCATCGTCACCACCAGCAGGATCACCAGCAGGTAGTAGTAGCCCTTGTTGCGTGGTGAGCTGATAGCCCGAAGCCCGTGATCGGGTCGATCCCGACGATCCCGTTCGGGCCGCCGAACGTGCCCGGTGCCACGTTGTTGGTGAACTCGACGAACGCCTCGCCGAAGAACAGCGTGACGATCGCCAGGTAGTCGCCGATCAGCCGGCGGGACGGCAAGCCGACCAGCAGCCCGAGCATCGCGGCGCCGATCATCACGATCGGCAGCGACAGCGTAGCGCGGGCAGGTGGATGCCGCTGCGCCGATCTGGCCCGAGGACAGCAGCGCGAATCCGTAGGCGCCGAAGCCGAAGAACGCGACGTAGCCGAGGTCGAGCAGCCCGGCCCAGCCCACCGACGATGTTCAGCCCGACCGCCAGCAGCGCGATCACCAGCGCGTCGATCCCGACCTGCAGCTGGAACCCGCCGAGGCCGAGCAGCGGCAGCGCGGCTCCGGCCAGGCCCGCGAGCGCGAGCCTGCGGCCACCAGCCGACCCGCTCGAGCTCGCGCTGCGCGTCGCCGCGCCAGGACGGCAGGTACTCGCGCCGGTGTGCCTGCCTGGCGACCCACTCGTCGGCCCCGACCTGCGGGCCGGCTGCGGCGGCGGCTGCGGATCGAGGCTCATCCTCGGGCGTCACACCTTCTGCAGCTGCGCCTGGCCGAGCAGCCCGCTCGGCCGCACCAGCATCACGGCGATCAGGATGCCCGAACACGAGCAGGTTCGTGTACGTCGAGGAGACGTAGCCGGTGATGAAGGACTCCGCGATGCCGATCAGCAGTCCGCCGAGCATCGCGCCCGGCAGCGAGCCGATCCCGCCGACGACGGCCGCCGTGAAAGCCTTCAGGCCGGCGATGAAGCCGATCGTGTTCGTCGACCTGATTGAACAGCAGCCCGGCCATCACGCCGGCCACGCCCGCCAGCGCCGAGCCGAGGAAGAACGTCATCGCGATCGTGAGGTTCACGTTGATGCCCGAGCATCTCGGCGGCCTCCCGGTCGGCGGCCACCGCCCGCATCTGCTTGCCGAGCTTCGTCCGGTTGACCAGTTGCCGCAGGCCGATCATCAGTGCGAGGCCCAGGACCAGGACCATGATCTGCACGGCGTCGATGCTGACCGAGCCGATCTGGATCCCGGTCGAGAACGAGATGAAGTCCGGCGTGTTGTAGATCGCGGATACTGCGCGCCGAACAGCAGCAGCGCCGCGTTCTCCAGGAAGAACGAGATCGCCGATCGCGGTGATCAGCGGGGCGATCCGCGGCGCGTCCCGCAGCGGCCGGTAGGCGAACCGTTCGATCGCGACGCCCAGCGCCGCCGACGAGCCGGCCGCCAGCACGAACATGATCAGCAGCAGCAGCGGCACGGGAATGCGTCAGCGCCTGTCGGCCCGCCGAACCACTGGATCACGAAGTAGCCGATGAAGGCCCCGACCATGTACAGGTCGCCGTGCGCGAAGTTGAGCAGCTTCAGCACCCCGTAGACCATCGAGAAGCCGAGCGCGACCAGCGCGTAGAGCGCGCCGGTGGTGATGCCGTTCACCAGTTCCTGGAAGAAGAAGCGCTCATTCCGGCGCGAATCCCTGCGCCGTCATTCCAGCGCCGCCCGGCGGCGCGCCGGCCTCGTCGGCGAGCGCGCCGCCGGGCGGCCAATCGCGGTTCAGCCGGTCACGAGCTCGGGATCAGCTGGTACTTGCCAGGCGAGTTGATCTTGAACAGGAAGAACTTGCCGTTGACCATGTCCCCGTTCGGGTCGAAGCTGATCGGCTGGCCCGAGGATCGAGGTCGGCTCGTTCGTCTTCTTGATCGCGGCCAGCACGTTGCTCGCGGCTCGGGGTCTTCCCGGCCTTGCAGACCGAGGCGATCGCCTCGTCGATCACGTGCGTCGCCGCGAACATCGGCGGGCCGAACGTGCCGAACGTTCCGTACTTCGCCTTGCGCGGTCGCGGCGAGCGACGCGTCGGCTGGAATCGCGGTGATGTCCGGGCCGAACGAGGACACGTACGAGCCCGTTGATCGTGAACGTGCCCGGCGAGAACAGGCCGTCCGTGCCGAAGATCACGGCCTTCTTGTGCTGCTGGGCCAGGTCGCGGCCGAACTGCTGTGCGTTAGCGGCCACCTGCCAGGGCAGTACCACGACCGATGTGCTCGGGCGTGACCTTGGCCACCAGCGAGGAGAAGTCGGTCTGCTTCTGGCGAGACCGACTCGTGGTCGACCTTGATCCCGGCCGTCTTGAAGATCGGCATCATCGCGGTGACCAGGCCGGTCGAGTAGGCCTCCTGGTCATCGACGATCATCAGCGCCTTCGGGTGCAGGTTGCTTGACGATGTAGTTGGCGTCCTTCGGTCCCTGCACGCTCGTCCTTCGACACGACCCGGAAGAACGTCGGGTACTTGCCGGTCGGTCAGCGTCGAGTTCGGTCGCCGAGCCCGGAGATGAACGCCAGCCCCGCCCGGGCCATCAGCGGGCCGACGGCCTCGACTTCCTGGCTGCCTGCCGGGCCCACCACGCGCCACGATCTTCGAGTTCGAGGTGAACTGCTGGGTGACGGTCGTCGCCTGCGCCGGCTTCAGCTGCGTGTCGCCCTGGACGAGCGTGATCTTCGTCTTGTTGGCCGTGTTGTCCATCGACAGCGCGAGCTCGCGCGAAATGCAGCTGCTCCTGCCCGAGCACCGCCACCGGGCCGGTGATCGGGCCCTCGAAGCCGATCGACGCGACGCATCGTCTTGGCTGGCTGCCGCTCGGCAGCTGGTGCTGCTGCTGCTGCTGCCACTGCTGCCGCAGCCTGCCACGACGAGCGCGCCGAGCGCCGCCGCTGCGATGATCACGCTTCCTTTCATGGGTACGGCCTCCCTCTCCCAATGTGCTTCATTGCTTCGCTTCTCGTGATTCAAGCCAGACTGCCCTGCGGAGCAGGCGTCTGTTCTGTTGGTTTGCACCGACGAGCTAGCATGGTTTGGCTGTCGAATGGCCCCTCGCAGGCGCCTCTGCCGATCGATTCTACCGCTACCCTCCTGCACCGACTTTGCCAGCTCTGCTCCGCGCTGTGTACTACGCTTTCACTCAACACGCCCTTCCTTCAGCCTCGAATTCTTACGTTGATCAAACTATTACCCTGCTTACTTGTGCAAGAGAACGTCATTTGACTCTTCTTTAACGATTTGTGATCGCTCGACGGCGGGCGTTCCCTAGTCTGCCTCCGTGCCGGAGCTGCTGGTGTCCGTAACACTCCGTCTTCGACCTTGACGTCACCGCGATCCGCGCTCGCTTCTCGTCCCTGCAGCAGGGCTTCGCCTTCTTCGACGCTCCAGGCGGCTCGCAGGTGCCCGACGAGGTCGGCGATGCGATCGCGCGCGCGCTGCGTGAGGCCAGCGCCAACCTCGGCGCCGTGTACGCCACCAGCCAGCGCGTCCAGGAGATCCTCGAGGAGGCCGAGGCCAAGGCGGCCAGGTTTCTCGGCTGCGAGCCGCACGAGGTTATCTTCGGGGCAACATGACCTCGCTGACTTCACGCTCTCGCGCACCGCCGGCCGCGATTTCTACGCCCGGCGATGAGATCCTCGTCTCCTCGCTGGATCACGACGGCGTCGTCGCCCCGTGGCTGGAGCTCGCGCACGACTAGGATCTGGTCGTCCAGCACTCGAGCTGCAGCGACGACACGACGCTCGATTTCGACGACCTCGCAGCGCAAGCTCTGTCCGGCGCACCCAGGTCGTCGCCTTCGCGTGGGCCTCCAACGCGATCGGCACGATCGTCGACGCCCGCTCGCGTGTGCAGCTCGCCCACGATGGTCGGCGCGCTCGCATGGATCGACGCCGTCCACTACGCCGCGCACGAGCCGATCGACGTCGCGCGCGATCGGTGCCGACGTGCTGATCTGCTCGCCCTACAAGTTCTGCGGCCCGCACCTCGGCATCGCCTTCGGGCGGGCCGAGGTGCTCGAGGGCTGGCGGCCGTACAAGGCCCGCCCGGCTCCGATGAAGCCCGCTCGGCCGGCGCTTCGAGACCGGCACGCAGCCTTACGAGCTGCTCGCCGGTTCAACGCGACGATCGACTACCTGGACTCGATCGGCGGCTTCGTCGTCGATCGTTCCCTACGAGCGCTCGCTCGGCCAGCGCTTCCTCGACGCCATCTCCGACGCGGTCACCGTGTACGGGCTGCCGCGATCGACGGCCGCGTGCCCACGTTCCTCGTCAACGTCGACGCGTGCCGCCGGCCGACGTCGCTCGCCCGCCTCGCCGAGCGCAGCATCGGCGTCTGGGCCACGACTCCTGGTACTCGCTCAACCTGTACCGCCTCGGCTACGACGACAGGCGTCGGATCGGCTTCATCCACTACAACACGCCGGAAGAGGTCGACGGCTCCTTGAAGCCCTGGCCGCGGTGCGCAGGACGTAGCGCCGGCGCCCGGGGCCGCCCGTCTGCGCCGGCGCCGTGACGGACCCCCGGGTGGGACGGGCACCCGGGCTAGCCGAACATGAACTTCCGGGTATGCGGGGCGGCCAGGACATCCCTGGCGGAATGGCCGACCCCAGCGAGCTGGATGAGCTGGTGCCCCGCCGTGAGCCCGGCGGCGCGGGCGAGCCTGCGGATGTGCGCGTCGTAGTAGATGCCCCGCTCGAGCCGGTTCGCGCCCTGCGCCATGGCAGGGGGACTCACTTCCAGCAGCAGCGCGGCGCCGTCGTTGTCCTGGGCGCCGAGCACGATCATGACGTCGCGTGCGAGGTAACGCTCGAGGCTCTCAAGCGGGCTGCTGTCCACATAGGGGGGCGCATCGTCGAATCCGTAGCGCCAGCGGTTGACGCGTGCGCGATCGGGCACCGCCACCGGCCGCTCCTGGTCGAAATACAGATACGTCGACGGGTTGGCGACAACGAATCGCACTGGGATGCCGCGCTCGGCCAGCGCGTCCGGGCCGCGCCCCACGGCGGCGTAGCGGTTGACGTACTGGGCGCCTGCCGAGTTGCCGATGATGACGACAGCGAGGGTCCTGTCAGGTGACAGCCCTTCCGGCCCGGTCAGCTGCTCCAGGAGGCTGTCCATCGCGGTGTACGAGCTGAGCGCGGCGGGCCCCAGCGCAGGGTAGCCGCCCTTCCAGCCCTCGACGTCCCAGTACAGCGCGCCGTCCGGGACGCCGGAACCGGTCCCGGCATCGACGTCGGCGAGGAATTGCGGGGCAACGATCAGCACGCGGGGCCCGGCACGCTCAGCCGCGGCCCCGGCGTGCCCCAGGTAGTGAGCCGAATCCCGCAACGCCCCGTGCACCACGATGGCGAGGCGCTCGACATCGCCGTGCGCAGCACCGAGAGGACGCGACGCATGGCATGCCAGCAGGCCCGCTCCCGCATCGCCATGGACCCGGACAAGCTGGTCGCCGGTCGTTTCCACCGGCTGGTATTGCTCATCGTTGTGAATGGCAAAGGCGTGGTCCGCCGCGCTGCTTCCGGCATGCACACTGGAAGGCTCATGACAAGACCCGATATCGAGAGCCAGCGCACCCTCCCCTCGGGTCAGTCCACGGCCAGCGCAGTCTCGATCGCGGTGCGGTGGTTGTCCGCGTGCCGGATCGCGATCTGGGCGAACCGCTCGATCCGGCCGTCACCGGCCTGCAGGTCCGCGGCGGTGCAGCCCGCCACAAGCTCGCTGATGGCGGTGCCACTGCGGCGCAGGTGCTCGATGGTCCCGGCCCTGGTCGGAGCCGCGGCGGCCGCGGCGTGCTCCGCGTTGAGCGCATCCACAACGTCGCTGTTCACAGCCACCGGCCGGCCCGCGAGAAGGTCGCGCATCCAGCCGGCGAGGTACTCATAGGAGTGCGCGACGTGATCCACGACCACGCCGACGGGCCGCGGGTCGCCGTCCAGCGGGGCGGCCCTCCATTGCTTGTCGGTGCAGCCGCCGGCGAAGGCGATCAGCCGCTCTCGTGCCGCGTCGATGTCAGCCGCGTATTGCGCCGGGCTCCGCACGTCCTCGGTCATATCGCCAAGCATAAGAGCGAGTCAGCGCGGCAGCGGCGGGCAGGCCCGTGAACCCCGGCATCGTGCGGGGAACCTCGGCCCTACGGCCGATCCATAGAATGAGAGCCCCGACCGAGACTGGGAGCGATGCGCGCAGTTCGGCCTGTCCTGGCGCTGGCCGGTTCCCTTATCGCCGCGGTCACCGGCTGTTCTTCCCCGGTGCCGACCGCTCCTTCGCACGCGCGCCACGACGGATCGCACGCCAGTTACTACCTGTCGCTGGGCGATTCCCTATCGCGAGGAATCCAGCCCGACTCGTCGGGTGCCAGCGCCGAAACCCGGGATGGTTACGCCGACCAGCTCTACGCGGCGCTGCACAGACACCATCCCGGTCTGCGGCTGGTCAAGCTCGGCTGCCCTGGGGAAACGACTGCCACCATGATCAGCGCGACCTGCTCGCAGGCCGACGGCCCACAGCTGGCGGCTGCCGTCGGATTCCTCCGCCTGCACCGGAGCAGGGTCTCGCTGATCACCATCGACATCGGCGCCAATGACATTAACTCCTGCATCACCCGGCCCTCCGCCGCGAAGCTGGCATCCTGCGCCGTCAGATCCATCCCGCAGGCCACCGCGAACCTCGCGAAGATCTTGATGAGCATCCGCAAGGCCGCCGCGGGCACCCGCATCATCGCGATGAACTACTATCTTCCCGCGCTCGCCGAATGGCGCAACGGCCTGGCCGGCCAAACGCTGGCGCGGCTCAGCGAGCTAGCCGCCGCCGACTACAACACCCTGCTGGCCAACGTCTACCAGGTGTTCGGCGTCCGCGTGGCCGACGTGTTCAGCGCCTTCCACACCGCTGACTTCGGCCAGCAGGTGACTCTGCCCGGGTTCGGCACACTTCCGCGTAACGTCGCGGCGATCTGCCAGTGGACGTGGGAGTGCGCGGGCCCCCCGCGTGGACCGAACGAACACCCGAACCGGACCGGCTACGCGGTGATAGCCCACACCTTCCTGGCCGCCGATGCTAGCTAGGCCGTCCGCCCTTGCCCGGGGAGGTTTTCAGGCCGGCCGCGACGATATCGACACTCAACGCCAGGATCCACGCAGGAAACAGCAACTCGACCCAGGCTGAGATGCCGATGCCGACCAGCAGCACCAGCGCGGCCGCGATCCCGGCAACCGTGAGCCACCTCGACACGATCCCGGTGCGGCGGGCAATGGTCACCGTGGTGAGCGTGAACACCGCCGCCATCCGCATCGAGTAGACATTCACCAGGATCGCGGTGACGTCGCGGCCCAGCGTCAACGTGTCCGCACCCGGCAGGCCGGACGGCCGCGACGCCTCCGCGATGAGCCCGCCAGCGACTGCCGCGGCAACAAAAAGCATGCCTACGAACAACAGGCCGCTGCCCAGGAACACGGTCGCGAAGAACCGGTCCTCGCGCTCGCCGATCCGGTCCCTGAGCACCCCGATGAACCACAGGAAGGCGATGCCGGCGAACGGGACGAGGTTCAGTGCGATCGCCACCGCGGTCCGTCGCCCCCGATCGGTCAGCCACGTGCCTGCCTCGCCGGGATGGGCTGGGACAGAGAGCCTGAGCAGCACGAACGCTGCGATCAGGAACACGGAAAAGACGATCCCGGCGACCGCCGCCGCCCGCGGCGTTCTCAGCGGGCTCCCGGCCTGCAGTGGACCCTGGCCCACCGGTCCCTCGGTCATCGGCCTCCCCTTCCGCCGGTCGTCGGTCCAGGGCATCCTCTCACCGAGGCGGCGACCGTCCAGCGCGACCTGGCCGGGCCGTGCGGAGCAGGCGATGAGCGCCGACGACAGCATCTGGACCAGGCGCGTGCCGCCGCGAACGGCCGATCCCACCTGTGCGGGAGACCAGGGACGCCGAGGCGCCCCATGCCATGAACGGTAACGGACCTGATGCGTGCACCGGAGGCGTCAGCCCATCGCTGGCGGGCCAATCCCGCCGCGCGGCACGCGCGGGCGGTAACCCTCGTCGATGTCGGCGGCCTGCACGCCGCGGCGGCACCCGGGGCACCAGAACACCACCGGGCCGCCGTCCAGCCGGGCCGCGCACGCCGGGCACCGTTTCTGCGGGCTGGTACGCACCAGGGCGGTCATCGCCGCTCACTCCCGGCGCCCGCGCAGCGGGCAGTTTGCGCACCGAGCACAGACGGCACGGGCTCATCGGGCCGCAACCGCGGTGCGGTGGGATCACGCATTGAATCACGGCGGGCCATGATTTTCCTTTCGAGGGGTTCGGTGTCAGAGCCCTCCCGAGTGGTTCCTGGTCAGCGCAGATCCTGGGTGAGCCGGTAGCCAAATGTGGCCCTCGGCACTGGAACGAGGCTGATGCGGCGCTGAAATTGCGCCGGCCGGTCGCGGCGCCTCAGTTCGCGGCGAGCCATCGCAGCGCCGGGAGAACCTTCGTGTGTTCGATCCGCACAGCCTGCAGGCTGTCCGGGTTCAGGCCCAGCAGCCTCAGGATCGTGGGAGCGATCTGGGTCGTCTCGACGGCAGCGGCGACGGTGCGCCCGCCTCCGGGCCAGGGGAGCACCACCAGGATGGGAACGTTGCGATCCTGCTGGCCGGCGCCACCATGCTCCGCGATCTTGCCCTTGCCGCCGGTGTAGACGACGCCGTGCTGGACGATGCCGAAGATGTCGGCATGACGGGAATCATTGTTAGGGACGCCAAAGCAGTCCGCGGCTTCTTTGCCCGCGCAGACCTTCTTGAGCCCTGATGCGGCGACCGTTACCGGGTTCCCGTTGATGTCGTTTCCAGCCGCGGAATGCGTGAGCAGGTAGTTCTTCACGAAGTCGGCGGCGGCCTTTGACCGGTCGCTCAGCCACTGCAGCATGCCGTCGTCATCGGTTGAGAAGACGACCAGGTTTCCGGCGCCGGGGTGCGCGGTAGTCCATGCCGCGTTGACGGCGCTGATGATCGGCCCGTCCGGAACGCGGGCCAGGTCGGCCGGGTTGGTGGGGGACTGCCCGTGCTTGGCCGAAATGATGATCGCTGTGCTCCTGGCCAGGCCCTGCGCCTGGATCTCACTGATCATCGCGCCGATCCCTGCGTTGATGGGATCAGCAGCACGTGGGCAATGTGGCCGTGCCTGCCCCGCCACCTTGGTGGCTGGTCGCCGCCGAAGCCGAAGCGAGCGCACTGCCAGCCGTTAAGGCCGCAGCGGTCACCGCAACAGCGGTGATCCGCCGGATCTGACTGATTCGCTTCGTCGCCTCCTGCCGGGCGATTGATCACGCGAGACGCTTGCCGGGTTACTGCGTATCCAAGCCAGGCGTCCATACGGCAACAGAAGCTCAAACGCGCGATGACACCTTGTCGCTGCGGATCGCCTCAGCGAGCCACCCAGGCCGGCGGAATCGCGCTCGTCCTCTCGGCCTTCGGGCAAGTGCTCGCCCGGGTAGGGGTCCTGCAGGCCCGCAGGGTCCGCGCGGCCAGCCGCCCGATCGCGCTGCCGCGAGTCCCGGCAGACCCGTCCGGCCGTTATGCCGACGAGGCCGCGCGGAGTCGTTATGGATCATGACCTGTCACCCCCTGTCGGCCCCATCCATCGGCCGCGTAGAGTCGGCTGAGCAGCACTCGCCCGGAATCACTCGCCGCCTGCTATCGAAGACGAAGCCTCATGACGCAGTCCAGCTCATCGAGACCGCCGCCGCCCGCCGCGCTGCATGATCTGCCGGCGACGAGCGGCGAGAGACGGGCATCAGGGAAGGCCGCCAGGAACCGGGCGGGGCGGGGCACGCTGGGGTACTGGGACGAGGCGGAGCGCGGTCACGACGCGCTGAAGACGATCCTCGCGCAGAATCAGATCCGGGTCCCCGAGCTCGTTCCCATCCGGCATCAGCGCATGGCGGCCTCCCCGTGGAACTACTACCGGGGTGCCGCAGCGGTCATGGCTTGCGACCTCGCCAGCCAGCCCGACAGCGGGCTGGTGGTGCAGCTCTGCGGTGACGCCCACATACTGAACTTCGGCCTGTGGGCCACACCGGAGCGGAACTTGTCGTTCGACCTGCGCGACTTCGACGAGACCCTCCCCGGCCCATTTGAGTGGGACATCAAGCGCTTTGCCGCCAGTGTCGTGGTAGCAGCGCGGGAGAACCGGATCAAGGCGGCGCGGGCCGCCGCTGCGGTGACCGCCGGTGTGGAGGCCTATCGCAAGCGCATGCGCCGGTACACGATGATGCCTGAGCTCGACATCTGGTACGACGGCATGCACGTCGACAGCTTGATCAGCTACTTCGAGCCCGCCGACCGCGGGCGGGTTTCTGTCCACATCGAGAAGAAGCGGAAGCGCCGCACCAGCCGTGGAGCTTTCGCCAGACTGACGACGATGGCGCACGGGCGACCACGGATAACCGAAGAGCCTCCGCTCCGCGTCACGATCACGGACGACGAACAGGCCGACCTCGTCGGCCACCTCCTGGCCGGGTACCGGCTGACCCTCCAGGAGGACCGCCGGAGCCTGTTCGACCGGTTCACTGAGGTCGATGTGGTCCGCCAGGTCGTGGGAGTGGGCAGCGTGGGCATGACTGTCTATCTGGTGCTCCTGGAGGGCCGCACCGGCGCCGACCCCTTGTTCCTGCAGGTCAAGCAGGCCGGGCCGTCGGTGTACGAGGCACACACCCAGCCCAGCCGCCACGGCAACCACGGCGCGCGGGTGATCAACGGCAAACGGCTGGTCCAGAGCGCCACCGACATCTTCGTCGGCTGGGGCTCGCTGCACGGGAAGGACTACTACGTGCGGCAGTTCCGCGACATGAAGATCATCCCGACCACCGAACTGATCGCCCCCCGCCTCGTCGAGTTCGCCACCGCGTGCGGCGAGACACTCGCCCGGGCCCACGCCCGCACCGGCGACCCGGTGGCCATCGATGGCTACATCGGTAAGGGCCCCAAGTTCACCGCTGCGATCGGCCGGTTCGCCCGCCTGTACGCCGACCAGAACGAACGAGACCACGCCCAGCTCGCCGGCGCCATCGCCGCCGGCGCCGTCGAGAGCCGGCCAGGCTGAAAATCGGCTGACATTAGCCGCCTCCGGGTGCGTCCGGTCATCGCCCGGACCCACGGCGGGCGGCCATCGCCGGGCTGCTGGCGAGAACGAAGTTCCCACGCTGGCCGGCGCTGCGCTGCCGCGGCCTGGCCGAAGGTGATCCCGGGGTCCTGCTCGCAGCGGCAAGCGCTCGCGGACGCGGACCAGGTGCGGCGCGCTCGCCAGGCGCATGGCGCCAGGCGGCCAGCGACCGCGAGGCTGTCGAGGGCACCCGGACGGCCCCGGCCTTCCGGCGACTCCGCCCAGATCTGAACCAGTACAGGCGGGTTACGGCGCAGTTAGCCGAACGACTCCGCGCTGGCACACCCCGGCACACCCCACCCGACGGGCCATCGATCATGATTCGGGCGCTGGGCCCGCTTTCCGTGGTTCCGCAGGCGAGCGGCGCGTCAATAGATACTCCGGCTCTGTAGCCCGCGAGTTAACGTATTGCCTAACCCGGCTCGCAGGAAGCAGTAATCCAGGGTGTCACCTGATGCCCAGGCCGCGCTCGAGGGATAGATGTAGTAAGTACGAAGGTTGTAGTAGCCGGTATCGGCCTCGTAGGTTTGCAGGAAACTTTGGCACCACTGCCAGGCCTGGCTGCTCAGCGCAGTGGCGCCCGGATAGAGCGTGCACGTGCAGTTGGCGGGCGCGGTCCCGAAGAGTTCCGCATCGTGTGAGACGCCACAGCTGACAACCTCCTCACCAGGCCCAATCGGGAAAACCAGATTGACGCACGTGCCGACCGACATTGCGCCGAACGACGTCAGGCTGCTGGTCGGCGTGGGCGTGGGCGGTGCCGGTGACTGCGATGAGATTGGGACGGGAGACGAAGTTGGTGAGGTAGAAGACTGGGTCGGCAGGGTAGGAGATGAAGTGATGATATCTGAGGCTTTTGATTCATAAGGTGGTAAATGGAGAGTAGTGGCCAGCAGGAAATAGGTCAAGATCAGAATACCTACGGTCCCTAACGCGATGATCTTGGTATATGGACCTTCCACGATAAGCCCCCCTTCGGTTAGTTCCCATCCTCAACCGCTCATGTCGCTACTTATTACCATGTATTCACCGGCGGCAGCCGGCCCGGGACGTTCCTGGTCCACGCCATCCCGGCGCCGCCGATCTGGCGCGGACGCCACCTGCCCCGCGATGACCTGGTTCACGCCCGAGCCCGGGAGCGAATTCCTCATTGCTCTGGCCATAAGCGCACAGGCACGACGCCGCCGCATCGCCAGCGGCTGGACCGCGACGCCGCCCAGCGCCGCGCCGCTGCGCCCACCGCTCGCGCCTGGCCCGCTCATCGCCGATCAGAGTCGATTCGGCCTTCGGCTGCCCCGTGCCCCTCATGCCCGCCCGCATCAGGCGAGGCATCCTGTTGCCAGGCATGCCACGCCATCGATGGACATCTCGTGACTTATTTATACGGTCGCCAATTTACGATGCGGGACACCAGTTGGGCAACAGCGGTTTGTGCCCTCGCTTGTCACTGTTCAGGCACCCGCGGCCGCCGCGAGAGACCGCCGCAGTTCGCCGGCCGCCGGCGGGTCCGCTCCCGCGCGCGTGCAGGTCAGCGCCGCGGCGGCCAATGCCTGGCCGACGACCTCGCGCAGTACGTCCTGCTGTGTCGTCACGCGCCCGGCGAGCGCCCCTGGCGACAGCATCCGCCGATCGGCCAGGCCGGCGAGCAGAGCGGCGGTGAACGCGTCACCGGCGCCCACGGTGTCCGCGACCGCGACGGGGACGGCAGGCACGGAAAAGCGTGCACCACGGGTCGCCACGACCGCGCCCTCGCGGCCTCTGGTCACGACCAGCAGCTTGGTGGCGCGGTCGCCGCTGAGAAACCGCGCCGCTAGCTGCTCGGGCGTGGTGCCCGGAAACAGGAAGGCGAGATCTGCATCGCTCATCTTCACGATGTGAGCGCACGCGCAGGCCCTTTCCGCCGTGGCGGCTACCTGGCGGCGGTCGGGTGTCACCGACGGCCTGACGTTCGGGTCGTAGCTCGTCACCACCTCACCACGCCGGCATACGGATTCGAGGAGCCGGAGCACGTGCTGGCCGCCAGGCGCGAGCATCACGCCGATTGAGCCGACGTGCAGCGCGGCGCTACCCTCGGCGAGCCTGACCGCACGCACGTGAGGTTCCACCTGGTGGTTAGAGGCAGTCCCGCCGGCGGCGGAGGAAGGACCGCTCGGCGTGGTTGGCGGTGCGTGCGATGGCCGCGTCGTAGGCGGCCGCGGCGTCGTCCCTGCGGCCGAGCCTGCGCAGCAGGTCCGCGCGCGTCGAGTGGAACAGGTGATAGCCGTCGAGGCCGAGCTGGTCGACGAGCTCGAGCGCGCGGGCAGGGCCGTGCACTTCGGCGACGGCTACGCAGCGGTTGAGGGCCACGACTGGCGTCGGCGCCACCGCGAGCAGCTGGTCGTAGAGCGCGAGGATCTGCCCCCAGTCTGTTTCCGCCGCCGTGGGCGCATCGCTGTGCACCGCGTTGATCGCAGCCTGAAGCTGGTACGGGCCGGGGCGGTTACGGCGCAGGCAGGCCCGGACGAGATCCTGGCCCTCGGCAATCTTCGCGTGGTCCCATCGGCTGCGGTCCTGGTCGGCGAGCAGGACCAGCGAGCCGCCAGGCCCGGTGCGGGCCTGGCGGCGGGCCTCGGTCAGGAGCAGCAGGGCCAGCAGGCCCGTGGCCTCGGGCTCGTCCGGCATCAGCCCGGCCAGCACTCTCGCGAGCCGGATGGCCTCGGCGCACAGTTCGGAGCGGATGAGGTCCTCGCCGGCCGAGGCCGTGTATCCCTCGTTGAAGACGAGGTAGACGACCGCGAGCACGAAGGGGAGCCGGTCGGGCAGCTCCGCGTCGCGCGGCACACGGTAGGGGATGCCGGCGGCGCGGATCTTCCGCTTGGCCCGGACGAGACGCTGCGCGATCGTCGCCTCGGGCACGAGAAAAGCGCGGGCGATCTCCGGTGTCTGGAGCCCGGCGATGAGCCGCAGCGTAAGCGCGAGCTGTGCCTCGGCTGCGAGGGCCGGGTGACAGCAGGTGAAGATCAACCGCAGCTGGTCATCGTGCACCGGTCCCACCTCCGAAGGCTCGGCGTCGGCGTGCAGCAGGGCCGCCTGTGTCTCGCGTCCGTACCGGGACGACTCCCGCCGCAGGCGGTCCAGTGCCTTGTTGCGGGCCGTGGTGACGATCCAGCCGCCGGGGTTGGGTGGCACCCCCTGGGCCGGCCAGCGCTCAGCGGCCACGGCAAATGCCTCCTGGACCGCCTCTTCGGCGAGGTCGATATCGCCGAAGAGGCGGACCAGAGTGGCCACCGCGCGTCCCGAGCTCTCCCGGTAGGCCCGCTCTATGGCGGCGGCGTCCGTGCTCGGCACGATCTACTCCTCTGGGAGCTCCTGGAACGGCCGGACCTCCACCGGCCCGCCGCAGGCGGCAGACCCCTTGGCTGCCCAGTCGAGCGCGCTGTCCAGATCGGTGGCCTTGATGACCCAGAAGCCGCCCAGCTGCTCCTTGGTCTCCGCGAACGGCCCGTCTGTGGTGACGACCTGCCCACCCTGGGCGCGCACGACCGTGGCCGTGGCGGGCGGGTGCAGGCCGCCGGCGAACACCCAGGCTCCGGCCGACTGGAGCTCGGCGTTGAAGGCGTCGACCGCCTTGTACGCCTGCTGCATCTGCTCCGCAGAGGGCGTGGGCTCACCTTCGACGCTGTGGACCGCGAGCAGGTACTGCCTCATGTCGATCTCCTTTCGTCTGAGCCGGCACCCTACCGGCTCTCTCACCCCTATTCACGAACAGGGAACGCCGGAATCGACACCCGGCCGTCGAGCAGGGTGATCGTTTCCGGGCTGGCGCACCTCACGGCAGCGTGAGGGAACATGCGCCGAGTAGGTTCGGTGGGTGAGTTTCGACGTCAGCGCCGCCGCTTACGGGCGCTTCATGGGGCGGTATTCGGAGCCGCTTGCAGCGCGGTTCGCCGATTTGGCCGCGGTCCGCCGCGGCCAGCGGGCACTGGATGTCGGGTGCGGGCCCGGCGCGTTGACGGCCGAGCTTGTGGGCCGGCTGGGCGCACAAGCGGTTTGCGCGGTGGAACCGTCGCGGTCGTTTGCGGACGCGGTGCGTGAGCGCCTGCCCGGCGTCGATGTCCGGCTGTCGGCGGCCGAGCGGCTGCCCTTCCCCGATCGCGTCTTCGATGTCGCCCTCGCGCAGTTGGCGGTGCACTTCATGACCGATCCGGTCGCGGGCCTGCGCGAGATGGGCCGGGTTACCCGTCCCGGCGGTATCGTCGCCGCTTGCGTGTGGGATCACGGCGACGGCCGCGGCCCGCTGGCCGTGTTCTGGCAGGGGGTGCGTGAGTTCGACCCTGCGGCACGCGATGAGTCGGACCTGGCCGGTGTCAGCGAGGGTCAGCTGGCCCGGCTCTTCTTGCGGGCTGGGCTCGGCTTGCCGCGGCGAAGCGGCGCTGACCGTCCGGGTGCGGTACGCCACGTTCGAGCAGTGGTGGGAACCGCTCACCCTCGGCGTCGGCCCGGCGGGCGCGTATGTTGCATCGCTGGCGGGGGAGCGGCGCGTGGCGCTGCGCGAGCTGTGCCGGCGTCTGGTGCCTGCCGGGCCGGCCGCGGTCAGCGCCACCGCGTGGGCGGTGACCTGCCGCATCTGAGCGCCTGTTCAGCGGCGCACCGCCGAGCGCGTCGCCGCTGCCCGCGAGTGGAGCACGACGGGGCCCTTGAGCGCTTGGGCGCTGGTCGAATAGCGTGCGGTCATGACCTTCGGCTGGCCGGAGCTGTCGTACGGGCAGTGGCGCGCGACCTGCGACACCCTGCATGCGCATACCCAGGTGCTCGGCAAACTGGCGGCGAAGCTTGCCCCGCCTGAGCCGCAGTTGCAGCACGCCGCGTTGCGGCTGACCGCGCGCGGGTGGGAGACGCCGCCGCTGCCCGCGCCTGATGGTTCGGGATCGCTGGTCGTCGCGCTCGATCTGCGGACCCACGAGGCGGTGGTCGAGCACAGCGGCGGCAAGGGCCGAACGGGTCGCGCTGACCCCTGATCGCGCGGTCGGGGAGGTGACCAGGGAGGTGCTGGCCGCGGTGCGCGCCGTGCGCGGCGCGGTGGAGATCGACCCGGCGCCGCAGGAGGTTCCCTGGAGCGTGCCGCTGGACACCGACGACGAGCACGCGCACTATGACCGCGGCCAGGTCGCCGCCTATTTCGCCGCGGCGACCCAGGCCGCGCTGGTCCTCGCTGCGTTCCGGGCGCCGTACCGTGGGCGCTCGACGCCGGTCAACGCGTGGTGGGGTTCGTTCGACCTCGCGGTGAACCTGTTCTCCGGGTTGCCGGCCGATCCGCCCTCGGACGACTTCATCATGCGCAACGCGATGGACGCACAAGAGGTCGCGGTCGGCTGGTGGCCCGGTGATGCGCGCTACGGCAAGGCGGCGTTCTACGCGTACGCGCACCCGGCGCCTGAGGGCTTCGCGGCGGCGGCTCTTTCCCCGGCGGCTGCACATTGGGACGCCGGCCTGGGTGAGTACATCCTGGACTGGGACGACGTCCGCTCGAGCCCGGCTCCACGCGGCGCCGCCCTGGAGTTCGCCCGCTCGGCGTTTCGCCACGCGTGCGCCGTCTGCGGGTGGGATCCGGCGCTCGCCGCCAGCGCAGAGGGAACGCCGCCGCCAGTTACCTGAAAGGCCGGAAGCAACGTCTCGTAGTCTCGTGATCGCGGTAACTTCTCGGCGATATGTGCGGAATAGTTACCGCGATCATGGAAGAGCCGTTCCGCCGGGCCCCGCGCGGCCCTTTCGGCGCCGGTGGTGGGGCACAGCCCCGAAGTTGATCTTGAACTGATCTGGGCTGCGGGCCGGGCACCTTCTTCCCCTGCCTGGCGGGCGGCCGGGGTCCGGGCGGGCGATCAGGCTGGATCGTTGTGGCCGGGATCGCGGAGGAACTCCTTGAGCGCCTGGTAGTACGGCGCGATCGTGGTGATATCGACGTACTCGCCTGCGCCGTGCTGGCCGTCGCCGCCGACGCCGAAAGCGACGGCGTCGATGCCCCGCTGGTAGTAGAAGCGCCCGTCGCCTGCGCCGTGCTTGCGGAGGAAATCGGCGCGGTAACCCTGGTTGCGCGCGGCCTGCTGGAGGCTGCGAACCTCGGGGCGGCCGGGATCGGCGCGGTGCGGCGGATCGGCATGATCGACGATGGGTGTGACACCGGGCTCGCAGAAGGCCGCCAGGTAGGTGGTGATCTCACCGGCGGACTTGCCGTTCAGGTCCTCATCCTCGGGTGGGAAGCGGATATCGAGCCATGCTTCGGCCAGCGCCGGGATCTGGTTACGAGCCTGGTTTGGGGTCTGGATCCGCGCGAGGTTGACGGTGGTCCGCCAGACCTCTTCGGTCGCGACAGGGTACTTGGCCAGTACGTTGTCCAGGCTGCGCTGCAACTTGACCAGGGCGTTATCGCCAAGCCACGGGTAAGCGCTGTGGGCGCCGTGGCCAACGGCCCGCAGGGTCGCGCTGACCATGCCCTTGGACTCGGTCACGATTTCCAATCCGCTGTGCTCGCCGATGATGACGAATTCGCCGCTGACACCCTGCTCGAGTTGATGCAGCGTGCCGTCGCGCCCACCGACCTCCTCGTCGGTGACGAGCTGCAATGCGACCGGGTACGGCAGGCTCCCGGCCAGTTCGCGGAAAACCTGAGCCTGTACCAGAGCCGACACCTTCATGTCCTGAGCACCCCGCGCGTAAAGACGCATGCCCTCGCGGCGGGGCCGGAACTGGTCGGGTGGTGCGGGTACCACGTCGAGGTGAGCATTGAGGATGACCCGGAAACGAGGCCGGTGCGCGCCGCGATAGACCAGCGCGCTCGGCTTGCCGCCCGACTCGAACCGCTCCACCGTGAAACCAGCCCCGACGAAGCCGAGCACAACCTCCAGCGCCCGGCGCAGGTCATCCAGCCGATCAGCCGTGGACGGGACGGCGAGCAAGGCGCAGGCCGCGGACAGGAATGACTCGGTATCCATCGCATCATCCTGCCTTCCAGGCGCACCGCGTCAGCCACCCGCGGTAGCCAGCCAATCCGCCGGACCTCGCGGCGGCGGGACACCACCCGCGCGGACCACGTCGCCAGCAGGCCCAGTCACCCGTCACAGGTGACGCGGCAAACATGGCCGGATGCCATCGTCATTGTCGGGAGGCTTCGCTGCGCTGGCGCACGGGGACGCCTGCGCTTGCCGCGTGGAGGGTGCCGTTGTGGCGGGTCCGAGGGTCGATGACTCCACGAAGGCCGCTGCTCCGCAGCGGCGCGCGGCGGGTGGCCAGCTAGACGCGTTGCTGGGCCGGATGACATCGGCCGAGCGTGCTGACCGCGGCAAGGTGGCCCGCGGCGCAGTCCCACGGGAGAGCCACGCGGTATTTGACCCGCCCGCCGGCCGCCCGGACCCGGTTGCCCTGCTGGAGCGGCAGGCGCCGTCCCGGCTGCCAGAATTGGTGCCGATACGTTACGGCCGGATGCTGGTGTCACCGTTCACGTACTTCCGCGGGGCTGCCCTGCCGATGGCAAGCGATCTGGCTGGCACGCCCTCCTCCGGGCTGGTCGTGCAGGCGTGCGGTGACGCGCACCTGTCGAACTTCGGCATCTTCGCCTCACCCGAGCGGAAGGCCATCTTCGATGTCAACGACTTCGACGAGACCCTGCCCGGCCCGTGGGAATGGGATGTCAAGCGGCTGGCCGCCAGTCTGGAGGTGGCAGCACGCGGAAACGGGTTCTCCCGCAAGGAGCGCCGCGACGTCGTGCGGGCCTGCGCCAGGCGCTACCGGGAGGCGATGCGGACGTTCGCGGGCATGAGCAACCTGGACGTCTGGTACGCGCGCACGGACCTGGATCTTGTGCAGGAGGTGTTCCAGTCCCGGATGACCGCGCATAGCCGCAAGGTCATGGCCAAGGACCTGGCCAAGGCGCAGACCCGCGACAGCATGCAGGCATTCGCCAAGCTGTGCGGTGTGGTGGACGGCAAGGTGCGGATCATCGCCGACCCGCCGCTCATCATGCCGGCGTCGCACCTGCTGCCCGGGCAGGAGGACCGGCTGGGTTTCGAAGCGCAGCTCGACGGCTTGATCGCGAAGTACCGGCGGTCGCTCGCTGCCTCTCACCGGTTCCTGTTCCAGCGTTACCAGCTCGCTGACATGGCACGCAAGGTGGTAGGGGTCGGCAGTGTCGGAACGCGCTGCTGGATCTTCCTGTTCTCCGACCGTGAAGGAGCCGATCCGCTGTTCCTTCAGGTAAAGGAGGCGGAGGAGTCCGTGCTGGCCGCGTTCACCGGCCCGGGCAAGTACTCCAACCACGGCCAGCGGGTCGTCAACGGCCAGCGGCTCATGCAGGCGGCCAGCGACATTTTCCTCGGCTGGCAGCGAACCGACAAAGCGCTCGACGGAAAGACGCACGACTTCTACGTCCGCCAGTTGCGGGACTGGAAATTCTCGCTCAACGTCGACGCCATGCAGCCCAGCGGAATGCAGATCTACGGCGAGGTGTGCGCCTGGACGCTGGCGCGGGCGCACGCCCGCTCCGGCGACTCGGTCGGTATCGCCGCCTACCTGGGCGGCGCGGACGTCTTCGACCTGGCCATCACCGAGTTCGCTGCTGCCTACGCCGACCAGAACGAACGCGACTACCAGGCGTTCGCCACAGCGGCCGCCACGGGCCGCATCATCGCCCACAGCGGCCTGTAGCCCAGGGTCCCGTCGCACGGACGCGGCAATGGCTGGCACAATCAGCGATATTGCCGCGTCGGCCGGCGTGACTCGTGGGCCGCAGTCGGCTGGCCCGGTGAGAGAAAGAGCAACGCAATGAAGGTGACCAGGCGGCTCTGGGGTGCCGCTGGCTTAGTTGCCGGTGCCATGACAATGGCCAGCGCCGTGTCCGTCGGCACCGCAAATGCCGCGGCCACTTACGTCGTGGACAATGCGTCTTCCGCGTGCTCGGACGAAGGTCCCGGCACGTCGTCGCGGCCGTTCTGCACGATCGGCGCCGCCGCGGACGAGGCGGAGGCAGGGGATACGGTGCTGGTCAGCGCGGGAACCTACCCGGGGACGTCGGTGAATCCGGCCAGCTCAGGCACCCCGACGAGCCGGATCACGTTCCAGGCCAGGCCGGGCGCGGCGATCGTCGGGGGGACGAGGGCCTTCGCGTTGTCCGGCCGCAGCAACATCGTGATCTCCGGCTTCGCCATTACCGGCACGTCGTCGTACGGGATCTCGGTGTCGGGCGGCACGAATGTCGTGATCTCCGGCAACAGGGTCTCGGCGCGGGCGCGGAGTACGTCTGGCGCGGGACTGCCTACCGGACCCGCAAGGCGCTGAACAGGGCGACCGGCCAGGAGGCCCGGGGCATCTTCGCCAACCCGCGGTTCGCCAACGCGGCGCACTGGAACTTCCGGCTGACGGCGAGGTCGCCGGCCATCGACTCGGCGAACTCGGCCGCACCGCGCGAGCAGTTCACCGACATCCGGGGTCTGCGACGGGTGGACGACCGGTCCGTGCCGAACACCGGCGCCGGCCGGCGGCGGTACGACGACCGGGGCGCCTACGAGTTCCAGCGCTAACGCCGGCCCGGCAGCAGGATCAGGCCCGGGGTGGCGGAAGCGCGTAGGGCGGTGGACGGTGCCGCAGCCACTGCCAGAACGTCCGCCGCTGCGGGCGCGCCGTGATGGTGCCGCCACTGACCTTGCCCGAGACATCGATTCGCAGCGTGGCGCGCGCGTCGGGACCCCACGGTGCCCGCACCTTCACGCTGCCGCCGTCGACCGCCACGTCATCGGTGTCGACCACAATCCCCGGCTTCGTCACGAGCGTCAGGCTGCCGCCGTGCACGTCGGCATCGATGTGGAGCGACGGGTGCGTGACCGCGGCCTCGGTGAAGTCCAGCGTCACGCTGCCGCCCTCCACCCGCGCCTCGATCCGCCGCGGCACCACCCAGGCGCCGTCACGTCTGGCGGTGCCGGCCCGGCAGTCGATGCGCACCACGTCCTTCGGCGCCGCGGCCGGTACGCCCGCCGCGGCACCCGCGGTGGCCGGCAGGTCCGCCGTCAGCGCCGCAAGCTGGCCGTAGGTGCGCGCGGTCAGGGCGACCCCGAGCCGCTCGTCAAGTTCCTCCGCGGTCAGCCGGCCATCACCCGCGGCCACGCGTAGCAGTTCGACGACCCGGTCCCGATCCTCGTGCGACGCACGTAGCTGACCCACCTGCGCCACTTCGTCACCGCGGCCTGGCGGCGGCGTATCGCCCGTCATGGACAAACTGTAAGGCCGCGTCAGTTCGCCGGCATCGCCTGGCTGCCGTAGGCGGCGAGCCGTCCGGCCGTCATGGGTAGCTGACCACGTCGCCCGGGCCTGGCTGCGCCTCGCGGGCCTGCTATGACACGATCGCGTAGATGCTGTTGCCGACCAGCCAGCAGCCCACCACCAGCGCCCCCACGACGATCGCCTGGTCCGTGTGGCCGTCGATCCACGTCCGCACCTGCTCCAGCCGGGCGGTTGCCGCCTCCGCAGCGAAGGCCGCGTAAAGCTCCATGACCAGGAAAGCCGACGTGGCCAGCAGGCAGAAGAGCACCAGCGTCAGGTAATCCCCGACGGTAGAGAGCTTCGCCTGCACGACCGTCGCTGCCCCTGCGGCCACCAGCGTCCATGGCTGGAGGAAGACGCCGAGCCCTGCGGCGGCCCACAGCGACAGGCGGTCCAGCCTCGCCATCCAGGCTGGCTGCTTGCGTGGGCGGCCCATGCGGCGCCGTTGCCGGATGGAAACCCAGATCAGCACGAGGCCGAGCGCTACCTTGACGGCCAGGGCGCCAGTCGACGGCGCGGTATGCGGCCGCGGCGGCTTGCCCCCTGTCGCCAGGACCACGACCGCGATCACCACGACCAGGCACGCCAGCCAACCGAGGATGAAGGCGGCACCCTTCCTGATTCCCTTGTCGGCGCCGAGGATCAGGATGAACGCCACCAGCGTGAGGGGCTCCAGCGTGATCGCGAGCCCGATGATGATGAGGTCGAGTACCACGCGCGCCCCTCCCCACCGGCGCGCGGCGAACGCTGCGGACTGCGCTGCCCGGCTCCGTCCGGAAATGCAGCCGCGGCCTCCGCGTCCGCGGCCGGCCGAGGCGGTGCACGCCGGTGACGCTATTCGAACCGCGCCCGCGAGCACACACCCAGCCGGGGTGATCCACGTCGATCGCGCCAGGGCTGAGCAGACTGTCGCCTCACCCGGGCCGGAGGGCTCGGGTGGACCTTGATCGATGGCCCGCAGGGCGTGCTATCCCACGGCGGTCAACATGTGCCATCGCCTTTGACCCACGGCGGCTTCCATGATCGCGGTAACTTTTCCGCGCATATCGCCGAGAAGCTACCGCGATCATGAAGCCCGGCGTTGCCCGCGCCGCGGCCATCGCCCGGATCAAGATCCATGGCCCGTTGCGCACCGGATATGCCGCCCTTAGGGACATTCATCGCGGCCGGCCGCTTACCGGCCACTAGCTCCGCGCGCCTTGAGTGAGCGCAGGTAGCGCTGATTCCGCCGCTTGTCCCAGGCAGCCACGCGAGCCTGGTTGTCCCGGGCAAAACCGCCGGCTGCGGCGAGCAAGATCACGAACATGAGCGCATGCTGCTGGGTGGCCCTTTCGCGCGGCAGACGCACCGCCCAGGCCAGCATGATCACGAGCATGACCGCGCGCTTCTTGCGCATCAGGGCCCGCGACAGCCGCGCCGGGTCGGCCGGGCGGCGCGGCATCACGGCCGCCGTCGCCGCGCGGGCAGACTGAGAAATTCCGACTTTAAGTGCCATTTCGCCTCGCTTCCCCCAGTTCAGCGTACGCCGATGTCAGCGGCAGCGGGTGTGCTGGCGGGGTGGCGACCTGGAACCGGCCGTATCACCGGCGCCGGGAGCCGGCTCCCGTATGAGGATGCTTGCTACCAGCGGTTTCGCCCGAGTCAAGATCAGTCAGCGGGCCGGGTACGGCTGGGAGAACGGTCCGCGGTTCACCCCCGCAGCGCCGTGATTCACCCGGCCCGGAGGATGCCGCAGCCCGCGCGGTGTGCTGGTTGCCGCTGCGGCAAGCATGGTCGCGGGGTGCCGGAACTTGTGCCGGTCGTGCCCGGCGGAGCCCCGGCTACCCCTGCGACAGGCGCAATGAACCGGCGAGGCTGGTCCCGCGGAGCCTGAGCAACGGTGCCCCGGCGTCACCGCCGCTGTCCCTGATCGCGCGGCGGGCGCCGAGCACGAGCACCTGATCCGTCACCCGCCAGGCTGTGGGCACGGTGACCGCGACCCGCGCCGCCGCGATCTCGGGCTCGCGGCCGACGAACGAGGAAAGCGGGTCAGGAGGCCTGCCGGGCTGCGGGTGCGGAGTTTGGATACTGTCCAGGTCGTCGAGGCGGCGCAGTGCCACGGCCGACACGCCGGACCGCCCCTTCTCCCAGCGTTGACCGTCACGAAAGAGACGCCGAGCCGCGTCGTCAGCTGTTCCTGGGCCAGCCCGAGGCGCGCCCGGAGCCCACGGACGCGTGCGGCCTGGATCTGCCCGTCCCTTCGTGCGTGCGCGGTAGTCATCGATCTCGCGTCTCCGCCTGCCGCGGAACCCTTGATAACCACCTATCGCCGGGCCCAGCCAGGCGCGAGCCAGGTACGTGAGCCGATGGCGTGCGGCCGCCCGGCCAGCCGTTGCCTGCTGTCACTGCCCGCCGTTTCCCGCGTGCTCTAGCAGCCGGGCGCCGAGTAGAGTCGGCGTTTGACGATTCTGTTTAGACAGCACTGATCCAGGCAAAGGCTTCAATGGCGCGGACCCGGAGTGGCGTTGGACCTCATTGAGGCGGCCGGTGCCGAGGTCACATTCAGTCCGCGGACATTGTCCCGGGCATATCGTGAGCTCTCCGATCGCTATCGCGGTGGCGCCGCCCTTGATGGGCTGCACCTAACGCAGGACCAGGTGCTCGCCTATCTCGCGGCACGCATGCCCGCGACGTTGGCGGTGGCGCGCGCCGTGCTCGCCGAGGTGGCCGAGCGCAGGCCCCGGTGGCGGCCAGCGTCGGTACTCGATCTCGGCGCCGGTCCGGGCACGGCGGCGTGGGCGGCCGTTGAGACCTTCAGCTCTGTGACGCGGGCAGAGTTGATCGAGCGGTCCAGCGCGATGATCCAGCTGGGGCGGCGCCTCGCCGGCCGGGCTGCGGAATCCGCGCTGCGCGACGCCGACTGGCAGCTGGATTCGGTCCTGTCGGCGCCGCTCACCGCCTCCGATCTCGTGATCGCGTCTTACCTGCTCGGCGAGGTCGCGCGGCCCGATGGCGCTCGGGCCGTCGCCCGGTGGTGGCAGGCGACCAGGGGCGAGCTGATCGTCATCGAACCAGGCACGCCAGCCGGCTTTGGCACGATTCTCCAAGCCCGCGCCGAGCTGATCGCGGCGGGTGCGACCGTGACGGCGCCCTGCCCTTCTGACGCGGCTTGCCCGATGCGGGATCGTGACTGGTGCCATTTCGGCGAGCGGGTAAACCGCACCCGGCTGCACCGGGCCGTGAAGGAAGCCGATCTGGGTTACGAGGACGAGAATTACGCCTACGTGGTGGCGTCGCGCCAGGACCCGGTGCACGCGCCCGCACGAGTTCTCCGGGTTCCCCAGGCACGCGGCGGCCACGTCCGGCTGACCCTGTGTGAGGCGCCGTCGATCAGGGACGCCGTCGTCTCGCGAAGCCAGGAAGGCGCTTACCGATGGGCGCGCAGGGCCCGGTGGGGCGATGCCGTACCACCGGGCGTCAGCGGGGGCCCGCAGTCCCAGGTGTGAATGACACACCGCGCAGTGCCTCGCCGAAGCCGGCGACCCGGACGGTCCTGAAGCTTTCCGCGGGAGCCGTGACGGTGTCTAGCTTGTCGGTGATGGCGACGAGCTTGTTGGGCTCGGCGCCGGTGTCGCCGCTGCCGCTGACCGTGGAGGTGACGGCCCAGATCGTGACCGTGCCGTCCCGGTTGACCCGCCCGGTGATGTTGCGCAGGCCGTCGGTGGCGGGTGCCCAGGGCAGTCCGGTGGCCGGGTTGTTCCCGGCCGGGTAACCGGGCACCGCGTAGGGGACGCCGAGGTCCAGCCCGTCGTCGAGGGTGTACGCGAGCTTCCAGGTGCCGCCGTCGCGGATCCATTTCTGCAGTCCCGCCGTGGTCTGGGCGGCGGCTGCCTGGTACCTGCCCGAGGCCGCCGAGTAGGTGGTGTCTCCGTTGCCCTCGTCGGCGACGTACAGGGTGTCAGGGTTGGCGAACCAGATCCCGAGCGGGAAGGACGTCTTCGACTTCAGCGCGGTGGGAAAGCCTTGCAGGACGCACATGTTGGTGGGTTGCAAGCCCTCGCTCTGCACCAGCGAAGGGTCGTAGGCCAGCGGTGTGGTGGGCAGGGCCGCGCCGGGTTGCGGGACGCCGGCTCCGCCCGGGCAGGCGTGGCCGGTGGTGTCGACGAAGTACACGGTGTTGACACCATTGCCGCCGCTGCCCTTGGTGTAATACAGGACGTTGCGGAACATCGTCAGGCCGCGGAAGTTGGTGTCCTTCCCGATCTTGTCGGCTGGTGACCCCAGCTGGGTCACGTTGAAGCTGCCGACCGGGGTGGGCGCGCCCGGCCGCTGTGCGCGCTCGGGCTTGAGCTGCGGAGTCATGATCTGCGCACCCGCGCCGATGATGATTCCGTCCGGCTGCGGGTTGCCACCGTTGCCCGCGTTGCCCGATGTGTAGAGCACGTTCGCGCCGTCGCTGTCGGTGAGGATCGCGGCCCGTCCGTTGTTGCCGCTGTAGGCGTTGGTTTCGGTGAAGCTGAAATGGCCCTGTTGATCCAGCCGCGCGGCCACGCGGTAGTAGGCACCCGCAACCGGGTTGGTCGGATCGACGACACCGGGCGTGTTCGAGTTGGAGACGTCGAGCCCGTCGGGCGGCGCGGCGTAACCCATGAAGGTCACCGACCCGCCGTCGGTCGAAAGGTTCAGCGCCAGTTCGGACTTCGAGGAGAAACTGGTCACCAGATGGTCTCCCGCCGCGCGGGAACCGCGCCCGGATCCGTCTGGGACAGCCAGCGTGTTCACCAGCCGGCCCGACGTGGTGAGCTGGTCGAGGAGGACCGGAGACGTCACGCCGAAACTGCCATCGACCAGATCGTTGTTCCATACGCCCGGGTACGAGCCGTCGTTGCTCGCCACGGCGCAGCCGCTCGGTCCCTGTCCCTCACCCGCTTCCCGGCCGTCTGGCGGCACTGGTGGCGGCGGGTTGGCCGGGTCGGCGGGCGCATGGCCGGGTTAGCGACCCGCAATCGAGCTATATCTTGTCATCAGGTCGCCGGAGTCGTAAGCTACCGATATATCGTGATCGTGTCGCGAGCGGTTTCGAGAAGGTTTCGAGAGGAGCGCCGTATGTCGGCAGCATGTTCAGGGGCGGATAATCTCGATCCCCGCCTGTTCGATGTCTTCAGGTGCGTGAGCGACGTGCTCGGTCACGTCAAGGGCGCCGTCGCCGGGATGTCAGGCGGCCGCGGCCATGATGCACGCGCAGGCGGCCCGTGGGACTGGGGTTTCGGGTGGCCGGGCGGCCAGAAGCAGTGGCAGGGCGGCTTCGGCGGGCAGTGGGGCCGCTGGTGGCCGTACTCTCGCCAGTCCGAGGGCCGGTCTGGCCCGCCGGGCGGACCCGGCTCGCCGCGGGGCCAGAAGGCCGGCCGGGGCGATGTGCGTGCGGCGATCTTGGCGCTGCTCCGGGACGGCCCGCGCAACGGCTACCAGATCATGTCCGAGATCGAGGAGCGCAGCGGCGGCGCCTGGCGGCCGAGCCCAGGTGCGGTTTATCCGGCGCTGGCCCAGCTGGCCGACGAGGGCCTGATCGTGGGCGAGGAGTCCGGTGGCCGCCGCACCTTCAGCCTCACCGATGCGGGCCGCGCCTATGTCGAGGAGAACCCTGACATGGCCCGCGGTACGTGGGAGTCGATGGCCCAGCAGGAGGTGGGGGAGATACCCGGCCTGATCGCCCAGGCCGCTCGGCTCGGCGCCAGCATCGTGCAGATAGCCCACGCCGGGACCCCCGAGCAGATCCATGCCGCCGAGCGACTGCTTGAGCAGACCAGACGCAGGCTGTACCAGATCCTGGCCGAAGACGAAGACGAAGACGAGGACGAGGACGAGGACACCGGCACCGAGCAGGAAGCATAGGGGAGAGGAAGAGCAATGGACGATCGCATCCGTATCTCGGACGCCGACCGGGACCGCGTCACCGCCCGGCTGCGCGACCACTTCGCCGAGGGCCGGCTCACGCCGGACGAGCTTGACGAGCGGATCACGGCGGCGCTGAACGCGAAGACCTTCGGTGATCTGCGCCGCGTCATGGCGGACCTGCCCGGGCCCGCCCCGCAGCCGCCGCGGGCGCAGCCGCTCCCGCCGCGCGCCGCGCCGCCCTGGATGTTCCGCCGCCTGCGGCCGCGGATTCTGCCGCTCGTGCTGCTCGCGCTCGTCGTGGCGCTGCTGATGCCGGTCGGCGGGTGGCTGTTCTTCGCGTTTCTCAAGGCGATCCTGGTGCTGTGGCTGGTGACCTGCGTGGCCGGGATCTTCCTGGCCGGCCGGTTCCACCGGCGGATGCGCCGCGGCTGGTGGTCCGGTTACGGTCACGACCGGTGCGAGGGCTGGCCGCCCGGCTCCCCACAGCAGGGGCGCCGCTACTAGCAGCCCGTGGACCGTGGCACGATCCCCGCCCACGCCGACGGCTATGGTCAGGCATCCGCTGAAGGCTGACCTGGCAGTGGGAGGAAACGGTGAAAGTGCTGGAGCGTTTCGACATAACCGGCAAGAAAGCGGTGGTGACCGGGGGAAATCGGGGGCTGGGCAAGGCCTTCGCCGAAGCGCTGGCGCAGGCTGGTGCCCGAGTGGTCATCGTGGCGCGCGACGCGCAGCGCAATGCGGCCGCCGTGCACGAACTGACCGGCCAGGGCCTGGCGGTTTCGTCGATCGACGCCGACATCACCTACGACGCAGAAGGGATAACCCAGCGGGCCGTCGACGAACTCGGCGGTATCGACATTCTCGTCAACAACGCCGGGACCTGTGTCCATAAAGAATCCTGGCAAGTGACTGACGACGAATGGACCCAGGTGTTCGACCTGAACGTGCGGGCGCTATGGAAATGCAGCCGCGCCGCCGGCCGGCACATGGCCCGGTCGGGCGGAGGTTCGATCATCAACGTCGGCTCCATTTCCGCGATGATCGTCAACCGTCCGCAGTGGCAGCCGGCGTATAACGCGTCCAAAGCCGCGGTGCACCAGCTGACCAGGTCGCTGGCCGCGGAATGGGCGGGCCTCGGAATCCGGGTCAACGCGATCGCCCCCGGCTACGTCAAGACCGAGATGGCGCCGGTGGACCACCCGGAGTTCCGCAGGTACTGGATCGAGGACACACCGCAACAGCGGTACGCGCTGCCTGAGGAGATCGCGCCGAGCGTCGTGTTCCTGGCCAGTGCGGCCTCGACGTTCATCACCGGGTCGGTGCTGGTCATCGACGGCGGTTACACACTGTGGTAGCCGGATGCGGATCACCAGGACGCACACGGGGCGCGAGCGCGCGAGCGCCGGCTTGATGCGCGAGGCTAACCGGCCAGCGCCCAGAACGCGCAGTGATGTTCGGCGGCGAAGTCGGTCTCGGCCTTCGGCCGTGGCGGGATCAGTGAAAGGATCCGCTGGCTGGCACTGCTGAAGCTCGGCCACCGTGCCTCGGCGAACGAGGCGGGGAACCCCCTCGCGGCGAAGCTTGTCCAGTATTGCTGCATGGCCGCGGCCAGGCGCTGCTGCTGCGGTGTCAGCACAGCGGGGAACGCGCCCGTGGGCAAGTCGAACAGGTACTGGATTTCGGACGCGTGCGCCGCACCGTACGGGAAACTGACCGGAGGCAGGAAGGGCTCTGGCGCGTTCTCGTCGTTGAATTCGTACGCGTACGCCGGCACGTACTTCGACACCGACTGATCGACCGTGAGCGCCGGGCAGGCGAAGATCGCGTCCGTGCCCACCGCGCCGAGCGCGACGCCGGGGCCTGGGTAGGCGCTCAGCGGGTACTGCGCCGCGATGACCGCCGCGATCGCAGGGGATACGCCGAGCGTCGACGCGATCATGCTCTGGTAATTCGCCGCCGTGACCGGCGCGCCCTCCAGTTCGGAAAGCGCGACGAACAGCCGCCACTCGTCATGGTTGGACCCGTCGATCACCGGCACGCGGTTGAACTGCCCGCTGGCGAAGGCGGTCTTCAGGGACTGGGTGAGCACCAGGCCGTCGATGTCGGGCCGGTATCCGGCGGCGTTCTCGTTGTCCAGGATGGTCGTCACCGGCAGGCTGCGCAGGCAGGCCGCGGTCTGGCTCGCGCAGCCAACCTTGGCGGCGAATGCCTCACCCGCCGCCTCGGCCGCCGCGAGCGGTGCCTGCGTGAGGTTGTACGCCCCGCTCTCCACGATGGCGCGGGAGAACAGCCCGCGGGCGCCGGGGGAGGCCAGCTGTGACAGCACGCTCAGTCCGCCGGCGGACTCACCGAAGATGGTGACGTTACGCGGGTCGCCGCCGAACTCGCCGATGTTGCGGTGCACCCAGCGCAGCGCCGCCTGCTGGTCCTGCAGGCCGTAGTTGCCTGAGGGCCCGCCCGGGCGGTGGGCGAGCGCCGGGTGCGCGAGGAAGCCGAGCGCGCCGAGCCGGTAGTTGATGGTGACGACGATCACGCCGTGCCGCACCAGTTCTGCGGGGCCGTAGTCGTCGCTCTCGCCGGTTATCAGCGCGCCGCCGTGGATCCAGACCATGACGGGCAGGCGGCGAGCGTCGCTGCCCGCCGGGGTGAAGACGTTGAGGTAGAGGCAGTCCTCCGACACGCTGGCCACGCCAAAAGGTGAGGCAGGTTGCGGGCAGTGCGGGGCGAACGTGGTGGCGTCGCGCACCCCGTGCCAGCGTGCGGCCGGGTGCGGGGGCCGCCAGCGCAGCGAGCCGACCGGGGGAGCCGCGTAAGGAATGCCGAGGAACTCGTCAGTCCCGGCCGCGCCGGACGCCGCCGCGGCGGACACCGCGGCGCCGCGGACTGCCCCGTCTGCGGTGGCGACCACGAGTCCCGAGCCCGGGTGCGTGACCGCGGCCGCGTTGGCGCCGGCCGCGACCGTACAGGCCACCAGAACGCCAAGGGCCGTGACCCACGCGCCTAGCCGCGCGCGTGCCCGCCCGCCGGTCCCACGACCTAACATCTGGATCTCCATTCCCGGCGGTACGCCGGTGCTCGGACAGCCCGTCAGCTCTTCCTGCCAACTCTCGCAGCCCGCACGGCGCCGTCAAGGCGCAATGACCATGAGCCGGTCAGATCAGTTCGCGACGGGCTGGCCCGTTTCACGCCGGTAGCTGAAAGCGTCAGGATGTCTTGACGTCAGGTTAGCCTGACGCAAAGGTGGAGGCATGACGCCCGGCAGCCTCGAACCACAGCACACCCTCACGACCGCCGTCGCCCGCTACAACGAGCTTCGCACCCAAGATCTCCTCGCACCGGCTGCGGCCGACCCGAGCAGCGACGACCCGGATGGGCCCGCCCCGCTGGCCAAGCACGAAGCGCTTGAGCTGCTCGCACTCGGCGAGGTGATCGCGCGCAAGGCCGCTTACGGCCGCCAGCTCACGGTCCGGTCCGCCCGCGCGGCCGGTGCCTCGTGGTCGCAGATCGGCGAGGCCCTGGGCACGAGCAAGCAATCCGCCTGGGAGGCCCACAGCCGGTGGATCGACCAGCAGGCCAGCCAGCACGGGCGCATCGGATACGTGGGCATGGACGAGCAGCAGGCCGCAGCCGCCAGGGCACTGGCGGGAAACGCCGACTAGCCAGCGCCCGGGCGCGGACCCGCCGCCCTCGGCGCGGCCCGCCCCGGCGCCGGGGCGGGCTACCTCGACCCGACAGCCTTGAAGAACGTGTAGCAGAACGTGCCGTCGTCTTCCGCCGCCCGATACAGATCCTCGATCCCGGCGGCCCAGCTCGCGGCATCCATCAGCCCCTGCCCGACCGCCTGCTCGCCGACTCCCTCGACCATGGCCGTGAAGGTCTTGCGCGTGAAGCCATCGGCCAGGGCCGGACGGCTGGCATCGGCGTAGACCATGCGGGGAGACACGGTGACGTCGCGATAGCCGGCCCGCACCAGCAGCGGATACAACCGGCGCCCGATCAGGGAATCGCCACCAGCTTGCCGCTGGAGATCGACCAGGCACTGGATGGCCCTGCGGGCGTGGTCGCTGTCAGGGTGGAAGTAGGCCGAGCCGTGATCGCCCTCGATGACGGTGATCGAACCACCCGGTTTGAGGACTCGCATCAACGCCTGGAGCGCTTCGCCCGGGACCGCCAGGTGCTCCAGGACGAAACACAGGAAAACGTGGTCGAAGCAGGCCGATGGGTACGGCAGGCCGAAGAGGTCGGCACGCTGGAAAGCCACGTTGGTGAAGCCGGCCTCCCGCACCTGCCGCTGCGCCTCAGCCAGCGACCGCCCGGAGATGTCGATGGAGGTGAAGGCCGCCCGCGGGCTGTTACCGGCCAGGATGACCGTCTGCGCACCCACCCCGCAGCCCGCCTCGAGCACCAGGCTGCCAGCGGGATAGACGGTGTCGGCGTGCAGCAGCTCGGTCAGCGTGGTGGCTTGATCGGTGAGCCGGGTGCTCTCTTTGGCCGAATATCCGTGGACGTAATCCAAAGTCATCGAGTTTCTCCCAGCACGGGCCCCACCGGTCAGACCGTGTCGCACGCGACAACCGTAGAGTCCATCGGGCATAAGCGGCCACCCCGGGCAGTGCCAGCGGCCGCGCCCGCCTGCGCCGCGGTCAGCTCGCGGCTGGTACACCGGTCTCGGTCGGCAGCCCGATGATACATCCACGGTCGCCGGGGCCACGTCAGGCACACGATGGCCCGGGCCCGGCGAGCGTTTGCCCGCCGGGGGGTGCACGCGGCACGATCAGTTCACCGGGGTTACTAAGCGGCTCCGAATGCTGGGTCCTGCGGATACGCGGCGCCGGTCGGTCAGCGTTCGGCCCGCTTGGGTTGCGCTGGGCTCCGCGCTTGTCGTACGCCGAGGAGTGAGCCACGATGCGAAGCGGCCTGATCACCCATGCGGAGAAGGTGTTCTTCCCCGAGCGGGGCGAGACGAAGGGTGACCTCGCCGAGCACTATCTGCGGGTCGAGGAGCCGCTGATGCGGACGATGGGCGGACGCCCCGTGCTGCTCCAGCGCTTCCCGGAAGGCGCGGCCGGGCCTTCCTTCTTCCAGAAACGGGTACCGAAGAACATCCCCGACTGGCTGCAGACCACGACCGTGTCGACGCCCAACGGCACCACGTCGCGTGCGCTGGTCGCCGCGGACCTCGACCACGTGCTCTGGGCGGTGAACCTCAGCTGCCTGGGCTTCCACGTCTGGCCCTATCTGGCTGGCGACCCGGACCACACCGACGAACTGCGGATCGACCTCGACCCGAGCCCTGGCGTGGACTTCAGCCACATCCGCCAGGCTGCCCACGAGCTGCATGCCCTGCTCACCGAGACCGGCATCGTGGGCTACCCCAAGACGACAGGCAACCGCGGCCTGCACGTGTACGTACGGCTTGAGCCGCGCTGGGACTCCTATCAAGTGCGCAGCGCCGCTGTGGCCATCGCGCGCGAGATGGAACGCCGCAGGCCCGATCTCATCACCGCCGCGTGGTGGAAGGAGGAGCGAGGCCGGCGGGTGTTCGTCGACTTCAACCAGAACGCACCGCACAAGACGGTCTTCGGCGCGTGGTCGGTCCGGGCACGCCCAGGCGCGCAGGTGTCCACCCCCATCGCCTGGACAGAGATCGACGAGATCCACCCGGACCAATTCACCATCGCATCGCTGGCCGCCCGGCTCGAAACAACGGGCGACCCGTGGCTCGGCATGAACGACGGCCCGCAGTCCTTGGAGCCGTTGCTCGCCATGAGCGCGCGAGACCGGGCGCACGGTCTGCCGGACGCGCCGTGGCCACCCGTGTATCCCAAGCAGCCCGGCGAACCGCCCCGCGTCGCCCCAAGCCGCGCCAAGAAGGAACCCGCACCACGGGACCCGCCGCCGGGCGGGGACGGCGCCGCGGCGCGCGATGCCTGAGCTCCCAGCCGCGGGAAACGGCGGACGGCCCACGATGACCACCCGCTTCATGACCCGCGTGCGTCCGGGCGGCGCTGGCATGCGCGCCCCGCCGTCCGCGTCACGAGGCCGGCACCCAGAAGCGCAGCTTGCCGCTGCGCTGATCTTCAAAGATGCCGCCGTTGCGCTCGATCACGATCCGGGAGCCGACGTTGTCCACGTCGCAGGTGACAAGCACCGGGTCGATGTGCAGCGCCCGCGCGATCGGCAAGGCCGCCCGCAACATCGCGGTCGCGTGACCGAGGCGGCGTGCCGATGGCCGGACGTCATACCCGATGTGACCGCCCGATGTCACGCAGATGCGGGGTGAGGCGGTGCCGGATCGCGAGCCGTCCGAGATAGTCCGTGCCCTCGACCCACCACAGCGTGGTCGACGGCACATGGTTCACCGGCCGAGGTGAGTCCTCCAGGGCCTGGGCGCGCAGCGACCGCACGTATACCTCGAAGCCTTCCGGTGTTGACCAGCTCGGCTCGTGTTCGCGGATCTCGCTGCCGACCATGGTGTCGTCGCCGCCGCTGCCACGCCCCTCGGCCCGGAATTCGGCCATCGCGGCGAGGAAGGAGCGGTGCACCCGCGTGGTGGGTGAGCTGAATTCGGCCATGGCGACAGGGATACCCGCCCCGCGGGCCGGCCGCATCCCTATTTCCGCGCGACCAGCCGCGCGCCTTGCCGCTTGTGCCAGTAGTGATCGTGCTGCGAGGCTGAAGCGGTGAATACGCCGCCCAAGGGATGGGCATGACGCACCTGCTCGGGGAGGGAGCATCGGCCCTGTCGCAGCTCGGACCGCGCCAGCCGCTGCTGCGCCCCGATCAGGCTGAGCTGTTCGGTTTCGACCCGGCCGAGTTCGACACTGGTCAGTGGACCCGGCTGGCCAGCCGCAACCTGCATGCCACGCCGGCGCCTGCGGTGCGCCAGGACCCCGCCGGGCGAGCGGCTGGTGCGCTGCGCCGACTGGAAGCGTGCGTGGAGTCGGTGCTGATTCATTTCGACGTCGACGTCCTCGCCACCGGGGCGTTCCCGCTGGCCATTTCCGCACTTTGCCGGGCTCACCCTCGAGGAGGCCACCGGCTGCCTGGCGGCCTTCTGCGGCAGCGTCAAGCTCGCCGGTCTGGTGGTGACCGAGGCGGACCCTGATCACGATGCGGACGGTGTCCTCCTGCCCGCCCTCATCGACACGCTGTGCGAAGGGCTCGGCGCCGCGGGCGCTTCGTACGCCAAGGGCCGGCAGGCGGGAGACGTCGTGGCTCACCGTTGTCAGCGGGACGGCTGGCGGGCCGCGTCGCCGGTGCCCTCTGTCTGTGCCCTGAGCCGGGCGGCCTGGGTGGCCAGGTAGTGCTGCTCAGGAATGCTGGTCGTGTGGCTCGCCGCCGCGCGGTAGTGCGCCACGGCGGCGCCGGTGTCGCCGGCCTTTTCGAGGAGGTGGGCGCGCACGGCGCCGAGACGGTAGTGGCCGGCCAGCGGTTCTTCAAGTGCATCGAGCCGCTTCAGGCCGGCGGCAGGCCCGTGGACCATGGCCGCCGCGATGGCCAGGTTGAGCGACACCATCGGATTGCCTGTCATCCGCTCGAGCAACCCGTACAGGGCAAGGATCTGCGGCCAGTCGGTGTCCTCGACCCGCGCCGCCTGGTCGTGCACGGCCGCGATGGCGGCCTGCAACTGGTACTCGCCGACCGCACCCTTGGCTATCGCACCGGTGATCAGGGCGAGCCCCTCGGCGATTAGCCGCCGGTCCCACAGCGTCCGATCCTGGTCCGCCAGCGGGATCAGTTCACCATCGGCACTGGTGCGGGCGGGGCGCCTTGCGTCGGTGAGCAGCATGAGCGCGAGCAGGCCGGCCACCTCGCCGTCCTCGGGCAGCGCCCCGTGGACCATCCTGGTCAGCCGGATCGCCTCACCCGACAGCTCGATGCGATGCAGGTCGCGGCCGATGCTGCTGGCGTACCCCTCGTTGAAGACCAGGTACAGCACATGCAGCACCGAGCGCAGCCGCTGCGCCCACTCGTCGCTCGTCGGCATTCGCAGCGGCGCCCCGGAGGTCTTGATGCGCTGTTTCGCCCTGCTGATCCGCTGAGCCATGGTCGCTTCAGGCACCAGGAACGCGTTCGCGATCTCGGCCGTGGTCAGGCCGCCCACGGCGCGCAGCGTCAGGGCGATGGCCGAGGCTGGCGTCAGCGCGGGATGGCAGCACATGAACAGCAGGGTCAAGGTGTCGTCGCGGTCGGTGACGTCCGCCGCCGGTGGTTCCCGCATCGCGGCCGCGTCTTCGCGGCGTCTGCGGGCCTGCTCGCTGCGCAGCTGATCGGTCATCCGCCGCACGGCCGTCTGGATCAGCCAGCCGCGCGGGTTGGCCGGCACCCCCTCCTGCGGCCAGTGCAGGGCCGCCGCGAGCAGCGCTTCCTGCACGGCGTCCTCGGCGGCGCCGAAATCGGCGAACCGGCGGATGACCACGCCGAGGACCTGCGGCGCCAGTTCGCGCAGCAGGTCCTCGATGCCCGGTCCCTGATTCACAGGTCGGTGCTTGGCGCGCCCATCACCTGCCGCACCTCGATCGGCTGCTGGATCGGGACGCCGCCGGGGCCTGGCGCGGCCGAGGCTGTCGCGGCGATCTCGATGGCGCGGGCCTCCGACTCGACGTCGACCATCCGGTAGCCGGCGAGCAGCTCCTTGGACTCCGGGAACGGGCCGTCCGTCACCACCGGGGCGCCCACGCCGTCGAAGGTCACGAACCTGGCCAGCTCGGGCCCGGCCAGGCCCTGGGCCTCGACAAGCTCGCCCTTGTCGAGAAGCTCCTTGTTCAGAGCATGCTGGAAGTCGATGTGCGCCTTGATGTCCTCGGGGGCCCAGTTCGTCATCGGCACGTCGCATGCGACGCCGCCCGCGTAATTCTGCAGCAACAGGAACTTCGTCATGTCTGGCTCCTCACCACTCCTGCGCCCATCTTGGCGCACTCATGCGTAGGACGGAGCACGCGGCACGTGTTCGACATCCATGGACGTGCGGCGACGGTCGGCTGTGGCCGGGGGGTTGGCAGACTCCGCCATCGGGATGCCGAACGGCGCGTACTCCACGCGGGACAGGCCTCGGCCCATGCCGAGGATCGCGCGGCCTCCCGAGAGGATGTCCAGCATGATCATCTTTTCGGCGACGCGGAGCGGGTCGTTCCACGGCAGGATCACCGCACTCGTGCCGAGCCGGACGTTCCTGGTCCGGGCCGCCACGTTGGCCAGCAGCACGACGTTGTCCGGGCACATCGCGTAATCGTCGAAGTGGTGCTCGACCGACCACAGGCTGGCGAATCCGAGCCGGTCGCTGAGTTCGGCGATCCTGAGCTCACCTGGTACATCTCCGCATCGGTCGGGTTCTCGTGCAGGTTGCCGAATCCCAGGTTGGCTCCGATATGCACCTGGCCGCTCCTCTCTTCATCTTCTTCTTCATGTCTGTCTTCGTGCCGGAGCCGCTCGCGCCATCAGGCTGAGATAGCTGAGATAGGCGTGGACGTGCAACGACGCCAGAGACACAGCCGGCCGTTTGCCGGTCTCAATGTGAGACTGTGCCTCCCGGCGCGGCGGCTGCCGCCGTTTCTGGCACCACAGCGTGGCTCGTCCATGATCGCGGTAACTTCTCCGCGGTGTGTGCGGAAAAGTTACCGCGATCATGAAGCCGGCACCGCCATACGTGGGCCGGGCGGGTGCCTGGTTAGCTGGCCGGTTCCATTTCGGGAACGGGCTCGGCCGTGACAGCCTCCATCGTTGTCTTGCGTGAGCGCGGCAGCAGCAGCGCCGCGCCCGCCGCGACGGCCACCGCGGCCGCGCCGACCCAGACCGCGGCCGACAGGCCGGAAACGAATGCGGGTCCGCTGCTGTAGCCGTTGTGTGCGGAGAACACGGCGCCGAGCACGGCGATCCCGAACACGCCGCCCAGTTCGCGGATCGCGTTGTTCGCACCGGAGGCGATGCCCTCCTGGTCGCGGCGCACGGACCCGAGCACGACGTTGGCGACCGGTGCGAAGAACAGCGACATGCCGACACCGGAGACGACGAACGCGGGCACCAGCGCTGCGTAGGCCACGGTCGGGCTGGTGACAGCGGCCAGCCACCCGAGGCCGATCGCCTGCAGAGCCAGTCCGGTGGCCAGCAACGGGCGGCCGCCGATGCGGTCGGACAGCGAACCGGCGATCGGGGCGATCAGGACCGGCATCGCGGTCCACGGCAGGGTGCGCAGCCCGGCCTGGAGCGGGCTGTAGTGCTGTACGACTTGCAGGAACTGTGCGAGCAGGAAGATGGACCCGAACATGCCGAAGAACATGAGCAGCGAGGCGACGTTGGTCGCGGTGAAGGCGCGGTTGCGGAACAGTCGCAGCGGCAGCATCGGCTCGGGGGCGCGCAGTTCCCATGCGGCGAAGGCCGCCATGAGCAGGCCACCGGCGATGATCGGCGGCAGCACTGTCACGCTGGTCCAGCCGTGGTCGTTGCCGCGCACCACGCCGAGCACGATCCCGAACAATCCCGCGCTGGCCAGGACCAGGCCGGGCAGGTCCAGGCGGGTGGCCGGGCCGTAGCTTTCGGTGAGCCGGGTGGCCGCGATCGGCAGCAGCGCCAGGCCGATCGGCACGTTCAGCCAGAAGATCCACTGCCAGGAGGCGCCTTCCACGACGGCGCCGCCGACGAGCGGCCCGATGGCGATCGCGAGACCGCCTACGGCTCCCCAGACACCGAGGGCCAGGCCGCGCCGCTCCGGCGCCACCGCGGCGGAAAGCAGGGTGAGCGTCAGCGGGATCACGATGGCCGCCCCGACGCCCTGCACGGCCCTGGCCGCGACCAGCCAGCCGATGGTCGGGGCGAGCGCGGCGGCGGCCGAGCCGGCCGTGAACAACGCGAGCCCGACGGTGAACACCCGCCGGCGGCCGTACCGCTCGCCGAGGGTGGCGCCAGTGAGCAGCAGCACCGCGAAGGTGAGGGTGTAGGAATTGACCGTCCACTGCAACCCGGCCAGCGACGCGTGCAGGTGCGCCCGGATCGACGGCAGCGCGGTGGTGACCACGAGATTGTCGAGCGACCCCATGAACAACGCCGTGGACGTGACGACGAAGGTCCACACGGTGCCCTGTTTCGCATTCATCTCCGTACCTCCGAGAAAGTGAGTAATCACTAACTAGTGAAGTGAAAAAAAAATTGATCCCGAACGGCTGCGCGCGCCGCGTGTACGACGCCAGGCGGCCGATGACTGTGCGCGGCAGAGCCCACCGTGCCGGCAGCGATACCAACCCAGCCAGGCCGACCCGGCCGACCCAGCCGACCCGGCCAACGCCGACCCGCCGACCCGGCCAAGCCGGCCGACCCAGCCGACCCGGCCAAGTCGGCCAACCCGGCCGACCCGGCCAGGCCAACAGAGCCGCTGTGCGCTGCAGCGCCACGCAGGGCGTTCTGCTTGCGGTTGATTGCTGGCACCAGCCGGTCCGGCGCTGGTCGATGGCCGGCCTGACCGCCCTGGTCGGTGTGTGCGGCAGCGCCGCGCGGTGTGTTCTGCTTGCGGCTCATTGCTGGCACCAGCTGGTCCAGCGTTCGTCGACGGACGGCAGGTCCATCGCCGCGGCGACGTTCATGAGCATGCCCATCGCGAAGAACTCCACGACCAGTTCGTACGGCAGCCCGGTCAGCCCCTCGACCAGCAGCCAGAGCTTACGGAACCCGGCACGGGTCGCCGTACGGATGTCGGGGTCGTCGCAGGCGGCGTAGGCGTGCATTTGCAGCAGCAACAGCGTGCGGTCCTCGAGCAGTTGGTGGTAGGCCTCGGCCATGGCGTCGAGTGCCTCCTCACCTGCCCGGTCCGCGGCCGCCGCCGCGAACGCGTCCGCCACGCGCTGGAAACACCGCTCGACCAGGGCGACGAACAGCGCCTTCTTGGTCGGGAAGAGCCGGAACAGATAGGGCTGGCTGATCCCGGCCCGCCGCGCGACGTCCTCGGTGGAGGTGCCGTCAAGCCCGCGGGCCGCGAACTCGCTGAGCGCTGCTTCGAGCACGCTCTCGCGGCGCTCGGCGGCGCTCAGCCGCGGTCCGGTCTTGGTCATGGCACTAAGTTAGTGGTTACTCACTACATTGTCAAGTGCACATCCCCAGCGGCTGCCAGGGCGCTCACCGGCACCCAGGTACCAGCCCGCTGGTTCCTGTGAGCGGGCTGTGACACGTCCCTGACCGCGCCCGCATGGTTGCTACGGTCCTTATCATGAGGCTGGCTCGTGGCTGGCACAGCCAGGCGCGGAAGGATCGTGACCGGGCTGGTAGCCGCCGTCGTTGTGGTCTGCGGCGTGGCCGCGATCGCGACGGTCGTCGCCCGGCCGGCGCCGGTCGGCGTACGCAACCTGCGCATCGGTGTCGTTGACGGGCCGCGCAACGACCAGCCCGTCGTGCTCGACGCGAGCTTCTTCACCCCGGCGGGCACCGCACGGGTCCCCGCGATCCTTCTCGCTCACGGCTTCGGCGAGACCAAGGAGGCCGTCGCCGCCCAGGCCATGAGGCTGGCACAGGCCGGCTTCGCCGTGCTCACGTGGTCCGCGCGGGGCTTCGGCACCTCGACCGGGCAGACCGCGCTTGACTCACCGGACTACGAGGTCAAGGACACCGAACAGCTTGTCACCTGGCTGGCCCGCCAGCCCCGGGTGCTGCTTGACCGGCCGGGCGACCCACGGGTCGGCATCGCGGGCGCTTCCTACGGCGGCGGCCTGGCGCTGCTCGCTGCCGCCTACGATCATCGGATCGACGCGATCGTCCCGCAGATGGCGTGGAACAACCTGGCGACCGCCCTGTTCCCCAACGCGGCCGGTGGGAGCCCGGCGGACGGCGTGTTCAAGAAGCAGTGGGCCGGCCTGCTGTTCACCCAGGGCGCCGTGGGATTCGGTGCGGCCGCCCAGCCGGGCCAGGCCGGGCAGGCTGCCCTCGGCGGCTCCGGATCCCTCGGCAGTGCCGCGGCCTCCGGCGGTTCGCCGCGGTGCGGCCGGTTCATGCCCCAGATCTGCGCCATCTACCAGCAGGTCGCCACGCTGGGGCGGCCGACGCCCCAGGCGGTCGCGCTGCTGCTGCGGTCCAGCCCGGCTAGCGTCGCCAGCCGGATCGACGTGCCCACGCTGCTGATCCAGGGTGAGAACGACTCCCTGTTCGGGCTCGACCAGGCGGGCGCCAACTACGACGCGATCCGGCGCAATGGCGCGCCCGCAGACATGGTCTGGTTCAACGGCGGCCATGACGGCGGTAACCAGGAGACCACCCGGATCGACGAGCTGACCACACAATGGTTCGACCGCTGGCTGGGGCAGGCCCACCTTGCGTCAGCCCGCCGCAGCACTGGCCAGCCCGCGTTCGCGGTCAGCCGGGATCTGGGCTTCGACCCGTCGAGTGACACAGAGCTTCTCGGCGTGGCCACCGCCGCCAGGTACCCCGGCCTGAGTGGCACCCGGCGGGCAACCGCTGCGCTGACCGGCCCGCCGCAGACCGTGATCAATCCGCCGGGCGGGACACCGCCGTCCATGTCCATCTTCCCAGGTCTGGGCCTTGGCCTGGCGGGGCCAGGGTCAGCGGCTGAGCGGTCTGTCGTTCGACATGCCAGGCCAGAGCGCGGCCTTCACTTCGGCCCCGCTGCCGCAGCCGCTTCACGTCACCGGTGCGGCCACGGCCCGCATCCAGGTCAGCGGCGCCACCGCCATCACGCTCTTCGCCAAGGTCTACGACGTCGACCAGGCTGGCCACGCGACGCTGCCGTTCCAGCTCGCCGCGCCGCTGCGGGTGACACGACCGGCCGCTGGGCAGATGGCCACCGCCACCGTCCAGCTACCCGCCATGGACTATAGATTCGCCGCGGGGCACCGGCTCCGCCTCGTGCTCGCCACGACCGATTTCGCCTACGCGACCCCGGCGGCGCCGGCGACGTACGTGGTAGCCCTGGCCGGCCCGGGCCTGTCCGTGCCGACCGACGCTTCCCTGACCATCCAGAACGGGGCAGTGCCCTGGTGGGTCTGGGCCGCACCGATAGCGGCGCTTGCGGCAGCTGCCTTCATCCTCATCGTACGCCGCCGGTCCAGGGACGTGATCTCGGCAGACCTTGCCGCGGTTCCACTGGAGATCACCGGCCTGACCAAGCGCTACCGCGACGGCCAGCTCGCCGTCGACGACCTGTCGCTGCGCGTGGAGGCCGGCCAGATCCTTGGGCTGCTCGGGCCCAACGGGGCAGGGAAAACCACCACGCTGCGCATGCTGATGGGCCTGATCCATCCGGACGCGGGCACCATCACGATCTTCGGCCGTCAGGTCCATCCCGGGGCGCCGGGCCTGTCCCGCCTCGGCTCGTTCGTGGAGGGACCGGGCTTCCTGCCGCATCTGTCCGGCCGGGCCAATCTGGACCTGTACTGGCGCGCGACAGGGCGGCCAGCGGCCGGCTCGCATATGGCGGAGGTGCTGGCGGTCGCGGGCCTGGGCGCGGCCATCGACCGGCGTGTCCGCGCCTACTCCCGTGGCATGCGGCAACGTCTGGCGATCGCTCAGGCCATGCTCGGCCTGCCCGACCTGCTTGTGCTCGACGAGCCGATGAACGGCCTTGACCCGCCGCAGATCAGGGAGATGCGCGACGTCCTGCTCCGTTATGCCGAGGGCGGCCGCACGGTCATCCTGTCCAGCCACATGCTCGCGGAGGTCGAGCAGACCTGCACTCACGTGGTTGTGATGAACCTCGGACGCCGGCTCGCAGCGGGCCCGGTGAGCGAAATCATCGGCGCAGGGGCGGCACTGGTGGTCGGCACTGCCGAGGCCGGCCGTGCTGCGGCGGTGCTCAGCGAGCTCGACGGGATCGAGCGCGCGGAGCCGCACCCGGACGGGGTCCTCGTGCACCCCGATGGCGTGCCCGCCTCGGCCGTCGTCGCCGCGCTCGTCAGTGCGGGAATACCTGTGGACCGGGTGGCACCGAACCGCCGCCTGGAAGACGCTTTCCTCGCGCTGATCGCCGGTCCTGCCGACGGCGAAGAGCCCGTGGCCGCGAAGGAGGGACGCTGATGGCCGACGTACCCGCGCCGGGCTCCAGCGCGCCGGGGTACAGCACGCGTCACACCCTTCCGTTCGCCGTCGAGGCGGTCCGTCAGCTGCGGCGGTGGCGGACGATCGTGGCGTTCATCATCCTGCTTGTGCTGCCCTGGGTCCTGGTCGGCGCGTTCGAGCTCGGCGGGCCCCCGCAGCCGGGCAGCGGCGCGCCGGGCCTCGTCGACCTGGCGACGGTCGGCGGGCTCAACTTCGCCGCCTTCAGCTTCTTCGCCTCAGCCGGTTTCCTCCTGGTGGTCGCGGTCGCGCTGTTCTGCGGTGACACGGTCGCGAGCGAGGCGAGCTGGGCGTCGCTGCGGTATCTGCTCGCGGCACCGGTGCCACGGGCCCGGCTGCTTCGCCAGAAGCTTGCCGTCGCACTCGCGTACTCGACCGTCGCCGTGACCAGTTTCCCGCTGATGGCGCTGCTGGCCGGGACGCTGGCGTTCGGCTGGCATCCGCTCAGGCTGCCCGCCTCCGGCGTCGAGCTCGCGGCCGGGACCGCGCTGGCCCGGATGGTCATCGTGCTGGCGTATGTCCTCGTCACCGAGCTCGTGGTGGCGGGGCTCGCCTTCCTGCTGTCGGTGTCAACCGACTCGCCGCTCGGCGCGGTGGGCGGCGCGGTCGGGCTGGTGATCGTCAGCAACATCCTGGACGCCGTGACCGCACTCGGGTCATGGCGGCAGATCCTGCCGACCCACTGGCAGTTCGCCTGGCTCGACGCGATGCAGCCGCAGATCTCCTGGGGCGCCATGATCGAGGGTGCGTCGGTATCGGTGTCCTACGCCCTGGTCCTGTTCGCCCTGGCGTTCCGCCACTTCCGCCTCAAGGACATCGTGTCCTGAACCACAGCGTGCGTCATGGCCGGCCCGAGAACAGCCGGCCATGTTCTGACGGGGCCGCGTAGGCTCCGTTCTGTGCGCGTCCTGATGCCGCTGCCCGATCATGACTTCGATGTCACGGAGGTCGCTGTCCCGTGGCAGATCCTGTCCGCGGCCGGCCACCAGGTGACGTTCGCCACCGAGCAGCAGGGAACCGTTCCGGCCGCCGATCCCCGCCTGCTGACCGGCGTCCTCTTCGGCAGGCTCGGGGCAGCCGACGAGCCCAAACGCTGCTACCGGAAGCTCACAAGCAGTGACGAGTTCCGCAGCACCGTCGCCTGGAGCGATCTCGTCCCGGCCGACTTCGACGGCATGATCCTGCCCGGCGGCCACGCGCCCGGGCATGCGCCAGTACCTGTCGGCCCGCGTCCTGCAGGAGAAGGTGGCGCAGTTCTGGGCGCTCGGCCGCCCGGTGGGGGCGATCTGCCACGGCGTGCTTGTCCTGGCGCGGGCCCGTGACCCAGTCACCGGCCGCTGCGTTCTTGCGGACCGCCGTACCACCTGCCTGCCCAGGTACATGGAGCGCGGCGCGTACCTGCTCACCGCCTGGCGGCTCGGCCGCTACTACCGGACCTACCCGGCCTACGTGGAGGACGAGGTGAAAGCCGCGTTGGCTTCCCCTGCCCAGTTCGAGCGCGGGCCACGGGTGACGGCGGCCCGCGGCACCGCAGATGACGACTCGGCCGCCTTCGTCGTTCAGGACGGCAACTACGTCTCCGCGCGCTGGCCTGGCGACGCCTATCTGTTCGGCAGGCGCTTCCTCGCCCGCCTCGCGGGCTGACTGTGTCGCGCTTCGTCGTTCAGCTTCATGACGCGACGACGCTGCATTTCGACCTGCGTCTGCAGATCGGTGCGGTACTGCGCTCGTGGGCAGTGCCCAAGGGGCCGTCACTCGATCCCGCGGTCCGCCGGCTGGCGGTGCCTGTCGAAGACCACTCCCTGTCGGCGGGTGACTTCGAGGGGGTGCACGAGGGGCGGTCGCGCGGCAGCGGCGCGGTGATCATCTGGGACGAGGGCACCGCCGAGATCGTGCGCGACGAGCCAGGCCATGTGTCCTTCATCCTGCGTGGCCGCAAGCTCTCTGGCGGCTTCGCACTGACCCGGACCGGCGAGCGTCGCTGGATCCTCGTCAAAGCCAGAGACGGTCACGCCCGGGCCGGCTCGGACGTCGTCGCCGAGTCCCCGGCCAGCGTGCGCAGCGGCAGGATCTGGCCGGAGCTGGGAAACGGGGGAGCCGGGGACAGCGGCCGCTGAGCGTGCGTCCTGGCGTGGGCACCTGTCACGCTCCGGCCGAGCAAGACCCACCGAGCCAATAAGCCCATGACCTGGCCGGCAAATCTGAGTGCCGCGGGCTGGCAGCCTCGCCCGCCAGCCCGCGGCAGCCGTGTCACTCAGTGACCGTGCCTGGAGCCGCCGTTGTGGTGATGGCCGACCGTGACCTCGGGCCCGGGGCTGCGGTACGGGGGCCACGGCGGGCGCGGGGACGGCCGGCACCAGGACGGCAGGCATGGGTACGGGCGGGGGTATGGGGGGCACCAGCGCCAGCGGTAGCCGTAGTGGCACCAGTAATCGGCCTGCTTGTGCGCTTGAGCCACGTTGACGCTCGGTGAGACGGCAGGCCGGCTCGTGGCCGCACCGGCGGAGGGCAGGCTCATCGCGGCGGCGGAGGCGATCGCGACGAGGGCAGCGCCGGTTGCCGCAGCGCGCTTGAACAGCGTCGTAGACATAGGATTCCGTACCTTCCTGCTCGTAGCTGACGATCTTCGCCGGTCCCGCGGGCCGGGGTTGCGGTGCGCGGGATCCGTTGACCGCCAGGGGTTCCAGGACCAGACGGCAGGCGAACGCCGCGGCCAGCGTGCGGCCGTGGCGTAGTGGCCTGGGGCCTATGGCCGGGCCACCAGCGCAGCGGACCGCGCTGTTCGCCACGCAAGTCTGGGATTGTTACTGCCGAGTCCCCCTGTCGGCCGCGGAGAGCTGCCTTGGACTTCAGCCGTGGCAGCCCCATCAGGGCCACAAACTAGACTTCCCTATCACACTTCAATTCATGCGCCGCGGTGGCCAAATATCTGACACCGGTAACCGAATAAACACACTTTGCCATTAAATGTCCATGCATTTTCCGTCCATCGTTATGGTGCGGTGGCCCGTTCTGTGCGCAGATTAAGATCTATCCAAGACGGCGGTGTCGGCAGGGAAAACGTTGTCACCGTGGAAAACATTGTCGAGCCGAAACGTGCCTGGAAAACGTTGTCGGGAAACGTTATCAAGTTGATTTGGCAAGACGGATTTGGCAGCCAGGATATCGAGCAAACGCGGGCTCTTACGGTAAATGCGGACCGGGCGGCGGCCGGGCTGGCGCCTCCGGCCCCTGCTGGCTCACCCGGGCGTCGCGGGCGGTGCAACGCGGCATTCACCCGCGATCTTGGCGGCCAGCGCCCGCGCCGCTGCTTCGCGCCCGGGCCGAGCGCGCGGAAGGTGCCGAGCCGGGATCCCCCGCCGGGAGCCTCGGCCCGGATCTCGTGCCCGAAAGAGCCGTATCCACGGACGTGGTAGCCGTAGGCTGCGGACAGCCAGTGAGGGGGGTTAGGTGACGGGCGTGTCACAGCCGGAGGACATACTCGCCGTTGCGGGCTTCGACGGATCACGGGATGCCCAGGTAGGGGGTCCGGATCTGGCCGGGAGCCCGGTCTCAGCGCAGGGCCCGGAGCTTGCCGCGGCGCACGCCGGCGCACCCGACGCGGTCGGGCTGGTCATCGGCACCGTGCCGGCGACACCGCTGCAATTCTCGGTCGGGCTGGCGCGGGGGCAGTACCTCCAGCTTGACGACGTCGTCGTCACCTTCCGCGAACTGCCCGGCCTGGCGCGCATCCAGCTGGCGGGGGTCGTTACCGAGGTCGAGGCCGTACAGGAAGGCGCCAGATTCGCCTCAGACGTCTTCCTTGTGCAGCAGGGCGCGCTGCCGGCCGAGGTGTGCGAGGTCGCGGAGGTGACCGTCACCCGGGTCGAGCCCGAGGTGTACGTCCCGCCGCTGCCCGGCGCGCCGGTCGAGCGGGCAACCGGGCAGCAGCGCGAGACGGCGCTCTACTTCGATGAGATGGGCCGCGCGAAAGTGCCGGTGGGCTTCGGCCGCGACGGGCAGCCGGTATTCGTCAACTTCGAGTTCCTCGACGGTACCCGCGGCGCGCACGTGTCGATCTCCGGTGTGTCCGGCATCGCGACCAAGACCTCGTTCGCGACGTTCCTGCTGCATTCGATCACCAACAGCGGTGTGCTGGCGGGCGAGGCGCACAACACCAAGGCGCTGATCTTCAGCGTCAAGGGCGAGGACCTGCTGTTCCTCGACTACGCGAACAACCGGCTCACCGACGCTGCGCGTGCGCGGTACAAAGACCTGGGGCTGCCTGCGCAGCCGTTCGGGAATGTCCGGGTCTTCGCCCCGCCGCGCCGCGGTGATCCGGCAGGCACGCCGGACGTCACCGCCCGCGACCGCGCAGTCAGCCCGTTCTACTGGACGCTGGCGGAGTTCTGCGAGCAGGAGCTGCTGCCGTTCGTGTTCGCCGACGCCGAGGACGAGCGCGCACAGTACACGATGCTGATCGGGCAGGTCGCGGCGCGGCTGCGGCGCGACGGCGTCGCGGTGGGCAGCGACGGCGCGATCAGGCTCGGCGGCGCCGATCCGGCGGGCCGCACGACCGTCCGCACCTTCGCCGACCTGGTCGAGCTGCTCGAGGCCGAACTCGGCGACGAGTCGCTTCGCGGTGGCTGGGTCGGCGGCGCCGCGGCGACCGGCAGCGTGAACGCGTTCCTGCGGAGGCTGCGCTCGGCGGTCCGGCCGCTCTCGGTGATCATCCGTGGGGACCTTGGCCACCGCGGCGAGCGGTCGATCACCACGTCGCGGGCCCAGGTCACCGTCATCGACCTGCACAACCTGCCCGACCGGGCGCAGCGGTTCGTCGTCGGCGTCACCCTGCAGGGCGAGCTTGCCCGCAAGGAACGGCAGGGCACCGCGCGCCCGCTGATGTTCGTCATGCTGGACGAGCTCAACAAATACGCGCCGCGTGACGGTGACAGCCCGATCAAGCAGATCCTGCTCGACGTCGCAGAACGCGGCCGGTCGCTCGGCGTCATCCTGATCGGTGCGCAGCAGACCGCGAGCGAGGTGGAGCGGCGGATCCTGGCCAACTGCTCGATCCGCGTGGCCGGGCGCCTGGACGCCGCGGAAGCTGAACGGCCCGAGTACGGGTATCTGCCGCCGGCCCAGCGGCAGCGTGCCACGCTGGCCAAGCCGGGCACCATGTTCATCGCACAGCCCGACATCCCGGTGCCGCTAGCCGTCGATTTCCCCTTCCCCGCGTGGGCGACCCGCCCGAGCGAGAAGGGACCGTGGGCCGGCCACGACCCCGGGCCCGCGGTGCCTGCCGATCCGTTCGCCACGATCCCGGGCGTCGATGATGACCCGCCGCCGTTCTAGCCGCCGCGGCACCGGGTTTCCGACAACGATCCTTAACGGCTGCCGCGGCGCGCGCCAATGGCCGTGCAGCCCCAACGCCAACCGCGAAGTCCCAGGCAACCGAGGTTTCCATGCAATTCGAGGTTTCCATGCAATTCGAGGTTTCCATGCAAAACCCGCCCGCCCTTGGGGGCGTTGCCCCACTGCTGATCTTGGCAGGCTGTCAAGGCCTGTGAAAGGGGTGAACGCCATTCTGGGGACAACCGGCCCGGGGATAACCGGTCTGTGGATAACCGGTCTGTGGATAACGAGCGAGGTGATCGCGTGAAGATTCTGCACACCGCCGACTGGCATGTCGGCAAGGTCCTCAAGGGCCGCGACCGCCATGACGAGCACACCGCCGCGCTCGGCAGCATCGTGGCCGCCGCGCGCGATCATGACGCTGACATCGTCTTGATCGCCGGGGACCTGTTCGACAGCGCCGCACCCGCGCCGCGCGCCCAGGGGCTGGTGATGCGCACCCTGCTGGCGCTGCGGGAAGACGGCCGCCAGGTTGTGGCCATCGCCGGGAACCACGACAACCAGCATCTCCTCGACGCGGTCTACCGGCCGGTGCTCGGCGAACTGGGGCTGCACCTGGTCGGGATGCCCAAGCGCCCGCAGGCCGGCGGCACATTGACACTGCGCACCCGCGGCGGCGAGAGGGCCAAGGTCGCGGCGCTTCCGTTCCTTTCGCACCGGTACGCCGTGCGCGCCGCGGAAGTGCTGCTGCACGAGGCCTCCGAGCACACCCTCGACTACAGGCGCCGCATGACGGCCATGATGGAACTGCTCTGTGCTGCTTTCACTGAAGACACTGAAGACACTGAAGACACTGAAGACACTGAAGACACTGAAGACAAAATAGACACTGAGACACTGAGAGACTGAAGCACTGAAGACACTGAAGACACCGTCAATATCGTCATCGCGCACGCCACGCTGCTCGGCGGCCGCCGCGGCGGCGGCGAGCGTGACGTGCAGACCAGCCTTGACTACGAGCTGCCGCCGAGCCTTTTCCCCCCGACCGCGCATTATGTCGCGCTCGGGCATCTGCACCGCCAGCAGGAAATCCCTGGGCCCTGCCCGATCTTCTACTCCGGCTCACCGCTGGCGGTCGACTTCGGTGACGAGGCGAACGAGCCTGCCGTGCTCGTCGTCACCGCCGCTCCCGGCATCCGGGCCGACGTCAGCCCGGTGCCGATCGCAGGGGGCAGGGCACTGCGGACGCTGCGTGGCACACTCGACGACGTGATCGCCGAAGGTGAACGGGCGGGCGAGGCGTACCTGCGGGTGATCCTGGCCGAACCGGCCCGCGCGGGTCTCGGCGATCTGGTCAGGGAGAAGCTGCCGAACGCGCTCGAGATCCAGCTCGACGAGGCGCACCGGCCGCAGCCGGGCGGCGGGGGCGGCGCGAGACCGAGCCGGGCCGGCCGCAGCCCGGTGCAGCTGTTCGGCGACTACCTGGCCGAACAGAAGATCGGCGATCCGCGGATATCGGCCATGTTCGCCGAGATGCTCGACGAGATCACCGGCGGCACGCCGGCCGACCAGGGATTGCCCGCCATGTCGCCGTTCGCGTCGCCGGTCGCGGCCGCGTCTGAGGAGGCGTGATGCGGCCATTGCGGCTGATTCTGGACGGGTTCGGCTCCTACCGTCACGTCGCGGACGCCGATTTCTCAGACGTCGACTTTTTCGCGCTGACCGGTCCCACGGGATCGGGCAAGAGCACGCTCATCGACGGTTTGTGCTTCGCCCTGTACGGAACGGTTCCCCGCTGGGGAAACGTGAAAGAGATCGCGTACGCGCTTGCGCCATCGGTGAATTCGTGCCGGGTCTGCCTGGTTTTCGAAGCGTCGGGCGGGCGGTACGCGGCGGTCCGCGCCCTGACCAGGGACAAGAAAGGCCGGGTGCACACGAAGGAGGCGCGGCTTGAGCGCCTCGACCCGTCCGTCCCCGCGGACGCGCCGATCGAGGAGATCCTCCAGGCGGCCGCCGAGCAGCTCGCCGAGGGCCCGGACCAGGTCACCGCGGGCGCGGCGGACCTGCTCGGGCTCAGCTACGAGCACTTCACCCAGTCCGTGCTGCTCCCACAGGGGCGCTTCGCCGAGTTCCTGCAAGCGACGCCGAGCGAGCGGCAGAAGCTGCTCGTGGAGCTACTGGCGTTCGGGGTGTACAAGGAGATCGGGCAGCGGGCCCGCGAACGCGCGCAGCGCGCCGGCATCAGGCTGACCGACGCGCAGCGGCTGCGCGGCGAGCTTGCCGACGCGACCGAGGAAGCCGAGGCCGCTGCCGCGGCCCGGGTCGCCGAGCTCACCGGCCTGGCCGAGGCCGCGGGCGGGCTGCTCGAAGCGCTCGCGGCGGCGACACAGCAGGCCGATGGCGCGGCCGCGCAGGCGGCAGCGGTCCGCGAGGAAGCCAGGCGGCTCGCCTCCCTGCGGATGCCCGCTGACGTCCCCGGCCTGACGGAACGCATCACCGGGGCCGACGCGCTCATCGCCGCGGCGAGCCAGAGCCGTGAGCAGGCGGAGCAGGAGGAGGTAAAAGCCACGCTCACCCGCGGTGAGCTGCCAGACAAGGGGTGGCTGGAACGCTGCCTGCACCTCTACGCGCAGCGGCAGCAGCAAACGGCCCTGCTGGAGCAGCAGCGGAAGGCGCTCGCGGAAAGCGAGGCCGGCGAGGCCGACCTCGCCCGCCTGCTGGTGGCCGCCGAGGCGGAAGCCGACGCCGCGGAGAGTGCCCTGGCCGGTGTGCGGAACGCGCACGCGGCAGCCGTCCTGGCCCAGACCGTACGGCTCGGTGACCCCTGCCCGGTATGCCTGCGGCCGGTGACCGAACTGCCGCACCACGCGGCGCCGGCCGATCTCACCGCGGCGCAGGAGCGCGCCGGCGCGGCCGCCAAAGATCAGCGGCGCGCCAGGGCCGTGCATCGCGACGCGGGCAAGGCCGTGGCGGGCGCCCGCGCCGCGGTGGAGGCGACCGAGCGGCGGCTCGCCGAGATCGCGGGCAGCCTCGGCGGCGCCCCCGGCGAGGCCGGCCTGAACGCGTCGCTTACGGCGATCGCCGATGCTGACGACGCCCTAGATCAGGCGCGCCGCCGCGCGCAAACGGCGCGAGCGGCAGTGACGGCGGCACAGCGGGCACGGACGGCGCTCACCGACGAGGAGAACGCCGCCTGGGCAGCGCTGCGTGAATCACGTGACGCGGTGGTCGGGCTGGGCGCCCCGCCCGCCCGCGAGGCAGATCTGGCCACGGCGTGGCGTGCGCTGGCGGAGTGGGCCGCCGCGCAGCGCGGCGAGCGCGAGGCGCGGCTGCCGGATCTGGAGGCGGTGGCCGCGGCGCTGCGGCGGGAGGCCAGCGAGCAGACCGCCGGCCTGCGGTCGCTGCTGGCCAGCCGCGGCATCGATGCTGTGTCCGACCCGGCGCAGGCGCCCGTGCTCGTGGCCCGGCACCGTGCCCAGGCGGAAAGCGATCTGGAAGTCGTGCGCAGGGACCGCAGGCAGGCGGCGAAGCTGGACGCCCAGGTCGCCACGCGCCGCGAGGAGCAGCAGGTCGCGAACATGCTGGGTAACCTGCTCCGAGCGGACGCGTTCCAGGGCTGGCTGTGCAGCGAGGCACTCGACTCGCTCGTGATAGAAGCATCCGCCACGCTGATGGCCCTGTCCGGTGGCCAGTACCAGCTCGACCGCGGTGACCGCAACGAGCTTGTCGTCATCGACTACGACGACGCGGGAACCCGCCGGCCGGTCCACACCCTGTCGGGCGGCGAGACGTTCCAGGCGTCGCTGGCCCTGGCGCTCGCCCTGTCGCATCAGGTCATCGGGCTTTCCGCCGGAATGCGCGACCTGAACTCGATGTTCCTCGACGAAGGATTCGGCACCCTCGACGCGGACACGCTGGATACGGTCGCCACCACCCTGGAACGGCTCGCCGCGGACAAGGACCGGATGGTCGGTATCGTCACCCACGTCGCCGCCCTCGCGGAGCGGGTCCAGGTCCGGTTCGTCGTCAGCCGCGACGGCGCGGCATCGGTGCTGCGCAAGGAGCGGGAATGACGCCGCAGTCCGTTCTGGCCCAGGGCTCGTTCACCGTTGATCCGTGGGACCCCGGCTACGGCCTCGCCTACAGCGACGAACTGGACGGCGGCGCGCTCGGCGAATCGAGCGCGCAGCTCGACCTGGACCCGGAGATGCCCGCCGACCGGTGGCGTCCCGTCGACCCCGACCCCACGGCGAGCCTTCCCGGCACGTTGCTGTTCCTCGATGGCGTGCGCCGTATCGACGCCCGCATCTGGGTACACGGTGGCAGCCAGCAGCCGGCGCCCGGCATCGCCGCGTCCTTCGCGGCGGGGCTCGTGTGCTGCAACAGCGTTGCGCGCGTTGCCGAGGTCACCGTGCAGCGCGCCCTGTTCACCGCAGCGCCGGAAGCGGCCGACATCGCCACGCGGCACGGCAGGTACCCGGCGCGGCCTGCTCACACCAGCGGGCTGGCCCATACCGGCGGGCCGGCCGACACCAGCGGGCCGGCCTATTCCAGCGGCCTCGATCAGCTGTCGCTCGCGCTACAGCAGGGGCTCGCTGAGGCCGAAGTCCAGCTCGCGGTGTTGTTCCGCGCCCGGCAGCCGGGCGGAGACGACCTGCTGGTGGTCGACGGGCCGCTTCGCGGCCGTACCCACCTGGAGCGCACCGTGGGCTACATCAAGACCCATCACGCGTCCTACCTGCCGGCCGCGCAGGCCGCCGTGGTGGCATCGCTAACGCCAGGGCAGCGCACCCCGGTGTTCACCATGGGCACCTCGTGGCGCCGCAACTCCTGGTACCTGCGGCTGCCCGGTGGTGGTGGCGCGGGGGGCCGAGGCGCACCCTGGTCTGGTGTGGTACGGCTTGAATGTTCCGCGGATCTCGCGCCCGCGCACGCCACGCGGCTCGCCGACCTCACCGCCCGGCTGCTCCCGCCGCTATCCAGCGCGCCGCACAAGGATCCCCGCGCCCCACAGAACCTCGTCCCGATCGGCGGGCTCGAACGAGAACTGCGCCACAGGCTCGGCGACCAGCGACTGCTGTACCGCGCACTCCGCGCCGCCGCCTGTGCCTGACACCCGCGCGCCATGGGCGGGTGGGCGCCGGTGTAAATGGATGGCCCGCAGGGTGACGGTAGCACGCCTGCCAACGCGTGCCATCGAGCCCACTTCAAGATCAGTTGCCGTGGATGTCCCGTTACGGGTCGCCCGCGACCCGTACGGGACATCCACAAGTCCACCGGCGGCGCCGGCCACACGAGGACCCACCCGACGTCAAGATCAACTGCGGCTTGGTACACGAATGGCCCCAGGGTGCCAGATCCCACGGCGGTCAATATGTGCCGTCGCCGTTGACTCATGGCGGCTTTCCTGATCGCGGTAACTTTTCCGCACATACCGCCGAGAAGTTACCGCGATCATGAAGCCCGGCGCTGCCCGGGCCGCGGCCATCCGCCCGGATCAATGATCCACGGCCCGTTCGGCATCGGATAGGGCCGCCAACGGGCCATCCATCTTGGAAGGGCGCCTCAGGCCGCGTCGTGCGCAGGCTCGGATACGCGGCAGGTTCCCGCGATCATGGACTGAAGCCCCGGGGACCAAGAGCCCATGGGCGCCAGGCCGAACTGCCCTAACAGCTGCGGTGAAGATCGTGGAAATTGGGGCGGGCAATGGGCGGCGCGGGCGGGCAATGGGCGGCGCGGGGGGCAATGGGCGGCGCGGGCGGGCAATGGGCGGTAACGGGCCGCGTGGGCGGGCAACGGGCGGCGCGGGCGGTAACGGGCCGCGTGGGCGGGTAACGGGCGGCGCGGGCGGTAACGGGCGGCGCGGGCGGGCAACGGGCGGCGCGGGCGGGCAACGGGCGGCACGGGCGGGCAACGGGCCGCGCGGGCGGGTAACGGGCGGCGGACGTCCGTGGCTGACGCGTTCCACACCGCGGCGCGGGCCGGCCGCGTCCGCGCTTCGCTTGACAAACCTACCGCTATGCTTGGTATAGTTAGCATAACAAATGGGAGATAACGTCCGAGGAGGACAGATGACTGATACCTGCACCGTCAGCCAGGAGCTGCAGAACCAGGTTCTGGACACGGTCCGCAAGAGCCAGGATGCAGTGATCGACGCGCTGAGGGCCTGGGCCGGCACGGTCCAGTCGATCACGCCGCCGATTCCCGCCCTGAGTCCGTCCATCGCCGACAAGCTGCCCAATCCAGAGGAACTCGTGGCGAACGCTTACGATTTCGCCGAGAAGGTGCTCGCCAACCAGCGCAAGTTCACCGAGGACGTCCTCCAGGTGACCGCCCCGCTGATAGCGAAGAAGAGCGAGCCAGCGAAGAATTGACCCACCTCGTGCGCGGCGAGCCCGGCCGTCGCGGGTTCGCCGCACGCGATTGCGCCGCCACTATGGTTGGCATGACTATTCTCGATCCCGCCTCCGCCGGGCCAGGACTGCCGTGACCGATCAGTGGGACGCGCAGCGGGAGGCGCTCGGCGCCTTCATCCGCAACCAGCGTAAGCTCGCCAACCTCTCGCTCCGCCAGCTCGCAGAATTGACGAGCCTGTCGAATCCCTACCTGAGCCAGATCGAGCGCGGCTTGCACCAGCCGTCCGTCCGGGTACTGAAGCTCCTGTCGGACGCGCTCAACGTGTCCGCGGAGACGTTGCTCGCGCAGGCCGGCCTGCTCAACGCCGACGACCCGGGCGACAGGGAAACGGACGCGCGGGTGGAGGCAGCGATCCGCGCCGACCAGCGCCTGAGCGATGAGCAGAAGTCCGCGCTCATCGCCGTGTATCAGAGCATGCTGAGGCCGTAGCGGCGGGTTAGCGCCCAGCCCGGCCCCCGCCGCGCTGCCCCTCACGTCCGGCGGGCACGGCATCCTGATCCCGAACGGCTGCCGCGTGCCGCACGTCCGTCAAGCTGGCACCGCCACCGGGCAAGCGCTCGGCCAGGGCTTACCGTGGATCGGACGTGCGGAACTGGTTCACGCCAGCTCGTGGCCGGCCACGACGCCGTCGGCGTGCAGGTCGCGGACCTCGTCTTCGCCGCGCCGAGCAGCCCGGCCAGGATCTGCGTGGTGTGCTCGCCAAGCAGCGGGACCCGTGGGCCGGGGCGGTGAGCACGCCGGGGTCCATGGCGCTCGTAACGATCGCCGCCTTGTCGCCACCGGGCGCCGGCTTATCGGCCTGCGTACGGGCGAGGTCTGGATGACATGTCCGCAACGGCTGCCGGCTAGCTGGGTGTGCTGGCGCTGTCACGTGCCGGGCGGAAGCATTCCCGGCTGCCGGTCAGCCATGCAGGACAGGCCTGCCCAGCGGGAGCGCCTTGCCGCCGGTGGCTTGGGACGCCGCGCCGAAGAAGAGGTACGCACCGAGCGCGGCGAATGCCAGCACGACGTACCCGCCGGTCTTCGTCAGGCCGGTCGATACCTGGACGGTGCCCAAGAGCACCAGGAGCAGCGCGAGGTCGACGAGCACGAACAACACCGTGAAGGCCAGCGGCAGCCGGAGCGTCGCCAGCGTGAGCATCACGATAGCGACCAACCAGCTGATCAGGAACAATTTCTGGGTCGCGACAACCGCGGTCAGGGTGATCCCGAACCAGTTGTGGGTCAGCCCGAGCACGAGCACGGCGTAGCTCAGCCAGAAACCGCCGAAGATGCCGTAGACGCTCGCCACCGCACTGTGGCCGAGGGCCGAGGACCAGATCGCCGCTATGAACTGCCCGGTCGCCGTGGCCGCCAGGATGATCGGCAGGGACGCGCCGACAGCAGTGGCGGGCACGGCACCCACCAGCACCAGGCCGAGCGCCACCGAGCCCACGATGAAGCTCGGAAGTCCCAGCAGGCCGGGATCGCCGGCCAGCGGTCCCACCACCGCGGGCTCTTCAGTTGAGTGGACGAGCCGGACGGGCTCGTCCGGGGTTGCATGCGTTGCCACGATTGCCTCCTAAGCTGTGCCCGAAGACCAGGGCACAGGCCGAGCTGGCCCGGGCCCTGGCATGAGCCGGCCGTGTTACAGCAGGGTGGTGACGGCCTTGACCTCGGTGTAGGCCTCGAGCACCTCGTGGCCCATCTCGCGTCCCCAGCCGGACTGCTTGTATCCGCCGAAGGGCAGGGCCGCGTCGAACACGTTGTAGCAGTTGATCCAGACGGTGCCCGACTTGAGCTTCTTCGCCAAGGCGTGGCCTTTGGAGATGTCCTTCGTCCAGATGCCCGCCCCGAGGCCATACGGGGTGTCGTTGGCGACGCCAGCGAGCTCGTCCAGGTCGCTGAACGGAGCCGCGACCACCACCGGCCCGAAGATCTCCTCACGCACGACCTTCATGTCGGGGCGCGTATTGGTGAGCACGGTGGGCTCGACGAAGTAGCCGCGGTCACCGATGCGACCGCCGCCGGTCACGGCCGTGGCGCCGTCCGCGCGGCCGGAGTCGAGATAGCCGGTCACCCGGCGGAGCTGCTCGGCGGAGACCAGCGGGCCCATCTGCGTCCCCGGCTCCATCCCGGAGCCGATTTTGATCGACTTCGCGAGCTCCGCCACACCCTCGACCACCTCGTCGAAGCGACTGTGGTGGACGAGCAGGCGCGAGCCAGCGCAGCAGCACTGCCCGTGATTGAAGAAGATCGCGTTGGCGGCGCCCTCGATAGCGCTGGGGTCGGCGTCGTCGAGCACGATGTTGGGGCTCTTGCCGCCGAGCTCCAGGCTCACCTTCTTCAGGTTCCCCGTCGCGGCCTGGACGATCAGCCTGCCCACCTCGGTGGAGCCGGTGAAGGCGACCTTGTCGACGCCGTGGTGCCCGGCCAGCGCCGCGCCGGCGGTCTCACCGTATCCGGGCACCACGTTCACCACGCCAGCGGGCACGCCGGCCTCGGCGATGAGCGCGGCGAGCCGCAGCGCGGTCAGCGGGGTCTGCTCGGCCGGCTTGAGCACCACGCAGTTGCCCGTGGCCAGCGCCGGGCCGAGCTTCCACGCAGCCATCAGCAGCGGGAAGTTCCACGGGATGATCTGCCCGACCACGCCGACCGGCTCACGCAGCGTGTAGGAGTGGAAGTTGGCACCCGGCATGTAGGGCACCGAGATGTTGATCGTGTTGCCCTCGATCTTGGTGGCCCAGCCGGCCATGTAGTGGAACAGGTCCGCGGCGAGCGGCACGTCCGCGGCCTGCGCCACGGCGAAGGGCTTGCCGTTGTCCAGCGACTCCAGCTGGGCGAGCTCGTCGACGTGCTCGAGGATAAGGTCGCCGATCCGCCAGATGACGCGCCCCCGCTCGGACGCTGTCATCCTGCTCCACGGGCCTTCGTCGAAGGCCCTGCGTGCGGCCCGCACGGCACGGTCGATATCCTCTGCGCCCCCCTCGGCGACCCGGGCGAGGGTCTCGCCAGTGGCGGGGTTGGGGGTCTCGAACGTCTCGCCCGACGCCGAGTCCGACCACTTCCCGTTGATGAACAGCTGCCGCGGAACGCCTAGGAACTCTTCGACGCTCCGGTCGAGGGTCACTGTCATGAATGCTCATCTCCCCTTGCCGCACGGGCGCCGACAGCCACGCGGTCGCGGCCAGCCTGCACTCGCCGTCCTGTGCGTCGGCTTGCCGAGGCACATTTGATACGGCTCATTTTCCAGCAGGTGGCGCGCCACGGCAGCTACCCAACCGGGCAGGCCAGTGCGCCCAGGAGGACGGCGGCACGACCACCCAGTTGCCCCCTCCAGACCGCTGAAATCGGGCAGTTTCCCCCGGGTTCTACAGTGGCGGGGCCGCGGCCAGTGCCGAGCCTCTTCGGCTGCCCCGCACCGGCTGACGCATTGGCTGCCCGCAACGAAATGCCAACGTCACAATTCTTGAACGGCCGGGAAATCTCCGTCATAGTGGCCATGACAGGGCAGGAGTCCTCATGCCCCTCTTTCTGGAAGACCTCGCGATGGTCGAGGGCGACTCGGCCGGTGCCGACTGGTGGCCCGAAGAAAGCACAGGCCAACTGACCGGCCCTCGCGCAGGCGGGGCCCACGGCGGCCACGCCCCCACTCACCTGGCGAAGTTCGATGCTCCGGAGATCGTCTTCGGGCCCGGTGCGCTGGCGGAACTCGGTCACTGCGCCGCGCGGCTCGGTGCGCGTCGAACATTCGTGGTCACCGACCCGGGGCTGACCGAGGCGGGCTGGGTAGATGAGGCGGTCGGCTACCTGCGGCAGAGCAGGCTACGCCCGGCAGTATGGCGCGACGTGACCCCCAATCCCAAGGACCACGAGATCGAAGCCGCCTTCCAGCGGTACGCCGAGAGCGGCAGCGACGTGATCATCGGGTTGGGCGGCGGCTCGTGCATCGACGCGGCGAAGGGCGTCGCGATCCTGTCCGGCAACGGCGGCCGTATCCTCGGCTACGAGGGCGTGGACAAAGTGGTACATCCGATCCCGCCCACCGTGATGGTGCCGTCCACCTCGGGCACGGGTGCGGACGTGTCGCAGTTCGCTGTCATCACCGACACCGCGGCCCGCATCAAGATCACTATCATCAGCCGAACGCTGGTGCCGGAGATCTCAGTGATCGACCCGCGCCTTCTGACCACGATGCCGGACTGGCTCAACGCCGCCACCGGGCTGGATGCGCTGACACATGCGATCGAGGCGTTCGTGTCTCGTGCGCACAACCCGCTGACCGACAGTCACGCGCTGCATGCCGTTGGCCTGATCACCCGCCACCTGCTGCGCACCCAGCTGCGGCCGAACGACACCAGCCCGCGCCTGGCCATGGCCCAGGGGTCGCTGGAGGCGGGCATGGCATTCAGCAACGCCATCCTGGGCGCGGCGCACGCAATGAGCCACCAGGTCGGCGGGCTGTTGGACGCCCCGCACGGAGTGGTGAACGCTGTGCTGTTGCCCCACGTCATCAGGTTCAACGCCCAGGCCTGGCCGCAGCGGTTCGTTCCGCTTGCCGCGGCCTGCGGCATCCACACCGAGGGCGTGCCGGCCGGCGAGGTTGCGCTGATCCTCGCCGAACGGGTACGCAAACTTGCCGACGAGGTGGGCGTGCCGAAGGGACTGGCCGCGCTCGGGGTCACCGAGGACGTGGTGCCCCGGCTGGCCCGAACCACCTTGAAGGACGCTTGCCTCGCCACCAATCCACGAGAAACGGACGCACGGGACATCGAGGCGCTGTTCCGTGCGGCCTTGTGACGGGACCGTCCCGTGTCTGAAGCAGGACGCGATGCTCGTCCGGGCCTCGACTTGGAGGTCCTGACCGGCCTTCGCTCCGGCAAGCGCTCGTTCTACCCCGAGTACGTTCGCTCCGCCGAGCGCCTCGAGTACGCCGTGCAGGCGCTTGACAGCATTTCCCGTGCCATGGTGCGCACCGCGGCCGGTCCCCGGAGGCTGGTCGAATCGGTGGTACGGACGGCGACGGCGCACCTCCAGGCCGACTGGGTGCTGTTCGTCGTGGCCGACGGGGTACTGCCTGCCGCCCGGCCCCGCTTTCTCGCAGTGGCCGGCGGCGAGCTGATCGAGGACGAGAGCAGGCTGCCGGCCGGCGTATGCGAGCACTTGGCCGTGCTGCGCAGTCGCCCGTGGGAGGTGGAATCGCAGGACAGCGGCGGGGAATGGGTGCGGGTGTCGATGACCCTGGATGACGAGCCGGTCGGCGGAATCGCAGCGCGGCCGGGCACCGGATTGGAGGTGGCCGCCACCGATCGCGCCATCTTGCGGGTGCTGGGCAACCAGGCTGCCGTCGCCCTGCACAACTCATTCCTGTTCCACTCGACCTCCCAGTTGCGTGACCGCAGCGAGCAGCTCTACGACGCGACCTCACGGCACGCCAGGGACCTGGCCGCGCGCAGCGCCGAGCTGGCGGAGATGCAGCGGCAGCTCGTCGGGGCGATGCAGCGACAGGCACTGGACGGCGAGCGGCACCGCATCGCGCGCGAACTGCACGACAGTGTGGCCCAGTCTGTGCTGTCCGTCGGCATGACCATCGAGGTGTGCCGGGCTGAACTTGAGAGCATCGGCGGCCCGGCCAAGGAGATCGCCGATCGCCTGGTGCCGGCCAAGGACCTCACCCGGCACGCGGTCGAGCAGTTGCGCGCCGCGATCTATGCGCTGCACCACACCGCCGACGAGCCGCCGGGTCCGCTGCCAGTGATGCTGCAGCGGCTGTGCACGGTGCACCGGCCCACCGACCTGCGTGTGCGGATGGTGCTGGAAGGAAACCCGATCCCGCTGCCTCACGAAGTCGAAGAGTCGATGCTGCGGTGGACTGGGGAGGCATTGTTCAACGCCGCGACGCACGGCAAGGCCACGCGCGCACTGGTCCGATTGCGTTACCTGGCCGACGCAGTGATCGTCAGCGTGTCCGACAATGGGACCGGCGACCCGGCGCAGCTACGCCGCGCCCTGCGGCTGTCTCACGCAGCGGACCGGTGGGGACGTCACCGCGGGCTGCCGAACATGCTGGCCAGGGCGGAGGAACTGGGTGGCACGTTGTCCATCCGCCGCTCTGGATCAGGTGGCATCTATCTGCGACTCAACATCCCCCTGCCCTTGCCCGGGCGCAGGGAGCCCAATGGTGGGCAGCCGGCGGGGGGATGTGGCGGCGGTGCGTGAGACGCGGTCGGTCGGGGCGGAGCCGGCGGGCGAAGGCCCGGTCAGGATCGTGATCGTCGACGATCACCCGATCCTCCGGCAGGGCCTGCGGTCGCTGCTGGAACGCGAACACGACCTGCAGGTCGTGGGCGAGGCCAGTTCGCCCGGCGAGGCACTGGCCGTCGTCGAGCGGAGCCGCCCGACGATCGTGCTACTCGACATGAAGCTGTCCCCCGCGTCGGACAACGACGGGCTCGGCCTGTGCGCTCGGCTGACCGAGCGGTACTCCAGACTCGGCGTGCTGGTGCTCTCTACTTTTCTGGACGACGCACTGGTGGTCAGTGCCATTCAGCACGGGGCGCGCGGCTACGTGGTCAAGGACGTTGACACCGTGGAACTGGTGCGGGCAATCCGCTTGGTCGCCCGAAATGGGAGCGCATTCGACTCTCGGTCGGTCGCAGCCATGGTGCGGTCGATTAACGCGCCGCAGCCACGATCATCGTTTACGGACCGCGAGCTGAACGTGCTGCGGCTGGTCGCACACGGCCTTGGCAATCGGGCCATCGGGGCGCAGCTGCATCTGTCGGAGACCACGGTGAAATTTCACGTCCGCAATATCATGCGCAAGCTTGACGCGACCAGCCGTGCAGAAGCGGTCTACAAGGCCACAGAAACCGGCCTGGACCTAACGTCCACCTGACCTGACGGCTGCCGCGGATGCGGCACCACTAATGCGGGGGGCTGTGCTGGCCAGGGGGCGGACCCCCGGGACACCGGGGGGTCGGCTCGTCCATGGGAATCAGAGCTGGCACTGACCCTAACCGGCGGTGAGCACCAGCCAGCCTCCGTGGTATTCATGCACCGAGTGCAGACGGCCAGTGCGGTCCCCGAGCTCGCCGAGCTGGCGGAGATCAAAGGTTCGGACGTGGCCGTAGGCGGCGGTGGGCTGGTCCTCGATCGGCACGGCTACCACCACCTGGCGGCGGGCGACGCGGAGTGCCTCGCGGATCACGGCGCTGCCATGATTGGGGTTCACGTGTTCCAGCAGGTGTATGACGCTGACCGTGTCGGCCCAGCCAGCTGGCACCGGGATGTGCGCGGCTTCGCACACCAGCGTGCTCAGCGGCGACCCGCGCGCGGCGGCGACGGCCTTCAGCAGGCGCATTGTGCCACTGGACAGGTCGGACGCCGTCACTGTGTTCGCGGGCCGCTCGGCGAGCAACAGCGGGAGGAAGCCGAAGCAGGAGCCAACGTCGAGCACCTGGCCGGCGGTAATGAGCTGAAGCGCGTGCGCATACACGGGAGCGAACGCGCTGATCGGCGTGCGCGCCTTGGCGTCTGCCGCGGTCGGTGCGCACAAGCACTGGTGGATTCTGGCGAGGGTGTTGCCGTAGAACGTGCTCCATGCGAGCAGCGGGCCGTGCACGCAGGACCGCACGACACCGGTGAACACCCGCTCGAAGATGTCGCCCCCGGACAGCCAGCCCGGCGCGAACAGCTCGTCGGCCAGGAGCCCGGCCAGGTCGTTGTCGAGCTGATCCGGGCGCAGCCAGTGACTCACCTCGATCCGGCGGCCACGTTCCCACAGACAGAAATGGTCGGTGCGGACGACAGGAACGGCGCCGTCGGGGTGGCCGTTCGGTGCTGCGGTCCGCAGCACGCCGACGAGATGGTCGTCGTAGCGGCCACGCGGGCACGGCGCGAGTGGGTCGATGCGCCGCGGGACCGGCCGGATCGGCTGCGGCGCGCTCATCGCCCCGTCGCCTCCACCGACATATGCTGGGCCGCGCGCTGCAGGCCGGTAAGGTCACAGACCACTTGGACGCGGTCGCAGAACTCCGCGTAGAGGGGCAGGTCACACGCCCCGAGTCCCCACGAGTACCTCGGTTCCGGGGTGAGCCAGATGGTCTCTCGGACCCTGCGGGTGATCTCCTGGAACGTATCGGTCCGTGCGTCGTTACCGTTGCCGCGCCCGTCCCCGAGCACGATGAGCGTGGTGCGGCGATCAAGCGCGGCGGAGTGCTCGGACAGCAGCTGGGCGAATGTTTCGCCGTAGTCGGAGTTCGCGTCCACGTCGAGCAGCCCGCCGGCGGGCAGCCCGTCGAACACCAGCCCGAGCGCACGTTCGAGCGGGTGCTCGGCGAAGAGTTCAGTGATCTCGATCGGCGCATCGACGAACGCGAACGACCGAACTTGCGTAAACAGCGACTGCATGCCGTGCACCAGGTGCAGCGTGAACCGCGCGGTCGTGCGCACCGACAACGACACGTCGGTCAGGAGGACCAACCGGGGCTTGTCCGCCGCGCGGGTGGTGGTGACCGGCTGGAACGGGATGCCGTCGTAGCGCATGTTCTTGCGCATGGTGCGGCCCGGGTGGACTCGGCCGCGCGGTGTGTTGCGCTGACGGCTGGTCGGGGCGCCGTGCAACAGCCGGGCCAGCCCGCGCAGCGCCTCCTCCAGCTCGGCTCGCTCGTGCTCGTCGACAGATTCGACCCGTGCGCGTTCGGCGATCCGCGCCTGGCCTGCCATGTCGGCGAGCTTGTCGAGGTGGCGGCGCAACAGTTCGGGCAGTTGGTCGATGACACCTGCCAGTCCCCGGCGCAACATCGCCAGGGCCTGCTCGTCGATATCCTCGTCGGCTCCCCCCAGCCAGCCGAGCAATACCTGCTGCTGCGCCACCGTGAGTTCGGTGTCGACGCGGTGCCCGGTCGCGGGGGCGAGCCGGCCCGGCAGGCCAGCACCCCGCAACCGATCTGTTTCCAGCTGCACGGACGCGCCGCCGTCCGGGGCGCCGTCGGTGCCGTCCTTGGACAGCACGATCTCGTCCGTCATCGACGCCAGGTCGATCTTGTTGGCTTCCTGGTGCAGGTTGAACTGCTGGGCGAGATCCGCCTGATCGAAGAAGTCCCTTATGTCGTCGGGCTTGCCATGACTGTGCCCTTGCTGCGGGTTCTCTGACGGCTCGGCGGAGACCGTGAACGACTCCAGGTCGCCAGTGTCGGCGAGGTCGTCATGCGAATGGCTGTGACCTTGCTCATCGAACGGGGCGGCAACCCGGCGGAGGGCGAAGAACACCGTGAACAGCTCGTCGAACAGTTCGCCGTCGCGCCGGTCCTTGATCAGTGTCACGCGCAGTGCCTCCCGCAGCGTCCCGCGGTCAGCGAGGACGCCGGGCTGGGCGGCAGCCCGCATGGCGTCGGCGGCCTCGGCAACCGACACGCGCACGCCGAACAGCCGCAGCAAGCGGACGAATCGATGCAGGCCGCTTTCCACGTGCCGCGCCGCTCACCCGGGCCGTCGCCGGGTGAAGGCGGCGAACGACCTGCTCCCCTGGCCGCCGGCGGGTGTGGCGCGGCTGCTCGGGCCGGGGCCAGGGGCGCCGTAGTAGCCCTCGTCGTGGCGGCCGGGCCGGTCCTTGGCCGTACGGACGGCCTGGCCGTCGGCCACGTTCTCCTGCGCGTGCCCATTCTCGTGAGCGCGATCGTGACCATGGCCGTGATCGTGACCGGGTCCGTGGCCATGCACCTGCGCCGCGGCGGGCAGCTCACGGTTCGGGTCGACCAGGCTGGGCAGCACCCCCAGCGCACGCTGCATGTCCCGCTCGTACTTGAGGACGACGTTGGCGGTCTCGGCCAGCACGCTCGCATCGATCTCGTCGACGCCGAGCACGGCCAGGGTGCGTGCCCAATCGATCGTTTCCGAGATGCTCGGGCTCTTGCGCAGCGGCAGCTCACGTAGTCCGCGTACCACCCGCACGAGCTGCCTGGCGGCGGCATCTGGCAGCCCGGTCTCCTTGGACCGCAAGATTTCCAGCTCCCTTTCCGCATCCGGGTAGTCGAGGGACAGATGCAGGCAACGCCGTTTCAGCGCGGCGGAGAGGTCACGTGTGTTGTTGGAGGTGAGCACCACGTACGGTGGCGTCTTCGCGGTGTAGGTGCCGATCTCAGGAACGGACACCTGATACTCGCCGAGGCATTCGAGGAACACCGCCTCCAGTGCCTCGTCAGCTCGGTCCACCTCGTCGATCAGCAGTACGGCGGGCTGATCGCCGCGGATGGCGTCCAGCAGGGGGCGGGAGAGCAGGAAGTGGTCGGAGAAGAACACACCGTCGTGGGCCTGGATCCGGGCGACGGCCGAGGCTATATCGGGGGCGTCGGCGATGATGTCGTTGATCTTTTCGCGCAGCAGTTGGGTGTAGAGCAACTGCTTGCCGTAATCCCACTCATACAGCGCCCGGCTCTCGTCCTGTCCCTCGTAACACTGCAGCCGCAGCAAACGGCGGCCGGTCACGGCCGCCAAAGTCTTGGCGAGCTCGGTCTTGCCGATGCCGGCCGGGCCCTCGAGCAGGACCGGTTTGTTCAACCGTGAAACAAGGAAGACCGTGGTGGCCAGCCGCCGGTCGGTGATGTACCCGGCTTCGGCGAACCGGATGACGACGTCGTCGATCGACACGAAGGGAGTGTGATGATCGGTCGACTGGGGCACGTGTCCTCCGGTTCGTCGGGGCCGAGGGTGCCGCCCGCCGCGGGCGGGTCAGCTGAGCAGGTCGTCCAGGTCACCGTTGAGGCAGTGCGCCACGACCGGCCGGACCGTCTCGAAGGTGCACTCCTTGGCGTTGCCCGGGGTGCAGGCGTCGCCGAGCACGTGGTTGGTGATCCGGTCGATGTCGGCGGCATCGCCGACGATCGTCTTGTGGTTTTCGTAGTACTTCGTCGGCCCCTGGCCAAGCCGGTTCTTGGAGTAGCTGTCCTGAGTCACGTCGGTGAACTTCTCCGGGATGCCCACGTCCCGCAGCAGCCGGATGGCCGCGGCCAGGGCCGCCTCAGCGGCCTGCACGGCCGTCATGCCGTGCGTGTCCACGTCCATCACGTCTGCGATGTCGGCGAACCGCTGGTAGGCCACCGGCATGTTGAACGCCCACACCCGCGGCAGCGCGATCGCGTTGTTCAGGCCGTGGTGGGTGTCGTAGAAGGCGCTGACCGCGTGCGAGATCGAGTGGATGATGCCAAGCCCGCCGGAGTTGAACGCCTGCGCGGCGATGTACTGCGCGTACATCATGCCCTCACGGCCGGGCAGGTCCTGGCCGTTCCATACCGCGGCGCGGAGGCTCTGCGCGGTGAGCTTGATGGCGTAGAGCGCGCTGCCGAGCGACGGTGGGAAATTCAGCCGTGACACGTAGGGCTCGGAGGCGTGCGCGAGCACGTCGAAGCCGCACTGCGCCGTGTAGTCCAGCGGGCAGTCGTAGTACAGCACCGGGTCGTCGACGGCGAGGCTGGTCAGGCAGGCGTCGTCGAACGCGACGTACTTGTGCGGGTTGTCCGGGTCAGTGGTGGTGTCGGTGATGACATACGCCCACGAGGTCTCTGAGCCGGTGCCAGCCGTCGTGGAGACGGCGATGTGCGGCGGATTCCTGGGGTTCTCCGACTTGTTGAAGCCCTCGAACTCGTTGACGTTGCGGCCGTCGTGCGCCACCGAGATCCGGGCGCCCTTGCACGCGTCGTGCGAGGAACCGCCGCCGATGGAGACGAACGAGTCGCACTTGCGCTCCTGGTACAGGGCAACGGCATCCATCACGTTGTAGTCCTTGGGATTGGACTCAACCTTGTCGTAGACCACGACCTCAAGGCCGTGATACTTCATCGACTCGACGATCTTGTGTACGGTGCCGCTGCCCCGCAAGCCGGTGGTCATCACCAGGGTCTTCCTGAAGCCCAGCTTCAGGGCTTCCGGCCCGATCATCTCGTGACCACCCGGGCCGAGCAGCGCACGGGGGAACGGGTGGAACTCCTTGATCGGGAAAGGCTTGAGTAGTTCGTCTACCTGCATGGCGCACCGGCTCCTCTTCGTGTGGGTCGCGCTCCCCGCGCATCGCGCGCACGGCCGCCGCGTCAGCCGGCCGTACGGGATCCGGCGAGAGCCCCGATGGGGCGAGGCTAAACAGCGGCGCCCCGATCTGGAACCCGCGCGCGGGGATCCCGCCCCGACAGCAACCCGAATCGGACCTGACGGGCAGTACCGCACCTGCCTGATCGAACGGGCCGGGTCGCGACCAGTCGCGTGACGCGGTCCGTGGGCCGCAAGTTTCCACCGGAGTCGTTCGGGATCATGATCGTCGCGGGCCGTGCGCCTGACCTGAGGAACGGGCAGATGCGCCGACAAGCTGCCTGCGAACCCGTGCCGGCCACATCGGGCGGCCGCGGCGGGCGCGGTGCCTGCCGACCCCCGCGGCCGCGGGCCGAGGCGGTCCCGCATGCCCCTGAACCTGTCCAACTGGACGGGGCGATGCGGCCTGAAGAATGGTGACAGCGGCTCGCGCCGACACGTACGGTCACCAACATCAGGCGCGCCCGCTCGGGTGCGTTGCCCAGGTCAGGCCGGCGTTGATCACAGGAGGATTCCCATGGAGCAGGACACCCGAGTCGATACCGCTGCGGCCGTATCATCCGGCGATGCGGAGGCTGACAGCCCCGGCAGCGACAGTGACCCGGGGATAACCGAAGAACTGCTGGTCGAGGAAGTCTCGATCGATGGCATGTGCGGCGTCTACTAAGTCCGGAGTCATCGAGATGACCGCACCATTCGAGCCGGACCGCGGTTACACGCTCAACCCGGCGGTCGCGCTGCGCCCGGAGCCGTTCGGGGCGCTGGCTTACCACTTCGGCACCCGGCGGTTGTCGTTCCTGAAGGCGCCGGATCTCGTCGATCTGGTGCGCGGCCTGGGCGCCCACCGCTGCGTGTCCGATGCCCTGGCCACCGTGCCTGGTTCACGGCGCGACGTCTACCTGCGGGCGCTGGCCGCACTGGCCGCGGCCGACATGATCGTTCCCAAGTGGAGCCGAGGCGACGGGCCGTGATGACCACCAGCCGCGAGCCCGCGCAGGTGCCACCCCTGGTCGAGCAGTTCAAGGGCGGCCTCGCCGCGCCGATCTGCCTGACCTGGGAGTGGACCTACGCCTGCAACCTGTCGTGCACGCACTGCCTTTCTTCCTCTGGGCGGCGCGATCCGGACGAGCTGACCACCGACGAGATGAAGTCAGTGATCGACGAACTCCGGTCCATGCAGGTGTTCTACGTCAACGTCGGGGGTGGAGAGCCGACCGTGCGGCCAGATTTCTGGGAGTTGCTCGACTACGCGGTGGCCAGCAGCGTCGGCGTGAAGTTCTCCACCAACGGGCTGCGGCTAAACGGCGCGCGCGCGCAGCGCCTGGCCGCCGCGGACTACGTGGACGTGCAGATCTCGCTGGACGGCGCGAGCAGGCAGGTCAATGACGCGATCCGTGGGCACGGTTCCTACGACATGGCGCTGCGCGCGATGGAGAACCTGGCCGAAGCGGGCTTCCGTGACTTCAAGATCTCCGTGGTGATGACCCGGCACAACGTGTCACAGCTGGACGACTTCGCGGCGATCGCCGACCGGTTCCGCGCCCAGCTCCGGATCACCCGGCTGCGTCCATCCGGCCGCGGCGCGGATGTGTGGCACGAACTGCATCCCACGGCCGAGCAGCAGCGAGAGATCTACTCGTGGCTGAGCGACCACGGCGATCGGGTGCTGACCGGGGATTCTTTCTTCCACCTCAACGCGCTCGGCGCCACCCCGTTGCCTGGACTGAACCTTTGCGGCGCCGGCCGGGTGGTCTGCCTGATCGACCCGGTCGGGGACGTCTACGCCTGCCCATTCGCGATCCACGACGCGTTCAATGCCGGCACCGTGCGCTCGCCTGGCGGTTTCGCCGAAGTATGGCGTTCGTCGCCGCTGTTCGCCCGGTTGCGCGCCGAGACCTCCGGCGGGGCGTGCCGGTCCTGTTCGGCGTTCGACTCATGCCAGGGCGGCTGCATGGCGGCGAAATTCTTCACCGGCCTGCCGCTGGACGGACCCGACCCCGAATGCGTCAAGGGACACGGCGCCAGCGCGCTTTCCGCCCTGGACCATGGTGGACTGCCGCGAACGGGAAAGGACCACTCTCACCACGGCCCGGCCGTAGCTCTGGGCATGCCGTCGATGCGTGTCCCCGCCAAGCCATGCGACTCCAGTCCGCTGGCGGTCACCGGGTGAGCGCGATCCTGACCGAGCCCATCGACATCGGGCCGCGCCGGGCGCCCTGCCGGGTGATGTTCGGGCCGCACGAGACCAACCTCGGCGCAGGCCGGGCGGTCTCGGCGCGGCACGTCGCCTATTACGCGCGGCGGGCGGCGGGGGGCAGCGGGGTCATCGTGACCGAGACGGCGAGCGTGCACCCGGCGGACTGGCCGTACGAGCGCGCCCCCCTGGCTGCGGATTGCGGGCCTGGCTGGGCTGAGACCGTCGTGGCCTGCCGGCCACATGGTGCGCTGGTGCTCGCCGGGCTCGGCCACGCCGGAATGCAGGGCTCCTCGGCGTTCTCCCAGTCCGCACTGTGGGCACCGTCGCGGGTACCTGACGCGGGATCGCGCGAACTGCCGATGGAGATGGCCGACACCGAGATCGACGCGTTGGTCGACGGCTTCGCCGCTGCCGCCGCCGTGGCCGCGGCAGCCGATCTCGATGGCGTCGAGATCAACGCAGGCCAGCACTCGCTGCTGCGCCAATACCATTCCGGGCTGACCAACCAGCGCGCAGACGACTACGGCAAGGACCGGCTGCTGTTGACCGAGCGCGTGTTGCGCGCCGTGCGCGGCGCACTCGGCGCCGGGCGGCTGCTCGGGCTGCGGCTGTGCTGCGACGAGCTGGCACCCTGGGCCGGCGTGACCCCGGATCTCGCGGCCGCGCAGGCCGTGCGGCTGGGCGAACAGGTGGACTACCTGGTGGTGGTGCGCGGCTCGATCTACTCGGTGTCGGCCACGAGGCCGGACCTGCACACGGAGCCGGGCTTCGCCATCGAGCTATGCCGGCAGATCCGTGCGGCGGCCGGCCCAACCGTCACGGTGGTGCTGCAGGGCAGCGTCGTGGATCCCGGCCAGGCACAGTCGGCGCTCGATGACCAGTGCGCGGACCTGGTGGAGATGACCCGGGCGCAGATCGCCGATCCCGACGTCGTCGCGCGGTACCGCAGCGGGGATGCCGATCGAATCCGCCCCTGCCTGCTGTGCAACCAGACCTGCATGGTCCGCGACAACCGGAACCCGGTCGTCACCTGCGTCGTCGAACCCCGCAGCGGCCATGAGCTCGGCGACGACGACGCCACCGCAGGCGCGGACCAGACCCTAAACGCGGTGCTTGTCGTCGGCGGTGGCCCGGCCGGGATGGAAGCCGCCCGCGTGCTGGCCGCGCGCGGGCATCGCGTGCGCCTCGTGGAGCGCGAACCGGCACTTGGCGGCATGCTGGTGGCGGCGGCCATGGTCCACGGACGGCAACGGCTCGGCGTCGCGGTGGACTGGTGGCAGCGGGAGCTTCAGCGGCTGGGCGTGGCGGTATCGCTGGGGCGTGCGGTCACCGCCGCCGAGGTGGACGCGACATTGGCCGCAGGGATGCGCGTCGTGCTTGCCACCGGCTCGGTCCCCGGTCCGCGTGATTACGGCATCACCCCAGGTGCGACCGTGCTCGAAGCCGCCGACCTGATCGGCTTGGTGAAATCCGCTGCGCTGCACCTGTGCCCGGCCGGCCGGGCGGTGGTGTTCGATCCGATCGGCGGGCCGGTCGGTGTCGGTGTCGCGGAGTTGCTCGCGGCGAATGGGCGGCCGACGTCGATCGTCACCCAGGACCAGATCGCGGGCACGCAACTGGCCCTCACCGGCGACCTCGCCGAGGCCAACTCGCGGCTGCAACGGGCGGGCGTGGTGCGCGAACTGCGCAGCCTGCTCCGCGGTGTAGCCGACGACCATGTGCTGCTCGAGGACCGGTGGACCGGCGAGCAGCGCGCGCTGGACTGCGCCTTCGTGGTGCACTGCGGGCATCGGCTGCCTGAGCAGACCCTGTACCTGCACCGGCCCGGCACCCCGCGGGCCGGCGACTGCGTGGCACCGAGGACCGTGCACGAGGCAGTGCTTGAGGCGCGCCGTGTCGCGCTGGCGGTCGGCGCGGCCGGTGAGCCCGTCGACATGCCGGCAGGCTGGCCCGCCCTGAGCGTCGCTGGCGGCGGCCGATGAGCGCGACCAGCAGGTACCGGTACCTGTTCTCGCCGTTGCGCGTCGGCCCGGTGGTGGTGCGCAACCGGATCGTATTGTCGGCACACCTGACCAACTACGCCGAGGACGGCCTGCCCAGCCAGCAACACGCCGACTACTACGCCGCCCGCGCGGCGGGTGGCGCCGGCCTGATCATCACCGAGGAACACTCGACTCATCCGACCGACTGGCCGTACGAGAAGCTGATCCACGGCTTCCGCCGAGCGGTCATTCCCGGCTACCGCAGGATCACCGCGGCGGTACACGCGCACGACGTGCCGATCTTCGCCCAGCTCAACCATAACGGTGGCCAGGCATCATCGATGTTCTCCCGCCTGCCCGTCTGGGCGCCAAGCCCCGTGCCAGATCCGATGTTCCGCGAGGTGCCCAAGGCCGTGGAGCTGCACGAGATCGCCGAGATCGTGGCCGGCTACGGCACCGTCGCCGGGCACTGCGCGGAAGGCGGGTTCGACGGCGTGGAACTGCAATGCTCGCACTCGTCAATCGTGCGCGGATTTCTGTCGCCCGCGACGAACAAGCGCACCGACGCGTACGGCGGGCCGCTCCCCAACCGGGCACGTCTCCTGCTGGAGATCATCGATGCGGTGCGGGACGCGATCGGGCCGGCCCGCGCGCTGGGCGTGCGGATCTGCGGCGACGAGCTGATCGAGGGCGGCAGCACGCTTGACGAGGCGGTCGACGTGGCCGCGATGGTGGAAGCGACCGGCAAGGTCGATTACATCAACACCTCGATCGGCGTGGCCACCGCGACGCTGTACATGATCGAGGCGTCGATGAGCATCCCTCCCGGGTACGCCCTGTTCATCGCCAACGCCATGCGGCGTGCGGTCAACCTCCCGGTGGTCGGCGTGGGCCGGATCAAGGACCCGGTGCAGGCCGAACGCGCGCTGGCCGCGGGGCACTGTGATCTGGTGGGCGTGGTGCGCGGCCAGATCGCCGACCCGGACTTCGCTGCCAAGGCCCGCCTGGGGTATGCCACGGAGATTCGCAGTTGCCTGTCATGCAACCAGGAATGCGTCGGCCGAATGGGCCTGAACCGGTGGATGGGCTGCATCGAGAACCCCCGCACCGGCAGGGAAGCCGTCGCACTCCCGCCGCCGCGCCGCCCGGGCAGGCGGGTGGTCGTGGTCGGCGGCGGTCCGGGCGGCCTGCAGGCAGCCTCCACGGCGGCGCAGCGCGGCCACCGGGTCACCCTGTACGAGCGCCAGCCTCGCACCGGTGGCCAGGTGGCGGTGGCCGCATCGGTGCCCTCGCGCGCCGAGTTCCTCGACGTGGTACGCAACCTGGCGGCCGAGTGCAAGCGCTACGGCGTGGATCTCCACACCGGTGTGGAGGCCACGGCCGAGTCGGTGCGCGCCGATTCGCCTGACGTCGTGGTGCTGGCCACCGGAGCGCGGCCGAACCTGCCTTATTGGGCCGCCGGTCATCCTCGCGTGGTGGATGTTCGCGACGTGCTCGAAGGCCGCGCCGAACCGGCCGGGCAGGTGGTGGTGGTCGATGAGCTCGGCTTCCACCAGGCGACCAGCGTCGCCGAGTTGCTTGCCGACCGCAAGTGCGCGGTCGAGATCATCACCGCCGGTATGGTCGTCGGCCAGGATCTCGGCATCACGCTGGACATGGAGACCTTCAATGTGCGCGCGCATGCCAAGGGGATTCACCAGGCTACCGACCTGGTGGTGATGGAGGCGGCTGCCGATGAGACCCAGTCCGGCGCCGACTCGGGTGCTGGCTCTGGTGGGGTGGTGCTGACACTGCTCCACCACCCCACCGGCCAGAACGAGCGGCGGCGCTGCGATTGGGTGGTGTGTGCGACCCATCAGGCACCGGAGGACGATCTCTGGCAGCAGTTGCGCGCCGCGCCGTTCGAGGTGCACCGCGTCGGCGACTGCGTCACACCGCGGCGGGCGCATGCCGCGGTGATCGAGGGACACCGGGTGGCGGTGGCACTATGACAATGCCAGCCGCGGTCCCCGTCCTGGCCGTCGTGGTGGTCAGAGACGGCCAGTTGCCCGCCGGCGCGGACGAGACGGTGGCTGAGGCGGGCGGGGTCGCGCTCGTGGTGGGGTCGGGAACGCGCGAGGCGGCAGAAAGGCTGGATGCCGCCAGCCGGGTGTGGCTGATCGAGCAGTCCTGTGTCGCCCCGGGTGCTTTGGCCAGCGGGCTAGGGCACCTCCTGGCGGGTGTGGACATGGTGTTGCTTCCCGCGTCACCGGATGGCCGTGATCTCGCGCCGAGACTGGCAGTGGACCTGGGCCGCGGCTTGCTCGCAGGCGCCGTCCGGTGCACGCCGGACGAGGTCGAGCTGACCAGGCTCGATGATCGCGTGTCGCTGCGGGTGGCCGTGGACGAGCCGGTGGTGGTGACCCTGCGTCCGGGAAGCCGCGGCAGGCCCGAGCCGGTAGCGCTGGCCGAGGTGACCGCGCTGCCGCCGTGCGCGCCGAGTGCCTGGCACGACGCCGAGAGCGTCGGCGTACTGCAACCCGAGCCAGGCACCGTGGACCTGGCTGAGGCCCACCGGATCGTAGCTGGCGGCGCAGGGCTGGTGCCTGCCGGAGCTGACGGCCTGGCGGTGATGCGGCTCCTGGCCGACGTGGCGGGCGCGCTTGAGGCGAGTGCAGGCGCCACCCGGGTGGTTACCGACGCGGGCTGGATGAGCTATGACCGGCAGATCGGCACCACCGGTGTGGCCGTCGACCCGGAGCTCTACGTGGCCTTCGGCATTTCTGGCGCCGCACAACACGTTGGCGGTCTCGGCGCGCCGGCGCATGTGGTGAGCGTGAATACCGACCCGTCATGCCCAATGACCCGGATGGCTGACCTCGGGATCGTCGCCGACGCCCCGGCCGTGCTCGCCGAACTGGCCGGGCGGCTGGGCCTGACCGCGGCGCCGGCGGTCACGCCGCGGCGGCCATGTCGACGGAGGCGAAACGTGCCGGATGACGTGATGACCGCCGACGCGGTGGTCGTCGGCGCCGGACCTGCGGGATCGGCGGCGGCGCTGGAACTGGCCCGGGCCGGCCGCGAGGTGGTCCTGGTGGAGCGCGGGGCCTTTCCCGGTGCGAAGAACGTGTATGGCGGCGTGGTGTACGCCCGGATCCTCGACGAGGTCATACCGCAGTGGTGGACGGAGGTGCCGGTGCAGCGATGGGTGACACGGCGCGCCACCATGCTGATGACAGCGACCCAGGCGCTGACCGTCGACCTCCGCACCACTGCCTGGGATCGCCCGCCATACAACGGGATGACCACCTATCGCGCCGACTTCGACTCCTGGTTGGCCGGCAAGGCGGTCGCGGCCGGCGCCCGGCTGGTCACCTCGACGGTGGTCACGAGCCTGCTGCGGGACACCTCCGGCCGGATCGTCGGCGTGCGCGCTGACCGGCCCGATGGCGAAATCCGCGCCAAGATCGTGATCGCTTGCGACGGCGTGAACTCGTTCCTGGCCAAGGATGCCGGGCTGATCCCGCGCACCAACCCGGCACACACCACGCTGGGTGTCAAGGAAACCCTCGCGCTGCCGCGCGATGTGATAGACGAGCGGTTCGGGCTATCCGGCGACCAGGGAATGGACATCGAGATTCTCGGCTGCACCAGCGGGATCCCAGGTGGCGGTTTCCTTTACACCAACCTCGACACGGTCAGCGTGGGCGTCGTGGTTGGACTTCCCGGGCTCGTCGCTGCCAAGACACGACCCGAGGAACTCATCACGCGCCTCAAGGCGCATCCGGGGATCGCACGGTACCTGCGGGGCGCGCAGATCAAGGAATACTCCGCGCACCTGATCCCCGAGGGCGGCTACCGCGCCATGCCACGCCTGGCCGTCGACGGCATGCTCGTCGCCGGGGACGCCGCGAGCATGTGCCTGGCCGCCGGGCTGTGGCTGGAGGGTGTCAACTTCGCGATCGGCGCCGGTCTGGCGGCCGGACAGACCGCCGCCGAGGCGATCGCGGCCGGCGACACCTCCGCCCGCGGGCTGGCCGGCTACCGGCGCCGGCTGGAGGCGTGCTTCGTGCTCGCTGACCACAAGCGGCTGCGCAACGCCGCGGACATCGTGCTCGCCGACCGGATGCAGAAGCAATACCCCGGTCTGGCTTGCGACTTCGTCCAACAGGTGTTCACCGTGACCAACCCCGCTCCCAAGCCCGGCATGGTCATGGAGTTCTTTCGCGCGGTCCGCGGTAACAAGGTCCGGTTGCGGTCACTGGCGCGGGACGGCTGGCAAGCGCTTCGGGCCTTTCGATAAGGGAGCGAAAATCGATGAGTCATCCCGACGTGTCCTTCGAGGACCGGATGGCGAGCGTGGAGTTCCGGGTCGGCGCGCGGGCGCACATCACCGTCGACTCCGAGGTGTGCCGTTCCTGCACGACCAAGGCCTGTGTACACGCCTGCCCGGCCGACCTGTTCGTGCCCACGACCGACGGCGGCATCCTGTTCAACTACGAACAGTGCTTCGAATGCGGAACGTGCTATCTGGTGTGCAACGGCGAAGGGGCCATCACCTGGACCTACCCGACTGGCGGCGACGGCGTCGTGTTCCGGAAGGGGTGACGGAGCATGGCGGTGATCGTGGCCGCGATGGGCTGGTCCTGGCGGGAGACCGAGGTCGATCCGCTCACCGGGGCGGTGACGGCCGACCTCCGCGACTGTGGGCCGAGCCGGTCGGAGCTGGCCGCTCTCGAGTACGCGCTGCGCCTGGGCGAGCGGTGGGATGCCCGGGTGGTCGCGGCCACCGTCGGCTTCGGCGAAGCCGACGGTATGCTGCGGGACGCGCTGGCCGTCGGAGCGGCCGAGGCGCTCCGCGTCGAGCCCGCGGCCGGGTCCCTGAGCCCGAAACCGGGCGCCCTTGTCGGTGGCAGGCCGGGTTTTGCCGCCGCGCTCGCCGCCGCCCTGCGTCGGCGCTATGGAGTGCCGGACCTGGTGCTCTGCGGCGACCGCGCGGCCGACCTGGGCACCGGCTCGTTTCCCGCGTTCCTCGCCGCGGCGCTCGACGCGGCGCAAGTCCTGGGTGTCGTGTGGATGGAACCCGAAGCTGACGGAGTGTTGCGGGTGCACCGCCGCCTGGACGGCGGTCGCCGCGAGGTGCTGCGGGTGCGACTGCCCGCCGTGGTGTCCGTCGAGGCGGCCGGGGTGTCGTTGCGGCGGGCCGGGCTGCCGGCCACACTGGCCACCAGGCACGCCACCATTCCGGTGGCCCACGCGCCGGGAACGACCGCGGCGCAGCGAATCCGGGTGCTGGGCGCCCACGCCTACCGGCCGCGGCCGCGCGAACTCGCGGCTCCGTCCGGTTCGGCGCTGCACCGGACGCTCGAGCTGACCGGAGCGCTCGTGGAGCGGACCCCGCCTACCGTGCGCGGACCGCTATCCCCGGACCAGGCCGCGGACGAACTGCTCGGCTACCTGCGTCGCCACGGCTTTCTCCCTGCGAGCGGCACCGCGTGATAACGAGGCTCGCCGACCAGAAATGGCTGGGCATGGCAGACGGGTGGCCGCCGACCGCCCCAGTGGCGGGCGCCGTCGAGGTGGCAGGGCCCGACGTCAGCGCCGTCACTGTATATGCGCTGCGCGCCGACGGCGGAGTCGTGGGATGACCCGACCGCGCCTGCCCGGTCTCGGTGCGCTCGCCGGACTGCAAGCGCCGCAGGATACGACGCTGCCGAACGGCTTCGCCGTCGAACTTGCCGACGACGTACACCGGTCCCGAGACGGCCGGCTGATGCTCGGTGGTGCACCCCCCAGGCTGCTGCGGCTCAGCACATCGGCGGCGCGACTGCTCGAACCCGGCAGCTTCACGGTGGCGGATGCCGCGACAGCGGCACTGGCCAGGCGACTTGTGGATATCGGCGTCGTCCATCCGCGGCCTGGTGCGGGGCCCGTGCGCGACGTCACGATTGTGATCCCGGTACGGGACCGGGCGCCCTTGTTGCAGCGGCTGCTGACTGCTTTGCGCGCAGACCCGGAGACATCGGGCGTTCCGGTGCTGATCGTCGACGACGGATCCGTAAACCGGGCCGAAGTGGCCGCGGTGACGCGCCGGCACGGCGCCACCCTTCTTGTTCATCCCCGCAACCAGGGACCGGCGGCGGCGCGCAACACCGGGCTGCACCACGCGACGAGCGGATACGTAGCTTTCTGCGACTCCGACGTGCTGCCAGAATCTGGTTGGCTGGGCCCGCTCCTGGCGCAGTTCACCGATCCCGCCGTGGCGCTGGCCGCGCCCCGGGTGGTCGGCATACCAAGGCGTCGACCAGGTTGGCTCGACCGGTACGAGGACGTACGGTCGCCGCTGGACATGGGCGGGCGCGAAGCGCCGATCCTGCCGCTTTCCGCGGTCGCATATGCGCCAGGCGCGACGCTAGCGGTCCGCAAGGCGGCGCTCGGCGTCGGATTCGCCGCGGAACTCAGGATCGCTGAAGATGTCGACCTGTGCCTGCGGCTGCATCGCGCCGGCTGGCGACTTCGCTACGTACCCAGTTCCCGCGTAGGCCATAGCCACCGCACCAATCTGCGAAGCTGGCTCGTGCAGCGCGCCAGCTACGGGTCCGGGGCGGCCAAGCTGTCCACGCGGCATCCCGGCCAGGTGCCTCCGCTCGACGCCGCGCCATGGTCGGTCGCCGCATGTGCGCTCAGTTTCTGCGCACGGCCGGTCTCAGTCGGCGTCGCCGCGGCACTGACCGGGGGGTCGGCGATACGCCTGATCCGGCGAATCCCCGACGCGGACACCCCTGTCCGCGCCGGCACGCTGCTGACGCTGGCCGCGGTACGCGGCACCGCAGAGCAACTGGCATGGTGCGCTACCCGGTACTACTGGCCGGTGGCTGTACTTGCCGCGGTGCTGAACCGGCGGGCACGACGCCTGCTCATCACCGGCGCCGCAATCGAAGGGCTGATCGACTACCGGCGGAGCGGTTCGCGCTTGAACCCTCTCATCTACCTGCTGCTGCGACGACTGGATGACCTGGCCTACGGAGCAGGCCTGTGGCACGGCGCAATACGCGACGGCACCGCCGCGCCCTTGATCCCGCGACTCGCCCGTGCGAGCTCGTTTTGGGCCCGCAGCGCCCCTTCGCGGCACTGGCCGCGGCGGTGAGCATGCGTGCCCGGCGCGCCCTGCTCTTGGGCGCCGACGCCCAGCACAGGGAGCGGACCCGGCGCTCGCCGCGACCGTGCGGTCCGTCTCGGTCCGGGGAGGGTCTCCTGGGTTGTCACCCGCAATCTCGACGTGCTGGGGTGGAAGAACGTCCCCATTCCCGGGGCGGGGCGGCACGTATAGCGTTCGAGCCTGAGGCCGGCCCGCGCACTCAGGACGTGAGCTTCCTGCGCAACAGCTTGCCTGTGGCACTTCGGGGCAGCCGGGGCACGAATTCCGACACCGCCGCGCGACCAAACCCGATCATGTTCCGTGCCGAGCTCGACCGGATGTTCGCGCTGGCCCGTGGACACGGCAGGGACCGCGACCCGCTCATCCGCCAGCGCCTCGCGTGGCGCTATGGCCGGGTCGAAATCATGCGCTACCTCGGATACCGGATACTCAGCCACGTGCTTGGCGGGCAGGAACTTGGGGCTGCCGCCTCGGTATCGAAGCCCTACTGGAGCGAGTACCACGTCGCCGCGACCGAGCTCGCGCTGGACATCGAAGGTCTGGACGGGCTGATCCCCGAGGGGCGTGGCCCGCTGCGCGCGGTGCGGACCGACGATCCGGGTGCGCACAACTCGACTGGCTCGTGGCTCGGAGCGTTCCTGAACGCCCGGGCCGGCACGATCTGTGCCGGAACGTCCGAGGTGCAGCGCAATATCCTCGCCGAGACCATGCTCGGCCTGCCGAGGGAGCGGCGCGACCGCGCGGACCGGCCTCGTGACAATGATCCCGAACGGTTGCACGGAGTGGCAGGTGATCGAACGTGACAGCTGGCAAGGGCGGATCCTGGCTGTGGGCGGCACACCCGTGACCGCGCAGCCACACGTCGTGGCCGACCCGCGCGAGTTCGGCGGGCGGATCGCCCTGGTGACCGCCGCAAAGGGCGGGCTGAGCGCGCTCACCCGCGGGCTTGCCCACGAAGGTGGCCCGCATGGCATCCGCGCGGTCTACCTGTCGATTGGGCGTCGTCGAGGGGACGAAGTTCGCCGGGGACAACGCCGAGCTGCTCAGCCGCCTGCCGGGCGGCGCGGGCCCGCTCGGCGGCCGTCCGCGCGCCGGTGACATCGCGGAAGCCGTGGCGTTCCTCGCGTCGGACCGGGCGACGTTCATCACCGGCGAGGTGCTCAACGTCGCGGCCGGCGCCTACATGCGCAACTGAGATGTCTTTAGCTATGCGACAATGTCCTGGCGAGGGCAGCGGCAGCGGAGCGTGCGAGTCGGCCTAATCCGCGCCGTGCAGCATTCCCAGATGTGCCAAGCCAGCAATTCGGCCCGCAGCGCCCATACCTCGCCCGTGATGTCCACGAGCGAGTAACCCGTTGCCAGGATTGCCATCCAGACCCTCCGCCAATCAAGATCGCAATAGTTGGCCGGGTCCGTTATCAGATAAGGAAGCCCATTGGCGGGATAAATACACGGGATGCCGGGGAGCGCTCCATTGCAGGCAGGGCCCGTGCCGCAGCCCGGCCCCGGCCTTTGACGGACTCCCGTGCCGCTGGTCGGTCAGACTGGATGCGCGTCGGGCATGACGGTGTATTTCCAGCCAGATGGCGCGGTCCAGATGAGTGTCCCGGGCACCGGCTGAATGAGTTCCCAGCTGTCGGCCTGTTTCAATTTGTGATGGAATCTACACAGTGGCGCGACATTACACTCGCACGTGCGACCGCCCTCGTGATAGGGGATCGTGTGGTCCTCGTCGCAGCGACGTGATGGCCGCCTGCAGCCGGGGAACGTGCAGGTTGTGTTGCGGACCTGGATCAGATGCCGCAGCGAAGGGGACAGCCTGTAAGTGCGAGTTTCCCGCTCGTGGGAGCAGTCTCCCGCCGCGAGCGCGCTGAGCGTGGCCGTGAACGACCAGCCATCCAGACCGCGCCCGCCCGGTCTGCCGCCGTCGCGCCCCCGCTGCCGGGAGGCGCAGCCGTGCGCGATCGCGTGCCCATTTTTGCTGACCACGGTGATACACCAGCGCGTGGCCGGGCTCGCCGCAGCGACCGCCGCGAGATCGCGTGCGGTACTCGCGGTTACCGGGCCGAACCCAGCCACCTCACCGGGCGAGCCCGACAGCCCAAGCAGGGCCGCCAGCGGCACGGTCAGGTTCACCGATCCCGTCATACCGGTCCAGCCCGACGCCCCGGCGCACCCAGCACAAGCACCGCCTGACGGCACCCGCCGCAGCCCAGCAGCCAGATCACCCGGTGGCGTCAAAGCGGGCACGGGCTCGGGTGCTGGCGCGGTTGCGGGCCCAGATTCGGGCTCAGGGATGGGCGCAGTGTCCGGCGCCGGCTCACCGATGGGCGCGGGCTCAGGTCCCGGCGCGGGCAAAGGTCCAGGCATGGGCTCAGGCGCAGGTCCAGGCAGCTCAGATGCCGGATCACCGGAGAGCCCGAGGGCCGGGGCAGCGGCGGGGCGGCCCAACAGCAGGTCGAGGAACACCTGGGCGCGCAGCAGATCCATCCCGCCAGCCGCGCCGTCCGACTTGAGCGCCGCCGCCAGCGCGTTGATCCGGTTTTCAGCGGCAATTACCTCGGCGGGCGGCAAGTCACGACCCGCGATCGAGCCGGTCCCGGCCGGTTCGGCCCAGCGCTCGACCCGCGCCTGCTTCTGCGCCTGTTCACGCCGCAGATCGGCGGCCGCGGGATCGGCGGCCATCGCCGCCCGCACCACCGCTCGCCGAAGCTCAGCAGTCGTCTGAAGCGGCGCCTTGACCAGCACCTCAGCCTCGACTGCACGGGCGAGTTCATCAGCCAGTCCTGCCACACCAGTGGTAATGACCAGCGCGCGGGGCATGTCGATCAGGCCTGCCGCAAGTGCGCTAGCAGTTCCTGGCAGCCCACGTAATACCAGTGCCCGCGCCACCAGGCCGTCGGCAGCCGAACGGGTCAGCGTCAGCGCGGCCGCGACCTCTGCGGACGCATACCGCTCTGCCTCATTGGCCCAGCAGCCGCCTGACTTCGCAGCCGCGATCCGCCGGCCCGCAAGCTCGGCTGCCGCCGTATGCTCCATCGCCGCTGCCCACGAACCCAGCCGCCGCCAGCCCCGCAACACCCCGGTCAGCGCTCCGTCGCCAAGGCGCCGCATCCCCGCGCCGGTGCCTACACCGCCGCAGGCCCCGTCCGACCCGCCGCCCCCATCACCGCGCCGGCCCCCGCCACGCATGCCGGGCACACCGTCCCGCCCGCCATCTCCCGCACATAAGGCCGCAGCGTCGTGCAAAAAGATCGCAAGCTCCGCAGATGGCTCGAGAGCGTCGAGCACGCCGCCCTGACCGAAACCAGCCTCCGCAGGGCCAGGTAGGCCGCCATCGACGACATCGGCGGCGGCTCCGTCACCCGTGTCACTGGCGGGCCCCGCCCACGATGACTGACCGCATATCGCCGACATCAGCCGGTCCGGCAACTGACTACCCCTGCACAGCCAGACTCCCTGCTCTGCAGTCTCCCGCCCTATCTCATCCGCATCCAGTTCATCCGCATCAAGCAGCAGGGGCAGCCGCGCGCCGGGCAGGCGCCGCGCGTATGGGTCGGGTGTCCGGCCGCGCACCGGCTCCGCGGGCACGTCCGCGGGCCTGGCATTGGCTGAATCCGCTGGTAATGAAAGGTCGGAGAACGTCCGCGCGACGGCTTGGGAATGGTCGCCGGTGAGCCCATAACGGCGGCCGTGATCGGGCGCTCCTGCGGGCATCGGGTACACCCCCTGAAACAGACGGACGACTCCTTCCTCGAACAGTTTATCGCACTCTCCGGGTATTCGTACGTACATTCGATCGGAAACAGTTCGTCTGGGTCGGCGAGGGGTCAGGCGAGCCATTGGGGGTCGATGCGGCGCCGTTCAATTGCCTGCTGTAGCGAGGTACCGCGGTACGGCCTTCTGGGCAGCCGATGCAGGGTGCCCGCGAGTCCCACTCCTGTCCTGAATCTTCCTGCTCAGCGTGGGCCCGTAACGGGTTCCTTGGGCAGGCCGAGCATGCGCTCACCGATGATGTTCCGCTGGATCTGGCTGCTGCCCCCGTAGATCGTCTCTGCCCAGGACAGCAGGAAGGCCCGCTGCAACGGGCCGAGAGCATACCCGTCGCCCACGACAGTGGCGTCCTCGGCGAGCACCTCGGTGGCAAGCTGGAGCAACCGCCGGTGCTGTGTTGAGGCGAACAGCTTGCTGGTGGTGGCCTGCGAACCGGGCGAACGCTCGGCAACGACCTCGCCGATCGTCCGCAGATTCGTGATGCGCATGAGCCGCACGGCGATCCAGGAGTCAACCAGCCGATGCGAAATCCCGGCAGGTACACCCCGATCGCGGGCGAGCCCGAGAACACGCTCGGTCTCACGCTCGAATCCGAGCTGCATCGGCATCAGCAGCGTGCCCCGCTCGACGCCGAACGCAGCCATGGCTACCCGCCAGCCGTCACCAGCGTCCCCGATAACCAGGTCGGCCCTTGTCCGCGCTCCGGTGAAGAAGACCTCGCAGAACTCGCCCGCGCCCAGAGCATGTTCGTGATCGGGCGGATCTGCTCTCCCGGCTGGTGGGCGAGCACGATCAGCAGTGACAGGCCCCGGTGCCTGCGGGCCTGCGGATCGGTGCGGCACAGCACGTAGAACCAGTCCGCGCTCGGGATCCGCTACCCGACCGAGCGTGGTGACCGGATGAACAGCCTGCTGCCGTTCGTGATCCTCGTGATCCTCGTGATCACTGCCGGATCGGTCTACGGCCTGACCGGCACCGGCCTCGTACTCACCTACAAGACATCTGGCATCTTCAACTTCGCTCAGGGTGCTGTGGCGACGGCCGGGGCCTACGTCTTCTACATCCTGCACGTCGAGCTTGGGCTGCCCGCGGTGCCAACCGCGGTCATCTGCCTGCTCGTGCTCGGGCCGCTGATCGGCCTGGGTCTCGAGGCGATGGCGCGGCGGCTGGCTGAGGCTTCTACGACCATGAAGATCGTCGCGACAGTCGGTCTCGTCCTCGCGGTCCAGGGTTTCTTTTCCGCGACGTTTGGTGATCTGGCCCGCACCTTCCCCCCGTGGCTGCCCCAGACGGCGTTCCATGTCGCCCGGGGGTGTACGTCGGCGAAGACCAGATGATCATTACGGGCGTAGCTCTGGCCGCGACGATAGCCCTGTTCGCCTTCTTCCGGTTCACCCGGCTGGGGCCGGGCCACACGAGGCGTGGTAGACAATCGGGAGCTGCTCGACCTGGGGGGTACGAGCCCGACCACAGTTCGGCGGTGGTCCTGGATCATCGGTTCCAGCTTCGCCGTCCTGGCGGGCATCCTTCTTGCAACCGACCCTGAATCTCGACGCCACTGTCCTCACATTGCTCGTTGTCCAGGCTTTTGGAGCCGCTGCGATCGGCTGGTTCCGCAGTCTGCCGCTCACCTACTCTGGCGGCCTCGTGATTGGCATACTCGCCTCGATCGCCACCAAGGATGTCGTCGGACCGGAAGCGCACCATCGGCGTGACCGGGTTGTCCAGCGAGGTGGCGACGAGCTTGCCGAGTTCCCCCTCGGCCACCTCCTCGCTCCCCGCGGGGTCCACCGCCTCGAGCAGTGCGTACGCATGGGACCGGGGCGCGACCACCGAGTTGTCACTGCTGCTCGAAGCGGCCGTCGCAGCGATCCGCGACGCGGGGCTGACCGCCGCCGACACTGACGGCGTCGTCGGCGGTGGCCTGCTCACTGGCGGCATCGACCCGGCCGGTGGTGTCCGCACTCGGGCTGCCCGCAGTGACCTGGTGGGCCCGCGCAGTGCCGCCGATCATGAACCATCTGGTGGCCGCCATGAACGCGGTCTGGACCGGCGTCTGCGAGGTGGCGCTGGTCTACCACTCCGCGTCAAGATCAACGGGCGAGTACCGGTGAACACGCACGGCGGAAGCCTGTCCGAGGGCGGGTCACAGGGCGCCGGGCACGTGCGTGAAGCAGTCACTCAGCTGCGGGGGCAGGCAGGCCGGTGCCAGGTGCCAGGTGCCAGGAGCGACGGCCGCATTGCTGACCCCAGGTGGTTTCTTCTTCAACGCGCAGGGTCTCGTGCTGCGAACTAGCTGAGCCGAGGAGTTGCCAGCTGAGCCTGCTCGAAGGCAAGGTCGCGGTCGTGACATGCGGGGGCCGGGGGCTCGGCCGCGCGCATGCGCTCCGGCTGGCCGCACATGGTGCCGCCGTTGTGGTGAACGACGCCGGGTCTGGGCTGCATGGCGAGCAGACAGCGGACAGGCCCGCGGACGTGGTCGCAGCCGAGATCACGGAGGCGGGCGCCGGGCGGTCGCCGACCACGGGTCTGTCACCGACTGGCCGGCGACAGAGAAACTCGTGACACGCGCCGTGGAGGAGTTCGGCGGTCTCGACATCGTGGTCAACAATGCCGGCATCATCCGTGACCGGATGCTGTTCTCGATGAGCGAGGAAGAGTTCTTGGGCGGGCCCACCCGCCCGGAATGTTTCAATACCCGTGTGCATGTCGGCAATCCTGAAGACGGCGGCAGGCCCCGGGTGACGATCAGGCAGGTCGCTGAGCTGGCTGGGGTATCGATCGCGACAGTCTCCCGCGTGGTCAACGGCCGGTCGGACGTTTCGAGCACCACCCGCGAGGCCGTGCGGCGCGTCATGCGCGAGCAGGGGTATCACGCGAATCCGCGGGCGCGGCCAGGCGAGCAGGCCCGTACCGGCCTGGTCGGCGTCACCATGCCTGTCATACAGCACGGGTATTTCGCGTCGATCCTGTCGGGTGCCGCCGAGGCACTCTACGAGCACGACATGCGCATCGTGCTCTGCCCGACCCGCCATGAGCACGACCGCGAGGTGTCGCTGCTCGAGCGGCTGTCCCGTGGCGAGACCGATGGTGCGATCCTCGTGCTGCCCGAGGAGTCGAACGAGGAACTGCGGACGCTGACGCGCCATGGATTCAGTTTCGTTGTCGCTGATCCTTTCAGTGAGCCAGCCGAAGGGCTGCCCGTCGTGTCGGCTGCGCACTCCTCGGGGGCGACCCAGGCGACGCGTTTTCTGCTCGAGCTCGGCCATCGCCGCATCGCGGTGATCACCGGGCCGGAACGCGGGATGGCAAGCGAAGAGCGGCTGCGTGGCCATCACGCCGCACTCGCCAACGCGGGCATCCTGCCGGACCCGCGCCTGGTCATGCGCTCGAACTTCCGCGTCGACGGCGGTATCGAGTCGGCCGCGCGCCTGCTCGGGCTGCCTGATCCCCCGAGTGCAGTTTTCGCGTTCAACGACAGCATGGCGATCGGCGCGATGCAGGCGGCCCGGGCACGCGGCCTCCGGATTCCCGACGACCTGTCGGTCGTCGGCTTCGACGACACGATCGAGGCGGTGATCGCCGTGCCCGCCCTCACCACGGTCCGCCAGCCTCTTGCCGAGATGGGCCGCATGGCCGTCGGCCTGCTGCTCCGCCTGCTGGAGAACCGGCGGCTCGAGCCGCTCCGTGTCCAGCTCGCGACCAAGCTCGTCGTCAGGGACTCCACGGCGCCGCCGCGCCGCTGACGCGCCACGGCGCTGACGCGCCGCCGCGCCGCTGCGCGCCACGCGCCCTGCGCGCCACGGCGCATGTGTACGCACCGCCGGACCTGGAAACTTTCCCGCGCACGCCACCACGATCATGGGCACATGCGCACCTTCCGCGGGGCCGCCGCTGCCCGGATCGCCGTCGATAGCGGGTGAGCGGTGCCACCGGCGATCGCGCTGGTTTTGCCAGCGGTGGAGGGGGACCTATGGCCCGTTGACGGGTCTCGGCGGCCGGTGTTACGGTCCGAGCCGGAAAATTTCCGGAAGTTTACGGCGTCTTTCAGGGGAGTGGCGATGGGGATTCGAGTTAGCCCGCGCGCGGGGTGGTTAGTAGGCCTGGCCGCCCTGGGGCTGTGCGCAGCATCGCTTGCCGTGGGCGTGGGGAGCGCCACGGCTAGTACTACAGGGCTAGATCTCGATGTTGTTAGTGAATCCGGCCGCTGTTCGTGCCATTGTTAGAAGCATGACCATACTCCCCTCAGAACAGGCTGACCTCCCGGACGAGGCGGTGAGAAGAGAAGACCTCGCCGCGTGGGATGCGGAGTTCAATGATATCTGCGCGCGAACCGGGCCGCTGTTCTACCGTACGGATTCCCGCGCCCATGCTGTGCGATATCTCCGGGGCCTGCTTGCTCCTTTGGAACGCAAGAACGGGTGGACGATCGCCGAGTATGCCGGCCTGCATGAGCCGAAGGCACTCCAGCGATTCCTGAACCTTACGCCGTGGGACTCCGGCCGGCTGCGGGATCTCGTCCGCGGCTACGCGATGGAACATTTCGCTGATCCGCGCGGGGTACTGATCGCCGACCCGACAGGATTCGCAAAGAAAGGCCGGAAATCAGCCGGTGTTCAACGGCAGTATTCGGGGACGCTGGGACGCGTCGACAACTGCCAGATCGGCACGTTCCTGGGCTACGCCAACACGCTGGGCGACCGCGTCCTGATCGACCGTGAATTGTATATACCGGAGCATTCATGGTTCGGCGACCGGGACCGGTGCGCCGAAGCGGGCATCCCCGGGGACCTGGAGTTCGCCACACGCCCGCAGCAGGCAGCTGCCATGATCGCGCGGGCACAGGACGCCGGGGTGCCGTTCGCCTGGTTTGTGGCCGACGAGGAATTCGGGCAGAACCCCGGCCTGCGCGCATTCCTGGAGAAACGCGAGATCTCCTATGTGATGGCCATCCCGAAAAACACCGGGCTCACCGGCCCGGACGGCCGTAAGCAAACCATCGAGCAAGCCGCCCAGCAAGTACGGCCCCACGACTGGCAGCGCCGGTCCTGCGGCATCGGCAGCAAAGGATTCCGTGTCTACGACTGGGCACTGATCAATGCGGGCCAGCCCGGTCACCAGTACATGATCCGGCGCTCCATCGATGACGGCGAACTCGCCTACTACCACTGCCACAACCCACGAAAAGAAAGCTTCGGGGAACTCGTCCGGGCAGCCGGAATGCGCTGGCCCATCGAAGAATCATTCGAAGCAGCGAAAGGTGAGGCAGGACTGGACAACTACCAGGTCCGCCGCTACCACGCCTGGTACAGGCACATCACCCTCGCCATGCTCGCCCTGGCCTTTCTCGCGGTCATGCGGCACAAATCTAAAAAGGGGACCCACCACCTGTGGACAACCACAGCGACCTGACGGCACAAAACACCCAGACAAGGAAAAAGAACCACAGAACACCACCCCGGCCCCCGCACGCGGGCCCCGCCGCCTGATCAGGCTCACCACCAGCGAGGTCCGGCGCCTGTTCAACCTCATCGGCAAAGACGACCAGGCAATCTACCTGGGGCTTCGCTGGTCCATCTGGCGCCGCGAACATCAGGCCAATGCCCGGGCCCACCATTTCAGGCGACGCCTGCGCCTACAGGCGATACAGATCTAGCCCTGTAGTACTAGCTCAGGGACGGACCACGGCCTCAGCGACACGACCCGCTTCTTCGTGCCGGCCCCCGACTCGGGCGCGATCACGCAGATACAGCAACTGCTCAAGGCCGGCGATTTCAAGGACGCCGCGCTCATCGCCAAGATGGTGGCGATACCGCAGGCCGTCTGGTTCACCAGCGGCACCCCGCAGCAGGTGCAGCAGCAGGCGGGCAAGACGATGGCGCAGGCGGCGCACCAGCACGCGGTGCCCGTCATCGCCGTCTACGACATTCCCGGTCGTGACTGCGCACAGTACTCGGCCGGCGGTGCGCTGGACCAGGCCAGCTACGAAGCGTGGATCAACGGTCTCACCAAGGGAATCGGCCAGCGCAAGGTGGTCGTGATCCTCGAACCCGACGCCCTGGGCAACATGCCGTCCAACTGCAATCTGCCGGTCTCCGTCTATCCGTTCACCGACACCGAGCGGCTCGCCGAGATCAACTACGCGGTCGCCGCGCTCGGCACCGACGGCAAAGCAAGCGTCTACCTGGACGGCACTCACAGCGCCTGGCAGTCGGTGGGCACCATGACACAGCGGCTGCTCGCGGCTGGTGTCCAGAATGCGCAGGGGTTCTTCCTCGACGTCTCGAACTACCAGCCGACAGCCGAACTCCAGGACTACGGGACCTGGATCTCCGACTGCATCGCGATGGTCGCCGACCCGGCCAACACCTTCTACAACAACCCCGGAGCCTGCGCGAGCCAGTACTATCCAGCTACCCAGAGCGACTTCAGTACCTGGGGCCTCACGACCCAGTGGTACGCGCAGAACATGGGCAGCGCCGTCGCGACGACGCACTTCGTCGTGGACACGAGCAGGAATGGCGACGGCCCGAACAACATGCAGGCGTACGCGAGCGCGCCCTACAACCAGCCGCCGAGCGTCATCTCGGCGCTGGCGGGCGGCAACTGGTGCAATCCTCCCGGCGCCGGCCTCGGGCTGCGGCCGACAAGCAGTACCGGGGTCGCACTGCTCGACGCCTACCTGTGGGTGAAGGTGCCCGGTGAGTCCGACGGGCAATGCGACGCTGCCGGGGGAGCCCGGGCCTGGGACTACACCGCCTACACCCAGCCTGGCTGGCCGACCACGCAGGCTGACCAGCAGCTCTTCGACCCACTGTGGGGGCTGAACGACCCAGCCGCCGGCGCCTGGTTCCCGCAGCAGGCCCTTCAGCTAGCGCATAACGCAATCAAGTAGCACGGCTTAAGCCAAGAAGTACACAGGTCCAGTACGCCGGGTCAGCACGCAGGGGCGGTACGTCACGCCTCCGCGTGCTGCCCGGCACGTTGCGGGCCTTCGCCGAATGTGCCGGCGCTCGGGCTAGGTGATCCGCCGTCCGCGCCGCAATTGTCCATTCGCACCCCTCGGTTCATGATCGCGGGAAAGCGCCGGGATAAACCGGCATGGAGGAGGAGATGGAAGTTCTCTGCGTCGAAGGGTTAGCGACCCACGGCGACCCCGAGTCATGCGTCGACGGCCTGTGAGGGCGTGGCGAAGCGTTGACAGGGGCACGTGCAGGCCGGGTGATCGAGCCGCGAAATGTGAATCCGGGGTGCCGACGCTGTCCGCGAGGTGGAAGGCAACACCGCTGGTGGCGCTAGCGCGAGTCATCAGCGGGCCCCGCGCGGTCAAAGAACCAGGGCATGTACGGAACCTCCATGCGCGAGAACCGGGAGAGCCGTGCCCGCCCGTCCGGCTGATCACCGGGCGGGCCGCTCAGGGAACGCCGAGGCGGTAATCCTGGGATGAACGGACGCGGGCAGTCGGACGGCCTCGTAGTACCTGCGAACCCGCCGAACAAGGCCGTGACTGCGGTCACGGGCGCGGAGGCGGGGGAGGAAAGGGGGCCGGCCAAGGGGAACACGGCCGGTGAAACACGCCCCGGACGCAGTGCCGGGCCTGGCGTGTCCAGTGAGCTGGGCCGTGTGCGCGAGGTTGCGCAACGGGATAAGGATGCGCGGTTCACGGCGCTGCTGCACCATGTCACCCTGAGCCGTCTGCGGTGGGCCTACTGGGCGATCAGCCCGAAGGCGGTGCCGGGGGTGGACGGGGTGAGGTGGGCAGCCTACGGGCAGGACCTGGACGCTAATCTCCGGGATCTGCACGTGCGGGTGCAGCAGGGGCGCTACCGGGCGAGCCCATCCCGGCGGGCTTACATCCCGAAGGCGGACGGGCGGCAGCGGCCGCCCGGCATAGCGACGGACGATTCATATTGCCCCTCCTGCAATCGCGTGTCGGGATGTTCGGGCGTGGTGCGGGTTTGCGCGGGCCAGGGCCGCATTCACGGGTTCGCTGGTGTGATCATGTCAGGCAGTGCCGACAGTTACGGCGGCCTCGTGCCGCTGGGGCCTGTTCGGTGGCCTGGTGCGGCGGGCGGCCGGGTTGAGGTGACCGGATTCGGCGATGCGGTGGCGGCAGGCGGCTTCGACCTGATCGTTCCAGCTGATGCAGAGCCGGTTGCTGGGGCCGCGCCGGGCGTTGAGCTGGGCGGCTTCGATCCAGTAGTAGATGACGCCTGCGCTGCAGCCCAGCCGGCTGGCGGCCTCGGCGACGCTGATCTCGCTGGCCGCATACGGTGGCGGGGCCGGGATGTTGTAGGCGTGGCGGATCCACTGGACGGCCTTGACGTCGAACGGGCGGCCGTGCCCGGTGGTCAGCCCGGCGGCGTTCAGCTGTTCGGCCAGCTCGGCGGTGGGCGTGACGGGGCCGAGCTGGCGGATCATCTCGATGGCCGGGGACGGGCTGCGCTTGGCGGTGCCGGGATGGATGGCCCGGGCTGCGCTCAGTTCGTCGGTGGCGCCGGTGTGCCAGCGGATCCCGATGCGGACTTTGGCCTGGTCGGGTTCGGGCAGCAGGGTGACGTCGGCGATCAGGGTGCGCAGCAGCCGCTTGCGGTCCTTGCTGCTGGTGGCCGGGGCGTGCCAGAGGCCGGGCAGGTCGGCGGCGAGTTTCTCCAGGTCGGCCCTGCTGGGCAGCGGCGGCAAGGAGTCACGGGCCGCGTCCAGCGCCTGCTCGGCCTCGGCGAGGGCGGCGAGCCTGTCCTCCCAGCGGGCTTCCAGGCTGCGGGCGACCAGCCGGTTCTCCGGCTCGACCTGGCAGAACGCGCGCTCGGCCCGGCCGGCGTCGTAGCGGGCCCGTTCCACGGCCAGCTCGGCGGCCCGGCTGACCCGCTGGTGCAGGCCGGCCACATCGTCGGCGGCTGACAGCGCCAGGGCGACCTGCTCGGGGGTGAGCGCGTCCAGCAGCATGCGCGCGACCGCGTCGTCCACGGTGGCGGCGGCGACCGACCGGCAGGCGGGCGTGGTCAGCCGGTCGCGGTAGGAGCTGCATTCATAGGACGGCCGCTGATCGGTGTGGTAGCTGGTGCGCATCGGCTTGCCGCAGCTGCCGCAGCTGATGATCCCCTGGCACAGCGCGCAGCCCTCGCGGGGCGGCCGTGCTCCGGCGTTGGTCCGGTTGGCCGCCAGCCTGGCCTCGTTGGCCAGGTAGTCCGGCCAGGTGATGTATCCCTCGTGGTGGTCTTTGATCAGCACCGGCCATTCCGTGCGGGGCCGTTCCGCAATCGCGGTGTGTACGGTGCCGGACGGGCCGGCGGTGCGGCACGAGGCATACCGGCCGAACACGTACGCCCCGGCGTAGCCCGGGTTCTTCAAGACCCCCAGGACCCGGGCGTGGGTGAGCCGCCCCCACCGCAGCTGACCGGCCCATGTCCCGCCGTAGGCGCGCAGCGGGAACTTGCGGCTGGCGAACGCCGCGACCACCCCGTAGGCCGACCCGCACGCGGCGAATGCCGCGAACACGTCCCGGACCGCGGCCTGGACCTCGGCATCGGGGTCGATCACCACATCGCCGGCGTCGTCGTGGATGTAGCCGACCGGCAGCGGGGTGCGCAGCTCGCCGCGCTGCGCCGCGGCGCGCTTGTTGGCCTGCAGCCGCTGCGCCATCACGTGCAGTTCCATCTCTCCCATGGTGCCCTTGAACCCCAGCAGCACGCGGTCGTTCACGTCGGCAGGGTCGTAGACGCCGTCGGGATCGATCAGCAGTGTGCCGGTGATCCGGGCGAACTCCGCCAGCCGCGCCACGTCGGCATTGGACCGGGCCAGCCGGGTGATCTCGATCCCGAAGATCGCCCCGACATCGCCCCGGCACATCCGGGTCACCAGCTCGGTGAACCCCTCCCGGGCTACCCCCCACTTCCCGGAGATCCCCAGGTCGGTGTCGATCACCTCGATGTCGCTGCGCGCCCAGCCCAGCCCGGCCGCCGTCTCCGCCAGGCCGTACTGGCTCCTGGCCGGGCTCGGTGTGGTCGCGGACCTGGGCCATCGAGGATTGCCGCAGGTAGATTAGCGCCGTCCGTTCCCGGTGAAAGCTCGTGATCTTGTGCTCGCCGTTCACGCGTGCCTCCCAGCGCCGAGATGGTCATGTTGGCCAGCGCCGCCACCGCCTCGGCCCGCGCGGGCCCGGACAGGACGGCGTCCACCGGCTACTGCAGTTCTCTGCGGGCCAGCAGCTCGGCGTTGATCGCCGAGATCTCCGCGAGCAGCTGCTCGATCTCCTCGCCGTTGCGCAGGTACCGGCGCACCACCCCGGCCAGGGACGCCGGGACGTACCTCAGCCGGCCCCGGGCCGCGGTCTTCGCGGCGAAGAAGGCATACGGGCCGTGCGGCTCGCCGCCGGCGCACCGGCAGCCCGCCTTGCCGCACCGCCGGGTCTGCTCGGTCAGCGAGCCGGACAGCACCTGCTCGGCGCCCCCCAGCCGCGCGGCCAGAGCGCGCCGCCGCGACAGCAGCCGCCGCGTCGGCATCCCCGCCAGGCCGGTCCCGGTCTCGTTCTTTTGCTCTTTCATCACAAAAGAGTGTGCCGCTGCCAGGCATGACAATCAACGACCCTGCAGTGCGCGTGTCACAGCGCCGAGTGCTGCGAGCCCCTCGGCCGACAGCCGGCCAGTCCCGGGCGGCTCCCCCGGCCGGTCCACGATTCCGGCAGCGTGATCGACCCGCAGGCACCGCCCGCGCAGATGAACACTGTGGCACCGGCCCGCCGCTTAGCGAACAAGACCTCCAGCCGCTGGCCCGTCAGCGGATGGAACGGATGGGTGACGACAACGAAACCCAAAGGATCACTGGACGATGCGGCACTATGCCGCCTCCGTGGCCACGCTGGAAGACAAGATCGTCCAGCGTGCCGTCACCGAGGTGCTGAACGCTGTTTACGAGGTGGGCTTCCTGGGCTTCTCTTACGGGTTCCGGCCAGGGCGCAAGCCGCATCAGGCGCTGGATGCGCTGGCGGCCGGGATCATGAGCAGGAAGGTGAGCTGGGTGCTCGGCGCGGACATCCGCGACTTTTTGGATCCATGGTCATACTGCTCCTTTGCTGATTGCGGGGTTCAGAACAGCCCATCCTGGGGCTTTGGCACCTCGATACGCAGGCCTTTCCTGCGCCCGGTGCGGGTGAGGACGGCGCGGAGCTCGCCGCGCTTGACCTTCTGCAATACGGTCTGGCGGGAGACGCCGAGCGCCTGGGTGGCGTAGGCGAGGGGGACCCAGCCGCGGGCGTGTTATCGGTGAGCATGCCGCGGAGCTGGCCGGTGAGGCGGATCTGCCAGGGCGCGCCGGGGGTGATCTGCTCGCCGGCGACGAAGCCGTCGTTGAGCCAGCGCAGCAGGGTGGATGGCGCGATCTTAAGTTCGCGGGCGGCGGCGGTCACGTTGAGCAGTTCTCCGTCGGCTGGGGCCTGGCCGGGTTTGTGGCAGGGGATGTGCCAGTGGGTGCGCAGTGAGGCGACTCTATTGGCGGTGAATGACAATCCGCGGGCGGTGGTGCGGTGCTGGCGGTTGAGGATCCCGGCGATCTGGGCGTCGGGGTAGTGCACGGCGAGGCGGCGGATCAGGCTGATGGTGTCCTCATCGGTGCGGATCTTGGGCTGCCGGCGGCGCAGCGGCACGGTCAGCTCGCTGATCGCGCCGCCCTTCCACCGCAGTACCAGGTTGGCGTGCGGGCGGGGATCGTCGCGGCGGGGCGTGATGTTCACTTCGTCGAGCAGGGTGCGCAGCAGTTGCTTGCGGTCCTTGTCGGTGGTGGTGGGCGCGTCCCAGACCGCGCCAAGGTCGTCGCCGAGGGCCAAGATCGCGGCCCGTTCGCCGTCGGTGAGGGTCTTGGGGCGGGCGGCCTCGCGGCGGGCCAGCTCGGCCTCGGCGGCAGCGAGTTCGCGCAGGGCGTGTTCCCATTCGGCTTCCAGGCCGCGGGCGACCAGCCGGTTGTCGGGGTCGACGGCCCGGTACCGGCGCTCGGCTTTGGAGGCGTTGTAGCGGGCCTGCTCCACCTGGCGGCGGTGCTGCGCAAGGGCAGCGTCGTGGCCGTCTTCGAGCTGGCGGGCGGCGGCCAGGCACGCTTGCAGCGCGGCTGGTGCCAGCGCGGCGAGGAAGGCATCGGCGGCGGCGGCGTCGATGGCCTGCCCGCCGACGCTCATGTGCCGGGCGCCACGGCCATCGACCAGCTCGGCGGGGCCCTGGCAGTAGTAGTTCGGCACGCATTTCGCCGGGCCCGTGTAGAAGATGGCGAGCTTGCGGCCGCAGGCCCCGCAGGTGGCCAGGCCCTGCAGCAGCGCGCAGCCTTCCCGCACCGCGCCGGTGCCCGGCTGGCGGGCCTGGGGGCGGATGTTGGTGCCGATGCGGGCCTGGTTGGCCAGGTAGGTGTCCCAGTCGATGAACCCGGGATGATGATCGGGGATGAGGACCTCCCACTGGTCACGGGGCAGCCGCGGCTCCGCAGGCGCAGCACGCCGCCCGGGTCAAGGTAGCGTTCCTTGCGGGTCCGCCCATAGACATACGCCCCGGCATACGCCGGGTGGCTCAGCGTCGTGTGCACCGCGTGATAGGTCGGCTCCACCCAGGTGATCTCCGGCAGCACGCCGCCTTTGCCCGCGTAGGCGACCCGCTGCAGGGGCCAGCGCAGGCCCTGGCCGCGCAGCCACAGCCAGGTGGCGCGGACCGACCCGCACACGGCGAACCGCTCGAAGGCCGCGGCGATGACGCCGGTGACCGCCTCGTCGGGGTGGAAGCAGATCTGCCCGCCGGCCTCGCCCCAGATCAGGCCGACCGGCAGGCCGCGGCGCAGCTCACCCCGGGCGGCCTTGTTCTTGATGCCGCCCTCCAGCCGGGCCCGCAGCACGTGCAGTTCAGCCTCGGCCATGGTCCCCTTGATCCCCAGGACCAGCCGGTCGTTGAACAAGCCGGGATGGTAGACGCCATCGCTGTCTGCGACCAGCGTGTCGCAGGCCCCGGCCAGATCCAGCAGCCGGTACCAGGCCGCGTTGTCGCGGGCCAGCCGGGAGGCCTCCAGCGCCAAGATGATCCCGACCTGGCCCAGCGCCACCTCGGCGACCAGCGACTCGAACCCTTCCCGCTGCCCGAGCACCGATCCCGAGACCCCCAGGTCGGCATCGACGACCCGGATCGTCTCACGCGGCCAGCCCAGCTGCCGGGCACGGTTGACCAGGTCGTACTGGCGGGCGGTGGACTCGGTATTGCGCTCGAGCTGGGCCAGGGTGGATTGCCGGACGTAAATTACGGCCGCTCTCGACCGGTGGGAGGCGGTGATCTTGCCCGATTCACTCATCGCCGGTCTCCGCCTCCGCGGCCGTCGTCCCCGCCGCCTTGGCGATCAGGCCTGCCAGCAACGCGACCGCCGCGTCCACCCGCGGGGCGGGAAGCTGGCCGATGATGGCCGGGGGTAGTGCCGGAACCTGGTCCGGCAGCAGACTGAGCTGGGCAGGCTGCATGGTCGTCCTCCTTGCGCGGTGACTTCCGTGCAGCCTGCTCCCGGCCATCCACGCCCCGGGCGGAAAGATCCCAAACCAGCACAGACAACCCCAGCAGGTCCGCCACCGATCCCAGCGTCGCCAGCCCGCCGCCAGCGTCCGTGCCGCGGGGTGGGAGTTCCAGGTCGGTCCAGGCCGCCGGGATCAGCCGCTTGGACCCGTCCGGCAGCACTACCAGCAGCTCCACCTCGCCGTGCCGTCGCATGCGGCCCAGCACGCCCAGCGGCTGGCCCTCGAACGGGTGCCGCGGCCGGGTGAGCCTCACCGCGCTCACCACCGCTCCCCCTCCACCACCACACGCAGCTCCCGGTGGCCACCAGCGTGCAGCACAGCGCGGGCGACCTCGGCGATGTTGCGCTCGTCCAGGCCCGGCAGCGCCGACCCCAGATCCACCGCCACCCCGCCGGCCATACTCGCGGCCAGCCGCAGGATCCGCCCCTCCCCGCCCGAGCACGGCAACCCGCCCGCCTCCAGCGCGGCCACCGCCGCCTCCCAATCGACGGCCGCCATTACCGCGCCATCGGTGATTCCCCGGCCGAATTCCACGGCAATTTCCAGGAAATCCTCGCGGTAAAGCCACGAACCATGCCCGATCAGCAGCTCAACCGCCGCCTCCGTGCACAGCAGGCCTTTCGCCCATGCCCGCAGCGCTGCCGCGAGGTCATCGAAGCACGTAGTAAGAAGGGGAGTCCTTCGGCCAGCTTGATCGGGGCTGGCTGATGAAGTTCCCCGGGCACCGGATCGCGGATAAGAGGGTCCTGCGGCTGATCGGTAAGTGGCTGGCCGCAGGGGTCATCGAGGACGGGAAATGGACGGAGAGCGGCAAGGGATCACCGCAGGGGGCATCGGTTTCGCCGCTGCTCGCTAACGTGTACCTGCACTACGTCCTGGACCTGTGGGCCGACTGGTGGAGGCGGCGGCACGCGCACGGGGATGTGATCATCGTGCGGTTCGCTGATGACTTTATCGTCGGGTTTGAGCACCGGGATGACGCCGTGCGGTTCCTGACGGAGCTTCGGGAGAGATTTGCGAAGTCCGGGCTGGAATTGCACCCGGATAAAACCCGGCTGGCCGAGTCCGGGCGGCGCGCCGCCCGGGACCGGGCGGCCCGGGGAGAAGGGAAACCGGAGACGTTCGCGTTCCTGGGGTTCACGCACATCTGCGCGACCTCGCAGCGCGGGCGGTTCTGGATCAGGCGGAAAACCAGCTCGAAACGGGTACGGGCCAAGCTTGCCGAGGTGAAAGCCGAGATCAGGCGGCGCCGGTGCCTGCCCATCCCTGAGCAGGGGAGATGGCTGGCCAGCGTGGTGCGCGGGCATCAGGCCTACTACGCCGTGCCCGGCAACTGCGACGCGGTGAACGCCTTCCGCACCCAGGTGACACGGCACTGGTACCAGGCGCTGCGGCGCCGCAGCCAGAAAACCCGGCTCACCTGGGACCGGATGAACCGCATCGTAACCCGGTGGCTACCCCCAACCCGCACCCTGCACCCATTCCCGGAGGCGCGCTTCGCCGCCACGCACCCAAGGTAGGAGCCCAGTGCGGTAATCCCGCACGCTGGGATCTGTGCGGGGGGCCGCCCGCAAGGGCGGTCCCTACCGCGACTAACCTTTCGGCCGTATTCGCGGCAAAGTTACCGCGATCATGAAACGGCGGCGCCGGGCGGCGGCAGACGGGGCAGGAGCGTGCCCGATCGGGCAGGCGGCAGATATTGACACCGAACGGCTGCGCCCGGCCGCCGCGTTCATGGCACGGGCCACGCTGCCCGGGCGGATGCCAAGTCAGTCGCGGCTCGTCCTGCTGCAGCGATGCGGGCGCGACAGGACGCGCAGCCGTCAAGGCTGTATAGTCCCGGGGGCCGCACCCCACGGGATCCCCCGCAGACCGTGGCGGTCGCTCACTGCTGGATAGGAATCGGCTGATTCACGTATCGGGAATCTCCGGTCGCGTCCGCCAGCCTCGTGGGTGACCATTAGACAACAGGAACCAAGGATGAACGATCCTGAGCGGCCACTCAGATTCGGCCTGGTCGGCACCGGGTACTGGGCCCGCGTCACCCACGCGCCTGCCCTTGCCTCGGCCGAGGGCATCGATTTCACGGCGGTCTGGGGCCGCACCCGGGGCTCCGCCGCCAAACTCGCGGCAGAGCACCAGGCCACGGCCCACACCGACATTGACGCGTTTCTCGCCGACGTCGACGGGGTGGCGTTCGCTGTGCCGCCCGATGTGCAGGCCGAGATCGCGGTCCTGGCAGCAAACGCCGGTAAACACCTCTTACTCGAAAAACCCATCGCCATCTCGGCGGACGCGGCCGACGCACTGGCGCGCGCGGTCGAGAATGCGCGGGTCGCGTCGGTCGTATTCTTCACCGCGCGGTTTCAGGCCAACGTCAGGGCCTGGCTGGCCGACGTCACCCGCGCAGGCGGCTGGGTCGCGGGCACGCGGTCTGGCTCGCCTCCGCGCTGCGTGGCTCCAGTCCCTTCAACACCCCGTGGCGACGGGACAAGGGCGGCCTTTGGGACGTGGGGCCGCACGCCGTTTCGCTGCTCGCACCGCCCGCCAATTCCACTTCCAGGGCCAGGAGAGTGCCGCGCACACCGCTGTCATGCTCAGGCCGTCGCCGGCGAGATCGCTGCCGCCACCGCCGAGCCCGTCCTGGTGCTGCGCAACGTGCGGCTGACCCAGGCGCAGGCGCAGTGCCTTGCCCGCAGGCTCACCGACCTCGCCGACGGCCTCGAAGACGCCGGGGATGGGGAGTCCAGGTACGGCCTGCTGCTCGGTCTGTACCTGCGCCAGCCCGGTCCCACCCCCACCTGAGCAAGGGGCCACGGGGCCGTAGGTCATGCCACGACAGGACATATGGCCCTTTGTGATCCTTGTGGCGGCCGGAACGGTGGCAAGCAGAGGGACCGGCGAGGTGAGTGTCATGACAGATATAGCCCGGCTTGAACTGGGCCAGCGTCAACCAGACGGAGCGCGCTCGTACACCATGGTCGACAGCACTGGTCACCGGCTGCGGGGTGTGCTCGACGACCCCGGGATTGTCGACGACTATCTCGATTATCTCGACTCACAAGGGATGCAGCGCCCGGTCGTGACCGAATCAGGCGTGGTACGGCCAGACCCCGCGGCGCCGCCGCCTCCGGCAAGCACAACGGTCCCAACGGTCCCTGCGGACCCGGCGAGCCGCATACCGATCCGGCCGGATCAGGTCAGCTACCTCATCGCCACCGCTGCCCGTGCGCCATCGGTGCACAACACACAGCCGTGGCGGTTCCTTGCGGACGGCAGCGCGGTGGAGTTGCACGCCGACCGCAGCCGCCGCCTGCACCACGTGGATCCGGCGGGTCGGGAGATGCTGATCAGCTGCGGGGCCGCCCTGTTCGGGCTGCGGCTTGGCGTCCGGCGGCTCGGCTATCTGCCGGTGACCGAGATTTTCCCTTCCGCGGCCGAGCCCGACCTGCTCGCCCGTGTCCGGCTTGGTACGCAGGCGCCGATGACTGCACGCGAGCGGATGCTGCTCGCGGCGATCACCCACCGGCACACGCACCGCGGGCCTTTCACCGGCGACCAGCTCCCGCCTGGCCTGCTGCCCGGGTTGCAGCACGACGCGATGGCCGAGGGCGCCATGCTCGTGCTGCTCGGCCAGTCGGGGTATCAGCAGATCGCCGAACTCGTCGCGGCCGCCGACCGGCTGCAACGTGAGCAGCCGGTCCTGCGCGCGGAGTTGCGGCGCTGGACCCGCCAGATCGGCAGCCAGTCCCGCGACGGTGTCTCCGTAGCCGCGTACGCGGCATCGCCGCAGCGCCCGCGGGGAGGCCTCGCGATGCGGGACTTCGACCTCGGCCGTGGGTGGGGCCAGCTCGAGTGCGGCGGGTCCGCACCGGAGGTGACCGCTGTGCTTGTCACCCTCGGTGATGGGCGAGCGGACTGGCTGCGCGCAGGCCAGGCGCTGAACCGCCTGCTTGTGCACGCGGCAAGCAAGTGGGTATTCGCGAGCCTGCACACCCAGCCGCTGGAATACGCACCACTTCGTGCGGCAATCCGCGGCAGGCTCGCACTGCCCGGCGCGCCCCAGATGCTGTTGCAGCTCGGCCGGGCTGACTTCACCCAGGCGACCGCCCGCCGCCCGGTCCGTGACCTGCTGATCCCGCCGTGACGGGGACGCGCCACGGTGCCGTACGCGGTCGCCCGGCGAGATCACCCCTTCTCTGTGCCGGAGCCCGCTCATGGCGGCGCTGTAGCCAGGTGAACTAGGGTGCCCAGCGTGCCGCCCGTCAACGCGGACCTCGCACGTCACCCGGACCGGCTCAGGTGGAATTCCAGGTACGGAGACGGTTTCGCCGCGTCGCTTCAGCCGCATCCGCTCGCGGTGCGGGCGCTGGCGTTGCGGTCGCCGGATGGGCCGGTTGCCGATTTGGCGTGCGGGAGGTCAGGCAGCGCGCTGCTGGCGGCAGCGGCCGGGCGCAGGGTCACGGCGGTGGACGTGTCGGATGTGGCGCTCGGACTTCTCGGCCAGGAGGCACACCGGCGCGGTCTGGCTGATCTGATCACATTGGTGCACGCCGATCTGAGGGCATGGGTCCCGCAGCCGGGCTGCTACGCACTGGTGCTGTGCACCGGCTACTGGGACCGGGCCGTCTTCGCCACGGCCGCGCAGGCGGTGGCGCCAGGCGGCCTGCTCGGCTGGGAAGCTTTCACCTTCGCCGCGCGGCATGCCCGGCCTGGGCTGGCTGCCGAATGGTGCCTGGGATCCGGGGAGCCCGCGTGCCTTCTCGATGCCGCCTTCGAGGTCATTAGCCAGGATGACGTGCCGGACGGCGAGCGAGCGACGAAGCGGCGGCTGCTCGCCAGACGCGTGGCCGGGCGCGGGGGCGCGCGGCCGCGTCCGGGTAGAACGCCGCGCGGTCCAGCATGATCCCGTCCGGGCCGCGGCGCACGCACCGTAGCTGGGCACGGCGGCTGATCCCGAACGACTGCGTGGCCTGGCACGGCGACGCCCGCGGTAACGCTGCCCGGCCCGGCCGTTACCGGTGATCGCGGGCTACCGGCCGTGGCAGACAGCAGGCGCCGGTCAGCGGCATCTTCACCTCCGGATGCGAGAATGCCTGCATGAGCACCGGGCATCGCCGGTCGTGGTCGATCGGCTCAGCGGACTCGTTCCTGAGCATCGGCTCGAAAGGGTCGGTCCTGTCGATCGGCTCGGCTGGCTCCATCCTGTCGCTGGGTTCGGCTGGCTCGATCTTGTCTGTGGGTTGCGCTGGCTCTGTGGCCTCGGCGTTCTCGGCCGCATCGGTGCTGAGCGCAGGTTCCATCCTGTCGGCGCTGTCCCGCTGGTCCATCCTGGCGTGGCGGTCGAGGAACCCGGCCGTGCTCAGCCGCGGCGGGCAAGCCGGCTGAGGCGCCAAGAGCCCGTGCCCGCATCACGGGCGGGCCGGCCGGTGGCCGACGGTGCCGTGGCTGTGCCGGTTGGCCCCGGCGGTTGAGGTACCGTCGCGGCATGGCCACCTTGGTGTCGTTCCACGCCCACCCCGACGATGAGTGCATCGCGTGCGGCGGGGTGATGCGCAAGGCGTCCGAGGAGGGCCACCGCGTGGTGCTCGTGGTGGCCACCCGCGGCGAGCACGGTGAGGTACCCGCGGGATTTCTGCCCGAGGGCGAGGAGTTGTGGCAGCGCCGCGTTGTCGAGACGCGGGCGTCGGCTGAGATCCTCGGCGCGCAGCGGGTCGAGTTTCTGGGTTACGTGGACTCAGGCATGATGGGCACGCCCGCCAACGAGGCGCCCGGCTCGTTTTGGACCGCACCGGTCGACGAAGCGGCGCAAAAGCTGGCCGCACTCCTGGAAGAGGAACGCGCCGACGTGCTGACCTGCTACGACGACAACGGCGGCTACGGTCACCCGGATCACATCCAGGTGCACAGGGTCGGGATGCGCGCGGCTGCCCTTGCCGGAACCCCGCGGGTATACCAGAACACCATGAACCGCGATCACTTGCAGCGGGGCATGCGCGTGTTCGCCGAGCAGGCCGCCGCCGCGAGGATCGAGATGCCGGACGTGGGAGACGAAAGTGAGTTCGGCAAGCCCCAGTCGGTGATCACCGCCGCGGTTGACGTCTCGCCGTACATCGAGCACAAACGGCGTGCCATGCGCGCGCACGCGAGCCAGATCAGCGAGGAGTCGTTCTTCCTCGCGATGCCAGCGGACGGGTTCAGGTACGCATTTGGCACCGAGTGGTTCATCCGCGACGGCCAGGGGCCGGGAATCACCGAGACCGATCTGCTCGCGGGACTCTGAGCCCGGCCTGTGCTGGCCGCGCCGGTCATCAGGTCGTTCCACCGCGATCGAGGCTCACCCATGGCGCGGGGTGAGCCTCGATCGTTATGGTGATGCCGCGCGCGGAGGTCATGTTGGGCCCCAGGCGCGGCAGCGCTGGCCGTTACTTGCTGTAGACGATGTAGCGGTTTGGCAGCTCGTGCCGCAGCCCTGGCGCGGTCGGCGGAACGAACAGGAAGCCCGGGTCGTCGTCCACGTCGAAGAAGTTCGTCGCGAACGCCGCATACGGCTGGCCGGGGTCGATGATGTCAACTGTCACGTTGGCTTCGATCAGCGCGGGGTCCGGACCGGGGTTCGGCGTCGCCAGCGAGAAAACCACGAAGGTCAGGATCGGCGCGGCGCTGCCGAAGGTGCCCGTCTGGACCAGCCGTGGGCTGACCGAGGTCACGTTGGTGAGGTTGACCTGATCGAGCGTCATCCGCCAGCTCCGCCCGCCGAGCTGCACACTCGGCGGCACTGCGAAGCCGTTCCCCACATTCACCACCGGGTTGACGAACATGAATGCCACGATGAACGCTGGCTCGCCTGCGGCGATGACCTTGCTCGGCTGGTATGGCGGCAGGCCGGTGAACTGGATGGGTGAGGTCGCGGCCACGTCGAATGCCACGTAGCCATTGACAGTCGGCTCGCCGATCTCGGGTGAGACGGAGCCATTCCGGTGTGGTGCCAGCTTAGCCAGCCGGCTCTGGGTCCCCTCGGTCAGCCGGGCCAGATAGTCTTCGGCCCACTGGTTGGCCTTCTGTTCGGCGGCCTCCTGTGGTGTGAGGGTTGGCGTCCCTTCGGCTGCCGCAGGTGCGGATGCCGTGGGTTCACCGGTGGTTACGGTCATGATCGACTCCTTGTTTCCTTGGGCGGCATCGAATTGCCGCTCAGGCCCCTGTCTAGGAAGGAGCCTCAGGACCTCCGGTAAATACACTCCGCGACCAAGATTCTTGCCGACCGACCGCGAACCCGGCGCGCCGCCCGCGGGGTGCGCCGCCCGTAGGGAGCGCCGTCTGCGTTGCGCCGTCTGGAGGTGCGCCGTCCGCCAGTGCGCGCCATCCGCAGGGTGCTCCTGGGGTGTGCCATCCGCGGGGTGCGCCATCCGCGGGGGTGCGCCATCCACGGGGTGCGCCATCCGCGGGGGTGCGCCGCACACTGTATGCGCCGCCCAACCGTGTGCGCCGCCCCCGGGGTGCGCCATCCGCGGGGTGCGCCATCCGCGGGGGTGCGCCGCACACTGTATGCGCCGCCCAACCGTGTGCGCCGCTCCTGGGGTGTGCCATCCGCGGGGGGTGCCATCCGCGGGGTGTGCCATCCGCGGGGTGTGCCATCCGCGGGGTGTGCCATCCGCGGGGTGCGCCTCCTGGGCTGCGCCATCCGCAGGGTGCGCCGCACACTGTATGCGCCGCCCAACCGTGTGCGCCGCCCCCGGGGCGCCGCATGCCCAATGGTCTGGCGCGGTCCTTCCGTGATCGCGGTAATTTTTCCGCACATATCGCCGAGAAGTTACCGCGATCATGAAACGTGAAGATCCACACGTACACGGCCCGCGTCGGCGAGCCGGCGTAGGGCGTCCTCGTCCATGCCTCAAGATCCCAGTACGATGCGCCTTGGCGCAAGGTCCAGTCGACCACAAAGTCGCTGGTCACCCGCGCCCCGTCAGTACACGCGGGCCTTGCCGACCCCCGGTCGGCCTCGCATCCGATGCGCTGCAAGGGACGCCGCGCATCGGATGTGATTCACTGCCTAAGCGGGAGTGTGTGGTTTATGGCGACCCTGAAGGACCTGTGCAGGCGGACCCTGGAGGATGTCAGGCACGGCCGGCACCGAGAAGCGTACGCGCTCTTCCTTGTCGGCGTCGCGCTTGCGATCCTGGGGCTGATCGGCGTGGCCGACCTGACGGTCCTGGTCAGCGCGATCCTGCTCGCCATGAGCTTTCTGGTGTTCCACACCGCGGCGCAGGCGTCGGACGAGCGGCCCTCGCTCGACCAGGTGCTGCGCAACCGCGCGGACTTCGGCGCGTTCAGCGGCCTGCTCCCCGGGGTGCGTGATCTCAGGGTTTACGGCCCTACGGCGGTCAACGTACTGGTGAACGCCGCCGACATCCGGCGATTCGTGCTGGCGGAAGGCGGTACGGTGCGCGTCATCGTCCAGGACGACAACCCGGGCCTGATCGCCGAGGTCGCCCTGCAGCTCGATGACAACCTCGATCTGGAAAGCACCTTGCGCAGTTCGCTGGCGACCCTCGGCAAGCTCGCCGCCGAACCCGGGTTCAGTTTCCGCAAGCTGCCGGTCCACACGGGCTTCAGCCTGGTCGTCGTCGATGCCGGTCACCGCGAGGGATATGTCATCTTCGAGTCCCACGGATTCAAGGACGACAACATCGCCGATCGTATGCACATCGTGATCCGCAGGGATGAGTCGCCCCGCTGGTTCTCCTACTGGGTGGCACGGTTCGACGCCATGTGGGAAGCGGCAGGCCCCGTGCTGTCGGCAGTGCCCGCGAACACGGCCGATACACCGCAGGACCACTTACCACAGGAGCCGTAAACTCGCCCGGACCTGCCCGAAGAGCGTTCCCTGACAAGACCCGCCCACCCTATGGGGGCGTTGCCCCACTGCTGATCTTGGCACCTTGTCAAGAGGGCGCGACAGGGTGAATGGCGTTCTGGGGATAACTTCGCACCGCAGCGAGTGCTGTCCGCAGTCCTATCGGTGGCACGCGCCGCGGCAGCCGTTAAGGATGTGTATGGGTTGCTCACAATGCGGCGATGGCGTCCACCGCGGCACTGGCGTTGACGCGGTCGTCCCGCAGGATCCGCAGGACTTCCGCGTACATGACCGCCTTGATCGCCCCCAGGGTCTGCGCGGGTTTGCCTGCCAGCGGCTGGGCCACCGCGACGGCCGCGTCGAACACCTTTCCCTCGTCGGCGATCTGGTCGACGATGCCGGCCTCGAGCGCCTCGTACCCGCCGTAGCGCCGCCCAGTGGTCATCGCCGCGTGCGCCGTCGCGACGGGCAGCCGGGCTTGGATGAGCGCGCTCATGCCTGGGCTGAAGACCAGCCGGATGTCGATCTCGGGGAGACAGAAGTAACCGCGGTCGGACCGCATGACCCGGAAGTCGTGGGCGAGCGCGATCATGGCCCCTGCGGCGAAGCAGTGACCCTGGATGGCCGCGACCGCCGGCACCGGCAGGGCAAGCACCCGGGCGAGCAGATTGTGCACAGACGCCAGATAGCCGCTGAACTCACCGCTGTTCGCGCTGGCCCACTCCAGATCCAGGCCGATGGACCAGCATTTCCCTGTGGCGGTGGTGACAAGCGCCTTGGGGGCCTCCGCTGCTTCGACGCGGTCAAGCGCCTGGTTGAATCCGGCGATCCAATCCGGGTGGAACCGATTTTCGCCCTCACCGATGTCGAGGATGAACACGTCCCCCGTGCGTGTCAATTCCGGTGTTCCAGTCATCGCCGTCCCTTCCCGATGCCTTGCCAACATAAGTTACCAGACAGTAACGTCAGGCGTGACGCCTTGTCACAGGGCTTGCTGCCGCTCGAGGTAGTTGAAGGCGATCCAGCCGACCGGTACGGGGAGCCAGAACGTCAGCAGCCGGAACAGCAGTACGGCGGCGAGCGCCGTGGCACTGTGCAGCCCTGCGGCGGTAAGTCCGGCGGAAAGCGCGACCTCGATGGCGCCGAGCCCGCCCGGGGTGGGCGCGGCGGCCGCGATGGCACTGCCCGTCAGATAGACGACGGCGACGCCCACGATGGGCACGGAGCCGCCGAGCGCGCGGACGCAGGCGGCTAGGCAGGCAGCGTAGAGCGCGGTCAGCAGGATCGCGCCGCCGAAGCCCTCCGCCAGTTTGCGCGGGTCTTGTGCCAGGTCGAGCAGCCGGGGGAGCACCTGGCCGAGCACCGGTGTGAGGCGGGCGCGCAGCAGGCGCCGTCCGGGCGGCATCGCGATGGCGATCAGTACCAGGATGAGGAGCGCGGCGAGCGCGACGTAGGCCCACGTTGGCGGCTGGAGCGAATGGATATGCACGGCGCCGGTGAGCGCGGCGAAGACCACGAGCAGCAGCATGTGCATCAGGAACGCGACGACCTGCGCCGCGCCGACGCTCGCCGTTGCCCGCGCGGGAGAAACCCCGCTGCGCTGCAGATAGCGGATGTTGAGTGCGGCGCCACCAACCGCGGTGGGCGTGACAAGCGTGACGAAGGACGCGGCCACCTGCGCGAGGATCGTGCGCAAGAACCTCAGCCGCTCGAGGACGAACCCGGAAAGCGAAATCGCGGCGGCGGCGTACGTGAGCGCGGAAAGGACGAGCGCGACGAGGGTCCAGCGCCAATCCGCGTGCCGTACGACCCGGATCAGGTTGACCCTCGCGAGCTGGCCTGCGAGCACGTACGCGGCGACGACGCCCCCGACAAGGCTGACGAGCGTGCGCAGGCGCACCCGCTCAAGCCTCACGCGGGCGACCTGGCCACCGTCTGGAAGCTCGGTGAGCAGCCGCTCACGCAGGGCCGGAAGCACGTCAGCGCGGTGCCGCAGCGAGGCTCTGGTAGAGCGGTACAGGGCGAGGGGCTGCAGCAGCGGCACCGTGCCGGCGAGCCTCGCCGCGCCCACCTCGTCGAGCGCCACATCCGCCGACCGGTCGGGCCCGACCAGCAGCGCGAGTTCGGCGAGCAGTTGTGCCAGATCCAGTCGCATCTGCAGGTCGCTCGCTGCCACATCACCGTTGCCGGGATCGAGCAGCACCACGTCGCCAGCGCCAGTGATCAGGATCCGGTCGGCAGTGAGCGCGCGGTGCGTGACGCGGTGACCATGCAGCCGCAGCACCGTCGCCCAGACCTGGCGCAGTTGCGCGTCGGTAGGAGCGGCGCGCTCCTCCGCCAGCGTCACCCCATCCTCGTGGGTGTAGGCGAGCACGACCGTGTCAGGGCCGACCCGCACGGGTGCGTGCACCCGTGGCGTCCGCACGCCGGCGTCGGCCGCGACGTAGGAGAGCAACGCCCGGCGTTCGAGCGCCCGCTCGAACGACAGGGGTACGCCGCGGGAGATCTGCCGCCGCAACCGAAGCCCGCGGTAGAACCGGTACAGCGCGTCCGCGGCCTCCTGGTCACGGTCGAAGACGGCGACGTCGAGGCGGCTGCCGTCCCGCGTCGTCGCCGCGTACAGGCGAGTCACGGGATGCGTCTCCGGTATGCGCCGCAGCTCGGCCACGAGGACGCCGACCGAGCCGAGTGCCGCGGCGATCTCAGCGGCGGACGGCCGCGTCGATGGCAGCCCTGCCGCGTACCGCACTGCGATACCGATCGTGCGGCCAGCGGCGAGCGTGATGAGCAGTGAGAGGACGGTCGTATTTCCCGCGACCAGGTTCGCGATGCAGTACACCAGGAGCGAGACAAGTACGGCGCCGCGCCAGCGTGGCCGGCCGGTCAGCCCGATGACCGTGACGTACGCGGCGAGCGCCGCCAGGTAACCGTCCAGCGGGACGGTCACGGCGAGCCCGCGGCGCGTCACGGTGAGGGCGTTGTAGAGGTGGGATGCGGCGGGCAGCCGCAGGGCCGTGTTGGCGGCCACGATGACGGCCAGCGCGATGGCACTGGTGAACACCGCTTCGGCGAGCCGGCGCGGCTCGCGCCGGGCAATCTGGCGGACGGCCAGGGCCACGGGCAGCACGAGCAGGGCCAGGGCCGCGGTGAGGCCGAGCAGGGTGAGCAGGGGATCTGGCAGCCGGTGCCCGGCGGCCGCGATGTCTGTTTCGGCGCCCGTCGCGGTAGCGTGCGCCACGAGTCCCGCGCCGGCCAGCAGCGCGATCGCAATGCAGCCGAAGACCAGGCGTAGCAGGTCAATGGGCCGCCTGATCCTGCGTTCGAGCTGATCCTCGGTAATTACCGTCGGCTCGGCCCCGCCGCCGTGCCGCTCGCTGTCCGGTATGGCGCTGTCCGGTGTGGCGCTGTCCGGTGTGGCGCTGTCCGGTGTGGCGCTGTCCGGTGTGGCGCCGCGCGCCGATTCGGACCACGCGGGACCAGGCGATGCGCCGTCACCTGCGGCGGCCCCGCCACCGGGTGACGCCGGGCTGGCTCCGCCCTCCGGTGGCGGGACTCGTGGATGCGGCGTCACCTGCCGATCGTTTCACCAGCTAAGCCGAGTCGTACAGGCGCCCGTGATCGCCCTGCTCAGCCCGGCCGTGCGCCCCGCGTCACCAGGACTGATACGTGAATCGGCCGATTCACATCCAGCAGCGAGCGGCCACTACCACAGGCGGGGGGATCCCGTGGGGTGGAGCCCCCGGGGCAATACAGTCTACGGCTGCCGCCTGGCGCGCCGCTCGCGGCGCTGCGGGGTTCCGGGGGTCGGCCCCCCAGGCAGGCGCAGCCTTAACCACCCCGGTCGGCCCAGGTCCCCGCCTGGCAGGCACCGGGCGTCGCCTCATCCGGCCCTGGCCCGGCTGGTCCCGCCGGCGGGACCAGCGCTGACGTTCGGTCGCTCATGCACCGGCACCCGGCCCGCCCCCGCGCTGAACTCATCCAACGCGAGCAGAGGCCAGCGCCACGTCGGCTGTGCCGCGGTTCAGTGCCGTGTCAGATGGATGACGCCGATATTGGCCAGGCCGTTGAGTGCCAGCTGAACGGACCGCGGCAGCGTTGATCGTGTCGAAATCCATCGTGTTCTCCGACCTCCGGCAGCGCGCGGCCACGCGGTCATGCGCCCTGTGCCCCACACCTATGCTCCGGCGGCCTCTTCCCCCTCGCCGTGAACCAATTCCAGGCACGTCTCCCATGATCGCGGTGGATCCCATTGCGTCCGGGCCGGTCGCGCTGCCTGAACGGGGATCATGAGCCTTCGCGTCCGCCGGTGCCGTAGCGCAGGAAGGCGGTGAGCGCGGCGATGACCAGAGCGACAGCGATGCCCAGGTAAAGGATGTCGCGGCCGCCGTGAAAGTCAACGACGACATCGACGAAGCTCACCGCCGTGACCAGGACGAGCATCGAGACGACGCGGGCCTTCAGGTCGTTCAGGTCATTCATCACCAGCCAGCCGGGCAGATGGGAACGTTCACCGCCCAGGTCGACGCGGCTGACGAACAGCTCGTAGAGCCCGATCGCGGCGATGAGGAGCGTGGCGCCGACGAGGAACAGGTCGACGACGAGCAGGAAGACCCCGATCCGGTTTCCGACTGGGAACGGCTGCGGGAGCGTATGGATGACCGACCAGATGAACAGCGCGGCGCCGTAGACGAAGGAACCGGCCGCAGCGATGACGAGAATCACCACGGGAATGAGCACGAGCCCGCGGGACAGCACAAGACCCCACTCGAAGCCCGACTGCAACCACCGGGTCTCACTCAGACGCTGCGAGGGTCCTTGCGCTCCCGGCCCGGCTCCTGGCTCCTCCGGCCCGGGTCCTTGCGCTCCCGGCCCGGCTCCTGGCTCCTCCGGCCCGGGTCCTTGCGCTCCCGGCCCGGCCCCTCGCGGCGCGACTGCGGCCGCAAGCGGCACGGTGGCTGGGGGTGTCGCGGCGGCCGGTGCGGCCGACCCTGGTATGCCTGACTGGGGTGCGCCTGACCGCGTTTTGGCAGACGGTGGGGGGTCAGGTGGCGGTGCGGGCACGCCGACCTCGTCGGGGGGCCCAGTCACCGCAACCCGTCCGGCAGCACGCACCTCAGCTGGTGGAACCGGCTCAACCGACAGCGCCCCCTTGTTGCCGGTGGGTCTGTTCTTGCCACCGTATATCTCCGGTGACTTCTGCCGTTCCCGCTCAGGCTGAACCGGGCTGCAGGTAGGTCACATCGTTGCAAGGAGCGGGACTTTCGCCGCTGGCGGCGCACGGGGGGATACGACGAATCCTGATAATGATCTTCCTGTACTAGGCCGCGTGAGTGTGGCCGGCTGGCGGGGTGGAGCCAGCGGGCGCGGCCAGAGCAATCGCGGAGGTTCGCAGCGAGGTTTCGAGTACGCCGAGGCGGCGCTTCGGATCCATCATGTTGGCCCCGATCGCGGCCAGGTCCTCCGGCCCTGGAGTCAGCACCATGACCCTGGTCCCCGCCGACCGCAAGCGCTCTACCTCACGGCGCAGCCCAAGCGTCATCAGCCGCCGCAGCCGCCGCTCCAGCCGTTCGTGCGGCATTCGCGGCCGGTCAAACTCCAGGCTCGCCATCGGCGCAAGCACATAGACCTCGTCAAGCTCTGCCTCCGCAAGCAGCCCTGCAGAGGTCGCCGAGCGCAGGCCTCCATCCACATAACGCCGTCCATCGATCACCGTCGGCCGGTACCAGCCAGGGATCGAACACGACGCCACCACCGCATCAGGCAGGGCGGCCAGTGGCGCCCCCGGCCGTCCGAACACCACCCGTTGCCCCGAGTCGTAGTCCACAGCGACGATCCAGGTCCGCCCGTCTCGTGCCCATTCCGTCCGCACCATCTCGGCACTGGCAGCGGCCACAGCACCCATGCCCAGGGAGGCTGGTGCGCTCGGCGCTGGTACGGCGCCCGGGCCGGCCACGGTTGCGGGAGTGCCCGCGGCGGCCGCGGTCACGCCTGCCCAGCCGGCCGCGGCACCCAGGGCATCCACCGGTCCCATGGCATCCTCCGGTGCCATGCCGTCCACAGGTCCCAGCCCATCCGGGTCTCTCAATGGCCCTGACCGGATCCCACCGAACTGGCCGCCGTGCGGTGCCCCGTGCAGGCCGCCGTGCGAGGGCAGATGCGGCCACGCGTGCGACACCATCGCGTGCACCATCGCATGCAGCGCGACATGCCTGGCCCGTCCCTGCGGCAACAGCGCGCTTGCCGCCACCCACGGGTGCATCCGATGCGGCGCCCGCAGCGCCGCCAGCATCAGTCGCGGCGAACCCACCCGCAGCATGGGCGGCGGCGGCAGCGGACGACCCCCCAGATCAGGCGGCCCCAGATCGATCACACCCCCCACCAGCGCGCCACGCTGATGCGCCAACATCTCCTCAACGCTCACTCCGCACCGCAAAGCCGCCGCAACCACACTGCCCGCGCTGGTCCCCACCAGCCGCTCGGCCTCGCCTACCGCAAACCCCAGTCGCTCCTGCACCGCGACCAGCGCACCGACCATCCACGCGGCACCCAGCACACCGCCGGCCCCCAGCACCACACCGACCCGCGGACCGCCTGGATTTCCAGGCACCTCATCAGCAGTCATAACCATCTCCGCCGATCCCCCCCGGTCGCACCAAGTGGCCGATACCGTACGCCTGGCGACTGGCCCGATACCAGGTTCGGGCGGCATCCTATTAAGGCATACCCGTTAAAAGTATGTAAAAAGCAGCTCGAGAAGGACTCTTTTGCCTGGTAACCCGCAATCGTGCCTGCACATAGCGTGATCGGCGGGGGTACCTCGGCGGCTCGGAACGGGTGACGGACGCGCAGCGCTCTCACGCACCGATGTCACGCGGGGACGCTGCGACATGAAACACTGCGATATGAAAACGCCGCGGCATGAAAACGTCACGGCACCGGGAAAACCACGGCATGAATCGCCCCGGCCCGGGAACGCCACGATACGGGAACGTCGTGGCACGCAGCGGTGCGATACGGGAAGGGCTGGCCATGGAGCGGATGAGCACGCTGGACGCCGGGTTCTTCTTCGTCGAGCATCAGAACGTCCCCATGCATCTGGGCTCTCTTGCCGTGTTCGAGGGTCCCGCGCCCGCCTACAACGACCTCGTGCGGCTGCTCTCCGCGAAACTTCACCTGGTGCCCCGCTATCGCCAGCTTGTGCGGACGATGCCACTCCAGATCTTCCGCCCGGTGTGGGTGGACGACGAGCACTTCGAGATCACCTATCACGTGCGGCACGCCGCTGTACCCGTGCCGGGTGGGCAGGAGCAGTTGCGCACGCTGGCCGCCAAGATCTTCGCACGGCGTCTTGACCGCGCCAGGCCGCTGTGGGAGGCGTGGCTCCTCGAGGGCCTGGAGGGTGGCCGCTGGGCTCTGATCTCGAAGGTGCACCACTGCATGGTGGACGGCATCGGAGGCACGGATCTGATGACGGTCGTGTTCGATCTCGGACCCGATGCGAAGCCGGCCAACCCGGTGCCCTGGAAACCCGAGCCCGGGCCGTCCACCGTTTCCCTGATGGCAGGTGGGCTCCGCGACAGTATTACCCACCCGCTCAGTGAACTGGCGAGCGTGCCCGCCGTTCTTCTTCAGCGGCTGCGCACGCCATGGCAGTTGCTTGGGTTCGGTCTCGGGCTGACCTCAAGCGTGCGACGGCTCACCACCCGCGCGGTGAGCTCGCTGAACGGCCCGATCGGCCCACATCGGCGATGGGCCTGGAGTACGGCGAGCCTGAGCGAGGTCAAGGAGATCCGCCGCGCGATGGGTGGCACGGTCAACGACGTGGTGCTCGCCGCGATCACGCGCGGGTTCCGCGATCTACTCGAAGCTCGTGGCGAACTGGAGGAAGGCCTGGTCGTGCGTTCTTTGGTACCGGTATCGGTGCGAGCGGACACCGAGCACGGCATGACCACCAACCGCGTATCAGCGGTCCTCGCCAACCTGCCGGTCGGTGAGCCCGACCCGGTCAGGCGGCTGGCGCTGCTGCGCGAGCAGATGGACGACCTCAAGCGGACGCATCAGGCGGTTGGTGCCGAGCTTCTCACCGAAATGCTCGGCTTCGCCGCTCCCACGCTGCTCGCGCTGGGTACCCGGGCTGGATTCCGGCTACCTCAGCCCCTGGTCCAGACGGTGACCACGAACGTGCCTGGACCACGGTTCCCGCTGTTCATCCTCGGCCGCCAGATGGTGGCGGTGTACCCCTATGTGCCTATCGGCGACAACGTGCGGATCTCGATCGCGATCTTTTCCTACCTGGACCTCTTCTCTTTCGGCGTCACCGCCGAATTCGATGCCGCGCCCGACCTCGATGTGTTCACCGAGGGGATCGCCCGCGGCGTGGCCGAGCTCAGGGAGCGCTCGGCCGGCTGCAAAGCCTGCCGCCGCCTCATGATGTGCGTCCGCTCCGGGACCAAGGACTCCGCCCGCAGCGGCCGGTAGCCAGGAAACTGGAGCGGTCAGGAGGACGGAACATGGGCGAGAGTGACGCGGGAGAGCTCGACGGCTCGGCGGCCGGGAAGGCACCGGCAAGGTCGTGCCGACGACGAAGGTGAACGTGGCGTTCCCCTTCGCGCAGATCAAGATCCAAGAGCCCAGCCACGACATCGCCGCGCTCGCCGCTCTCGTGTCGGAACTCGCCGCGCCTGTGGCCGAGGCCGCGCCCGGGCCGAAGGCGGAGGCACTCAGGTTTCGTGCCAACGACCTGGCAAGCAAGCTGACGTGACGACACCACGCGGATGCGCTGGTGTGTCACGTCGGGCCTGCCGCCCCCGTTAAATCAACTTGTCGTACCCGCCCGCTACCGTGCGGGATTAGGTGCGATGACATGAATCGCCAGGCAGTTGCGACGCCGGGGGAACCAGATGAGTGCAGGAAACAGAATGGCCGGCATTCCGGGTGGGCGCTGGACCAAGTGGCTGGTCGTGGGCTTCTGGGTGGTCGTGGTCGTTGTGGCCGGGCCACTGGCGGGGAAGCTCACCGGCGCGGAGAAGAACGACGCGAAGTCCTGGCTGCCGGCGAACGCTGATTCGACCAAGGTCCTTGACCTGCAGGCACGCTTCGAGTCGCCCAACGTGTTCCCCGCCGTCGTGGTCTACGAGCGCGGCACCGGTCTCACCGCCGCGGACAGGACGAAGGCAGTCGCGGATGCCAAGAGCTTCGCCGGGGTCCAAGGCGTCGGCGCCAGCGGCGTGGCAGGCCCGTTCCCGGCAAGCGACGGCAAGGCGTTCGAGGCCATCGTGGCCGTCAACCTGGGCCAGAAGGGCTGGAACGGCGCGGGCAAGGCGGCTGATTCCCTTCGCACGATCGCCCAGGCGAACGCGAACGGCTTGACCTCGCACATCACCGGTCCGCTCGGGTCTGCCGCCGACTCGGCGAAGGCGTTCAAGGGCATCGACAGTACGCTGCTGTACGCGACGTTGACCGTCGTCATCGTGATCTTGCTGATCACCTACAGAAGCCCGGTGCTTTGGCTGCTGCCGGTGATCTCAGCGGGTGTGGCACTGACAACAGCCCAGGCGGTCATCTACCTGCTCGCCGCGCACGCGGGCCTGACCGTCAACGCGCAGAGCGCTGGCATTTTGTACGTGCTTGTCTTCGGTGCGGGCACCGACTACGCGCTGTTGCTTGTCGCGCGATATCGGGAGGAACTGCGCCGTCACGAGAGCCGGCATCGGGCCATGGCCGTAGCGCTGCGCAGGGCGGGCCCGGCGATTATCGCGAGCGCGTGCACCGTCATCCTCGCGCTCCTGACACTGCTCGCCGCGGAACTGAACTCCACCAAGGGCCTGGGACCCGTGCTCGCGATTGGTGTCGGCGTCGGCCTGCTGGCCATGATCACCCTGCTGCCAGCGCTGCTGGTGATATTCGGCCGGTGGGTTTTCTGGCCGGTTCGGCCGGCCTACGGTTCTGAGGAGCCGACAAGCCGTGGGCTGTGGGCCCGCGTCGGCCGGAGCATCGCTCCGCGGCCACGGCTCGTGTGGATCACGACCGCCCTGGTGCTCGGCGTGATGGCGCTCGGGCTGACCGGCCTGAAGGCGAGCGGCCTGACCAACGAGCAGTCTTTCCGCGGCCACCCCGACTCCGTTGTCGGCGCAACCGTGCTCGCCCGCCATTTCCCGGCCGGTGCAGGCCAGCCCGTCGTCGTGATCGGCAATGCCAGTGCGATCACGCCGCTGCGGTCCGCATTCAGCGCCACCAAGGGGATCGACAGCGTGACCCGGCCGGCGGTCCGCGCGGGACACGCCTACCTCGAGGGAACGCTGGCCTCGGCACCGGACAGCCAGGCCGCGTATGACACCATCGGCCGCGTCCGGACCGCGGTCCACGCGGTTACGGGCGCTGACGCCATTGTCGGTGGCAACACAGCGATCAACTTGGACGTGGAACGTGCGGCTGCGCACGACCGTACCGTCATCATCCCGCTCATCCTGGTCGTGGTGTTCGTCATTCTCGGGTTGCTGCTGCGGGCGCTCGTGGCGCCTTTGATCCTGACCGCCACGGTGGTGCTTTCGTTCGCCGCCGCGCTTGGCGTGAGCGCGGTCGTCTTCAACCACGTCTTCAGATTCGGCGGCGCGGATACCGCGTTCCCGCTGTTCGTGTTCGTGTTCCTCGTCGCACTCGGCATCGACTACAACATCTTCCTGATGACCCGGGTGCGAGAGGAAGCGAACCGCCGCGGCGCCAAGCGCGGCGCGCTCGTCGGGCTGGCCGCGACCGGCGGGGTGATCACCTCGGCCGGCTTCGTGCTCGCGGGCACCTTCGCTGTCCTGGGCACGCTTCCGGTGACCTTCCTGGCCGAGCTGGGCTTCACAGTCGCGTTTGGCGTGCTGCTCGACACCATTGTCGTGCGGTCCGTGCTTGTCACCGCGCTCAATCTGGACGTCGGCGGGTGGATGTGGTGGCCGAGCAAGCTCGCACGCAGGCCTGACCTGGCGCCGGACGAACTCGGCGAGGAACGCGCGCTCGCCCGGTGACCGCGGGTGGCTCACCTTGCGAACCCGACAAACGCCAAAATCCCTGACCTCGATTCCCGGCGAGCGGGCCCAACCTCAACTGGGTTACCGCACGGGATCGAGGCCAACGGCTGCCGCGTGGCGTGCTGTAGGCGCATGCGGGTGTTGCGGGGTCGTCCCCGGGCTGGCAGGGCCCAGACGGCTGCCGCGTGCCGCGCCCTTTCGGGCGCAGCGAGGGTTCGGGGGGTCGTCCCCGGGCTGATAGGGCCCTGACGGCTGCCACCTGGCGCGCCGTCCAGGCGTATGGGGGCCTTCTCCCGGCGGGCGAGGAGCCTGGCAGCGGCGGGTGAACGCTCCGTCCCACCGGCCGCGCACGCCGTCCCACCGGCAGATGGGGGCCCGGTCGGCTCGCGGAATCCGTCACATACGGCGGCGGATAGGCGCGGAGTGATGCGAGGCAACCCCGCGCCTGCCAGAATCCTGGCGACGGGAAGCCCACCGGGTGAGATTCACCCGGCCTGCGAACCGTTACCTGCGAGATACGCGCCGTGCGGTGCGCCGCCCAGTGCGTCGTGCGACCCTGCGACATCCGATCATCTCATGCCTCCAGTGTGCTGCGATGGTGCGCGGTCATGATTTGGCGGCGGCTGAGGTCTCCATGGCGTGAAGCTCCTTGGCGTCCTCGGCCGACATTAGCCCGATCTCGACGAGATCGAGCGGGCTGATGAATCCGTCGCCCAGGCGGAAGCCGCCCGCCCGGGCGATCGCATCCCGCAGCGGCACCGCCCAGTGGTGCTCGAGCAGGATGAGCGCCGCGGCGGAGTCGTTCGGGATGTCTTCGAGCACATCCCACTCCTCAGCCCCGCCGAGTATGTCGATGCCCTCTTCTGCAGCCTCCTCCGCGCCTATGGCCGCGCCGGCCTCCATGCCCTCCTCGCCCTCGATACCCAGGCCGATGAGCGCGCCGATCTTGGTGCCGAGCTCGATCGCCTCCTGCTCGGAAAGGTTGCTGAGGTGCTCGACCTCAATTTCGCCGTCCGCGTCCTTGTAGACGGCCAGCGAGTCGATCACGCGCACCGTGTCGCTCTCGCGCAGCCGCTCCAGTTCCGCGATGATCTCACCGTGGAAATTGGGATGATTGAACCCCAGCACCAGAAGCTGCACCGGTCCGATCGCCATGTCTCGCCTCTTTCTTTTTCTTTGCTAGCTGGTCGGCTCCCATGGACCACGTGACAGATGGTGGACATGGGCCCGAACCCGGCCGTCTACATCCCAGGGTGTCGTCACAAGGCGGCGACGGCACCACCCAAGCCGGGTGATGCGCCCTGTGATCATGCTCGGAGGCTGGCATTCAGGCAGGCAAGCCACCGGCGCGCCCGGTGACAGCGCGCTGGTGGCGGCGTCCAGGTAACAGGGCCAGGTTCCGGCACCAAGTTCTCGGCACCAAGTTCTCGGCGCCGAGGTACCGGCACCGAGATGAGAGCGCCGAGACAACCCGCAGCGCCCAGATGAGAGTGAACCTGTGCGGCCATGCCACGCTGGCCGCGGCACAGCGGCCAGGTCCGGCGCTGAGACAACAGCGCCGACGTAACAGCACCAGGTAAACCGCGCTCGGTAACAGCGCCCGGGTACGGCATTTGAGCGGCGGCGCGCAGGCCACGGCGCAGCGCGACAGCGGCTCCGCAATAGGTACTTCCCTGGTGACCAACGGCCCTGCCGCCGGAGGGCTTCGCCGCGCACGATATGTGGCAATCGGGAGGTAGGCATCCATGAGCTCTCAACCGGCTGAACCGGCACCGGATGGTCCAGGTGAGCACAAAGCGGCGAAGGCGCGCCGGCCGCGGCGACGTCCCGCGACCGGTCTCACGGTCGCGGTGACGGGGCCTACTGGCGCTATCGGCAGATCGGTGATCCGCGCGCTTGAATGCGATGACCGGGTTGATCGCATCCTCGGCATGGCTCGCAGGCCGCTGGATCCTGCCGCCCTCGGCTGGCACAAGACCGAATACTGTCAAGGCGACGTTGTCGACCGCGCAGCGGTTGACAAGTTCGTCGCCGACGCCGACGTAGTCGTCCACCTCGCGTTCGCCATCGTCGGCGCGCGCGACCAGAGCCGCAAGATCAACGTGGGCGGCAGCCGCAATGTCTTCGAGGCGACCGTCGCCGCGGACCGCCCATACCGCCTTGTCTACACGTCCTCACTCGCGGCATACGGCTACCATTCCGCAAATCCGGCGCCGCTGACCGAGGACGTCCCGCCCCGTGGATCGCCTGAGCACTACTACTCCGCGCATAAGGCGGAGTGCGAGGCGGCGCTGGCTGAGGTGACGGCCGGCCGGGGCATGCAGGTGTACGTGTTGCGGCCTTGCGTCGTGGTCGGGCCCGATTCGGCGCTGCTGATCAGCGAACTGCGGCTCGAGCCCGAGGTGGCGTGGCTGCCGGCGCCTATCCGCGGCCTGCTCGGGCGGCTGCCGGGCCTGCGGCCCGTCCTGCCGAACCCCGGCGTGCCCATCCAGCTCGTGCACGAGGAGGATGTCGCAACTGCCGTGCTCGCCGCCACCCTCGGTGCCGGGCCACCCGGCGCCTACAACCTCGCGGGGGAGGGGGAGATCACCATCGCGGACCTGGCAACCGCGGTCGGCGCCTACTCCGTGCCTGTCCCACACGAGCTCGTTGGCATCGCGAGCCGGCTGGTCGCCGCGCTCCCATGGACACCGCCTGAAGCGGAGTGGGTCCACGCCGCACGGTGCCCGATGCTGATGGACACGACCCGGGCCCGCCGTGACCTTGGCTGGGTGCCGAAGTACACAGCGCGTGAGGCGCTGGCCACGATGGCGCGCGCCGCGAACCGCTGAGCCCGCGACCGATATCCGGCGGATCCGCCACGCAATTATCCGGCGGATCCGCCACGCAGTCAGCCACGAGCCCCGACGCGGTCCCGCCCATGACGGCCTACGATGGCCCGAAGGCCGCCAGCTAACACGACTGTCAACAGGCACCATCGAGAGCCTGCTCAAGATCCTCTGCCCCTCTTGGCGCGATGGCCATCGCGATGCCCCTACCCCAGCAATGGCCCATTGCCGGTGTGATAGCCCCAGCAACGGGCCACCGCTGGGGTTGCCAGGGCACGGTGCCCGGCCGCGAATCGATGTGGTGCTGCCGCCAGGCCGCCGAGAGACTCACGATGGCCCGCAGGGCGACGGATCCGGTGCCCAACGGGCCATGGATCATGATCCGGGCCATGGCCGCGGCCCAGGCAACGCCGGGCTTCATGATCGCGGTAACTTCTCGGCGATATGTGCGGAAAAGTTACCGCGATCATGAAAGCAGCCGTGGGGTCAAAGGCGATGGTACAAATTGACAGCCGTGGGATACAGCGCCCTCCGGGCCATTGATCATGATCTGGTGACAGTGGTCCGGGCCTGAGCCCGGGTGCCTGGGCCCGGCCCCCTCGCCGGCCCCCTGAGCCCGGGTGCCTGGGCCCGGCCCCCTCGCCGGCCGCCTGGGCCCGGCCGCCTGGGCCCGGCCGCCTGGGCCCGGCCGCCTGGGCCCGGCCGCCTGGGCCCGGCCGCCTGGGCCGGTGCCCGGACCGGCGCCTGGGCGGTGCGGCATCTAAGGTGGCAGGCGAGAACACGTCAGGCCAGGCCGGAGGGAGAACCCATGGAATATCGCCTGCTCGGTGGCAGCGGATGCGCCGTGTCGGTACTCGCGCTCGGGACCCTGACTTTCGGCAACGAGACAAGCGAGGCGGACTCGCAGGCCCAGCTTGACCGCTTCGTCGAGGCGGGCGGCACGCTGGTGGATACGGCCGACGTGTATGGCGACACCCGGTCGGAGGAGATCATTGGCCGCTGGCTGGCCAGCACGCCCGGCGCGCGGGAAACGGTTGTGCTCGCGACCAAGGGCCGCTTTCCCACCGACGAGACGCCGAATGGGCACGGGCTGTCCCGCCGCCACCTGGCCTTGGCGCTCGACGCGTCGCTGCGGCGGCTGAACGTGGACACGATCGATCTCTACCAGTTGCACGCGTGGGATCCCCTGACACCCATCGCGGAGACCCTGCATTTTCTCGACGACGCGGTGCGCGCGGGGAAGATTCTCTACGTCGGTCTTTCGAACTTCACCGGCTGGCAGTTGCAGAAGACGATCGACGTGGCGGACGCGCACGACCTCGCCTGCCCCGTGACGGTGCAGCCGCAGTACAACCTGCTCGCACGCGCCATCGAATGGGAGATCGTCCCCGCCTGCCAGTCAGCAGGCCTCGGGCTCCTGGCCTGGTCGCCCCTGGCCAGCGGCTGGCTGACCGGCAAGTATGAGCGTGACCGGCCGCCCGCGGGCGGCACCCGGGTCGCGGAGAACGCCGATCTCGGTATGAAGATCTGGAACCAGCGCGGTCACCTCGAGCAAACGTGGCAGGTGCTCGACGCGGTGCGCAAGGTCGCGGACGGGCGGGGCGTGAGCATGTCGCAGGTCGCGGTGGCCTGGTTGCTCGGCCGCCCCGCGATCACGGCCGTGATCTTGGGTGCACGGACCCTGCGGCAGCTCGAGGAGAACATGGCGGCCGCCGATGTACGGCTGAGCGCGGAGGAGATGCGGCTGCTCGATCAGGCCAGCGAGCCGCCCACCCCTGACTACCCCTACGGCGAGCCCGGCCAGACTCAGCGCAGCCGGCGCATCGAGGGCGGCCGGTTCTAGGACGCCGGGCGCCCGGCAGCCGTACCGATCGCGTCCACGGCGAACCGGCTGGTCACGGTGCGGCGGTCACTGGTCCCGGCCCAGGCCTTGCGTGAAGACACGGCTGCGCCTGATGTCGTCGGCCTCGAGGCGGATCAGGTCGTCCTTGCCGACCGTGGCACCCGACGACACCAGGCGATTGGCCTGCCGCAGCCGGATCCGGTCGATGGCGTTGCGGACGCTGCGTGCGTTCGCGAACCGCGGCTGGCGCATCCGCAGCTCGATGTATTCGCTGAACGCTTGGTGTGCCTCCGGGGACAGCCGGTAGCGCTCCTGCTCCACCATGAGCTCGGCGATCTGCATGAGCTCGTCGGCACTGAAGTCGGGAAAATCGATGTGGTGGGCGATGCGCGAGGCCATGCCGGGATTCGAGCGGAAGAACGCGTCCATCCGGTCGCGGTAACCAGCGAGGATGACGACCAGGTCGTCGCGCTGTGCCTCCATCACTTGCAGCAGGATCTCGATGGCTTCCTGGCCGTAGTCACGCTCGTTCTCCGCCCGGTACAGGTAGTAGGCCTCGTCGATGAGCAGTACGCCACCCATCGCCCGCTTGAGGACGCCTTTCGTCTTCGGAGCCGTATGCCCCACGTACTCGCCGACCAGGTCGTCACGGGTCACGCTGACCAGATGCCCCCTGCGCAGGTAACCGAGCCCCTTGAGCAGTTCGGCCATGCGCATCGCGACCGTCGTCTTGCCCGTTCCCGGGCTCCCGGTGAAGCACATGTGCAGGGTCGGGCGCGATGAGCTGAGGCCGTAGCGTTTGCGCAGCCTGTCGACCAGGAGGAGCGCGGCGATCTCGCGTACCCGTGTCTTGACCGGGACGAGGCCGACAAGCTCGTGGTCCAGCCTGGCAAGCACCTCGGAAATGGCGAGCTGCCGCTGCTCCTCCCCGATCTCGATCAGCGCGTCATCAGGAAGCAGTTCCGCCGCAGGATCGGACTCGCCGCGGGCGTCTTGCGCCTGTTGCGGTTCGTGATTGACCTGCGCGTCCGTGGTGCTGCCTGGTGCCGGCATGGCGAAGCCGCGTGGCGCGGCTGGTCCGTCGTGCTCCGCCGGTCCGCCAGGTTCAGCTGGCCGGGTCATTCCCGTGCCGCCCGTAACGCTCCCCGTGCGGCCGGTCAGCCACGTAGGGGTGCAGTGTGTATCTCATGCGGCGGTCGGCGGCCTCCTGGCGGTCGAGCCGGAACCCGGGCTCCTGCGGTGGCCGCTGCACGATGAAACTCAGCGCGGTGGTCTGCCTCCCGTAGGTCGCGTCGTACGCCGACACCCGAACGTAGTGTTCTGGGTACGCGCCCCTGCAGGCCCTGACCTCATGCAGCCCGGCCGCGGCGTCGGCGATGTCGAACATGGGCAGCCCCCACATCTCCCACAGGTTGTTACGTGGGTGCGGGTCGTCGGTGAACTCGACCGCGATAGACCAGCCCTGGCTGATGGCGTACTGGATCTGGGCGGCAATCTCGTCGTCGGTGAGATCGGGCAGGTTGGAAAACGTGCCTTGGGTGATTCGCATGACGGGTTCCTCGTATCTTGGCGGCGGTGCCAGCTGACAGGTATGAGCTAGCTGGTCGGCGTGGCCAGCACGTCGGGAGTGTCCGTCGATTCGTAGTTGAACGCGACGTCCCGCCAGACGTCGAGCGCCGCCTCGAGTGGCTTGCAGTGCTTCGCGGCGTCGCGCAGGATCTCCTCGCCCTCGCTGAGATAGTCCCGCCCCTCGTTGCGTGCCTTGATCATCGCCTCGACGGCGACCCGGTTCGCCGTGGCACCTGCCGAGACGCCCATCGGGTGGCCGATGGTGCCACCGCCGAACTGCAGCACCACGTCCTCGCCCAGGTAGTGCAGAAGCTGGTGCATCTGGCCAGGCGTGGATCCCGCCGGACGCCACCGGCATGACCCCGGGCATGGATCCCCAGTCCTGATCGAAGAAAATCCCGTGGGCCGGGTTGGCGGGCACGTGCGACATCCGCAAGGTGTCGTAGTAGCCACGCGTGGTGCCCGGGTCCCCTTCCAGCTTGCCGACCACGGTGCCTGCGTGGACATGGTCCACGCCGAGCAGCCGGCACCATTTGGAGATGACGCGGAAGCTCACGCCGTGCGTCTTCTGACGGGTGTAGGTGGAGTGGCCGGCCCGGTGGAGATGCAGCAGGACCCCGTTGGCCCGCGCCCAGTTGGACATCGAGTGCATCGCGGTGTACCCGATCGTGAGGTCGATCATGACGACGACGCTGCCGAGTTCCTTGGCGAACTCGGCCCGCTCGTACATCTGCTCCATCGTGGCGGCGGTCACGTTGAGGTAGTGGCCCTTGATTTCGCCGGTCTGCTCGGCAGCCCTGTTCACAGCCTCCATGACGAACAGAAATCGGTCCCGCCAGCGCATGAAGGGCTGGGAGTTGATGTTCTCGTCGTCCTTGGTGAAGTCGAGACCGCCGCGCAGCGCCTCGTAGACCACCCGGCCGTAGTTGCGCGCAGAGAGCCCCAGCTTCGGCTTGGTCGTCGCGCCGAGCAGCGGGCGCCCGTACTTGTCGAGGTACTCGCGCTCCATGACGATGCCGTGCGGCGGGCCGGTAAAGGTCTTCACGTAGTGCAGAGGGATCCGCATGTCCTCAAGGCGCAGCGCGCGCAGCGCCTTGAAGCCGAACACGTTGCCGATGATCGACGACGTCAGGTTGGGGATGGATCCCTCCTCGAAGAGATCGATGTCATAAGCGACATAGGCGATGTACTCGTTCTCACGGCCGGGAACCGGGTCGACCCGATAGCACTTGGCCTGGTAGTGGTCGTAGGCGGTGAGCCGGTCGGTCCATACGACGGTCCAGGTGGCGGTCGAAGACTCGCCGGCCACCGCGGCCCCCGCTTCCTCGGGCGGAACACCTGGCTGCGGTGTCACACGGAACGCGGCGAGCACGTCAGTGTCCTTCGGCTCGTAGTCAGGCTTCCAGAAGCCCATCTCGGCGTAGGGGATCACCCCTGCGTTCCAGCGGTCGCCCGCCATCGTTCCTCCTAGCGGCTGATTGGATTTCCTGCCGCTTCCCCCACCATGACCCAGCGACATGACAGATGTCTATTGAGAATATGCGAGCTTCTATCAAGTAAATACTTACCAATTATCCTTAACGGCCGCGCACCGTGGCGCTTCCCTTACAAGACCCGCCCGCCCAATGGGGGCGCTGCCCTACTGGCGATCTTGGCAGGCTGTCAAGGGGTTCGCCAGGGGTGAACGACGTTCTGGGGGTAACTTTCATGCCGCTGCCCGGCGTGTCCACAGGTCACCGGGCGGCGCGGCCCGCGCCAAGATGACGGTGGCCGCGAGGGTGTCCCCTGGGGCCAGCACGGATTCACCGGGCCGTGGCTGCGGGGAAGCGAAGCCTCAGCACGGTGCCATGTCCCGGGCTGCTTTGCAGCTCGAGCATGCCGCCGAGCAGTTCGGCGCGCTCGCGCATGCCCGGCAGGCCGTAGCCGCCGGGCCCCTTGCGGCCGATGAGCTCGGCCGGTGTGAAGCCCTTACCGTCGTCTTCGACCTCGAGGATGATTATGTCGCCGCGTGTCATGAGGCGCACCTGGGCGGACGTTGCGTCCGCGTGCTTGGCGACGTTCTGCAGGGCCTCCTGCGCGATGCGGTAGACGGCGGTTTCCACGTGCGGGGGCAAGTGGCACTGCCGGACGTCGGTCTCGATGTCGAGGTGAGGGAGAGACCTGGCGAGGCTCTCCAGGCTCGCCGCGAGCCCGAGGTCGTCGAGCACGGGCGGGTGCAGCCCCGCGATAGCGAAACGCGTCTCGTCGAGCGCCGCTTCGGCGAGCAACTGTGCCTCGCTGATCTCATGGGCGGCCACGTCCGGAGCCGCCGCCACGGCGTCCGCGGCGGCCGACAGGTGGAACGACAGGCTCACCACGCGCTGGCTGATGCCGTCGTGGATCTCGCCCGCCAGCCGCCGCCGTTCGGCTTCCTGGGCACGGACGATCCGCTCGGCGAACCGTTCCATGGCTTCCTCACGCTCGGCCAGCCGGCGGTGCAGCCGCGCGTTCTCGATAGCACCGGCCATCAGGCCCGCCACCGAGCGCAGCAACTCCACGTCGGCGTCGTTGAACTCGCGGCGCTTGCGCGTATGCACGTTGAGCACGCCGACCAGGTGGCGCGGCTTGCTCAGGATGGGCACGGAGACCATCGACGTGAACTCTTCTCCCCGCAGCGCGGGGATGTACTTGTACCTGTCGTCGGCGCGCTTGTCCGTGACGATGACGGCCGGCTGGCCGTGGGCCGCGACCCAGCCAGACACCCCCTCGCCGACCTTCAGTTCGACCTCCCCGGCGAGCCGGTCGAACGGCGGGGTGGCGCCCCGCAGCACGAGCCGCTGACCATCCTCATCGAGCAGGTGCACGAAGCACACGTCGGTGTCGGTGGTCTCGGTCACGAGCGATGCGATCCCTTGGAGAATCCCGTCCAGGTCAAGCCCGGCCGAGATCGTCTCGATGATCCGGACGAGCAGTCGCGCCTCCCGCACGGGGTCGGCGAGGCCGAGGCGGCTCAATGGAAGATCCCTTCGCGCAGGGCCGCGGCGACCGCACCGGCCCGGTCGGTGACATCGAGCTTGCGGTAGATCCCGCGGACGTGTGTCTTCACCGTCTCCTCGCTCACCGTGAGCCTGGCGGCGATGGCGCGGTTCGACCGGCCGGAGACCATCAGCGCGAGCACCTCGCTCTCGCGCTGCGTCAGGCCCAAATGCGCACCCGGCCAGAACTCACCGCTTTGCAGGCGTGCCGCCGATTGCGCCACGCGGGCGGCGAGGGCGGGGTCGATGAGCGTCTCGCCCTGGTGAATGCGGGTCAGGTAGTCGACAAGTTCCGCGCCGCGGACCCGTTTCAGCAGGAAGCCCGAGGCGCCGAGGCGCATCGCCTGGTATAGGTACTGCTCATCGTCGTACACAGTCAAGAAGACGACCTTGCACTCCGGCCGCCTGCGGCGGATGTCCGCGCACAGGTCGAGCCCGCTGACACCGCGCAGCCGTATGTCCAGGAGCACGAGATCGGGCTTTTCCGCTTCGACGAGCGCGATCGCCTCGTCAGGCTCACCGGCTTCGCCCACGATCTTTATCTTGTCCCTGTAGGCGTCGAGCATCGCGCGCAGGCCGTCGAGCACCATCTGGTGGTCATCGACAATCAGCAGCCGGGGCGGTGACCTGTTCATGCCTTCCAGCGTACGGACAGCAACTTCCGTGGGCTCCCCCGTTCCCTCCCCCCACCGGGGGAAGCGCCCGAAGTGACTGACTAGTAACTTTGTGTATGAGCGCCAAGGCGGACCGCGCGTGGAGTGAAGAGGAGGCGGCGAGCGCCTTGCCCGACAAGCTGATGCGGATGCACCGCGCCCTCGGCCGGCGCCGCCCGACGATGCTTGCCATCGCGGGTGACAGCGCGGCAGGTAAGACGACGCTCACCCGTGGTCTTGTGCAGGCGCTCGGCGCGCAGCAGAGCACGTCTTTGTGCGTGGACGACTACCACTGCTACGACCGCGGCGAGCGGAAGGGGTTGCCCTTCACGCCGCTGCATCCCGACTGCAACTACATGCAGATCATGGAACAGCATCTGCAGCTTCTCGCGATGGGTGAGCCGATACTCAAGCCGGTGTATGACCACTCCACCGGGCTGCTCGCCCGGCCCGAGCTCGTCGAGCCGCGCGACTTCGTGATCGCGGAGGGGTTGCTGCCACTGCACACGAGCCTGTCCAGGGCGTGTTTCGACGTGACCGTGTACGTCGACCCCGGTGAGCACATCAGGCGGGAGTGGAAGGTACGGCGCGACGTCAGGGAGCGCGGGTACCGCCGCGAGCAGGTGCTCGCCGAACTCGCGGTCCGCGAGCCAGAATCGGCCGTGTTCATCCGCCCGCAGCGGCGCGAGGCCGACATCGCCGTGAGCTTCGCGCCGATCGACGGGCGGCATGATCCGCCGGGCACCCCGCTGTCGGTGACCCTGCTGCTGCGCCCGACGATCCGGCACCCGAACTTCGCGAAGCTGATCGCCGAGGTGCCGCCCAGCGTCGCCCACCTCAAGCTCGTGCGCGACGTGGACGGGAGCCCGGCCGACGCGCTGCATATCCACGGGTACGCGCCAGAGGGCGAGGCCGAAGTGCTCGCCAAGGCGATCTGGGACGGCCTTGGCGTCGAACAGGCACTGCCCGACTGCCTCGGCATGATCGAGGAGAACAGGCGGAGCGAGCCGCTCAGGCTGGCCCAGTTGCTGCTCCTCTACCACCTCGTGCGGGACAGAGATATGGCATGACCAGGGCCGCCCGGGACAGGTCCAGGTTCAGGTGAGCCCAGTCACCCCCCCGCGCCTGGCGAGGGACGGTGCTTGATCATGACCCTTACACAGCTGCGCACCTTCCTCGCGGTGGCGGAGACCGGGTCGATCAGGGCGGCCGCCGAACGTCTCGTCGTCACCCAGTCGGCCGTGTCGTCGTGCCTCGCGGCGCTGCAGAAGGACCTCGCGCTGGCGCTGGTGACCAAGGACGGCCGCGGGCTCAGGCTCACCGACGCGGGTGAGATCTACACCGGTTACGTGCGGGGCGTGCTCGGCCTCCTCGACGAGGCCTATACCGCGGCGGTGGGCGAGGCGGAAGGGGGCAAGCTGCGTATCGCGGCCGTCACCACCGCGGGCGAGCAGTTGCTGCCGCGGCTGCTTGCCACCTTCAGGCGCAGCCACCCCAGGATCGGCCTCCTGCTCGAAGTGGGCAACCGGGCGCGGGTATGGAGCCTGGTGGCCGACCACGAGGTTGACCTCGTGCTGGGCGGCAGGCCTCCGCAGGGACCGGGACGGCCGACCATGGTCGCGCACGCGGTACGGCCCAACCCGCTCATCGTGGTGTGCGCCGCGGCAGCCGTTACGGCTGTGTTGCCGTGGGGGGCGCCGGGCGATCTGGGGGCACCCCAGACCCCGGTGGCCCAAGATCCTTCCGCACCGGCGGATAGCACATCCGCGGCAGCCGTTACGGCTGTGTTGCCGTGGGGGGCGCCGGGCGATCTGGGGGCACCCCTAACCCCGGTGGCCCAAGATCCTTCCGCACCGGCGGATAGCACATCCGCGGCAGCCGTTACGGCTGTGTTGCCGTGGGGGGCGCCGGGCGATCTGGGGGCACCCCTAACCCCGGTGGCCCAAGATCCTTCCGCACCGGCGGATAGCACATCCGCGGCAGCCGTTACGGCTGTGTTGCCGTGGGGGGCGCCGGGCGATCTGGGGGCACCCCAGACCCCGGTGGCCCAAGATCCCTCCGCACCGGCGGATAGCACATCCGCGGCAGCCGTTACGGCTGTGTTGCCCCGCGGGGTCGACCTCCCGGGATCCCCCCGTGAACCTGATGACGCTGCCGGGGACGCGTGGCAGGTCCTGGACTGGCTCGCGCGGCAGACCTGGCTGCTGCGCGAACACGGCTCTGGTACGCGCGCGACCACGGAGAGCTTCCTCGATTCGCTGGAGCTGACACCGAGCACGCTCACCGTCGGATCGAACGTCGCCGTCTGCGAGTCCGCCGCGGCCGGCCTTGGCGTCACACTGATCTCACGCGACGCGGTCGCGCGTGACCTCGGCCGCGGCGCGCTCGTGGAACTCCCCACACCCGCGACGCCGCTGCGGCGCGACTGGCGGCTCGTCTCACGTGAGGGACGGCTGCCCGCGCCGGCCCGGCTGTTCGTCCAGCATGTTCTGCGCACCGGTGAGTTCCACGTGCCTGGGCCGCCCAGCATCGCGGACGAGTGATCGCGGGTTCTTTCGTAGTAACGGGAAATCCACCGCGATCACTGAGCCGCTGCTGTGCGTTGTCGCCGGGTCTGAGTCCACCAACTGCCGGGCCGCCTCGCCCCGCCCGCAGCGGGTGATACTCCCGGTCAGGCCCGCTGGCGCGGCCGTCAGCTCGCCCGGAGTGTGGTCATTGGCACCGCAATGCCCGTCCGCCACGGCAGAAAGACGCGTACCAACCCGGGGGGGAGTTGGAACGGGCGGGCGCGCGATGGTGTTAGATGGTGTCGGTTGTAGTCGAAGTTCGTGTACGTGTGACAGCGCCTGCGAAGTTCTGACAGCGGGCGCCTGGTTTCCCGGAGCCGCCTCGAAGGACCGACCGGTCGCAGCAACCCGGGGCACACACCCGTGGACCCCGAAGATGGTCCCAACAGGAGTAAACATGGCTCAGGGCACCGTGAAGTGGTTCAACGCCGACAAGGGTTATGGCTTCATCGCGCCCGACGACGGCACCGCCGACGTCTTCGTTCACCACTCCGCCATTCAGGTGGAGGGCTTCCGCAGCCTCCAGGAGAACCAGCGGGTCGAGTTCACCGCCGGCCAGGGCGCAAAGGGCCCGCAGGCCGAGCAGGTCCGCCCGCTCTGAGCGGACCTGGCCGCGCGGCCGGCTCAGCGTCGGCCGCGCGGCCAGACCCCTCGGCCGGCTAACGCTCCAGGCTCGCTCGCAGGTGCGCTGCCCGGCAGGCGCGCGGCGCTATCCGGACACGTGCCAGCGGGTCTCGTCCACAGGGCGGTACGAGCACAGAGTGCCTGTCACCACGGACTCGCGCAGGTGCCTGCCGAGCACGGGGTGGCGCGTGTCGATCCTGGTCAGGCTGTCGCGGATACGAGCCGTCACCGTCTTTCGCGCCCGCTCATTGGCAGCACCCAACCGGCGCTGCCTCCGGCCGAGCCCATACGCGCGTGACAGCCCGTCAAGCAGTTCCTGCCGCTCGCGGCGGGCACACTCGGCCGATCCGGTGTCGTCGGCTGACTCGGCCTCGGCGATCCGTGTGCCGAGTAGGTCGAGCCGCCGCTTGTACGCGCGCCGGGCCTGTTCATCGAGCACCGGATCGGCGCCCGTGGCCGCCTCGGCTTTCGCCCCGGGTCCGACGAGATCCGCGGCCGCCACGTCCTTGCCCGGATTGGCGAGCAGGCGGGCGATGTCCCGCAGGCCCTTGGCGTCCTGGAGCCGCGCGGTCCGGCCGTCATAGGCCAGCGTCCACACATCCGCGTCACGGCGGAACACGTTCCGCGGCGTTGCCGCTTGCGCCCGCAGGCGGGAAACCCGCCGCACAAGCGCCTGCATCCCGATCTGGGCGGCAGCCTGACCGGCGAGCATGGCCAGTCGCTCCGCACTATCGCGGTCGCCGCCGCTGCCGCGGCGCAGCAGCACCGCCGCCATCTCGTAACGGGCACGTGCCTCCCACGGCCGTGCGTTCATCCGGGTGGCACAGCTCACCGCCTCAGCCAGATGATCGAGCGCCTCGGCGTCGCGGCCAAGTGCCGCCGCGCACATCCCCAGGTACAGGGACACCGGCCCGGCGATGTTGACCGCACCGCCGGTCACCACCACGCCACCGGCGAAGGGGAGCAGCCGGCCGTACATGGTCGTGCACAACGCCTCGTCCTTCGCAGCCGCGGCGACCTCCGCGATGCTCGCTACGACGCCGAGCACCTGCCAGCCAAGGGCTTCATCGAGCCCGCGCCCGGCCCAGGGCGAGAGCCGGTCGAGGGCCCTGGCTGGGTCGTCCTCGTCGAGCGCGGTGAGTGCGTCCACTGTTGCCGCAACGAATGGCGGGACACCTGGCGCCATGGCCAGGCCGTCGGCCACGCTGCGCAGCTCGCCGCGCATGCCGGACAGCTGCACCATGAGGTCACCCGTGACGTTGAAACCGTCCGGCTCGCACAGGCGCATCGCGTCAGCGGCCACGGCGTCCGTCAGGTGCGCGGCCTCGTCGAGGCGCCCGGAAAGCAGAGCAAGTGCCGCACGGCGGGACTGCACGATCCAGCGATAGTGCGGCTGGCCGAGCCGCTGCGCGGCCTCCGTCACCCTGAGAAAGACGGTGTAGGCCGCCGGGTCGCCGAGTTCGAGCAGTGCCACGAAACGGCCGAACAGCGCTTCGAGGCTCAACGCGTGATCGCGTGCGCTGTCGGCGGCCCTGCCCATCTCGTCCAGCACGCCGAGCCGCAGCTCCGCGCTGCCGGGTGCCCACATTGCGTCGTGGCGGGCGAACAGGCAGATCGCCAACGGGCCAGGATCGCGGAGTTGCCGGGCGAGGGTGACCGCACGGTCGCTGATCGGCCCGGCTCGCGCACGGTCGCCTGGCCCGTGCGAAAGCTCGCGCGCCAGCGCGGCGAGCAGCCGTGCCGTGGTGGCGTCGTCAGGCTCACCACGCCGTGCGAGTGTGTCCTCAAGAAGGCTGATGGTTTCGCCGTGGCTGGACCACGTCGCAGCACCGACCTGATGGATGCCGAGTGCTGCCCGGGCGAGCGCCGTTGCGTTGCCCCGGCTGCGTGCCTCGTGCGCCGCTTCGAGATAGCGCGCCCGCGCCTCTCCCAGGTCCCCGGAGTTGCGATGAGCATCGCCGAGGTCAAGCAGCAGTTCAAGCTGGCGTCCCGGCTCAGCGGCAAGCCCGGCGAGCCGGACCCCCTCGGTCAGGTGCACGGCGGCCTCCTCATAGGCCATCCGGGCGACCGCGTCGGCGGCCGCGCGCCGGACGTAAGGAAGAGCTTCGAGCGGCCGGCCGGTCGCCGCCGCGACGTGGTGACGGCACAGCTCAGCGCTGAGCCCGGGCATTCCAGCTGGTGCGCTTGCCTCGAGCGCGGCGGCGATCCGGCCGTGCAGCACGATCCGGGCGCCCGGGTCGAGGTCGGCGTACACCACCTCGCGGAACAGGTCGTGGGCGAACAGCAGCGTGTCTGCATCCCCGCGCTCGATGACGTGGGCAGCAGCAGCCGCCTCAAGTGCCCTGATCACCTCAACCAGCGGGCGGTCGGCGGCAGCTGCCAGCACGCGCAGGTGCATCTGGCGTCCAGCCACCGCAGCGATCGCGAGCAACTGCCCACAGTCGTCGCCCAACCGGGAGACACGCCGCCGGACGGCGTCGCGGACGCCTGCGGGCAGGCTGGGCGCGTCGGGCCCGAGGCGGGCGACCTGCTGGACGAAGAACGGATTTCCCCCGGTCTTGTCGTGGATCGCCGCTGCCTCGTCCGGTGTCGGCGGCGCGCAGCCCAGCAAGGCGATCAGCCTGGCCACCTCGGCAGGGCTCAGCCGGCGCAATGGCAAGGGCAGTGCCCGCGATGCGAGGCCCTCTGGCAGCACGGCCCCGGCTTCGCCATCGCGGTAGATCGCGACGATGAGCAGTCGCGACCGTGAGAGGTCGGCGGCGAGGAAGTGCAGAAACCGCAGCGTGCCGGCGTCGGCCCACTGCAGGTCGTCAAGAACGATGACGAACGGCTGCACGTCCGCGGCTTGCCGCAGCGCCCGACCGATGGCATCGAAGACACCGAACCGCTCGCGGGCATCGTCGTCGCTCGATTCGGTCAGGGAGCTGGCTGCGAGAGCGCCCGCACCTGATAGGAGCCCCGCATCGCAGCAGCCCCTGAGCACCTCGGCCCACGGCCACAGGCCGGGCACACCTGGACCCTCCCTGCTCGTGCCCCAGACCGCCCTATCTGCCCGCAGCGCGGCATCGACCAGCGAGGTCTTGCCGATGCCCGCCTCTCCGGTCACAAGCACAAGGCTGCCCGTCCCCGCGTGTGCGGCGCCGACGGCCTCGCGCAGCCTGGCCAGCTCGATCTCGCGCCCGACCAGGGCCGATTTCACCACGCCGCCATTGTCGGACGTCGCCTAGCGAATCGCCAGATGCGAACTCGCGCCCTGTAGGTGGAGGTGCAGGCAGATGCCCACGACAACCATCAGCGTTTCCTCGGCGCAGCAGGCGTACCGGATCGGCCACCGCCTCGGCGATGCGGAGGTCGTCGTGTTCGAGCACAGCGGCCACGCCGTCATGTATGACGAGCCGGAGCGCTTCTTCTGCGTCACCGAGGACTGGCTGGACCTGCATCCGAAGGAGGCGAACGATGTTTGATGTCATCGTCGTGGGCGCCAGGGTGGCGGGCTCCGCGACAGCGATGCTGCTTGCCCGTGGCGGCTTGCGGGTGCTCGTGGTGGACCAGGCCCGTTTTCCCAGCGATACACTCTCGACGCACCAGGTGCAGCTACCTGGAATCGCCAGGCTCGCCCGCTGGGGCCTGCTCGACAAGGTAATCAAGTCAGGTACCCCGGCAACGCGCAAGGTCAGGTTCGACCCCGGAATCGCGGTGCTGTCCGGCAGCTTTCCCGAGTTCGAGGGCGTCGATGCGCTCTACAGCCCGCGCCGGCAGGTACTCGACGCGATTCTGGTCGACGCCGCGCGTGCCGCGGGTGCCGAGGTCCGCGAGGGCTTCCAGGTGACGGAGATCGGTGTCGCGGACGGCAAGATCACCGGCAGGGAGAAGGCCGGCCAGTCGGTGACCGAGCGCGCGCGGCTCATTGTCGGCGCGGACGGTAAGCACTCGGCCGTCGCCGCCGCGGCGGGTGCTGCCACATATCTGGAGAAGCCGCCGCTGACGGTCGCGTCGTACACCTATTGGGAGGGCGTGCCGCTCGATCGCGGCGAGGTCTACACACGTGGCCGTCGGGCTGTCGGCGCGTGGCCGACCAACGATGGGCTGGTCATCACCTATGTCGCCTGGCCTGTTGACGAGTTCGCCGACTTCCGCGCAGACGTGGCAGGGAACGTGCTCGCCACGCTGGACGCGGCTGGCGACCTTGGCGAGCGCATCCGCGCAGGACGGCGGGTCGAGCGGTTCCGTACGACCCCCGACGTGCCCAACCTGTTCAGGACGCCGCACGGCGAAGGTTGGGCGCTCGTCGGTGACGCGGGGCTGGTCATGGATCCGATCACAGGCCAGGGGATCGGCCATGCGTTCCGCGACGCCGAGCTGCTCAGCGCGGCGCTCATCGAGGGCCTTGACGGCGGGCGGCCCCTCGCCACCACGCTCGCCGAGTATGGGCGCAGGCGTGACCACGATGCGCTGCCGATGTATGACTTCACCACCGAGCTTGCCTCGCTCAGCCCGCTCGGCGTGGAGCCGACCGTGCTGTTCAAGGCGCTGGCCAGCGCACCGCCGGCTGAGGTCAGCAGGTTCCTGGGAATGATGACGGGCGCAGTGCCGGTCGGTGAATACCTCACGCCCGCGAGCCTGCGGCGGGTTATCGGCCTGCGTGGCATGGCGAGAATCATCGTGAGCAAGCTAGGCGTCCGGGGCAGGCAATCGTGATCTGGCGCCAGGATCAGGGACGATGAAGCCAGCGTGCCTCGTAGTGCTGCGGGTCCGGCGGTGTGGATGTGGTGTTCGACGTTCGACGGCGTCGGCGGCCGGGTCGCGCAGGCGGCTTATGGCCTGCTGCGCGAGGAGATGGCCAGGGCCGCGCGGCCCCGTCGTGGCTACCTGTCGGCGGAGGGTGAGGGCGCGCCGTCTCCGGGGGATATGGCCACCGCCTGAGCGACGCTCGCATGCACATTGAGCACCCGGTCCAGGCCGGAGATCGTCAGCACCTTGGCGACGATCGGCTGAGGTGCCGCGAGTGCGAGCGTGCCGCCCCGCTTTTCCAGGCGCTTGTACATGTCGATGAGCACGCTCAGCCCGGTTGAGTCCATGAAGCCGAGCCGGCTCATGTCCACGATCAGGTACGAGGCAGTCTTGGCTGCCGCGGTGAGCACGTCGCGCAACTGCTTGCCGGTGCTCAGATCGATATAGCCACCCAGGGTCACGATAGTGCACGACCCCTGGGTCGTTACGCACGCCGTGAGCCGCATCCCCTCGTTCTATCACCATTCGTACATGAACAGCTACCGAAAGAAGGAGTGCGCGAGGCCTCCCACCGGGAGGCCAGCACCGGGTGGTCCCGCCACATAGTCTCGCGGGCTATGGGTAGGACCTCCGCAGGCATCGCGGGCGACCAATGCCATGCGACGAGGCTGTGGGGGCGCGGATGAGCGTGTACAAAGTTGTCGACATCATCGGTACCAGTGACGTTTCCTGGGAAAACGCTGCCGCCGAGGCGGTGAAGACCGCGAGCGCGACGATCCGCGATCTGCGCGTCGGTGAGGTGGTCAAGCAGGACATCCACCTCGAAGAGGACGGATCGCTGACGTACCGCATCAGGCTTCAGGTCTCGTTCAAGTACGAATCAGGCGGGTAACTGGCGGCCCGCGCCGAAGGCGGCGTACCGAAGCGGCGCATATCAGGAGAGCCAGCGCGCGGCCGGTAGATGAGCGCGGCCGGCAGGTCAGCGCGGCCGGTAGGTCAGCAGCGCGAAGGATCCCGTCACCTGGACCGTTTCACCGAGGGCCGCGACCCGGCGCCTGACCTCGTCCGGCCGCAGATGGTGCCCGCTTGGCCCCATCCGGGCGAGCATCTCGGCCTGCGCGCCAGACACCTGGAACGTGAAGGTGTGCTCCTCGCGCCGGCTGAGCCTGAAGTGGGGCGATAGCGAGCGTGCCAACCGGGCATCCTTGTGCGCGTCCACGCTCAGCAGCCCGAGCGCCGGTATGAGCGTGTCAAGGTGCCTGCTGGTGGCCGTCACCACGAGCAGTGCGCCGTCGCGGCGCAGGACGCGGCGGAACTGCGCGCCGTTGCGCGGCGCGAATACGTTCAGCACAAGCGCGGCGGTGTGTGGCCGGATGGGCAGCGGCCGCCGGACGTCCCACGCGATCGCGCGGGCGCGATCGTGCGCGCCAGCGGCACGGCGGAGCGCGAACTTGGAGACATCCACGGCCAGCCCGACCGCGTCAGGCAAACGGTCAAGCACCGCCGCCAGGTAGTAACCGGTACCGGCGCCTGCGTCCACGACCAGGCCGCCCCGGCAGAGCTGTGCGGCGCGGGCGGCGACCAGCGCGGCCAATGGCGCGTAGTGGCCGGCCCGCAGGAAGTCCGCGCGCGCAGCCACCATATCCGCCGTGTCTGCCGTGCCCCAGGCCGCGTCACCGGGCAGCAGGTTCACGTAGCCTTGGCGAGCGCGGTCGAAGGTGTGGCGCAGTTCGCACCGGAGCGACCGATCCGCGCTCCGCAACTCGCCGCCGCAGACGGGGCAGATCAGGAACTGCTCCATGCCGCGGAAGACGTCGTCGGCCGCGGCAGGCATCCCCACGCGTGTCAAGCTATCAGGGCGCGACGCGCGTCCGTGGGCGGCCGACCAGCCCGCCGCTCCCGGCCGGTTGAGCGGGCGGTCGCATAATCCCGAACGGCTGCCGCGTGGCGCGACCCGTGGAGACATGCGTCAAGGTGCGGCGATGGTGGTGGGCCCGGGCCCACGCGGTCTATTGCAGCCGGCCTGACTTGACCTCGCTGACGAAGGCTCGCCACGCGTCGGCGGAGAATCGCCGCACTGGGCCGCCTGGCGGCCGGACGATTGCACGGAAGGTGGCCGTGGGCTCATGCTCGTGGACGCTCCGCAACCAGTGGGACTGGTATGCGGTGGCGGATGTTATCGAGGGGAAAGTCGTATGGGCGCTGGTATAGCCCGGGACGCCAGCCGTGCCTGAGCCGATAGGGGTAGGGGGTCACCAGCGTGAGCCTCGGATGGCCGCGACTGCCGGTCATCGCGGACCTATCAGATACGTTACGAACCGTTTCGAAAACGGATAGACTCGAACCATCATGGCAGGCGCGCATATTCCTCGATCCGCACCGCAGGTAGCGGGAGCGCCGGCAGAAGCGGCGCGGCGGGGCAGGCCGCGGAGCGAGCGGGTCGGCCGCGACATCCTCCGGGCCACCACGCAACTGCTCGCGGAGCGCGGGCTCGCAGGCATGTCGATCGAGGAAGTGGCCGCACGCGCTGGTGTGGGCAAGGCCACCATCTACCGGCGGTGGACCTCCAAGGGAACCCTGGCGCTCGACGCGTTTCTCGCCGAATTCCAGGGAATGCAGCCGCTGCCGGACACAGGAGCCCTCCGAGGTGACCTCCTCGCCGCTCTGCGGGCGTGGGTCCACGCGGTCACCTGCACCCCGGCGGGGCCGATGCTCGCCGGGCTGATCGCCGAGGCGCAGCACGACCGTGAGCTCGCGCGTGCCTGGCGCGAGCGGGTCGTCGGGCCGCTGCGGGCGCAGCACAAGATCATGCTCCAGCGTGCCATCGCCCGTGGGGAGATCCCGGCGGCGACCGACCAGGAGGTCGTGCTCGACCTCTTCTTCGGCGCCGCCTATCACCGGCTGCTCCAGGGCCATCTGCCGCTCACCGACGACTTCGTCCAGGCGGTCGTGAAGATGATCGTGGCCGGAATCGGCGCGCCACACAGCGCTGCCGCCTGATCAGGATCGGCGGCAGGCTGCCGCGCAACCGCGGCGGCGCCCGGTGCGCGCCGGTGCCAGTATGATCACTTCACCTGGGGGTCTGACGGCCCTGGTGAATTCGCCGTCGCCAGGGCAGCCTGTGAACGTAGGGCGGTGACGCACGGCCGTGAGGCTCGCGCCAGCCGATGGTTCGGCGATCGGGAGGGGCTGGGACGTGGCCACCGTCGTCCGTGAGATCGAGCGGAAATACGACGTCGGCGGATCGGCGGCAACCGCGCTCAACGCCGTGCGGGACATGACGGGCGAGGCGGGAGTGGCGGCCGTCTCGCCACCGGACGAGCACGTCCTCGACGCCGTCTACTACGACACGCAGGACCTGCGCCTGATCAGAAGCGGCATCACGCTGCGGCGGCGTACCGGCGGCGAGGACGCCGGCTGGCATCTGAAACTGCCCGCGGGCACCGACACACGCGATGAGATACGCCTGCCTCTTGGCAAGCCGGGGGCCAGGCGGGGCGGCAAGCCCGCAGGCGGATCCGCTGGGCGGGCAGGATCATCCGCTGGCCGGGCAGGCGGACCCGCTGGCCGGACGAGGCCCGCGGGCGCGCCAGGCGGCGAGCGTGCGGACGTCGTGCCGGCGCCGCTCGCGGCTCTGGTTCGCGCCTACACCCGCGGCTCGGCGCTGGTTCCGGTCGTGCACATGCGGACCACCCGCCGCGTTTCCCGCCTCCTCGACGACGCCGGGGGGACCCTCGCCGAGATCGCGACCGACGAGGTGTCCGCGGAACCGATGGACGGATCCGGCGCCACAACGTGGGACGAGATCGAGGTTGAGCTCGTGGCCGGCGACCGCGACCTGCTGCGGGCGGTCGACGCGCGGCTGCTCGCGGCGGGCGCGCGGCCTGCGGCGACGGGAACCAAGCTGGAGCGTGCGCTCGGAGGCCGGCTGCGCGCCGCCAGACAGGCGGCGGGAGATGAAGCTGGCGCCGGGGCCGGCGACGGATCGCGGCGGCTGACACCGAGCACGCCGGCCGGCGACGTGGTGCTCGCGTATGTGCGGCACCAGGCGCACGCCATCACGCGGTACGACCCGCTCGTGCGGCGCGACGAGCCGGACGCCGTCCACCAGATGCGCGTTGCGACCCGCCGGGCCAGGAGCGTGCTCCAGGCGTTCGGCGAGATCGTCGACCGGGAGCGGACACGGCCGCTGTGCGACGAGCTGAAATGGCTGGCGACCGTGCTCGGGCTACCTCGTGACGCCGAGGTGCTGCTCGCGAGGTTCACCGCCGAGCTTGACGACATCCCGCCGGACCTGGTGGAAGGTCCGGTCAAGGCCCGCATCAGCGGGCACTTCGGCAATGAGCTGGCGCAGGCTCGCGAGGCCGCCCTGCGCGAGCTTGACGGCCAGCGCTATCTCAGCCTCCTCAATGACCTGGACGCGCTCATCGCCGATCCGCCCCTGACACCGCTCGCGGCGCGCAAGGCGGGCAAGGCGCTGGCCAAGCCGGTGAAGCGGGCGTCGCGGCGCCTGGAGCGTGCCCTCGCGGCCGTGCCCGTCGCCGGGGACGGCGACCGGGACACCGCGATCCACGAGGCACGCAAGGCCGCCAAGCGTGCGCGCTACGCCGCGGAAGCGGCCACGCCCGCGCTCGGCGGCGCGGCTAGGCGGCAGGCCAGCTGGACGAAGAAACTTCAGGGACTGCTCGGCGATCACCACGACAGCGTCGTCGCGCGGACGGTGCTGCGCGGCATCGCGGACCAGGCACGTGCGGCTGGGGAGGACACCTTCACCTACGGCCTGTTGTACGAACGCCAGGCCTGCCAGGCAAGCGACATGGAGCGTGCGTTGCCCGCACTTGCGGGACGCGGGAAGAAATAGGCACACGAACAAGAGATCGTGCGGGACCCGCGCTCCGGAGACATGCCCGGTGGACCGCTGATCCAGGCCGGGCGGTGCCCCCGCCGGTGCCCCCGCCGGGGCGGTTGCCGTTCGCCAAGATCGATGGCCCGTAGGCGGGCCTCCCGCGGCTGTCAATATGTACCGTTGCCCTGACCCCACGGCGGCTTTCATGATCGCGGTAACTTTTCCGCACATATCGCCGAGAAGTTACCGCGATCATGAAGCCCGGCGCTGCCCGGGCCGCGGCCATCGCCCGGATCATGATCCAGGGCCCGTTGGGCACCGGATTGGCCGTCCTACCGGCCATCGATCATGCTTCGCTTCGGGCCTACAGGCCACTAGGCTGGCGGCCTCGGAGGAGTTGACGCGAGCTTGGAGGCGGCGGATATGCGGGCGCGCGCTGCGGCTGCCGGACTGATCGCCGCGGGCGTCGCCATCGGCACCGTCAGCGGCTGCGCCAGTGCGGGCGCGCGTTCCGGCACCGGCGGCGCCCCGCTGCCGCAGACGGCGGTGACCGCGCCGCCTTCGCGGGCTGAGCAGCCCGCGGACCCGGCCGACCGGGCCGCGGTCACAGGTGCGGACCGCGGCCACGCGGCGGCTCGGGCGGTGACACGGCGGCAGGCACAGGCCGGGCAGATCGTCATCGTAAGCGCGGAGTCCTACGGCGCGACCTACGCGGCACTCACCGCGTATGACCGGGTGCGCGGGCGGTGGCTCAGGATGTTCGGGCCGTGGACAGCGCGGATCGGCAACGCGGGGATGGCGCCGCCGGGCCGCAAGAGGGAAGGCGACGGGCGCACCCCGTCAGGCACGTTCGGCTTCGGGTTCTTCTTCGGCGCTCTGCCCGACCCTGGGGTGGCCTTCAGGTACCGGCAAGCTCATCCGTACGACGTCTGGGACGACGACGCGTCGAGCCCTTTCTACAACGAGTGGATCGATGGCAGGTACCGTGATCCGGGCGCCGCACCGGAGCCGATGGACGTATCGGGTTACGACTACGGCGCGGTCATCGCCTACAACACCGCCCGCACCCCGGGCCTGGGCAGCGCGATCTTCCTGCACGTCAACATCGGCACCGCGACGACGGGCTGCGTGACACTGCCGATGGGGGAGTTGCTCAAGGTGCTGAGGTGGCTGAAGCCGGCGCAGCGGCCACTCATCGGGCTGGGCGTCGCCGCGGCACCGCCAGCCCTCCGAGAGTGATCCTTATCGGCCACTAGAGCGCGATCATGAAGACCCGGCGTTGCCTCGCGCTGGCTCCGAGGCGTTCCCGGGGGCGGGCTCCGGGGCTCGCCGTGCGCCAGATCGACGGTATCGCCGCGTACCAGATCTCCCGCGCCGGGTGCCAGATCTCCCGCGCCGGGTGCCAGGTCTCCTGCGCCGCCGGGTGCTGGCGGTGCGGGAACGCGGCCATCCGCTGGCCGGGCGGGCCGGGCGGGCAGGGCCACAAGCGCGAGAACGCAGCCGGCGAGTGCGGCGGCCGCGCCGGTGCGGAGCCCGAGATCCATCCCGCTGATGAACGCCGAACTGGCCACGTGGGCGAGCAGCGCACCGGTAGCGCCACCCAGATGCACGCTCTGGGCGCCGCCGATCGACCCGAGGATCGTGCTCTCCACGGCATGGGGGAGGTGGCGGGGAGCCAGCACGGCCGTCATCACGTCCTGGTAACGGGTGGCAAACAGGCTGCCGATGACAGCGACCCCGAGCGCCCCGCCGACCTGGAGGAACACGCCGTTCGTCGCGGATCCTACGCCCGTGTCGCTGCGCGGCAGCGAACCCATCACCGACTCGGTGGAGGCCGGGATAGCCAGGCCCGCGCCGATGCCGAGCAGGATGACGCCAGCGAGCGTGTCAGTGTAGGTAGACGTGACCGTGGCGCCGGAGATCTGCCAGAGCCCTGCGGCGATGCTCAGCAGGCCGGCCGCCACGGTCAGCTTGGTCCCGGCGGCGCGGACGAAGACAACAGACAGCGGGGCGATCACCGCGATCATGCCGGCCGCTGGGAGCACGCGGATTCCAGCCTGCAGCGCGGTATAGCCGAGGTCGAACTGCAGGAACTGGGTGAGCATGAACAGCGAGCCGAGCAGGCCGAACATGACAAGTCCCACCGACGAGATCGCCGCAGAGAACCTCCTGCGGCGGAAGAACCGCAGGTTGAGCATCGGGTGTGAGGTGAAACGCTCCCACGCCGCGAACGCACCAAGTACCACCAGCCCGGCGGCGCCGGTGAAGATTACCTGGGTCGATGACCAGCCGTGCACAGGCGCCTCGATGATCGACCACAGCACCAGGCCAAGGCCGGCGATGGACAGCAGCCCACCGGCCAGGTCGGGCCGCAGCGCCGCGGCGTTCCTGGAGTCCGGGACCAGCGGCAGCGCGCAGAACAGGCCCACCAGTGCGATCGGCACGTTGATCAGGAACACCGATCCCCACCAGAAGTGTGCGAGGAGCAGGCCACCGACGATGGGGCCGAGCGCGATACCCAGCCCGCTCGTACCGGCCCACATGCCGATCGCGCGCTGGCGTTCGTGGTGCTGCCTGAACATGTCGGTGATGATCGCCAATGTTGACGGCATCATCAGCGCGGCGCCAATGCCCATGGTGGCCCGAGCGGCGATCAGCATGGGCACAGAACCGGAGAAAGCCGCCCACGCCGACGCGCCGGCGAAGGCGATGAGGCCCGCCATGAACGTGCGCTTCCTGCCGACCCGGTCGGCCAGGCTGCCGGCCACGAGTAGCAGTCCCGCGAACACCAGCGCGTAGGAGTCGACGACCCATTGGAGCTGGCTGGAGGTGGCGTGCAGATCCCGCACCAGTGTCGGCAGCGCGACGTTCAGCACGGTGTTGTCGAGGTTGACGATCAGCAGTGACACGCACAGGACCGCGAGTGCGAGCCATCGCCGCGGCTGCGTGCTCTCGCCGACGGGCGGCGCAGGGGACTCACGTGTGCGGAGTGCCATGCCTCAAGTGCAGTCGCGCCGCTACGCCGGTGGCCAGGGCTGAAGGTCCCAGGCGCCGCGTGCCGCACGTCACCCCCGCCATCGCCGGCGGCTGCCAGTTTTGGGCAACGCTCTCGTGGCAGCCCCCCGCTGCGCCGTGGCGAGCGCCACCCTGCGGCAGCCGTAGGGCTGTGCTGGCCCGGGGGGCGACCCCCCGGGACCCCCGCTGCGCCGTGGCCGGCGCCACCCTGCGGCAGCCGTAGGGCTGTGCTGGCCCGGGGGCGACCCCCCGGGACCCCCGCTGCGCCGTGGCCGGCGCCACCCTGCGGCAGCCGTTAAGGATCAGGGGTCAAAACATTGATCCCGAACGGCTGCCGCGGGTTTGACGCTCCTAGTCAGACACCCCTTCTTGTGCCATAAAGCCCTGGCGGACTTCAGCCGTGGATGGTGAAGTCAGCACTCAGGCTCGCCGGAGTGCCGATCTGTACCTGGTAGGAGCCGTGCTCCACCTGAGGGCTGCCGGCGCTGTCGATGTCACCGGGTGTGACAGCGAGTTCCGACACCGGGAAGGACACCTGCACGGTCTTCGATTGCCCGGGATCCAGCGTCACCCGGGTGAAGCCCACCAGTCGCTGGTCCGGCACGACGACCGCGCTGACCGGCTGGTGCACGTACACCGGCACGATGTCGGTCCCCGCGACCTTGCCCGTGTTGGTCACCGTGAAGCTCGCGGTGACGCTGCCGTGGCTGGACACGCTGCTCGTCGCGGACAGCCCGGTGGTGCTGAACGTGGTGTAGGAAAGGCCGTAAGCGAACGGGTACAGCGGGTTGTACCCGCTGCCGGGGCCCGAGCCCGTGTAGGGCAGCTGGTCGAAGAACTTCGGTTCATCGCCAAGTGGTGACGGGGCGCCCGTGTTGAAGTCCCCGCCGACCGTGGCCGCGTCGGAGGGCCATGTGACGGGCAGCTTGCCGCTCGGGTCGATCTTGCCGAAGATGGCGTCGGCAACGGCCTGCCCCGCTTCGGTGCTGCCCTGGTAGGCCATCAGGATGGCGCTGGCGTTCTCCGCCGGGCCGAGGCCGAGCGGTCGGCCGGCGATCACGACGACGATCACCGGTTTGCCGGTCGCCTCCAGCGCGCTGATCAGGTCCTTCTGGTCGGGTGTGAGCTGCGGCTGGGGGTTGTCGCCCAGCCCTTCGGCGTACGCCTTCTCGCCGACCGCCACGACGACGGCGTCCGCGGACGCGGCATCCGCGACGGCGGACGCCTGGTCAGGTGCGTACACCACGTTGGAGCCGTCCGTCTTCATTCCCGCCAGCACGGTGGTCCCGGGCGGGATCTGGTTCGCTGGCCCCATGCAGCACACGTGGCCGGCGCCGAACACGCCCTGCCAGCTCACGCTCCAGCCGCCGAGCTGATTGGTCATCGAGTCCGCGCTCGGCCCCGTGACCACGACATGCGCGCTCGGGGTGAGCGGCAGCGTGTTGCCCTGGTTGCGAAGCAGCGTGATGGACTCGCGTGCGGCTTGCAGCGTGCTGTCCCTACCGGCGTCAACCGCGGCGTCAGCCTTGCTGGCGTCAACGGTCGGGTGATCGAACAGGCCGAGCTGGAACTTCAGCGTGAGGATCCGCGTGACGGCCTGGTTGATCGTGGCCTTGGAAATGGCCCCGTCGGCCACATCCTGCTGCACGGCCGTCTGCCATTGGTCGGCGTTGAACGGCAGCATGGCCACGTCGACGCCCGCGTTGATGGCGAGGGCGGCCGCGCCGGCCAGGTCGGACGCGAGATGGTAGGTGGTTGCCAGGGCCGGCACGTCACCGTAGTCACTGATTACCACGCCCTTGAAGTGCAGCCGGTCGCGCAGCTCCGTGGTCAGCAGGAAGTGCGACGCGGTGGCGGCAATACCGTTGATCGAACCGGAATCCACCATGACCGTGCCCGCGCCTGCGTCGAGTGCCCCCTGGTACGAGGGCAGGAAAGTGTCCTGCAGTTCGCGGATCGGCAGGTCTGCCTGCACCCGGTCGTGACCGTTGATGGACTCGGAGTATCCGGCGAAATGCTTGACGGTGGCGGTCACTTTGAGACCGCCGCTGCCCACGCTTTGCATCCCGCGCACGTTCGCGGCGCCCAAGGCGGCGGCCAGCTCGGGCTCTTCGGACCAGGTCTCGTAGGTACGGCCCCAGCGGTTGTCCCTTGAGACGTCCTGGACGGGGGCGAAGACCCAGTTCCATCCGGTCGCGCGCACCGCGTTGGCTGTCACCTCGCCACCCGTCATGGCGGCGGACGGGTCCCAGGTGGCGCCCATCCCGATCGACTGTGGGAACAGCGGCGCCTGGTATGGGTGCCCGAAGCCGTGCACAGCGTCGACGCCGAAGATGACCGGTATGTGCAGCCGTGAGTGCGCGATCGCGTAGGCCTGCATGATGTTGTATTCGTTGGCCCAGTCGAGGCCCGTGTTGCCCGGACCGCCCTTGCCCGTGGTGTCGATCGGGATGTCGGTGCCGCCGGCCAGGATCGAGCCCGCGTTGTCATCGACGAAGATCTTCTGCTCGCAGACCGGGTTTGGCAGGTTGAAGCCGCCCTGGCTCGTGCAGCTGCTGGTGGTATCGGTGACCTGCGTCGCCTCGATCTGCACCATCTGGCCGATCTTCTCCGGTAAAGTCATTCGGCCGAGGAGGTCATTGACGCGAGCCTGGATTGGCAGTTTGGCGTCCATATAGGCGGGCCGGCCGGACGCGGACGCCGTTGTTCTGGTCATCGCCGATGCCGACATCGCGATCATCAGCGCCACCGCCACCACGGTGGCGGTGACGGGCCCGCGGGGAACCTTCACCCCCGGCCAGGCCGTGACGCGGTCCCGCTTGGCAAGATCACGGATCTTCTGTCTCATGGCGCACCCCTTCATGTCGCCGGTGACTTCCCGTGTCGCCGCTGACCCTAATTGCGGTTTGGGCCCAGTTCCATAGACAAACCGAAAACACTCGGGAGGGGTGACGACCGCATAAACCGGTACTAATGGCGCTGCTAACCCCGCGACCTTGGCAAACGTCCATTGACGGCGGGCCCGGTCAGCCCGTCGGCTTCCCGTGCCAGCCGTTGGCTGATGTGGTCAGCGGGGCAGGAGGGATGTGGTCAGCGGGGCAGGAGGGATTCGAGGGCCGACACGACCTCGGGCGACTCGGGCCCGGTGCGCGGCCGGAACCGGCCGGCCACCTCGCCGTCCGGCGAGATCAGGAACTTCTCGAAGTTCCACTGGATGTCACCTGCCTCGCCCGAGGCATCCGGCGCCGCGGTCAGCGCCGCGTAGAGCGGGTGCCTGGCTTCGCCGTTGACGTCGATCTTCTCGAAGAGCGGGAACGTCACCCCGTACGTCGTGGAGCAGAATTCCTTGATCTCCTCGGCGGTACCGGGCTCCTGGCCCATGAACTGGTTGCAGGGAAAGCCGAGCACGGTGAAGCCGCGATCGCCGTACCGCTCCTGCAACTGCTCCAGGCCCGTGTACTGCGGTGTCAGGCCGCACCGTGAGGCTACATTCACCACGAGCATCACCTGCCCCTGGTAGCCGGCGAGCGACGCGGGCTCGCCGGACAGGGTGCGCAGCGGGATGTCGTACAGGGTCAACGTCGGCCCTCCTGTCGGGGTGCTGATTCGGAAGTTACCACCCGGGCTCGCGGCCGCGGTCGCGGGCCAGATATTACGGTCTCCTTTCGCGGTCGGCGGCCGCCGGACTCGGGCGGCGGCAGCCGTTACCGTCTGCGTTGCGGTCGATCACAGTCAGAGTCGGACAAAACGTCGAATATCTCATTCTTACAACGTTTGCCTCACGGACAGGTCTACCGTGACCACCCGGGAGCGGCCGTGACCAACAGGTACCAGCGAGACAGGAAGGTGGGTTGAATGTCGAGGAAGCATTGGTCCGCCGATCACCATGGCGTCAGACAGTGGTCCGGTGACGGCCAGAGCCTGAGCGCCGCCCGCAAAGCAGGGGTGACGTTCGCGATCGTCTTTTCAGTTCTGCTTGCGGTGGGGGCCGTCGCGCTGGCCGTATCAGCGGGAGGCGGGGGAAAGCAGCTCACCGCGTTCGCGTTCCGCGGTCAGGGAGACGTCGCCACCGCGCCGGTTGACGGGGCGGGCAATGCCATCAGCCTGAACCAGACGGCCGCGCAGGCTGCGGCATCACTGAACTGCACGCTGGCCGTGCCCGCGAACCCGCTGAGCGCGCAGGGCCTGGCCACGCCGTGGCAGCTCGGCGACGGCTGCACGATGACGAACCCGACCCTGGAGCCGTTCCTCGAGGCCGTCATTCTGGCCCCGAACGGCACCCTTTCGGTCTACGACCCGCTGATCATCACGGCGGGGACCCGGCCGGCCGTCGCGCCGGTCGTCCCGACTGTCGCGAGAGGCTCGCAGGTCATCATCAATGCCGGCTTCAACGGCACCAACCTGGTGCTGACCGGTGCGGGCGCACGGCAAGGGGCGTGTGTCGACGCGCTCGGCCAGTCGGTGATCGGCCAGGTAGCGGCCTGCAACGCCACCGCATTCTTCCGCGCGGCCAACGCCGCGATCGCGCGCGGCACCCTCAAGATCCCGGCGGCCGGAACCGGCACGGACGGGAAGGCGTGCCCGACCACGCGCGACTTCAGCGTGATCGACCAGGACCAGAGCGACAACGTGACCACCACGTACCTGCTGACCGCCGGCGGCCAGACCGCGCAGAACACCGCGGCCAACGTCCAGGCCCTGGCCGGTGCCACGCCCATCGTCAACGGCAGCGACAACAAGCTGCTGAGCGCGTTCATGGATAAGGCGCTCGGCTGCACGCCGTTCAGCGCACCTTCCGTGACGAATGCTGGGGGGACATCGGACTCCCAGACGCTCAACGAGCTCAGTGCCGCCGCGAACCAGCAGGCGCCGATCGCCCTGATCCCGCCGAACGACGAGATGGTCCTGGTCAACGGTGCGTTCAGCCTCGCGAAGACCAACGTGTACCGGACGCTGGTCGACCAGCCGCCGCTCGCGGCCAACACGAACCTGAACCAGGAAGCGGCGACCTACTGCCAGAACATGGTCAACATCCAGCCGGCTCGCAGCCAGCTCGACGCGACCCTCGACGCGGCACTCGGCTCGCCGGTCCCCGCCGTCGGCAACGACCTGGCCACGTTCCTCGGCAACAGGCTGGCCATGTCCTTCACCAACCTCGCTTGCCAGAACTACGGCCTGACGAATCCGGTGAAGGTCACCGCTGACGGAAATGGTGTCGCGACCGCGGTCACCTACAGCATGACGCAGCAGGCCGCGACGCTGAACCCGGCGACGCCGGCGGCGAGCACCACGCCGACCGCATGTGCCACACCGACCGCGATCGCCACGCCGGTTACTTCGCCGACGGCGAGTACCACGCCGGCTGCGCCCGTCGCGAGCGGCCCGCCGGTTGGGGACGTGCCAACGGTGACCGTCACACCGACTGGGGACGCGCCGCAGACGGCGACTGATACACCGACTGATACACCGACTGATACACCGACTGATACACCGACAACGGCTGGGCCGCCGACCGCGAGCACGGCGCCGGCCCCGACCGACGCGCCGGTCGCGTGCGACACGCCGACCGCGGGCAGCGCACCGACGCAGAGCGCTGCGCCGACCCCGAGCCCCACCGCGACCGTCCCCCTGAACAGGCGGCACCGGGGCAGGCATCACTACAACCCGTCTGGTATGTAACGGCGCCGGCACCTCCCGGTACGCCGGGCGGTGACCACGTCGCAGAGCAAAGGGGCCGGGCCGCCCCGCGAATGGCGGCCCGGCCCCTGCGCCGTGGCCACGAGCACTTAGCCGCCCGCGGCGAGCAGCGCGTCGATCTCGCCCGCCGCGGGCATGCCTTCCCTGGCTCCCGGCCGGGTCACGGCGATCGCGGCGGCCGCCACCGCGCGACGCAGTGCGGCGGGCAGGTCGCGGCCTTCGGCCAGGCCGGCGGCGAGAACCCCGGTAAGGGTGTCCCCGGCGCCGGTGGTGTCGCGCGCGCCCACCTGATGCCCGGGGAAGTGCTCGGCGCTGGCGCCGTCAGCGAGCAGCGCACCATACTCGCCGAGCGTGGCGATGACCGGCGCTCCGGTGCGGCAGGAAAGCGCCGAAGCGGCGTTCGCCACCTCAGCGTCCCCGTCCCCGAGCGCAGGGCCCGCGGAGGGCTGCTGTGGGTCGCCTCCCGCGGCACCGAGCGCCGCCAGCTCGTGCCGGTTCGGCGTCAGGACCGCGCCGCGCAGCAGCAGCGGATCGCACTCACGCGCCGGTGCCGGGTTGACCACGACTGTGGCGCCCGCCCGGCGGGCCGCGGCCGCGGCGGCGAGCAGTGGCGCGTCCATGAGCTCGAAGGACAGCACGATCACGTCCGCGCGGGTGATGGCGAGGGCGTCGAGGGACCCCCGGACATGATCGGCCGAGACGGCGGCGTTCGCGCCGGGCGCCACCGCTATCTGGTTCTCACCCGAGGCGTCCACGATGACGACCGCGTGCCCGGTGTGCCGGCCGGTCAGCCTGGCCACCGCCGCGATGTCCACACCCTCGGCGGCCACCGCGTCGACCGAGTCCTGCCCGTCGCGGTCGCCGACCGCTCCGATCAGGAATACGTCGGCGCCCGCCCGCGCCGCGGCCACGGCCTGGTTGGCACCCTTGCCGCCGTGGTGGCGGGCGAAGGTGCCACCGGTGACGGTCTCGCCCGCGCGCGGCAGCCGCGGCATGCGCAGCACCAGATCAACGTTGATAGAGCCCACGACGATGACGCGCCCCCGTCCGGGGTTGTGCCCGCTCCCGGCAGTCCATGACCGGTCACTATAGGAGGGTGACCAGGAGAGGTGGGCGCCAGTGCCGCAGAAGATCATCTTGGACTGTGATCCAGGCATCGACGATGCGCTCGCGATCGTTTTCGCCTGGGGCCACCCTGACCTGGAGATACGGGGCATCACCACGGTCGCGGGCAATGTCAGCCTGGACAAGACGACGGCGAACGCGCTGCGGGTGTGCGAGTTCGTCGGCGCGGCGGACGTGCCCGTGGTGGCCGGAAGCCCGCGCCCGCTGCTTCGCCCGCCGCTGACGGCGCACGGGCCGCACGGCGACTCCGGGCTGGCCGGCGCGCTGCTCCCGCCGCCGTCGACCGCGCCGAGCGGCGGCCACGCGGTCGATTTCCTCGTCGAGACCATCGGCGCGGCACCGGGTGAGATCACCCTGGTCGCCACGGGGCCGCTGACCAATGTCGCGCTCGCGGTGCGGCGCGAGCCGGGCATCGTGACCCAGGTCAAAGATTTCGTGATCATGGGTGGCTCGGCTGGCCGCGGTAACGTGACCCCGGCCGCGGAGTTCAACATCGCAGCGGATCCCGAGGCCGCGTCGATCGTGTTCGGCGCCGGGTGGACCGTGACCATGGTCGGCCTGGATGTGACGCTGCGGTCGCGGGCAGGCCCGGCGATCAGGCAGCGGCTTGGAGCGCTCGGCCGCCTCGCCGACGACCTGCTGCTGCCGTGCCTCACCAGGTACGCGACCACGCCCGGCGCCGATGGCCCGGCGGTTCACGACGTCTGCGCGGTGGCGCATGTGGCGTCGTCCGGGCTGCTTGGCTTCGTGCCCGCCCGGGTGGAGGTCGAGACCGCGGGCCGGTGGACAGCCGGGATGACGGTCACCGACTTCCACGGGCCTGCGGACGAATGCAACGCGCGGGTCGCGATGGAGATCGACGTGCGCGCTTTCTGGGACGCCGTGTTCGGGGCATACACGCGCGCCGCCGCTGCGATGGATTCGGCTCCTTGACGCGTCGCCGCCGCAGCTCGCCGGCCCGTCCTATTGCGACGAATGGACCATCGCGCAGGTTCTTTCCCATCTCGGCAGCGGCGCCGAGATCTTCGCCATGTTCCTCGACGCCGGGCTGGCCGGCCGTGAGCCTCCAGGAAGGGAAATCTTCCCGCCCATCTGGGACGCGTGGAATGCGCGCTCGCCCGAGCAGCAGGCGGCGGCCTGGCGGAGCAGCGACGCGGAGTTTGTGGCACGCTTCGAGTCGCTCGATGACGAACAGTTCGCCGGTCTGCATCTCGACCTGTTCGGTATGGAGCTTGACGCGACGGGCCTGGCCCGCCTACGCCTTTCCGAGCACACCATGCACACCTGGGATGTCGCCGTTGCTCTCGATCCGGCGGCGCGGCTCGCGGCCGATGGCGTGAACCTTCTCGCCGGGACCCTCGGCCAGTTTGCGGGCCCGCTCGGCAAGCCGCAGGGCGACCACTTCCGGGTGTCTGTCCACGCCGCGAGCCCGCGGCGGGAGCTGTTGCTCACCGTCGCCGACAGCGTCCAGCTGACCGACGACGATGCCGGCGAGCCCGCTGGCTCGCCAGCCGCTGGCCAGTCAGCCCAGGTCAGCCGCCGGCCGACGGTGAGCTGCGGCTGCCGTGTGAGGCCTTCATCCGCCTCATGTTCGGGCGGCTCGACCCGCTCCCACACACCCGCCGAGGTTGCCGCCGACGGAGTGAGCCTCGACAAGCTGCGTGCCGTGTTTCCTGGGTTCTGACGCTCCCGGGCGGGCTGGCCGCGCTGGTGCGCCTACCGAGCGCCAGCCCCCAGGGGCGACGCCTCGGCTGAGCTTCCCTGCGGGGCCGGCTTCGCCGGGATCCTCGTGTTGACCGCCGCGATCACACCGTATGTGAATCAGCCTTCAGATCACGTTCCTGCGTGGGGAGTGGGCGATGGCTGGGCGGACGCTGACCATCTTGCTCATGCCGGAAAGTGCGTACGGGCCGACCAATAACTGCATCGGGATCGGCGACGTGCTGCGCCGCCGCGGTCATCGGGTCGTGTTCGCCGCCGAGGCGTCATGGCGGGGGCGGCTGGAGCCACTTGGCTTCGAGGAGGATCTGGTCGACCTCGTGCCGCCAGCAGAGGGCGTGGACGGCGCCGGCGAGCAGGATCCGGGGCAGTTCTGGAAAGACTTCATCCGGACCACCGCGCCCGAGTTCCGCAAGCCGACTATCCAGCAGGGTGCGCCGCCGCTGCGCAGCCTGGAGTTCATCCACGAGGGCACGGTCAATCTCTACGTGTACCCAGAACTGGCCGACTACGCAGGCGCCCGGCCACTGGGGCCGTCCTGGCACCGCCTCGACTCGTCGGTACGTGAGACGGAGCGGACGTTCACGGTGCCCGATCCACTGGCGGGCGGCGGCGGCGCGCTGATCTACTTCTCGCTCGGCTCGCTCGGCTCGCTCGGCGCCGCCGACGTCGAGCTGATGCGGCGGGTGATCTCCTGCCTGGCCCGCACCCGCACCGCTACCTCGTGTCCAAGGGCCCGCTCGCCGATGAGATCGAGCTTCCCCAGAACATGTGGGGGGAGGAGTTCGTGCCGCAAACGTCGGTCATCCCGCTATGTGACCTGACGATCACTCACGGCGGAAACAACACCACCACCGAGTGCCTGCACTTCGGCAAGCCGATGATCGTGCTGCCGCTGTTCTGGGACCAGTACGACAACGCCCAGCGGGTGGACGAACTCGGCCTCGGCCTCCGCCTCGATACCTACCGGTTCTCCGACGCCGAGATGCACGCGGCGCTGGACCGACTGCTCGGCGACACCGCGCTCCGCGCGCGGCTGACCGGCGCGGCGAGCGTGATCCAGCGGCGCGACGGCGCCGCCGTCGCCGGCCTCATCGAGGCGGCAGCCCGGGGCTGATCTTAGGGCCGTTGGATCTCACGTGCGCGGCCGCCTTGACCAGTTCGTCGAACCCGGTGCGGATGCCTTCGGCAAGGAGCTCGAGATCGGGCATCGCGTCGAAGTCGCCGGTCAGCCCGAAGAACAGCCGCCCGAGGTAGGAGATGTTCCCTATCGACACGCGGAACCCGGTGGCGATGGGGACGTAAGGGTACAGCTCAACGAGCTTGCGGCCAAGGACGTAGAGCGGGAAGGCCGGGCCTGGCACGTTCGTCGTGACCGTCTGGATCACCGGCTGGCGCAGCAGGAGGGCGGTATGTACCGTCGCGGCGAGCAACTCGGGCGCCATGCCGAGGGCGCGGACGAGCGCATCAGGCCCGGCTGCCTGGTGGCTGCCCTTGAGGAACTCCATCTGCTCGTGCACCAGGCGCAAGCGGCGCACCGGATCCGGCTCGCCGCAGGGCAGGTTGACAAGGACCGCGGAAACCCGGTTGGTCAGCAGGCCATGTTCACCGGCCGAGCGGATCGAGACCGGCACCATGGTCCGCACGACCGAGTCGTCGGAAAGGACTCCGCGCGAGCGGAGCAAATCGCGGAAACCGGCGGCGACCGCGGCCAGGATGACGTCGTTCACCGTCCCGCCGAGCGCGCGGCGGACACGCTTGACATCGTCGAGCTCGGCTTGTACCCACGACCACCGCCGATGTGGGGAGGTAGGCCCGTTCAGCGACGGTGCGCCCTGCTTGGCGAGGCGCTCGGCGTACCGCGGCAGGGCACTCGCGAAGTCGGCGATCTCCTTGCTGCCGAGGCGGCGTGCGTACCCGGGGATGCTCAGTGCCCGGCGGAGCAGGTCGGCCGCCGTGTCGCGGACGCCGTCAAGGGTCAGCGACAGCTTTGACGGTTCAGGCTCAGGCGTCCAGGGCGGCGGCTCGGGCTGTGTCTCGCCCGCTCCGTGGTCGAAGAGCAGCGCCATCAGCTCGTTGCCGCCGATCCCGTCCACCATGCAGTGATGCACCTTGACGACCAGTGCCCAGCGGCCACCCTCGAGCCCTTCGATCAGCCACGTTTCCCATAGCGGCTTGCTGGTGTCGAGGCGCTGCGCGAGGATCCGCCCGGCCAGGTTCCGCAGCTCCGGGGGGCCGCCGGGGCTCGGCACCGCGGTGTGCCTGACGTGGTACAGCACCTGGAAGTGCTGATCGTCCGTCCAGACCGGCCGTGCGAGGTTGAACGGCACCGTCCGTACCCGCTGCCGGTACTTCGGCACCTGCGGCAGCTTGGACAGGGTCAACCGGACAAGGTCGCCGTAGGAGGGCGGGTCGCCCTCGAATACGCTCACCGAGGCGACTTGCAGCGGTGTCTTTTCGTTCTCGGCGAAGAAGAATCCGGCGTCCAGGCTGCTCATCCTCTGCACGGTCCGCCATCCTTCCGGCTCGGTCCCCCCAGACGCGTCGCCGGAATGCGCTCCTTCCGGCTCGGTCCCCCAGACGCGTCGCCGGAATGCGCTCATTCCGGCGACTGTCTCTATCGAGACTCCCTGGTGCGCGAGGCGCCAGGGCCATTGGGCCCTTCGATGGCTTTGGCGCGTCGCCGCGCCGCTATCTGGGTGATGATTCACGTATGCGCCGGTTCCTGGCTCTGGCCGCCGCCGCGGCGGTAACGGCCACGTTCGCGGCAGGATGCACCGCTGCCCGGCAGGGTCGGCCGCGGCCGCGGGCAACCCAGCCGAATGCGGCCGGCTCCTCCTCCGCCCCGCCCGGTTGCGGCGCGACCACCTTGTCCCGTGGCGCCGCGCCAGCATGGACGAATACAGCGTGGGCGGATAACTCGGGTTCCTCGCCACCGCCGATCGTGCATGCGGTCTCAGCGCACGGCGAGGTGGCTGGTTTCCTGTTCGGCTATCCGCTGATGGCAAAGAATCCGGTGCCCTACTCCGACAAGATTCTCTGGGTGGTCAGGCTGCCCAGGCAGGGCATGCCGCTGAGGGTCACCGGGCATCCGCTTGGCGCGGCGCAGCCGTCAGTCTCGACACTCTGGCCGGCCGACTCAGGACCTGGTGAGATCTACCCGTCGCAGATCGTCGTTCCCCGGCCAGGTTGCTGGACTTTCGCGGTCGCGTGGAACGGCCATACCGACACCGTCGACCTGCCCTACGTCGCACACCGCTGACGTCAACCGCCACATCCACGGCCCGGAGGCGCGGCGAATTCAGCCGCCCGCCGGCTGTGTGAGAGGCTCAGCCGTGGAGGTGACCGCGTGAAGATCGGACTGCAGATCCCTGACTTCACCAGGCCAGGCGGCCCGGCGAGTCTCGGAAAGGACTTGGCCACAGTCGCCCGCACCGCGGACGATGCGGGATTCGAGTTCATCGCCGTGATGGACCACTTCTTCCAGATCCCTGGCATCGGGCCTGCCGAGAACGAAATGCTCGAGGCGTACACCACACTCGGGTACCTCGCCGCCTGCACGTCGCGGGCCAAGCTGATCACGCTCGTCACCGGTGTCGTCTACCGGCACCCCGGGATCCTGGCGAAAATCGTGACGACCCTCGACGTGCTTTCCGGCGGCCGCGCCTGGCTGGGTGTCGGCGCCGCGTGGAACGAGGAGGAATCACGCGGGCTCGGCATCCCGTTCCCGCCGGTTGCCGAGCGCTTCGAGCGGCTCGAGGAAACGCTTCAGATCTGCCTGCAGATGTGGCGCGGGGACGAAAGCCCGTACCAGGGCAAGCATTACCAGCTCGAGCGGCCGCTCAACTCCCCGCCGGCCCAGTCCAGGCCGCATCCGCCGATCTTGATCGGCGGCGGCGGTGAGCGCAAGACGCTGCGGTTCGTCGCCCGCTACGCGCAGGCGTGCAACCTGTTCCCCGGGCCTGACCTCTCCCACAAGCTCGACGTGCTGCGCGCGCACTGCGAGGCGGAGGGCCGCGACTACGACGAGATCGAGAAGACCTGTTACTTCATCTTCGACGTGGGTCAGAAGGGCGAGAAGGCCGGCGAGATCGTCGACCAGCTAGGTCGGCTGGCCCAGCTGGGATTCCACGCCGCGATCGGCGCGGTGGCCGACGTCTGGAGTATCAGACCGCTCGAGACCATCGGCAGCGAGGTGATCCCGGCCGTCGCCGGGTTCTGACCGGGCCCGCCCGGCTACCACCCCCGTGATCGTGGTTCCTCATCCGCACAATGGAGACTGTCGAACTACCCGAGCCCGAACGCCCGGGCGAAGCTTGATCGATGTCCCGTAGGGCGGTCCATGCCCGCCTGTCAACGCGTGCCACCGAGCCCACTTCAAGATCAGTTGCCGTGGATGTCCCGTTACGGGTCGCCCGCGACCGTAACGGGACATCCATAAGTCCGCCGGCGGCGCCAGCCGCACGATGACCCGTCGGACATCGAGATCAACTGTGGCTTGGCACACGAATGGCCCGCAGGGTGCCGGATCCGGTGCCTAACGGGCCATCGGGTGCTGTGATCGCCCCCATCAATGGCCCATTGATGGGGTCGTCCGTCGGCCGAAGCTGATCTTGAAACAGGGCAAGAGGTACACGTTGACAGTCGTGCTATCCGGTGCCCAACGGGCCATGGATCATGATCCGGGCGATGGCCGCGGCCCGGGCAGCGCCGGGCTTCATGATCGCGGTAACTTCTCGGCGGTATGTGCGGAAAACTTACCGCGATCATGAAAGCCGCCGTCGGTTCGCGGGCGGCGGGTCACGAGCCGGGTGAGGCGGCCCAGCCGGTCCACCTTTCGACCAGGATCGAGATCACCGGCCCGGCCGGCGGGCTGTCTGCGTACTGCGGATAGCGCTGGGCAAGCAGTCGCAGGGGCGCGGCCATCTCGCCCGGGTCGTCGAGGATCACCGCGCGGCCGTCCGCGCGCACCCACCAGAGCAGTGCCCAGTCGGCCGCGTAGTGGTCGGCGAGCACGGCGACCCACGGGCTCGCCTGGATGTTGCGCAGCCGCTGGAGCGCGCGGGTCGTCTTCGGCTTGGCGTCCACCGCGCTGACGATGCGGTCGCCGTCCACGGCGAAGGTGAAGGGCACGATGTGCGGCCTGGCCGCGTCGTGCACCGAGCTCACGGTGGCAAGCCGCGCGACCGGCGAGCCGCCGAGCCGCCGCCGTGCCTCGTCCACGGTCAGGTTCAGCGCCGGCTCACAGGCCCGCGCCGGCGGCCACATAGCGTGCCACCTCGGCTGAGTGGCGAACCACACGCTCCGGTGGCTCTTGATGTGCTCGATCAGGTCGATGAGCGCGACGATCCTCGACCGGTGCCCGATCACGTGCGGGTGCATGGTGAGCTGGAACAGCCCGCCCTCGGCGTAGGCGAGGTCGAACTCATCGCGCCACATCATGGCGATGTCGCGGGGCGGGACGGTGGTCCGCGCCGGGTCGCGGGGAAGTAGGGCGCGTCGTCGCGTATCCACTCCACCGGGATCTCGACGATACCCGTGGGCGTACCCCCGGCCTCGATCTCGTACGGGTCATCGTCTGCCATCAGCGACGAGTCGTACCGCAGCCCGAGTTCGGTGATGATCTGCAGCGTCGCGGGGCTGAAATCCCACGATGGCGTCCGGATTCCTACGGGCGCGACACCGGCCGCGGGTCAGCGCATCCGCCGCCCGCAGGGTCAGGTCGCGCTCCGCCGCCGGCGGCAGTGAGGTTTTGCGCTCGTGGATCCAGCCGTGCAGTGCGACCTCGTGGCCGCCGTCGGTGTACGCACGGATCTCGGCCGGCCGCAGTAACGCGCACACCGCGGGCACGTAGAACGATGCTGGGATCTCGTGGCGGCGCAGCAGCGCGAGGATTCGCGGCACGGCGGCACGAGCGCCGTACTCGCCTCTGCGACAGCTTTCCCGGGTGGACGGTCCCCTCGCGCAGCCAGATCGTCTCGTGGTCGGAGTCGAACGACAGCGCGACCGCCGCCCGCATGCCGCCAGGCCAGGACGCGGGCGCCAGCGACCGGCCCGCCCTGATCCGCCCGACACCTTCCCGTACCGCGGCTTCGTCCCAGGTCCATGGCTCGCCCATGCCAGAAAGCCTATGGCCGGTACCGCCCGGCCGGGCCGGCCGGAGCGCTGCCTTGAGCTGGCACGTTCCAGGAGCCGAACGGCTAGATATCCACACCCCTCAACCCGTTCCACAGAATGTCATTCACCCCTCGCGACCCTCTTGACAACATGCCAAGATCGTCAGTGGGGCAACGCCCCCAACGGGAGGGTGGGCCATGTAGGGAGGGTGGGCCATGTAGGGAGGTGATCGGCGGATGCGCCGGGCGTACCGTTAGATCATGCGTGCATGGGTTGTCCACAAGCCCGGGCCCGTCACGGCCGGGCCGCTGCGACTAGTCGAGCGGGAGGTGCCGCAGCCGGGCGCGGGCCAGTTGCTGCTGAAGGTGCTCGCGTGCGGGGTATGCCGCACCGACCTGCATCTGGCCGAGGGTGACCTGCCGCCGCACGGGACCGATGTCACTCCAGGTCACGAGATCGTCGGCGAGGTGGTGGCGGCAGGGCCGGGTGTCTCCAGGTTCGGCGTGGGCGACCGGGTCGGCGGTGCCTGGCTGGCCGGGACCGATGGTTCGTGCGCCTACTGCCGCAGGGGCCGCGAGAACCTGTGCCCCGCCTCCGTCTACACCGGCTGGGACCTGAATGGCGGTTACGCCGAGTACGTGGCCGCCGCTGACGCGTTCGTGCACCCGCTGCCGGGCGGGTTCAGCGACACCGAGCTCGCGCCGCTGCTGTGCGCGGGGATCATCGGCTATCGCGCGCTGCGGCGCGCGGAGCTGCCGCCGGCCGGCCGGCTCGGCATCTGGGGTTTTGGCGGCTCAGCGCATCTGGCCGCGCAGATCGCCCTCGCGGAGGGCGCCGCGGTCCACGTGTTCACCCGCGCTGAGGCGGCGCGTGAGCTGGCGCTTGGCCTGGGCGCGACCTCGGCGCAGGATTCCTATGACCCGCCGCCCGAGCCGCTGGATTCGGCGATCCTGTTCGCTCCAGTCGGAGACCTGGTGCCCGTCGCGCTCGCCGCGCTTGACCGCGGCGGGACATTGGCGACCGCCGGGATCTACCTGACCGACATCCCGCCGCTCAACTATGACACCCACCTGTTCCAGGAACGTCAGCTGCGCAGCGTCACGGCTAACACGCGCGGCGACGCCGAGGAGTTCCTGCGGCTGGCCGAGCGGTTGCGGATCAGGGTCGAGGTCACCCCCTATGCCTTCGAGGAGGCCGACCGGGCGCTCGTCGACCTCGCCGCCGACCGGGTGAACGGCGCCGCCGTGCTCACCTTCTAGTGGTCTGTAAGGGGGTTCCTTTGAGCGAACGGGGTCCAGGCGGGTGGATCGCCAGGCCCTGCTGGTCTTCGAGGAGCGCGTAGTGGTTCCTGCGCGACGACGACAACGCCGCGAGGTGCCTGCCTGGGCGTTGTCGTGGACCCCGCAGAGCCAAAGAAGACTCTTCTTGCAGACCACTGGCGCCGGACAGGCGCCGGGCGGGGCGCGCCCGGGGCGCGGTTACCACTCAGCCGCCCCGTTCGCCCGGATGATCTGGGCGGCAAGGCGGGGCAGGGCCTCGCCGATGGGATCGCGGATGATGGCCTTCGCGATGCGGTCATAGGGGGTCGGGTCGCGGTTGACGATGACGACAGCGGCCCCCACCTCGACAGCGATGCCGCACAGCGATGCCGCGGGTTCGACCGAGAGGGTGCTGCCGATCGCGAGGAACAGATCGCAACCGCCTGCGACCTCGACGGCGCGCTTGAAAACCTCGGGGTCGAGGTTCTCGCCGAACATGACCGTGGCCGACTTCAGGATCCCGCCGCACTTTTCGCACGCCGGGTCGCTGTCACCGGCCTCAACCCTCGCGAGCACGTCGGCCATCGCCGACCTCTTTCCGCAGCCGACACATACGGCGCCGAAAATCGTCCCGTGCAGTTCGAGCACGCGGTCGGCGGGTGTGCCGCACTTCTGATGCAGGCCGTCGATGTTCTGGGTGATCACCCACGTCTCGATCCCCGATGTGCTCAGCTCGGCGAGCGCGTGGTGAGCCGCGTTGGGCTCGGCCCGCCAGGCGGGGTGGGTGCGCCGGGCCTGCCAGGACCGGCGGCGCACGTCAGGGTCCGCCACGTAGTCCCGGTACTTCGACATCCGCTCCGCGCCGGGGTTCTTGGTCCACAGGCCCTGGGGGCCACGGAAGTCGGGGATGCCGGAATCGGTGGAGATGCCAGCCCCGGTGAGTGCGGTGACGGTGCGGACACCCCGCGCCCACTCCGGTGCCGCTGTGATGAATGTGCCGTCGTCCGGGGTCATGGCTCGATACTCACGCCGCGATCGCCAGATCGCAACGTTTGCGCCCGGCCAGCGGCCTGCGGTTTCTCCCACCGCGACCGCGGCCCTGCGCATCCGGGTCGCTGATGATCACCCGCCGGGGGCAAACTGGGGGCCACCCGGCAGGGGTGGCCGGGAGGGGCAAAAGCATGACGTCCCGGCGATATACAACGGCGCCGCGGTTGTATGGATCGCAACGAAGCTGCGCGAAGGCCTTGTGCCGGCCCGCGCGGGCCCCTATGTTTCCGGTCACAGCGAGGGAGGCCGCAATGGCTGAACGTATGGGCCCGGGTTCCTTGCGCCGGCGGACCGGGCTGGTGCTTGCCTGGCTCGGCGCCTTCGTGCTCGCCACCGGGATCATGCTCCGTGCCTACGTGTATCACCACGTCGCGGTGCTCCCGCTGAACGGGTACGTGGTCACGACGCTGCACGCGAGCGGCGCGACCTTCTTCGATCCCGCGACGGTGGCGACCAGGACCGGGCAGCGCGTCATCGCCACGAGCACGCTGCGCGGCGACGTGCGCGCCGCGAGGGGAGACACCGCGGTATACGACACGTTCCTCGCCGTCAAGGCCGCCGACGGGACGCCGATCGAGTTCGTGCAGACCCGGCTGGCACTCGACCGGCACACCGGGCTGCTCGTGAACTGCTGCGGGGCCAACGTCGCCGGCGACTCCCACCTGCGTGAGTCCGGTCTTGGCTTCAAGTTCCCCTTCTCTGCCCGCAAGACCACCTACGAGGTCTTCGATTCGGACGTGCGCAGGCCGGTGCCCGCGGCCTATGCGGGCCAGACAGCCATCGACGGAATGCGGGTCTACAAGTACGTTCAGGTGCTGCCCACGTCGCAGATCGGCAAGCGGCTGGTGCCAACGTTCATCATGGGACTGCCGCAGCGGCCGGCGCAGATCACGGTCCGCAGCCTTGAGGCGACCACGATGACCTTCTGGGTCGACCCGGTCACCGGCGCGCCGGTCAAGGTCGAGGAGAACACCCGCCAGTCACTTCAGACCCGCAACGGCAAGCACACGCGCCTCGTTTTCGCCGCCGACCTCAAGCAGAACCCAGCCGACGTGGCCAGCGCCGTTCGCCACTACCGTGGCCAGTCGAGCGAACTCGCCCTCGTCCGTGGCGCGCTGCCAGCGGGCGGCGTCATCGCCGGTGCCGCGCTCGTCGCCATCGGCGCGTTCCTCGTCTACGGCGGCCGCCGCCGTGGTGCCAGGCACGCGGCGGAGTTCGCGGACCGGGTTTCCGCGGCCGAGGTCGCGGGAGTCAGTGCCGGAGATCAGCAGGCGCGCAGCGGCTGACCCGTCCTCGGCGAACCGTCGCCTCATATACCCGGAAGGGTATTTATTTATCCAGGAACGATGCGCCGCTCCAGCGCATGGGATTGGCCAACGGGTATGGCGGGACCACCGGGGCTATAAATGGCCTATTGCTAAGGAAACTCGTAGTATGCCACAGTGTGTCATCAGGTAATGACAAGAGGTTACGTCTAGTTGGGGGCGCCGAGTGCAGCGCATCGCGGAGCGCGCGACGTTCCGCGATGTCTTCGCTGTCTCGGAGTTCCGCGCGCTCTGGCTCGCCCAGGTCCTGTCAGTGGCCGGCGACCAGCTGGCCAGGGTCGCCCTCACGATCCTGGTGTACGACCGGACACGTTCGGCGTTGCTGGCCGCCATCACGTTCGCATGCAGCATGTTCCCCTCGTTCATCGGTGGTCTCACCCTGTCGGGGCTGGCCGACCGGTTCTCCCGCCGCGCCGTCATGATCGCGTGCGACGTGATCCGGGCGATCTTGGTCGTCATCATGGTGCTGCCCGGGATGCCCTTGGCCGGGATGGTCGTGCTGCTTTTCTTCGTGACCTTGGTCGGAGCGCCATTCCTGTCGGCCAGGGCAGCGACCTACCCCGACGTCCTGCCGGGCGACCGTTACGTTCTCGGCACCGCGGTTACCCAGACCACCTTCCTGTTCGCGCAGGTGATTGGCTTCGCCGTTGGCGGTGCCATCGTCGGCGTGTTCGGCACGCGGACCACGCTGCTCATAGACGCGGCCACGTTCATGGTATCCGCGCTGCTCGTGCGCGTCTGGGTTCGTGCCCGGCGGCCCGCGGCCACCGGCGGCAGACGCCGGCCCACCCCGCTGGCAGACGCCGCCGCCGGGTCGCGTCTCGTGTTCCGCACCCCGGCGTTGCGCCTGCCGATGCTGCTCGGCTGGCTGGCCGCCTTCTATGACGTACCTGAAGGCGTGGCGACTCCGCTGGCACGGACCCTGCACGGCGGCCCCGTGACGGTCGGCCTGATCCTGGCGGCCGGCGCGCTTGGCGCCTCGATCGGCATGATCGCCTTCAGCCGCCTGGTGCCACCGGCCGGCCGCGCGCGCTGGATGGGGCCGCTCGCCATTTCCTGCTGCGCGGTGCTCGTCCTGATGGCCCTGCGCCCCGGATTGCCGGCCACGCTGCTGATCTTGACGGTATGTGGTCTCCTCGCCTGTTTTCAGACAGCAGCGAATGCTGCCTTCGTCGCCGCCGCACCGCCTGGCCAGCGGAGCCAGGCGTTCGGCCTGGCCCAGGGCGGAATGAACCTGGGCCAGGGAGCGGCGATGATCCTGGCGGGTGCCGCCGCACAGCACATTGCCCCGGCCAGCGTGATCGCGCTGGCGGGCGTCATCGGTACGTTCTGCGCACTGATTGTCAGCTTCGGCAACAGGCGCCGCTAATGATCAATTCCAGCCAGTGGTACGCATCGCGAACCCCCCTTCGGCTGCATCCAGGTCGCCGGGCTGGCCAGCCCGCAGGCTGGCCAGCGACGGGCGCTGTGGGTGCCTCTCGTGCCAGAGATGCACTTAATGTCGAAAATGTCCTAATTTTGGAGGTTACCCAGCCAGGTGCGTGGCACCCGCGCTTGACACGTCCGGGCTGGAGACTGTGACAATATGAGTTTGTCTATTTACGTCATGCTATAGATTGCGATCTTCGAAACATCTGGGTCTTGTCAAGGAGACGGCGAATGCGGACAGCTGCCCGCCCGCGTCGGTACGGGCTGGCTCGCATCGGCGAGTGGGCTGTATGGGAATCGCCTCGCTGGCTGTCCTGGTTCGTCGTGGCGCTGATTGCCGTGTACGTGGCGATCATCGGCGCCGCGGCCGTGTTCACGCCCGTCCGGGCCCGTGATATCGGCTTGTGGGCGCTCCTGATCATTCTTAGCATCGCATCGATCGAGCTGACGCGAGGGCCAGGTGACGAGCCTGCTGGCGTCGTCAAGTATGTCCACGGGGCATGGCTGCTCCCGATCGCCATCCTCTTGCCCCCCATTTACGGCCTCATCGCACCGATCCCCAATCTGGTATTCATCCACTGGCGCGTGCGCAGAACGCTGGTCCACCGGCGCATGTTCACCACCGCGGCACTCGGGCTCTCCTTCGGCGCGGCCTCCGTCGCGTACCACTCCCTCGCCGCGCGGGCCGCCTGGCTGTCACCCGGGCCGGGTCTGCGCTGGCTGCCCTGGGCCCTGGTCGTAGCGGCGTGCGGGCTGCTGCAGTGGGCGATCAACAACTCCGTGGTAATGACGGCGGTCAAGGGTTCTGACCCTTCTGCGGTGATATCGAAACTCCTCTTCTGCCGTGAGGCGCTGTTCAACGACGCGGCCGAGCTGAACACGTCGGTGGTTCTCGCGGTCATCACGTCCGTTGCCTGGTTCCTCGCGGTTCTCGCGCTGCCCTTTGTGGTGCTGCTGCACCGTTCGTACCGGCACGCCCAGCTGGTCAACGAGTCGCGCATCGACGGCAAGACAGGGCTGCTCAACTCCGTCACCTGGCAACGGGAGGCCCGGCTCGAGATCACGCGGGCAGTCCGCACGCGTTCACCGCTCGCGGTGGCGATCGCCGACATCGACCATTTCAAGATGGTCAACGACACGTACGGCCATCTGACCGGAGACGCCGTGCTGGCGGGGATCGCCCGCGCGATGACCGCACTGTTGCGCGACTACGACATCGTCGGCCGGTTCGGCGGCGAGGAGTTCGTCATCCTGCTGCCACAGACCAGCGCGGATGAGGTCAAGGGTATCGCCGAACGGCTCAGGGAGAAGCTCGCCGAGATCATCATCCCGGTCACCGAGGGAACGGCGGCGCAGGCACCGTTGCAGGTGACAGTCTCCATCGGCATCGCCACGCTGGCTGGCTCGAGGCGCGATCTGGATGACATGCTCGCGGCCGCGGACGCCGCCCTGTACGAGGCCAAGAACGCCGGGCGCAACAGGGTGCGGGTACTGGCCGACAGTTGACCTGGCGCGTGACGTAGCGGCTGGCATACTGGGCACTCACGCGTTCAGAGCCAATACGGAGACGAGGGCTTATCCGATCCATGAGTGGCGCACAATGACCCGGCCGCTGCTCAACCGCAGGCTCGCCGGCATGGGCACGACGATCTTCGCGGAGATGTCGGCTCTCGCGGTGACGACCGGGTCGATCAACCTCGGCCAGGGCTTTCCCGACACGGACGGGCCTCGCAAGATCGCGGAGGCCGCCGCCGACGCGGTCCTGGCGGGCAAGGGTAACCAGTATCCGCCCGGGCCGGGCATCCCGGAGCTGCGGTCGGCCATCTCAGACCACCAGTGGCGGTACTACGGGCTCGAGTTCAGCCCCGACACGGAGGTGCTCGTGACCGCCGGGGCCACCGAGGCGATCGCCGCCACGCTGCTCGCCCTCGTCGAGCCGGGCGACGAGGTGATCGCGTTCGAGCCCTACTACGACTCCTACGCGGCCTGTATCGCGATGGCGGGAGGCGTCCGCGTTCCCGTGACCCTGCGGCCTCCCTCGTTCCGGCCCGACCTGGACGCGCTGCGCCGCGCCATCACGCCGCGTACGCGGCTCATTCTGCTCAACTCGCCGCACAATCCGACCGGCTGCGTGTTCACGCGCGCGGAACTGGCCACGGTCGCGGCCCTCGCGCGTGAGCACGACCTGCTCGTGGTGACCGACGAGGTCTACGAGCACGTGGCGTTCGACGGCGAGCACGTGCCGATCGTCAGCATGCCGGGCATGCACGAGCGTACGGTGTCGATCAGTTCGGCCGGCAAGACCTTCTCTTTCACCGGCTGGAAGATCGGCTGGGTGACAGCGGTGCCGGAGCTTGTGACGGCGGTACGTACCGCCAAGCAGTTCCTCACCTACGTCAGCGGCGGCCCGTTCCAGTACGCGATCGCCGAGGCGCTGCGCCTGCCCGGCACCTACTACACCGCGCTGCGTGACAGCCTGCGGCGCAAGCGCGACCTGCTGTGCGCGGGCCTGCGCACGGCCGGATTCGAGGTCTACGAGCCGGCGGGTACGTACTTCATCACCACGGATGTGAAACCGCTGGGGGAGAAGGACGGTGTGGATTTCTGCCGCGCGCTGCCCGGCCGCTGCGGCGTGGTCGCGATCCCGAACGCGGTTTTCTACGACGATGCCGAGGTCGGCCGCAGCCAGGTCAGATTCGCATTCTGCAAGCGTGACGACGTCCTGGAGGAAGCCGCGGCACGCCTGGCCCGCCTGCGGCGCGACTAGGCCACCGGCAAACGGCCGCCAGCCCGGCCGGCTACTCCTGGCTGGCGGCGTCCCCGCCGAGCGTCTTGGGCGCGCCATAGGGCCACAGCACCTCGGGGATCGTCACCTTGCCGCGCTCATCCTGGAAGTTTTCCATGATCGACAGCAGCGCCCGCGCGGTCACCCCGGTGCCGTTCAGCGTGTGCACGTACTCGAGCTTGCCGCCGCGGCGGAACCGGATGTTCAGCCTGCGGGCCTGGTAGTCCGTTGTGTTGGAGCAGGAAGTCAGCTCGCGGTACCGCTCCTGGGTCGGAAACCAGCCCTCGATGTCGTACTTCTTCGCGGCGGGCGCGCCCAGGTCGCCGACAGAGATGTTCATCACCCGGTACGGCAGCCCGAGGCTCTGGATGATGGCTTCCTCGTAGCTGAGCAACTGCTCGTGGAACGCGGCGGACTCCTCAGGCGCGCAGTAGACGAACATCTCCACCTTGTCGAACTGGTGCACGCGGAACATGCCCCTGGTGTCCTTGCCCGCGGCGCCCGCCTCGCGCCTGAAGCAGGTGGACATCGCCACGTATCGCGCGGGAAGCTGGTCGGGCTCCAGGCGCTCGTCCATGTGGATGCCCGCCATCGCGACTTCGGAGGTTCCCGTCAGGTACAGGTCGTCGCGCTCAAGGCGGTAGAGGTTCACCTCGTCGGTCGGCAGGAAACCCGTACCGTACATGGCCCGCTCGCCCGCGAGCACAGGCGGCAGTACAGGAAGAAAACCCCGGTCAGCGAGGAAATCGAGCACGTAGCGGTAGAGCGCGAGTTCGGTCAGCGCCACGGTGCCGAACCGGTAGGCGAACCGTGACCCGGACAGCCGCGCGCCGCGTGCCATGTCGACCCAGCCGGACGGCGTGCCGAGTTCCAGGTGGTCGCGCGGGGTGAAGCCGAACCTGGGCGGTTCCCCCCAGGTGCGCAGCACGACGGCGTCCTCTTCTGCCATGCCGTCGGCCGCCGTGGAGTCGGGCAGGTTGGGGATCCGGTCGAGCAGGGATTGCCGCTCCTGCCCAGCGCTCGCGAGCTCGGATTCCGCGGCGGCGAGTTCGTCCTTGAGCCCGCGAAGCTCCGCGAGCTCGTCCGCGCTCGGGGCTCCCTTCGAAGAACGCTTCTGCACGGCGCGCAGCCGTTCGGCCTTTTCGGTGAATTCACGCCAGCGGCTGTCGGCGGCGAGCAGCGCGTCGAAATCCGCCGCGGCGCCCCTGCGGGCGAGCGCGGTGCGGAAACGGTCCGGGTCCTTCCTGGCGGCCTTGAGGTCAATCACGTGGGCGAGTCTAGAGGGTCGGGCGGGCGGCTCGTCCGCTCAGGCCAAGGTGACCGGAGCAGATCCTTAACGGCTCACGCGAGGTGCGCCGCCGCTACTGTCTGCGGGGGGTCCCGGCGGGTCCCGGGGGGTCGCCCCCGGGGCAGTACAGTCCTAACGGCTCACGCGCGGTGCGCCGCCCGCGCCGCCGGCACGCTGCCCGTCGGCCTGCTGACCGAGATGACGCACGCCCGTGCCCACGTAGATCTGCCGTGGCCGGCGATGCGCTGCTCGGGGTCGAGGATGCCTTCTTCCCACTGGGCCAGCCAGCCGGGTGTACGGCCGATCGCGAAGAGCACGGGGAACATCTCCACCGGGAAGCCCATGGCCTGGTAGATGATGCCCGAGTAGAAGTCGACGTTCGGGTAGAGGCGGTGGCTCAGGAAGTAGTCGTCCGCCAGCGCGATCTTCTCCAGCTCGAGCGCGATGTCGAGCAGGTGGTTCCGGCCGGTGACCTTGAACACCTGGTCGGCGATGTCCTTGATGAGGGTGGCGCGCGGGTCGAAGTTCTTGTATATGCGGTGGCCGAATCCCATCAGCCTCAGCTCGCCGCTCTTCACCCGCTCGATGTAGGCGGGCACGTGGTCCACGGAACCAATCTCGGTGAGCATCCTGAGCACCTGCTCGTTGGCACCGCCGTGCAGCGGGCCGTACAGCGCCGCGGCGGCCGCGGCGGCCGCGGAATAGGGGTCGGAGTGCGAACTGCCAACCGTCCGCATCGTGGTGGTGGAGCAGTTCTGCTCGTGGTCGGCATGCAGCATGAACAGGACGTCGATGGCGTGCTCGAGAATCGGATCCGGGCGGTAGCTCAGCTCGGTCGTCTTCCACATCATGTTGAGGAAGTTGCCCGCATACGACAGCTCGTTGTCCGGGTACGCGTAGGGCATGCCTACCGCGTGACGGTGGGCGAACGCCGCGAGCGTGGGCATCTTCGCGATCAGCCGCACGATCTGCTTGCGCCGCAGGTCCTCATCAAAGATCGCCTTCGCCTCCGGGTAGAACGTCGACAGGGCGGCCACGGTGCTCACCAGCATTCCCATTGGATGCGCGTCGTGATGGAAGCCGTCGATGAACTGCTTGACGTTCTCGTGCACGAACGTGTGGTGCGTAATCTCGTCCGCCCACGCCTCCGCCTCGCTGGCGCTCGGCAGGTCGCCGTGCAGGAGCAGGTACGCGACCTGGAGGAACGAGCAGTTGCTCGGCGAGTTCTTCGATCGGGTGCCCGCGGTAACGCAAAATCCCCTGCTCACCGTCGATGAACGTGATGGCGCTGCGGCAGTTGGCGGTATTCAAGAAGGCCGGGTCGTAGGACAGCAGCCCATAGTCGTCCTCGCGGCTCTTGATCTGGCGCAGATCGGTGGCCCGGATGGCGCCATCGGTGATCGGAATCTCGTAGCTCCGGCCGGTCCGGGAGTCGGTGATCTGAAGCATGCCCTCGCTGGGTTCTGTCATCGTCGCTCAGCTCTCTTCCTGGCTCGGCGTCTGGCATGGCTGCTCCGCGTGTTGCGCGACTGCTGGGCATGCCGTTAGGCGGGGTGGTCAAATGCGCCGATGTTTGCGCGTATATCGCCACCGTACGTGCTCGGGCCTGGTCGAGCACCACGGCCCACACTGGTATCGCTTGGCCGGCCAGAATGGGACTGAGGTGAGTCGATGCACATCAGCGATCCCGGTGCGCTGGCCGGCGAGGTACACATCTGGCATGGACGGATCACGGGAGAGCCGGCCAGCGAAGATGTCGCCGTGCTTTCCGACGCGGAGCGGGCGCGGTCCGAACGCTTTGTCCGGCCCGGTGACCGCGCCAGGTTCGTGGCCGCGCATGCGGCGCAGCGCCGGCTGCTTGCCCACTACCTGGATACCGATCCGGCGGCGATCCGGTTCGGCAGGTCCCCCTGCTGCAAGTGCGGCAGCCTCGAGCACGGCCGGCCGAGCGTCGAGTGGCCGTCCGCAGGGCTGAGCCACAATCTCTCCCGCTCCGGTGACCAGTGGTTGCTCGCTGTCACGGCGCGCGGCCCGGTCGGAGTGGACATCGAAGGCCATCGCGACATCGAGATTGCCCGGATGGCCGAGGCATGCCTCACCGAGTCCGAGTGCGCGTATCTGGCGGACCAGCCGGATGAGCTGCGGGAGCAGGTGTTCTTCCGCTGCTGGACCAGGAAGGAGGCCGTCCTCAAGGCCTGTGGGGTCGGCCTGGCGGCAAGGCTGACCAGCCTGGAGGTGTGCCCGGCGCACTCAGGGAGCGTCGAGGTCCACCACACGTCAGGAACCTGCCCGGACACCTGGCTGGTGGCTGACCTGGCGGGCGAAGCGGAGTGGTCAGCCGCTGTCGCCCAGCCGGCCGGACAGCCCGGCCAGGTCCGGTACCTGACGTTTGCCCCGTCCTGGCCAGATCGCTGAAGCGCAGATGGCTGAACCGGTGCGGCGGCCAGCGTGTGGTGCACGTCACTGAGCCGTGGCGAACTGGCCGGGAGCGCGGCCAGGGCCTGGGGGACCGCCGTAGGCCTGTGCGATGTCCAGCCAGCGATTCGCGTCGGGACCCATAGCGGCGAGCGCGAGGTCGTCGCGATGGCGGCGCCTTGTGACCAGGAGGCAGAAGTCGGCCGCTGGCCCGCTAACCCGCTGCGTGGCGCCGTCAGGCCCGAACCTCCACAGGGCCCCGGACGGCGCGGTCAGCTCGACCCTGAATTCGGAGGCCGGTGGGGTGAGCCCGCGCGCCAGGAACGAGAAGTCCCTCGTCCGTACCCCGAACCGTGCCACATGGCGGATTCGGTCGGTCGGCTCGCGGGTGACGCCGAGCGCATCGGCGATGTCCTGGCCGTGCGCGAACAGCTCCATGAGCCTGGTCGTCGCCAGGCTCGCCGCCGACATCGGAATGACCAGCCACGGCACCTTCTGACCCGCGGGGACCGCGGCGAGCGCATCCCGCGCGGCGGTGCGCCGCGTCCGCCAGCGGGCGAGCAGTTCGTCGGGGGAATCTGACAGCTGCTCGGTGAGGCCTGCCTCGATGACGGCGTCGAAATCGCCAGCGGCCTCAGGCGCAGGCGGCGCTCGAACTCGGCTGGGTCCGCCGCCGCGAGCGCGACCATCCCGTCACTGGACGCCAGATGCGCGATCTGATGCGCGATCGTCCAGCCGGGTGCGGGCGTGGGCAGCGCCCACTGCGAGGGGGCGAGATCGGCCACCGCCACCTCGAGCTCATCCCCCTCAGCGGTCAGGTCCGCGAGTACTTCGTCCACAACAGCCATCTCAGCGATCACAGCCTCACTCGTGGTCTGCAAGCGGCAGGTCCGGGCCATCATCTGGCACGCCGCCTTGTCTCGTCCACCCGCTCGGTGCGGCCGAGCCCGTCGAGCATCTCGAGCAGCGGCACCGCCACCCGGCGGGTCGTCCCGAGGGCCTGCCGTGCCTGGCTCAGCGTGAACGGCTGCGGCAGGCCAGCGAGGATCCGGGCGGCGTCGTGGTCCGCACCGGGCAGCAGGTACACGTCCGCCGATACGCGGAGCAGATATCCCCCCTTGACGGCTGCCGCGAGCTGCCGTCGATCCAGGTGGAGTTCGCGCAGCCTGTCCGCATCCGGGGCGAGGAAGGGATCGTGGCGCAGGCCGGCGCGGATGACCTCGACCGCGTCGAGGACCTGCGGGGGAAGCCCCGGCGCGGCGCGTGCGCCATAGATCTTGCCGCCCTCGTAGGCAAGCGGCGGCCGCACGAGCGCCTCGACCAGCCTGCGGTCTGGCAGACTGAGCCGCTGCCTGGCCGCCTCGGCGGCAAGCCCGGGGTCGAGCGGGTTGCTCGCGGCATGCTCTTCCACCAGGCTGGCGAGCCGGCCGCCAAGCTCGCGCCACCAGCCGGGATCGGCGAGCCAGTCCCCGGCCACGGGCGGTGCCTGGGTGGCGGCGCCCATGGCGGCAAGCTCGCTTGCGCGCACGAGCTTGCGGCGGCGCAGTTCACTGTCGGCGTCGGCGGTACCCGTCAGCCGGTCAAGCTCGGCGGCCCGCTCGCGGGCAGCACCCCGCCGGCGCAGCGCGGGCGGCCGCACGTCGAGAAAGGTGACTCCGGCCACGATGAGCTGCCTGCCCGGGTCGCGGAGTGCCGCGGTGTCACCGATCCGCAGCGGCAGGGGCCCGCTGAGGGCCAGCCGTGCCGTATCACTGCCCAGCCTGCGGACCCGGACATCGATCGCGGCGGTGCCGATGTGGAGCATCGCCACCGCGGCCGTCGCAGCGGGGGTCGCCGCGCGGACACGGGGGTCAAGCTCGCGCAGCCGCACGTCGGCCTGCTGTGTGCCGAGCCACCTGCCCGGTGCGACGAGCGCGCTGCCGCGCCGCACCTCGCCTGGGTCGGCGCCACGCAGGTTCAGCGCCACCCGCGCGTGCGCTGTTACCTCCGTGCGCTGGGTCCGCAGTGCCTGCAGCCCGCGGACCCGCAGCAGGCGCTGTCCGGGCATCGTGAGCAGCTCGTCGCCGACCCGGATGGTGCCCGCCGCGAGAGTTCCCGTGACGACCGTGCCGTGGCCGGTGACGGTAAAGGATCTGTCGATCCACAGCCGCACGTCCGCGGCGGGATCGGGTGGCGCGAGCCTGCCGATCAGGCGGCCCATGGCGGCACGGAGGTCGCCCAGGCCCGCGCCCGTGACCGAGCTGACCGCGATGGCCTCTACCCGCCCGAGTGAGGTCCGGGCGATCCGCGCACGTGCCGCCTCGATCGCGGGCGCGGGATCAGCGAGGTCGGACCGGGTGACGGCGAGCAGGCCGTGGCGCACGCCGAGGGCATCGATGGCCGCGAGATGCTCCTCGGACTGCGCGCGCCAGCCCTCGTCGGCCGCGACCACGAAGAGGACGGCGGGCGCCGGCCCGACGCCGGCCAGCATGTTCGCGACGTACCGCTCGTGCCCGGGCACATCGACAAAGGCCACATCCACAGGTGCCAGCCCGGCCGGCGCTATGTCACCATCACCCGCGGCGGGCAGCGAGGTCCAGCAGAAGCCGAGGTCGATGGTCATCCCGCGGCGGATCTCCTCCGCCCAGCGGTCGGGCTCCATTCCCGTGAGCGCCCGCACGAGCGCCGACTTTCCATGATCGACATGTCCGGCGGTGGCAATCACGTGCATGATTCGTCTTATCGTAGGCAGGTTCGTCGGCGGCATGGCGCCGGCCCGTTGTCGGTGCGGCGGCACGGGCGTGGGATGCAGGGATGGTTCGGCAGGGAGGCCTGGTGGCAGCGGTGGACCGCGAGAACGTGCGGCTGACGCAGTACGCGGCTGGCGGCGGCTGTGCCTGCAAGATCCCGCCCGGCGAGCTCGAGGAGATCGTGGCGGGCTGGCCGGCCACCCAGCTAGTGCCACCACGATCACCCGCGGCGAGCTGCTTGTGGGCCTGGACGACGGAGATGACGCCGCGGTCGTGGTCTTCGACTACGGGGACGGCGTGGGCTCCTGGGGCGCAGGGGACACGGTACGTTCTGCGGGCTCCGTAGCCGACGGAACCCACGGCGCCGCGAACGCGAGCGTGCCTGGCGGCGCGCGCGGCGCCCGTGCCCTCGTCGCCACCACGGATTTCTTCACGCCGGTGGTCGACGATCCGTACGACTGGGGCCGGATCGCGGCCGCGAACGCGCTGTCTGACGTGTACGCGGTCGGCGGCGAACCGGTGGTCGCGGTGAATCTGCTCGGCTGGCCTCGGGACCGCCTTCCCTTCGAGCTCGCCGCCGAGGTGCTGCGCGGTGGACGTGACGTGGCGCACGCGGCCGGCTGCCACGTGGCCGGCGGTCACAGCATCGACGACCCGGAGCCGAAGTACGGGATGGCCGTGACCGGGTTCGCCGATCCGGCGCGTCTGCTCCGCCTCGGCGCGGGCCTGCCCGGCCTGCCGCTCTCGCTCAGCAAGCCGCTGGGCAGCGGCGTACTCAACAACAGGCACAAGGCCACTGGAGAGGTCTTCCCGCAGGCCATCGACGTGATGACCACGCTCAACGCGGCCGCCTCGCGCAGTGCGCTCGCGCGCGGGCGTGCGCTGCGGCACCGACGTCACCGGCTTCGGGCTGCTCGGTCATCTCTACAAGATGGCGCGGGCAAGCGGGGTGAGCGCGGTCGTCGAGACCGCCGCGGTCCCGTATCTGGAGGACGCGCGAGCAGCAGTCGGCGGCGGGATTCGTGAGCGGCGGCACGCGGCGCAACCTCGAGTGGGTGTCGCCGCACCTGGACCGGGGCGCCGCGAGCGAACAGGAATGCCTGCTCCTCGCGGACGCTCAGACGTCCGGCGGGCTGCTGCTCGCGGGGGAGGTGCCGGGCGCACCCGTGATCGGCCGACTGGTGCCGCGGGGTGAGCACGTGATCAGGCTCGTCTGAGGCGCTGAGGGGCCCGGACGCCGTGCCGGTGATGTTAGCGGGACCTCTTGATGTCGCTGTCGCGGCCGAGGTCCACCCCGTTGATGTGATCACGCGTGACGAGTGGTGGCTGTACCTGGCCGTTGCCTGCGTGCCCGGAGTGGCGGGTGGCGCGCGGGCCGTCAGCGAACGTCCCGCGAAGGGAGTCAGGCGCGGTGACCTCGCCCGGTGATGGCAGGCCCGTCCGCGCGTCGATGGCGGGAAGCTGTGGCGGCAGGAAGACCCACTTCTTGTAGGACCAGAACCGGAACAAAGTGCCAAGCCCGATACCGACGATCAAGGCCACGTTGTAGGAGTAGTGGTCGTCCAGCTTGAGCGTGTAGTGGGTGAACCCGATGCACAGCAACTGAATGAGCAGGCCGACACCGTTGAAGACGAAGAAGAGGAAGTATTCCCGGCCGAGCCCGCTCGCCGCCCGGTGACGGAAGGTCCAGTAACGGTTACCTGCGAACGCGAGCGTCGCCGCCGCCACTGTGGCGAGAGTGTTGGACGTCAGCGGGCCCATCTGCAGCCCAAAGTGCAGCATGTTGGTCCCGCCCCAGGTCACGGCGAACGCCACGGCTCCGACGATGCCGAACTTGGCGACTTCGTGGATCAGTTGCCTGAATCGAGCGTAGAGCGCGATCGCAATTCTCACGGGAACGATCATCCTCTCCGGGTCCTCCCGGTCGGTTCCCCACATCTGGCCCCTAATGAGTGTGACGACACTACCCGCACGAAGGTTGCAGCCACGCCGCAAAGCGGGGTTCTTCGTGCTGTCCGCGGCGAAACTCGTTCGGCGCTTGTCAGACCCCCAGGGTAGTGTCCGAATACGTGGCCGACTCGCACACCGTCCAGGACCTGGAGGACAGCGACCCGAAGGACAGGGACCTGGAGGAGCAGCGGCTTGCGGGACAGCGGCTTGCGGGACAGCGGCTTGCGGGACAGCGGCTTGCGGGACAGCGGCTTGCGGGACAGGGTGCCACGTGGACATCCCCCCGATCCCGGCGAGCCCGGCAGACACCGCCCGGCCGGCGGGACCGTCCCTGATCCTGCGCGCCCTGATCCTGCGCGCCCTGATCCTGCGCGCCCTGATCCTGCGCGAGCGGAACCCACGCAGGCCCAAGCCATCCTCGTGCACGCCCGCGGCCTCACCAAGCGCTTCGGCGACTTCACCGCGGTAGATGGCATCGACTTCGATCTTATGCGAGGTGAGGCGTTCGGCTTCCTCGGCCCGAACGGCGCGGGCAAGTCGTCCACCATGCGCATGATCGGCTGCGTGTCCCCACCGAGCGCGGGCACCCTGCGCATCCTCGGCCTCGATCCGGTCGAGCACGGCCCTGCCATCCGGTCGCGTCTCGGCGTCGTCCCGCAGGAGGACACGCTGGACGTCGAACTTACGGTGGGCGAGAACCTGCTCATCTACGGCCGGTACTTCGGCCTGCCGCGGGACGTGATCCGCAAGCGCGCCGCCGCGCTGCTCGACTTCGTCCAGCTTGCCGAACGCGCCGACGAGCGGGTCGAGTCCCTGTCCGGCGGCATGAAACGGCGGCTGACCATCGCGCGGTCGCTGATAAACGAACCGGAAATCCTGCTGCTCGATGAGCCCACCACCGGGCTGGACCCGCAGGCGAGGCACGCCCTGTGGGACCGGCTCTTCCGGCTTAAGCAGGCGGGCGTGACGCTGATCCTCACCACGCACTACATGGACGAGGCCGAGCAGTTGTGCGACCGCCTGGTCGTGATGGACGCGGGCCGGGTTGCGGCAGAGGGATCACCCCGTGAGCTGATCGACCGGTACTCCACGCCGGAGGTTCTGGAGCTGAGGTTCAGCCTGGACGAGCACGAGCAGGCGGGTGAGAAGATCGCCGGTCTCGTCCGCGGCGACCGCCGCGGGCCGGCCGCGCGGGCCGAAGTTGACCGGGTCGAAGTCCTGCCCGACCGGGTTCTGCTCTACACGTCAGACGGCGCGGGGGCGCTCGCCGCGGTGGGCGCGATAGGCCTCGTGCCGCTGACGACGCTGACCAGGCGCAGCACGATGGAGGACGTGTTTCTCCAGCTCACCGGTAGGAGCCTGGTGGATTGAGATGACTGAGTTGTCGGAGTTTCCCGAGTTCTCCGCGCTCACTTTCGCGGTGCGGGAACTGCGCCACCAGATGATGCTGTACAAGCGGACCTGGCGTGGCACGCTCTTCTCCAGCGTGGCGAACCCCTTGCTCTACCTCGCCGCCTTGGGCGCGGGGCTTGGCTCGCTGGTGAATCATCACGCGGCGACGAGCCTCGGCGGCGTCAGCTACCTGGCGTTCATCGCACCGGGCCTCCTCGCCGCGTCCGCCATGCAGGTCGCTCTCGGTGCGTCGACCTATCCGGTGCTCGGCGGGGTGAAGTGGCAGAAGACGTACTTCGCCGCGACCGCGACGCCGATGCGGCCGGCCGACATCTTCCACGGGTTCCTGCTCTTCGTGACGATCAGGCTCACCATCGCGGCGACGGCGTTCCTCGCGGTGATGTCCGTGTTCGGCGCCGCGGCGACGCCGCTCGCCGCCGCCGCGGTTCCTGTCGCGGTGCTCACAGGCCTCGCCTTCGCAGCGCCGGTGGCGGCCTGGGCGGTGACACGCGACGGTGACATCGGTTTCAGCCTGCTCTTCCGGCTCGGCATGATTCCGATGTTCCTGTTTTCCGCCACGTTCTTCCCGCTCAGCCAGCTTCCCGCCTGGCTCAGGCCGGTCGCGTACGTGACACCGCTTTGGCACGGCGTCGCCGCGTGCCGCGCGCTCAGCCTGGGCGATGTCAGTATGCCTGCCCTGCTCGCCCATCTCGGCTATCTTGCGGCGCTGACCGCGGTCGGCGTATTCGTCGGCGAGCGGACCCATCGCCGCAGGCTCTACCGGTGACAAGAGATGACCGTCCGATGAACGCCGCGCCGTGGCCCGCCACGCGGCTCACCGGGGGAGTGCCGGCATGACAAGCCAGCACCTGCGGGTCCTGCCGCCTGCCGGTGTGGGCAACTGGCCGCCGGGCCAGGTTCGCGGCGCCGGCCGCAAGGATCGCGGCTGGCGGCCAGGGACGCCGCGCAGCCTGCTCATGGTCGAGCGCAGCCTCATGATCTACCGGCGGTCATGGCCTGTTCTCATCTCCGGATTCTTCGAGCCGCTGTTCTACCTGCTGTCCATCGGGCTCGGACTTGGTGCGCTGGTCGGGAAGGTACCTGGGCCGGCCGGCCGGCCGATCGGCTACGTGGACTTCGTCGCGCCCGCCATGCTGGCGGCGGCGTCGATGAACGGCGCTATCTTCGACGCCACGTTCAACGTCTTCTTCAAGCTGAAGTACGAGAAGCTCTACGACTCGGTGCTCGCCACGCCGATGAGCGTCGGCAACATCGCACTCGGCGAGATAACGTGGGCGCTCCTGCGTGGGGCTTTCTACGCTTCGATGTTCCTGGTCGTGATGGCCATCATGGGCCTGATCCACTCGGCCTGGGCGGTGCTGGCGCTGCCAGGCGCGGTGCTCATCGGCTGGGCGTTCGCCGCCACCGGCATGGCCGCCACCTGTTACATGCGGAGCTGGCAGGACTTCGACTTCATCACGATGGCGATCGTGCCGATGTTCCTGTTCTCGGGCACCTTCTACCCACTCGCCGTCTATCCGCACGCCCTTCAGATCGTGGTCGAGTGCACGCCGCTGTACCAGGGCGTCGCGCTGCTGCGCGGGCTGATCCTTGGCGTCATCGGTCCTGGCCTGCTCGGGCACGCGGCCTACCTTGTCCTCATGGGGCTCACCGGTCGCGCCATCGCGGCCCGCCGCCTCAGCGCGCTCCTGCTCCGCTAGCGTGCCGCTGCCGCTGCCGCTGCCGCTGCCACTGCCACTGCGTGGACGGGGCGCTCGTTCCCGGAGAACGGAGGCCGGCGGCCGGGTGAGGGCGGGTGTGATCCAGGTGCGGCGGAGTGTCCGCCGTCCACCGGGCGGTCGGGCTGCCACCTGCGGGCGTCCGGCCAAGCGGCCCACCGCTACGCAGATTCCGGCCACCAGGTTGGCCGACGACCTTGATCGTTCGCCGCAAGGAGCCAATATCCCACCGGCGGCCAATATGTACCATTGCCTTGACCCAACGCGACTTCATGATCGCGGTAATTTTTCCGCACATATCGCCGAGAAGTTACCGCGATCATGAAGCCCGGCGTTGCCTTGGCCGCGGCCATCGCCCGGATCATGATCGATGGCCCGTTGGGGGTGCTACATAGCGCCACCAACGGGCCAACCATGACGCGCACCGCCCTAAATCCCAGGGATGAATAGCTACCTCAGCGGGTCCCGCCCCAGGAACCCCCGCTGCGCCGCGCTGGCGTAAACACCCCGCGCAGCGGCTCGGGCTGTGCTGGTCGCCCGGGGGGCGACCCCCGGAACCTCCCGCGTGCGCCAGGACGACGCGGCCCCCGTCAGCCGTTCGGGCTGTGCTGCCCCGGGGGGACCCCCGGAACCTCCCGCATGCGCCGGGACGGCGCGGCCCGCGTCAGCCGTTCGGGATCATGTTGTGCGGTCGCTTCCGGAACAGGTGGTGCCAGAACGGCATCGCTACGAAATACCCGCCGGCCGTGCCGATCATGCTCACGCCGGTGTCGATCGACCAGCGGCCCTGCCGCTGCCAGTAGACATCACGCAGTTCGAGCAGGAGCGCGAGTTCGTCGATGACGAGCGCGAGGCCGGTCCCATAGGCCGCTCCCACCACCGGATGCCTGCGCAGTTCGCTGTCGCCGTAAACCGCCACGCCGCCCACGCTGGAGATCAGCCCGATGCCCCAGATGTAGTGGTGCAGATGCGTGCTGCCCAGCTCGACGTCGTGAAACGGCGGGACGTTATGCCTGATCGCGTAGGTGATCCCGCGCACCGCCGCGAACGTCGCCGTGAACGACGCCCAAGTCGCGAACGCGGACTGCTGGCGGGCACTCAGCATATGACGGTACGCATGCGCAACCCTGGCGTGCGGGCGCCGCCAGCTCGGCTGCGGCGGTACCTGGCCTTCGGGTGGTACGGCGGGCCGATGCCCGTTGACCGCGGAATCCCCCCTGGTCGCTTCCGTTCTCCAGGTCACTGTCATCCCCTCCAAGCCCCGTGTCCAAGGATGCCAGCGCGGCGCGGCAGTTTCCATGATCCCGGACAGATGTCCTCGTACCGACGGGTAGATAGTGTGGACGGTTTGCCCACGACGTCCCGCCCCGGCGAGCGTTCTGGGCGGCATTCCGGCAGGCACGACCTGAGAGGCGGCCACGCGTGGATTTCGCATTCGACGCCCGTACCGAAGAGTTGCGCAAGCAGGTGCTCGGCTTCATGGATGAGCACATCTACCCGGCCGAGGCGGTATTTGCCGAGCAGGTGGAGGCCGCATCGGGTGCCTGGACACACCCGCCGGTAATCGAGGAGCTGAAGACAGAAGCGCGCAAGCGCGGCCTGTGGAATCTGTTCCTGCCGGACGACCGGTTCGGCGCGGGGCTGACCAACTTGCAGTACGCGCCGCTCGCCGAGATCAGCGGGCATAGTCCCGACGCTCGCGCCCGAGGCGATGAATTGCGCGGCGCCCGACACGGGCAACATGGAACTGCTTGCCGCGTTCGGCACGGCCGAGCAGCAGGAGCGATGGCTGGAGCCGCTGCTCGACGGCCGGATCAGGTCCGCGTTCTGCATGACAGAGCCGGAAGTCGCATCCTCGGACGCCAACAACATCGCCACCAGCGTCGAGCGTGATGGTGACAGCTACGTCATCAATGGCACGAAGTGGTGGTCGACGGGGGCGATGAACCCCGATTGCGAGATCTTTATCCTGATGGGGAAGACGGATCCGGCCGCGGATCGCCACCGGCAGCAGTCGATGATCCTGGTCCCGCGCGACACACCAGGGGTGAACGTGCGGCGCGGGACGACGGTGTTCGGCTACCACGATGGCCCGCACGGCGGGCACGCGGAGATCGACTTCCGTGACGCCCGCGTGCCCGTGGCCAACCTGCTCGGCGCGGAGGGAGAGGGATTCGCGATCGCACAGGCGAGGCTGGGCCCTGGGCGCATTCATCACTGCATGCGGATGGTCGGTATCGCGGAACGGGCGCTCGAACTGATGTGCCTGCGGGTCACGCAGCGGGTCGCGTTCGGCAAGCCGATCGCCGAGCAGGGCGTCGTACAGGACTGGATAGCCGAGGCCCGGGTGCGGATCGAGTCCGCCAGGCTGCTGGTGCTGAAGACCGCGTGGCTGATGGACACGGTGGGCAACAAGGGCGCCCACACGGAGATCCAGGCAATCAAGATCGCTACTCCGCGGATGACCCAGTGGGTAGTCGACCGCGCCATCCAGGCGCATGGCGCTGCCGGACGTCACCCAGGACTTCCCGCTCGCCCAGCTATGGGCGGGCGCGCGGACGCTACGGTTCGCGGACGGGCCCGATGAGGTGCACAAGCGTTCGCTCGCCCACCGTGAACTGCGGCGGTACCGGCCAGCCGCCGGGAAGTAACTCCGGCGCGCGGCGGGTCAGCCGGCGCCGGCCGGTTCGCGCGCATCGCACTCCCTCGGCACAAATCACCCCCTAAGCACACGGCACTCCGGTAAGGACCGAGCGCTCAGGCAAGGACAGAGCACTCCGGTGAAGACAGAACACTAAGGAGAAATGAGATGACAGAGTCAGCGCAGCGGGTCGCCATCGTCACCGGTGGCGCACGCGGCATCGGTGCCGCCACGGCTCGCCGGCTTGCCGCGGACGGCATGGCGGTCGCCGTGCTCGACCTGGAGGAGTCCGCGTCCAAGGGCACCGCGGACGCGATCACCGCGGCCGGCGGCCGCGGCATCGCGATCGGCGCGGACGTGAGCCAGGCAGACCAGGTCGCGGACGCTGTGGACCGTACCGCGGCCGAGCTTGGCCCGCCCACGGTCCTTGTGAACAACGCCGGCGTGATCCGCGACAACCTGTTGTACAAGATGTCCCAGGAGGACTGGGACACCGTACTTGCTGTCCATCTGCGCGGTGCGTTCCTGATGAGCCGCGCGGCGCAGAAGCACATGGTCGCGGAGCGTTTCGGCCGGATCATCAATCTGTCGAGCAGTTCCGCTCTCGGCAACCGCGGGCAGGCCAACTACTCGGCGGCGAAGGCGGGCATGCAGGGGTTCACCAAGACACTCGCCATCGAGCTTGGCCAGTTCGGCGTCACGGCGAACGCCATCGCGCCCGGGTTCATCGCCACCGACATGACCAAGGCGACCGCGGACCGGATCAGCATGGATTTCACCGAGTTCCAGCAGGCCGCGGCGTCGCAGATCCCGGTCAGGCGGGTCGGCCAGCCCGAGGACATCGCGCATGTCGTCTCCTTCCTCGCCAGCGAGGGCGCTGGATTTGTGTCCGGCCAGGTCATCTATGTGGCGGGCGGGCCGCTTTGCTAGGAAGTTGGCCAGGACGTGGGCCGCGCCCTGACAGCCGTCCCGGCGGGCAGGCCCGGTGCTAGCGGCGCAACTTCCCGGGGCCGGCGTGGTCATCACCGGTGGGGGCAGCGGTATCGGCGCTGCTCTAGCCCGGCGTTTCGCGGCCGAGGGCGCGCGGGTGGTGGTCAACGACATCGACAGCGCCGCGGCCGCCGCCATCGCCGCGCAGACGGGCGGGATCGCGGTGGCGGGGGACGCCGCGAGCGAGCGGGGCGTCGCCGATCTGGTGTCCCGTGCGCGCTCGGAACTCGGCGAGATCGATCTGTACTGCGCGAACGCTGGCGTGGCCCGCGGCGGTGGCGAGCAGGCTCCCGAGGAGGACTGGGAACAGTCCTGGCAGGTGAATGTCATGGCGCACGTCCGTGCCGCACGCCTGCTCACGGGGCCGTGGCTGGACAGGGGCAGCGGTCACCTGATCGCCACCGTGTCCGCCGCCGGGCTGCTGACCATGCTCGGAGCGGCGCCCTACTCGGTGAGCAAACACGCCGCGCTCGCGTTCGCGGAGTGGATGTCGGCCACCTACAGGCACCGCGGCATCACCGTGCAGGCGCTCTGCCCCCAGGGTGTGCGGACGCCCATGCTCGAGTCGACCGGTGGGCTCGGCAAGCTCATTCTCGGTGACTCGGCGATCGAGCCCGAGCAGGTGGCGGACGCGGTCGTCGGAGCACTCGGGGATGAGCAGTTCCTGATTCTGCCGCATCCGGAGGTCGCCCAGATGTATTCGCGCCGTGCCACCGATGCCGACCGGTGGCTGCGCGGCATGAACAAGATCCAGCGCCACGCTGACGCCATCAACTGACCGCTGCGGCGTGCGGTGAGCGGGGCCGCCATTGGGCCGCGGGGTGGCGGGGACGCCCTCGGGGTTAGGCGATGCTGGGCAGCATTTCGGGCGCCCCCGCCGCGGTCGGCAAGCGTGAACATCGTCAAGATAACGAATTGTTGCCGCCTGATTACAATAAGTACCCACTGTGCGCGGCTGTTGAACCTCGCGGCCTGGTTTGTGGGGTTAGGTGACAGTCGCCGCTCCGCATTCCGGCTGTCCAGGATGCATCTCTCGCCATAACCGAAACATGGAGGAAACGTCTTCCGGCCTGCAGCGCTGCACGTTCCCATCCGCGTAACAGACGGGAAACGTGTCCGAAACTCGCTCGTGGGAGACATGTACCAACTGATCGGCGGGAAGCGGCCCTGGGGGTGGGCCTTCCGTAGGAAGCCTGGAGGCGTGGAGCAGTGGTTCCTTATCCGAGTTGGCTGAATGCCGGGGACAACTCCTGGCAGCTTACGGCCGCGACGCTCGTCGGCCTGATGAGCATACCGGCCCTCGCCGTCCTCTACGGCGGGCTGGTGCAGCGCAAGTGGGCCGTTAACACGATTCTGATGACGTTCAGCGCGTTCTGCCTTGTCCTCGTCGTCTGGGTCCTGTGGGTCTTCAAGATGGGATTCGGCCAGCCGTGGATATCGACGTTCGTCGGCATACCAGGTGCCGTGATCGGCCACGGAGGTGAACAGAACCAGGCCCACATCCCTCTCGTCAGCGGTATCGGGGCGATGCCGCATTTCAGGTTCCCGCAATCGTCCCTGGTCTACTTCCAGTTCGTGTTCGCGGCGATCACCCCGATCCTGTTCCTCGGCAGCGTGATCGGACGGATCAAGTTCAAGGTCTGGCTGATCTTCGTACCGCTCTGGTCGACGTTCGCGTACTCGGTGAACGCGTTCCTGCTGTGGGGCGGCGGCTGGTGGTCGGCGCACGGCGCGCTGGACTTCAGTGGCGGCTACGTGATCCACCTGGCGGCCGGTGTCTCGGGCTTCGTCGCCGCGGCGATGGTCGGGCCACGGCTCGCCCGGGACCGCCAGCACGGTGTGCCGAACAACCTGCCGCTCGTCGCGGTCGGCGCGGGCATCCTGTGGCTCGGCTGGAACGGCTTCAACGGTGGTGACCCGTACTTCGCCGGCGCCGACGCGGGCGCGGCCGTGCTGAACACCAACCTCGCGACGGCCGTGGCGATGATGGTCTGGATCGTCATGGACATGTCGTTCGGAAAGGAGCGCAGGCCCACCTTCCTCGGCGGGGTCAACGGCATGATCGTCGGCCTGGTCGGCATCACGCCTGCCGCGGGTTACGTCAACGGTCTCGGCGCTATCATGATCGGCCTGATCGACTGCGTCATCGTCTGGTGCGCCTGGAACTTCCTGAGCAGGGTGCGGCCGTTCAGCAAGGTCGACGACGCGCTCGGGGTCGTGTACACCCACGGCATCGCCGGCCTCTTCGGTGGTCTGCTCGTGGGCCTGTTCGCCGACCCGAATATGATCGTCTACCTTGGGCTCGGCAAGTCCCCTGGATTCAGCGGGGCGGGCTGGTTTTACGGGCACCCGCACCAGTTGCTTGTCCAGGCCGGGGCGGCGGGCACCGTCATCGTCTGGGACGGCTTTGTCACGTTCGCCATTCTCTGGGTCATCAGCCGGTTCACGAAGCTGCGCATGCCCGATGAGCTGCTGGAGATCGGTGACGTAGCGGTGCACGGCGAAGAGGCCTACCCGACAGAAGAGGGGCTCAGCCGCGTCGACGCGAGTTCGCTGGTGGGAGCCGGCGCGTCGTCCGCGCCCACGGAGGGGCCTGCCACGCCGAGGGCGAAGATCACAAGCGACGAGAAGTAGTCAAGTTCTGGAACGCCGATACCCGGGCCGGTGCTCACCGGCCCGGGTGTCCGGTGTGCGGGGCCAACGCCGGGCCGTGGCGTACGAACGCGGCCGGTACGAGGCCCAGGCAGGAACTGGCGAACCGCAGCGCTGCGCCTGCCGGGAGCTCTGTTCCGGAGCGCTGTACCCGAGGGCGGTGCGGGAGCGGGCAGCCAGGAGAGCCGGGGCGCTCAGTGGCCGCGAAACGCCTCTTCCAGCCACCACGAGCCATGTTCAGCGGTGATCTTGGCATCGATCACGACCGGCCGGTCCCTCGGGCCGTCGAGCCATCGCGCGAGTGCGGCGAGATCGCCGACCCCGCGCACGGTGATCCCCTCGCAGCCGAAGCCGCGCCCGATAGCCGCGATGTCGGCCGGCGGGAACGTCACGGTGTGCAGCGGATAGCCGTCCGGCCCGAAATGATGGACCTCCGCGCCGTACGCCTCGTCGTCGTACACCACGATGACCATGGGCAGGCCGAGCCGCACCGCGGTCTCCAGCTCGCTGATCCCCATCAGGGCGCCGCCGTCGCCGAGCGCCGCGACCGGCAGGCGCTGCGGAGCGGCGACGGCCGCACCGATCGCCGAGGCAAGGCCAAGCCCTACCGACTGGTACGCCTGCGTGAAGCAGAAGGCATCGGCGTCGGGAACGGACAGGTACATGCTCGGGTAGCCCATGAAGTTTCCCGAGTCGACCGCCACCACGCGCTCGGTGGGGAGCATGTCGTCGAGTGCGATCGACAGCGTCCGCGGGTCAACGCGTTCACCATCGCTCTCATCCTTGAACGGCACGTCCCGCCAGCGGACCTCACGCGCGATCCGCTCTCGCAGCCGCGCCGACCGGTAGCCGGGCGCGGCTGGCCCGGCTAGCTCGGCCGCGGCGCGGCGCGCGGTCGCGGCGACATCACCGACCACACCCAGGTCGGCTCGCCGGTGCGCGCCGATGGCGGTGGCGTCCAGATCTACCTGAACGACTGCCGTGTCAGGCCCTACCAGAGCCCCGTGGCGCATCGTCCACATGTTCAGCGCGCAGCCCCAGCTCACGATCAGGTCGGCGCCCCTGATCAGTTCCGCGGCGAGCGGTGACGCGAAACCGCCGCTTATGTCCAGGTCCCACGCGCTGCCGCGGAACAGGCCCTTCGCCGCGGCCGAAGTCGCGAGCAGCGCGCCACACGCGTCAGCGAGCCGCTCGAGATCGGCGCGGGCCCTGGCGATGCGGGCGCCCCGGCCCCCGATGAACACCGGCCGCTCGGCGCGCCGCAGCGCGGCCATGAGCCCAAGCACGGCTTCCTCGGCAGGCGCGGGCGCCGCGAGCGCAGTCGGGGGGCCGCTGGCGCCGTCCGCGGCGGGGGCAGCCGGGGATGCCGGTGCTGCCGCGGCGCTGGCCGCGGCCGATCCTCGCGCCGCGGCAGGCGGGCATTCGGCAGCCTGTACGTCGAGGGGCAGCGCAAGCACCACGGTCCGCCGCTCGCGGGTCGCCGTCTGGAACGCGCGTGTCGTGTCGGCGACAGCCGATGCGGCCGAGTGGACCCGTTCGGGCACGGCGCCGACCGCGGTGGCAAGCGCGTCCATGCCGATACGGAAGTTGGACCGCACTGACGAACCTGCCACGTCGGCGGCGAGGACCAGCAGGGGAGTGCGGCTCTTGGCCGCCTCGGTGATCCCGGTGAGCGCGTTCGTGAACCCTGGACCCTGATGCAGCGACAGCAGGGCGGTCCGGCCACTCGTGCGGGTGAACGCGTCGGCCATGGTCGCGGCCCCGCATTCGTGCCTTGCCGCGACGAACCGCGCGCCTCGCGCGGTCAGCGCGTTCGTCACGTGGAAGTTCCCGCTGCCGACCACACCGAACACCGTGTCGGCACCGAGGCCAGCGAGGACATCGGCGACTGCCTCGGCAACAAGCACCCCGGTCATCTCCTCGTCACTTTCGTCACCGCTTGCCGCTGTCTGTCAGTGCTCGACCAGGGCGAGCACCCGGGCCGGGCTGCCCGAGCCTCCGGCGATCGGCAGCGGGCCAGCGATCACCGCCGCACCCTGCGCGGGCAATCGTGCCAGGTTCTGCAACTGGGTGAGGCCGTACTTGCCCGCGCCGAGCACGAAGGAATGACATGGGAACGGCGGGTCGAAGGAATGCGCGGCGCCCGCGTCGGTGCCGACCGTCTCGACGCCGATTCCGATGACGGGTGCTTCCTCGGCGACCCATCGCGCGCACTCCACCGACATGCCGGGTGTGTGCGGGCCCGTCTCGTTCGCATTGAGGAAGTCGGCCTGGCTGCCGCTGCGCGTGTCCCAGCCGGTGCGGTAAAGCAGCCACCCGCCGGCCGGCAGCGGGCCGTTCTCCTCCTCCCACTTCCTGATGTGCTCGACCTCGAGCAGGAAGTCCGGGTCGGCGGCCGCCTGGCCGGTGAAGTCGAGCACCGCGGCCGGCGCGATCAGCCGCGCGACGGGAACCTGCGCGACATCCTCGAGTTCGCGGCCCGTCACCCAGTGGACTGGCGCGTCGAAGTGCGTGCCCGTGTGCTCGCCGGTTGAGATGTTGTTCCAGTACCAGGCGGGTCCGCGCTCGTCGTAACGGCTGATCTCCGCCAGGGAGAAGGCGGCCGTGTTGCCGAACGGCTCAGGAAGCTGGATCACCGGTGTATCGGACACGAGCGGCGCGGTGAGGTCGATGATCTCCACGGCGCCGCTGTGTATCGCGTCGATGAGAGCTTGCAGCACGGGCATGTTTGATCCCTCCGGATGCGGTCGTTCCCGCCAGGGCGTTCGTTCCTATAGAGCTTCCCCTGGATCGGCACCCACAGGCGAGGCATTGCCGGATGAACCCCGCTCGCACCTTGTTCCGTCATCCTGGGCCGGCCCGCCGCTGCGGCTGGTTACGGCTTACTCTCGGTAACCGCGTATGAGGGGTAACCCACCACGATCATGGAACGGCCGAAGCGGAGGATGCGGCAACCCGCCTCGAGATCCGCGCGCAGCCGTTAGGGATTTACGGATTGCCACCGAAAGATACGTTAAGCTAACTAATAGGAAAGTTTATTATTAGTCCGAACTTACGTGACCCAGAAGCCCGAATATCTACTCTGAGCTGCGGAAACGCTCCAGCGGGCGAGTCTTTACTGTCCAGAATACTGGCGCGCCATGCGGGCTATGATCAGTTGCGCCGCCAAGAGTTTGCCCTGGTCAGCTGGCCAAGGCCAGGTAGCCAGAAGCCCGGTTGGCGGATCGGGCGAAACCGCAGGTCGGCGCACGGATCGACGCGCCATAGCAACGTAAGTTCGGATTAGTTAATCTCGGCTGTTCCTCCGCCGCGCAATCTTTTGGAGGAACCGTGGAACACGTGCATCGCACCGCTCGGCCGCGGTCGCCGGCGCGACCCCGGTCCCCGTCGCGGCGCCGGTCACGGCCGAGCTGCGCGCCGGGCTCGCGGTCTTATCGGCGATTCTGGCCGTGACGGGGCTGGCCGGCCTGGTCATGCTGAGCGCCGGTGCGTCCAGGGCTGCCACCGCTCTCGGCTCCAACTGGTACGGATCGGCGCCCTATGACATGCCGCTCGACAACAACCCACCGGGCCTGACCCAGGTGCTTGCCGCGACCGGCCAGAAGGCCTGCACGCTCGCTTTCGTCCTGGCGCAGAACAACTCCACCTGCGCACCCGCATGGGACGGCGGCGCCGCGGCCGTCTCCTCGGGTGACGCGGTCACGAGCCAGATCAACGCGCGGCGCGCCGCCGGGGGCGAAGTGTCGGTTTGGTTCTGCGGGTACGGCGGCATCAATCTCGGCCAGGTGTGCGGCCACGCATCCGCCACCGCGGCCGCCGAGCAGCTGGTGATCAACGCCTACGGGCTGCACGCGCTCGACTTCGACCTCGAGGAACCCGAGATCGAGAACTCGGGGGCCGATCGCCAACGAGCTCGGCGCCCGAGCTCGGCACCGCGCAGATCCTCCAGCGCGGTAACCCGGGCCTTTACATCTCCGTCACGATCCCGTCCACGACGAGCGGAGCGAACTATTTCGGCCAGCAGTTGCTCGACGAGGCGCACAGCATCGGCTTCGTGCCGGGCAACTTTACGATCACGCCCTTCGACGGCGGCTTCAGCGGCGCGGCCAGCCAGATCACGGCTGCGGGATTTCAATACCCAGTTGATGTCCACGTTCGGCTGGTCGAGTGCTACCGCCGACAGCCGCGAGGGTGTGTCCTCCATGAACGGCCGTACCGACAGCGCGGAATACTTCTACCAGAGCGATTTCCAGCAGGTGCTGAGCTTCGCCGGATCATCGGGAATGCCACGGTACACGTTCTGGTCGGCCAACCGTGACCGTGAGCGCAACCCGCCCGGCAACAGCGGCAGTCTCTCGGGTACTTGCAGCAGCGTGGCGCAAAATGACTGGGACTTCACCAGGTTCACCGCGCAGTTCGCGGGCGCCCCCCGCCGTCGCCCTCGCTGCTTTCATGATCGCGGTAATTTTTCCGCCAATACTTCCAAAAAGTTACCGCGATCATGAAATGGGTCAGGATAAGGCCTGGCGAGGCGAGCTAGCGGCGACTGCGCGGAGTTTCTCCACCACATTCCGCTGCTCCTGTGATTACGCTGTCTCGGAGCAATGGGGGATGGTGAGGCAGTGCTCTTCCCGACTGTCCAGTTTGCCGCGTTCTTCGCCGTCGTCTTTGCGGTGTCCTGGCGTCTCATGCCACGCCAGAGGGCCTGGCGACGTTTCATTCTCGCCGCTTCGTATTTCTTCTATGGCTGCGCCGACTGGCGATTCGTCATCCTGCTGATCACGTCCACCGTGGTCAACCAGGCGGCCGCCAGCGTCGCCGCGCGCGCACGCGCCGCCCGGTCGCGCAAGGCGGCCGTCGCCGCCGCGATCGTCTTTGACCTCGGCATTCTCGCTGTTTTCAAGTACTTCGACTTCTTCATCGGCTCGGTCAACCAGATGTTCGGGCTGATCGGCCTCGGTGCGCCGCTTCAGTTGCTGCACATCGCCCTGCCTGTCGGCGTGTCCTTTTACACCTTCCAGGCGATCTCGTACGTGGCCGACGTCTATCGAGGCCGCTGCCCGCTCGCCAGGCCGATGGATTACGCGATTTATGCGTCCTTCTTCCCGCACCTTGTCGCCGGGCCCATCGTCCGTCCGGGCGAATTCATCCCGCAGCTGGCCGGGCCGCGTGACCCGGCGGGGATCCCCGCGGCTCGTGCGCTTTCGCTCATCGCGGGCGGCTTGTTCAAAAAGGTCGTCCTCGCCGATATGCTCGCGACCCGGATCGTGGACCCGGTCTTCGGCGCCCCGGCAGCGCACAGTGGCGCTGAGGTGGCGGCCGCGATCTACGGCTACGCGGTGCAGATCTACTGCGACTTCTCCGGATACACCGACATGGCGATCGGGCTAGCGCTGCTGCTCGGTTTCCGTTTCCCGGACAATTTCGACCGGCCGTACGCGGCGAGCAGCCTCCAGGATTTCTGGCGGCGCTGGCACATGACGCTGTCCAGGTGGCTGCGTGACTATCTCTACATCCCGCTGGGCGGAAACAGGCGCGGACATCGCCGGACCTATATCAACCTCATGCTCACGATGCTGCTCGGCGGCCTGTGGCACGGCGCCGCCTGGACGTTCGTGATATGGGGCGGGATTCACGGCGGCGGCCTTGCGTTGCAGCACTGGTGGACCGGCCGCCGGGCGGCATCGCGAGCGGAGCGGGCACCGGGGGAGCGGGCACCGGGGGAGCGGGCACAGGGGGAGCGGCCCGGCTCGGTGCTGCGCCGGGCTGGGTGCTGGCTGCTGACTTTCCAGGTGGTGTGCCTGGCATGGGTGTTCTTCCGCGCGCCAGATCCTGGCACCGCGTTCACGCTGCTCGGCAGGCTGGCCGTGCCGGGTCCCGCCCCCCTGGTCACGCCCGTTGTGATCATCATGATCGCCATCGGCCTGGCCACCCAGCTGCCCAAGCCAGGCACGTGGCGGGAGTTCAGGGACCGGTTCGTGCTGCTGCCGCCCGCGGTTCAGGGGGTGACGCTCGGCGTGGTTCTCGTCGTGATCAGCGCGATCGCTAACCAGCAGGGCGTGGCCCCGTTCATCTACTTCAGGTTCTGAGACGGTACCGGCCCACGAGGGCTGACAACGGCCGACACGGGCTCACCAGGGCCCAGACGGGCCACAACCAGAAGGGCCACAAAGACCACGTGGGCCACGACGACGGGTGCTGAACCCGGCAGGGGGCGGAGATCACGACCACCGGCACAGAAGACGGGACGCCGGGCGACCAGGCTACCGGCGCACCGGCCGCGGCGCCGCAGTCAGACACGGCCGCGCGGCCGGCCTCGGCGGTGACCACGGAGGCGGGCGTGACCGCGGCGGGTACGGACTCGCCAGGCCCGGGCACGGCGAGTCCGTACCCGCCAGGCGCGGCCGGCCCGAGTACGCCAGGTACAAGTACCGCGCGGCAGCTTCGGACGGTCGTCTTGATCGCGCTGGTGACCGCGCTGCTACTCGACTCCTCGGGGTTCGTCCGGACCGGGCAGGGGATGGCCCCCGGCTTCACACGCACGCTCATTCTGGCCGTGGGGACACCAGTAGACGCCGTGGCCAGGGCGCTGCGTCTCGGCGGCCCGAAACACTGGCTCGACGCCGCGCTCGGCCACCCGGACGTGACGGTGGGAGGGGGCGGCATGGAAAGCGGGCCCGCGCTGCCGGAGCAAGGCCTGGGTGCGGTGCCGCGGCAGGGTCCCGGAGGCGTGCCCGAGCAGGGCCCCGGCGGCGGGCCGGTCCCGGCTGCGCGGCATCGCTGGGGCCAGCAGGACGCGCGGAGCGGCAGCAGCGGCAGCCAGGCCGCCACCAGCTGGCAGCCACGGCGCACGCTACCGCGGCTGCGCCGCCCGACCAGGAGCGATCCGCTTCGCGTGCTCGTCACGGGCGACTCGCTCTCCAGCTACATCGGCCTGCAGTTGTCGGCGATCACGGCCCGATCCCGCCTGGTCGATGTGACGACGGTAGCCAGGGATGGCACCGGGCTGACGAACCCGGACCTGTTCAACTGGGAGATCGGCGCCAGGAGCGAGGTCGCGGGCCAGCGCTACGACGCGGTCATCATGGTGATCGGCGCGAACGACGGCTGGCCGATGCGGGTCAACGGCAAGGAGATCACGGCCGTCGCGTCGAACGCATGGGTGCGCGAGTACGCGCGCAGGATCGTGACCGTGGAGAAGGCCTTCACGGCAGGTTCGGCTGGCCGCCAGGTGCTCTGGGTCGGGCCGCCGGTGGCCCGCAGCGCGAGATGGGCCCACATCTTCGCCCGGTTGAACAGCGCTGCCAGCTTTGGCGCACCAATCGCGCCCGGCGGCCAGTACGTGAACATCGCGGGCCCGACGAGTGCGCACGGCCGTTACAGCGACTACCTGAACAGTCCCGGCGGGCGGCCGGTGCTCGCGCGGCAGCCGGACGGAGTACACTTTACCTACGACGGATCGCTCTTCCCAGCCCGGATCATCCTGGGGCGTACTGCAGCGAGAATTCGGCAAGCTCAGCTGAGACGTCGGTGCGGATCGCCTTCCCATGGCTCAAGTACGCTCCCGGACCCCAGACAATGGCGGAGTGACCACACCGATCCCGACTGTGCGGACCCTGCCGACTGACGACGGGGTCCCGATCGACGCGGTCTACCTGCCACCAAGGACCGGCGATCCGGATTCGCAGGAGCTGGCCATCCTGGTCGCGCATGGATTCACCGGGTCCTGGCAGCGGCCCTCCGTCTGGCGGATATCGAACCGGCTGACCAAATTCGGCGGTGTCGTCTGCTTCGATTTCCGTGGGCATGGACGTTCTGGCGGCAGATCCACGCTCGGCGACAGGGAGATCAGGGACGTGGCAGTCGCGGCGGCCTGGGCCCGCGAACTCGGCTTCGGACGCGTCGTCGCGGTGGGGTTCTCCATGGGTGCCTCGATCGTGCTCCGCTACGCGGGCCTGAAGGAGAACGCGGGCGGGCTGGCCGCGGTGGTGTCGGTGAGCGGGCCCGGCCGCTGGTACTACCGCGGGACGAAGCCCATGCGGCGGGTCCACTGGGCGGTTGAGTATCGCGTTGGCCGGCTGGTGACAAGGGCCATGCTCAACACCCGCGTGAATTCCGCGCGCTGGAATCCGGTTCCCGTGCCGCCGGCCGAAGCAGCCGCCATGATCGCTCCGGTGCCGCTCCTCATCGTCCACGGTGACCGGGATCCGTACTTCCCCGTGGACCACGCATACCAGATCTACGAGGCCGCGGGCGAGCCGAAGGAACTGTGGATCGAGCACGGTTACGGGCACGCCGAGTCCGCTACCTCCAACGGGCTGATCGACCGCATCGGCGGCTGGCTGACGAAAGTCACCGACCCGGGGGGAACCACAAGCAGCTGAGGCGCCGCCGGTGGTTCCGCCCACGGCGGGGCGATCGTTCCTGGCGGCCCCGGCCGACGGGCGGCGCCAGCCCTGGCCGGCCGGGCGCGGATCAGATGACACGGGTCGCATCAAGTAACCGCCCGGCCGGAATCGGTGGCGAGAATCTGCGGAGCCACAGGCGGCCAGGCCCGCCCGTCGGTGGCTGGCACGCTGTCCCGCCTGGATTACCTGCCACCTGTCACCATCTCTGCGCGCGGTCCATGATCCTGGTGGGTTACCCGTGGCATGCAGCCACCACCAGCCGTGCCGCGACGACCTGTTGAACCCAAGCGTCATATTCGGTGCCCAACGGCCCATTGATCATGATCCGGGCGATGGCCGCGGCCCGGGCAGCGCCGGGCTTCATGATCGCGGTAACTTCCCGGCGATATGCGCGGAAAAGTTACCGCGATCACGAAGAAAGCCGTGATCAGCGCGTATCAGGAAGGCACGTGCGGGCTCGGGTTTCCCGGAGCGGCGACTTCGCGCTCACCAACAGCCACGAGCCATCACCTGACAGTCCCGAGACCCGGTAGAGCGCGCTACCAGCTTGTGGCCTGCGGCATGCCCTCGGAGTAGCCGGCCGCGCTCTGCGCACCGACGACCGCGCGCTCGTGCAGTTCGTCCAGGTTGTGGGCGCCCGCGTAGGTGCAGGCGCTGCGGAGCCCCGCGGTGATCGCGTCGAGTTGGTCCTCGACGCTCGGCCGCTGCGGGTCCAGGTACATGCGGGCGCTCGAAATCCCCTCCTCGAACAGTTGCTTGCGCGCCCGCTCGAAAGGCGAGTCGTCGGCCGTGCGCAGCCTGACCGCGCGGGCGGAGGCCATGCCGAAACTCTCCTTGTACAGCCGCCCGTCCGGGTCGCGGAAGATGTCGCCAGGTGACTCGTAGGTGCCGGCGAACCATGATCCGATCATCACGTTCGACGCGCCGGCCGCCAGGGCGAGCGCGACGTCGCGTGGATGGCGCACCCCGCCGTCCGCCCAGACGTGCCGCCCGAGCCGCCTGGCCTCGGCGGCGCATTCGACCACCGCGCTGAACTGCGGGCGGCCGACGCCCGTCATCATCCGGGTGGTGCACATCGCGCCCGGCCCGACGCCGACCTTGACGATGTCCGCCCCCGCCTGGACGAGGTCACGCACCCCTTCTGCGGTCACCACGTTTCCCGGCCGGCGAGCGGCACGGCAGGGCCGGTCGCCCGGATCGCCGCGAGCGCCGCGATCATCTTGTCCTGATGGCCGTGCGCGGTGTCGACCACGATCAGGTCGACTCCTGCCTCGGCGAGCGCTGTCAGCCTTGCCGGCGACGTCGCCGTTCACGCCCGCCGCGGCGGCGATCCGCAGTCGGCCAGCGGCGTCGGTGGCGGGCTCGTAGAGCGTGGCCCGCAGCGCGCCGGTGCGGGTGAGGATGCCGGTGAGCCTGCCCGCGCCGTCCACCACCGGCGCCAGGCGGTGCCGGCCCTCGTGCAGCCGTGCGAACGCCTTCTCCGGCTCGATGTCGGCGGGCAGGGTCAGCAACTCGGCCGACATGACCTGGCGGAGCTGGGTGAAGCGGTCCACGTCCTGGCAGTCCGCCTCCGTCACCACGCCGACCGGCCTGCCGTCCGCCACGACGATCACGGCGCCGTGCGCTCGCTTGGGCAGCAGGTTGAGCGCCTCGCCTGTGGTGTCGCCAGGGCCGAGCGTGATCGGGGTGTCGTGTACGAGGTGCCGCCGCTTCACCCACGAGACGACGTCGGCGACCACGTCGACAGGGATGTCCTGCGGCAGGACCGCGATGCCGCCGCGGCGGGCGATGGTCTCGGCCATCCGCCGCCCGGCAACCGCGGTCATGTTGGCGGCCACGACCGGAATCGTGGTGCCGCTGCCATCCCGCGTGCTCAGATCCACGTCGAGCCTGGATGCGACCGCGCCGCGGCTCGGCACCATGAAGACGTCGCTATAGGTCAGGTCCACCGCCTGCGGCGCGCCACCCAGGAATCGCACGTTGCTCACCCCGGCCCAGAGGTTACCTGCATACCGGTGGCCCGCTGTGTCTGCGCGGGGCCAGATTGCGTCATCGCCGCAGGGATGCCATCCTGCAGTGGAGGCCGGGGCCCGCGACCGTGCCGCTCGCGGGCGGTGCTGCTCGCGGGCGGTGCTGCTCGCTGGGCGGCTCGGAGGCCGTCAACCGGGAGCCGAAGCTGGAGGGTGGTCACTGCGGCGTGCGGGCACGGGGAGCGGGCGCCCGCCTGGCCGCGGTGACCCGAGCCAGCCCACGGTAACTGCCCGGCGCGGCGCGATGCAGAGGTTGCGGCCTGCCGTGCGCGCCCTGCCCGCCGCCTCAATATGCGCACGGGCCGTCATGATGCCATCCTCTCAGGAGAAGACCGCGGCATTGGCCGCACTGAGACGATGGTGGCAGGCGTGAGTTCTCCAGGCGGCCCCGGCACCCAGGGCGTGCTGCGGCTTGGCAGCAGTGAGTTTCCACCGGAGTCGTTCGGGATCATGGCCGTCGTCAACCGGACGCCAGACTCCTTCTTCGACCGCGGCGCGACCTACGCCTTCGGGGCCGCGCTGGACGCCGCTGACCGTGCGGTGGCGCAGGGCGCCGACATCGTGGACATCGGCGGTGTGAAAGCCGGCCCGGGCGGCGAGGTGGACGCGGCCGAGGAGATCCGGCGCGTGGCCGGCCTGGTCACGCAGTCCGTGAGCGTCATCCCGGCACCGTGATCAGCGTGGATACGTGGCGCGCAGAGGTCGGGGAGGTGGTCGCGCAGGCAGGTGCCGACCTGCTCAACGACACCTGGGGCGCGGTGGATCCGCGGCTTGCGCCGGTCGCGGCCAGCCGCGGTATCGGGCTGGTGTGCGCGCACGCGGGCGGGCTCAGGCCGCGCACGCGGCCGCATCGCATCGCCTACGCCGATGTCACCGTGACGGTGCTCAGCCATGTCACCGGGCTCGCGGAGCGGGCGGTCGCGGCCGGCGTCCGGCGCGACGCCATCATGGTCGACCCAGCCCATGATTTCGGCAAGAACACCTGGCACTCGCTACAGCTGACCAGGCGGCTCGGGGAACTTGTGGCCACCGGATGGCCGGTTCTTGTCGCGGTGTCCAACAAGGATTTCATCGGTGAGACGCTGGGCCAGCCGGTCCAGGCGCGCGGGGAAGGGACGATCGCCACGCTCGCCGTGTCCGCCTGGCAGGGCGTCGCGGGTGCTCCGGGTGCACGACGTCCAAGGAACGCGGCACGCGCTCGCCGCGGTTGCCGCGTTTCGGGACGCGATCCGCGCTGCCGCGGCTCGGGATCCATCAGGTTCTCACCGGGACCCTGCCGGTGAGAGAAGCCGGGTCATGGCCGACCACGCAAGCGATGTGCCGCACGACGATCGATCCCGCTGCGAGCGCCGTTGCGGCCGACCGCCAGCGCCAAGCCCACCGACCCGCACCTGTGACCCGAGCGGTGCCGCGCGGTCGCCACCACTTAGTGTTGGTCTGCGTTTCGGAACTGGCTCACCGGCGGAGGCGCGTTCATGAGGCGGGTCGCGGTCGTCGCGTTAGCTGGCGTTCTGCTGCTCATGGCGCAGATCAACGCGGTCGGGACGGCCCGCACGGCCTTCGCCGCGCCGTCGCCTCGGCTGCCGCGGGCTCCGACGAGCTCCCAGGGCAAGCCGAAACCATCGCCTGCGCAGGTGCAGCAGCCCGCTGCAGGCCTGCGGCGCAACAGGAAGGCGACCTGTCGTCGGCAGGCACCGCCGCACCCTGGGCCGCAGCAGGTGCTTGGCCTCCAGACGCCTGGCAGTTCACCGGGGCCAGGGCGAGAATGTCGCGGTGATCGACAGCGGCGTGTCAGGCAACCAGCAACTCGGCGGGCGCGTGATCCTCGAGCAGTCGCTCACGGGACCAGCGCGGGTCTGGACTGCGTGGACCACGGCACCGGGGTAGCGGGCATCATCGCCGCGGCGCCGAAGCAGCGCGACCCGTTCTTCGGCGTCGCGCCGGCGCCGGCATCCTGTCGATCAAGGTCACGGATCAAGAGGGAGTCGACGCCGGGCACCCTCGCCACGGGAATAGTCGACGCGGTCAACGACCACGCCCAGATCATCAATGTCTCGGATCAGGTAGGTAATACGCCCGCGCTGAGCGATGCGGTCCTTTACGCCGCGCGCAAAAATGCCGTCGATCGTGGCGGCGGCGGGAAATCTCGACCAGCAAACCGGCAGCGCAGGACCGTTCTTTCCGGCGAGCCTACGCGGGCGACCCTGCGACCTATCCGAATGTGCTTTCCGTAGGCGCGGTCGGCGCTGCATGGTGCCGTGCCTGATTTCTCGAGCCCGGTGCGGACGAGCGTCTCCGTGGTCGCGCCGGGCTGCGGGCGTGCTTACCGATCGCGCCGGGTGGCACGTTCAAACAGCAGGACGGCACGAGTTTCGCTGCCCCGTTCGTCTCGGGCGTCGCCGCGCTGGTGCGGGCGTCTCACCAGAAGCTGACCGCGGCTGAGGTGGTGAGCCGCATCGTCGCCACGGCGGACGGCGGGACGGGCGCCGGAGCAGGCAGAACGGGCGCCGGAATGGTCGATCCGCTGGCGGCGGTCACGGCAGTGCTTCCGGCCGCGGGCCAGCCGGCCGCCCCGATGCCCTCGCCAGCTCCTGTCTCGATACCGCGGCCCGCGCCGCCGGACCGTGTCACCCGCATGCTCGTCGTATCTGTCACGGGCGGAGCGCTCGGTGCCGCGGGCCTGGTCGTCGTCGGCGCCATTGTGATCCCAGCGGGCCGCCGTCGCCGCGCGGCCCCGGGTGAGCTGGGGCCGGAGCAGGCGCATGGACCGCCTGCCGATGGCGGCTTGCCGGCCTGATCGGCGTTTCGTGTCGTGGCGGAATGGCATGAATTGACACGTTGTGTGGGGACTGGGAGGCTCTGCCAGTGGACAACCCGGGCGAGCAGGAACTCGCCGAATTACTTGGCCGGGCGCGGTCCATGGCGGATGTGGTCCGTGGCGCTTTCCGTCCTCCCCCTGAGGTCGCCGAGGCCAGCGATGAGTCCGGCGCGGTCACCGTCACCGTGGCAGGCGGCAGGCGAGTCACCCGTGTCATAGTGGCCGCGGACTGGAAGGACAGGCTCGGCGCCGGTCAACTCGGAACGGCGGTCATGCAGGCCGTGCTTTCTGTTCAGCTAGGACCGGTGAAGGACTTCTTCAGCGGGCTGGCCTCCGCTGACCGGCGCGCCGCCCAGCCGCCGCTGGCTGGGGCGGGACCCGGGCCGGGGCCCCGGGCGGAGCCGGGGCCCGGGGCGGAGTGGCCACAGCCGGCCCCAGCCGTCGTGGCGGACCTGGCCGCCAAGCTGAGCTGGGACGATCTGGGTGCCATGCTCGAGACCGTGCATAAGGCGCTCGACGCCGTGGCGGCGATCGGGCTCAGGGAAACCAAGGCCGGCCTTGGTCCGGACGTGGATGCTGGAAAGATCACCGGGCGCAGTGGCAACCGCCGGGTTGAAGTCGCGCTGTGCGCAGGCCAGCTCTCCGCCGTGACCGTTGACGAGGCATGGGCGGGTAAGGCGGGCCGGCAGCAACTGTCTGATTCTCTGCGCGAGGCCTTCGAGGCCGCGTACGCCGCGGTTCCGCAGGCCGGCCAGCGCCCGTATGCTGGCCTGGCCGCTGACCTGCAGTCCATTGTCAGCAGGCTCGGGGTGCAGTTCCCGCCTCAGCTTGGTAAGGATGGCCAGCCATGACCACCCCGCCCGATCCGCAGCGGCTCAAGGTCGCCATTGGCGCGTTCACTTCCGACGCGGGGTCGTGGGACGACAGCGCGGGCACGCTCGACGCGGCGCAAAGAGGCGCTGCCGGTCTGACGGTCGACCCTTTGGCCTTCGGCCCGACCGCGTGGTTCGGCGTGGCGGACAAGTACCGTCAGGTCCAGCAGATGGTCGCGGCCAGATGCGGCGAGGGCGCCACCGAGTTCCGGGCGATCGCAGCCAATTTAATCACGGCCAGGGACGCTTATCAGCGCGCAGAAGACAATAACGTCCACGCTATCAACAAGAGTTGGTGAGGGAGAACCGGGCATGGGCGCGGAGGCGGTGCTTGGACAGCTCGACAGCGCGATCAGCAAGACGGAGAACCTCTCCACCCAGTTGATGGACGGAATCAACGGCATCATCGACAAGATTAATTCGCTGCTCAATGACGTCCCCGGGTGGATGGAAAGCCTGATCGGCTGGATAATCGACAAGGCCAAATGGCTGGGGGAGCAGCTCAAGAATCTGGGGACAGAGATAATCGACTGGCTCGACAAAAACGTCTGGCCGGTGATCCGCGGCCCGGTAACGCTGTACCAGGCGGGAAACGACTGGACGACCGCCGTCTATCATCAGGCCAGCACCGTGTCTGGCGACACCAACACCGCACGGACCAGTGTCGATGACTGGTGGCAGGGCGCCGCGGCGACCGCCTATACGCAGATAATCCCAGTGCAGAAGGCTGCGTCGGACAAGGTGGCCGAGATCGCGTCGAAGACGAAGGACACACTCCAGACTCTCGGCTTCGCCCTCGCCGCGATCTATGTCGCGGTTCTCGCGCTCCTGCTCTGGCTTCTGCTGCAGATCCCTGTAATCGCCGGGTTCTTGACCTCGGTTATCGGCATCCCGGCGGCCCTGGTGGACGGGGTCGGCACGTTCCTGCTCGTTCTCGGCGGCGCCGCGGCGCTCTTCGGGGGCGCCTATGCGCTTGCGCAGGACGCGCTCGGGTCGTTCGGCACGCTGCTGCAACTGCAGAATGACAACAGCGCCTTCGAAAACGGCCACTGGCCGAAGGACGCCACGTCGCTCACCGAGATCGGCAACGGATCTCTATGGCACTACAAGGGATGAGCGTTCGGGTCCGTGCGCCGCTGCGGCTACGCAATCTCATCGCTTTGATCATCGGCGTAGCGCTCCTTGTCGGCACGGCCGTGGTCCTTGGCGACTATGTGCAGCGTTTCGGCTTCGATGGTTCCGTCGCCTTTGGCATCGCGGTGGCCGTGGCCGCTACGTGGCTGCTCGCCCGGGCGATGTCAGGCTCGTCCTACCGCCAGGGCGCCATCTGGGCATTGGGGCGGTCAGTGGCCTTCGTGCTGAGCCTGGCCGGCCCATCGTGCTCGTGATCCTCGCGTATGTCCCCGTCTTCCGGCACGCCCACAGCACAAATCCTGATCGCGCGCTGCTCGCGGCCGCCGGTGTGCTGCTTCTCCTGGTATTCGTGTGCGCCACGCTGGGCGGGCGGGGTGCGATCAAGGAGCACACCCAGGGGCGACAGCCGTGAGGCGGCTCACGGCGGCGGGCCGGCCCGCCGGGCACCCGGTCAGCTTGCGCCCGTCCGGTCGAGACCGCTGACCAGCGCGGTCTGGACAAGAAGCGTGCCCGCCCGCCGGTCGACCAGATAGCCGCGGCCAGCGGGCAGCCGCTGTGGCTTGACGCTGCCGAGCAGGGTGCCCTCATCCTTGCTCGCGGACATCACAAGCCCTGGCGAGCCCATCTCCCGGATCCGCTGGATGACCGGGTCGAACATCGAGCGGCCCGCGCCCCCCGCCGACCGGGCGAGGATGACATGCAGCCCGATGTCGCGGGCCTGGGGCAGCAGGTCGACGATCGGCAGCAGCGGGTTGCTCGACGTGCCGACGACGTCGTAGTCGTCGATCAGGAGGAACAGGTCCGACCCGCTCCACCACGAGCGGCCGCGCAGCTGATCCGGGGTGAGGTCCGGTGGCGGCAGCCGTTTGACGAGCGCCTCGCGCACGTCGTTCAGCAGCGGCACGGCGGCGGCCGACGACGCGGCGTAGCCGATGTTGTGCTCGGTGCCCGCCGCGTCGAGCAGCGAGCGCCGGTAGTCGACGAAGATCAGCCGCGCCTCGTCAGGCGTGTACCGGGCGGTGATGCCGTCGCTGAGCAGGCGCAGCAGGTTGGACTTGCCGCATTCCGTGTCGCCGAAGACCAGGAAGTGCGCGTCCGCGGAGAAGTCGAGGTACACCGTCGACAGGCTGTCCTCGTTGATGCCGAACGGTACCCGCTTTCCTGTCTCGGCGACCGGCGGCAGTGACGCGGCCTGGAGCATGTCCGGCAGCAGGCGCACCTGCGCCGCCCGCTTGCCCGCCCACCCGATGGACACCGTGTCGACGAACGTCTTCACGCCGTCGGCCAGGTCGTCGATTCCGTTGCCCACGGCTCTGCCGTCGATGCGCGGCAGCGCGGTGAGGAAGTGCAGGCCGTCGCGGGTCAGGCCGCGGCCGGGTGAGCCGTCGGGCACGTTGGCGGCGAGCTTGCGGTTGATCTCCGACTCGTAAGGGTCACCGAGCCGGAGCTCCAGCCGGGTGCCGAACAGGTCCCTGATGCTGGTGCGGAACTCCGACCATTTGTTGGTCGATGCGATCACATGGATGCCGAAGCCGAGGCCGCGCGCGGCCAGCGTGGTGATGGCCGCTTCGAGCGCCTCGTAGTCCTGGCGGACGGTGAGCCAGCCGTCCACGACGAGGAACACGTCACCGAACCCGTCGCCCGCGATCTCACCGGAGGCCCGCAGCCGCCGGTAGCTGGCCACCGAGTCGATGCCAAGCTCGGCGAACATCCGCTCCCGCTGCTCGAGCAGCCCGCTCACCTCGGCGACCGTGCGCCTGACCCGGTCGGTCGCCAGCCGGGTGGCGGTGCCGCCCACGTGCGGCAGGCCTGCAAGGGCGGCGAGCGCGCCGCCGCCGAAGTCAAGGAAGTAGAACTGCACCTCATCGGGCGTGTGCAACAGCGCGAGTGAGCCGATCAAGCTGCGCAGCAGCGTCGACTTGCCGCTCTGCGGTGCCCCGACCGCGCCGATGTGGCCCGCCGCGCCCGACAGGTCTACCCACAATGGATCGCGGCGCTGGTCGAACGGCCGGTCCACGATGCCCGCGACAGCGTGCAGCCGCCCGCGCCATTCCCAGCCAGCGGTGGTGAATCCGTGCTCGGGGGTGACGGAAAGCTCGGGCAGCAGCTCATCGAGGGTCGGCGGAACGTCAAGGGGCGGCAGCCAGATCTGGTGCGCGGGCGGCCCCTGGCCCTTGAGCTGCCTGACGACAATGTCGAGCAGGCTGTCCTCACTCTTGCGCTCATCCTCCTGCTGCGGCTGCGCAGGCGCGGGATCCTCGATGATCTGCGGCGCGATATAGCTCGCACTGTACGGCACGATCTGGTGGCGCACACGGGAGCGCTGCTCGATCATCTTGGCGTCGCCAGAAACCGGCCCGGACACGTAGGCGGCCTTGAACCTCGTCATGCCTGTGGTGTCGAACTTGAGGTAACCATTACCGGGCTGGGACGGCAGTTCGTAGGCATCGGGCACGCCGAGCACGACGCGTGATTCCATCGCGGAGAACGTCCGCAGGCCCACCCGGTACGACAGGTGCGTGTCGAGGCCGCGCAGTTTGCCCTCTTCCAGACGTTGCGAGGCGAGCAGCAGGTGCACGCCGAGCGACCGGCCGAGCCGCCCGATCATGACGAACAGGTCGATGAAGTCGGGCTTGGCGGACAGCAGTTCGGAGAACTCGTCGAGCACGACGAACAGTGTCGGCACCGGCGTCAGCTTGACACCACGCTCGCGGTCGCGCTCGTAGTCGCGCAGCGAGGCGTAGTTGCCCGCCGCCCGGAGCAGTTCCTGGCGGCGGACCATCTCACCGTGCAGAGCGTCGTACATCCGGTCGACGAGCGGCAGCTCGTCCTCGAGGTTGGTGATGACCGCCGACACGTGGTTCAGGCTGTCGAGCCCGAGGAAGGTCGCGCCGCCCTTGAAGTCGACGAGCACGAAGTTGAGCACCTCGGACGACTGCGCGAGCGCGAGACCGAGCACGAGGGTCCGCAGCAGTTCGGACTTGCCCGACCCGGTCGCGCCGATACACAGGCCGTGCGGCCCCATGCCGCCCTGAGCGGACTCCTTGATGTCCAGTTCGACCGGCTGGCCCTCGCCGTCGACGCCGATCGGTACCCGCAGCCGGTGCCGTGACGCCCGGGGCCGCCACAGCGTGGACAGGTCGAGGGTGTATGGATTCTCGATGCCGAGCAGCGACGTCAGCGTCATGTTGGCCTCGAGCGCGTCCTCGGCCGGCCCGCTGGCCGCGCCAGGCCGCAGCGGCGCCAGCTGGCGGGCGAGAGCGTCCGCCTGGGCGAGCGAGAACGAATCGGGAGTGCCGATCCGGGTAGCCACGTCCTTGCCGACGCGGTCCCGTGTGATGAGGTCCACCTGATCCTTGGCGACCTTCAGCCGCAGCATGCTCGCATCGGCTGTTGGTGCGACGGTCCCGGTCAGGTCGATGACCGCCACGCCGGAGATTCCGTCCGCTGCGATCTGAGACTCGAACGAAGCCTCGCCCCCGTCCACGATCACGACCTGATACGGCAGGTCACTGCTTGATACGCCGGAGGAGAAGCGCGGCCGGTCCTTGATTTCCGCGCTGAGCATGTTCTCGAGATCACGCAGGCTCTCGTTCATCAGGCGCACCGGGCCTGCCGCGTCCTGCTCGCTCGGGTGCAGGTTGTGCGGCAGCCATTTGATCCACTGCCACCACCGCATCCGCTCCGCCGACGCGCACACGGCGATCCGGACGTCGTCGGGTGAGTGGAGCGTGGCAAGCTGCGCGATCATGGCACGCACGAGGCCGTAGACGGCTTCCGGGTCACCGGTCGGGACAACGCGGGCGAACGAGGGCAGCGAGATCGCGACCGGCAGGTCGGGCACATTGCCGTGGGTGCGGACGAAACGGCGTAACGCTCCCGCGCTCAGTGGGTCGAGGTCCTCGACCGGCTTGGTCTCGGGCGGCACGAGCTGAACGGCGAGCCGCTGCTGCCCGGTGCCGATCCGCACGTTGCCGAAGTCGGAGTCGGACGGCACGGCGCTCCCACAGCCGTGAGCTCATGGTCATCGACCACAGCGAGGCCGGGTCGGGGCCGCTCCATTCGAGCGCCTCGCGCTGCTGCGCGGCGGCCCGGCGCACCTTGCGTCGCACCTGCCCCAGATAGCGCAGGTAATCGCGCCGCGCGCCGTTGAGCCTGACTTTCCGGTCGCCTTTGCCGCGGCCGAACTGGCCCATCATCATGCCGCCCATGCCCAGGGCCATGGCGCCGCCGCCGATGTACTGCTGTGTGCTCGCCCCGCTGCCACCCACCATCGCGATTGCCATGCCGCCTGCCATGGCGACCATCGGCAGGTACATCAGCATCTGCTGGAAGCTGTCCGACACCACCTCGGGAAGCTCGGGAGGCGACTCGAGCAGTATCTCGCCGCGCGGCATCTCGGGTGCCCTGCGGCGCTCACCGCGCCGTACGATGACGGTGCTCACTGCGGATACCTTCCTATGCCCTCGTATGTGTGGCCCTCACGCCGCCGCGACTTTGCGTAGTGTTGAACCGATCGGCACGCACTGATACGAATCAATCGCATCCTAAGAGTTCTGCGGCCATCATGGGGCGGGCAATGGCGCCCCGGCCGCTCGCGGGCGCAGCCGCGGCGGACGCCGTGAGCGAGCAGAGCCGCCAGCGAGCAGACAGTCGTAAGGGAGCAAGATGAGCCCGACCACTGGCGCCGACCTATGCCGCGTAACCGTCGTCGGACCTCGTCGGCGGGTCGACATCGTGCTTCCGGCGTACGTGCCATTCGCCGAGCTCTTCCCCACGGTGCTGCGCTATGCGGGAACAGATCTGGCCAACGTCGGCCTCACGCGCGGCGGGTGGGTGCTTCAGCGCCTCGGCCAGCCCCCCTTTCATCCAGGGATGACACCGCAGCAGGTGGGCCTGCGCGACGGCGAGATGGTCTACTTGCGGCCGCGCATGTCGCAGCTTCCGCAGCTGGCCTTCGATGACGTGGCCGATGTGATCGCGACCGGCGTGAACGAGCAGCCGGACCGATGGGGCCCACGGACGGCGCGGGGCGTGGGTCTCGCCGGGGGAGCGCTCGCATTGCTCGCGGGTGCGGCGGCACTCCTGCTTTCCGGCCCGCCGTGGGTCCTCCCCTCCATTGCCGCCGCCGCGGTGGCTGCGGCAGTGCTCGTCGCGGCGATCGCCGTGTCGCGCGCCGTCGGCGACCCCGGTGCGGGCGCCATCATCGGCTATCTCGCGCTGCCCTACGGCTTCCTGGCCGGGCTGCTCGCGCCCGCCCGGTCGGCGCAGCTCAGCCACCTTGGCGCGCAGCAGTTGCTGGCCGCCTTCGCGGCGCTCGTGCTCGTGTCTGTGATCGCGGGCGCGGCCTTGGCCGACGGCTTGCCGGTGTTTTTCGGCATCGGCGGTGCGGCGCTCCTCGGCGCGATCGCGGCGGGCGTGTCGGTCAGCGTCGGTGCCCACCATGGCGCCGCGGGCCCGGCGGCGGTGACCGTCGCGGTGGCGCTCGCGCTGACCCCGCTCATCCCCGCGGTCACCTTCAAGATGGCGCGCGTCACATTGCCGCCTGTCCCGCGCGACGCCGACGACCTCCGGCGTGACAGCCTGATGGTGGATGGCAAAAAGGTGCTCGATCGCACCGCGGTCGCGGACCGGTTCGTCACGGGCGTGGTGGCCGGCATCGGCCTCGTGGCCGTTGGCGCGGAGATCGCACTCGCACTTGGCAGTGGCTTCATCACCCATCTGATGTGTGCGGCCGTGGCCTGCGTGCTGTTGCTCCGGGCGCGCGTGTTCCGCGGCCGCGCCCAGCGGCTGTGGCTGATGCTGCCCGGGTTTGGCGGCCTGGCGTTACTCGCACTCGTCGCGTCCGTGCCCGTGAACCAGCCGAAGATGCTGGCCATCGCGCTGGCGCCGCTGCTTGCCGGAGCCGCGATCGTGATAGGTGTCGGCCTGTGGCTGCCCGATCACCAGCCTTCGCCGTTCTGGGGCCGGGCCGCCGACATCATCGACATGCTGCTGATCATCAGCCTCATTCCGCTCGCGCTCGGCGTGGCCGGTGTCTTCGGTTACGTCCGCGGGCTGGCGGGCTGAGCACCGGGGGACGAGCGGCGATGCAAAACCGTAAGGATCTCCTCCAGGCGCACAGGCTCATGACGCAGCGCGCCGGGCTCGCACTCCTCCAGGGCGAGCCGGACACGGCCGAGCAGCCACTGCGCCGGATGAACATAGCGACGTTCGCTGGCGTGATGATCGCGGTGCTCGTCGTGGCCATCTTCTGGATCCTCGGTATCCTCACCCACACCGGAGCGCATGGGCTGCCGGGCGCGGGCAGCGTCGCCGTCGACGAGAACGGCAACTCTTATGTCCGCTGCAATCAAGGCGGCGCCACGCTGCTTTGCCCGGCTGTCAACAATGCCTCGGCGCGTCTGGCCGCGGGTGCCGCCGCGGGATCGGGCACCGTGGCGGTCCGCAAAGATGTCGCTGGCGTCGCTGGGCGGTTTCCCGCGCGGGCCGATGATCGGGATCGCGGGGCTGCCGCCGCTGCCTGCCCCCACCGCGCTTGTGCACGGTCCGTGGTCGGTATGCGTGCGGACCGTCAGCAATCCCTCCACGCAGTCCACCGGCCAGCAGCAGATTTCCACGCTCGTCGCGGGCCGCTCGGTAGGCGGGCAGACAGTCGGCCCCGGCGGTGCGATCCTCGTCCAGGCGCAGAACCAGGAGTGGCTCGTCTGGAACGACCAGCGCTTGCCGTCACGGGTACGGTGGCGGCGTTGCTGCCCGGAGGCGCCCAGGGACCTGTGCAGGTGCCGTTCCAGTGGGTGAACGCGCTGGCCCGGGGACCGGATTTCACGCCGCTGGTACCCGCGGGTTTCGGCGGCCCGGCGGCGAACAGCCCGGACGGCACCGAGACCATCGGGCATGTGTACTCGGTGGCAAGTGCCAGTGGCACGCTGTGGTACGTGCAGCTGCGTGACGGCCTGGCGCAGATCACCCAGACCGAGTTCGAGCTGCTCCAGACGGACCTGCAGGCACAGCAGTCACCCCTGAGCCTGTCGAATGTGGTCAGCCATCTATTGCAGACCGGGCGATTCTCGCCCCAGGGCCTTCCGGCGACGCTGCCGAGGGTTGTCTCCTACGATCCCGCCACACCGCTCTGCGCGGTGTACAGCGTGGCCGCGCAGGTTCCGCGAGGCGGTGAGGTCACTGTGGGCGGCGTCATTCCGTCCGGCGCCCAGCCCGTTACCGGCGCCAATTCCGCGGCAGCGCAGGCGAACCCGCCGGTCGATCAGGTGTGGCTGCCGCCGGGCGCGGGTGCGCTGGTCAGCGTCATCCAAGGACCTGGTCGGCCGACGGCATATGTGCTGGTCACGGGAGCAAGAAAGTACGCACTCGCATCGCCGGCCGTCGCGGGCGTGCTCGGCTATGCGATGGGCACCCCGTGCACCGGTCAGTGCACGCCGGTGCCAGCGAATATCGTCGGCCTCATCCCCGCAGGGCCCGCACTCGATCCGAACAAGGCAACCCAGCAGGTCACCGGCGGTTAGCAAGCTGGGTTTGCCGATGAAACGCGCGCGGCGCGCCTGGGTCCTTTCGTGGGCAGCTTTCCCAGTGTGACATTTCTGAAGGGTCACGAAGCTGTACGGAATGTGCCTGAGCCTGACGGCTGTGCCGGTTGTCCCTAGTATTTGGATTGGCTTTGGTACGGCACGTCGCGGCGTGTTGCGCCGCGGCCGGGGAAGCGGACTCGCGGCAAGAACGGGAGACCACCTGTGGCGGGTAGCGGCTACAACAGCGACGGCTCGGGCAAGGGCAACGATTACAGCCCAGGTAAGGGCTACGACGCGGGCGGTGGCGCCGCGAAGTCGCCCCCTGCTGTCTCGTCATGGTCGGTCCAGGACCCGGGCAAGGCCCTGTATGTCAAGGCTGTGGTGCTGAATCAGGTGGCGGACGCGCTGGCTGAAGACATCAGCAACACGCAGACCATCCTGCAGAATCTGCACGGGATCGGGGCACAGCTGCAGCCCGCCATGGGGCAGTGGCCCACCGGCCAGACCTTCGGATACATGGTGCAGGACGCGCTCACCCAGGTCACCCAGATCCATCGGCAGCTGATCCAGGCGCACTCGGCGCTGGTGGAGCGGCTGCACGCGACGGCCGCACAGTACGGGGATGCGGAGACCAGCAACCAGTCGTCCGTCAATACGGTCGGCCAGCAGGTGCCGACGTACAGCCCGATTCACGCGTCGTAGCGGAGGACGCGGACATGGCTCAGATTCCCGGCGGTGGCGGTGGTTCAGGTACCCCCCCGGACCCGAACAGTTACCCGGTCGCCACGTGGCGCGTAAGCGCCGACCCGTCGGAGACCAGCGGTCTCAAGTGGAGGCAGGTCAAGGACTACCTCGACGGCACGAACGCGAGCCAGGTGGCGAACGCGGGCAACGCGTACGACCAGGCCAGCGCCTCGCTCGCGAACCTGGCGGGCCGGCTGGTCACGCATGCGCAACTGCTCTCAGAGAACTGGGGTGGCCAGAGCGCGTCGCAGGCGATCGGCCAGTTCAAGGACCTCCATGACGCGGCCGCCAATGCGGCGAACGCCAACTGGCAGGTCGGCAACGTGCTCAGCTGGTACGGCAACGAGATCTTGCCGTGGTACGTGCAGAACGCCCCCCACCCGGGCACGCTCGGCGGCTGGTACGAGGACGTCGGCGGTGACGACACGAACGCCGACGGCGCGGCGCAACAGCACCTGGCCCGCCTGAACGACCGGATCGTCCAGGCGTCGAACGCCTATCCGGCGGCCGTTCAGATGAAGCTGCCTCCTCCAGGCACTGACAATCAGGGCTACGGCGGCGGGGGTTCAGGCGGCGGCGGAGCCGGTGGGGGAGTTCGGGGCGGGGGAATCCCCGGCGGCCCGGGCGGCGGCATACCGGGTGGCGGCATCCCTGGCGGCCCGGGTGGCGGCATCCCTGGCGGTCCCGGCGGCGGCATGCCTGGCGGCGGGGGCCCCGGCGGTGGGATACCGGGCGGCGGGATACCCGGCGGCGGGGTACCTGGCGGAGGGCACGGCTCCCTGGCCGGCTACAACCCTCCAGGCGTCCCCGGCGGTGGGCTACCAGGTGGCCCTGGCGGAATCCCGGGTGGCGGAATCGCGGGTGGCGGCATCCCAGGCGGCGGCCTGGCCGGCGGCGGTCCCGGTGCGGGCGGCCTGGGCGGGGGTGGCCTTGGCGGCCTGCCGATTCCTGGCGGTGGAGTCCTCGGCGGCGGTCTTGACGGCGCCGGGGACGCCGGTCTTTCCGGCGGCGCCGGCGGCCTCGCCGCGGAGGAAGCGGCGGCACGAGACGCCGCGGCGGCCGAGGGCATGGCTGGCCGCGGCATGACCGGCATGCCGATGATGGGCGGCGCCGGTGGCGGCCAGGGCGGCAAGGAGCGGGAGCGCCAGACCTGGCTGACCGAGGACGAGGACTTCTGGGGTGCCAACGAGGGCGACCTGGCGCCGCCGGTGATCGGCTGACTTCCGCCGCATGCCGGGCCACGTCATGGTTGCCGTGATACGCGTCATAACGGGCAGTCCGTGCGGTACCGGCTGCCCCGGCGGGGATTGAGGCTGCAGTGGCCGGAGCGGCTTTGCTAAGACGTGCGGCTGCGGCCCTGTCGGCTGCGGCCCTGTCGGCCGGCGCGCGTTGTTGTGCTCTCGGCGGGTACGGCCGCCGCTGCTCCCGATCCGCGGCCGCGGCCGGATGAGTGGTGGTTCGCGACCTGGAACATCCAGCAGAAGGTGTGGCCCCTGTCGGAGGGCAACGGGGTCGTCGTGGCGGTGCTTGACACCGGCGTCCAGGCGAACGTGGCTGACCTGGCCGGGGTGGTGCTGCCCGGAGGTGACACGGCGGGCGGAGGGGACGACGGCCGCAGCGATGCCGACACGCAGACGGACGGTCACGGAACCGCGATGTCGGTATTAATAGCTGGCCAGGGCGGCGGCACCGGCATGGCAGGAATCGCGCCGGGCGCGAGGATCCTCCCGGTCGTGGTGAATCGCGCTGGCAGTTCAGGCCCGACCATGTCGGCCGCGATCAGGTTCGCAGTCGACCACGGGGCCAAGGTCATCAACATCTCGCAAGGCGCACCTGGTGTGCCGCCGCCCGCGTGCGATAGCGGCGTACAACAGGCCGTCGCGTACGCGGCTGAACATGACGTCGTGGTCGTGGCGTCAGCAGGAGACAGCGGGAACACCGACAATTATCCGCAGTGGCCCGCGTCGTGCGCGGGGGTGCTCGCGGTGGGCGGGGTGGAGCCGGACGGCTCTTTGTGGCCAGGATCGCAGCGGGAGTCCTATGTTGACGTAACCGGCCCGGGTGATCACGTCGGCTGGTCGGGCAAGGATGGCAAATACATTCCTGACTCTTATGGGACCAGCGGCGCGGCCGCGCTCGTGTCCGGCGCCGCGGCGCTCATTCGGTCGAGGTACCCGTCGATGCCGGCGCGCACGGTAGTGCAGCGGCTCATCAACACAACGGTCCCGCTCGGGCACCCGGTGCCCAACGACTCGACCGGCTACGGGCTCATCGACATCTTCCGCGCGCTGGACGTGCACGCCTACCCGGTCGCGGCGAGCGCTCCGAACCCGCCCTTCGCCGCGCTGGACCAATGGCTGGCATCACCGGCAGGCCGGCAGGCAGGTGCGGCCACCGGCCCTCCTTCGTTGCCTCCCGCATCACCGGTGGCCGGGCCGGCTGGTGCGTCAGGCGGTGGCATCGCGCCAGTCGCGATCATTGTTGCGATTGTGGCTCTGCTCCTCGTGGCGGCTGTCGTGGCGTTGGTGGTCTATGTCGCACGGCGCGGCAGGCGGGGACATGGCGTGCCCTATTCCGGCGCGCGCTACAGGCGGCAGCAGTATCCCGGCCCGCAGCCGCCATACCCGGGTGGCGGGCCGGCTGCCGGAGCCGGGCCGACGGGCCAGTCCGGCCACGGCCCACCACCTGGTTACTTTCCCGCGCAGCCGCCATCGCGGCCGCCCGGCTATGGTGCCTATCCGGGGCATGTCCCACCGGGGCCCCAGCAGCCGAACCCTGGCTACGGCCCACCAGGGCACCGCCCCACCGGGCCCCCGCCACGGACGGGACCCCCGCCAGGGAATCCGGGATACGGCACGCCCGGGCGGGTCCCCGGAGAACCCCCGCCCGACACCACCACGGGGTGCGACCGTTAAATGGCTGACTGCAGTCGCACCCGCCGTCGCGGTCGCGCGTCAGCGGGCGGCTAGCACGTCGGCGATCTTCGCCGCAGCCGCGTCCGGTTCGTCGGTGTTGTGCAGCAGATCACCCCAAGACCAGCGATAAAACCACCGGAGGCGTCCGTCGTCGCCGGCCGTCGGAATGCAGTCGATGGTCTCCGCGAGCATGGCGGCACCAGGGATGAAGATGTGCAACGCGGGCGGGTACGTTGTCTTCACCGCAGCATGGAAGCCGTGGCCGTCCAGTGCTGTCGCCAGCTTGTGCAGGTGATACGTGCGTGCGTGATCGCGAGCGGCTGCCTGCATCGCCTCCACCTTGTCCAGTCGCCACATTCTCGGCGCGATCACTACCTGTCTGTCAAGCCCTGGGTCGGCTGTCGTGTCCTGCGGGCTATGCTCCCCGGTGACGTGACCCGCTGCCGTAGTCACCGTATCCGTAGGAACGCTGATCGTCGTACCCGTTCGCGCTCCTGTGCCGCGCCTGCCGTCGAGGGCTCGTGCTGTTCGCACCCTCGTCGGCCGCCGCGGGCGGATCTGAGACGTAGCTGCCATACGGGTTGGCGGAGCTTGGGCTGGTGAGTGGTTCAGGCTCGGACCGTCCATGCCGTGCGGAAAGGGCCGAACTCGACAGGTAACCACTGGCGAAGCCGCCCGCTGCTGGCGGGCTGGCGTAACCATTCGTGCTGTTGCCGCTCTGGACGCGCGGGATACCGCCCGCCGGGGTGCCGGGCGGACTGGCGGGAATCGCTCCCGGGTAGCCGTTAGGGATAGGTGTGGGGTAACCGCTCAGCGGCGTGGAGCTGGCTGGTCCGCCGATGCCAGCCTGCCCGCTTTGTTGCCAGCTTCCCTCGGCCGCGCGGCCGAGGGAAGCGTCCGGTGGTCCCCAGCCAGCGTCGCGGGCGGCCGGGCCACCCGCAGTGGCGCCGTAGGAGTTCGGGTACGAGCCTGTATCGTAGGACACTGTGCCGGTCGTGCCGTACGATCCGCTGTCGGTCGTGCCGTACGACCCGCTGTCGGTCGTGCCATGCGACCCGCTGTCGGTCGTGCCATACGATCCGCTGTCGGTCGAGCGGTACGAGCCGGTGTCAGTCGTGCGGTAGGACCCGGTGTCAGATGAGGCGCCATATGCGTCGGCCGTGTGCGGGCCGCTGTAAGACTGGCCCGCGCTCTGGTCCGGTCCCGTGCCGTATCCGGTGCCGTAAGAAGACGGGGTAAGCCCGGCGACCGCGGCGGGCCCGGTGTCGTAGGGGTTCCCCGCCGGGTAGCCCGGACTCGCCGGGTAGCCCGGACTCGCCGGGAGGCCGTAGCCGGGAGTTTCTGTGGCGTAACCGGCTGCCTGCTGTTGCACGCCATAGGACGGGCTTCCATGGATCCCGGTTGCCGTGGACGTCGCGGGCAGCGCGGCCGCCGCAGTCGGCGCGGAGTGGTAGCCAGCCGGGGACTCCACGGGAAGCCGGGCCACGAACTCCTGCCCGCGCTGTGACCAGTCGCCCTGGCCAGGCCCGGCCGACGCCGCCCATCCGCCGGGTGGAGTGGCGGGTGGTTCCGCCCTTCTCCGACCGGGGGGTCGCTGGGGCCGCCCCTCGGCCGCAGGCTCACCGAGGCTCGCGAGCAGGGCGAGATTGGGGTCGGTGTAATCCGGCGCGGCATGTGCGGCCGGCCTGCTCGTGGCGGGGACCGCGAACCCATGGGCCGGCGTACTTCCCGAGCGCCGCACCGGCAGTGCGGGGACCTCGCGGGCCGCCTGATCCTGGCTGGGCGGTCGGCTGGCGCTGAAGTCGGGCGTGGCCATCGTCGCGGTCTGCGGCTCGGGCTGCGTCAGGTTGGGGTCGGTACGCGCATCCCGCTTCTTCTTCACCGGCTCAGGGTCCGGTGAAGAAAGGTCGGCTGCGGACTGAGCGGTCCTCGATGCGAGCGGCTTGTCAGCCGACATCTCGGCCCAGTAGTCCTCGTCCGAGACTCTGTCCCAGTTGGTGTCCTTCCAGCCCTCCGGGGTGTCCCCGACGCGGCCCTTCGCACGCTTTCTTGGCTGGTCCTTCTGCTGTATGCGACGCCTGCCAGCTTGCGCGTTGACACGCGGTGGGTCTGCCGTGTCATCGGCCGCCTGCGCGCGGCGAGCGCCCCGCGCGGCGCTCGCCGCCGCACCGAGCATGGGGTCCTGGCCGGGGAATTCGCCGCTGGGCGCGCCCGCCGTGACCGGCCTGCGCTGGTATCCATCGCCGTAAGCGTGCCCGGCACCGCGGTCGGCTGGCGCGCCGTGGCCGCCGCCACGCTGGTATCCGTCACTGGAACCGGGATCCGCTCCGAAACCAGGATCGGTGCCGTAACCGGGATTGTCATCAGCTGACCTGCTCGCGCGGCTGCCGCGGCCGCGGTAAACGCGCCGCCCGTCGTAGTCGTCGACGTCATCGGGCTGGGTACGGCCGGACGCACGCCTGGTTCCCTGACGCCTGCGGACGCCGCCGCGGCGCGCCGGTTCGGCGAAGTCATCGGGATGACCAAACTCGCTGTCCGCTTCCGGGGAGTCCCAGTCATCTCCAGCACGCTCCTGGGCCCGCATGGAGCGGATACCGAGCGCCACCGCAACGAGAACCCCGATCACAACGGCCACGAGGCCGAATACCACGAACAGCGTCATCGCACCACCAAACTGGCATGGCCACATGGATATGGCGCCAGCCAGGCACACGTGGCCATCGACGCAGGCCCTGCCCCCGTAATGCTAGCGCCCCGGATCCTCCAAGGCTGTTCGCCCGAACACCAATTCTGGCCGACCTGTATGACCGCTGTCACACGATTGGAGAAGTTTTACGAACCAGAACGTACGTAGAGTATCCGAGCGTTTACCTGGCCGAGCCTAGTCGCCCGACATCCAAGCGGCGCGGTCAGCCAGGTTTGTTTATCACAATTCCAGTGATCCTGCCACGTGCCACGGCACGTGCCGCGATCGCGGACCACGCGGCCTTCGCTGTGGTTCCGTTTGGGAGCGGCACGTACGCGTTCATCGCGTAGAGCGTGAAACGGTAGGAGTGGCTGCCCGAACGCGGGCACGGGGGATGGTACCGGGCTATGCCATCGCTACCTTGCGCTTCGCGGGCGCTCGGCGGAAGAGACGCCTCCTGCAGCTCCGTCGTTCGCGGGCTGATGTCAAAGACAAGCCAGTATATATAGGGCGTAACCGGTGCATCGGAGTCATCGACGACGAGTGCGAGCGCCTTGGTTCCTGTCGGCACGCCCGACCAGTGAATGGGCGGGCTCACACCTTTGCCGAAGCACGTGAAGCGAGCTGGGATCTCGCCCTGGTCGCGGAACGCCAGGCTGGTGACCGTAATGATCTGAGGCACGTCGAAGGAGCCGGTATTCGTGCCGCCGATCAGGCCGCAGCCAGCGGTTGTGGCACACAGCGCACACAGCACGCAGGTGAAGAGCGCGGCTGCGCCACGTGAGGCGCCGGTGGTCACGCCGTGCCAAACATGAAACCGGCGTCCAGTCACGGGCCGATCGTACGCGGTAGCCAGGCCCGGTCCCGGCCGGATGCCCGATAACACCGATCATGCCGCCGCCCGTGCGAGCACCGGCCCCGGCGCGGGGCGGCCGGGCCGCGCGCGTGCCGTTCGCGGCCAGCGGAGCCAGGGTGCAAGCTGGAACGGGAGCATGGCCTCAGGCCGGGGCACAATTGCGATATGACGCCCACGAGGCGGGAGCGGGAGGCAGCGAGATCTTGCGGATCGGGCTACTCGGACCTCTGCAGATTCACCACGACCGGGGCCGGCCGGACGTTGGTGGCCGCCGAGTTCGCGCCCTGCTCATCCTGCTCGCCCTGGACTGCGGCCGGGTGGTATCCGCCGATTCCCTGATCGCCGGGCTCTGGGATGCCGATCCGCCGGCTGGCGCTCGCGGTGCGCTGCAATCGCTGGTATCGCGCCTGCGCGCGGCGCTCGTATCCGCCGGGGTGGACAGGGACGTGATCGAATCCAGAGCCACCGGGTACCGGCTCGCGCTGCCACCTGACGCGGTCGATGCGAACAGGTTCGAATCGCTTGCCACGGCCGGCCGCAGGGCGCTGGCGGCCGGCGACCCGGTGGAGGCCGCGCGGCTGCTGCGCGACGCGCTGTCGCTGTGGCACGGTCCGGCCCTGGCGGACGCCGCAGGCGCCGGATTCGCGGCAGGACCCGCCGCGCGGCTCGAAGAGCTGCGCCGCACCGCCGCGGCGGATCTGGTCGATGCCAGCCTGGCGCTCGGATGTGGCCAGGAACTCACGGGTGAACTTCAGGCGGCGGTCGTCGCCGATCCGCTGGCGGAACGGCCACGCGCACAGCTGATGCGCGTGCTGGCCGCCGCGGGCCGGCAGGCCGATGCGCTCGCGGTCTACGAGGAGGGCAGGCGCCTGCTCGCGGAGGAACTGGGCGTGGATCCATCGCCGCAGTTGCGCGAGGTCCACCTCGCCGTGCTCCGGCAGGATCTGGCGGACGCGCGCCCCGCCCACGCCGCTCCGGCCAGGCCGGCTCGGGTGGCTGGCACCGATGAAACCCAACATGATCCCGAACGGCTGCCGCGGACAGCGCGCGACCGCAGTGCGGAGCTGTCTGCGGTGCCTGCGGCACGGGTGCCTCCTGCACGGGTGCCTCCTGCGCAGGGAGGCGCTGGGCCGTCGCGTCGGTCTTCCGGGCCGTCGTCCCAGGGGCCTGCTGAGGTGCGGTCCGCCGAGGCGCCGTCCGTGCTGCCTGATGCGGCGGCGCATGAGGTGCCTACCACGCTGCGCGCATCGGTGACCAGCTTCGTCGGCAGGGACGAGGACGTGGCCCGTATCGGCAAGCTCCTCGGCGAGGGCAGGCTGGTCACGGTGACAGGCCCTGGCGGTGCCGGAAAGACGCGGCTCGCGCTGGCGTCGGCGGCGGAACTGGCGGGCCGGATGCCCGACGGGGTCTGGCTGGTGGAGCTCGCGCCGCTGTGTGATCCGGCCGAGGTCGCGCACGCGGCTCTGGCCGCGCTCGGCATCCGCGACGGCGCGCTGCTCGCGCGGGCCGGGCGGGGTGAGCGCGGCGACCCGGTCGATCCGGTCGCCCGGCTGGTCACGGCACTGTCGGACAAGCAGTCCCTGCTCGTCCTCGACAACTGTGAGCACCTGATCGACGCCGTGGCGGTGCTCACGGACCGCGTACTGGCCGGCTGCCCTCGGATGCGGGTGCTCACCACGAGCAGAGAGGCGCTCGCCATCACAGGTGAGCAGCTGTGGCCCGCCCGCCCGCTGCCCTTCCCGGATGAGGGCGTGGGCCCAGGCGAGGCGGTCACCTATCCCGCGGTGCGGCTGTTCGCGGACCGCGCGGCGGCAGTACTTCCCGGTTTCGAGGTGGATACGGCCAATGTCCGTGCGGTGGTCGGCATCTGCCGTGGGCTCGACGGCCTGCCGCTCGCGATCGAGCTAGCGGCAGCGCGGCTGCGCACCCTGCCCGCACAGCAGATCGCCGCCAGGCTCGATGACCGTTTCGGCCTGCTTTCACGTGGCAGCAGGACCGCGTTGCCGCGGCACCAGACGTTGCGCGCCGTCGTCGAATGGAGCTGGGACCTGCTGTCCGGCCAGGAGCAGGTGCTGCTGCGACGGCTTTCTGTCTTCTCCGGCGGCGTGCGGCTCGGCGCCGCGGAGCGAGTCTGTGCAGGTGACGGGCTTGCCGCGGGAAGCGTGCTCGACGCGATGGCCGGCCTGGTGGAAAAGTCGCTCGTCACGATGACCGGTGACACGGCCGGCAGCGGGGTTACCCAGGCGCGTTACCGGATGCTGGACACGGTCCGGGCGTATGGGCTTGAGCGGCTGGCAGAAGCGGGGGAGCGGGATCGCCTGCGGCGAGACCATGCGCGCTACTACCTCGGCTTGGCCGAGACCGCCGAGCCGCGGCTGCGCACGGCAGATCAGCTGGCCTGGATGGACCTGCTCGTCGCCGAGCACGACGACATCCACGGCGCGCTGCTGTGGACCCTCGACGAGGGCGATGCCCCGATGGCGCTGCGGTTCGGCGGCGCGCTCGCCTGGTATTGGTATTTGCGCGGGCTGCGTGCCGAAGGCGTCCGCTTCAGCCGGGACATCCTGGCGCTGTCCGCCAGAGCTGATGCCGCGCGTGCGAGCCAAACGGGCCGCGCCGTCTCCGGCAGTGGTGCCGTTCCTGGCGGCGGTACCGTTCCTGCCGGTGGTGCCTCCTCCGCCAGCCACGACGGCGTCGGCCAGGTCGGGCTGACCCAGGCGCGCGCCTTGTGCACGCTGATCGCCGCCGGTCCGCAGTGGCAGTTCGACCTCTTGGGGGAGCCGCTGCGGCTGGCGCTCGCGGAAGCTGACGCGACCGGCGTGGCCGCGCATCCGGTGCTACGTGTCGCCGAGCCCGCACTGGCCCTACAGGACGGTCCGGAAGAGAACGCCGTGGCGTTGCTGCCCAGGCTGTTCGCGGCTGACGAACCGTGGGTGCGGGCGGCGGCGGGTGTGCTTTTTGCTGGCATTGCCCTGAATCAGGGCCGCTACGAGGAGGCGGCGCGGGCAAGCGAGGAGGCGATTGCCGCGTTCCGCGCGCTCGGCGAGCGCTGGGGCCTTGCGATGGCACTGATGACGCTGGCGGAACAGGCGGGGACCCGCGGCGACCACGATGGTGCGATCGCGGCGCTCGAAGACGCGGCGGCTGTCAGCTCGCCGCTGGCTGTCGGCGAGGATCGTACCCATCTGTATGGCCAGCTCGCCAGCGAGCGGATGCGCTCGGGTGATTACGAAGGTGCACGCGGCGACCTTGCTGAGGCGCGGCGGGTTGCGGATCGCGTCGGCGAGAAGAACCCGTTCCTTTCTGTCATCGAGGCCGAGCTCGCGCGGCGGGAGGGTAACGTCGCTCGCGCCCGCGCGCTGGGCGATCGTGCTCTCATCGAGATCGGCACGATCCCGGCGGGGTTCCGCCACGCCCATGCGATCGTCCGGGCCAACGTCGCCGCGGCGGCAATCCACGAGGGCGATACGGAGCGCGTGCGGGGCCTGCTTGCCGAGGCGCTGCGCTTCGCCGTGGCGTCGGGGGACCGGCCGTGCACCGCGCTTGTGGTCGAGACCATCGCTGGGCTCGCATTGCTCGACGGTGATCCGCAGCGGGCCGCGACGCTGCTTGGTGCGGGTCACGGCCTGCGCGGCAGTCCTGATCCGGGCAGCTTCGACGTGCCCAGGTTCACCAGCGCCGCGCGGCAGGCGCTCGGCGGGGTGGCGTACTCGGCGGCCTATGAACGCGGCCGGGCCATGCCGAGGGAGGCGGCGTTCGCCCTCGCCCAGGGCCTCGCCTGAGCATCACGCCCTCGGGGCTTCTTTACGCGTGGTTCGCACGTGTGTGCTTCACCTGGGCTTCACATGTGAGGTTTCGCGCGTGTGCCTCACCGGCGGGTTTCGCACGTGTTTCGTACGCGCAACATTATCGGCCGATATCGTATTTAGCCTTGATCGGCCGCAATGGGTGCCGGGCTTGTCGCACATCGGTCAGGATGGTGAGCTGCGGGGTTTACCGCCCCGGGCCGTTACCTGAACGCAATTAAATGGCACGGTAAAAGGCCGCCACGGATATAGCAGAAGCGGCCCGCGCACGGGGCGAATTCCGCCATCCTCGATCCATCGTGAGTTACCTGATCGCTGCCAGCTTCGTGCTCGGCGCCGGCTTGACGCTCCTCTTGCTTGCCCAATGGCGGGGCTGGCAGCCTTCGCTCCCCACGGCGTTGACGGCCGGAGTGGCGTTGCGCGGCGCCGTGTGGGCCATCGCAGCCGCCGAGCCGTGGCAGCCCAAGGACTTCAGGCTTGACTTTCCCGCCGCGGCCGCCGCCGTGCTGCACCATCACGACCCGTTGCTCAGCGGGCGGCCACGAGGCTGGCCCTTCCTGCCGACCATGGCATTCGTGCTCGCGGGCGAGCTCAAGTTCGGCCAGGTGACGCACCTGCCCTGGCGCCTCGTCGGGCGGCTGGCCCCGGTCGCGGCCGACCTCATCATGATCCCGCTCATCGGGAAGCTCGCGGCTGACCGTGGCCCGCTGCGGAGGTTCCAGTACGCCTGCAATCCGCTCGTCATCCTCATCTGTGCCTTGCACGGTCAATTGGAGCCGGAAGTGCTCGTCCTGGGCGTCGCGGCCGTTGTCGTGGCCCGGTCGCACCGGAGCACAGCCGCAGGGATCCTGCTCGGCCTTGCTGTTTCGATCGGGACCTGGTCGGTGCTGCTCGCGCCCGGGGTCCTGCTGTTGTTGCCGTACTGGCGTAACCGGCTGCGTACCGCCTGCTGGACGGTGGGTGTGCCCATCGCATTCCTGCTCACCTCACCGCTGACCGTGGGCACACCCGCGGCGCTGCTCCCCAACGTCGCGCACCGGATCATCGGCCTTCGCGCGGTCATCGGGGGCTGGGGCTGGACCGTCGCCGTGACAAACGGCAGGTTGGAGTATCTGACCGGCGTGGGCCGGCTCGGCCTGGTGGCAATGGTGATCGCGCTGCTGCTTGTCGCGTATCTGTGGCGGCGGGCCGATCCCGTCGACCTGACCGCCGCGCTGCTGATCACGTTCCTTGTGGTGAGCCCGCGTGTCAGTGTCCAGTACCTCGTTTGGCCGATGCCGTTTCTCGCCGCACGGGCAACCCGGTTCACCAGCCCAGCGATAGCGGCGGCATCCGTCTGGGCCGGGATCAGTTATCTGGCCCTCGGTCCCGGCCGTGCGCCGGCGACGTGGCACGCATACACACTGGCCCACTGGTCCTGGGCCGTGATCCCGCTGCTGATTCTGGCCATGTCGTGGGAACGCAGGCGCGGTCCCCGCGTTCTCGCCCAACTGCCCGCTCCAGTGCCCGCGCCTGCGCGCGAGTCTGCGGTACGAGGAGCCGCTCCGGCCAGATCGGGCCACAAGACGCCGGGCCAGGAAAACCGCCTCGTATCGCGTGAGTAACGAGCCGTCCTGAGCGCTCTGTGCGTACCGCACCGCCTGCCCGGCCGTTCATGGATCCCTGCCCACCCGTGCCGGGTCTCCCGTAGCGCGCGGTGCCGCAGTCTCCATGATCGCGGTCACTTTTCCGCGATATGCGCGGAAAAGTGACCGCGATCATGAAATGGGCCCTGCGGGCTGCTAGGTTCGCCGGCGGTAGACCCGGACGGCGAGCGGCGCGAACACGACCACGATGCCGAGGGCCCAGATCGCCGACTTCAGCGCGGCCGCCCCCGCTGGCCCGCCGACGAGCAGCCCGCGCGTCGCGTCGGCCAGCTCGGACATCGGGTTGACCTTGACGAACGCCTGTAGCCAACCAGGCATGGATGCGATGGGTACCAGTAGATTGCTCGCGAAAACGATCGGGAAAATCGCGGTGAATCCGAATGTCTGCACCCCCTGCGGTGTCTTTACCATGAGCCCGATCAGCGCCGAGATCCAGCACATGGCGAGCGCGAACGCCAGCACGAGCAGGCACGCGCTCGCGGCGGCAAGCGGATTGGTCCCGATGCGGAAGCCGAGGATCATGCCGAAACCGAGCATCACTGCGACCGAGATCATGTAGCGGACCATGTCGCCCATGATCGCCCCAGCCAGCGGTGCCCAGCGTGCGATCGGCAGGCTGCGGAAGCGGTCGAAGACCCCTGCGGTGATGTCCTGGTTGAGCATCAGGCCTGTGCCGAGGGTCGCGAAAAGCACACTCTGCACGAGCAAGCCGGGCAACGCATATTGCAGGTAATGGTGGGTGCTGCCGGAGATGGCCCCGCCGAATACGTAGGTAAAGATCAGCAGGAACATGATCGGCTGCAGGCTGAGGCCGATCAGTTCCTCCATGTTGGTCCGGATCTTCAGCAAACTCCGCCAGGTGAGGGTCGTCGCGTGCTGCATCGCGGTCAGCGGGCGCAGGTTCCTGGCCGGTAGGACCGGTGCGGGCCCGCCCGCCCGGGTGGCGATCGTCGTCATGCGCGTGTCCTCTCGGTTTCCCGGCTTGCGTCGAGTTCGGGCTCCGTCTCGTCCGGCCGGCCGCGCAGGCCGGTCAGTGCGAGGAAGACCTCGTCAAGGCTGCTCTTGCGCAGCGCGAACTCCGCGAGCACGATCCCCGCGTCGTCCAGGCCGCGGATGATCCCAGGTAGCGCCACGCCGTCACTGACCGGCGCGGTGAGCGAACTGCCCGCCGGGTCAATGGCAGGGATTGTGCCGATCCGCCGCGCGATCAGGGCGGCGGCGAGGTCGAGCTGGCCAGGATCTGCGGGCCGGACTTCGAGTACCCGCCCGCCGACTCTGGCCTTGAGTTCGTCCGGGGTGCCCGTCGCGATCACTTTGCCCTGGTCGATGACCGCGACATCGTGCGCCAGTTGGTCGGCCTCCTCCAGATACTGCGTGGTGAGCAGCACTGTCACGCCGTCGCTGACGAGGCCGCGGATCATTGCCCATACCTCGTTTCGGCTGTGCGGGTCCAGACCTGTGGTCGGCTCGTCGAGGAAGAGCACCCGTGGTCGCCCGACCAGGCTCGCGGCGAGGTCGAGCCGCCGCCGCATACCGCCCGAATATGTTTTCACGACCCGGCCGGCCGCATCGGCCAGCTCGAATCGGACCAGCAGTTCGCGGGCGCGGGCGCGGGCATCCGATCGCCTCAGCCCTAGCAGCCGCCCGATCATGATCAGATTGTTGGTCCCGGTCAGCCCCTCATCGACGGAGGCGTACTGGCCGGTGAGGCCGATGAGTTGGCGGACCTGATGCGCGCTGCGTACAACGTCGTACCCGGATACGCTCGCGCGCCCGCCATCTGGCCGCAGCAGGGTGGCGAGGATGCGCACCGCCGTCGTCTTGCCCGCGCCGTTGGGCCCGAGCAGTCCAAGGACCGTTCCGGTACGCGCGGCCAGGTCGATCCCAGCGAGCGCGGTCGTCTTGCCGAATCGCTTGACCAGTCCCTCGGCTTCGATCGCGTTGCTCATTCACACGCCCTTCGTCGTCTCGTGCACACCACTACGTTCCTCACCACGCGCGGTTCCCCACCACACGCTCGGTCGCGGCCGGTGCCAGTCGCGCCGTCCATGCCCGTCGTGCGGGTCCGTCGTGCGGGTCCGTCGTGCGGGCCTGCCGCGGCGCCATGCCAACGGTTTAAGTGGCTGTGCGTGTGCACATCGCTGCCGTGCCGTGCCGTGCGCGCGCAACCCGACAAGTCCCACTGTGCCGCTGGCCACCGACAAAATGCGCACAAGCCGCTGTCAGCCCTGTCACAGCTCGCGGTGACGCAGGGTGAGCCTGGCGGATTCGCGTGCGGGCGTGCGGGCCGGCCGGTGTACAGGTCCCGCCAAGCGGCAAGGCGTGTCGTGTGCCGCGGTCAGGGCCGTCAGTTTCGTTGGCTCTGTAGTCCACGACCACGCCCGAGCAGGCATCTCACGGGGCGCGTCGATGGGAGCCCCGGCCTGGTCCGGCCTAGTCCTGGCGGCGCGAGTTGCCGAACATGATCTCGTCCCAGGTCGGTACTGACGAACGGCGGCCTCGACCACCAGCGGCCTTCCTGCCAGAGCGGCCACGGGGCGACTCTGGCTGGTCCTGCTCCGCGGCAGGTGTCTCGTCAGCGGCCGCAGGCTCTCCCGCGGCTGGTGGCTGGTGCGCGGCGTCCGGGTGCTGCGTGCCCGCGGCAGGTGCGGCGGGCTGGCGCGGATCTGGCCCGGGAGCCTGCGGGGTGACCGGCTCGGGCACCTGGCCCCGGCGGGTGCCGCGCGCGGGCGACTGGAGCCGTGGCATCCCGGCCGGGGACGTATGCGGGTCCGGCAGACCTGCGGAATGACGCCCGCGCTCGGCGGCTTCCACATCCATGTCCCGTCTGGCCGCATGCGCCGAATGGGACATCGGCTGGGCAACCGGCTCAGACATTGGCTGGGACATTGGCTGGGACATTGGCTGGGCGACCGGCTCGGACATTGGTTGGGCCACCGGCTGCGATGCCCGCTGAGACGCGGGCTCGGATTCCGGCTCTGCCGCGGGTCGTGGCGCGGACGGGTGCGATCGCGGTACGAACGGTGTCACCGTGCCCCGGCCCCGGGTGGCCGCGGCCTGCTGGACCGCGAGGCCCGCCGCCTGCAATGCCTCTTCAGGTAGCGAGAGCCGCGCGGCCTCGTCATCGTCGGGCATGGCGTGGCGCCTGCGTGGGTCGAAGACCCAGGCGGCAGTGAGCCGCTCCAGGCCCGTCCCGCTGGTCAGCTCGACGAGCCAGCTTCCGTCGCCGCGCTTGCGCGAGTCCCATTGCGCCTCGTCAGGATCGGCGCCCAGAACCTGCAGACGTTCGGCGACGATCTCACCGAGCCGCGGACCAGGGCCAGGGTCCCCCGGACGCCGCACAGAAGCAGTCTGCGCCTGCTGCGCTATGTACCCACGTTCGGCGAGCACCGGGCCTTCGAACCACCGCACCCGCTCGATTGGCACGTCGGCCGCGTCCGCGATCTGCTCGGCCGTCTCGCCGGAGCGGATCCGGGCCTGGATCTCCTTGGGTCGCAAGGGACTCTCCACTTCGATCTCGTACTGGGCGAGCCTGGAGAACTGGCCGCGTACCACAGCCCGCAGCCTGTCGTCGTTGGGCAGGGTGAAGCGCGTGGCCCGCCCCGGCTGGGCCAGGACGACGTACGTGCCGTCCTCGCTCACCGCGACGAGCCGCAGTTCCTGCATCGGCGTCCCTTCCGTGCTGCCGGGCCGTACCGGCGTACACCTGCCGCCGGCCGGGCCGGCGTCGTCTGCTGCCGGGCCGTACCCGGCACTCTATGGCGCCGCACTCGCGCCCCGCGTCCCGCTGGCCGACCTGCGGTACCTTGCGGCGTGTGTCCGCCGCCGACCGTGCGATCACGCCGACACGCTTTCCCCCGGGGACGAGTCTGTCCGGCCATCGCGCACTGCGCCAGCACCGTGCCCGGCATGTCCCAACATCAGCGTGTGATCGTTATCCCTGGCACCCGCGTGGGCGCGAGTGTGCGAGCCATACGTGTGAAGCGCGCGTGTGGGGCGCACAGGTGAAGTCCACATCTGAGGCGCACGTGTGCGGGCATCGCCGGTGATCGCCTGCGAGGGGTTACGGGCCGAGGACCTGCGTCAGGTACTCGTTACCGAACCTCCGCTGCGGGTCGAGCCTGTCGCGCAAGGTCAGGAAGTCGCCGAACCTGGGGTACACGCCGCGCAGGTAGCTGGCGTCACGGGTGTGCATCTTTCCCCAGTGCGGCCGTCCCCCGACCGCGGTCAGCACCGCCTCCACCTCGCGGAAGTACGCGCGGTGATCGGACATGTAGTAGACGTGGATCGCGATGTACGCGCTGTCCCTGCCCTGCGCGGTGGACAGCCAAAGGTCGTCGGCGGGCGCTACGCGGACCTCGATCGGGAAGCTGATCTTCCACGAGTGCCTGGTGAAGAGCGCGCGGATCTCGGCGAGTGCGGCCGCAAGATGTTCGCGGCCGATCGCGTACTCCTGCTCCTTGAACCGGACCCGCCGTGGGCTGGTGAACACGCGGTAGGCGGGTTCGGCGTAGCTGCGCGCGCCGAGTGCTTTCGCGGCAATCCCGTTCACCGGCTTGATCAGTCCAGGGAAGGCGTGTCCGAGCCGGCAGGCCAGGCCGAACACCGAGTTCGAGAGGAACTCGTCGTCCAGCCAGTACCGCAGTCTCGGCAACGGCCGCGCAGGGCCGCTCGTGCGGTTGTTGCGCTTGACGAGGCAGCCCTCTGAATGCGGGAACCAGTAGAACTCGAAATGCTCGTTGCCCGCGGTGAACTCGTCGAGCCGCCCCAGGACCTCATCCCAGCGCATCGGCTCTTCACGGGCCTCGAGCAGGAAAGCGGGAACGACGCGGAAGGTGACCGCCGTCAGCACCCCGAGCGCACCGAGTCCCACCCGCACGGCGTCGAAGACGTCCGGATCCTGCTGCGCAGAACACGTGACCACACGCCCGTCCGCGAGGACCAGTTCGAGGCCCGCCACCTGCGCCGCGATCGAGCCAAGATCACGTCCCGTGCCATGGGTGCCGGTCTGGATGGCGCCCGCGACCGTCTGTTCCTGGATGTCGCCCATGTTGGCGAGCGCAAGGCCATCGCGCAGCAGGGTCTCGTTGAGCACCCGCAACCGGCAGCCAGCCTCCACCGTGACACGGCCCGCACCGGCGTCCACGGAACGGACCCCGCGCAGACCATACGGCCGCAGCAGCAGCCCGTCGGTGACCGCGGCGGGAGTGAACGAATGACCGGTCCCCGTCATCCGGACCTTCAGGTTTTCTTCCCCCGCATCCCGAACGGCTGCCGCGACCTCCTCCGCACTTCGCGGGGTGGCGGTGGCGCGTGGCTGGGCCTGCTGGTTGCGTGCCCAGTTCCGCCAGACGTAGGCGCTGCCTGCCATGGGGGGACCCTATCCGAGTCACCTTCTGGGCCGGTGGCGCCCGGCGCGAGCGGGGAGTGCTGCCCCGCGAGAGCCGGCCGGCCGGGCGGTAGCCGCAGCGCACGCGCCCCGAGCAAGCCGGATACGGCGGCGAGAATCCCGCACCCTAGTGCGAAGGCGTATCCCCAGTGCGCTCCGCGCGCGTCGATGATGTGCCCGGCCACCGGCGGCCCGAGCGCCAGCCCGATGCCGATCGAGGTGGACATCCACGACATCCCCTCGGTCATCAGCTGCGGTGGGACCATGCGTTCGATCAGGCTGAACCCGGCGATCAGCGTCGGTGCGATGGACAGCCCGGAGAAGAAGATCACGACGAACAGGACGGGCAAGCTGGGCAGCGCCCACATCGGTGCGACGCCTGCCACGATGCCCGCGAGGGTGATCAGGAACCGGCGTTGCAGCGGCGCCCGCCACTGGCGCGCGCCGTACCACAGGCCGCCCACCGCGCTGCCGAGCGCGTACGTGCCCAGCACCAGGCCGGCCAGCGGCTTGTGCCCCTGCTGTGCCGCGAACGCGATGACGGAAAGGTCGATTGTGCCGAACATGGCGCCGAGGAATACATACACCGTGGCCAGCGCGGCCATGCCAGGCAGCCTGATGGCGCTGCCGGACCGGTGCCCGGACAGTGGCTGTGGCGGCGGCTCCGTCCGCCGCTGCGCGGCGAACCACAGCGTGCCAACCACGGTAAGCACGGCCGCGGTGACCACGCCCGCGACCGGATGCACCTCGGTCGCCAGAATCGTGACGACCGCCGGGCCCGTGATGAAGATCAGCTCGTCGGCCACGGACTCGAGTGAAAAGGCCACATGCAGCATCGGCGCTTCACCAGCGACGCTGACAAGGTAGCTCCATCGGGCGCGCACCATGGAGCCGAGCGACGGCATGGTTCCACCGAGTGCGCCACCGGTCACGAACAGTGTCCACAGGGGCGCGCGCAGGAGGGCGCAGGCGATGAACGCGACCGCGCTGACGGCGAAAACCGCGGTAAGCGGGCGCAGCACGCGGGCCTGCCCGAAGCGGTCGGTCAGCCGGCCGAAGCGCGGCACGAGAATGGCGAAGCAGATGGCGCCGGTGGCCGCGACCGCGCCAGCCGTGCCGTATCTGCCCGTCATCGCCGAGACGAGCAGCACGATGCCGAGGCCGAGCATGGACATGGGCATCCGGCCGACGAACCCCGCGGCCACGAAGCCTCTCGCGCCCGGCACCCGCAGCAGCCTGAGATATGTGTTGCCGCGGCGTGAACCCGGCACCGGCACGCGCTCGTTTCTCCGCACGAGGAACAACCTCCCCTTACCGACGGTAAGGGGTGCCGCAAGCGGGTTTTGAGTCGATCATGCCTCTGCTGGCGGTGAGGGCTTATCGTGGGTTCTGCCGTGAGACATCTCGCCTGGCGCAGCGCGCCACTCCTGGTCGCCGGAATCGTGGTCGCGCTCGGCGGTGCCGCCGTGGCCGGTGGCGCGATCATGATCGAGACCTCCAGCCACGACGCCAAGGCGCCCCGCCCGACCGGGCCGTCGGTGCCGGGCACGAGCCAAGCGCGGGCGCCCGCGGCAGTGGGTCCCTCCGGCGGCACCGATTCCATAACGGCGGTTCAGGTCGCGCCGCTTCGCCGCATCGTGCCGCCCGACCTGCTCGCCATCTCCGCCAAGGGGATCACCGCCGCGCAGCTCACGAAGATCAAGAAGCTGAGGCATGTGCGGGATGTGATCACGGCCGACGGCGGTGCGATCCGCCTGCAATCAAGGCTGGCGAACGTGCTCGGGGTCGACCCGAGCACGTTCCGGTCCTGGACACCGCCCGCGACCGCGGCGAACGAGCGCATCTGGTCGTCGCTCGCCAAGAATGAGTTCGTTCTCTCCACCGCTGCCCAGGCGCGCCTTAGGCTCCACCCAGGGACGTCGTACCAGATGGCCGGGGCTACCCAGGCACTGGTGCCGCTCGGCGCGTCCGCCACGCTCGGCGTGCCTGGCGTCGACGCGCTCGTCAGCCAGTCAACGTCCCACGTGCTCGGGCTCGTGCCGAACGTGGCCGCGATGATCAATGCGCCTGGAGCCAACATCCGCACGCTCATCAGTCACGTGCGGGCCGTGCTCGGGCCACCGAGCCAGATCATCGACCTTGACGCCGCGGCCGGCCGCCTTCCGGTGGATTCGGGTGTTCACGACCAGCCGGCCGACCAACTATCTGGACCTGTACCGGCAATCCGCCCTCAGGTACTGCCCCGGATTGTCCTGGACGGTCCTCGCCGCGATCGGGCAGATCGAGAGCGGGCATGGCCGCAACGACGGTCCCTCGAAGGCAGGGGCGCTCGGTCCAATGCAGTTCCTGCCCTCGACCTGGCGGATATGGGGCACCCCTGGGTTCGGCGACACGACCGCTGACATCATGAACCCTTACGACGCGGTGCCGTCCGCGGCCCGTTACCTCTGCGCGAGCGGTGCGGCCTCAGGTGGCACGTCGTCCCTGTACCGCGCGATCTACGCGTACAACCATGCGGACTGGTACGTGCGTGAGGTCCTCGCGCTTGCCGGGGAGTACGCGGCGCAGTTCGGCTAGTGGCGGCGCAGGCTATATGCGCTGAACGGTCATCATGCACATGTGCGGAAAGGTCCCGGGCATGGGCGCCGAATCGGTACCATTCCAGGACGTAAGCCCATTTCCCGATCTTCGCGGCGGCCAGCCACTGTGCTGGGCGGCCAGCACGAGCCTGACGGCCGCGCCGTCAGGCTTCCGCATTCCGCGCGCAGGTCACGTCACCGTTCGAGCGGACGAGGAGCGGTATGCCGCAAGGCACAGGCTGGCCCGGGGCAGGCTCCCCGGCAGACCGGCCCGAAGGAGCCCGTACTTTCTCGGCGGACATCCCGCAGCCCCCGAGGGCCCCGGGCGGAGCATCCGGGGGACCCGCCGCCGTCGCAGGACGCGGTTCCCCCGCTGAGCAGCGCTCTGCGGCACGGCTGACCTGGCCCATGGATGTCGTCGTCATCGGCGGCTGCGGTCACGTGGGCATGCCGCTGGCGATCGCGTTCGCGGACCGGGGTCTGCGTGTCGGTATCTACGACGTCAGTGATGCGGCGGTCAAACAGGTCAACGCCGCCCAGTTGCCGTTCGACGAGCCCGGCGCTGCGCAGCCACTGGCCCGCGTCGTCGCGTCGGGCAGGCTCGTCGCGTCGACAGATCCCGCGCTGGTCGCGGAGGCCGAAAACGTCGTCGTCGTCATTGGCACGCCAGTTGACGAGCACCTCAACCCCGACCCGGAGGCGATTCCCCGCGCGCTGACCGCCTGCGCGCAGCATTTCGTGGACGGCCAGCTCATGGTATTGCGCAGTACCGTCTTTCCCGGGGTGACGGCCCTGGTCGAGCAGATGGTGCGCAAACTCGGCCGGGTGATCGATGTCGCGTTCTGCCCGGAACGAATCGCCGAGGGCAGGGCGATGATCGAGCTCTTCACCCTGCCGCAGATTGTCGGGGCCGCTTCCCCAGCCGCGGCGGAGCGGGCCGAGCGGCTATTCCGCCTGCTCACCGACGATATTGTCCACCTTCAGCCGAAGGAAGCCGAGCTCGCGAAGCTCTTCACCAACGCCTGGCGTTACATCAAGTTCGCGACCGCCAACCAATTCTTCCTGATCGCCAACGACTGCGATCTGGACTTCGAGCGAATTCGCGCCGCAATCATTCAGGATTACCCGCGGGCGGCCGACTTGCCGGCCGCCGGATTCGCGGCAGGCCCCTGCCTGTTCAAAGACACGATGCAGCTCGCCGCGTTCAACAACAACAACTTCACCCTGGGCCACTCCGCGATGCTGGTCAACGAGGGGCTGCCGCTCTACGTGGTGAACAGGCTCGAACAGCGCTACGATCTCGCCTCCCTGACCGTGGGCATTCTTGGCATGTCCTTCAAGGCGGGCAGCGATGACACGCGGTCGAGCCTGTCGTACAAGCTGCGGCGCGTCCTTCAGTTCAAAGCCGGCCGTGTCCTTTGCACCGATCCGCACGTACGCACCGATCCCGCTCTCGTGTCACTGGAGACGGTGCTCACCCAGGCCGACCTGCTGCTGATCGCGACCCCGCACCGCGAGTACGCGGACCTGCGGACCGACAAGCCCGTCATCGACATCTGGAACCTGCGCGACGAAGGGGCTCGCGTGTGATCGAAGGTGATCTCCAGTGCGGGAGCCCACGTGTCTCGGTCGTCGTGCCTGCCTACAACGAGGGTGAGTCGATCGTCCGGTTCCTCGACCGGCTGCTCGAGTCGGTGCGGCTGCCGTGCGAAGTGCTCGTCGTCTACGACACGGACGCCGATACCACCCGGCCGTACGTCGAGGAGTACGCGAACAAGGACCCCCGCGTTCGCCCCACGCTCAACAAGTACGGCAAGGGCCCGGCTCCCGCCATCCGCTATGGCTTCGATCATGCCGACGCGAACGTGGTCGTTGTCACCATGGCGGACGGCAGCGACGACCCCCGGCAGGTGGATGAACTGGTCTACCTCGTCGAACGAGGCGTCGTCGTGGCCGCCGCGTCCCGGTACATGCCCGGTGGCCAGCAGGTCGGTGGCCCGAAGATCAAAGGCGTGCTGTCCCGATGGGCAGGCCGCACGCTGCACTGGTTCGCGGGCGTGGGCACCAGGGACGCGACGAACAGCTTCAAGGCCTACGACCGTGGGTTCGTCCGCGCGGTGGGGATCGACAGCGGGACGGCCTTCGAGATGGGCCTGGAGCTTACCGCGAAGGCCACCAGGCTGCGGCAGCCCGTCGCGGAGATTCCCACCATCTGGCTGGACCGCCAGCAGGGCACGTCCAACTTCCAGGTTCTGAAATGGATCCCCCACTACCTGCGCTGGTACTTCTTCGCGTTCGGGCCGCGGCTGACGGTGGAGAAACTTCAGCGCGCCAATGTGCGACATGACGGGATGGCTGATGAGTGAGCAACGCGTACTTGTGACCGGCTCGTCCGGGTTCATCGGCGGATACGTCGTCGAAGAGTTGCTTCGGCGCGGCCATTCGGTCGTCGGGCTCGACAACTTTTCCAAGTACGGCAAGGTCAGCAAGTCCTATGACGATCATCCGCGCTACGAGCTTGTCGAGGGTGACGCTCGCGACACCGGCCTGATGCGGGAGCTTGCGTCCGAGGCCGATCAGCTCATCGCAGGCGCGGCCATGATCGGCGGCATCACGTACTTCCACGCCTATGCCTACGATCTGCTCGCCACCAACGAGCGGATCATCGCGTCGACGTGTGATGCGGCGATCGCGGCGCACCGGGCCGGCAAGCTCCGCAAGGTCACCTACCTGAGCTCGTCCATGGTCTTCGAGTCGGCGACAGACTGGCCGTCCGTCGAGGGCCAGGAGCGGCAGATCCCGCCGCCGTTGTCCTCGTACGGCCTCCAGAAGCTCGCGGTCGAATATTTCGCGGTCGCGGCCCACCAGCAGTACGGGCTGCCGTACACGATCGTCCGGCCCTTCAACTGCGTAGGTGTGGGGGAGGGGCGTGCCCTGGGCGACGTCGAAGTGCTGTCGGGAAACGTGAAGCTCGCGATGAGCCACGTGGTCCCTGACCTGGTGCAGAAGGTGCTGAAGGGGCAGGATCCGCTGCACATTCTCGGCGACGGGTCCCAGGTGAGGCACTACACCTACGGTGGGGACCTGGCCCGCGGCATCGTGACCGCGATGGAGCACCCCAACGCCGTCGGCGAGGACTTCAACCTGTCCACCCCGACGAGCACAACCGTGCTCGAACTGGCCGAGCTGATCTGGCGGAAGATCAAGGGGCCTGACGTTCCCTTCAGGTACGTCACCGATCCTGCCTTCGAGCATGACGTCCAGTGCCGGATCCCGAGCACGGACAAGGCGCGGCAGGTGCTCGGTTTCGAGGCCGCAAGCACGCTCGACGCCATGCTCGACGAGGTCATTCCATGGATTTCCCAGGCGATAGAGAGCGGGACGATCTAGGACCCCGGCAATCTGGACGCGCGGGCCTGGACGCACGGGCCGCGCCCTGGTTCTGCCGGGGCGGGCCGGGCGCGGTCACCTGCCGCGGTCTGATTGGATTGCGGATGTGCCATGCAGCGAGCCGGACGCGCCGGGCTACGACGCCTTGCTGCTCGTCTCATTCGGCGGGCCCGAGGGCCCGGGCGATGTGATCCCGTTCCTTGAGAACGTGACCCGCGGCCGCGGCATCCCGTGGGAGCGGCTTGCCAAGGTGGGGGAGCATTACCATCTCTTCGGCGGCGTGAGCCCGATCAACCAGCAGTGCCGTGAGCTGATCGCCGCCATCGAGGCCAGCTTCGCCGCCAGCGCGCTCGACCTGCCGATCTACTGGGGTAACCGGAACTGGCATCCCTACCTGGCCGACACGGTCCGCCGGCTTGCGCGTGATGGTGTGCGCCGCGCTCTCGCGTTCGTCACCTCCGCGTACAGTTCCTACTCGAGCTGCAGGCAATATCTGGACGACATCGAACGGGCCCGCGAGGTGGCTGGCCCAGGGGCACCGCGGATCGACAAGATCCGGCCCTACTTCAATCACCCGGGTTTCGTCGAACCGCTCGCCGAGCACACGCGGTCGGCACTCGCGACACTTCCGGCAGTCGTTAGGGATCATGCTCATCTGGTCTTCACCGCGCACAGTGTGCCCACGGCGATGGCGGCCGCCAGCGGGCCGCGCGGCGGAGCGTATGTCGCTGAGCTCACCGAGGTGGCACGGCTGGTAAGCGACCGGGTCGACGGCGGCTCGCATCCGTGGCGGCTGGTGTACCAGAGCCGCAGCGGCCCGCCGTCGCAGCCCTGGCTCGGGCCGGACGTCTGCGAGTACCTGGCCCAGATCGCGGACTCCCGCCGCGACCGTGCGGCGGCCGCTGTGCTGGTGCCCGCCGGTTTCGTCTCCGACCACATGGAGGTCAAATACGACCTCGACGTGGAGGCGGTGCGCGAAGCGGGACGCCTCGGCATCGCGATCGCGCGCGCGGCCGCACCTGGCACCCACCCGCGGTTCGCCGAGATGGTGCGCGAGCTTGTCGCCGAGCGCCTCGACAAGCCCTCGGGGGGTCCGGGTTACCCGCTGGTGGCGCAGCGCGCCCCCGGGGACGCGCGGACTGAACGGCTCGCGCTGGGTTCGCTCGGCCCGAGCCCGGATTCCTGTCCTTCGGGATGCTGTGCCTATTCCAGGCCAGGCAGCGCGCCCGCTGGGCGAGCGTCATCCCTCGGCCGGGACTGCCAGCACCGATGAGCGCCGCCGATGTTGTGGGCCGGGCTGAGCTGCTCGGTCTCGCCCTGGCTGCTGCGGAGGCCGCGGGGCGGATGCTGATGGAGGTGCGCCTTCCCGGTCGGCCGGACGTGGTGAGCACCAAATCGAGCCCGACCGACGTGGTCACGGAGATGGACCGGGCTGCGGAGAAACTCATCATCGCGGAGATCCGCGCCGCCAGGCCGGGTGACGCTTTTCTGGGCGAGGAGGGCGGCGAGGAACGCGGCGCCGCTGACGGTGCCGTGGGTGGTGGCGTGGAAGATGGGGCGCGGCGAGCCGGCGGCACATCCGTGCGCTGGATCATCGATCCGATCGACGGGACGGTCAACTACCTCTACGGGCTGCCGGACTGGGCGGTCAGCATCGCCGCCGAGCATGCAGATGAGATCGTCGCGGGGGTCGTCCACGTGCCGGAACGAGGCGAGTTCTTCACCGCGGTCCGTGGCGGCGGTGCGTTCCTGAACCAGGCCAGGGGCCCGGCCAGCGCGATGCCGCTCCATTGTGCTTCCGGCGTGCCGCTCGCCCAGGCCCTGGTGGCAACCGGCTTCGGTTACCAGGCGGCGCGCCGGGCAGTCCAGGGCGAAGTGGTGGCTGCCGTGCTCCCGCGGGTGCGCGACATCCGGCGGGGCGGATCATGCGCGGTGGATCTGTGCTCGCTCGCGGCTGGCCGGGTCGACGCGTACTACGAGCGCGGCATCAACTACTGGGATCGCGCCGCGGGCGGCCTGATCGCGGCGGAGGCAGGGGCACGGGTGGCCGGACTGCGCGGCAAGCCGGCCGGACCCGGTCTCACCATGGCCGCTGGACCAGGGTTGTTCGCTGAGTTGCATGACCTGCTCGTGACACTCGATCCGGAACGGGATGCCTGAGCATGACCCGCGTTATCAGATCTGTCCAGGTGTAGTGATCCTGCGAGAAGAGCTTCCTTGGCTCTGCAGGTCCACGACAACGCCCAGGCAGGCACCTCGCGGCGTTGTCGTCGTCGCGCGTAGGAACCACTACGCGCTCCTCGAAGGCCAGCAGGGCCTTGCGATCCACCCACCTGGACCCCGTTCGCTCAGACCCCCGCTACAGACCACGAGCCAGGTCTACTCAGACAGCGGCCGAGTGCGCGGTCCGTCCGGTCCCCGCCCTGGCCGGGCCCGCCCTGGCCGGCCCGCGCCAGGGCCAGGGCCACGACCGCTCTGGTCACTTCAGCGCGCTGCTATCGCGCGAGCGGCAGCACCACGCCGTGGTCGGCGGCGATCCGCCGCAGATTCTCGATCTCCGCGAGAAGGGCTTCGCTGAGATCGTCGTCGGCGGCCGACTTGGCCGCGTCCAGCGACGCGTACTCGTCCTCGAGACGTCGCTTGAGCACTGCCGCGAATTCGCCCATTGGGTCCTTCCAGGCTGCGAGCGGGGGGAGCGGCGGGCACCGGCACGGGTGCCGCCACGCGGCGGTCGTCTTACCCGGCGCTCCATGATCGATAAACGCGGCAGGCGGTGTTGTTCACGTAACGTTCGTCACGCCGGCCCGCCTGGTCCCACGCCGCGGCGGCCGGGGCGGCAACGCGGCCGCCCGCGTGCTGGCAGCGCGCGCGAACCCGGCCGCATCACCGATGATGATGAGGGAGCAATGAGGCACCGTGCCGCCCACGTGCTTACCTGGTGCTTACATACGTTGCGGCATAACTGTAGATAACGGTCAGGCGCACCGGGGGTGCGGGCACCATGGGTGCCGCACCAGCGGATGCGATGAGAGGAACACGGTGCGGGTACTCATTGTCGAGGACGAGCAAGTCCTGGCGGACGCCATTGCCACGGGCCTGCGGCGCGGGGCGATGGCCGTCGACGTGGCCTATGACGGCGCCGGTGCGCTCGAGCGGACGAGCGTCAACGACTACGACGTGGTCGTGCTCGACAGGGACATCCCGCAGATCCACGGCGACGAGGTGTGCCGGCAACTGGTGGCGAGCGGCAGTACCGCCCGCATTCTCATGCTGACCGCCGCGGGCGAACTCGACGACAAGGTGACCGGGCTGGCCCTCGGTGCCGACGATTACCTGGCCAAGCCGTTCGCCTTCGCCGAGCTCATGGCCCGGGTACGCGCGCTCGCCCGGCGGTCCTCGCCGCCGTTGCCACCGGTGCTCGAGCGGGCAGGCGTCAGGCTCGACCCGAACCGCCGCGAGGTGACCAGGGACGGCCAGGCCATTGTGCTCACCAACAAGGAGTTCGCCGTGCTCGAGGTGCTGATGCGGGGGCAGGGGACCGTTGTCAGCGCCGAGCATCTGCTCGAAAAGGCGTGGGACGAGTACATCGATCCGTTCACGAATGTGGTCCGGGTGACGATCATGACGTTGCGCAGAAAGCTCGGTGACCCGCCGGTCATCGAGACTGTTCCAGGCGCCGGGTACCGCCTATGAGCGGGGTGGCCGGTCACGGCGGAGCCCCGGTCCACCGGATCAGCGTCCGGGCCAGGCTCACGCTGCTGTACGGCGCAATGTTCTACGGCGCGGGCGTGGTGCTGCTCCTGGTGACCTACCTGCTCGTGCGCAGCATCATGAGCGGAGTCATGGTCGTCGGGCCCTTCGGTGACGTGTCCGCGGCGGACCGCGCGGCGTTCATCGACTCGGTCATGCACCGGCTGCTTTTCGAGTCGATCTTCGCGCTCGTCGCGATCGGCGTGGTCGCGATCGTCGTCGGCTACGTCGTGGCGGGGCGGGCCCTAGCTCCCTTGCAGCGGGTCACCGCCACGGCCAGGCGGCTGTCGGAGAGCACATTGCACCAGCGGATCGCCCTTGAGGGCCCCGAGGACGAGATCAAGGAACTCGCCGACACCTTCGACGCGATGCTCGAGCGCCTGGCCCGCGCCTTCGACAGCCAGCGCCGCTTTGTCGCCAATGCCTCGCATGAGCTGCGCACGCCGCTGACCATCAACCGGACACTGCTCGAGGTCGCACTCGCCGACCCGCAGGCGTCTGAGGACCTGAAGGTTGTCGGCCGCACGCTGCTCGCGACCAACGCCAGGCATCAGCGCCTTATCGACGGCCTGCTGCTGCTCGCCCGCAGCGAGCGAGGGCTCGACACGCGGACTGCCGTGGACCTCAGCGACGTGGCGCATTCCGCGCTCACCACCGTCCGTCCCGCGCTCGCCGCCGCCGGGCTCACCCTGGACGAGGAACTGGCGGCGGCCCCGACCGCGGGCGAACCTGTGCTGCTCGAGCATCTTGTGCACAACCTGCTCGACAACGCGGTCAAGTACAACTGCGAAGGCGGCACGGTATGGCTGCGGACGTGGAGCCACGACGGCGGTTCATTCGTGTACGTGGCAAACACCGGGCCGACTGTCGCGCCGTACGATATCCCACGCCTGTTCGAGCCGTTCCGCCGCCTTGCCGAGGACCGGGTCGGGTCGGAACGCGGCGCCGGCCTCGGCCTGTCGATCGCGGCTTCCGTCGTGCGCGCGCACGCCGGGGTGATCAATGCGGTGCCGCGGCCCGGCGGCGGCCTGGAGATCACCGTGCGCATGCAGGCCGGGTCGGCGCAGCCGCCGATTGCCCCCGCCGAGCCGCTATCCGCGGCTGCCGCAGGGCCGCGCTTGAGCGGCGACAACGCCGGGATACCTGCGGCACCGGGCGGCGTCCCGGCCGGGGGAACGAGCTGACTTGCGGCCGGCCTGGCGCGCGTGACCGCCGTTACGTGCGGGACAAGGTGCCGTGGATATCTGGGCCGCCGGGTGTCGCGGGTGCGAACGCGAAGCTGAGCGCGCGGCCGTTCTTCGTGAGGGTGACAATGCCCTGCCCGCACGTCTGCTGGCCCGACACGATGCCCTGCCTGAAGACGAAGCTGGCATCGCTCTGACTGGTGAGGGTGAGCACTCCGGAGCAGCCGAACGACGGATACCTGACCGCACCTGCCCGCTCACCGGTGCTCAGCTGCACCTGCGCGGTGAAGCTCAATGGTGGATTGCCCTGCTGTACCCGTCCGGACCAGGTGCCGCTCAGCGAACCGGGGATGGGAATGCCGGCGACGGGCGGCGGCGGGGCCGCAGCTGGCGTCGCCGTCCCCAGGCTCGGGCTCGGAGCCGCAGCGCTTCGCGCGTTGCCCTGATGCCGCAGCGTGACAACAGTGGTGACCGCCGCGATTACTGCGACCACGGCCACCGCGGCGGCGAGCACGGCGGTCGCTTGGCCGGCGGTCCGGACATGGTGGAGGGCCGGCCCGCGGCCTGCCCTGCGGACCGCAGTTTCTTGGCCAGGGACGCCAGCGCGTATCACGCTGCACGTCGGCTGGGCTGTCCGTGCACCTGCCGCGAGGATCCCAGCTGGTGCCTGCCCGTGGCCGAGCAGTCGCGTCACGATCACCTTGGCGGGCGGCCTCGCGGCCGGGTCACGGGCCGCGCACTCCGTGACAAGCTGGCGAATCGGCGACTGCAGGAGCCGCAGATCGGCCGGTCCGGGCGCGATCAGGTCGGGGCGCGGCTTTCCTGTCCCGGCGAAGAGCACCGCGCGCGCCCAGGAAAGCACATCGGCGGCGGGTGTGGCGAGCCCATACGGCGGGGTGACGCCGGAATGCACGACACGCGGGCCGTCCGGGCCGAGTACGAACTGGCCGGGCCCGAAATGGCCGTGCACAAGACCTGCCTGGTGGATCGCGGCCAGCCCGGTGGCAGCTCCGATCGCGATGGCGCGGAGCCCGTCTTCGTCGGGTGGGCCTTCCGCCGCGATGACCTCCGCCAGAGATGGCCCCGGGATGTGCTCGCTGACCAGATAGGGGAAGTCGCCATGAAAGCCTGCGTCGAGCATCCGCGCCACGCAGAACGGCGCGACCTCGCGCGCCGCGTTCGCCTCTGCCATGAAGCGGTCACGTGCCGCCGTGTCGTCAGCGCCTAACGCCTGGAGCAGGGTGATCGTGACAGATTCCCCATCGGCCGCGCGGCCGAGATAGACGACGAAGGGTGCGGCACCGTCCCGCCTGATCCCGCCCGCCGGCTTGCTGCCAGACCGTCTGCTGCCGCCGTGGCCATCCAGCCGCCCGGTCAGCCGGTAACGGCCGATGCGGCCAGGATCGGCAGCGAGCAGCGGGGTGGCGCCTGGCATGCGGGGTATCTCTCCCAGGTTGCACTGCACTTCCGTGGCGGGTACGGCGTTCGTACCATACGAAACCTTCGCTATGGATGATGAAGAACGTAAGAAGTTCCATGAGCGTGTACACTTTGCGCTCGTTTGAGTCCAGATAGGTAAACAATGAGGCGGTTTCAGCAAGCACTCAGGCAGCACGGCGCGTCACGTGGTGTGCCGGGCTGCGCGCTCCCCAGGGTGGGCGCGGGCGTATCCTCGGCGCTGCCCGTGCAACTGCCCGGCCACCAGGCGGAGCGGCAGCCAGGTTTCGCTATGTTTCGCGACGCGCGGCAGGTCACGAACAGGTCCGTGACCTGCGAAAACAATAGCGAAGTCGGGTTCTGCCCCACGTTACGTGTGCTCGCTGCGGCGACGTGACAGAATTCCCCGCCGGAATCGGGCACAACCGCGGCTTCCGAAGCGTTACATCCGCGCGACGAGGCGCACCACGAAGGAGGGGGATGGCCAGATGGCCACCGACTACGACAGCCCACGCAAGACCGACGACGACCTTACCGAGGACAGCCTTCAGGAGCTTCAGGCGCGCCGCATGGACAAGGCGTCAGGGACGATAGACATTGACCCCGACGAGGTAGCTGAGGGACTTGAGCTGCCTGGTGCGGATCTGTCGAACGAGGAGCTCTCGTTCCGCGTGATCCCGCGTCAGGCCGACGAGTTCACCTGCTCGCGCTGCTTTCTTGTGCACCACAGGAGCCAGCTCGCCGAGGAGCGCAACGGTCAGCCGGTATGCAGAGAGTGCGCGGCCTGAGGTCAGCGGGCCATGTGGCCGAAAGCAGGGCGCGCTAGTCGGCGGGTTCCGTCGGGCGAGCCGCGACCCGCTTCGCCGCGGCGCGGGTCACCAGCAGCCGCGTCACCTCCATGCCAACGCTCATGACGACTGCGAAGCCGATGGCCTCGGCGAGGCGTACCTCCGGATCCTGCGGATTGGCAGGCGGCTCCTTGCCGGTAATTCGCGTCCACGCAAAGATGGTGAGTTTGCGTGCCACGAACCCGGCAGCCGCCGCGGCGAGCCAGCCCACGGTCCGGGAGCGAAGGTCCCCCTGCTTCTCTGCCATCTCACGTCTCCTCGGTGCTCAGGTGTCACTGATAATTGCATGGGCCAGCTACGCCGCGCGCACTAACCTGCCCGCATGACCAGCGGCCATCCATCTCCCGGCGGGGATACCGGGGGCCGTCCCCGCGCCCAGGCGCAGTCCCGGGGCCGTGGGGTTCCGGGGGGTCGTCGTCCCCCCGGGCAGGCACAGTCGGGGGGGCGTCCCCCCGCGCAGGCACAGTCGGGGGGTCGTCCCCCCGGGCGAGCAGCACCCGACAGGCCTTCCCTCGACGGCCTGGAGGACACCTGGATACGCCGCTGGGAGGAGCAGGGAACATACCGCTTCGACCGCGCCGCTACCAGGGACCGCGTCTACTCGATCGACACGCCACCCCCGACAGTTAGCGGCACTTTGCACGTGGGCAGCGCGTTCTCCTTCACCCATACCGACCTCATCGCCCGTTTCCACCGGATGCGGGGCAAGGCGGTTTTCTACCCGATGGGCTGGGACGATAACGGCCTGCCGACCGAGCGCCGTGTGCAGAATCACTTCGGCGTCAGGTGCGACCCGTCGCTGCCGTACGAGCCCGCACAGTACGAGCCCGCACAGTACGAATCCGCACAGTACGAATCCGCACGCGAGCATGAGAGCAGGCATCGCGGGCAGCGCCAGGTGCCCATATCGCGGCCCGCGTTCATCGAGTTGTGCGCTCAGCTGACCGCGGCGGACGAGAAGGTGTTCGAGGAGGTCTGGCGAAGGCTCGGCCTTTCTGTGGACTGGTCGCTGACCTACGCGACCATTGATGATGTCAGCCGCGCTGCCGCACAGCGCGCGTTCCTGCGCAATCTGGCGCGCCGCGAAGCGTACCTGGCCGAGGCCCCCGGGCTGTGGGACGTGACCTTCGGCACCGCGGTCGCGCAGGCCGAGCTCGAGGACCGCGATTGGCCGGGTGCCTGGCACCGGATCGCCTTCCGCGGCGGCGCCGGTGAATCCATCTTCATCGAGACGACCCGCCCAGAACTGCTTCCTGCCTGCGTAGCGCTCATCGCCCATCCGGACGATGACCGGTACCGGCAGTCGTTCGGTATGACGGCCACAGTTCCGCTGTTCGGCGTCGAGGTGCCGATCCTCGCCCACCCGGCGGCCGAGCCGGACCGCGGCACCGGCATCGCGATGTGCTGCACGTTCGGTGACCTGACCGACGTGCAGTGGTGGCGGGAACTGCGGCTGCCCGCCCGGCCGGTCGTCGGCAGGGACGGGCGGATCCTGGCCGGCCCGCCACCCTGGCTCGAGCCAGGCCCGGCCCGGCGTGCGTACGCGGAGCTTGCCGGTCGCACCGTCGCCGCCGCGCGTGAGCGGGTCGCCGCGGCGCTGCGTGAATCCGGTGACCTGGACGGCGAGGCTCGCCCGGTCGTCCGCCCGGTCAAGTTCTACGAGAAGGGCGATCTGCCGCTGGAGATCGTGACAAGCCGGCAGTGGTACCTGCGCAACGGCGGCCACGACCCGGACGTTCGCGCGGCGATGCTTGCCCGCGGGCATGAGCTTCGCTGGTTCCCCCGGTACATGCGCGTCCGCTACGAAAACTGGGTCAACGGCCTTAATGGAGACTGGCTGCTCAGCCGCCAGCGGTTCTTCGGCGTGCCGGTGCCGGTCTGGTACCGGCTCGACGCCGCGGGTGAGCCGGTGTACGAAGAGCCGATCCCGGCGGACGAGGCGTCGCTGCCTGTCGACCCAAGTGCCTCACCGCCGCCCGGCTTCAGCGGCGATCAGCGTGGTAAGCCCGGCGGCTTCATCGGCGATCCTGACATATTTGACACCTGGGCTACCTCGTCGCTTACCCCGCTGATCGCGGGTGGCTGGGAGCGTGACCCGGACCTGCTGCGCCGTGTGTACCCGATGGATCTGCGGCCGCAGGCGCACGACATCATCCGCACCTGGCTGTTCTCCACCGTGCTCCGCACTCATCTGGAGCTTGACGCGCTGCCTTGGCGGGACGTGGCCATCTCCGGGTTCATCCTCGATCCCGACCGCAAGAAGATGTCCAAGTCCAAGGGCAACGCGGTGACGCCCATGGGCTTGCTGCGCGAATACGGCAGCGATGGGTTCAGGTACTGGGCCGCGAGCGCGCGGCTCGGCACCGACGCGGCCTTCGACGTGGGGCAGATGAGGATCGGAAGACGGCTCGCCGTCAAGATCCTCAACGCCAGCAAGTTCGTGCTGACGGTGCTTGACCGTGGTCACCTGCCAGCCACCGGCGGCGACCGGGCACCGCTGGACCGGGCACCGCTGGAGGGGGCACCGCTGGAGGGGGCACCGCTGGACGCGGCACGGCTAGCTGCGGTCGCGGTGCCGCTGGACAAGTCGATGCTCGCCACCCTCGCTTCGGTCATCGAACGGGCGACCGAGGCCTTCGAGGCGTACGACCACACCGGAGCGCTTGAGGGCACGGAACGGTTCTTCTGGGGTTTCTGCGACGACTATCTGGAGCTTGTGAAGGCACGCGCGTACTCGGGAGACGCGTCCGCGAGGGCGGCGCTCGCACTGGCGCTGTCGGTGCTGCTGCGGCTGTTCGCGCCGTTCATGCCGTTCGTCGCCGAGGAGACCTGGTCGTGGTGGCGTGACGGCAGCGTGCACCTTGCGGCCTGGCCGCGAGGCGCTGAGATCGCCGTCGGCGGCGACCCTGCGCTGCTCGAGGCCTCCGCCGAGGTGCTGCGTGCCATCCGCAAGGCCAAGTCCGAGGCCAAGCTCTCCATGCGGGCCGAGATATCCCTGGTCACGGTCGCCGGCCCGCGCGCCGGAGACATCGGGCCGGCGGTCGGTGACCTCGCGGCGGCCGGGCACGCCGCCCGGATCGAGGTGCACGCCGACCAGTCACCAGGCCGAGGCGACGGCTCGGCTGCCGAGGGCCCAGCTGGCGACGGCTCAGCTGCCGGGGGCCAGCGGACCGCGCGGGAGACAGGAGAGAGCAGCGGCCTGTACGTGGTGGCCGAGTTCTGATCTGGCAGCAGCGGGCACGGCCGGGCAGGGGCGCAGCGGGCGCGGCCGGGCAGGGGCACAGGTGGCACAGCCGGCACGGCCGGGCAGGGGCGCAGCGGGCGCGGCCGGGCAGGGGCACAGGTGGGCAGGCAGGCCGCAGGGGCGCGGCCGGGGCAGGGGCGCAGCGGGCGCGGCCGGGCAGGGGCACAGGTGGCACAGCCTGGACGGCCGGGGCAGGGGCGCAGCGGGCGCGGCCGGGCAGGGGCGCAGCGGGCGCGGCCGGGCAGGGGCACAACGCCGATCTTCTGCTGCCAGCTTGCTACCCGGCGGCAGCTTTGCCGTTCGCCGAGATCGATGGCCTAAGGCGGTCTGAGCACAGCTGTCAACGCGCACCACCGAGTCCCACTTCAAGATCATTTGCTGTGGATGTCCCGTAACGGGACATCCACAGTCACCGGCGGCGCCAGCCACACCATGACCCAGCGGACGTCAAGATCAACTGCGGATTTGGTACACGAATGGCCCGCAGGGCGCCGAATGCGTGGCCCTGCGGACCATTGATCATGATTCGGGGCGAGGGCCGCGGCCCAGGCGGCGCCGAGCGTCATGATCGCGGTAACTTCTCGGCGGTATGTGCGGAAAAGTTACCGCGATCATGAAAGCCACCGTGAGTCAAAGGCGATGGTACATATTGACAGCCGTGGGATCCGGCGCCCTGTGGGCGATCGATCATGATTCGGGCCGCTGGGCACGCTCCCATTACCCAGCCGTTTCATGATCGCGGTAAGTTTGCTCATGAGGCTGTCGCATAACTCGTGATCTTGAAAGTCAAGCTCATTTGTGCGGCGTGTTGCGTCGATGATCTCCACTCAGCAGGCTCAGAGGCCCAAACTGGGGTCCACGCTCCACTCGGGCCTACTGCCGATGGCCTGGACAGGGTTAGGCGACAGCCTCTCATGTAGCGGGTAACCCACCACGATCATGGCCGGTCTCAATATATGGACACCTTGTTCAATGTGCCGGGCGCCAAGGGCAGCGGCTTGGCAGTGGTACATGGTCACGGTGCTGCCATGGGCCGTCCTACGAGGCATCGATCAAGCTCGCCCGAGTTCTTTGGCTTGGATAATGCGACAGGCTCAATCGCACCACGGAAACTCTGGGATCATGAACGCTGCAACGCTGGCGCGGTCGGCTGCACAGCGATCATCGCTCGCGGCGCGGATCTCCGCCCGATCGCGCGCGCGGCGGTGAACCATCGAGCGCGGCGGCCAGTTCCTCTGGCCGCCGCGTCGCGATCAGCCAATACGGAGCCGGGCTGCCAGGATCGGTGACCTCGATGTAAACGGCGCGCCTCAGATACGGCCGGATCAGCATATGGGCAGCCGGGTCGGCCCTCGGTCCGCGTGCCTCCCTGGCCTGCCTTTCATCGAGCGCGATTACCTCGCCGATCGCGCTAAGCGGCAGCAGTCGCCCGGCGGCGAGCAGTTCGGAGTCTGTCACGCGGATACGGGCCGCCCCCCAGTGCATGAGCGTGCCACCACATACCAGGGCAAGCGCCACGTATGTGGCGAGTGCGACAAGTGCGCCGGAACCGGCCCAGAGTTCCGCGCCAAGAATCGCGATGCTCACAGCGCCGAGAAACCACCAGGTCACAGGAATCGATAGCCGCTCGTTGTACGCGCGCATGAATACACCGTAGCTGTTTGGATAGGACGCATGGTTGGCCGGTGGGAGCGGCGCGCGGAGCGGAAGGCGAGGCGCACGATGAGTGCGGTCCCCCAGGAAAGACAGGCCAGGGTGCCAGGTGACGGCCCTGGTCCTGGCGAGCTCGGCGCCGCAGGCCGGCCGCGTGCGCCCAGATGGCTGGAGATCGCGGCCGCGTGGTGCTGGCGGCTCGTGGTTGTCGGTTTCGTGATCTACGCCGGTGCCCGGCTGGTGAGTGCCCTGCGCATCGTGGTGCTGCCCTGTGTGGGCGCGCTGCTCGCCACGGCCCTGCTTCAGCCACTGGCCGCCAGGCTCCGCAGGGCAGGCCTTCACCCGCTGGCCGCGACCTGGTGCGTCCTGCTGCTCGCCATCGGCGTGGTCGCGGGAGCGGGAACGCTCGTCGGCATCAGGGTGTCGCAGGAGTCCGCCACGCTCACGAACGAGCTGAGCCGCACTACACATCAGTTTGAGCACTGGCTGGAGACAGGCCCGTTCCACGTCCGTCCGAGCGGCATCCAGCAACTGTCCAACAACATTCTCGGCTGGTTCAACAGCCACCGGTCACTGGTCGCAGGCACGGTGGTTACCGGCGGCAAGATCGCCACCGAGATCCTCGCTGGGCTGATCCTGATGCTGTTCATCACGTTCTTCCTGATCAAGGACGGTGAGCGCATCTGGCGCTGGGCGACGGGATCACTGAGCCCGGCCGGAAATCGGCGAGCCGACCGGGCCGGCCGCGCCGCCTGGCAGACCCTCGTCTACTACATCAGGGGGACAGTGGTCATCGCGGCGATTCACGCCGTCGTCATCGGGGTGACGCTGCTGGTGCTTCGGGTGCCGCTCATCGGCCCGCTGACCGTCCTCGTCTTCCTTGCGTCGTTCATACCGCTCATCGGCATCCTGGTGGCCGGGTTCGTCTCCATTCTCGTCACGTTCGGCACCAAGGGACTCGTCGCCTCGGTGATCCTGCTCGGCGTCTTCATCATCGCGAACCAGCTGGAAGGCCATCTGCTGCAACCGCAGATCATCGGCCGCATGGTGCGCCTCCATCCGCTTGCGATCATCCTTGTTCTTGCGGTCGGTGGCGTGGTGGGCGGCATAGCTGGCGCGATCGTTGCGGTGCCGACGGCGGCTGCGATCACCCGGGCGTGGCCCTTGCTGCGCGACGCGCCGCCTGGCGTAGATCAGGTGGCGCCGGATCCGCGAGACGGTAAGGTCACTGCCGGTAAGCCCAGGGACCCGCCGAACTAGCGGCCCGCGGAACTAGCGGCCCGCGGAACTAGCGGCTGCGGCACCAGCGCCCAAGCACTAGGCCGGTGACAGAACCCGGAGCCAGGGGTCCCTGCACCCGGGCCCAGCGCAGGCAGTAGCGGCCCCTTTGCCTCGAGCGGGCCAGAACGGACGGTGAATCGTGAGCAGCAGCAGCGTCGACGTGCTGATCCTGCGGCTGGACCCCGACCTGCCGCTGCCCTCGTACGCTCATCCGGGCGATGCGGGCGCCGACCTGGTGGCGGCTGCGGACGTCGAGCTTGCGCCGGGCGAGCGCGCGCTGGTGCCCACCGGAATCGCGATCGCTCTGCCACCGGGTTACGCGGCCTTCGTGCATCCGCGGTCGGGCCTGGCCGCGAGGAACGGTGTCACGGTCGTCAATGCGCCGGGCACCGTGGACGCAGGGTACCGTGGCGAGATAAAGGTGACTCTGCTGAACACCGACACCGCCAGGCCTGTACGGTTCCGGCGAGGTGACCGGATCGCCCAGCTAGTCATCCAGCGGGTCGAGCACGCAGCCTTTCACGAAGTGCACAAGCTGCCTGGGTCGGCGCGGGGGGACGGTGGGTTCGGGTCTACCGGGGGTCATGCGGCCACTGGTGAGCCGGCCGGTCAGCCACGCTGAGCCTGGGGACGGCGCCTCTTCGGGAGCGGCGGGCTTGCCGCACAGACAGTGACGGATGAGAAGGAGCGTGAAGCGTGTTCCGTCGTCGCCGCGTCGAAGACGCGGACGAAGCGCCGCTGGCCGAGGACCAGGACGATCTTCTGGACAGCGGCAGCCTGGTAAACGGCAACGAAGGTGCGCGCGACGCGGCCGGCTCGTCCGGCGAGGGCAGCGCGGGTACGGGCAGGCCGCAGGGACCGTGGGATGTGACAGACACCTACCCGGAGCGCGAACGGGTCGATCTCGGCAGCCTGCATGTGCCAGCGGCGTCAGGTGCCGATATTCAGGTGAACTTCACCGGCGACCAGGCGCTCGCCGTGATCGTCGTTCGCGGCGACAGCCAGCTGCAGCTGCAGGCGTTCGCCGCGCCGAAGCGTGCCGGCCTGTGGGATGACATCCGCCACGAGCTCATCGATGAGCTCAATGCCGCTGGCGGGCGTGGCGAGGAGGCGGAGGGCCCGTTCGGCCCCGAGGTCAGGGCGCGGGTGCCTGCGGAGCCAGGGCCGCCCGGTGCTGCGAGCAAACAGAGCCTGCAGTCCGCGAGGTTCCTCGGTGCGGATGGCCCGCGCTGGTTCCTCCGCGGTGTGATCAGCGGGCCTGCCGCCGGCCAGCCGACGAAGGCGAAGCTGCTCGAAGAAATCTTCGCTGACACCGTCGTGGTTCGCGGCGAGCATCCAATGCCTCCACGGGATCTGCTCGAACTGCGCCTGCCTGCCGAGGCGCAGCGGGCACTCGAGGAACAGATGGCCCAGGCGGCTGGCGACCCTGAGTCGCCCAGCCCGTTCGCACAGGGCCCCGAGATGCTCGCCCGCGGGCCCGAGATAACCGAGACACGGTAGGTGGACACCGGCGAGACGCCCGGCGCGGTCTCCGGGCCTGCCCAGGGGGAAGGGGCAGCCACGGAGCTGTCCCAGGTCTTGACAGGCCGGTTCGGCGGCGCGATACGGCAGGCGGCGGGCTCACGGCCGGGCGGTAACCCGCCGGAATCGGCGGCGGCGCTGCTCGGGCTGCTCGGCGGCGCGCGCGGGATGCTTGACTCGGCCGTACCGGGGGCGTTGTTCGTCGCCGTCTACGTCATTACCCGGAATCTGACCACGCCGCTGTGGATCGCCGCAGGAGCCGCGCTGGCGATCTTCGTGTACCGGCTGGCCCGGCGGGACGCGCTCCGGTACGCGGTGAGTGGATTCATCGGAGTGGCGGTCGCCGCAGGCCTCGCGGTGCTCACCGGAAGGCCGGAGAATTACTTCCTGCCCGCGCTCGGCCTGAATGCGGGATACGCCGCAGCGTCGGCGGTCTCGCTGGCGGTTCGCTGGCCGCTCATCGGCCTCGTGCTCGGCGCGATATTCGGTGAAGGCACCGACTGGCGCCGCGATCCCGCGCGTCGGCGCGCCTACACGGCCGCGACCGTGCTCTGGCTGTGCATGTTCGGGTTGCGCATTGCCGTGCTGTTGCCGCTCTGGCTCGCGAACCTGCTTGTGCCGCTCGGAGTCGGCCGGATCGTACTCGGCTATCCGCTCTATGCCTTTGTCGTCTGGCTGACCTGGCTGATCATCAGCCGCACGCGGCCGGTACGGCCTGACCGCGCCTCGATCGCCGGAACGTGACTGGCGGGCGCCCTTCAGCGCCCATTGCCATGCCGGTCGCCGAAGCTGTGCCGTGTCAGTGGCTGTGGTGGTCGCCGAGGCTGTGCGGGTGTCAGTGGCTGTGGTGATGGCCGGATACCTGGCCGGAGAGCAGGTCGGCGAGTTGCTCCTCGACGTTTTCGTTGGCGACGAAGAGTAGCTCGTCACCGGCCTCGAGCGGGTCGTCGGGCTCGGGCACGATGACACGGCCTTCCCGCAGTATGGCGACTAGCGCCGTGTCGGCCGGCCATCCGATCGCGCCGACCCGCTGCCCGGTGAGTGGCGCGTCCGCGGGCAGCGTCAGCTCGACGAGGTTGACCTCACTCTGCCGGAATGTCATCAGCCTGACCAGGTCACCGACACTCACCGCCTCCTCGACGAGCGCGGAGAGCAGCCTCGGCGTGGATACCGCGACATCGACGCCCCATGACTCGTTGAAGAGCCATTCGTTCTTGGGGTGATTGATGCGCGCCACGACTCTGGGAACGCCGTACTCGGTCTTCGACAGCAGCGAGACCACGAGATTGGACTTGTCGTCGCCCGTCGCCGCGACCACGACGTTGCAGCGATGCAGGCCCGCGTCATCAAGCGAGGAGATCTCGCACGCGTCAGCGAGCAGCCACTCCGCGCGCGGCACGCTGTCCACCTTGATGGACCGGGGGCTCTTGTCGATGAGCAGCACTTCGTGGCCGTTTTCGAGCAGTTCGCTTGCGATGGACCGGCCGACCGCACCGGCTCCGGCGATGGCAATCCGCATCAGCGTTCTCCCTCACCGCGAGCGGAGAATACGGCGGTGATCCGCTCGAGATCTGCTTCTGGCGCGATGACATGCACGACGTCACCCTCCTGGAGGACCGTGCCGGGCGGGCATGTCATCGCCTCACCCAGCCGAGAGATGAACGCGATCCTGGTGTGCGCGGCATCCTCGAGTGAACTCGCCTTCTCCCCGATCCACGAGTCGGTGAAGGCTACCTCCGCGAGCACCATCTTGCCGCTCGGGTCGCGCCACAGCGGCTCGGCGCCATCGGGCAGCAGTCGCCGGAGCATCTGGTCGGCAGTCCAGCGTACGGTCGCCACGGTAGGAATGCCGAGCCGCTGGTAGACCTCGGCGCGGCGCGGGTCGTAGATCCGCGCAGCGACGTTCTGCACGCCGAATGTCTCCCTGGCAACCCGCGCTGCGATGATGTTGGAATTGTCCCCGTTGCTGACGGCGGCGAACGCGGCCGCTTCCTCGATTCCCGCCTCCATCAGCACGTCGCGGTCGAACCCGACACCCGTGATGCGCCGTCCCTTGAATCCGGAGCGCAATTTACGGAATGCCTCAGAATCCAGATCGATGATCGCGACGGTGTGACCCTGGTCCTCGAGAATGTGGGCAAGCGTGGAACCGACCCGCCCGCATCCCATGATCACGATATGCACGGTCAACCTTCCGTCGAGCACGTCCATGACCGATGGGATCGTCCACATCGGCACCGATCAGTATGTTCCCGTCAGAGTTGTGCCCTGACCATCCCGGGAGTGCGAGCATGACACACGTTGGCCGCGACCATGCAGGGCGCGGCCCGGCCTGGCCCATCAGCCCAGCCGGATCCGGCCGGGCACGCTGATGATCGTGGCCACGTTCCGGGCGCCTGGACCGCGCGCGGTGGCGTAGCCCAGGTCGGTGAGATGAGCGGCAGACGGCGCCTGCGGGTTCGTAGTGGTCGCGTCGCCAGGAACTCATCCGTGCTGGCCGAGCAGCGTCTCCGCTGCCCTTTCGTCACTCATCTTGCGCAAGGGTAATCGGAATGTAATCGTTGGAGCGTGCCGCCCATTCCAGCCGCAACGCCGCGGATGCGGCTATGCGCCGGGTTGACCGTCGTGGGCGGCGTGCTGGTCATAGCCGGCCTGGCCACCGGTCTGGCGGGTGAGATCTCGCGGCTCACTGGCGGCCGCGGCTGGCATCCGATCGTGGCAGCGGCCGAGGGCCTGACCGCTGCGGGCATGTCGTGCGGGGCAGCGCTGGCTGTGGTGTTAGCCGCGTGGCGTGTATCGATCCAGCGGCACCGGCCACGTGGCCTGCGGGCCGCCGCTCGGCGGGCCCCGGCACAGCCGCGGGTGGACGTGCCCGGCCCGCAGCCGCGGGTGGAGGTGACGGGTCCGCAGCCGCGGGTGGACGTGGCGGGTCCGCAGCCGCGGGTGGAGGTGACGGGTCCGCAGCCGCGGGTGGACGTGACGGGTCCGCAGCCGCGGGTGGACGTGGCAGGACAGCAGTGGCGCGATGCGCCGGCCGTTTCGCAGTGGCCGGCCGATTCCCTGGGCTCGCCGCGCGGTGACTCAGCACCGGACAGGTTCCGTCCTGCGCGTCCGCAGCAGGTGCCAGGCCTTGCGTATCCGCCCGCGCCAGACGACGCGGACACAGAAGCCGCCGCGCCGGCTCAGCAGAAGATGACGGAGATCAAGGATCTGTACCGTGAGGCCGAACAGATGGGGGATGCCGAATTCATCGCCCACTGGGAAGATCTTCGCCGGCGCCAGCATGAGCTGATCCGCCAGTACTTCGAGCAGGCTGGGCTCGGCGGCGCTGACGCTGGCCATCCCGCGAGCGGACCGCACCGATCGCGCCCGCCTACGCCAACGGCATCCCACCGGCGCGCACGACGGCCTCGGTGAGCTGCGCGGCGTCGGCGACGCACCGGTAGTCCACGTTTTCCGGGATATCGGAGTACAGGTGGTAGTGGGGGAGCAGTTTGGCATCGTCCACGGATGCCAGAGTCGCGGCCGGGTAACCGGCCCGCATGGGGACCACGCCGTCCGTGCTGTTGCGTGAGCGCAGCCGACGGTGCAGGAAGATGCCGAGCTCATCGGCGCAGCGGGCGACCAGGTCACTCATGCCGGTGTGATACCGCTCCATCCGGATCGGGCCTTCGCCGTCGAGCAGCACCAGCCGTCCCGAGCCGACCGTGTCCAGGTTGAGGAACGAGGTGCGCTCGCGTGGCAGCGCGGGAAAGTGGCGGCGCGCGAAGGCACGCGCACCCTGCTGCAGTGCCTCCTCCGCGCCAGCGGAGAACAGGATGACGCGCAGACCCTCCGTAGACCGCTTGCTGAGTGCCCGCGCGAGCCACACGAGCACCGCGACCCCGCTCAGGTTGTCGTTCGCCCCTGGCACCGGGCCACGCAGGCCAATGTCGATGAAGGCGGCGGCCGCGGCCGCGCTCATGACAGTGCCCGTGGCGCGGATGGCCCGCGAGATCGTGGGCGGCAGGGGCAGCGGGGCACTGCCTATCGCGACGAGCGCGGGTCCGGCCACGACCGGCCACCACAGCGGCGGATTCTCTGTCATCCGCGCCACCACGTCCGGGTAGCGGGCGGCGAGCCAGCGCTCGAGCCGCTGGTCGAACACGATTCCGCTCGGCGCGGCGTCGTGATGGGCCATCACCACGAGGGTGCGCTCCGCATCCTGATCACCGGCGTATCCGACGACGTTGCAGGTCGTACGGCGCGGGCTGATGAGTCGGCGGATGACCTGCCGCCCGAGTGAGATCTCGTCCGCGATCCCGGCCGCGCCAAGCGCGCCGCCCAGCGTTCCTGCCGCGCGTCGCAACGCTGACCCGTAGCGGCTGCCGCGGCGTGTCGGGTCTGTGCACTGCGCCGTGTGCCGTGCCACCAGCCCCGCAGCCGCCGCGACAGCGGAAGCGGCACCGACCGGCCAGGCGTACGAGCCGAACGCGGGCTCATCCTCAACCTCCACGCGAAGCCCGAGTCCCTGGAAACGCCCAGCGATGACGTGCGCTGCCTCGCGCTCACCCGGTGACGCCGGCGCCCGGTCGATATCTGCGAGTTCCTCGATGACCGGGCGGAGCTCAGCCTCATCCGGCCGTGGTATCGCGGCGGGCGCTGGTACAAGGTCAGCAGGGGGAGGCCCAGAAGGCACTGTCATCCGTTCAGCCTGCCACCCCCGATCATGCGCCGTCCAACACGGCCGGGCCCTGTGGTTCGGACATCGGCCGCGGGCCGGCCGCGCTGGGCGAGCCGGCGGAGTCGGCGGCTACACCCTCACGCCGCGGACGCGGCGTTTCGTCGTTCCGTGGACCATGGTCCACCTCCTCGGACCACCGCGGTTTGCCCGGAGACATACGGGTCAAACGCCCGCGCACACAACTGGCCAGGGGCCTGGGCATCGCGTGGCAGACGCGGAAAGGCAGAGCATCCAAGACCATTGAGACTGCCGGATTACCCGAGCCGGAGGGCTCGGGCGAAGCTTGATCGATGACCTCCAGAGCGGCATCTGGCCCGCCCTACCGGCCATCGATCCTGGCGAACGGCAAAGCCGCCGGCGGGTAGCAGGCTGGACGGCCGAAGATCCTCGGTTTGGTCTCACGTCACGGCGACACGCCGCGCGAGATCGATGATCTGGGCCACTCACAGCCGAGGGTCAAGACGCGAGGTCAGGAGGGCTCGGCGGTCCGGTAGACGAGCAGCCGCCCAGGGCGCTTCGCCAGCCGGATCGACGCGCCGGACTCGGTCACCTCACCGTCCACGGACACCTGGATCGGCTTGCCGTCCGCGGTGGCGATCTCGACCGTGTGCGCGGTCCAGGCCCGGTAGACCCGGCTGCGGCCGAGCGTGCCGGTGAGAACCGCCGCGAGCAGGCGAAGCCGGGCTATGGGGAGTTTGGCGTCGACGAGCCGGACGTCGAGCAGGCCGTCGGCGAGATCCGGGCGGTACGAAGGCGCGAAGCCCTGCGGGGCGTAGCAGCAGTTACCCGCGAAGATCAGCCAGAGCCGCCGGCGGCGGCCGTTCACGTAGACATCCTGCGGACGGCTGTGGCGCAGCACATGGACGAGGGCGACCATCAGCGCGGGCCACTTGCCGATCCTGCCCTCGAGCCGCTCCCTGGCGCGGACGAGATCGACGTACACGCCGGTGCTTGAGGTGTTGAGGAACGCCTGGGTCCCGGCCACGCCGACGTCCACGCGGACGGCGTCTCCCGCGCGGAGCGCGGCAAGCGCGTCGTCGGCCGAGTCGATGCCGAGGTCCGTGCAGAAATGATTGAACGTTCCGGCCGGGATGATGAGCAGCGGCAGGTCCGCCTCCTGCGCCACACCGGCCGCGACATTCAAGGTACCGTCCCCGCCGGCCACGCCGAGGATCCGGGCACGCAGGGCCGCGTCGCGCACGAGGGCCTCCACGTCCTGGCCCTCAGCCACCTCGACGATCTCCGCGTCCGGCAATTCGGTGCGGAGCCGCTCGGCCAGCTGGGGCGACGTGCCCGCGGCGGCGTTGACGACGAGCACGAGCCCCTCGCCGGTCGGGGCGGCGGGTGCGTCGCGCCTGGGCCGCATCGCGTCGGCGGGCTGGGCCGGCCGCCGCGGCCACCAGCGCAGCGTCACCATCCCCGCCGCAGCACCGATAGCGAAGCCCGCGGCGACATCTGACGGGTAGTGCACGCCCGTGGCGAGGCGGGACGCGCCGACCGCGAGGGCAACGGTGCCTACCGGCACCGTGAGGAGCGGCATCTCGAGCGCGGCGCCGGTCGCGAAGGCGGCGGCGGAGGCCGAGTGACCGGAAGGAAACGACGTTGTCGTCGGCACGTGGACCAGTCGCCGCAGCACGGGGATCTCGCCGATGGGACGCGCCCGTCCGGTGAGGCCCTTCGCCACCACGTTGGCCGCCGTGCTCGCGATTGCGACACTGGCCAGGCCACGCAGCGCCGCCCGCCTGGCCCGCCTGTTCCCCGTGGCGGCCATGCCGAGTGCGATCGCCATCCATAGCACGCTGTGATTGGCCGTCTCGCTGACCCGGGGAAGCACGTAGTCGAGAACCGGCGACTGCGTCGACGCGATCCGCGCCAGGATCCGCCGGTCCAAGTCCTCGACCCGCCTGAGCGGTGTTCTGGATCCCACTGCCAAAGGTTAACCCCGCAGGTGCCGGGCAGTGTTTGAGCCACCATGACCGACTCTGATCGGCGCCGATCCACCGCCCGCGGGCCCGGTGACTCCACTGGCGGGCCCGCGGGGCCTGGCCATCCTGGGGGCACCGGCCGGGGGTGGCCCGCTCCGGCGGCGCGGGGCTACCCCAGCAGCGGGCCATCGATGGCGCCAGCGACCCACCGGCGGGCCACCGCCGGGAGTTCCCGCGTTGTGCTCGCCCTCGTGGCCTGCCTGCTGCTCGCGGTCGCGGCCGTGTTCGCCGCGATCGTCGCGGCTAATCCGGCCCGTCCCCCGATGGCGGGCCTGGACCGGGCCTGGGGTTCGCTGATCCGCCCGACCAGGGACGCGGTCCTGACCGACGTCGCGAAGGTGCTGAGCGATGTCGCCGGGCCGACTCGGCGGCACGATCATTGCCATCGCTGTCGCGCTCTTCCTCTGGTTCGCGCGCAAGCGCAGGATCGCGGCGATCTTCCTGGCGATCACCCCGGCAGCTCACGTCGGGCGCGTCTGCAGCTGATCAAACATCTGGTGATGCGGGCGCGGCCCTCTGGTGGCCTGGTCGCGGCCGATGCCGGCTCGTTTCCTTCCGGCCACGTGATCACCATCCTCGCCGTCGCCCTGGCGCTCACCCTGGTGCTGGTCCGCCCGGGCCGCCGTCGTCGCGCACTGGCGGCGGTGGCCGTGGCGACGCTCGTGATGATCTTGTGCCGTACCTATCTCGGCGTTCACTGGCTGTCGGACACGCTGGAGAGCATCGCCGTCGCGGGCGGCATCGTCCTTGGTCTCTGGGCGATTCTCGGCCTGCGGATCGAGCGCGAAGCCGGCACCCAGGCGGGTCCGTGCCAGATATTACCACTAAGTAGCTTGATGTCGAGAGAACTAATGGGTACATTGGCTCTGTGAAATAGCTCGATGTCGAGATACCTGCTCGCGGCAAGACCCGCGGCAGCCGTGAAGGAGCCGTGGTGTGCCAGCGGTGCGAGCCCACGAAGGGGTAGCCGCGTGTCGGCTTGCCGCCCTAGGGCAGGATGCGGAGAGAAACGGACATAACAGCGAGGAGGTGGGCGGCTGTGCCCGGGAACAGCTTCGGCAGCCGCGCCAGCCTGCGGGCCGGCGACGCAACGTACGAGATGCACCGCCTGGACGCGGTGGACGGGTCGGCTAGCCTCCCGTTCAGCCTGAAGATCCTTCTCGAGAACCTGCTGCGCAACGAGGGCAGCGTGGGCATCGCCGCGGGCGACATCACCGCGGTCGCGGGCTGGGAACCTAGCGCCGAGCCGGACGCGGAGATCCAGTTCACCCCGGCGCGCGTGATCATGCAGGATTTCACCGGGGTGCCGGCGGTGGTCGATCTCGCCGCCATGCGCGAGGCCATGCGCGACCTCGGCGGCGACCCGGCGAAGATCAACCCCCTGGTCCCCGCCGAGCTGGTCATCGACCATTCGGTGATCGCGGACGTATTCGGGCGGCCGGACGCGTTCCAGCGGAACGTCGACTTCGAGTACGAGCGCAACCGGGAGCGCTACCAGTTCCTGCGCTGGGGCCAGGGGGCGTTCCGCCAGTTCAAGGTGGTGCCGCCGGGCACCGGCATCGTCCACCAGGTGAATATCGAGCATCTCGCCCGGGTCGTGATGACCGCCGAAGGTGACGGGCCGCCGATGGCCTACCCGGACACCTGCGTCGGCACCGATTCGCACACCACGATGGTCAACGGGCTCGGCGTCCTCGGCTGGGGCGTCGGCGGCATCGAGGCGGAGGCCGCCATGCTCGGCCAGCCGATCAGCATGCTCATCCCGAACGTGGTCGGCTTCCGGCTGACCGGTGAGCTGCCCGCTGGCACCACCGCGACCGACCTGGTCCTGACCATTACTGAACGGCTGCGCAGGCACGGCGTGGTCGGGAAGTTCGTCGAGTTCTACGGTGAGGGCGTCGGCGCGGTGCCGCTCGCCAACCGCGCGACGATCGGCAACATGAGCCCTGAGTTCGGGTCCACTTGCGCGATCTTCCCGATCGACGCGGAGACCCTGACCTACCTGCGGCTCACCGGCCGGCCGGCCGAGCACGTCGCCCTGGTCGAGGCCTACGCCAAGGAGCAGGGCCTGTGGCACGATCCCGAGCGCGGAGCCGCGCTACTCCGAGCGGCTCGAGCTCGACCTTTCCACCGTCGTCCCGTCGCTGGCCGGGCCGAAGCGCCCACAGGACCGGGTCGCGCTCAGCGACGCGCAGGGCGCCTTCCGTGAGATCCTGCCGAGCTACCTTCCGCTCCGGCCACACGTCTGTCGACAACGGCATCGCTGGAACGTTCCCCGCGTCGGACCCGGTGGCGCTCGGAGCCGCACCCGCGCGCGTCCTCGCCGGTCGCGGTGACGCTGGAGGACGGCACCGAGACATGGGTGGATCACGGCTCCGTCGTGATCGCGGCGATCACGTCGTGCACGAACACCTCCAACCCCTCGGTGATGGTCGGCGCCGCCCTGCTGGCGAAGAAGGCCGTGGATGCGGGCCTGTCCCGCAAGCCCTGGGTCAAGACCACGCTGGCGCCGGGGTCCAAGGTGGTCATGGACTACTACGAGCGGTCAGGGCTGCTCCCTTACCTGGAGAAGCTCGGCTTCAACCTGGTCGGCTACGGCTGCACCACGTGCATCGGGAACTCCGGGCCGCTGCCGGAGAGATCAGCCAAGCGGTCAGTGACAGCGATCTCGCCGTCGTGTCCGTACTGTCCGGCAACCGTAACTTCGAGGGCCGGATCAATCCCGACGTGAAGATGAACTACCTCGCGTCGCCGCCGCTCGTGGTCGCCTACGCGCTGGTGGGGACGATGGACATCGACCTGACCACGCAGCCGCTTGGCTCCGGGTCTGACGGCAAGCCGGTCTACCTCGCCGACATCTGGCCGTCTGCTGGCCGAGATCGACGACGTCGTCGCGTCGGCCGTCGCCACCGAGATGTACGCCCGCGACTATGCGGACGTGTTCGCGGGGGATGAGCGGTGGCGGTCGCTGCCCGTCCCGGCGGGCGACATCTTCGACTGGGACCCGGAGTCGACCTATGTGCGGCGGCCGCCGTACTTCGACGGCATGAGCCGCGAGCCGTCGAAGGTGACCGACATCACAGGCGCCAGGGTGCTCGCGATGCTCGGCGACTCGGTGACCACCGACCACATCTCCCCGGCAGGGTCGATCAAGGCGGACGGCCCGGCAGGGGAGTACCTGCGCGCGCACGGCGTGGAGCGCCGCGCGTTCAACTCCTACGGGTCCAGGCGCGGCAACCACGAGGTGATGATCCGCGGCACGTTCGGCAACATCCGGCTCCGCAACCTGCTCGCGCCGGGCACCGAGGGCGGGGTCACGGTGAAACTGCCGTCCGGTGAGCAGATGACGATCTACGACGCGGCGCAGGCGTACGCCGCTGAGGGAACACCGCTCGTGGTGCTCGGCGGCAAGGAGTACGGCTCCGGATCGTCGCGGGACTGGGCGGCGAAAGGCACGGCCCTGCTCGGGATCCGGGCTGTGATCGCCGAGTCGTACGAGCGGATCCACCGGTCCAACCTGATCGGCATGGGCGTCCTGCCGCTCCAGTACCCGCCCGGCGAATCGGCCGCGTCGCTCGGCTTGACCGGGCGTGAGGAATTCTCCGTCACCGGGGTCGAGGCGCTCAACTCCGGCGACGTACCTCGCGAGGTGACCGTGCGAGCGGACGGCATCGAGTTCAGCGCCATCGTCCGGATCGACACGCCAGGCGAGGCTGCCTACTACCGGCACGGTGGCATCATGCCCTATGTGCTCCGATCGCTGCTCGGATAGGAGCGCGTAACGCCCGGTCGATTGCCCGCCGGCGGGCGTGCTCGCGGATGCCATCCACCGATGGCGGTGCGGGCCAGCCGCGGCTCGCCGCGGCGGTGCTCGTCGCCGGGATCATCGCCCTGGCGTTCAATCTCCGGCCAGCCATCACCAGCCTGCCGCCGGTATTTCCCGAGCTGGCCTCCCGGCTTGGGCTGTCGTCCGCCGCGGTGACCGCGCTCGCCACGATCCCGGTGGTGTGTTTCGGGGTCTTCTCCGGGCTCGCGGCGAGGCTGAGCCGCCGGTTCGGTGACGAGCAGGCGCTGCTCGCCGCGCTGATCGTGCTCGCGGTATCGCCTGGCACTTGCGCGGCGGTTTCCCCCACCTCGCGCTGTTCCCCGCGACAGCTCTCGCGGCCGGCGCCATCGCGATCATGAATGTGCTGCTTTCCGGCCTCATCAAGCGGCGGATGCCGGAGCGTGCGGGACTCCTGATCGGGATCTACCTGCTCAGCCTGTCGGTCGGCTCGATCATCGGATCGCTGATCAGCGTGCCCGTCTACCAGGCGTCGGGCGGATCGGCCCAGCTCGTGCTCGGCCTCTGGGCGGTTCCCGCGGCGGTGGCCGCGGTGATGTGGGTGCCTCAGGTGAGGTGGCGGCTTAAGGCCAGCCCCAGCCGGACAGCCAGTGCCGGCAGAGCCCCGCACGAGGCGACGACGGACGCGGCGGTGGGCGGCGAGGCGGCGCGCAGGAGATCCAGTGCCGGGCACGCGGTGCACCGGCACGTGCTCGGATGGCAGGTCGCCGGCTTCATGGGCCTGCAGAGCCTGGTGTACTACTCCACGCTGTCCTGGCTGCCGATCCTGTTCCGCGATCGGGGCGCGAGCCCCGCGCAGGCCGGCGTGCTGATCTCGGTGGCGACCCTCGGCGGCGCCCTCACGTCGCTCGTCGTCCCCGTGCTTGCCCACCGCGCCGCCGACCAGCGCCTGCTGGTGATCCCGACCGTGCTCGTGAGCGGCGTGGGCATCGCCGCGGCGCTGTTCGCGCCGATGAGCACGGCGACGTTCTGGATGTTCGTGCTCGGCCTCGGCCAGGGAGCGTCGCTCGGGCTGGCGATCTTCTTCACCATGGCCCGTGCGGCTACCCCGGCGATTGCCGCGTCCCTGTCCTCGCTGGCACAGAGCGCGGGCTACCTGCTCGCGAGCACCGGGCCCCTGCTGGTCGGATTTCTCCATACGGCCACCGGCGGATGGGACGTGCCGATATTCCTGCTGCTCGGGATCACCGGGATCGAGCTTGTCGTCGGCTACCTGGCGGCCCGCGGCCGGGTCATCGCCTGATAGCGGGTCATCGCCTGATAGCGGGTCATCGCCTGTCCGTGGGTCGTCGCCGGGCGGCGGGGTCATCGCCCGATTCGAGGCGCCAGGCCGGGCATATGGCGCGGCGGTGCAGGAATAGCACGCAAGCGATCGCTTATTGCGTAGACTGCTGTGAATTAGCCCTATTCGGGGCCCGTCCATAACGGATAGGGATCCGGGTCGCGGCCTGGCTCCCACGGGTGGCGGACCCGGCAGCGGGGCGTAAGACCGCGCTGGGGCAGCGCGGTGCAGTGTCTTAAAGGGGAATAAGGCCTGCCGTGAGAGAGGTCTTCGGATCCGGTCCAGACAGTTCCGGTGAGACGCCGCCGGCAGACGCCGGGAGGCCACCCGCCGACGCTGAACCGGTCACTGGCCACGGCCACGGCGACGGTGCGGCCCAGGAGGCCCACCGGGTCGGCGAGATTCCGGTGGTGGCGGCAAACGTGCGGTGGGAGCACCTGACACAGCGCAGTTTCTGGGACGCGCTCGCGGAGCCCGAACGCCTCGCGCTCGCGGCGTCCGGCGTGGAAGAAGTGTTCCGCGCGGGGTGGGTGCTGTGCCGCGAGGGTGACGAATCTTCGCAAGTGATGATCATCGAGTCGGGCTGGGCGAAGGTCAGTGTCACCGCTGGCGCCGTGCCGGTGAGCAGATCATTGCCGTGCGCGGGCCAGGAGATGTGATCGGTGAGCGCGCGGCCCTGCTTGCGCGGGCGCGTTCGGCAAGTGTGACAGCGCTGGACGAGGTCCGGGCCATGGTGGTGCGGGCGGAGCGGTTCACCGAACTCCTTTTCGGTCATCCGCGCGCCACCGAGGCGCTCGAACGCCAGGTGCGCGAGCGCCGTGAGGAAGACCAGGCGCGGCATTTCCGTGCTGAACTCGACGGCGCGGAGCGCCGCCTGGCGTGGCTGCTTGTCGAGCTTGCGCGGCGCAGAGGCGGGTACCAGCAGGGAACCCCGGCGGTGTTCACGCTGCCGATGTCGCAGCAGGAACTCGCCGATTGGGCCCGCGCGAGGCCGGACGCCGTCGCCAGGTTGTGCGTTCCTGGCGTGATCGCGGGATCGTGCGCACCGAGCGCAGGCAGCTGAGCGTGCTTGACCTGGACGGGCTCGCGGCGATCTGCGGCGCCGGCGATGCGGCGCGGCGAGGGGCGGCGGATCAAGACCAGGCTCCGGGTGAACCTGCTGTTGCTGGGGAGCCCGGGCGCGGCGGGGAGGAGCAGGGCATCAGCCGCGGTCAGGAGTGGAGCCCCTGCCGCCACGCCGGAAATGGCCGCGGCGCTGACCGGCCGGTCGTTCGACTCGATCTTCAAGTCGTCGCTGACCTGCTCGATATTCGTCACGGACGTGGCCGGGTTCGGGATCCGGCCCGCAACGACGTCGACCGGCATGCCGTGCGGCGGGGGTTTTACGGCATCTTGCGGTCGGTGTTCGACGAGTCGGGCGTGCCGTGGGCGGATTGCTATCACGAGGACCGGGGTGACGGTGTCGTGATCGTGGTGCCGCCCACGATCGCCGTGGCGCGGGTGGTTGACCCGCTGGTCGCGAAGCTGGCGGACCACCTCAGGCAGTACAACCGGCACGCCAGCGAGGTGGTCCGCATCCAGATGAGGGCCGCCTTGCACGTCGGGCCGGTCGGCCGCGATGGCGAGGGGCTGTCCGGGCAGGCGGTTATCCTGGCGGCCCGCATCCTCGACGCGCAGGTGATCAAGGACAAGCTCCGCAATGCTGGCGCGGACCTGGTGTTCGCCGCGTCGACCTACGTCTACGACCATGTCATCAGGCACGTGGCGCAGGTGGATGCGGCCAGCTACGAGCGGGTCGAGTGCCAGGTCAAAGAGTCGGCCATCACCGCCTGGATTGACCTGGCCGGGTCCAACAGCAGCGGCCGGGCCGCGCCTGGAGATCCGGCGGCACTGGCGGCTGCCTCGGCACGGCCCCCGTGGCTGCGGCCGCCGTTTTCTGATACCGGTGCCGTGGCGTCCGCGGCCGACACGCTGCCCGTGGCGGCTCCGTTCGGCCGGCTTCCCGCCGAGGTCCGGGGCAGGGACGGGCTGCTGGCCGAGTTGCGCCGGCCGCTGAGCCGGATGCCGCGGCAGGCTGGCCGGACGTGGGTGCTCGCCGGAATGGGCGGACTCGGCAAGTCCACGGTCGCGCTGGCGGTGGCGCGGGTGGCGCGGGCACGTGGCTGGCGGGTGTGGTGGGTGACGGCCGCGGACGCGGCCTCGCTGACCGGCGGGATGCTGGAGGTGCTGCGTGAGCTTGGCGCGCCGGACGCGGTGACGGCCGGTGCGGGAGGGTGCGCCGACCGCGCCGGAGCGCGCGTGGGAGTTCCTGAACGGCGCGCATGCGGCGGGCCGGAAGTGGCTGCTGGTTTTCGACGACGCCGATAAGCCGGCCGTGCTCGCCGCCGCGGGGAAGCCGACCCCGGCTGACGGCACCGGGTGGCTGCGGCCGGACCCGGCCGGGATGGTGATCGTGACGACCCGTAACCGGGATCCGGCGGTGTGGGGGACCGGGATGGCCCTGCGTGAACTGCGGTCTCTGGACGAGGAGGCGGCGGCGGGCGTGCTGCGGGACCTGGCGCCGGGCGTCGCCGACCCGACCGGGCAGCAGGCGAGGGACCTGGCCCGCCGCCTGGGCGGGCTGCCGCTTGCGCTGCACCTGGCGGGCGCCTACCTGGCGTCGCCGTTCGCGCGGTGGGCCAGCTTCGACAGCTACCACAGGCGCTGGACAGTGTCGAACTGCCGGCGGCGCTGCGTGATATCGACGAGCCGGGCACCGATGCCCGCGCCACCATCCAGCGGACCTGGGACCTGTCCCTCGATGCCCTGACCGCCGACGGCAGGCCGCAGGCCAGGCCGCTGCTGCTGGTGCTGTCGTGCTATGCGCCCGCCACGCCCATTCCGGCTTCGCTGCTGGTGCCGCGGCCGCTCGCCGCCCTGCTCACCCAGGTGGCGCAGGGGACGCCCGGCGCCGGCGGCACTGCGGGCGGCGAGAGTGAACGACTGGATACCGAACGGCTGCGCAGGCTGCGCGACGGTTTGCACGGCCTGTCCTCTACCGGGCTGATCGATATCGCCAAAAACGGCGGCCCGGCCGGCGTGAACGCTGTCACGGTGCATCTGGTGGTCGCCGACGTCAACCGGGGCAGGCTGCTGGAGATCGACCGGGCGGACCGGATGGCGGTCTGCGACGCGGCGGTGGGGCTGCTGCAGGCGGCGGTGGCGGGGCTGGATGCCGCGAGCCCGGCCACTGGCCGGCCTGGCGGCTGCTTGTCCCGCACATCAACGCGGTGCTCGAGCTGCTCGCCGCCGATCTGGATCGCGCCGTCCTCGGGCGGTTGCTGATGATCGGCGCGTCGGGCACGACGCGCTGCTGCGCGCCGGGCGGCTGGCGGCGGGAGAAGCTGGCCCGGGCCGGCGTGGCAGCGGCGGCGTTCGCCTGCCAGGACGACCCGGCCAGCCTGACCGCGCGCGGCAGCCTCGCCCAGGCGCTGACCCGGCAGGGCCGCATCAGCGAGGCCGAGCAGCTCTACCCCGGCCTGCTCGCCGATCAGAGCCGGGTGCTCGGCGCGGAGCACACCGGTACCCTGGCCACCCGGCATGATCTGGCCCGGGCGATCGGCCTGCAGGGCAGGTACACAACCGCCGACGAGCTGTACCGTGGGCTGCTCGCCGACCAGGACCGGGTCCTCGGCACGCAGCACCGGGACACCCTGGCCACCCGCTACCACCTGGCCCGGATGATCGGCCGGCAGGGCAGGTACGCCGAGGCGGAGCGCCTGTGCGGCGGTGTGCTCACCGACCGGCTGCGGGTCCTTGGCGCCCGGCACCCGGACACCCTGGCGACGCGGCACAGCCTGGCCCGGATGATCGGGATGCAGGGCCGGTACCGCGAGGCGGAGGAGCTGTACCGGCAGGTGCTCGCCGACCGCCGGCGGCTGCTCGGCGAGGAGCATCCGGACACCCTGGCCACCCGGCACCGGCTCGCCCGGATGGTGGGGCTGCAGGGCCGGTACGGCGAGGCGGAGCGGCTGTGCCGCCAGGTGATCGAGGACCGGCAGCGGCTGCTCGGCGCCGAGCATCCGGACAACCTGGCGACCTGGCACCGGCTCGCCCGGATGGTGGGGTTGCAGGGCCGGTACGGCGAGGCGGAGCGGCTGTTCCGCCAGGTGCTCGAGCACCGGCGGCGGCTGCTCGGCGCCGAGCACCCGGACACCCTCGCCACCGGGCACCGGCTCGCCTGGCTGATCGGGCGGCAGGGCCGGTACGGCGAGGCGGAAGAACTCGCCTGCGAGGCCCTCGGCGGCCGCCGGAATGTCCTCGGTGACCTTCATCCCGACACCCTCGGCGCCCGTGACACGCTCGCCTGGCTGGCCGGGCTCCGCGGCCGCTACGACGAGGCGGAGCGGCTGTGCCGCGAGGTGCTCGACGACCGGCGGCAGGTGCTCGGCGAGCATCACCCGGACACCCTGGCCACCCGCCACGACCTGGCCCGGCTGACCGGCCTGCTCGGCCGCTACGACGAGGCGGAGCGGCTGTGCGGTGAGGTGCTCAGCGACCGGCGCCGGCTGCTCGGCGAGGATCACCCGGACACGCTGGCCTCGCGCGCCATGCTCGGCTGGCTGGCCGGGCTCCTTGGCAGGTATGGCGAGGCGGAGCGGCTGTGCGGTGAGGTCCTTGCGGACCGGCGCCGGGTGCTCGGCAACGATCATCCCGACACCCTGGCCACCCGCCACGACCTGGCCAGGCTGATCGGATGGCAGGGCAGGTACGCCGAGGCGGAGCGGCTGTGCCGCCAGGTGCTGGACGACCGGCGGCGGGTGCTCGGGAGGTTCATCCGGACACCCTCGCCTCGCGCGCCACGCTCGCCTGGCTGGCCGGGCTTCAGGGCCGGCGCGGTGAGGCCGAACTGCTCTACCGCAAGGTGCTCGCGGCCAGGCGCCGGGTCCTCGGCACCGACCACCCCGATACCGTGGCCACCGGCCGTGAGCTGGCGCGGGTGATCGCCGACCAGGGCGATGCCGCCCGCCGGCGGGGGCAGCGCCCCGGCCGCTGACGCGCCGGCCGCTGTGGCCGCTACTTGACGAACGACTGGGGGTGGTTGGGGAGGATAATTTCATAAGCATAGCCTCGCCCCGCGCGCTACGCTCGCTGGGCCGGGTTGGCCGGCTTGGCCGGCTTTAAGGGCCCGCGCGTGAAGGCGAACTGCTCTACCGCAAGGTGCTCGCGGCCAGGCGCCGGGTCCTCGGCACCGACCACCCCGATACCGTGGCCGGCCGCACCGTTCGGCCGCGGCCCGAGAAGGCTACCTCGGCCGATCGCGGCCCGGGTGGCGCCCACCATCGGGCGCCTCATCCGCCCGCCTGGGGTGGTGAAGCGACGGGTTCGCCACTGCCCGGATCAAGGAAAAGCCGCCCGGTTGGTGGCTGGCCGCGTGGTCGAAGTCGAACATCGCGGCGATGGTGCCTGACCGGATGTCGAACGACCGACCGCCGATGCGGCCGAGTTCCCAGTTGTCCTCGATAAAACGGGTGATCGACGACTGTGCGCTGAGCGCGTGGCTCACGAAGTCCGCCCGGGCGTAGGGGGAGATCACCAGCTCGGGGATCCTCGGGCCGTAGCCGCAGCGGTCCGGTAGACCGCCCAGCGGTGCGTCGGTGCCGCAGCGGCCCGGCCCGGTGAGGACATCTTGCGCCGACTGGGAGCCGTTCACGATCGGCGGCATGACGTGGTCGTACCAGCCGTCCGATTCGTCCCAGGTGATGACGACTGCGGTGGACCGCCAGCTACGAAGCGTCTCTAGCTGGTTGATGGTGGTCACGAGGAAGTGCTGCTCGTCGAGCGGGTCAGAACTGCCGGGGTGGCCCTGTTCGTAGGTGGGCGCACGGAGGAACGACACGGCAGGCAGCAGGCCCGCGTCAGCGGCCGTCCAGAAGTCAGAAAGGTCGTACTGGTGGTTGGCCTGGTCACTGTGACCGATCATGGCCGGTATGGTCGGCCGCAGGTGATGCGGGTTAGCGGTCGATGCGTAGTACTGGAACGGGTCGTCGCCGCCGCGGTAGTCCATTGCCGTCACGCCCGTGATCGACGTGTGGCGGGAGGCGCAGACGGGCGTCCCGTTGACCGTGGACGTGGGCTCAAAGCCGCCATCGAACCACCCCCAGGTGACCCGCCTCGCGGCGAGCAGATCGCCGATGTTCCGGCCCGTCATCTCGACTGTCGCTCCGCCGCCAGCGCAGTCGTCATAGGCCGGGCTGATATTCGCGATGAGCGTGCCGCCCACCACCGCGGGCGTCGGCGCGGACGCGGCCGCCCAGCGGTTTGCCCGCTGATCAGGTTGATGATCGAGGGAATGGACGGCCCGTAGGTGTCGTCGAAGTTGTCGTCACTCATCGCGAAGTGCTGTGCGTACTCCCAGAGCGCGGTAACGGTGTTTCCGTCGTAGTGGCCCATGGTCAAGGCAGGGCTGCACCCGGCGCCCTTCGGCCCTGCCGCCTGCACGAACTGGTCGACACGTCCGTCGTCGTAAGCAGTTTGCAATGGCGTATAGCCGAGGTTGTTGTCGCAGGTGAGCTCCTGGCTGCGGTCGAGGCGGAAGGGGCTGGCGAGGTTGGGGTTGTGGTCGATCAGTTGCCCGGTCAACCCGTGCACACCGGGAGTGCCCGGTGCGGCATCAAACGGCGGCTCACCCGCGGGGTTGAGTGCGTCTGGATAGGTGCCGAAGTAGTTGTCGAACGAGTGGTTCTCCTGGTAGATCACGACCAGGTGCTTGATCGGCGTTGCCGTCGGTCGCTGCCGTGGAGCCCGGCCTTCGGCGCGGCCTGCGTGCCGGTCGTGATCCCGCATAGGGCACCCAAGGCGAGCCCGCGGCCGCTGGTGCCGCCACGGTGAACCCGGCGACCGCGGCCGCCGCAGCGGCGGCGAAGACCATGCGGCGGGCCCACGGCATCGAGATCGGTGGGCGCTGACCGCCTCACGGTGCGTTATCATAGCGCTGCGATAGGTTAAAGTGCCATCTGTTCGGATGCGGAGTTCGCCGCGCACGGGGCCAGATCAGCCATCGCGCCGCTAACCGCATCCTGCCCGGCGAGGTAGCGGCGGGCTGGCACGGCCGGTCGCGGAGCACCCGTCGAACATTCCTTGCGTCCCGCCCTCGCGCCCACATCGAGCGCAATCCCGCCAGCGAGGCGGGATCACGCGCACTCACCGGTGCCCGCGTCGTCGTGCGAAGCCTGCGGCGCGGCGGCGGCCGCGGCGTCTGCTATCACGCGGACAGTGTTCCGGCCGGCGTTCTTGGCCTGGTAAAGGGCGCTGTCCGCGGCGGCGATCAGGTCATTGAGGTCGCGGCGCGAACCAGTGAGCGTGGCGACCCCGATCGAGACGGGACCCGCAGCCGGAATCCCTCCCGGCTGCCGTCGTCGATCGAAATGACCTGCTGGCTGACATGCTCACGGATACGCTCGGCGATCCGTACAGCCTCATCCGGGTCGGTGTGCGGCAGGAGAAGGGTGAACTCCTCCCCGCCGAACCGGCCGACGACATCGTAATCGCGCACCTGTTGCGCAGCGCACGGGCAAGCTCGCGCAGTACGAGGTCGCCTGCGAGGTGGCCGAAGGTGTCGTTGACGCGCTTGAAGTAGTCGATATCGGCCACGGCGACGGCCAGAGGTGTCCTGGTGCGCGCCGCCCGGGCCAGCTCCACGATCGACTCCTGCTGCCAGGTGGCGGCGTTGAGCAGCCCCGTCTTGGCGTCGATGCGGGTCTGGTTGACCAGCTTAGCATGCAGAATGCCGGCGATGCAGCACCAGGGACGGCAGCGCCAATATCATCAGCACCGGGCTGATCGCGACGACGAGGCTCAGGGAGACGGCGAGGCTGAGCTCGACCACGTCATTGGTGACGGACTCGCGGGATGCCACCATGCTGCGGAGCCGCGCCTGGGGATCGGAGAGCCGATCGCACCGATCAGCGGTGTGTAAGACAATG